>NZ_NSJZ01000039.1 GCF_002287065.1 Paracoccus salipaludis
AGTGCGTGGTCGAGGCGGTCTGCCTGTCCAACGCCGCGTTCAAGTTCTCCAAGCCCGTGCTCAAGCGCTGCTGCGTGGCCTCGATCTGTGACAAGCGGGCTTCGATCGCGGACTGACGCTGCGAGATGCTCCGCGACCATTCGGCCACCTTCTTCGAATACGTCGCGGACGCGCTCTGCGACTGATCGAACTCTTTCGCCAAGCGCCTGAACTGTTCGAGCAAGGCGCGCTCCAAGGCCGTGAGCTGGTCCATGCCTCATTCCCCGTTCGTCAGGTGCAGGCAGATCGCCGTCCGCCCCGAGGGCGTGGTGCAGCGCAGCGGCTTCGCGTTCTCGGGCACCACCAGGTAGCTCTGCCCCTCGCTCTGGAACGTCTCCAGGGGCATGTCCGCCACCACCCTCAAGGGCTGGCTCGATCGCCAGAGCAAGAAGCCGGTCAGCATCAAGCTCACGATCAGCGCCCCCCAGGTCAGCCCCAGAATCCATTTCAGCGACGGCAGCGCGTTCGTGATCCCGTGCGTGGACTGGACGATAGCGATCTCGATGTCGTTCAGCTCGGAGGTCACGCTCTCGGTAACACGCCGCGAGAGCCTCGTGAGCTCGCTCTCGGTCAAGGCCGCGATCTCGGCCGTCTGGCTCTCCAACCTCTCGTGCAGCCGCTCGGCCAAGCTCCGCGTCATCGCTCCAGTCCTTCTCGTAGACGCGGCCCTTGAGCCGCAGGCGCTCGTCGGTGTCGGGATCGCGTACCGTCACGTAGTCCTTGCCCGCCCGCGTGACCTCCAGACCCGCCTCGGTCAGGGCATCGACCAGGCTGGCGCGGTCGTGGACCGCCCCGCGCTCGATCAGGGCCGTCACATAGCCGTGGACGGCTTCCTTGCCCTCTTTCAGGTGGAAGCCGTGCTGCGCCCAGGGCGGCGACAGCTCGAAAGCCACCTCCCGCGCCCGTGCCGGGTCGTCCGGCCGCGCCCAGCCGTGCTCCAGGTTCAGCGCGTCCCGGAGCTTGGAATAGCCCCGCTCCCAGCCCGGCGGCGCGATGTTGAGCGCCCGCCCGGAGGCCAGCTCCATGCGCGGGGTCACGAAGTGCAGCTCCACGCGGCCGCCTGCGGTGTGCTGGTGGCGCACCCAGGTGATGTCGAACTGCTCAGGATCGAGGCCGGCGAAGGCGAACGCCTCGAAGGCGTCCATCGCCGTCTCCTGCTCGGCCAGGGTGGGCGCATCCTCGGGCGCGAAGGACAGCACCCCGTGCGTGTAGGTCCAGCGCCGCGCGATGCTGTCGATCAGCTCCCGCGTCCGCGCCAGATCGCCCCGCACCACCTCCGGCGGACAATGCTCCCGCCCGTCCCGGCCGGCATCGACGAGGTAGTCGCACACCGCCCCCCCGCCGCCGCGCCCGCCGCTGGTGAACTTGATGAGCATCAGCCGCTCCCCGGCGGATCGGCCCGCCTGTGCGCCGCCCGGATCGCCCGCAACTCCCGCTCGATGGCGATCAGCCGCGCCAGCAGCGCCGTCGCCGTCACCGGCTCGTGCCGGTTCGCGGCGCGCGCGAGCTGGTTGAGGTTGTTCCCGATCCGCGCCAGCTCCCGCAACAGCTCCGGCGCGACCGGCGGCGGCTCCCGCCGCGCCCGCAGCCGCAACCCGCCCAAGGACGCCCGGATCAGATCCGACAGGCTCACACCCCGGCTCGCCGCCAGCGCCTGCCAGCGCGCCCGCTCCGCCGCACTGGCCCGCAGCTTGATCCAGCGGGCAGGCTCGGGGGGGGCGGAAGGATCGGCGGCCATGGCGCAGGCTCCAAGGGGTGCAGGGGTGTCCCCCTGCCGGGGTTCGGGGTTGGTCCCGCCGTGCCAAGGGCGCGGCTCGGGGGTTTGAAGGGGGCGGCACGCCCCCTCACCAGCTGCGAGGGGCCATGGTAAGGCGAAGCCTTGTCGTGGCCACGAGAGTACGCTGGCGAAGAAAGGACAAGCAAGGGCTCTCCATGGGCGATGTGACCCCTGCGGAACACCCGCGAACGGCTTGGTCTTGTATCTCACGTGAGATACGCTCTTGGGAAAGGAGGACCGCCATGTCCCATCAGTCCGCCATGCTCCACGTCCGGGTGGACGAGCAGCTCAAGGCCGAGGCCACTGAGGCGCTTGCCGGGGTGGGCCTTACCCTCTCCGATGCCGTTCGCATCCTGCTCACCCGCATCGTCAGCGAGGGCGGCCTCCCGGCTGGGCTGGCGAGCGATCCGGCCGCCTACGACGCCTGGTTTCGCGCCAAGGTCCGGGAAGCCCTGGACGACACAAGGCCGGCCATCCCCCATGAGAAGGCCATGCAGGACGCCCAGGCGCTGATCGACCGGAAGCGCCGTGCCCAGGCTTGAATGGACCGCGCCGGCCGTCGCTGACCTGCTGGAGATCGTCGCCTACATCGCCGACCGCAATCCCAACGCTGCCCAGGCCCTCAAGGATGAGATCGAGGCCAAGGCGGCGCGGTTGCCCGAGCGGCCGCGCATCTATCGCCGCGGACGGGTCGAAGGCACCCGCGAGATGGTCGTGCTCCCGAACTACTTGGTCGTCTACGCCGAGGACCCGGAAAGGGTCCGCATCCTGCGGGTGCTCCATGCCGCCCGCCAGTGGCCCTGAGCGCGCGCAGGAGCCCGTCTGCAGGCGCTTGGACCTCTGCCCTTAGCCTGACCCGCAAACGGTGCCGCCTGCGCTGTCCTGGGCCTTCTGGCGCGGCCTGCCCGTTGCCCTGTTCCCCAGCAGATCCAGCCCGTGCAGCTCCAACCGAACCTGCGGCTGGGGCGCGTCGGCACCTCTAAGACTCTTAGGATATATGGATACGCTGGTGCATTTTGGCCGGTTCAGCCTTGCTGGGCTGGAAAAAGAAGCGATTGACAGTTGTCTGTGAGACAACAGAAGTTGTCTGTGAGACAACTATCGAGGCCGAGATGAGCAGGACCACGATCCACGAGCTGCGTCGCCTGGGGATAACTTCCGAGGACATCGACATGGCGCGAACCACGCAGGAGGCGCAGCGCCGCAACGGCTCGCCGGTGCAGTCCATCGCCGTGCTGGTCGGGGCCGTAGAGCCTCGCCAGCGCCCAAGCCCGAACCCGCCCGTGGACCTGACCGACCGCGCCTTGCGCCGGCGCGGGGCCTACGATCAGGCTGCGCTCCTGCTCGACCAGCAGGCCTTGCGGGAAAGCAGCCCCGAGCGCGCCGCCAGGGCTAGGGAGGCCGCTCTCGCGGCCAAGGAACTGTCCGCCAGCAACCAGATCGAGTTCGACTTCTTCGGAGGGGGCAACGTGTCCATCGCCTTTCAGTATCAGGACGCCGTGACCGAACGCCTGCGGAACTCTGGGGAGCCTCTTGCCAAGCAGCATCAAGCGCTGGCGGTCCTCTGGCAGATCACCCGCCACCTCGCATGGCAGTCCTACGAGTGTACCAAGACCGCCACTGATCTTTGCGAGCTGACCGGCATTGAAAAAGCCCGCATGGCGCGAGTGCTCGACTTGCTGGAACAGGTCGGAGCGATCAGGCGCGTGAAGCGTGGACGGGTGAAGGTTATCGCGGTCACGCCGGAAGGGGCGTTCCGCGGCAACGTCAACAAGCACGCCGAGGCCGTCGAACGCTACAAGCTCGACGTGATCCAAGGCGGCAGGGCCGACCAAGCCCCCGAGTAGCCGACCGGTCGGCTACCAGTTCCGGGAACCGACACCGACCACCTGCCGACCGGCCCCGAACATCCAAGGAACTACTTGTGGCGCTGACGCTGAACCAGGCGGCCAAGACCTGCGGCCGCTCCAAGTCCACCCTGCTCGATGCCATCCACAGCGGGCGAATAAGCGCTCCCAAGGACGACCGGGGACGTTACGCCATCGACCCGGCCGAGTTGCACCGCGTGTTCCCCTTCCAGGCCTCTGACCGGTCGGCCGACCGGTTCCCGGAACCGCAACCGACCGCCCTTGGGAACCGCCCGACCGCCCTGGCCGACCGGGGCCTGGAACGCGAGGTCGAGTTGCTGCGCGAGATGCTGGCCAAAGCCGAGGCCAATGCCGATCACTGGCGCATCTTGGCCGAGCGTCAGCAGGCGCTTCTGGAGGACAAGCGGCCCAAGGAGCCCCGCGGCCTCCTTCGACGCCTCCTTGGACGATAGCTCAGCGCGTGGCACGCGCCTTATCAGCCTCACAGGCCGTCTGAGGCTACCTGATCGACGCTCAGATTCTTTTCAGGCCTACCCTCGCCTCCAGCTTGGCGACTTCTTCCTTCCGCTCGCTGTAGCGGTCAGTAAGATAGTCGGAGGTGCCGCGCGTGAGCAGCGTGAACTTCACCAGCTCCTCCATGACATCCACCACGCGGTCGTAGAAGGCGGAAGGCCTCATGCGGCCTGACCCATCGAACTCCTGCCACGCCTTCGCGACCGAGGACTGGTTGGGGATCGTGACCATGCGCATCCAGCGCCCGAGCACGCGCATCTGGTTCACGGCATTGAAGGACTGCGAGCCCCCCGACACCTGCATGAGCGCGAGCGTGCGGCCCTGCGTAGGGCGGACGGCGCCGAGAGCCAGCGGAATCCAGTCGATCTGCGCCTTCATCACCGCGCTCATGGCACCGTGCCGCTCGGGGCTGGTCCAGACCTGACCCTCGGACCACAGCATGGCCTCGCGCAGTTCCACGACCTTGGGGTGGGAAGCTTCGGCGTCATCGGGAAGGGGAAGGCCGTGAGCATGGTAAACCCGCGTTTCCGCGCCCATGGCGTCGAGAAGGCGCTGCGCCTCGAAAGTCAGAAGGCGTGAGTAGGAACGCTCGCGCAACGAGCCGTAGAGCAGCAGGATGCGCGGCGGGTGCGTGGGCATCGACGCCGCAAGTCGAGCAGGCTCCGGCCGCTCGAAGGCATCACCGGCAAGGTTGGGAAGCCCGGTTCTTTCAAGCATCGCGGCGGCCCTTTCCGCGGACCGCCTCGCCATCCTCCTTGGTGAACTCCGCCACCGGATGGTCGAGAAGGTCGAGAACCGCCTCGGACGGCCGGCAGAGCCGCGTTCCCCTGGGCGTCTCCACGATGGGGCGGTTGATGAGGATCGGATGCGCCAGCATGGCGTCGAGAAGCTGGTCATCGGAAAGGGCCGGGTCGCTCAGGCCCAGTTCGGCGTAAGGCGTGCCCTTCTCGCGCAGCAGATCGCGCGGCGTGATGCCCATGGCGGCGATCAGCTCCTTCAGCCGCGCGCGGCTCGGAGGCTCCTTCAGATACTCGATCACGACCGGCTCCTCGCCGCTGGCCCGGATCATGGCCAGCGTGTTGCGCGAGGTGCCGCAGGCGGGGTTGTGCCAGATGGTGACGGTCATGGCCGGCGCGTCCTTTCGGGGAACCAGTGGCGGGTGCGGTTGGCGAAGGCCACGAGCGAGAGCATCACCGGCACCTCCACAAGGACGCCGACCACGGTAGCGAGCGCCGCCCCCGAGTTCAGGCCGAAGAGGCTGATCGCCACCGCAACCGCCAGCTCGAAGAAGTTCGAGGTGCCGATCATCGCGCAGGGCGCGGCGATGTCGAACGGCACTCGCAGCGCCCGCGCCGCGCCATAGGCGATGGCGAAGATGCCGTAGCTCTGGATCAGGAGGGGCACGGCGATGAGCACGATCACCAGCGGGTTCGCGAGGATCTTCTCTCCCTGAAAGCCGAAGAGCAGCACCACGGTGATCAGCAGCGCCGCCATGGTGAGGGGCTTGATGCGGTCGCGGAAGGCCTCGACGGCGGCCTCACCGCCCTGGGCCACGAGGCGGTTGCGGGTGAGGATGCCGGCCGCGAGCGGCACGACGATGTAGAGCAGCACGGACAGCAGCAGCGTGTCCCACGGAACCACGATGTCGGTGACGCCCAGGAGCAGCGCCACGATGGGGGCGAAGGCCACGACCATGATGAGATCGTTCACGCTCACCTGCACGAGCGTGTAGGTCGGATCGCCCCGGGTGAGGTTCGACCAGACGAAGACCATGGCCGTGCAGGGCGCGGCACCGAGCAGGATCACGCCGGCAAGATAGGCCTGCGCGTCCTCGGATGGGATGAGGCCGGCGAAGACATACTCGAAGAACAGGACGCCCAGGGCGGCCATGGTGAAGGGCTTGATGAGCCAGTTCACCACGAGGGTGATGATGAGGCCCCGAGGCTCCTCGCCCACCCGGCGGATCGAGCCGAAATCCACGCCCACCATCATCGGGTAGACCATGGCCCAGATCAGCACGGCGACGGGCAGGTTGACGGAGGCGACCTCCATTCGGGCGAGGCCCGCGAAGAGGCCGGGCGCAAGGTTGCCCAGCACGAGGCCCGCCACGATGGCGCCTGCCACCCAGAGCGAGAGCCAGCGCTCGAAGGTGCCGAGCCCCCCTGCGGGAGCGGATGCGTCGGCCATGTGATCCGTCATGAAGAACTCCGGGAAATCAGCAGCAGGGCGCAAGCTCGGCCACAAGCGGCGCGCACAGCTCGGCGCGGCCCCCGCAGCAGTCCTTGAGCAGGAAGAGTGTGAGCGCGCGCACGCGCTCCAGGTTTGCGCGGTAGATGATCGAGCGGCCTTCCCGTTCGCCTGCGACCAAGCCCGCGTGGGAAAGGATCGTGAGGTGGGCCGAAAGGGTGTTGGCCGGCACATTCAGAGCACGGGCCAGTTCTCCGGCGGGCAGGCCCTCGGGTTCGCGATGCACAAGGAGCCGGAAGCACTCCAGCCGTGTGGGCTGAGCAAGGGCGGACAGGGCGTCGATGGCATCATTTGTTTCCATTATTCTGGAATACTGGAAATGGTGGCCAGACGCAAGGTCGATTATCCCCGGGGCCTGGATGCAGCCCTACAGCCCTTCTTGATGAGAGCGGGCCGCATCCAGGCCCTGTGCAAAGCCCCGACGACATCGCCTGCAAGAGGCAGGGGAGGAGGGGCTTTGTCTGCCCGGAGGGCAGATCGACTCCAGCGCAACTTTCACAGCCCGTGATCCCACCCGTGGTCGCGCTCCCGCACCCGCTCGTGCGCCCGCTCTAGCTCCCGCGTTTGCTCAAGAGCGCGTTGACCTGCTGCACCAAGTGCGTGGTCGAGGCGGTCTGCCTGTCCAACGCCGCGTTCAAGTTCTCCAAGCCCGTGCTCAAGCGCTGCTGCGTGGCCTCGATCTGTGACAAGCGGGCTTCGATCGCGGACTGACGCTGCGAGATGCTCCGCGACCATTCGGCCACCTTCTTCGAATACGTCGCGGACGCGCTCTGCGACTGATCGAACTCTTTCGCCAAGCGCCTGAACTGTTCGAGCAAGGCGCGCTCCAAGGCCGTGAGCTGGT
>NZ_NSJZ01000004.1 GCF_002287065.1 Paracoccus salipaludis
GGGCGCCCGCGAGGCCCGCGCCGTCCGCGAGGCCCGCGCCGACGCCGCGCGGGAGGCCGAGGCGCAGGCCCGCGCACGCATCGCCGAGGACACCGGCGGCGGTCCCGAGGCGCTGGCCGGAACCCTGGGCGACACCGGCGCCCTTCCTTCGGCCGCGCAGCTCGAATCCGGGATCGCGCGGCTGCGCGCCCAGCGCGACGCCCTCGGCCCCGTGAACCTGCGCGCCGAGGAGGACAAGCGCGCGCTGGAGAAGGAGCGCGCCGCGCTTGCCGCCGAAAAGGACGACCTGACCGAGGCCATCCGCAAGCTGCGGGCCGGGATCGGTAGCCTGAACCGCGAAGGGCGCGAGCGGCTGCTGGCCGCCTTTGACACGGTGAACGCCAGCTTCGGGACGCTCTTCGCCCATCTCTTCGGCGGGGGCGAGGCGCGGCTGGTGCTGGTCGAATCCGACGACCCGCTCGAGGCCGGGGTCGAGATCCTCGCCCAGCCGCCGGGCAAGAAGCTGTCCACGCTGAGCCTGCTGTCCGGGGGCGAGCAGACGCTGACGGCGCTGGCGCTGATCTTTGCCGTCTTCCTGGCGACACCCGCGCCCATCTGCGTGCTGGACGAGGTGGACGCGCCCCTGGACGACGCCAATGTCGCCCGCTTCTGCGACTTGCTGGACGAGATGACGCGCCGCACCGACACGCGCTTCCTGATCATCACCCACCACGCGGTGACGATGTCGCGCATGGACCGGCTGTTCGGGGTGACGATGGTGGAACAAGGCGTGAGCCAGCTGGTCAGCGTGGACCTCAAGCGCGCCGAGGCGATGGTGGCGTAAGGGGAAGGGGGCTCCGCCCCCGCCTTCGGCTCCCCCGGGATATTTGGGTCCGGCCCGAGGGGCGCGGGGTAGCCAAGCGGGTGGGCCGCGGCTAGCGTGGCGCGCGATCACATACCGGAGGAAGCCATGTCCCATGCCGCCCGCCTGCGCGAGCTGAACATCACCCTGCCCGACGCGCCGCTTCCGGCCGCGAACTATGTCCCGGTCGTTCAGGCAGGGGACATGCTGTTCGTTTCGGGCCAGATCTCGGCCGGGCCCGAGGGGCTGATCCGGGGCCGGCTGGGCGAGGACATGGACGTGGCCCAGGGCGCGGCCGCCGCGCGCCATTGCGGCCTGGCGCTGATCGCCCAGGCGCAGGCGGCGCTTGGCTCGCTGGACCGCGTGGTTCAGGTCGTCAAGCTGACCGGCTTCGTGAACTCGACCCCCGGCTTCACCGACCAGCCCGAGGTCATCAACGGCTGTTCGGACCTGATGGTCGAGGTCTTCGGCGAGGCCGGCCGCCATGCCCGCGCCGCCGTCAGCGCCCCCGCCCTGCCGCGCGGCGTCGCGGTCGAGATCGAGGCGATCTTCCAGGTGACCGGCTGAGGGCACCTGCCGGTCCTCTTCTTCGCACGAACAGCCCGGGCTGCCGAGCGCTCGGGAAACAGTCCGGTGGGCTGTTTCCGGCGAGGCAGGGGCCGGGAGGCCCGAGCGGGGCAACGCCCCGGTCCAGCGGTTCCACCATCCGGACAACTGTCATGCTGCATCCCGATTTCCTGACCCACCCCCTGGCGCATCGCGGCCTGCATGGGCCGGGGGTCCCCGAGAACTCGATGGCGGCATTCCGCGCCGCCGTCGCGCAGGGCTACGGGATCGAACTGGACGTCCAGCCCGCGGTCGACGGCACGCCGCTAGTATTCCACGACTATGGCCTTGGGCGGCTTGCGGGGCGGGACGGCGTGATCTCGGCCCTGTCGCCTGCCGAAGCGGGCGCAACCCGGCTGTTCGGCACGGATGAAGCGATCCCCACGCTGGAGGCCGTCCTCGACATGGTCGCGGGCCGGGCGCCGGTGCTGGTCGAGATCAAGTATCAGGACGGCAGTCTCGGGCCGCGCATGGGCGCGCTGCCGGGCCGGGTGGCCCAAGTCGTCGCGGCCTGCCACGCACGGGGCGAGCCGGTCGCCGTGATGTCCTTCAACCCCCATGCCGCCGCCGGAGTCCGCGCCGCTGCCCCCGAAGTGCCGGTCGGCCTGACCAGTTGCCGCTTCGACCGCGACGACTGGCCGGGCATTCCCGAAGCGCGCCGGGCCTCCCTGTCGAGGCTGGAGGATTTTCCGAGGGTCGGCGCGAGCTTCATCTCGCACCATCACCAGGATCTCGTGAACCCGGCGGTCGGACGGCTGGCGGCGCAGGGCGTGCCGGTCCTCTGCTGGACGATCCGCTCACCCGCCGAGGAAGCCGCTGCGCGCCGCGTCGCCCGCAACATCACCTTCGAGGGCTACCGACCTCAGGCCGGCTAGGGCCGTGCGTCAGACCGCCGCCGTGTCCTGCGCCGCCGCCAGCACGGCGTGCAGCGCGACGGGATCGTCGTTGGCGCGCAGCTTGGTGCGCATGTCGCCGTCCCGCAGGGTGCGGCTGACAAGGGCCAAGGCCTTCAGGTGCTCGACCCCGGGGCTGTCGGGGGCCAGCAGGGCGAAGACCAGGTCCACCGGCTGGCGGTCCACCGCGTCGAAATCCATCGGCCGTTCCAGCCGCAGGAACAGGCCCGCCACGCGTTCCAGGCCCGGGATGCGGGCATGGGGCAGAGCCACGCCATGGCCCACCCCGGTCGCCCCCAGGCTTTCGCGTTCCTGCAGCGCGTCCAGCGTCGCGGCCGCGTTCAGGCCATAGGCCTGGGCGGCCATCTCGGCCAGGTCGTGGAAAAGCCGCTTCTTGGAACTGACCTGGGCCTGCGAGCGGACCGCCGCAGGGGAAAGGATGTCGCTGATGCGCATGTTCTGCTGTCCTGCCGTCCTTGACACGCGGCGTGAAAACCGGACAGGCCGAAACCTGCCCGGCTATCGTGCTAACGCCGCGGCGTCAGCTCAGGTTGCGGGGGTCGATCCAGCCCACATTGCCGTCCTCGCGGCGGTGAACCACATTGACGCCCCCATGTTTCTCGTTGCGGAACACCAGCATCGGCGCGCCCGCAAGCTCCATCTGCATGACCGCGTCGCCCACCGACAGGGTCGGCACCCGGGTCTCCATCTCGGCGACGATGATCGGCTGCAGCCCGGCATCGTCCTGGGCTTCCCACTCATCCTCGTCGGCGGCCAGCACATAGCTGGCGGCGGCGGCGTATTCAACCGGCTCGCTGCGCTCCTTGTGGTGGTCCTTCAGGCGGCGCTTGTAGCGGCGCAACTGCTTGTCCATCTTCTCGCGGCAGTTCTCGAAGGCCGCGTAGATGTTGTCGGGGTCCCGCCCCTTGGCCTGCACCGTCAGCCCGGTGGACAGGTGCACCACCGCGTCGCAGATCAGGTTGTGGGCGTCACGCGAAAAGATCACCGTGGAGTCGGTCGGTCGCTGGGCGTATTTCTCGAAGGTCGCGTCCAGTTCGGTCTCGACATGCGTCGAGAGGGCCTCGCCCACGTCGATCTGCCTTCCACTGATCTGATAGCGCATGATTCTTTCCTTTCCGAAAGCCGCCCTGACCGCCACGCCCAGCCGGCGCAGGATCGGGCCGGGAAGAGAGCCTGAAGCAGCCCCCTGCCCTTCATTTGGGAACAGCCTGACCCCGGTGTCAATCAGGGGAGGCTCAGCCCATGCTGAAGCCTTCGCCCAGGTAGACCTCGCGCACGCGGGGGTCCCGGACGATCTCGGCGGTGGTGCCCGACATCAGCATGCCGCCGTCGTGCAGGATATAGGCGCGGTCCACGATCCCCAGGGTTTCGCGCACGTTGTGGTCGGTGATCAGCACCCCGATGCCGCGCGTCTTGAGATCATGGACGAGGCCCCGGATCTCGCCCACCGCGATGGGATCGACCCCGGCGAAGGGCTCGTCCAGCAGAAGAAAGGCGGGTTTCGAGGCGAGGCAGCGCGCGATTTCCACCCGCCGCCGCTCGCCCCCCGACAGGGCCAGTGCGGGCGCGTGGCGCAGGTGGCCGATGGAAAAGTCGCCCAGCAGTTCCTCCAGCCGCTCGCGGCTCTGGTGGCGCTCGCGCCCGGCGACCTCGAGGACGGCCATGATGTTCTGTTCCACCGTCAGCCCGCGGAAGATCGACATTTCCTGCGGCAGGTAGCCGATGCCCATCTGGGCGCGGCGGAACATCGGCAGGGCGCTGACGTCCTGCCCGTCGATGACGATGCGCCCCGCGTCGGGCATGACCAGCCCCGCGATGCAGTAGAAGCAGGTGGTCTTGCCCGAGCCGTTCGGCCCCAGCAGCGCCACGACCTCGCCCCGCGCCAGCCGCAGCGAGACGTCGCGGATAACGGGACGGTTGCGATAGGACTTGCGCAGGCCCTCGACCACCAGCCCTTCCCGCGCGGCCGCCCGGGGCCGCGCCGCCTCGCCCGCCTCGGCCATCAGTTGGCGCCCGGCTGCAGGACGGTGCGGACTCCGCCCTGGACCGAGGCGGTGCCGTCCTTCAGGCTGACCTCGATCCGGTCCCCCGCCAGCACGCTTTCGCCCCGCGTCACGATGGCATCGCCTGTCAGGACAACCGTGCCCTTCTCGACGTCATAGGCGGCCTCGGCGGCCTCGGCCGCGTCGGGGCCGCTGACCAGCGTGACGCCCCCGGTCGCGTTCAGGGACCGGATGCGGCTTTGCCCGCCTTCGGCATAGACAACGGTGACGCTCTCGGCCGACAGCCGCATCTCGCCCTGCCCGATCAGGACGTTGCCGGTGAAGACCGCCTCGCCCGTGTCCTGGTTCACCCGCAGCGATTCGGCCGTGACCTCGACCGGCGCCGTCGTGTCGGCCCGGATACCCCCGAAGGCCACGGTGTGGGCCGAGGCGGGCAGCGCCAGGCCCAGCGCGAGAAGGCCGGGCAGGATCGGAAATCGCGGCATGGTCAGGCTCCTCTTCCCTGCGGAAACGGCGGCGCTCAGGGGCGGTATAGCAGCCGCACGCCTCCGTTCAATTCAAGAACCTTCCCCTCGCCCTCGTCCGGCCCCAGGCGCATCGCGCCGGCCTGAAGCTCGCCGAAGGGGGCGGTCACGGCAACCGTGTCGGGCGCCGAGGCGACGCCGGACCTGATCCCGGCCTGCAGTTCGGGGGCGGTCATCTCCCAGCCCGAGGACAGGGTCATGTGCACGCCGCCGTCCAGGGTCAGGCCCTCGCCCTCCAGCTGTGCGCCGGGGGCCGTGACCAGCATCAGCAGGCCGTCGCGGAAGCGCCAGTCCAGCGTCACGTCGCGCGCGGTGCCGCTGTCGCCCTCGCCCGGGACCGCGCGGGCCGCCCGCAGCGTGACCTGCGCGCCGTCCTCGGTGACGGTGGTGAACTCGGGCGTGCCGATGCCGGGGCTGCGCGACAGCTCCTCGATCGCGCCGCGGGCATAGGGGATCGCGGCCTGCGGGTCGGGCTTGCGCGCCAGCAGGAACAGGACCGACAGCAGCGCCAGCGCCGCCAGCGGCAGGATCACCCGCAGCAGGCGGACGATGCTCGTGCGCAGCACCTCACACCATCCCGGCCCGCAGGCAGTCGTGGATATGCAGGATGCCGCGCGGGCGGTCGCCCTGGACCGCGAAAAGGCTGGTGATCTTGCTGTCCTGCATCTGCGCCAGTGCGGCCTCGGCCAGAGCGTCGGGGGCGATGGTGCGGGGGCTCCTCGTCATCACCTCGCCTGCCGTGTGGTCCAGCAGCCCCTGCATGTGACGCCGCAGGTCGCCGTCGGTGATGATGCCGACCAGCCTGCCGTCCCCGTCCGTGACCCCGGTCACGCCGAAGCCCTTGCGGCTGATGGTCAGCAGCGCCTCGGCCATGGGCGCGTCCTGGGCGACCAGCGGCATGTCCTCGTGCATCAGGTCGCCCACCCGGGCCAGCCGCGCGCCCAGCTTGCCGCCGGGGTGGAAGGTGCGGAAATGCTCGGGCGTGAAGCGGCGGTGTTCCATCAGCGCGACCGCCAGCGCGTCGCCCAGCGCCAGCGTCATGGTGGTCGAGGTCGTGGGCACGATTCCCGTCCCGCAGGCTTCCGCCGCCTTCGGCAGCAGCAGCGCCACGTCCGACTGGCGCAGCAGGGTCGAGCCCTCGCGCCCCGCCACCCCGATCAGCGGAATGGAAAAGCGCCGCGTGTGGGCCACGATATCCGCGATCTCGGGCGTCTCGCCGCTGTTGGACAGCACCAGCGCCACGTCGCCTTTCGTCACCATGCCAAGGTCGCCGTGGCTGGCTTCGGCCGGATGGACGAACTGCGCGGGCGTCCCGGTCGAGGCCAGCGTCGCCGCGATCTTGCGCCCTACATGGCCCGACTTGCCCATGCCGGACACGATGACGCGGCCCGTGGCTTCCAGGATCAGCCGCACCGCGGCCTCGAAGGGCCCGGCCAGGGGGCCGTCCAGCGCGGCCTCGATCTCGGACAGCCCCTGCGCCTCGCAGCGGATCACGCGGCGGGCGGTTTCGACATATTCGCTCATCTTCCCGACCTAGTGATGGAAGATGTCGTTGTCATCGCCCCAGCCCATCAGGTCGAGCGTTGCCCTGACCGGCAGGAAGTCGAAGCAGGCCTGCGCCAGCGCGGTCCGTCCTTCGCGCGCAAGCCGCCTTTCCAGTTCCGCCTTCAGCGCGTGCAGGTGCAGCACGTCGGATGCGGCATATTCCAGCTGCGCGGGGGTCAGCTCCTCGGCGCCCCAGTCGCTGGTCTGCTGCTGCTTGGAAATGTCCACGCCCACCAGATCGTTCAGCAGGTATTTCAGCCCGTGCCGGTCGGTGAAGGTCCGCACCATCTTGGACGCGACCTTGGTGCACCACACCGGCCGCGTGACGACGCCGAAGGCGTTTTCCAGCGCCGCGATGTCGAAGCGGCCGAAGTGGAACAGCTTCAGCGTGCCCTCGTCGGCCAGCATCCGGGTCAGGTTCGGGGCCTCGCGCTGGCCGCGGGCGATCTGCACCAGGTGCGCGTCGCCGTCGCCCGCGCTCAGCTGCACCAGGCACAGCCGGTCGCGGCGGGGGTCGAGGCCCATCGTCTCGGTGTCGATGGCCACGACCGGCCCCAGGTCCAGCCCGTCGGGCAGGTCGTGGCGGTGAAGATGGATCGTCATGCGCGGGTCCCCTCGGCTTTGGGGCGGATGTGCCCGCCCCGCAGGATCGCGTCAATGGAAAGGCGCCGTGCCTTGTGGCGGACACCCGCCCGGCCGGCCGCCTTCAGCCGGGACTGCGCACGCCGCCCACCACAGGCGCGTCCGGTTGCGGGCTCAGCCAGCGATAGACGATGCCGCCCAGCGCCCCCCCGATCAGCGGCGCCACCCAGAAGAGCCACAGTTGCCCCAGGGCCCAGCCGCCCACGAACAGCGCCGGCCCCGTCGAGCGCGCCGGATTGACCGAGGTGTTGGTGACGGGGATCGAGATCAGGTGGACCAGCGTCAGCGCCAGCCCGATGGCGATGGGGGCGAAGCCCACCGGCGCCCGCCCGTGCGTGGCCCCCATGATGATGAACAGGAACAGGGCCGTCAGCACCACCTCGGCCAGAAAGCCCGCGCCCATCGAATAGCCCCCCGGCGAATGCGCGCCGTAGCCGTTCGCCGCAAAGCCCGAGGCGGCCGCGTCGAAGCCGGGCGCGCCGCTTGCGATCAGGTAAAGCACCAGCGCTCCCAGGATCGCGCCAAGGACCTGCGCCACGACATAGGGAAGGATCTGCGAGGCCGGAAAGCGTCCGCCCGCCGCAAGGCCCACGGTCACCGCCGGGTTCAGATGGCACCCCGACACATGCCCGATGGCATAGGCCATGGTCAGCACTGTCAGGCCGAAGGCCAGCGACACGCCGAGAAGGCCGATGCCCACCTCGGGAAAGGCTGCGGCCAGCACCGCCGAGCCGCAGCCTCCGAAGGTCAGCCAGAATGTTCCGATTAATTCCGCCGCGTATTTCTGAGAATTCATCCTGTGCATCCTCGAAAGAACCGGCCTTTCGCCGGTGCCTTGAGGGTCTCACACAAGAGTGATCGCACAAAGCGGAATGACGGGGGCGATCAGCCGGTCCCCTGCCCGCCGGTCGCGCCATAAACCTCGCCGGTGATGTAGCTCGCCTCGTCGCTGGCCAGAAGGACGTAGATCGGCGCGATCTCGACGGGCTGGCCCGCGCGACCCAGCACGCTGTCGGCCCCGAACTTGGGCAGGTCTTCCTTGGGCTGGCCGCCCGAAACCTGCAGCGCGGTCCAGAAGGGCCCGGGCGCGACCGCGTTCACGCGGATTCCCTTCGGCGCCAGCTGCTTGGCCAGCACCTGCGCGAAGGTCTTGTCGGCCGCCTTTGTCATCGAATAGTCCAGCAGGTTCTTCGACGGCGAATAAGCGTTGATCGAGGAGGTCACGATGATCGAGGCCCCCTTCTTGAGATGCGGCAGCGCCTGCTGCGCCATCCAGAAGGGCGCGTAGATGTTGGTCTTCATCGTGGCGTCGAACTGTTCGGTCGTGATGTCGGCGATCGAGTCCTGCGACTGCTGCATCCCCGCGTTCAGCACCAGCACCTCGAGGCCCCCAAGCGCCTTGACCGCATCGTCCACGACCTGGCGCGCGGCCTTTTCCTCGCGGATGTCGGCGGGCAGGGCCACGGCCTTGCGGCCCTCGGCCTCGATCAGCCCGATGACGGTCTTTGCGTCGCTTTTCTCGCGCGGGTGATAGCAGATGGCCACGTCCGCGCCCTCGCGCGCATAGGCGATGGCGGTGGCGCGACCGAGGCCGCTGTCGCCGCCCGTGATCAGCGCGCGCTTGCCCGCGAGGCGCCCGTGGCCCTTGTAGCTGGTCTCGCCGTGGTCGGGCTGGGGGTCCATCTTCTCGGCCAGACCCGGCCAGGGCTGCTGGTCGTCGGAATAGGGGTTCAGCGGCAGGTCGGGGTTGTCGATCGAGCCCGCGCGATGGGGCGGGATGACGGGATCGGTTTCTTCCTTCGAGGACATGGGTTCGCCTTTCGCTTGTCGGAAGCTGCCCGGGGCAACGCCGCGCGCCCCTGCCCGTTCCACCGCCTTCCCGCGATATGGGTTAAAAATTGCACGCCAACGGGGGCGCGCCGCCGCTCAGTCCACGCGCGGCCGGTCCACCGCCCGCGTGCGGCGGCGCCGGATGCTGGCGCGGTACTCGGCGTCGAAATAGCGCACGACGACCCCGATCGCCGCCCCCACCGGCACCGCCAGCAGCAGGCCGGCGAAGCCGAACAGCGTGCCGCCCACGGCAAGCGCCAGCAAAAGGAAGACCGGGTGCAGCTTGACCGAATCCCCCACGATCCGGGGCGTGACGAAGTTCCCCTCGGCCACCTGCCCGAAGATGAAGACAAAGGCGACCAGCGCCACCATCCACCAGTCGCCCCAGAACTGGACCAGCGCCACCCCCGTCGCCAGGATGAAGCCCGAGAAGGACCCCAGATAGGGGATGAAGTTCAGCAGCCCCGAGGCGATGCCGATCAGCAGGCCATAGTTCAGCCCCAGGGCCATCAGCACCGTGGAATAGAAGGTCGCCAGCAGCGCCCCCACGATCACCTGGCCGCGCACGAAGCCCGTCATCACGTCGTCGATGTCGCGCGAAAGCCTGCGCACCAGCGGCGCCTGCTCGGGGGGCAGGCGCTTGTTCACGCCATAGACGATCCGGTCCCAGTCATACAGCATGTAGATCGAGACCGTCACCGTGGCGATGAAGATGAAGATCGTGCCCACCGCGCTGATGACGGTGCTGACCGTGCCGCCCAGCAGCAGCAGCAGGGTCAGTCGGATGCGCTCGAACAGGTCGGTGATGAACTGGCGCAGGAAGCCGCCGTCCTCCATCATTTCGGGGAAATGCAGCGTCAGGAAGTCGAAGCCCGAGCGGACCGCCCGCGGCAGCGCCTCGACCGCCTGCCGGACCTGCGCGATCAGCGTGGGCAGCACCCACAGCGCGACCGCGATCACGGCCGACAGGCCCACCAGCGCGATCACCGCCACCGCCCAGGCCCGGCTGATGCCCAGCCGTTCCAGCCGGTCGGCCAGGGGGTCCAGGAAATAGGCCAGCGCGGTTCCCAGCACGAAGGGAACCAGCACATGGCCGACCTCGCGCAGCAGCAGGACGAACAGCACCAGCCCCGCCAGCATCCAGATCGTCCGCGGCCGAAGCATCACCAGCATGTCGTGCTTACCGTCCCTGTTTTGACCGCGACTATTGGCGACAAAGGGCTTTTGCGCAACGGCGGCGTGCCGGCACCCCGCCCCTCCCCATGATGCGGAAAGGGGCGCCCGCGGCGCCCCCCCTGGTGTTTCTTCTTCGCCGAAATATCCCGGGGTCCGGGGCAGCGCCCCGGTCCGGCGGTCCCGCTCACTCGGCGGGAATCGCCGCAAGGTCCCCCGTCTCGGCCAGCGGATGCTTCAGGTGTGGCAGCATCTCGCGCGGGCAGAGCTGCAGGAAGTTCGCCCGCTCGCGGTCCCAGTTCGCCAGGATGTCACGGGCGCGGCGGCTTTCCGTCTCGGCGGCATGGCGCTCGATCAGCCCGCGCAGCTCGGTCTCCCAATGGGCGACCGTGACCGGGCAGGTCACCAGCGTTTCGGGGTTGATGTAGCGGTGCGCCACGCCCTGGGGATCGTACAGATAGGCCATGCCCCCCGTCATCCCGGCGCCGAAGTTCGCGCCGATGCGGCCCAGGATCACCGCGACGCCCCCGGTCATGTATTCGCAACCGTTGGTGCCGCAGCCCTCGATCACCACCCTGGCGCCCGAGTTCCGCACGGCGAAGCGCTCGCCCGCCCGCCCGGCGGCGAACAGATAGCCGTCGGTGGCGCCGTAAAGCACGGTGTTGCCGATGATGACGTTGTCGGCAGCCTCAAGCGGCGAGCCCATGGCAGGCTTGACCACGATGATGCCGCCCGACAGGCCCTTGCCCACATAGTCGTTGGCGTCGCCAGAAACCTCGATCTTCAGCCCCGGCGCGGCGAAGGCCCCCAGCGACTGCCCGGCCGAGCCCGTCAGGCGGATCGTCAGGTGGTCGGGCTGCAGCTTGTTGCGCATCCCGTAGCGCTGCACGATCAGCGACGAGGTGCGCGTGCCGACCGTCCGCTGGGTGTTCCGCACCGCATAGGACAGCTGCATCTTCTCGCCATCCTCGAAGAAGCGCGCCGCGTCGCGGGCGATCTCGGCGTCCAGCGTGTCCATCACCGCGTTGCGGGGCTTCGACCGGTCATAAACGATCTTCTCGGACCCATCGACGGTGATCAGCAGCGGGTTCAGGTCGAGGTCATCCAGGAAGGCCGAGCCGCGCGACACCTGCGTCAGCAGGTCTGCCCGCCCGATCACCTCGTCCAGCGACCGCGCGCCGATGGACGCGAGGATTTCCCGCACCTCCTGCGCGTAGAAGGTGATGAGGTTCACGACCTTGTCGGCGCTGCCGGTGAACATCGCCCGCAGGCGCTCGTCCTGCGTGCAGACGCCCACGGGGCAGGTGTTGGACTGGCACTGGCGCACCATGATGCAGCCCATGGCGATCAGGGCGGCGGTGCCGATGCCGTATTCCTCGGCCCCCATCATCGCCGCCATGACCACGTCGCGGCCCGTCCGCAGGCCCCCGTCGGTCCGCAGCGTCACCCGGTCGCGCAGGCGGTTCATCGCCAGCACCTGATGCGCCTCGGTCAGCCCCATCTCCCACGGCAGGCCCGCGAACTTGATGGACGTGGCCGGGGAAGCCCCCGTGCCGCCGTTGTGGCCCGAGATCAGGATGATGTCGGCTTTCGCCTTCGCCACCCCGGCCGCGATGGTGCCGACGCCACCGCCGGCGACCAGCTTGACCGTGATCTTGGCGCGCGGGTTGATCTGCTTGAGATCATAGATCAGCTGCGCCAGGTCCTCGATCGAGTAGATGTCGTGGTGCGGCGGCGGAGAGATCAGCGTCACGCCGGGGGTCGAGTGCCGCAGCCGCGCGATCAGCGCCGTGACCTTCATCCCCGGAAGCTGCCCGCCCTCGCCGGGCTTGGCGCCCTGGGCGACCTTGATCTCAAGCTCCTCGCAGGCGTTCAGGTATTCGGCGGTGACGCCGAAGCGGCCCGAGGCCACCTGCTTGATCTTGGCGCAGGGGTTGTCGCCGTTCGGCAGCGGATGGCTGTGCGCCGGGTCCTCGCCGCCCTCGCCGGAATCCGACTTGGCCCCGATCCGGTTCATGGCGATGTTCAGCGTCATGTGCGCCTCGGGGGACAGCGCCCCCAGGCTCATGCCCGGCGTCACGAAGCGCTTGCGGATCGAGGTGATCGACTCGACCTCCTCGATCGGCACCGGCTTGCCCAGCGGCCTGATGTCCAGCAGGTCGCGGATGTGGATCGGCGGGTTCGCCCGCATCTGGGCCGAGAACTGCTTCCAGATCTCGTAGGACGCCTTCTCGCAGGCCAGCTGCAGCAGCCGCATGGTGCTGGCTTCCCAGGCGTGCTTCTCGCCCGAGCGCCGCGCCTTGTAGAAGCCGCCGATGGGCAGCAGCTCGGCCGCGGGCGTGTGCCAGCCCTTGTGGTGGATGTCTTCCAGCTTCTGCTGCAACCCGTGCAGGCCGATGCCGGAAATCCGGCTCTGCATGCCGGGGAAGTATTCCGCGACCATGGCGCGCGACAGGCCCACGGCCTCGAAGTTCAGGCCGCCACGATAGGACGACAGGACCGAGATCCCCATCTTCGCCATGATCTTCAGCAGGCCCTGGTCGATAGCGTCGCGGTAGTTGCGCATGACCTGGATCAGGTCGCCCTTCAGCAGCCCGCGCTCGATCCGTTCCGCCATGGTGTCCTGCGCCAGATAGGGGTTCACCGTGGTCGCGCCGCAGCCGACCAGCACCGCGAAGTAATGCGGGTCGATGCATTCGGCCGAACGCACGTTCAGCGAGCAGAAGGTCCGCAGCCCCTTGCGCGTCAGCCAGGAATGCACCGCCGAGGTGGCAAGGATCATCGGCAGGCCGATGCGGTCCGGGCCCTGCTGCTCGTCCGTCAGCACGATCTGGCCCGCGCCGGAACGGACGGCATCCTCGGCCTCGGCGCGGATGCGCGCCAGCGCCTCGCCCATGGCATGGGGCCCCGCGCCATCGGCGAAGGTGCAGTCGATGGTGGTGACCGCGTCGCCGAACATGGCGATCACCTCGGCCAGTTCGCCATTCGCGAGGAAGGGCGTTTCCAGCAGCGTGATCTCGGTGTGCTTCGAGCTTTCGTCCAGCACGTTCTTGAGGTTGCCGAAGCGCGTCTTGAGGCTCATCACCCGCGTTTCGCGCAAGCTGTCGATGGGCGGGTTCGTCACCTGGCTGAAGTTCTGCCGGAAGAAATGCGACAACGGCCGGTATTGCGCCGACAGCACCGCGGGCGGCGTGTCGTCCCCCATGGACGCCAGCGCCTCCTTGCCGTCCTCGGCCATGGGCGCCAGCACCGCCTCGATCTCCTCGACGGTGTAGCCCGCGGCGATCTGGCGGCGGCGCAGTTCCTCGCCGGTGTAGGTCACGGGCTCGGGCAGGTCTTCCAGCATCTTGCCGGGCTGGACGACCTTTTCCACCCAGTCGCCGAAGGGCTGGCTGGCGGCCAGCTTATCCTTCAGTTCGACATCGTGATAAAGCCGCCCCTCGACGATATCGACGGCGATCATCTGCCCCGGCCCCAGCGCGCCCTTTTCGCGCACGCTGGCCTCGTCCACCGGAACCATGCCGACCTCGGAGCCCGCGATCAGCAGGTTGTCGCCGGTCACCACATAGCGCATCGGCCGCAGGCCGTTGCGGTCCAGGCCCCCGCAGACCCAGCGCCCGTCCGTCATGGCCAGCGCCGCCGGGCCGTCCCAGGGCTCCATGATGGAATTGCAATAGGCATACATGTCCGCCCAGGGCTTGGGCAGGTCGGTCGTGGCCTTGGACCAGGCCTCGGGCACCATGATCGTCTTGACCATGGGCGCGGACCGGCCCGAGCGCACCATCACCTCGAAGACGGCGTCCAGCGCGGCCGAGTCCGACGAGCCCCCCGGCACGATCGGCTTGATGTCCTCGGCCATGTCCCCGAAGGTGCCGGATGCCATCCGGATCTCGTGGCTTTTCAGCCAGTTGAGGTTGCCCTTCAGCGTGTTGATCTCGCCGTTGTGCGCGAGCATCCGGAAGGGCTGGGCCAGCCACCACTGCGGGAAGGTGTTGGTGGAATAGCGCTGGTGGTAGATGGCGAAGGCGGATTCGAAGCGCTCGTCCTGAAGGTCCGGGTAGAAGACGGCGACCTGCTCGGCCAGCATCATCCCCTTGTAGATGATCGACCGGCAGCTCAGCGTGCAGATGTACATCCCCGCGACCTGCGCCGCGACGGCCGCGCGCTCGATCCGGCGGCGGATGATGTAAAGCTCGCGCTCGAAGGCCTCCTCGTCGATGTCCTTGTCGCAGCGGATCATGATCTGCTCGATCTCGGGACGGGTCGCGTTGGCCTTGTCGCCCAGCACCGAGGTATCCACGGGCACGTGCCGCCAGCCGTATATGTAGTGGCCCATCCGCAGGACCTCGGTTTCCACGATGGTCCGGCAGCGTTCCTGCGCGCCGAAGTCCGTGCGCGGCAGGAAGACCTGCCCCACGGCGATCATCTTGGAGGCATCCGGCTCGTGCCCGGTGCTGCGCACCTGGTCGTGGAAGAAGGGGACCGGGATCTGGACGTGGATGCCCGCGCCGTCGCCGGTCTTGCCGTCGGCATCCACCGCGCCCCGGTGCCAGACCGCCTTCAGCGCGTCGATGCCGTTTGCCACGACCTTGCGGCTGGGCGTGCCGTCGATGGAAACGACCAGCCCCACCCCGCAGGAGGAATGCTCATCCTCGGCGCGATACAGCGAGTTTTCCGCCATCCACGCGCGGCGGGCTTCTTCCTTGGCTTGCCAAGCGTCGGTCATGCGTCTCCCTCCAGATGGGGGTGGTTCCGTTCATAATCGGCCCGCGTGATGCGCGGGTGGTCGCCCGAAAAGGCGGCGAAGCGGTGCGCCCGGTCGGCATAGACCTCCCGCACCAGCGGAAAATCGGCGGCGGCGTCGAAAAGCCCCGGCGACAGCTCGTAGTCGCGGCCGTGGTCGCGCATCCACAGGTTCGACCCGCAGCGCGGGCAGAAGGCCCGTTCCGAGAAGTCGGACGAGGCGTAGCGCCCCACCTCCCCCGTCACGGTCACGGCCTCGGGCGGCGCGTTGAAGCCCGCCATGATGCCCCCGCCCCAGCGGCGGCACATGGCGCAATGGCAGACGCTGACCTCGCCATCCGACCGGGCGACGGCGATGCGGACCGCGCCGCAGAGGCAGCGTCCCTCGATCATGCGCCGCCCCCGGCGGGCATCCCGACCATCTGCATGTTGCAGTCATAGTCGGGCGTGGTGGACCCGAAGCCCGGCTCGCCCGGCCGGATGAAGCGGACGGGCGAATCGTCGGTTTCCTGCGTCTCGCCCGTCCAGTCGGTCGAGGTCTCGACGCCGCCGAAGAAGCGGCCGAGGTCGCGGCTGACGAATTGCGTGCCGTTGCGCTCGATCAGCAGGTCGCCCGCCTCGCTGAAGGTCCGCAGGCTGAAGCGGGTGGAATCCAGCGGCTCGCCGTCGATCTCGACCGTGCCGGTCAGGTCGTCGCGGCCGATGTGGCGCAACCGCTCGCCCGTGTCGGACTGCGTCCAGAAATCGAAGTCGTCGCTGCCGGTCTTCAGCAGGGTGGACAGGCTTGCATGGTCGCGCGCCTCAAGGTCCAGCCGGTCGGTGATCCCGCTGACAAGGTCGGTGCTTTCCATCCAGCGCGTCTCGGCATCGATGCGCGCCTGGCTGACCAGCCCTTCCTGGGTGAAATAGGCGACCCACTGGTCGCCCGGCGCATCCGCCTGGCAGCGGTAATGCTGGGCCACGGTGCAGGACCGCTGCTGGACCGTCATCTCCAGCCGGCAGCCCTGCGGCGGCTTCCATTCGGCCGCTACGGCGGGCGCGGCGCCCAGCGCCAGAGCAAGGCAGAGCCCCCGACCCATGCGCCGCATGGTGGCATTTCCCGCCGCGCCTGCGCCATGCATTGCCCGTGCATCCTTCATGCATGGCCTGTGCATCGGCTTCACTCCGCCGCGACGCGGGTTTCGGCGCCCAGTTCGGCGGCGATCGAGTCGGCCGCCTCGCGCCCGTCGCGGATCGCCCAGACCACCAGCGAGGCGCCGCGCACGATGTCGCCCACGGCCCAGACGCCGGGCAGCGAGGTCCGGTGCGTCCGGTAATCGGCGCGGATCGTGCCCCAGCGCGTGACCTCCAGCCCCTCGACGCCCCAAAGGCGCGGGATGTCCTCGGGCTCGAAGCCCAGCGCCTTGATGACCAGGTCGGCCGGCTCGTCGTAGTCGGCGCCCTCGATGGCCTCGGGCGACTGGCGGCCGGTGACGTCCGGCGCGCCCAGCCGCATCTTCGTCACGCGCAGGCCGGTGACCCCGACCGGCCCGGTCGAGGTGTCGGTTTCCGTGACCACGTGCCGGGGCGACAGCTTGGGATTGTCGCCGATCCCGTCCCCGTCCACGTCGCCGCCGGCGTTGTCCACCAGCGCCTCGGACGCGGTCGCGGCCTCGCCCACGACATGGCCCGCGAAGGCCGCGGGGGTGGACAGCCAGACGAACTCGACGCCCTCCTCCTCGGCGTTCTGCACCTCGCGCTGCGACCCCGGCATGTTGGCCCGGTCGCGGCGATAAAGGCATTTCACCGAGGTCGCGCCCTGCCGGATCGCGGTGCGCACGCAGTCCATCGCTGTGTCGCCGCCGCCGATCACCACGACACGCTTGCCTTCGGCGTTCAGTTCGCCGTCCGCGAAGTCCGGCACCTCGTCGCCCAGATCGATGCGGTTCGAGGCGGTCAGGAAGTCCAGCGCCGCGACCACGCCGCGTTCGGGCGCGTTGTCGATATCCAGGTCGCGGGTCTTGTAGACGCCCGTGGCGATCAGCACCGCGTCATGCTTGCCCCGGATCGCGTCGAAGCTGATCGAGCGGCCCACGTCGGCGCTCAGCACGAACTCGACGCCTGCCTCCTCCAGCCAGCGGGTGCGGCGCTCGACCACGGGCTTTTCCAGCTTGAAGCCGGGGATGCCGTAGATCATCAGCCCGCCCGCCCGGTCGTGGCGGTCGTAGATCGTGACCTGGAAGCCCTGCCGCCGCAGCCGCTCGGCCGCCGACAGGCCCGCAGGCCCCGCACCGATGATGCCCACGCTTTCGGGGCGTTCGGCAACCGGGCGGATCGGCTCGACCCAGCCCTGCTCCCAGGCGGTGTCGTTGATGTATTTCTCGATGGCGCCGATGGTGACGGTGCCGTGGCCCGACTGCTCGATGACGCAGTTGCCCTCGCACAGGCGGTCCTGCGGGCAGATGCGGCCGCAGATCTCGGGCAGGGCGCTGGTCTCCTGGCTGCGCAGGTAGGCTTCGTGCAAGCGCCCCTCGGCGGTCAGGCGCAACCAGTCGGGAATGTTGTTATGAAGGGGGCAGTGCGACTGGCAATAGGGGACGCCGCACTGCGAACAGCGACTCGCCTGCTCCTTCGCCTTCGCGTCGGCGAACTCGCGGTAGATTTCGTGGAAGTCGGTGTTGCGTTCGTCCGCCGCACGCTTCTCGGGCATCTCCCGACCGACGGTCACGAATTTCAGCATCGTCTGCGTGGCCATGCGCTGCGCCCCTCGAATCAATCGAGAAACGCTGTAAAACACGGGCCGCGATGCGAAAAGTCAGCATAGCTGACCTATCTTTGATTTTGTTACGCAGGGTCTGATAAATCAGAAGATTTTCCGCGAAAATTTAGGTCAGCAAGCGTTACCTAAATATGCTAAGCCCTACTAGCGCCACGATTCCCACGATGATCCGCCACCAGGCAAACAGCCCGTAACCGCGACGCGAGACATAGTTCAGCAGCCACTTCACCACGAAGATCGCAGCCGCGAAGGCGCAGACGAAGCCCACCGCGACATTCGTCCAGGCCGCCGCGTCCAGCGCCGCGCGCGTCTTGTAAAGGTCATAGGCGAAGGCGCCTGCCATGGTCGGCATCGACAGGAAGAAGCTGAACTCGGCCGCCGCCCGCTTGCTGGCGCCCATCAGCAGCGCGCCAACGATGGTCGCCCCCGAACGCGAGACGCCCGGCACCATGGCAAGGCACTGGACCAGCCCGATCCCGGCGGCCACGCGCAGCGGCAGGTCCTCGGCCTCGGCATAGCGCGGAGCGGTTGCCAGCCGGTCCACGAACAGCAGGACGATCCCGCCCAGGATCAGCATGACGGCGATCAGCGCAGGCGTCTCGAACAGCACCGTCTTGATGAGGTCATGCGCCAGCACGCCCACTACCACGGCGGGCAGGAAGGCGAGCGCCACGGCGCCGATGAAGCGCCGGGCCTTCGGGTCATGCGGCGCGCTTAAGAAGATGCGCCACAGCCGCCCCGCATAGACACCCAGAATCGCCAAGATCGCGCCCAGCTGGATCAGCACCTCGAAGGCGCGGCCCGGGCTGTCGAAGCCAAGGAAATGCCCGGCCAGAAGGATGTGCCCGGTCGAGGACACCGGGATGAACTCGGTCAGTCCCTCGAGCAACCCGAGGAACGCGGCGACGAAGGTGTCCTGCTGCATCAGTCTGCGCGCAGGTTCTTGGCCGATTCCTTGATGGCGGTGTATTGCCCCGAGGGCCGGAAGCGCCACAGGTATTCCGGCACGACCGCGGCGGCGGCGGCGGGCTGGATGCCCAGGTCGGCGAAGGTCCTGACCCCCTGCCCCACCCGGTTCGGCCGCCGCAGCAGCCGCGCCTGGTCGCGGGTCATCACCCGGTTGACGACAAGCCCGCCGCTGACCGTCTGCAGCGCGTCGAAGGACACGCCGATCAGGCTGGCCAAGAAGCCGGGCAGCCCCATGATCCAGCGGCGGCGGCTGGTGACCCGGGCCACCAGCTGCGCGATCTCGCGCATGGTCATGACATCGGGGCCGCCGAGTTCGTAGATGCCGGGCTCGGCCGCGCCGGTCGCGCCCATCACGGCGGCGCGGGCCACGTCCTCGACAAAGACGGGCTGCAATTCGGCATTGGCGCCGGGCAGCGGGACGACCGGCCCCAGCCGCATCATGCCGCCGATCTTGTTGAAGAACTTGTCGTCCGGCCCGAAGATCACCGAAGGACGCAGGATCACCGCGTCGGGGCGGTGCTCGAGGATCGCCTGCTCGCCCAGGCCCTTGGTCCTGGCATACTGGCTGTTCGATTCGGGATCGGCCCCGATGGCCGACAGGTGGACCAGCCGCCCGACCCCCAGTTCGGCCGAGATCCGGGCGATGCGGCCCGCGGCCTCGTGGTGGACGGCCTCGAAGGTGTTCTTCTTCTCGCCGACCAGGATGCCGACGCAGTTGATGACCGCATCCGCGTCCATCATCGCCGCATGCACGGACAGGTCGTCGCGCACGTTGCAAAAGACCGGCTGGACCTGCCCCACCTTGCCGTAGATGCGCACCACGCCCGCCAGATGCGGACGGCGCACCGCCACGCGGACGCGCCAGCCCTCGGCCGCCATGATCCGCGCGATCTGCCGACCGACGAATCCCGAGCCGCCATAGATCGTGACCAGCCTTGCCATGCCTCGTCCTTTCCCGCAGCCGGGCGCCGCTTCCGCGCCTTGGCAACCTGATAGCGAAGGCCCCCTGCCGCATCAAGCGCGGGCGGAAAACGGGGATCGCGCGAGCGAGTGATTTTTCTTCGAAAGGGGCGTTGACACTCCCTGCGGCTCCCTCTACATCCCCGCCTCACGACACCGGCCCAGGTGGCGGAATTGGTAGACGCGCACGGTTCAGGTCCGTGTGCCGCAAGGCGTGGAAGTTCGAGTCTTCTCCTGGGCACCAACGTCTGGCTTGAAAGCCCTGGAACCTTCGGGATCCAGGGCTTTCTGCTTTTCCGCCCCTCGCTGTCCCCGGCCGGAAGCCCGACGCGCAGGGCGCGGTTCTGCCGCAGGCCCCTTTGCCATGGCGACCCGACCTGAAGAACAAGGCCATCGTCCCGGCGTCCTGCTGCAGGCCCATTCCACCGTGCAGCCTGTGTTCTACGACGCCGTGGCCTTCCCCGAAGATTACCGCGGCAGCGTCTTTGCCACCCTGCGCGTCCTGGAACCGCGAAAAACCGGACAGGCTGCAAGGCGTCCGTGCCCGGATCGAGGTCGAAGTCTGAGGCCAGCCCACGGGGATCGCCGTGGCGCCCGACGGATCGCTGCGGGTCAGCGAGGGCGCCAAGGGCACGATCTTCAGGGTGAGGGCGACCGCCCGGCAAGGCCTTCGTCCGTCCCGTGAACCCCGGCGCCGGAGACGGCGTTGTCCCGGCATTCCAATCCTCGGAGAAAAGCCCATGTCCCAACTGATCGTGATCGGCTTCGACGCCGAAGCCGATGCCTTCGCACTGCGGCAGGAACTTGGCGCCGCGCAGAAGGAATACCTGCTGAAACTGGAGGACGCGGTGGTCGTCACCCGGCCGACCGAGGGCGAATACCAGTTGCACCAGGCGCTGAACCTGACCGGGGCGGGCGCGCTGACGGGCACGTTCTGGGGCGGGCTGATCGGGCTCTTGTTCCTGAACCCGCTGGCGGGAGCGGCGATCGGCGCGGCCTCGGGGGCACTGGCGGGCAGCGCGACCGACTACGGCATCAACGACGACTTCATCCGCCAGATCGGCAAGACCGTGCCGGTCGGCAGCGGCGCAGTGTTCATCCTGGCGCAGGACTTCAACCTGGACAAGCTGATGCCCCGGCTGGAAAAATACGAGGGGCGCGCGCGCGTGATCCAGACCTCGCTGTCGGACGCCGACGAGGCGCGGCTGCGCGAGGCGCTTGCCGGCACCGGCGGGCGGATGCCGCAGCCTGCCGAGGGCGCGGCCCGCGGAACGTCGTCCGATGGCGCAACGACGGCCGTGTCCGAAGGGTCGTGAGGCCAGCGTTTCCTTGACGCAGGCGCGCCGGGCATGACAGGACGGGCCATGTCGCCCCCGGAAGCCCTTGCCGATCCACTTCCGGCCCTGCCTTCGCGGAAAGGGCCAAGGCGCGCGCGGCTGTGGCGGATGCTCAGGCCCCTGCGCTGGCTGGCCAAGCGCTTTCTGGCGCTGATGCTGGCGGCGGTGATCCTGTTCGGCTGGTTCCTCAATCCGCCCACCACCTGGACCATCGTCTCCGAGGGCGTGAGCACACCCCGCCAATGGACTCGGGCCGCCGACATCGCCCCGGTGATGCTGCGGTCGGTCGTGGCGGCCGAGGACGCCAATTTCTGCCGCCACTGGGGCTTCGACATGGCCGAGATCCGGCGCGTGATCGCGCGGGGCGAAGCTCGGGGCGCCTCGACGCTGACCCAGCAGACGGCCAAGAACGTCTATCTGTGGCAGGGGCGCAGCTGGGCGCGCAAGGCGCTGGAAACGATCTACACCCCGATGATCGAGGCGCTGTGGAGCAAGCGGCGCATCCTCGAGGTCTACCTGAACGTGGCCGAGTTCGGCCCCGGCGTCTTCGGCATCCACGCGGCCGCCGCCCATCACTTCGGCACCACGCCCGACAAGCTGAGCGCCCGGCAGGCGGCGGCGCTGGCGGCGGTCCTGCCCGCGCCCAAGACACGGGCGGCGCAGACCCGCTCGGCCCGCGCCCGCGCCATCGCGGACGGCGCGGCCACGATCCAGCGCGACGGGCGTGCGGCCTGCTTCCAGGACGGGTGACCAAAGGGCCCTGCGGTTGAACAACCGGCCCCGGGGGCGTATCACCCCTTGGTCCCACCCAACGGAACGCCGATATTCCCCCCATGAACACGCATTCGACCCCGCGTCTTTACCACGTCGCCCTTTCGCCCTTCTGCCGCAAGGTGCGGCTGGTGCTGGCCGAGAAACGCATCGACGTGGAACTGGTCGAGGAACGCTGGTGGGAGCCGGGGTCCGAGATCCTGCGCCGCAACCCGGCCGGCAAGATTCCGGTGCTGCGGCTGGACGGGCGGCTCTGGTCGGAAAGCCAAGCCATCGTGGAATACCTGGACGAAGCCTATCCGAACCCGCCGCTGATGCCCCTGATGCCGGCCGAGCGGCACGAGGTGCGCCGCCTTTGCGCGTGGTTCGACGACAAGTTCAACACCGAGGTGACGCGGCCGATCCTGTCGGAACGGGTCTGGAAGAAGGTGATGAACGCGGGCTACCCGGATTCGCGTCTGGTCAAGTCGGGGCTGCGGGCGGTCAAGGACCACATGGACTACCTCGGGCACCTGCTGGAACACCGCAAATGGCTGGGGGGGAACATGCTGACGCTGGCCGATTTCACGGCCGCCGCGCATCTGTCCTGCCTCGATTACATCTCGGACGTGGACTGGGACCGTTCGGCGGCGCTGCGGGACTGGTATGCGACGATCAAGTCGCGCCCCGCCTTCCGCAACCTGCTGGTGGACCAGGTGCCCGGCTTCGCACCGGCGCCGCATTATGCCCAGCTTGATTTCTGAAGAACGGGGGGCGTTGCCCCCCGCCGGCAGTGCCGGCTCCCCCCAGGATATTTGGGCGAAGAAGAAGGAACTGGTCGCGCGCGCGTCGGCCGAGGGGTTCTCGGCGGCACGGGTGACAAGGCCCGACGCGATCCCGCAGGCGGCCGGGCGGCTGGCCGAGTATGTCGCCCAGGGGCGGCACGGGCAGATGGACTGGATGGCCGAGCGCATGAACTGGCGTGGCGCGCCCGACGCGCTGTGGCCCGAGGCGCAATCCGTCATCATGCTGGCCGAGGCCTATACGCCGGGACACGACCCGCGCGAGGATCTGGCGCGGCCGGACCGGGGCGCGGTCAGCGTTTATGCGCAGGGCAAGGATTACCACGACATCGTCAAGGCCCGGCTGAAGCGGCTGGGGCGCTGGATGCTCGAGCGCTGGGGCGGCGAGATCAAGGTCTTCGTGGACACCGCCCCCCTGATGGAAAAACCGCTGGCGCAGGCGGCGGGCCTGGGCTGGCAGGGCAAGCACACCAACCTGCTGAGCCGGGACCTAGGCAACTGGTTCTTCCTGGGCGCGATCTTCACCACCCTGCCCCTGCCCCCCGATCCGCCCGAGGCCGAGCATTGCGGGTCCTGCCGCGCCTGCTTGGACGCCTGCCCCACGGGCGCCTTTCCCGCGCCCTTCCAGCTGGATGCGCGGCGCTGCATTTCCTACCTGACCATCGAGCACAAGGGCCCGGTGGACCCGGAACTGCGTCCGATGCTGGGCAACCGCATCTATGGCTGCGACGACTGCCTGGCCGCCTGTCCCTGGAACAAGTTCGCGGTCCAAGCCCAGGAGATGCGCTATCACGGCCCGCATCGCGCGCCTGCGCTGGACGAACTGGCGCGCCTGGACGACGCGGGCTTCCGGGCGCGGTTCTCGGGCAGCCCGATCAAGCGGATCGGGCGCGACCGGATGGTGCGGAACGCGCTTTACGCCATCGGCAACAGCGGACAGGCCCGGCTGCGCCCCGTGGCGCAGGGACTGGTGGACGACCCCGATCCGGCGGTCGCGGATGCGGCGCGCTGGGCGGCGGGGCGTCTGGCGTGAGAAATCCCACGACCGGCATCCTGCTGAAGCTGGGCAGCGTCTTCCTGTTCACCGTCATGGGCGCGATCCTCAAGGCCACTGCCCCGGTCGTGCCCACGGGCGAGCAGGTGTTCTTCCGCTCGTTCTTCGGCATCCCCGTGATCCTCGCCTGGCTCGCGCTCAAGGGCGAGCTTGCGAGCGGGCTGCGGGCAGCGAACCCGCTGGCCCATGCCTATCGCGGCATCGTCGGCACGATCTCGATGGGCTGCGGCTTCGCGGGGCTGGGTCTTCTGCCCTTCCCCGAGGCGACGGCGCTCAACTATGCCATGCCGCTGATGACGGTGATCTTCGCGGCCATGTTCCTGGACGAGCGCGTGGGACTGTTCCGCCTGAGCATGGTGGCGCTGGGCTTCGCGGGCGTGCTGGTCATCCTGTCGCAGCGGCTGTCTGTCGGCGTGGGCGAGGCCTCGCCCGAGGAAACGCTGGGCGCGATGCTGACCCTGAGCGGGGCGGCCTTCGGCGCGCTGACGCAGATCTTCATCAGCCGGATGGTGCTGACCGAGAAGACCTCGGCCGTGGTCTTCTGGTTCCTTGTCACCGCATCCCTGCTGTCGCTGGTGACGCTGCCCTTCGGCTGGGTCGTGCCGGACGCCGGCACGTCGGGGCTGCTGATCCTCGCGGGGCTGTTCGGGGGGCTGGCGCAGATCATGCTGACCTCGTCCTACCGCTTCGCCGACGCCTCGCTGGTGGCGCCCTTCGACTATGCCTCGATGCTGATGGCGATCGCGGTCGGCTGGTTCGTCTTCAATGAGCCGACCTCGACCCGGATGCTGGCAGGCGCTGCGGTCATCATCGCGGCGGGGGTGGCGATCATCCTGCGCGAGCGGCGGCTGGGCATCCGGCGCGGCCAGCGGGCCGGAACGCCCCGCTAGGGCCGGTCGGGAAAGCCGAAGGCCACATAGTCGCGCAGATAGGCGGCCTTGGCAGCCTTGCGCAGCGCGGGATCGTCCAGGACCTGGGGCAGCGGCTCGGGCACGGGGCCGTCGCAGTCGAGACCGACCGCGCGGGCGAGAAAGCCCAGGTCCCCGGCCATGCGGTCCTCGCGCGCGACAAGGTCGGGGGACGCGATGCGGGCGAATCCCGCCAGCACCTCGACCTGCGAGGCCCAGCCGGGATGCGTGGCAAGCCCGGTCTGGCCGTTGAGGTTGCGGCGCAGGAAGTCGAGGAAACCGGCGAACAGCGGCAGCATGTCCGCCTCGGTCAGCGCGTGCAGGTCCTCGTCGGGCGGCAGGCCGATGCGGTGGACCTCGCGCAGCACGCGCCGCAGGTCGGGGTTGCGGGCGGCCAGCATGACGTGGAAGGCCTCCCATGCGCGGGGCAGCGGGTGGCGCAGCACGGTAAAGGCGCGGTGCCCGGGATGGGCGCGCTTCCATTGGCGCAGGGCGTTCTGGGTCAGTTCGCCCTCGACGGGGCCCAGGGCGGAAAGCCAGGCCTCGATCCGGTCCGAGGGACCGCCGCGCACCGGCATGAAGAGCAGGCCCCGTCCTGCCCCGGCCGTCAGGAACGAGGGCACGGCGGGCCCGCGCTTGGGCTCGAAGCCGGGGATGCGGTGCAGCTGGAAGGGGTCGGTAGCGACCAGTTCGGCCTGCATGGCCTCGAAGTTCGTGACCTTCTCGGCCATCTCGCGCGGGTTCTGGGGCACCTGGTCCTGCGCGGGCTCGACGCGGTCCAGGTCGGTGCGGCCCAGCCAGTGCAGAAGGCCGGTCATCACGTCCGCGTCGCGCAGGTCATCGTAATTCAGCCAGAAGGCCGCCTGCCCCCGCGCCTGCAACCCGTGGTGGATGCGGTCCAGGAAGGCCTGCGTCGCGCCCAGGCTTTCGCGGAAGCTCGCCGCGTCGAACTCGACCGCGGCGGGGATCGCGGTCTCGGTCGCGTTCAGCTTCCACTGGTTGGTGGCATAGGCCAGTTGCGTCGAAACCCAGCTGTCGATCGGGTTCCGCGTCAGCACGATCTTGGCGCAGGACGGATCGTCCATGATCGCGTCGAAGATCCGGGGGTCGTGGTCGTGGAAATAGCGGAAGCCGGCCAGGTGGTCGGGCTTGCCGAACAGCGCGCGCAGCAGGCTGTGGGGGTCGGCCTCGCGCTCGGCCATGGTGATGCCGCGCAACTCGTCCTTGTCGGGCCAGCCCATCATGTAGGGATTGAACGCCTCGCCGAAGCAGGTGACGCGCCTGACCCCATTCAGCGTCGCTTCCAGCAGGTTCGACCCGGTGCGCATCCCGGCGAAGATCACGAAGCTGCGAAAGGCTGTCATCGGAAGTCCTGCATGTCGTAGCCCAAGGCGGCCGGGCGCAACCTTGGCGGTTGCGCGGGCGGCGTCAACCGGCGGCCGTCACCCCGTGCGCTGCCGCGGAGCCGCGATGTCCTTGGTGTCTGCCGGACCGTCCGCCGCTTCCTGGACCAGCGGGGATGCGGCCAGCGCCCGCAGCACGCGCGGATCGCCCATCTTGCGCGGCCTCAGCCCCGCGTTTCGCAGCGCGCGCACCAGCCGCAGGACGCCCGTGATGTCGCGCAGGGGCGGCGCGGGCAGGCTGGCGGCCCCTCCCTCCGGCAGCAGGGTCATGCAGATTTCCGACCAGACCTCGTCGGGCTGGGCCAGCGCCTCGGCCAGTGTCCAGCGGCGCACCCGCGCCTTGACCCAGACCGAATCAAGGATGTCGAGGAACCGGACCTCGGCGCGCTGCAGCTTGGCCGCAATGCGCCGCACGTCGTCGAAGGGCATGTCGGAATGGATCAGCGGCAGGATCCAGGCGCCCGTGACCACCAGAAACTGGGCGTTCGGGTCGGTCGCCATGAACCAGTTCAGGTACTGCCGGTCGCGCGGGGAATAGAGAAACGCCGGCATCGGGTCCGAGGACCGGATCAGCGAGGTCAGGAATCCCTGCGGGTCGAGGTTGCGCAGCCCGACATGGGCCGACAGCGCCCCCGGCCCGATGGAGGCGCCGCCCGCGAACTCGACCTCCTGCCGGCCGAAGACCTGGCCGTGGACCGTCCGTCCCGTTGCCTGGGTCGCAGCCTCGCGCAGGCCCAGGAACAGGTCGCCCGCGCCGTAAAGCACGGCATAGGGCTGGGCGGTCTTGCCGTTCTCGGCGTCCTTCCGGGGAAAGCGGCTTTGCATGTAAAGCCCCGGCCGGCCCAGCCTGCGGCGCGCCGCGGCGCGGTCCAGCAGCGCCTCGATCCGCTCGGTGTCGGGTTCCTCGTCGGCATCCAGAAGATCGGTGCGGCGCGGGAAGGCGTCGTAAAGCCCCGAGGCCCCCGGCCAGATCTTGCGCGCCACGAAGATGCGCGAGTTGCCCAGAAGCGCCAGGTGATCGTCGTAGAAGACGTAAGGCTTGCCCTGGGCGTCGAACTTGGCCAGCGTCAGCGACCGGCTTTCGACATGGACGGAGTGGCGGCGCACCAGGGTCTGGAAGTAGCTTTCATCCGGGATCCAAACGCGGCGGAAATAGCGGTCGAACTCGGCCCGGCGGGGATCGTTCAGGACGCCTTCCAGCGTCGCGCGCGTCAGGCACCACCATTGCGACCCGATATGCGGCTTGACGCCCTGGGGAATGGGGCGCGCCACGCCCAGCCGCCGCTGCAGCCGCACATAGCGGTCGAAGAGCTTGCGGTGGCGGCGGAACGAGAAGGGGAAATGCAGCGTGAAGCGTTCCTCGTTCAGCCCCCCCACGGTCCAGCCCACGTCCCGCACGCTGACGCTTTCGATGAAATCGGCCTCGGGATAGCTGGCGAGGAAGCGCCGCAACTCGTCCACCGGCCGCAGGGGCAGACAGGCGCCGGAGGCCAGAAAGACATGGGTGACGTCGGGATGGGCCTCGAGCAGTTGCGCCGCCGCGTCCAGCGTGGCCGCGACCAGGCTGAAGGTGCCCCAGGTGCAGGACCGGCGCGGGGCGTAAAGCGTGCCCGTCCCGTCCAGCGCCTTCTTCACCCCTTCGACCGCATCGTCGGACGCCTTGGCATCGACATGCATGATGACCTGCGCGCCGCCGTCCGACCAGATGCGGGCCATCCGCGCAGCCAGCCCGAGGTTCTCGTGGCACAGCATGATGACGCCCAGCCGGACTCCGGACTCTTCCTTGCCGCCGCGGGTGAAGGGGATCGGTGCAGGGTTCATGCCCAGTTGCCCCGCGAGATCAGGCCCAGGTCCTCGAGCTGGCGCCAGTCGCGGTAATCCCGGGACTGCTCGCACCAGAAATCGGCCTGGCTCTGCAGCCCCTGCTGATAGGCGTGATATTCGCGGCTGTTGGCGTAATGCTGGCGGCGGTCCAGTTCCTCGGCAGACTTGGCCGCGAAGGTGGACAGGAACTTGGCATGCAGCAGCGCGCCCGAGGCGATCTCTCCCCCGTCCTCGTCATAGACGACGTTCAGCGAGCGCGGCAGCAGCATGTGGGTGGAACTCACATAGGCATAGCCGCGCTTCCAGCGGACCAGCGGGATCTTGTTCAACGCCGGCGCATTCTCGGGATCCTCGGCGAACAGGGTGCGGGCGCGCGGGCCGCCCTGGATCCAGAGGTTGCGGTAAAGCCCATTCTTGCGGATCGCATAATTGGCCGGATCGAACCACGAGGCGATCTCGAAGGGGTCCTGCCCTTCGGCATAGGGCTGCGCCGTGACCGGCCCCTTGGGATACATGTCCAGCAGCATCGCCGAGAAGGACCGCGTGCCCGAGGATGCCAGCCAGTCCGTCAGCGCCCGCAGCGGGCGGGTGTTGGCATGGGGATAGACCAGGAACTCGTCGGGATCGACCGTCAGGCACCAGTGGCCGTCGCCATGCCGGCGCAGCAGCGCGTTGATCCAGTCCATGCCGAAGCGCGAGGCCTTGTAGCTGGCGGTCGTGGTCCACAGCGACACGTCAGGCTGGTCGGTCAGGTATTCGCGGCTGCCGTCGTCGCTGCCGTTGTCCACGATCAGGAAATGGCCGACCCCGATCCGGCGGTAATATTCGAGGAAATAGGGCAGCCGGACACGTTCGTTCCGCAGCGTGACAAAGGCCAGGATGTCGCCCGGCGCGATCTGCTCCGTGCGGTCCCTGACCGGGTCAAGCTGGCGCCCGCGACGGATCGCCCGGGCAAGAAGATACTGGCGACGTGCCCTCAGTCGGAACATCGTCACCAGACGCTGTTTTAACTTGCGCACACCAAACGCTCTTGAAAGTCACGCGAAACACATGGCCGCGACGCGGATCGGCACGAAAAGGGCCAAGGAAACCTGCAGACCAGCTTAAGGCAGGCAGGTGGCCGCGTCACGCGATGCTTTCGTTACATCTTTCAACAAGGAGATGCTAGCGCGGACCATTCCATCCGCCTGCGGACATCAGCCCCGCCTCGGCAAGACTTTGCCAGCCCGCCAGCCGCCGCGCCTGCCGGGCCCACAGATCGGGGTTGTCGATCAGGGCGGCATAATAGTCCTGAAAGGCCGAAGGGTCGTTGAAGTGCTGGCGCCGCTCGCGCTCGATCCGCGACTTCTCGACGATCGAGGGCAGGAACTTGGTGTGCAGCAGCGCGCCTGACAGGCGGAGATCCCCCGGGCCGTCCCAGGCATCGTTCAGCCGCGCCGGCAGCGCCGAATGGGTCGAGTTCACGTAAGCGAAGCCCCGCCGCCAGCGGACCAGCGGCAGCTTGTTCAGCGTGGGTGCACGGCGCGGATTGTCGCGGAAGAAGACGCGGTCGCGCACGCCGCCCTGCACCCAGCGATTCCGCAGCGGCGTCTGGATCGCCGTGCGATAGTTGTCCGCGTCGAACCATTCGAGCCGTGCAAGGGCCGCCTCGTCGTCCAGCGGCTCGGGCGGGCGCAGCGGCCCCCGGGGGTAAAGCTCGACCATCAGCGCGCCCAAGGCCGGGACGCGGCGGCGGTCGAGTTCGGCCACCAGGTCCCGCAGCGTGGCGTGGTCGTCGTGGGGAAAGACGAACAGCTCGTCGGCGTCCAGCGTCAGGCACCAGTGCCCCGCGCCATGGCGGTTCAGCAGCCAGTTCGTCCAGTCGCGGCCGAAGCGCGAGCCACGATAGCTGGCGCGCGTCGTCCACAGCGTCACGTCGGGCTGGTCGGCCAGCATCTCGGCGCTGCCGTCGTCGCTGCCGTTGTCCACCACCAGGAAGCGGGACACGCCAAGGCGGCGGTGGTGGTCCAGCCAGTGCCGCAGACGCTCGGCTTCGTTGCGCAGGACGGCGAAGGCGAGGATCGCGTCGCGCGCGATCCTGCCCCTGCCCGTCACGAAAGTCAGGTCATTGCGGCTGCGAAAGGCGCGCCACAGCAGGCGGCGGCGCTTCCAGTCCAGCGTCAGGCGCTGTCGCAGGGTCGGACCGGGCGGTCTGTCGGCCACCGTCAGCCGGCGTAATGCCCGGTCTGGTGCCAGCGCCAGGCGTCCGAGATCATGGACGGCAGGGTGGACCGGCGCGGTTCCCAGCCCAGCACCCGGCCCGCCTTCTCGCTGCCCGAAACCAGCTTGACCGCGTCTCCCCCGCGCCGCGGCCCCTCGACGACCGGAACGGGGCGATTGGTGACATGGCGGGAATGATCCAGCACCTCGCGGACGGAGAAGCCGTTGCCGGTGCCGAGGCAGAAGACCTCGGTTCCGCCTTCGGGCAGCTCACCTGCGGTCCGCAGCCAGTTCAGCCCCAGCACATGGGCGTCCACCAGGTCCATCACGTGGACATAATCACGGATGCAGGTGCCATCCGCGGTCGGGTAATCGGTGCCGTGGATCGTCAGCGCGTCGCGCTTGCCGTCGATGGCGTCCAGGATCAGCGGGATCAGGTGGGTTTCAGGCTGGTGGAACTCGCCCACCTGCGCCTCGGGGTCCGCGCCCGCGACGTTGAAATAGCGGAAGATGACCGAGCGCAGCCCATGCGCGTCGCCGAAGTCGCGCAGCATGTCCTCGATCGCGCGCTTGGACGCGCCATAGGAGTTCAGAGGGGCCTGCGGGCTGGATTCGTCCAGCACCACGCCGTCCTGGTCGCCATAGGTCGCGCAGGTCGAGCTGAAGACGAAGTCGCGGACGCCCGCGGCCATCGTCGCCTCGATCAGGTTCAGCGAGGCGCAGACATTGCCGCGCCAGTACTTGCCCGGCTCGCGCATCGCCTCGCCCACCTGGCTGAGGGCGGCGAAGTGCATCACGGCGACGGGCCGATGGATGGCGAAGATCTCGTCCAGCCGGGCGCGGTCCATCAGGTCGCCCTGTTCGAAGGGGCCGAACTTCACCGCCTCGCGCCAGCCGGTGCAGAGATTGTCATAGGTCACGGGCACATAGCCCGCAGCCGCCAGCGCCTTGCAGGCGTGCGAGCCGATGTAGCCCGCGCCGCCCGTCACCAGAACCTTGTCGGCCATGCTTATTCCGCGGCTTTCCGCATTGCCATGACGTCGTGCAGGTATTCCGCGAACTCGTCCTTGAGGTCGTCGCGCGCCAGGCCGAAGGCCACCGTCGCCTGCAGGAAGCCCGCCTTGGAGCCGCAGTCGTAGCGCTGCCCGCGGAAGCGCAGGCCGTAAACGTCGCGGCCTTCATGGATCTCGTCGGCGATGGCGTCGGTCAGCTGGATCTCGCCGCCCGCACCCTGCTTGAGCTTGTTGAGGTTCTCCATCACCGTGGGCGCCAGGATGTAGCGGCCGATCACGGCGAGGTTCGAGGGCGGGTTCTCCTTGGGCTTTTCGACCATGCCGCGGGCGCGGACGATGGCGCCCATGTCCTCGGCCACGTCGAGGACGCCGTAGGACTTGGTCTTCTCCATGGGCACTTCCATGGTGGCGACCATGCTGCCGCCGGTCTCGGCATGGGCCTCGATCATCTGCTGCAGGCAGGGCGGCTCGCCCATGACCACGTCGTCGGTCAGCACGACCGCGAAGGGCTCATTGTGGATCAGGCGGCGCGCGCACCAGACGGCATGGCCGAGGCCCATGGCCTTGTGCTGGCGGATATAGGCGATCGCGCCGGATTCCATGTTGGTCTGGCGCACCAGTTCCAGCAGGTCGTCCTTGCCGGCCTTGCGCAGGGTGTTCTCCAGCTCGTGCGCGTGGTCGAAGTAATCCTCGAGCGCGCCCTTGCCGCGCGAGGTCACGAAGATGAATTCCTTGATGCCGGCGGCCCGCGCCTCGTCGATCGCGTACTGGATCAGGGGGCGGTCCACCAGGGTCATGATTTCCTTCGGGATCGACTTGGTGGCCGGAAGGAAGCGCGTGCCCAGGCCCGCGACAGGGAAAATGGCCTTTGTAACCTTGCGATTCATCCTGCGCTCCGTCCTGCGAACCGGTTTGTTCAATTTATCCTACGCCTGCCGCACTGCGGCAAGACACCTTGCGTTCAGAAACTGCCAAACTTGGGCAGATGCTGCGGATTTTTGCCGAAAAAGACAGCATCCAGCCTGAAGACTATCAGGTCATGCCCATTCGCAGCATCATCGCCTCAATGCGCACAACGTCCTCGGGGTTGTTGAGTTCCCAGAACTCGCGCCCCTGCGCCTGAACTTCGACGCAAAGAACCGGGCGGCCGTTCTCGAGAAAGCGCAGCTGCTCCAGTCCCTCCAGCCGCTCCAGCCGGCCTTCGGGCCATCCGGCATAGGCGGCCAGCGCCTCGGGCCGGTAGGCATAGACGCCGACGTGGTGGAACACGGGGCTCGCCGCGTCGGGGGCAACCTCGTGGGGCACGAAGGGGATGACCTCCTTCGAGAAGTAGAGCGCGTGACGGTCCACCCCGAAGACGGCCGTGGTGCCGCCCACCCGCCCGGCCGCGCGGTCGGCCAGCAGGTCGGCGCGCATCGCGCCCGAGCAGTTCAGCACCGGCGTCGCCACCTGCGCCTCGGGCGCGGCGCGCAGGCCCGCGACCAGGTCCTCGACGAACCAGGCCGGCGTCAGCGGCGCGTCGCCCTGAAGGTTCACGACCATCTCGGGGGGCTCGGACAGGCCGGCCAGCACCTCGGCGCAGCGCTCGGTCCCGTTGCGGCAGTCGGCCGACGTCATGGCGACCTCGGCCCCGAAGCCCGCGGCATGGTCGGCGATGCGCGTGTCGTCGGTGGCGACGATCACGCGGGCCGCCCCCCGCACCGCCACCGCGGCTTCCCAGCTGCGGCGAATCAGGGTTTTCGGCTGCCCGTCGGCGCCCCGCAGTTCGACCAGCGGCTTGCCGGGATAGCGGGTCGAGGCGAATCGGGCGGGAATGACGATGACGACGGACAAGGCTCAGCCCCGGGGATGCAGCAGCACGCCCGGCGCGTAGGCGATGAAGAAGGGGTTCTCGAAGCCCGGCTTGCCATAGGTCAGCGGCGTGTGATCGTCGAAGCGCACGACCTCTCCGCCCGCCCCGCGCAGCACCGCGTCGCCCGCCGCCGTGTCCCATTCCATCGTGCGGCCGAGGCGCGGGTAAAGATCGGCCTCGCCCGTCGCCACGAGGCAGAACTTGAGCGAGGAGCCCGCCGAGGTCATGTCCCGCACGCCGTATTGCGCGATGTAGTCGTCGGTCGCCTGGTCGCGGTGGGATTTCGAGGCAACCACCATCAGCGCCCGGTTGTCGGGGGTGGCGTTGACGCCGATGGGGCGCACCGCGCCCGGCTCGGGCCCGAAGGGGCCGGTCTCCTCGACCGAGCCGCCGTCGGCCGCCGTGTAGAACAGCCGCCCCTTGGCCGGGGCATAGACCACGCCGCGCACGGGCACCCCGTCCTGCACATAGGCGATGTTGACGGTGAAGTCGCCGCGGCGCTGCACGAACTCCTTTGTGCCGTCCAGGGGATCGACGATCAGGAAGCTGGTCAGGCTCTGGCCGTGGGTGTCGGCCTGTTCCTCGGTGACCAGCGGGATCTCGGGGAAGGCCGCGCGCAGGCCCTCGGCGATCAGGGCGTCGGCGGCCTCGTCGGCCGCAGTCACGGGCGATGCGTCGGTCTTGGAGCGGACCTCGAAATCGGGGCCCTCGTAGATTTCCATGATCCGGGCGCCGGCCGCCAGCGCAAGGCGGCGCATCTCGAACGTCAATCGGTCGAATTGCATGGATGTTTCCTCGTCGGACGGCCGGGATCGGCGGGCTTGCACATTGAACGATGCCTTTGGGCGACTTATGATCGGCTCTCGGACGATGAGCAAGCGACCCGCGCCCGGGTCCAGCGACGGGCCCGCAGGCCAAGGGGGGGCTTTCCCATGTTCACGCAGCGCAGAACCCGCAGCATGGGCGGGGCCATCTTCACCACGGCCGCGCTGATCTATCACCAGACGGTCCAGAACCTGCGCAAGACCCACCGGAACGCGGTCCTGGGGCTGGTGCTGACGATGCTGCAGGCCTCGATCATGATCGGGGCCTTCTTCCTGATGTATGTCATCCTCGGCGTCCGCGCCGCGCCCCTGCGCGGCGACTTCATGCTGTTCATCATGAGCGGGATCTTCCTGTTCATGGCCTTCAACCAGTGCCTCGGCGCCGTGTCGTCGGCCGGAAAGGCGACCAGCGCCATGCTGAAGCACGGGCCGATGAACACCGCCATCTCGATGTGCGGGGCGGCCCTGGCCGCGCTGTACAACAACATGCTGACGGCCCTGGTGCTGGTCGGGCTTTATCACACGCTGTGGCAGCCCATCCAGATCGAGGACTGGAAGGCCTCGCTGGGGATGCTGGTCTTCGCCTGGTTCGCGGGGGGCACGGTCGGGCTGCTGCTGCTGTCGATCACCAGCTGGCTGCCCGAGATCGGGCCGATGCTGTCGCGCATCATCCGGCGGGTGAACATGATCGCCTCGGGCAAGATGTTCGTGGCCAACATGATGCCGACCTACATGCTGAACCTGTTCGACTGGAACCCGCTGTTCCACCTGATCGACCAGAACCGGGGCTTCGTCTTCATCAACTACACGCCCCACAACTCGAACCTGGCCTATCCATTCTACTTCACGCTGACGATGCTCATGATCGGGCTGATGGCCGAGTTCGTAACTCGCAACGCCCTTTCGCTCAGCTGGAACGCCGCGCGCTGAGGCTGGCCCGGCGACCCGCAGCGTCAGGTTGACGCATCGCGGCCGGCACCAGAGCCGACGCGCCCGGCCGGATGCGGTCGATGCTGTGGTGCGTCAGCCGTGCCGCCCCCCCCCGCCCCGCAGGTCGCCCGAGCCCGGCCACAGGCTTTCGGTCGTTCCGCCGCGCTCGATGCTGCCGATGCGGAACAAGCCCCTCGTTGCCGAGGCCGACCGGGACCGCGGGCCAGCGCAGGCCGGCTTCGTCCCGGTCCTGGTGCAGCCCCCTGCGCGCGCCGTCGCGGCAACGGTTCAACTGTCGCGCAGGACGGGAGCGTAGGTCACCCGACGCCACAGGCCGAGCCGCATCGCCGGGATCGGCGGCCAAGCCGACCGCCGGGCTGCGCGGGCTCATGGCAGCAACCGCGCCGGTCAGCGGTCCGGCCGAGGTCATGGCAAGGGACTGGGCTTGCCCGGCGGGTGACCGGCCGGACCGGCGGGGCGACGTCCCAGGTCCGCCGGACCTCGGCCCGCAGGGGATGCTGGGCCGGGCCGTCCAGAAAGCCCCGGTGGATGGCGAAGGGGCGGATGATCAGGGGCGCGGGCCTCCGCCGCCCCGGGGGCCGCAAACTCCGGTCAATGGTCACAAAATCCTCGGGCAGCGCCGCTTGCACGCCTCCGACGCCGCCTTATATAGCCATCGAACGACCGGGGGCACAGCCTCGGGAAGAATTCCACCACGGGATAGGGACGCGGGGGCCGCGTACGGACCCGCTTCCCGCACCATCGCCGCAAGAAAGGTTTAACGTATGGCCAAAGTCATCGGGATCGACCTCGGGACCACCAACAGCTGCGTCGCCATCATGGACGGCAGCCAGCCGCGCGTGATCGAGAACGCGGAAGGGGCGCGCACGACTCCCTCGATCGTCGCCTTCACCGAAAGCGAACGGCTTGTCGGCCAGCCCGCCAAGCGCCAGGCCGTCACCAACCCCGAAAACACCGTCTTCGCCGTCAAGCGCCTGATCGGCCGCCGCGTCACCGACCCGGAAGTCGAGAAGGACCGCAAGCTCGTCCCCTACAAGATCGTGGACGGCGGCAACGGCGACGCCTGGGTCGAGGTTCGGGGCGAGAAATATTCCCCTTCGCAGATCAGCGCGATGATCCTTCAGAAGATGAAGGAAACCGCCGAATCCTATCTGGGCGAGAAGGTCGAGCAGGCGGTCATCACCGTCCCGGCCTATTTCAACGACGCCCAGCGCCAGGCGACCAAGGACGCGGGCAAGATCGCGGGCCTCGACGTGCTGCGCATCATCAACGAGCCGACCGCGGCCGCGCTGGCCTATGGCCTGGACAAGAAGGACAGCAAGACGATCGCGGTGTATGACCTCGGCGGCGGCACCTTCGACATCACCATCCTGGAAATCGACGACGGGCTGTTCGAGGTGAAATCGACCAACGGGGACACGTTCCTCGGCGGCGAGGACTTCGACATGCGGATCGTCAACTTCCTGGCCGACGAGTTCAAGAAGGAACACGGCGTCGACCTGACCAAGGACAAGATGGCCCTTCAGCGCCTGAAGGAAGCCGCCGAAAAGGCCAAGATCGAGCTGTCGTCGTCCAGCCAGACCGAGATCAACCAGCCGTTCATCTCGATGGACAAGAACTCGGGCACGCCGCTGCACATGGTCGTCAAGCTGACCCGCGCCAAGCTGGAAAGCCTGGTCGGCGACCTGATCAAGGCTACGCTGAAGCCCTGCCAGGCCGCCCTGAAGGACGCGGGCCTGTCCAAGGGCGACATCGACGAGGTCGTCCTGGTCGGCGGCATGACCCGCATGCCCAAGGTCATCGAGGAAGTGACCTCGTTCTTCGGCAAGGAACCCCACAAGGGCGTGAACCCCGACGAGGTGGTGGCGCTGGGCGCGGCCATCCAGGCCGGCGTTCTGCAGGGTGACGTCAAGGATGTCGTGCTGCTGGACGTGACGCCGCTGTCGCTGGGCATCGAGACGCTGGGCGGCGTCTTCACCCGCCTGATCGACCGCAACACCACGATCCCGACCAAGAAGTCGCAGACCTTCTCGACCGCCGAGGACAACCAGAACGCCGTGACGATCCGGGTCTTCCAGGGCGAACGCGAGATGGCCGCGGACAACAAGCTTCTGGGCCAGTTCAACCTCGAGGACATTCCGCCGGCCCCGCGCGGGATGCCGCAGATCGAGGTGACCTTCGACATCGACGCCAACGGCATCGTGTCGGTCAGCGCCAAGGACAAGGGCACCGGCAAGTCGCAGAACATCACGATTCAGGCTTCGGGCGGCCTGTCCGACGCCGACATCGAGAAGATGGTCAAGGACGCCGAGGCCAACGCCGAGGCCGACAAGTCCCGCCGCGAACTGGTCGAGACGAAGAACCAGGCCGAAAGCCTGCTGCACTCGACCCGCAAGTCGCTGGACGAGCATGGCGACAAGGTGGACAGCTCGACCGTCGAGGCGATCGAACTGGCTGTGGGCGCTCTGGAAGACGCGCTCAAGTCCGAGGACGCCGGCAAGATCAAGGGCGGCATCCAGAACCTGATGGACGCCTCGATGAAGCTGGGCGAGGCCATCTACAAGGCCGGCCAGTCCTCGGACGAGGCTCAGGGCCGGGACGCCGACGCGCCGCGCGACATCGACGACGACATTGTTGACGCCGACTTCGAGGATCTCGGCGAAGACAAGCGCAAGTAAGCGCGGTGAAGCAAGCGACCGGCCCGCGCCACCCCGCGGGCCGGTCTTTTCGTGAAGGGCCGGCGCTCGCCACGGCCCAGGGGCGGTACGGACAGGCATGGCAAAGCGCGACTTTTACGAGATTCTGGGCATCACTCGCGGCGCATCCGGCGAGGAGATCAAGCGGGCCTATCGCAACAAGGCCAAGTCGCTGCATCCCGATCTCAATCCCGACTGCAAGGTTTCCGAGGCCGAGTTCAAGGAAGTCAACGAGGCCTACGACTGCCTCAAGGACCCGCAGCGCAAGGCGGCCTATGACCGCTTCGGCCACGCGGCCTTCGAGGGCGGCGGCTTCGGGGGCGGGCGTGCGCCGCAGGGCGATTTCGGCGCGGCCTTCGCCGATGTCTTCGAGGACCTGTTCGGCGAGTTCGTGGGTGCCCGCACAGGCGGCCGGCCCCGCGCCACGCGGGGGCAGGACCTGCGCTATGACCTGCGCGTGACGCTGGAGGAAGCCTATCGCGGCATCGAGAAGACCATCACGGTCCCAGGCGCCGTGGCCTGTTCCTCCTGCAACGGCACGGGCGCCGAGGGCGCGGCCGAGCCGACCCCCTGCCCCACCTGTTCCGGCATGGGCAAGGTCCGCGCGAGCCAGGGCTTCTTCACCGTGGAACGCACCTGCCCGACCTGCAACGGCAACGGCCAGATCGTGAAGAACCCCTGCAAGTCCTGCGCGGGCGCGGGCCGCGTGGCGCAGGACCGCAGCCTGTCGGTCGTGATCCCGGCGGGGGTCGAATCCGGCACCCGCATCCGCCTGGCCGGCGAGGGTGAAGCGGGCGTGCGCGGCGGGCCCGCGGGCGACCTGTACATCTTTGTCGAGGTGCGCGAGCACCCGATCTTCATCCGCGACGGCCGGACGCTGGCCTGCCAGGTGCCGGTGGGCATGGCGACCGCCGCCCTGGGGGGTGAGGTCGAGGTGCCGACGATCGACGGCGGCCGCTCGCGCGTCAAGGTTCCGGCCGGCAGCCAGACGGGCCGGCAGATGCGCCTGCGCGGCAAGGGGATGCCGCCCCTGCGCCACGGCGCGGGGCTGAACGGCGATCCGGGCGACATGGTGATCGAGCTGGTCGTGGAAACGCCGGTGAACCTGACCGTGCGGCAAAAGGAACTGCTGCGCGAGTTCGAGGCCATCGCCGCCGACAACCACCCCCAGACCGCCAGCTTCTTTTCCAAGATCAAGAACTTCTGGGAAGGCCTGGGGGCCTGACGCAGCCCCGACAGCATTAACCCCGTGTTAACCGCGGTGGGGCAGGCTGGGGGCATGACCGCGAATCGTGCCTTTCAGGAAGCCTCGCCCTTGCTGTTCGGGTTCGTCCCGGCCGAGGACGACTGCCTTTCCGCCCCCCCGCAGGCCGCGCCCGACGGCAAGGCCGCGCGCCTGCCCAGCTATATCGCCGACCACCGCGCCCGGCTGCGCGACCGCTTCATGCAGGGCGGCGCGGGCGCGATGCCGGATTACGAGCTGCTGGAACTGATCCTGTTCCGCGCGGTCCCGCGCCAGGACATGAAGCCCGTCGCCCGGCGGCTGCTGGACCGCTTCGGCGACTTCAACCGCGTGCTCTCGGCCGACCCCACGCAGTTGACGCAGATCGAGGGCGTCGGCCCGGCCATCGTGGCCGAACTGAAGATCGTCGAGGCCGCGGCCCAGCGGCTCGCCCGGTCCAGGGTGATCAACCGCCCCGTGCTGACCAGCTGGGACGCGCTGCTGGATTACTGCCACACCACCATGGCCCATGGCGCGATCGAGCAGTTCCGCGTCCTTTATCTCGACCGCAAGAACGTGCTGATCGCCGATGACGAGCAGGCGCGCGGCACGGTGGACCACGTGCCCGTTTATCCCCGAGAGATCGTGCGCCGCGCGCTGGACCTGAACGCCAGCGCCATGATCCTGGTCCACAACCACCCCTCGGGCGACCCGACCCCCAGTGCCGCCGACATCGACATGACGCGCCAGATCGTGGCGGCGGCGGGAACGATGGGGATCACCGTCCACGACCACCTGATCATCGGCAAAAGCCGCGAACTGAGCTTCCGCAGCACCGGGCTGCTTTAGTTTCCGCCGGGCGGGGACGCCCGTGTCACCCCTTGGCGCGCAAGCGAAACGGTGTGGGAAGCCTGCACGACTGCGCCCCGGGATGCAGCGGGTTCCCGGCGGCCGTCGCCCTTCCCGGAAACCGAGGTCCGCAGCTTCAGGCGGCTGGGGTCCGCCGGCATCCGCCACGCGGGCGACTGCACCATCACGCAGGGCTGGACAGCCCCTGTGCCGCCCGCATCATGCGGCGCGACGGGCTTTGCGGGAAAAGACATGGACATCTTGGCACGACTGGGAATGCGGGTGCCGGTGGTGCAGGCACCGATGGCGGGCATCTCGACTCCGGCGCTGGCGGCAGCGGTCAGCAATGCGGGCGGTCTGGGCAGCCTCGGCCTTGCTGCCATGACCGGACCCGAGGCGGCGCAGGCCATTGCCGAAACACACCGGATGACCGGGCGGCCCTTTGGCGTGAACCTGTTCTGTCACCAGCCCCGGCCCCGCGATCCCGCAGCCGAGGCACGGTGGCTTGACCGCCTCGCCTCCCATTTTGCCAGAATGGGGGCAGAGCCGCCCAGGTCCCTGACGCCGGGCTATCCGAGCGTTCTCGAAAGCGACGAGCTTCTGGGCGCCGTCCTTGCCGCGCCTCCGGCGCTTGTCACCTTCCACTTCGGCCTGCCGCGCCCCGACCAGATCGCTGCCCTGCGCGAACGGGGATGCCTGCTGGGCGCGACGGCCACAAGCGAAGCAGAGGCCACCCGCATCCGCGACGCAGGCTTCGACCTGATCGTGGCGCAGGGCTGGCAGGCGGGAGGGCACCGCGGGATCTTCGACCCCGACGGGCCGGACGAGCGGCTGGAAACGCTGCAGCTCGTCCGGCGCCTCACGCCCCTTGGGCTGCCTGTCCTGGCGGCGGGCGAGATCATGGACCGCATCGACAGCCGCCGCGCGCTGGAGGCCGGGGCCGTGGCGGTGCAATGTGGCACGGCCTTCCTGCAGGCGCCCGAGGCCGCGACGTCGCCCGCCCACCGGGAGGCGCTGGGCCGGGGCGAGACGCGGATGACCCGGGCAATCTCGGGCCGCCCGGCGCGCTGCTGCACCAATGACTTCACCGCCATCCCGGATGACGAGGCGCCGGGCTATCCCGTCACCTATGCGGCCGGCAAGGCACTGGACGCCGCCGCGCGGTCGCGGGGCGTCACCGGCTATGGCGCGCAGTGGGCCGGCACCGGCTGCGCCCGCGCCGTCGCGCGACCGGCGGCGGAAACCGTCCGGGCGCTGGCGCCCTGACCGGCCTGCCCTGCCCCGGACGCCCTGCAATCGGCGCCATCCCCGTCTTCGCAGGCAGTTTCGGCGGAAGGCAGGGGTTCAGGCGCGCTGGGGTGCGAAAGCGCCTCAGGCGCCCTGCCCGGCCACGAACTCGTCGCGGCCATAGCCCTGCAGATACAGCAGAGCCGTCAGGTCGCCGTGATTGATGCGGACGGGCGCCTGCGCGGCGACAACCGGCTTTGCGTGCAGCGCCACGCCCGTTCCCGCCAGTTGCAGCATCCCGAGGTCGTTTGCCCCGTCGCCCACCGCGATCGCATCGGCAGGGGTCAGGCCGCGCGCGGCGGTGATCTCGTGCAGGGCCTCGACCTTGGCCTCGCGTCCGAGGATCGGCAGGCCGACCCGGCCGCTGAGCCGGCCCCGCTCGTCCGACAGCAGCACGTTGGCGCGCTGTTCGTCGAAGCCCAGACGGTCGGCGACGGGTCCGGTGAAGTCCGTGAAGCCGCCCGACACCAGCGCCGTCCAGGCGCCGTTGGCCTTCATCGTGGCAACCAGCGTCGGTCCTCCGGCAGCAAGGGTGATGCGGCTGTCCAGCACCTGCGCGATCACCGTCTCGGGCAGGCCTTCCAGCAGGGCGACGCGCGCCACCAGCGCCTCGTGGAAGTCCAGTTCTCCGTTCATGGCGCGGGCCGTGATCGCGGCCACGCGCTGCCCGACGCCCGCCATGTCGGCCAGCTCGTCGATGCATTCCTGCCCGATCATGGTCGAATCCATGTCCGCCAGCAGCACCGCCTTGCGCCGCCCGGCCGTGGGCTGCACGGCAAGGTCGAAGCCCTGTGCGTCCAGCTGCGCCCAGGCCTCATCGAAATCCGTCGGGCGCGCTTCGATGGCAAATTCGGCCGCCGTGCCCCGGTCGAGCCAGATCGCCCGCCCTCCGTCCCACCGGCGTTGCAGCGAGGAGATCGTGTCGTCGTCGAGATCGGCGCGCGCGGGCGAAGCGAGGATGCTGACGGTATACATGGGGGCCTTTCCGTTGTCGGCTTCGCAATAAGCAGTATTTCCGCCGCCTGCCAGCATCTCGGCCCTTGCGCCGGCAGGGGGCAGGGGCGTATGTCCACGAGTGGGACACCCCTCCCCAACGAGGGGCCTTTTAGCTGGAAGGCTAACCATGCTCGATACCACGACCCCGGCTGCGCGGCCGGACAATCCGCGCTTTTCGTCCGGCCCCTGCGCCAAGATCCCCGGCTTTTCCCTGGACCTGCTGAGCGACGCGCCCCTGGGCCGCTCGCACCGCGCCGCCGTGGGCAAGAACAAGCTCGCGCAGGCGATCGACCTGACCCGCGAGGTGCTGGAGGTTCCGGCCGGCTACCGCATCGGCATCGTCCCCGGTTCCGACACCGGCGCAGTCGAGATGGCGATGTGGACCATGCTGGGCGCCCGCCCGGTCGAGATGCTGGCCTGGGAAAGCTTCGGCGAGGGCTGGGTCACGGACGCGGTCAAGCAGCTGAAGCTGGACGCCACGGTCCGCAAGGCCGACTATGGCAAGATCGTCGATTTCACGCAGGTCGATTTCGACAAGGATGTCGTCTTCACGTGGAACGGCACGACCTCGGGCGTGCGCGTGCCGAACGGCGATGCGATCCCCGCCGACCGGCAGGGATTGACCATCTGCGACGCGACCAGCGCGGCCTTTGCGATGGACCTGCCCTGGGACAAGCTGGATGTGGTGACCTTCTCCTGGCAGAAGGTGCTGGGCGGGGAAGGCGCGCATGGCGTCCTGATCCTGTCGCCCCGCGCCGTCGAGCGGCTGGAAAGCTATACCCCCAACCGCCCGCTGCCCAAGATCTTCCGCCTGACCAAGGGCGGCAAGCTGATCGAGGGCATCTTCAAGGGCGAGACGATCAACACGCCGTCCATGCTGTGCGTCGAGGACTACATCGTCGCGCTGAACTGGGCGAAGTCCGTGGGCGGCCTTCGGGGCCTGATCGCGCGGGCGGAGGCCAATGCGCAGGTCGTGGCCGATTTCGTGGCCGCGCGCGACTGGATCGCCAACCTGGCCGAGGACCCGGCGACGGCATCGACCACCTCGGTCTGCCTGCGCTTCACCGATCCGCGCATCAAGGACGCGGCGGCTTTCGCCAAGGCCGTGGCCAAGCGGCTTGAAAAGGAAGGCGTGGGGCTGGACCTCGGCGCCTACCGCGACGCGCCGGCGGGGCTGCGGATCTGGTGCGGCTCGACCGTCGAGACGGCGGATGTTGCCGCGCTGATGCCCTGGATTGAATGGGCGTTCCAGGCGGAGCTGTCCGCACAGGCGTGATCTGTCGGAGCGGGGGCCAGCCCCCGCACGGGCCTGCCGGCCCCTGCCTCGCTGAAAACGGCCCACCGGACCGTTTTCCGGGCGCTCGTCAGCCCCGAGGATATTTCCACGAAGAAGAACAAGGCAGGAGAGCGCCGCTGCGCCCTGCCGTTCAGGAGCAAGCACATGGCACCCAAGGTTCTGGTTTCCGACAAGCTTTCCGAAACCGCCGTTCAGATCTTCCGCGACCGCGGGGTCGAGGTCGACTATCTGCCCGAGGTCGGCAAGGACAAGGAAAAGCTGGCCGAGATCATCGGCAACTATGACGGGCTGGCGATCCGCTCGGCCACAAAGGTTACCGAGAAGCTGCTGGAGAAGGCGACGAAGCTGAAGGTCATCGGCCGCGCCGGCATCGGCGTGGACAACGTGGACATCCCGGCCGCCTCGAAGAAGGGCGTGATCGTGATGAACACGCCCTTCGGCAACAGCGTCACCACCGCCGAGCACGCCATCGCGCTGATGTTCGCGGTCGCGCGGCAACTGCCCGAGGCGAGCGTCTCGACCCACGCCGGCAAGTGGGAAAAGAACCGCTTCATGGGCGTCGAGCTGTTCAACAAGACGCTGGGCGTGATCGGCGCGGGCAACATCGGCGGCATCGTGATCGACCGCGCCCGGGGCCTGCACATGAAGGTGCTGGCCTATGACCCCTTCCTGTCGGAAGAGCGCGCGACCGAGCTTGGGGCGACCAAGGTCGAACTGGATGAGCTGCTGGCCAAGGCCGACTTCATCACCCTGCACGTCCCGCTGACCGAGAAGACCCGCAACATCCTGTCGGCGGAAAACCTTGCGAAGACCAAGAAGGGCGTGCGCATCATCAACGCCGCGCGCGGCGGGCTGATCGACGAGGCGGCGCTGGCCGAGCTGCTGAAGTCGGGCCATGTCGCGGGCGCGGCGCTGGACGTCTTCGCCACCGAGCCCGCCACGGAAAGCCCGCTGTTCGGCTTGCCGAACGTGGTGGTGACGCCGCATCTGGGCGCATCCACCACCGAGGCGCAGGAGAACGTGGCCCTGCAGGTGGCCGAGCAGATGGCCGACTACCTGCTGACCGGCGCCGTGCAGAACGCGCTGAACATGCCCTCGGTCACGGCCGAGGAAGCGGCGGTCATGGGGCCCTGGATCAAGCTGGCCGGGCACCTGGGCGCCTTCGTGGGCCAGATGACGGACGAGCCGATCACGGCGGTCAACATCCTTTACGACGGCGTGGCCTCGGGGATGAACCTGAACGCGCTGAACGCCGCCGTCATCGCCGGCGTCATGAAGGCCGCGAACCCGGACGTGAACATGGTCTCGGCCCCTGTCATGGCCAAGGAACGCGGCATCCACATCGCCACCACGACCCAGGACAAGTCGGGCGTTTATGACGGCTACATCAAGGTCACGATGGTGTCGGGCAACCGCGAGCGGTCCATCGCGGGCACCGTCTTCAGCGATGGCAAGCCGCGCTTCATCCAGATCCGCGGCATCAACGTCGATGCCGAGATCGGCGAGCACATGATGTACACCCGCAACAAGGACGTGCCGGGCGTGATCGGGACGCTGGGGATGACGCTGGGCGGCCTTGGGGTCAACATGGCGAACTTCTCGCTGGGCCGGGCCGCGAACGGCGGCGACGCCATCGCCATCACCTACCTGGACGAGCCGCTGCGCTCCGACGTGCGCGAGGCGCTGATGGCGACCGGCAAGTTCATCCAGGTCCGCCCGCTGCGCTTCGAGGTCTGACGGAACCCCCTCCCCGGCCGGTCCGTTGGCCGGGGAACCTCAAGGGGCGGCTCATGCGCATCTACGCCATCGGCGACATCCACGGCCAGCTCGAGCGGCTGCGCGAGGCGCATGACCGCATCCTCCGCGACGGCGGCGAGGAGGCGAAGATCGTCCATGTCGGCGACCTGATCGACCGCGGGCCGGACTCGCGCGGGGTCGTCGAACTGCTGATGGAAGGGCAGGCGCGCGGCCGGGACTGGATCGTACTCAAGGGCAACCACGACCGCGCGCTGCCGAACTTCCTGCGCGATCCCCGCTGGATCGACCCGCGCGCGGCCGAGCGCAAGGACTGGATCGCCCGCGATGTCGGAGCCGAGGAGGCGCTTGCGTCCTACGGCATCCCCGACGCCGCCCGCCGCCCGCTGGAGGAGGTGCATGCCGAGGCCGTGGCGAAGGTGCCGGCCGATCACGCGCGCTGGCTTTCGGGCCTGCCCGCCTGGCACCTGACCCCGCTTGCCCTGTTCGTCCATGCCGGCATCCGCCCCGGCGTGGACCTTGGCGCGCAGATCGAGGACGACCTGCTGTGGATCCGCAAGCCCTTCCACGAGGACAGCCGCGACCATGGCGCGCTGGTGGTCCACGGCCATACCCCGGTGAGGCATCCGACCCACTACGGCAACCGCGTCAACATCGACAGCGGCGCGGGCCATGGCGGTCCTCTGACCGCGATCCGCCTGGACGCGGAAGGCGTCTGGGTGCTCGGCGAGGGTCCGCCCCGGCCGTTGCGGCCGAAAGCCGCATCCGGGCGGCCTGCTACGTGAGGTTTCCGGGACATTTGATGCATCCGTGACCGGGGGTCGATTTACTCGGGCCGCTCAATGCGTTAAGAGTTGTTCGGGATACCCACAGTCGGAAGACCCGATGCGCACGGCGAAATACAACATCGGCCAGGTGGTCCGCCACCGCGACCACCCGTTCCGCGGGGTGGTGTTCGACGTCGACCCGCAATTCTCGAACACCGAGGAATGGTACCAGTCCATCCCCGAGGATTGCCGTCCGTCCAAGGACCAGCCCTATTACCACCTGTATGCCGAAACCGAGGCGACCTATTACGTCGCCTATGTGTCGGAACAGAACCTCGTGCCCGACGCCTCGGGCGAGCCGCTGGAGCATCCCGACCTGGGCATCCGCTTCGGCGAGTTCCAGAACGGCCGCTATCCGCTGCAATACGGACTGAACTGAGCCGCGGATGGAGCCTTCGCTGATCGCGGCCCTGGTGGCGGCGGCCGCCGCGGCCGGGTTCGTCGATGCCATCGCGGGCGGCGGCGGGCTGATCACCGTGCCGGTGCTGATGCTGGCGGGACTGTCGCCGGAACAGGCGCTGGCCACCAACAAGGTACAGGGCAGCTTCGGCGCGGCCACGGCGGCCTTCAGCTACGGCCGCAGCGGCCTGGTCGATCTGCGCCGGCAGGTGCCGACGGCGGCTTTGGCCTTTGCGGCGGGCGGCGCGGGCGCGGCCCTGGTCACGGCCCTGCCGACCGACCTGCTGCGCGTCGCCCTGCCCGTCCTTCTGATCGGCATCGCGCTGTTCTTCGCGCTCAAGCCCGGGCTGAACGATCTCGACCGCACGGCGCGGCTGCGGCCGGCGCTGTTCGCCCTGACGGCCGTGCCCCTCATCGGCTTCTACGACGGGCTGATCGGGCCGGGCGCGGGGGCCTTCTACATGCTGGCCTTCGTGACGCTGGGGGGCTTCGGCATCCTGAAGGCGACGGCGCACACCAAGCTTCTGAACTTCGCCTCGAACATCGGCGGGCTGACGGTCTTCGCGCTGACCGGGCATCCGCTGTGGATCGCGGGGCTGGCGATGGGCGCGGGCCAGATCCTGGGTGCAGCCTTGGGATCGCGGCTGGCGATGCGGGTCGGCGCGCGGGTCATCAAGCCGCTGCTGGTCGTCACCTCGACGGCGCTGGCGCTGCGCCTCCTGTGGCAGATGCTCTGAAGGCCGGGGCGCTCAGAGCCGCAGGAAGCCTTCTGCAAGCCGCCGCTCGGCCACCTCGATCCCGCGCCAGTTCCGCAGGGGGCCGGTCAGGTACTTGTCCACCACGGGATGGTTCGCCTCAAGAAAGCCGTGATGGACAAGCAGCGCCGTGATCGCGGCCTCTGACGCGCGGGTGGCGCCATCCGCGACCTTCAGCGCGATGCCCATGCCCCGGTCCGGCGCAATGGCGATGAAGACCGCCTCGGCCCCGGTCTTGACGGCGACGCGGCCCTTCATGGCGCGCATGAGGTCCGTGCAGGCGCGCCCCTCGCCCGCGACCAGTTCGGGGTGCAGCGCCATGGCCTGCACCAGCCGCCGCATGGCCTGGCCCCGTGCGTCCTCTCCGCCGCAGGCGAAGGCCGACATCGCGCGGGCAAGACCCGCGACCGAGGTGGCGAAGTTCGGGGCCGAGCAGCCGTCGATTCCCATGCCCGCGATCGGCTCGCCCGTGACGTCCTCGGTCGCGGCGCGGATCGCCTGCTGCAACGGATGGTCGGGCAGGTGATAGTCGGGGCCCGCGCCATGATGCCGGGTCCAGGTCAGGAAGCCCGCGTGCTTGCCGGAACAGTTGTTGTGGATCTGGCAGGGCGCCTCGTCCGAGCAGGTCAGCCGCCGGTTCTCGGCCGGGTCCCAAGGCATGTGCGCGCCGCAGCGCAGATCGGGATCACCCAGGCCCAGAGCGTCCAGCCAGGCGCCGACGCGCTCGACATGAATGCGCGCCCCGCTGTGCGAGGCGCAGGACAGCGCCAGCTGTTCGGTCCCCAGCCGCGCCGCGTCGGCGGCCCCGCTTTCCAGCAGCGGCAGCGCCTGGATCATCTTGCAGGAGGAGCGCGGGAAGATCACCGCATCCGGGTCGCCCCAGGCCTCCACCATGCCGCCCCGGTCCCAGACCACCGCGTGGCCCCGATGGATGCTTTCCGGCAGGCCGCCCCGCCACAATTCGATCAGATCGGCCGCCGCCATCATCCAGCCCTTTGACAAATGCGCGATTTCCTGCCCGCAGGGGTTTTGCGGGCCGATGGTTTGCGGTTATTAGTCGCCATCAGGTCGCCAGACCACCGATTTGTGACAACCCGGCTCAACCGGGGCAGCAAGAGGGCACGAGCATGACGAAATCCATCTTCAACCTCGGCCTTGTGGCCGCGGCGCTGACGGCCCTTGCCGCGCCCGCGTTTGCCGCCGAGCCGAAGGTCCTGGGCAGCCAGGGCGACTGGACCGCCTTTGGGGGCGACGACCCCAAGGAATGCTGGGCCGTGTCCCCGCCCAAGTCCACCCGCAACACCGACGCCGAGGGCAACCCGCGCGAGGTGACGCGCAGCGACATCCGCCTGTACATCGCCTATCGTCCCGGCCAGAACGGCGAAGTGTCGTTCCAGGGCGGCTACCCCTTCGCCCCCGATTCCACCGTGGACGTGACCATCGGCAGCCAGACCTTCAAGCTGTTCACCGAAGGCGAGAACGCCTGGACCGGCTCTCCCGACGAGGATGCCAAGCTGATCAGCGCCCTGCGCGCGGGCTCCGAGGCGGTCGTGAAGGGCCGCTCGACCCGCGGCACCCGGACGACCGACACCTTCTCGCTGTCGGGCATCACCGCCATGACCAACGCGGCGCGCGACACCTGCCGCTGATCGCGGCTGCGGCGTTCCGCCACTTGCGTCCAAGCCGGGGCCGCCCCATCTGGGTGCGGCCCCCTTCCTTTTCCCCGCCGCTGGATTCCCGCCGATGACGACGCATGCCGCCCCGACCCTTGAGACGCAGCCCGCGCCGGCCGCGCCGATCGTGCAGGATGTGCGGACAATCCCGCGCAGGCTGGACGCGGGTGCCCGCACCAACATCGTCGGGCTGACGCGCGAGCAGTTGCGTGACGCCCTGATCGCCGCCGGCACGCCCGAGCGGCAGGCCAGGATGCGCGTGGGCCAGATCTGGCAATGGGTCTATCACTGGGGCCTGCGCGACTTCGCGCAGATGACGAACCTCGCCAAGGATTATCGCGCCTTCCTGGCCGAGCGCTTCGAGATCGCCCTGCCCGAGGTCGTCACGCGCCAGATCAGCGACGACGGCACCCGGAAGTACCTGCTGCGCATCGCGGGCGGGCATGAGGTCGAAACGGTCTATATCCCCGAGGAAGGCCGCGGGACGCTTTGCGTGTCCTCGCAGGTCGGCTGCACCCTGACCTGCACCTTCTGCCACACCGGGACGCAGAAGCTGGTGCGCAACCTGACGGCGGGCGAGATCGTGGGCCAGCTGATGGTCGTGCGCGACGACCTAGGCGAATGGCCCGAGCCGGGCGCGCCCAAGGACGAGACGCGGCTGGTGTCGAACCTCGTGCTGATGGGCATGGGCGAGCCGCTTTACAACTTCGACAACGTGCGCGACGCCATGAAGGTCGTGATGGATGGCGAGGGGCTGAGCCTGTCGCGCCGCCGCATCACGCTGTCCACCTCGGGCGTCGTGCCCGAGATCGCGCGCACCGCCGAGGAGATCGGCTGCCAGCTTGCCGTCAGCTTCCACGCCACCACCAACGAGGTGCGCGACAAGCTGGTGCCCATCAACAAGCGCTGGAACATCGACGAGCTGCTGGGCGCGCTGCGCGAATATCCCCGCCTGTCGAACAGCGAGCGGATCACCTTTGAATACGTGATGCTGGACGGCGTGAACGACACGGATGATGACGCGCGCCGCCTGATCCGGCTGATCCGCGGCATTCCGGCCAAGATCAACCTGATCCCCTTCAACGAATGGCCGGGCGCGCCCTACCGGCGGTCGTCCTGGGACCGGATCGAGGCCTTCGCCGACATCATCTACAAGGCGGGCTACGCCAGCCCCATCCGCACACCGCGCGGCGAGGACATCATGGCCGCCTGCGGGCAGCTGAAGTCGGCCACCGAGCGCGGCCGCAAGTCGGCGGCTCAGGTCGCGGCCGAGGCCGGGATCGCCTGATCCAGCCGGACCGCGACCTCCTCGGCGATCGCCAGGGATGAGGTCAGGCCCGGGCTTTCGATGCCGAACAGGTTGACGAGGCCGGGGATGCCATGCGTTTCCGGCCCGTCGATGCGGAAGTCGGCGGCGGGCTCGCCCGGCCCGCTGATCTTGGGGCGGATGCCGCAATAGGTGGGCGCCAGCGCGCCTTCGGGCAGGCCGGGCCAGTAGCGGCGGATCTCGGCTTCGAAATGCGCCTGCCGGTCGGGGTTCACGCGATAGTCGATGCCGTCGATCCACTCGACATCGGGGCCGAAGCGCATGGAGCCGCCGAGGTCCAGCGTCAGGTGGACGCCGAGGCCGCCCGGCTCGGGCACCGGATAGATCAGGCGCGAAAAGGCAGGCCTGCCGGGCGCGGCATAATAGCTGCCGCGCGCATAGCGGGTGACGGGGACATGCGCCGGGTCGAGCCCCTGCACCGCCTGCGCCACCTGCGAGGCCCAGAGCCCGGCGGCGTTGACCACCATGTCGGCAGCCAGCCGGAAGCGCTCGCCATCCGTTTCGGTGTCCACGATGAAGCCGCCGGAGGCGGGCTCGATGGCGACGACCTGCGTGCCCAAGGCCAGCATGGCCCCTGCATCTTCGGCATCCGCCAGCAGCGCCTCCATCAGCGCATGGCTGTCCACGATGCCCGTTTCCGGCGACAGAAGGGCGCCATGGCAGGACAACGCCGGTTCAAGCTCCATGGCCTGCGCCCCGCTCAGCATGGTCAGCGCGACGCCATTCGCCGCCGCATGGCCCGCGATGCTGTCCAGCACCGCCAGTTGCTCGGGCGCCGTCGCCACGATCAGCTTGCCGCAGCGCCGGTGGGGCACCCCCCGCCCCGCGGCATAGTCGTAGAGCATTCCCCGGCCTGCCGTGCAGAGCCGCGCCTTGAGGCTGCCGGGCGCGTAATAGATGCCCGCGTGGATCACCTCGGAGTTGCGGGAACTCGTCTCGGTTCCGATGGCATCGGCCTTTTCGGCGATGATGACCTCGGTCCCGCGCAGGGCCAGGGCGCGAGCCACGGCCAGTCCCACGACGCCCGCGCCCACGACGATGCAGCCGACCCGATCCATGCCCGAACTCCGCCCAAGAAAAAGGCCCGCCCCGAAGGGCGGGCCGTTCATCCGATATGACCGGCGCCTCAGCGGGGCGCGATCATCATCACCATCTGCCGGCCTTCCAGCTTCGGCATGGACTCGATCTTGCCCGTCTCGCCCACGTCGTCGCGGACGCGATTCAGAAGCTCCATCCCCAGATTCTGGTGGGCCATCTCGCGGCCCCGGAAACGCAGGGTGATCTTGACCTTGTCGCCGTCCTCGAGGAACCGCTTCACCGACCGCATCTTGACGTCGTAGTCGTGGTCATCGGTCCCGGGACGGAACTTGATTTCCTTGATCTCGATCGTCTTCTGCTTCTTGCGGGCCTCGGCCTCGCGCTTCTGCTGTTCGTACTTGAACTTGCCGAGGTCCATGATCTTGCAGACCGGCGGCACGGCGTTGGGCGAGATCTCGACCAGATCCAGTCCGGCTTCCTGGGCCAGCGCGAGTCCGCGCGCGGGGGAAACCACCCCGATGTTTTCCCCGTCGGCGCCGATCAGGCGGATTTCCGGGACCCTGATCCGATCGTTGGTGCGGGGGCCGGTATCGCGGGTGGGCGGAGCGTTGTGCGGTCTGCGGGCTATGGGCGTCGTCCTTGCATGGTTGAAAGAGTCGATCACGAGATAATCAAGCGCGCCCCGCGATTCAACAGGCAAGGCGCGCCCGGCAGGCAAGCGTGCGGGTTTTCCGGGGCGTCGCGCTGTGCGATAGAAGAGCTGTCCTCCTTCTGCCGGGGCGAGTGCGGCGGCGCGGGCGGGCGATGGATCATGGGGTTTCGCTGATGACGCGCCTTGGGGCTGTGATTCTCGTTCTGGTCATCCTTCTGGCCGGTGTCTTTGCCTGGCAGTGGCAGTCGCGCCAACCGGCCGAGCCGGTGGCAACCGCCCCTGCCCCCGTGTCGGCCGATCCGGCCGATCCGGCCGCGCAGGCAAGCGACAGCGCCGCATCGGCCGCAGGCAGCGCCGCCGATGCCGCGGCCGACGCGGCGGACGTGGCCGCCGATGCCGCCGCAAGCGCGACGCAGGCCGCCGAAGGCACCGCCGCAGTGCCGCTGGACGAGGCCGCGCGCGAGGCGCAGGCGGCTGCCGAGGCCGCCATCCAGGCGGCCGCCGAGGCGGCGGATGCGGCGGCGCAGGCCCAGGCCGGGGCACAGGCGGGCGACGCCACGGATGCCGCCGCCGCGACCCAGACGGCAGGCTCTGCCGCGCGCGAGGCGGGGATTGCCGCCGGGACCGCCACCACCGCCGCGCGCACCGCCGCCGAGATCGACCGGCTGCTGACCCCCGAGGGCTTCAACGCCCCGGAAGTCGCCGCCCTGATCGATTCGAGCAACCTCGAGCCCGCGCAGAAGCAGTCGCTGAAGACCATCGTGACGGCTGCCTCGAGCAGCCCGGCGATGCTGCGCTCGGCGCTGGAACAGGTGCGGGCGGTGCTGCGGTGAACGAGGCAAGTCCCCTTGTCCGGCCCGATCCGGCCGACCCGCAGGGCCTGAACGACACCTCGCGCCCCGCGCCCGCCCCGTTGCCCGCGGCGGCCGAGACGCCGCCGGCCGCGCCCTTCCGTCCCGTCCCGCTCGACGCCTTCCTGGCAAGCCCCGGCGACCACCTGCGCCGCGGCCCCATCGCGATCATCCTGGTCGAGGACCACGTCGCGGTTGCGGCGACCCTGGCCCATCACATGGAGGCGGGCTTCAAGAAGATCCTCGCCCTGTCGCCCGAGCCGCTGTCCCCCGCCGACCTGCCTCCCGATCCCAAGGGGCGGGTGCTGAACCTGCTGTTCGACGCGCGCATGGCAGGGGCGCATGTCCGCGCAGTCAACGCCGTGATCGAGGCGGCGCCGGCGGACACCTGGCTTTACTACGGCTACAACGCCGAGTTCCTGTTCTACCCCTTCTCGGAAAGCCGCGGCGTGGGCGAGATGCTGGCCTTTCACGCCGAAGAACGCCGGCGGGGGATGCTGACCTACGTGATCGACCTTTATGCCCCGGACCTGGCGCGTCATCCCGATGCCGTCAGCATGGACGAGGCGATGTTCGACCGGACCGGCTATTACGCCCTTGGCCGTTCCGACCGGAACGGCGGCACCCGCGAGCGGCAGCTGGACTTCTACGGCGGGCTGCGCTGGCGCTTCGAGGAGCACCTGCCCGCCGACCGCCGACGCATCGACCGCATCGCGCTGTTCCGCACCGAAACGGGCCTGCGTCTTCTGCCCGACCACCGGCTGTCCATCCAGGAATACAACACCTATTCCTGTCCCTGGCACAACAACCTGACGGCGGCGGTGGCCTCGTTCCGGGTGGCGAAGGCCCTGGTGCGCAATCCCGGCTCGCGCGAGCAGATCCGGAGTTTCACCTGGCGCAACTCGGAACCCTTCCGCTGGTCCTCGCACCAGCTGATGGAGCGCGGGCTGATGGAGCCGGGGCAGTGGTTCTGACGCCGGGCTGACTGACGGCGCGCAGGAAAAAGGGGGCCTTTCGGCCCCCTTCCGCACGTCCCGAGGGCGCGCGACCGGCGCCCGGCCTGCGTCAGATGACGCCCAGCGCGCGCATCGCCTCGGCCACGCGGACGAAGCCCGCGATGTTGGCGCCCAGGACATAGTCGCCGGGCGCGCCGTATTCCTCGGCCGTCTCGGCGCAGACGTCGTGGATGTCGGTCATGATGCCGTCCAGCCGCTCGACCGTTTCCTCGAAGGTCCAGCTGTCACGCGAAGCGTTCTGCTGCATCTCGAGGGCCGAGGTGGCGACGCCACCCGCGTTCGCGGCCTTGCCGGGGGCGTAAAGCACCTCGCCTTGGCGGAACGCGTCCACCGCGTCCGGGGTGCAGGGCATGTTGGCGCCCTCGGCCACCACGCGCACGCCGTTCTGGATCAGGGTCTTGGCATGGCGGCCGTTCAGTTCGTTCTGCGTCGCGCAGGGCAGAGCGATCTCGCAGGGCACATCCCAGATCGCGCCCTTGCCCGCCTCGACGAAATAGGTGCCGGTGCCCTTGATGCGGGCATATTCCGAAACGCGGCCGCGGCGCCTTTCCTTGATCTCGCGGAGCAGGGTCAGGTCCAGCCCGTTCTCGTCCACGACATACCCGCCCGAATCCGAGCAGGCGACGACCTTGGCGCCGTATTCCTGCAGCTTCTCGATGGCGAACGTGGCCACGTTGCCCGAACCCGAGACGACGGCCGTGCGTCCCTCGAAGTCCTCGCCCACGGCCTTGAGCATCGAGCGCACGAAGAAGACCGCGCCGTATCCGGTGGCCTCGGGACGCGCGCGCGAGCCGCCGTAGGACAGGCCCTTGCCGGTCAGAACGCCCGCCTCGTAGCGGTTCGTCAGGCGCTTGTACTGCCCGAACATGTAGCCGATCTCGCGCCCGCCCACGCCGATGTCGCCCGCCGGCACGTCGGTGTATTCGCCCAGGTGCCGGTGCAGTTCCAGCATGAAGGACTGGCAGAAGCGCATGATCTCGCGGTCGCTGCGCCCCTTGGGGTCGAAGTCCGAGCCGCCCTTGCCGCCGCCGATGGGCATGGTGGTCAGCGCGTTCTTGAAGGTCTGCTCAAAGCCCAGGAACTTGATGATCCCGACATTGACCGAGGGGTGGAAGCGGATGCCCCCCTTGTAGGGGCCAAGCGCCGAGTTGAACTGGACGCGGAAGCCGCGGTTGATCTGGACGCGGTTCTGGTCGTCGATCCACGGCACGCGGAAGATGATCTGGCGCTCGGGCTCGCAGATGCGCTCGATCAGGCCCTCTTCCAGATATTCGGGATGCTTGGCGACGACGCGGCCAAGGCTTTCCATGACCTCGATCACGGCCTGGTGGAACTCGGGCTCGCCTGCGTTGCGCTCCTTCACCGTGGTGAGGATATGTTGAAGCTTGTCGTCGATGCGCGCCATGTCCGTTCCGCCGTTGTTGGTGTCGGCGGGCGGGATAGTCCCAAGCCGCAGCCGTCCACAACCGACTTGCGCAATTTTTGTGCTAAGTTCGGGTCAAAAAATAGGCACTCTGTGAAATGTGGGTGCAGCGCGCGCAAGGTTTCAGTGGCCGGGCAGAGGCTCCCTCGCCTGCTTGCGCGGTTTGCCGCCCGGATGATAGACGCGGGAAAAGCCGGCATGGGCCGGCGTGGACAAACAGGACCGAACCGCATGGCAATGGAACAGACCCGCTTCGACAAGGGCGACCTTCTGGCCTGCGCGCGGGGCGAGTTGTTCGGCCCCGGCAATGCCCAGCTTCCCGAGCCGCCGATGCTGATGATGGACCGCATCACCGACATCAGCGAGGACCGGGGCGCCCATGGCAAGGGCCACGTGGTGGCCGAGTTCGACATCACCCCCGACCTGTGGTTCTTCGCCTGCCACTTCCCCGGGAACCCCATCATGCCGGGCTGCCTCGGGCTTGACGGGCTGTGGCAGCTGACGGGCTTCAACCTGGGCTGGCGCGGCTGGACCGGGCGCGGCTATGCGCTGGGCGTGGGCGAGGTCAAGCTGACCGGCATGGTCCGGCCCGACCGCAAGCTGCTGACCTACAAGGTCGATTTCACAAAAGCCGTGCAGACCCGCCGGCTGACCATGGGCGTGGCCGACGGCATCGTGGAAGCCGATGGCGAGGTCATCTACCAGGTCAAGGACATGAAGGTCGCTCTTTCCGAGAGCTGAACAAGAAAGGCTGCATCATGCGCCGCGTCGTCATCACCGGGCTGGGGATCGTCTCGCCCATCGGCAACAACGCCGCCGAGGTCACCGAAAGCCTGCGCACGGGCCGCTCGGGGATCGTCTTCTCGCCCGAATACGCCGAGCGGGGATTCCGCAGCCAGGTCGAGGGGCGGCCCACCATCGACATCGCCGCCCATGTGGACAAGCGCGACCTGCGCTTCATGGGCGAGGGCGCGGCCTGGAACTTCATCGCCATGCAGCAGGCCATCGCGGATTCGGGGCTTGAGCCGGGCGATGTTTCCAACCCGCGCACGGGCCTCGTGATGGGCTCGGGCGGGCCGTCGACGTCGAACTTCTTCAACGCCCACCAGATCGTCGTGGAAAAGGGCGCGCCCAAGCGCATGGGGCCGTTCATGGTCACGCGCTGCATGTCCTCGACGAACTCGGCCTGCCTTGCCACGCCGTTCTCGATCAAGGGCGTGAACTATTCGATCACCTCGGCCTGCTCGACCAGCGCGCATTGCATCGGCAACGGGACCGAGCTGATCCAGATGGGCAAGCAGGACATCGTCTTCGCCGGCGGCGGCGAGGAACTGGATTGGACGCTGAGCTGCCTGTTCGACGCGATGGGCGCGATGTCGTCCAAGTACAACGACGCGCCGGAAACCGCCTCGCGCCCCTTCGACGTGACCCGCGACGGCTTTGTCATCGGCGGCGGCGGCGGCGTGGTCGTGCTGGAGGAGCTTGAGCACGCGAAGGCCCGCGGCGCGAAGATCTACGCCGAGGTGACGGGCTACGGCGCGACCTCGGACGGCTACGACATGGTCGCGCCCTCGGGCGAGGGCGGCGAGCGGTCCATGCGGCTGGCGCTGGACACCCTGCCGGAAGGCCGCAGCATCAGCTATGTGAACGCGCATGGCACCTCGACCCCCGTGGGGGACGTCACCGAGATCAAGGCCCTGCGCCGGGTCTTCGGCGAGGGCGCGGTGCCCAAGGTTTCCTCGACCAAGTCGCTGACCGGCCACAGCCTGGGCGCCACGGGCGTGCACGAGGCGATCTATTCGCTGCTGATGATGCAGCACGGCTTCATTTCGGCCTCGGCCAACGTCAAGGAACTCGACCCCGAGATCCGGCCCGAGGAGATTGCCACCCAGCGCATCGACAACGTCGATTTCGACAGCGTGCTGTCCAACAGCTTCGGCTTCGGCGGCACCAACGCGACGCTGGTGATGTCCAAGTTCCGCGACTGACATTCAAACAAGGATCTTTGTCCATGCCGGGATTGCTCGAGGGGAAACGCGGCCTTGTGATGGGGGTCGCCAATGACCGCTCGATCGCCTGGGGCATCGCAAGGGCGCTGGCCGCGCAGGGGGCGGAACTGGCCTTCACCTACCAGGGCGAGGCCTTCGGCAAGCGGGTGCAGCCCCTGGCGGAATCGGTCGGGTCGGACATCCTGCTGGACGTGGACGTGACCGACGACGCCTCGCTGGACGCGGCCTTCGCGGCGCTGGGGGAACGCTGGGGACGGCTGGACATCGTGGTCCACGCCATCGCCTTTTCCAACAAGGACGAGCTGACCGGCCGCTTCGTGGACACGAGCCGGGCGAACTTCAAGCAGTCGCTGGACATCTCCTGCTATTCGCTGATCGAGGTCGCGCGCCGCTCGCTGCCGCTGATGACCGAGGGCGGCACGATCCTGACCCTGACCTATGCCGGCTCGAACCGCGTCACGCCCTTCTACAACGTCATGGGCGTGGCCAAGGCGGCGCTGGAATCGGCGGTGCGCTATCTGGCGAACGACCTGGGGCCGCAGGGCATCCGGGTGAACGCGATCAGCCCCGGCCCGATGAAGACGCTGGCCGGCGCGGCCATCGGCGGCGCCCGCAAGACCTATCGCCATACCGAGGCGAACGCCCCCCTGCGCGCCAACGCGACGCTGGAGGCGATCGGCGGCACGGCGGTGTGGCTCGCCTCGGACTGGGGCGCCTGCACCACCGGAGAGGTCGTGACCGTGGACGGCGGCTATCACGTCCTCGGGATGCCGCAATCCGAGAATATCTGACGGGACCGTCCGGCGGGGATCAGACCCGCCGTCCCTCGACCCAGATGCCGCGCACGGCCGCCGCAGTACCGATGCGCGCCACGCGGATCACGTCGGCACGCGCGCCGGGAACAAGGTGCCCCCGGTCGTCCAGTCCCGTCGCCTCGGCGGGCGCGGCCGTCACGCAGGCGATCCCGCGCGCCATGTCGCCCCACAGGTCGCCCAGCATCAGCGCACCCGACAGCAGCGAGGACGGCACGTAGTCCGAGGACAGGATGTCCAGCAGGTCGGCGCGCGCCAGTTCCTCGGCCGCCACGTTGCCGCTGTGCGAGCCGCCCCGGATCAGGTTCGGCGCGCCCATCATCACGCGGATACCGTGGGCATGGCAGGCCCGCGCCGCCTCGACCGTGGTGGGGAACTCGGCGAAATGGACCCCGTGGCCCGCGCTGACGGCCACATGCCCTGCCGTGGTGTCGTCGTGGCTGGCCAGCACCGCGCCATAGCGCCGCGCCTCGGCCACGGCGGTTGCCTCGTGCAGGTCGCCCACGCGGGCGCGCAGGGCGCGCTGCTCGGCCAGGTGCTGCTGGAAGACCTCCTCGGTCAGCCCGTGGCGGCCGATGACATAGTCCCGCAGCTTGCTCACGTCGCGGAACTGCCGTTCGCCCGGGGTGTGGTCCATCAGGCTGACGATCCCGACGCTGTCACGGGGACCGAACTTGGCCATCTCCTCGACCAGCGTTTCGGAACAGATCTCGGCCCGCAGATGCAGGAAATGGCTGATCCGCAGCGCTCCCTGCCCGCGCAGTTCCAGGATCTCGTCGGCCAGCGCGCGGGCGTATTCGCTGTAGTTGGCATCCTCGTTCGACACGACCGAACCCACCCGCAGCGCGTCGAAGACGGTGGTGATCCCGACGCTGGCCAGTTCCGCGTCATGGGCGATGATCGCCGCCCCATGCGGCCAGTCCACGCGGGGACGCGGCTGGATGTGGCGTTCCAGGTTGTCGGTGTGCAGTTCGATCAGCCCCGGCATGACCAGGTCGCCCCCGCAGTCGATGGCGCCTGCGGGAACGCCCGTGCCTTCCGCGATCTCGGCGATCCGGCCCCCCGACAGCCGCACCTGCCCGCGCAGGGTCTCGGTCGGCATGACCAGGGTGGCATTGGCGAGGATCGTGTCGGTCATCGGGCAGTCCTGTCTTGCGGATGCGGAACAGCCCCGGCATGCGGGCCGTTCGGGGGTCAGCATCCCGGGAGGTATGGATGAAACGCTTTGCCGTCTATTACGCGCCGCGCCAAGGAGAGTTTGCCGCCCGCACCGCCGCCTGGCTGGGCTGGGACGCCGCGTCGGGGCGCGAGGTGGCCCGGCCCGACCTGCCCGGCCTGCCCTGCCACGCGGCGGAGATCACGCGCGACCCGCGGAAATACGGCTTCCACGGCACGATCCGCGCGCCCTTCCGCCTGGGCGAGGGCGTCAGCCCGGACGATGCCGTGGCGACGGTCGAGGCGCTGGCCGCGCGGCTTGCCCCTGTGTCCTGCGTTGGGCTGCGGATGGTGGACCTGCACGGCTTTCTCGCGCTGATCCCCGAGGACTGCGACGACGAACTCAAGGCGCTGGCCGCAGCCGTGGTCGAGGGCACGAACCACCTCCGCGCGCCGCTGACCAGGGAAGAGATCGCCAGGCGCAAGCCTGACCGGTTGTCGCCCCGCCAGCGCGAGCTGCTGGACCGCTGGGGCTATCCCTTCGTCATGGAGGAGTTCCAGTTCCACCTGACCCTGACCGACAAGCTGCCCGAGGACCAGCGCCCCCAGGTCATGGCGGCCCTGCAGGAATATCTCTCTTCCGTCCTGCCACGCCCCTTCGTGATCGAGGACCTGTGCCTTCTTGGCGAGGAGATGGACGGCCGCTTTCACCTGCTTCACCGCGCCGCCCTGTCCGGCTGAAGCGCGGCCAGTAGGCGCGCCACGCCGTCTTCCACCGCGCCGTCGTTCGCCACCACGGTCGCGCGGGTGCCGGGCGGCAGGTCGAACGAGGCGCGCCCGAGCCTCTCGCGGATGTCGGCCTCGTTTTCGCGCCCCCGGGCTGCAAGGCGCGCGGCCAGCACCGGGGCCGATGCGGTGACGAGGATCACCCGCAGATCGGGAAAGGCCGCCTGCGCGGCGGGCAGGGCGGCGCGGCTGCCGTTGAAGATCACGTCGCCGCCCTGCAACTGGTCGTGGGGGATGCCGTAGCGCAGCCCGTGGGCTTCCCAGTCCAGCGCGAACGCGCCGCGCGCCTTTCGGGCGGCGAACGCCTCGGGGGTGACGCCCTCGAAATCCTCGCCCCCCGCCTCGGTCGGGCGGGTGATCACGCGGCGCGCGAGCCGCAGGTCGGGCCGCCGTTCCAGGGCGCCCGCGATCAGCGTGTCCTTGCCCGCGCCCGAGGGACCCACGACCGCAAAGATCATGCCGCACCTCTCCTTTGCCAGGCCGCCGCTGCCGCGCCGCTGGTCCCCGTTCCCCGTATCCGCCGGATGTGCCCCCGGCACGCGCGTGGGTCAACCCGCTGTTGCCCCCGCCCTGCCCGCGCGGCAGGATGCCCGCCGAGACAGGGGGGACGGTTCATGGACGTGCAGCATTTCACCGCGGCGGATGGCGCGCGGATCGCCTATCGGGACGAGGGGCGGGGGCTGCCGGTCCTGTGCCTTGCGGGGCTGACGCGCAGCATGGACGATTTCGACTATCTTGCACCGACGCTGGCCGGCTGCCGGATGATCCGCATGGACTATCGCGGGCGCGGGCAGTCCGACTGGACGGGGGCCGCCACCTACACCGTCCCGCAGGAAGGCGCGGATGCGCTGGCGCTGCTGGATCACCTTGGCATTGCAAAGGCGGCGATCGTCGGCACCTCGCGCGGGGGGCTGATCGCGATGTATCTCGCCGCCGTCGCCAAGGACCGCCTGCTGGGCGTCTGCCTGAACGACGTGGGTCCCCAGCTTCGGCGCGAGGGGCTGGAGGCGATCATGGACTATGTCGGCCGCCGCCCGACCGCGCGCACGCTGGCCGAGGTGGCCGAGCGCCTGCCCCGCACCCTGCGCGGCTTCGGCGAGGTCCCCGAGGGCCGCTGGGTCGAGGAAGCCGCCCGCCTTTACCGCCAGGCCGAGGACGGCGTGACCCTGACCTACGACCCGGCCCTGCGCGAGGCCTTCCTTGCCGCCTTCAAGAACCCCGACGCGACTGCCTGGCCCCTGTTCGACGCGCTGGAGGGGCTGCCCGTCGCGCTGATCCACGGCGAGGGCTCGGACCTGCTGGGCGAGGACGCGGTCGCCGAGATGCGGCGGCGGCGGCCCGACATGATCTACGGCAAGGTGCCGGGGCGCGGGCATATCCCCTGGCTGGACGAGGGGGAGAGCGTGCAGGTGGTCAGGGAATGGCTCGCCAGGGTTGCCGCGCAGGTCCAGGCGACGGAGGCCTGAGGCGCGCTTGCGCCCGTCCTTGTCCCGTCGCCGGAGGCTATCCGAGCCGCGCGCCTTTCCCCGTCCTGAAACGGGGATGCGCCCGCCTGCTCTCGCGTCGATGTGACAGCGCGGGGCCTGGGGGCAAGCTAGGCTGGACCCAGCACGCGCGGAGGATCCGATGATTCGCACGACCTGCCTTGCCGCCGTCACCGCTCTCGTGGCGACAGCCGCCCTTGCGCATCACGGCTGGTCCTGGGCCGAGGACCAGCTGTCCCGCCTGGCCGGCACCATCACACAGGTCACCATCGCCCCACCCCATCCCACGCTGCTGGTCGAGGACGCGCAGGGCACCGTCTGGACGGTCGAGCTGGGCAACCCGGGCCGCACCCAGCGGGCGGGCTTCGTGGAAGGCACCGCCGCGCCGAGCGCGCGGGTCGAGGTCCTCGGCAACCGCGACCAGGACGCCTCGCAGGCGCGCATCAAGGCCGTGCGGATCACCATCGAGGGCCGCGACTTCGACTTCTACCCCGAGCGCATCCCGCCCGGCGTCTGACCGGTGCAGGCCCTTGCGGACCTGCTGGCCGGCCTGCCCTTCGCGGGCCCGCTGCGCCGCTCGGTCTGGGCCTATGCGCTGGTGAACGCGGCCCATATCCTCGGCATCGGCCTGCTGCTGGGGGCGATCCTGCCGCTGGACCTGCGCCTGATGGGCTGGCGCCACGGTCCACCCCTGTCCACGCTCGCCCCCTTCCTCAGCCGGATCGCCGCCGCGGGGCTGGCCCTGGCCGTGGCGACCGGAGCGGCGCTGCTGTCGGTCCAGCCGATGGAGTACCTGCCCCTGCCGGTCTTCCGCCTGAAACTGCTGCTGATCGCGCTGGCGCTGGTGAACCTTTTGGCGCTGCACCGGGCGAGATCCTGGCGGGCGGTCGAGGACGGCGGGCCGGTCGCCGCGAGGGTGCGCTGGGCCGCAGGGATCTCGGCGCTGTGCTGGCTGGGGGTGCTGGTCGCGGGGCGGATGATCGGGTTTTTGTGAGGGATGTTTGGAGGGGCTGCTCATTGCGGTGACCTACGGTGAGGGCTCGGACCTGCTGAGCGAAGATGCGGTCGAAGAGACGCGGCAGCAGCGGCCGGACATGATCAACGGCAAGGTGCCGGGGCGCGGGCATATTCCTTGGCTGGACGAGGGGGAGAGTGTAAGGGTGGTCAGGAAGTGGGTGGCCGCGGCGCAGGGGGCGGCAACTGCGTAGGGTACGCGCAAAGCACGCACCTTACGCCTGCTCGAAGCTCTCTGAAAAAGACCGACGTCCTTCTAAAGATTAAAGCTCGCTTTTAGAAGGCGAAGGCAAATCCTCACTGCCATGACGCAAGCGAGATAGGACGTCTCTCATTATTTCCTCACCCGCTTTAGCACCCTCTACCCAACCGCAACGCGCGTCATTAGAAAGAGAAATTCCTTGCAGTCTATTTGTTGCAAAGAATGCAGACAAGCGCAAAGCTTCGATATCTAATCGAACATCACTCATCGTCTGATCCTGCTCGATAGCGCTCCGCTCTTCTATGCATAAAATCGGGATTGATGTCAAGAGAAAAGTAGTGTTTTCTCTTGATCCATACAAACCCATCCGCCTTTGAAACAACCGCTACATCAACCGGCCCGCCGACAGTTTCTAGTCTAGAGTCCATTTTCCGACGAAGTGAGGTGGTTTCCACTAACGCCTCTGCCATCGCCGCCATCTCATCTTTCGGCAAACTTGCAACTACTTCCATAATCGGCTGAGCAAAATTATCGAACCGAAACTTAGCAAATCTTTCCATAAATGATTGCACTATTTCGGAGTTCTGTCTTTTGTTAAGCTCTCGCTCCACAAGCTGATCCGCCCCCGGGACATAATTCTTGATAATATCCTCACTTCGCCCCCGCAAAATTTCTGTTAGCGCACTCCTGACAAAATCAAGGACCTCTTTAGAAGCCCCCTCCATAAATATTTGCGCCAGATCAGACTGAGCAAAGGAAAGGACGTAAGCACTAGACTCGCCCGCTTCGTTCATGTTCTGCACGAGAGAGTCCGTTACCCTTGGAATACCCCCAACTAGTCCATCAAGTCTAACTTGACGGACTGAAGGCAACATCTCACTTCCTCCAAACCCAGCAAAGACTATCGCTGTTACGTAAGGAGAAATTGTTTTCCGAATGGCAATCTCATGAACAAGCGCCAAGGCTGCCCTTCGATTTTCATTCGTAGTTTTAAACTTGAAGGTATGTGTGAGCAGTTCGTCCACAGAAGACTGAAGGAACTGTTTAGTATGCCCAACAGTGATATCTCTGTGAGAAATATCTCTATCTCGAAAATCTTCGGCGAGATCCTCAAGATACGTCTGGAGCAGCAATCTTCGCTGCTTTATTTTTTCATTAGCAGGTATAGTTTCTGAGATTTCGTCAAATATATCTATTGCCATTTTCAATACTGACCGGTGACCTTGATCATCGGCGGCATTGGGCAATCTAGGGGAGAATGTCCTTACGAACTTAACGAAGTCTTGGGAGCAGTCCTCCAGCTTATTATAGCGGTTAGATGCACATGATTTTCTAAATTCTTTTATTAATACTTCAACTGGAATACCGCCGAAATCTCCATTACCATAAATCATCACCGCTATGTCGCAGCCACTGGAAACATGAAAGAGTTTATTTGTGCTTTTCCAAACCCTCTCTTTCCCGATAGTAATAGCGCTGTCAGCAGCAAGCGCCACACCAGAACGGTTAAGTATAACGATCTCAGCGGTCACCCCCACACCCCCTCGAACTCCCGCCACTCCCCCTTGCTCATCCCGCTCGTCTCCTGCGTGACCGTCTCGCCCGCCAGCCGCCGCTTCAGCACCTCCACGGCCTTCCCGGACAAGGACACCCCGCCCAGCCGGTAGTCCTCGAAGGCCGCGTAGGCCAGCGGCACCCAGTCGGCCACGATGCGGCACATCGCCTCGGCATAGACGCGGATCTCGTATTGCGCGTGGGCGTCGGCGCGCAGGCGCAGGAAGTGGAACAGGTTGTGGAGGTCGGTCTTCCAGTACCACTGGGTATAGATGTTCGCCGGCAGGTTCATCCGCGCAAGCTCGCGGGCGAGGCCCTGTTGGCCCTCCTGGCTCAGCATCCCCTCGTAATGGTCATAGGACCGCATCGCATCCTCGCGCAGGATGTCGAGGACGCGCTGCGCCTCCTCGCCCGACAGCACGGCGCCCCGGCCCTGGTTGTTCACGGTGGACTGGGCGGCCAGCTGCTCGGGCGCGGGGATGTAGAACTCGCGGTCGAGGATCGAGTAGCGGGCCGAGTATTCGTTCACGTTGGCCGTGCGGTGACGGATCCACTGGCGGGCGACGAAGACCGGCAATTTGACGTGGAACTTGACCTCGCACATCTCGAAGGGGGTCGAGTGCCAGTGCCGCATCAGGTAGCGGATCAGCCCCTCGTCGTTCGACACCGCCTTGGTGCCGCGGCCATAGCTGACGCGCGCCGCCTGCACGATGGCGGAATCGTCGCCCATGTAGTCGATGACGCGCAGAAGCCCGTGGTCCAGCACCGGGTGGGCCACGTACAGGTGCCGCTCCATCCCCTCGCTGACCGCGCGCAGCGTCTGGCGCGGGGTGGCGCGGGCCTCGTCGATCTCGGCTTGCTGCTCGGGGGTCAGGGGCATCGGGCGTCCTTTCAGGTCTGTCGCCCGCGTGTCTAGCGCGCCTCGTCTGGCGAGTCAGGAGGCAGCGTGGCAGGATCGCCGCGTCAACACGGGAGAAGCACGATGCGTTATCTGCACACCATGGTCCGCGTGAAGGACCTGGACGCCAGCATGGCCTTCTATCGCCTGCTGGGGCTCGAGGAGATCCGGCGGATCGACAACCAGCAGGGCCGCTTCACGCTGGTCTTCATAGCCCCGCCCGGCCAGCCCGAAACCCCTGTCGAGCTGACCTACAACTGGGACGGCGACGAGGGCCTGCCCTCGGACAGCCGCCACTTCGGGCATCTCGCCTATGAGGTCGACGACATCTATGCCACCTGCCGGCACCTGATGGACAACGGCGTGACGATCAACCGCCCGCCCCGCGACGGCCACATGGCCTTTGTCCGCAGCCCCGACAACATCTCGATCGAGCTGCTGCAGAAGGGCGGTTCCCTGCCGCCGCAGGAACCCTGGGCCAGCATGGGAAACACCGGCCACTGGTAGGCGTCAGTAGATGTAGCGGATCTGATCGGCCCAGAAACGCTCGACCCGCCGCCATTGCAGGTTCACCTGCGGCAGCGGCGGGTCATCCAGCACGCCCGAGGCCTGCAATCCCGCCGCGTGGCGCAGGAACATCTGCCCGATGATCTCGCGCACCTCCTCGCCCTGAGGGGTCAGGCGCACGCGGACGGAACGGCGGTCCATTTCCGAACGCTGGTGGTGAACATAGCCCATCTGCACCAGCTTCTTGAGGTTGTAGCTGACGTTCGAGCCCTGATACATCCCGCGCGACCGCAGCTCGCCCGCCGAAACCTCGGCGCCGCCCAGGTTGAACAGCAGCAGCGCCTGCACCGGGGTCAGGTCCTCGTGCCGGAGACGTTCGAATTCGTCCTTGATCAGGTCCAGCATCAATCGATGCAGCCGGTCGAGGATCTGCAGGCTTTCCAGATAAGGCTCCAGCACCTCCGGCAGGTCGTCGGCAGGAGGCACAGGCGTTGCAGAAGGGCGCAGCACGGCAAGTCGGGTCATCGCAGGCATCCGTTTGACGTCTTTCCGCCACCCTGACACCGACGTCCCAAGATTCGGTTAAGCGCCGCGGATTTCCCTCAGCCGGCTTTGCGCATGGGCCGCGATGCGGTCCAGCATCGGCGCGTGGACCTGGGGCCCGGCCGTGCCGCCCTTCAGGCGGGCGGTGATCCAGGAGTAAAGGTCCTGGTCGTTTTCCTCGAGCAGTCGCTCGTAGGCATCGAGGCTTTCGGCATCCATCGCCGCCAGCTCGGCCTCGGCGAAGGGTCCGAGGATCAGGTCCATCTCGCGCGTGCCGCGCCGCCAGCTGCGCATGACGATCCGCTTCAGCCGGGCTTCGTGATCATCCATTCGCATTCCTCCCGCGCTTGCGGCGGTGCCGCCCCGCGCCTATCACCGCCCCGTCCCCCATGGTTCCGGAGCGCGCCGATGAGCTTTCTGTCGCAGACCCTGTCCCGCGTCAAACCCTCGCCCACCATCGCCATGACGAACCTGGCGCGCGAGCTTGCGGCCGAGGGCCGCGACATCATCAGCCTGTCGGCCGGAGAGCCGGACTTCGACACGCCCGCCCATATCCGCGAGGCGGGCAAGGCCGCCATCGACGCGGGCCACACGCGCTATACCGCCGTGGACGGCATCCCCGAACTGAAGCGGGCGGTCGCCGACAAGTTCCGGCGCGAGAACGGGCTGGACTATGCGCCCGGACAGATCACCGTGGGCACCGGCGGCAAGCAGATCCTGTACAACGCGCTGATGGCGACGCTGAACCCCGGCGACGAGGTCATCATCCCCGCGCCCTACTGGGTCAGCTATCCCGACATGGTGGCGCTGGGTGGCGGCACGCCCGTGATCGTCACCGGCAGCCTGGAAAACGGCTATCGCATCACGCCCGAGCAGCTTGAGGCCGCGATCACGCCGAAAACCAAGTGGGTGATCCTGAACTCGCCCTCGAACCCCACGGGCGCGGGCTATGGCGAAAGCCACATGCGCGCCCTGACGGACGTGCTGCTGCGCCATCCCCATGTCTGGGTGCTGGCCGACGACATCTACGAGCATCTGGTTTATGACAACTTCCGCTTCGTCACCCCGGCGCAGGTGGAACCGCGCCTGATGGACCGCACGCTGACCATGAACGGCGTCAGCAAGGCCTATGCGATGACGGGCTGGCGGATCGGCTATGGCGCGGGGCCGGTGGAACTCATCAAGGCCATGGCGAACGTGCAGGGGCAATCGACCTCGAACCCCTGCTCGATCAGCCAGTATGCGGCGCTGGCCGCGCTGACCGGGCCGCAGGACTACATCGCGGAAAGCCGCGCGGCCTTCCAGCGCCGCCGCGACCTGGTCGTCTCCGGGCTGAACCAGTGCGAGGGGATCGACTGCCCCACGCCCGAGGGCGCCTTCTACGTTTATCCCTCGATCGCCCGGCTGATCGGCCGCCGCACGCCCCAAGGCACGGTGATCGCCGACGACCGCACCTTCGCGATGGAACTGCTGAACGCCACCGGCGTCGCCGTGGTCTTCGGCGAGGCCTTCGGCCTGTCGCCGCATTTCCGCATCAGCTATGCCGCCTCGGACGCGCAGCTGGCCGATGCCATCGCCCGCATCCGCGGCTTCTGCGGCAATCTGCGCTAGGAACCGGCGGGGTCAGCGGGCGTTCGGCTCGGGAATAAACCCGAGAGGACAAGAACATGCTGTCTCATGATGCGCTGGTTGTCGTCGCCGATGGCAAGAAGGCCGTCCTGTTCCGCAACGCCGCCAAGCGCGGGATCGAGCTGGAAGAAATCGAGCGGGTCGGCCCGACGAACCTGGAGGACGAAAGCCAGGGTCGGCAGCCCGACGAGACGACGCCCCGCGACGAGGACGAGGCGACCTTCGCCAAGCAGCTGACTGAAAAGCTGAACCTCATGGTGCTGCAGAACAAGGTCCACGAGCTTGCGGTCATCGCCGATCCCAGCACGCTGGGCGTGATGCGGAAGAACTATCACAAGATGCTGGAACAGAAGGTGGTGAAGGAAGTCGCCAAGACGCTGACTGCCGCCACGGCCGACGAGATCGCGCGCGCCCTGGCCTGACCGGGAGGAGCGACCGGAAAGGGGGCCGCGGCGCGGATCATCGACATGGAGCTTGCGGCCCTTCTGGTCCTTGTCCCGGCGCTCGTCCTGGGCGTCCTGCGGCTGTATTACCGCCCGCCCTCGCTGAGGAAACGCACAACCAGCGAGGCGGTGCGGCTGTCCGATGCCACCACCATCGGCCGCGCGGTCCTGGCACACAGGGGCGCGCGGTCCAGCGTCAGCGGCGTGGTGGCGCTGCATGACGGGCTGGACGCCTTCGGCGCGCGCATCTCGCTGATGCGCGAGGCCGAGGTGGCGCTGGACGTGCAGTACTACATCTGGCACCGCGACCTGACCGGCCTCGTGCTGTTGGACGAGCTGCACCAGGCGGCGGAACGCGGCGTCCGCGTCCGGCTGCTTCTGGACGACAACGGCATCGACGGGCTGGACGCCGATCTGGCGGCGCTGAACGCGCACCCGAATGTCGAGGTGCGGCTGTTCAATCCCTTCATCCTGCGGCGGCCCAAGCTGCTGGGCTATCTCTTCGACTTCCGCCGCCTGAACCGGCGGATGCACAATAAGCTGATGGTCGCGGACGGGGCCGCGGCGATCCTGGGCGGGCGCAACATCGGCGACATCTACTTCGCCTATGGCGACGGGCCGCACTACCTGGACACCGACGTGCTGGCGATGGGCCGCGTGGCCGTGGACGCGGGCGAGGACTTCGACCGCTACTGGGCCAGCGGCTCGGCCTATCCGGCCGAGCTGATCCTGCCCGCGCCGGGCGAGGCCAGCGCGCGCAGCGATCTGGACGTGCTGCTGACGGACGACCGGGCGCTGGCCTACCGGCAGACCGTGGTGACGCGGCCCCTGGTGCAGGACATGGTGCAGGGGCGGCTTGCGCTGGACTGGGTGCCGGTCACGCTGATCAGCGACGATCCGTCCAAGGGCCTCGGAAAGCACCGCAACCGCGACCTCATGTTCGCGCGGCTGATGCGGATGATCGCCAGCCCCGAGGATTCGGTGGACATCATCTCGGCCTATTTCGTGCCGGGCCGCCGCTTCACCCAGCGGCTGGTGCGGCTGGTCGCCGAGGGACGGCAGGTGCGCATCCTCACGAACTCGCAGGAAGCGACGGACGTGCTGGTCGTCCATTCGGCCTATGTGAAATACCGCCCCCGGCTGATCGACGGCGGCGTGCGGCTGTATGAGCTGCGCGCCAACCGCGGCATGCCGCCCGAACCGCGCACGCCCGGCACCTCGACCCGCGCGAGCCTGCATTCCAAGACCGTCTGCGTGGACCACGAACGGATCTTCATCGGCTCGTTCAACTTCGACCCCCGCTCGATCATCTTCAACACCGAGATGGGGGTGATGATCGACAGCCCGCGCCTGGCTTCCGAGGTCAGCCGGGGACTGGACGAGGTTCTGCCGCTGGTCAGCTACGGCCCGCGCCGGGACGAGCGCGGGCGGCTGGTCTGGCACGAGCCCGCGGTGGACGACCCCGAGATCGTCCACCGCCGCGAGCCGGGCACCAACTTCGCCCAGCGCGCGCTGTTGTGGCTGATCGGCCGCCTGCCGATCGAGTGGCTGCTTTAGGCCTGGGCCTTGGCGGCGCGACGGGCGGCGTGCAGCAGGGGCTCGGTATAGCCCGAAGGCTGCTCGGCCCCCTTCAAAATCAGGTCGCGCGCCGCGTTGAAGGCGGGACCGTCCAGCGCGGGCGCCATCGGCTGGTACAGCGGATCGCCCGCGTTCTGCCGGTCCACCTTCTCGGCCATGCGCGCCAGCGAATCCTGCACCTGCGCCTCGGAAATGATCCCGTGCTTGAGCCAGTTCGCCAGATGCTGGGCCGAGATGCGCAGCGTCGCCCGGTCCTCCATCAGCGCCACGTCCTCGTAGTCGGGCACCTTCGAACAGCCGATCCCCTGGTCCACCCAGCGCACGACATAGCCCAGGATCGACTGGCACGAGTTGTCGATCTCGTAGGCGACCTCGTCGGGCGACAGGTTCGCGCCCCCCAGCAGCGGCGGCGTCAGCAGCGCATCCAGCGAGGGCTTCTCGCGCGAGCGCAGCTGCTCCTGCACCTCATGCACCGAAACCTGGTGGTAATGCGTCGCGTGCAGCGTGGCGGCCGTAGGCGAGGGCACCCAGGCGGTGTTCGCGCCCGCCTGCGGATGGGCGATCTTGGCCTTCAGCATGTCGGCCATGTCGTCGGGCTTGGCCCACATGCCCTTGCCGATCTGGCCCTTCCCCGCGAGCCCCAGCGCAAGGCCGGTGTCCACGTTCCCCGCTTCGTAGGCGGCCAGCCACGCCTGGTCCTTCATGCGGCCCTTCGGCACCATCGGTCCGGCTTCCATCGAGGTGTGGATCTCGTCGCCCGTGCGGTCGAGGAAGCCCGTGTTGATGAAGACCACGCGGTCCTTCACCTGCGCGAGGCAGGCCGCGAGGTTGGCCGAGGTGCGGCGTTCCTCGTCCATCACGCCCAGCTTCACGGTGTTCGCGGGCAGGCCGAGGATACGCTCGACCCCGGCGTAAAGCCGCTCGGCAAAGGCGACCTCGTCGGGGCCGTGCATCTTGGGCTTCACCACATAGATCGAGCCGGTGCGCGAGTTCCGCCCGGCCGGCAGGTCATGCATCGCGGCGGCCACGGTCATCACGGCGTCCATGATGCCCTCGGGCGTTTCCTGCCCGTCCAGCAGCACGGCATCCGTGGTCATCAGGTGGCCGACGTTGCGGACCAGCAGCACGGCGCGGCCGGGATGGGTGACCTCGTTCCCCTGCGGGTCGGTGTAGGTCACGTCCTCGGCCAGACGGCGCGTCATCTGCCGCCCGCCCTTCTCGAAGGTATCGGCCAGGTCGCCGCGCATCAGCCCCAGCCAGTTGCGGTAGTTGGCGACCTTGTCCTCGGCATCGACGGCGGCGACCGAATCCTCGAAGTCCTGGATCGCCGTCAGGGCGCTTTCCAGGATGACATCGGAAATGCCCGCCTTGTCGTCGCGGCCGATCGCCGTGCTGCGGTCCACCTTCAGCCGGATCAGCAGGCCGTTGACGCGCAGGAACACGTCCTCGCCGCTGGTGCCCGCGAACTGCGCCGGATCGGCAAGGCCGGTCTCGCCCGCACCGGTGGTCAGGACCAGGCGGCCGCCCTCGGCCTTCATCCCGGTCACGTCTGCCCAGGAGGCGCCGTCCAGCGGCGCCACGGAATCGAGGTGCCTGCGCGCCCAGGCGATCACCTGCGCGCCGCGCGCCGCGTCATAGCCGCCCGGGGCAGCCTTTCCCGGCAGCGCGTCGGTGCCGTAAAGCGCGTCATACAGCGAGCCCCAGCGCGCATTCGCCGCGTTCAGCGCAAAGCGGGCGTTGCTGACCGGCACGACAAGCTGCGGGCCCGCGACCTGCGCCAGTTCCGGGTCCACGTTGGACGTGCCGATGGCGAAGGGCGCGGGTTCGTCCACCAGATAGCCGATCTCGCGCAGGAAGGCCCGGTAGGCGGCAGGGTCATGCGGCTGGCCGCGGCGGCTGCGGTGCCAGTCGTCGATCTGCGCCTGCAACTCGTCGCGCTTCTTCAGCAGGGCGCGGTTCTCGGGGGCAAGCTCGCGCAGCAGCGCGGCATAGCCGGACCAGAAGTCGTCCGGGGTGACGCCGCCAGTCAGCAGTTCCGTTTCGACCAGCTCGGCCAGGGGGGCTGCCACCTGCAAGCCTGCGCGCTCAACGTGATCGGTCATCCTGGGCCCTCCTTCTGATGCAGCGGAACAGATAGCAGGGGTCGCGGGGGAAGGTGACAATGCCGCCGGATTTTTCCATGATGCGGCAAACGGAGGAAGACTTATGGCAGAGAACGGGGTCCAGTCGGTCAGCCGCGCGCTGACGCTGCTGCGGTTGCTGGCGCAAGGTGACGGCAGCCGGCTCAGCGACCTGGCGCGGGGGGCGGGGCTGCCGGTGTCCACCGCGCATCGCCTGCTGACGACGCTGGAACAGCAGGGCTTCGCGCAGTTCGAGCCCGCGGCCGCCGCCTGGCACGTCGGGCGCGACGCGTTTTCCGTGGGTATGGCCTACGGGCGCAGGCTCAGCTTCGTGGCCCCTGCCCTGCCGCTCTTGCGCCGGCTGCGGGACGCCACGCGCGAGACGGCGAACCTGGGCATCCTGGACGACGACCATCTGGTGACGGTCAGCCAGGTCGAAAGCCGTGAAATCCGCCGGGCGCTCTCGCCTCCGGGGCGGCGGGTGCCGGTGTTTTCCTCGGCCATGGGCAAGGCGATCCTGGCCACCTGGCGCGACGAGGACGTGCTGGCGCTGGCCGACCGCGCGGGGCTGCCGCCGCTGACATCGAAAAGCCTGCGCAGCCGCGACGCGGCTTTGTCCGATATCGCCCGCACCCGCGCGCGTGGCTGGGCGCTGGACGACGAGGAATTCAACCTCGGGATGCGCTGCCTGGCCGCCGTGGTCTGGTCGCCGCTGGGGGAAGCCGCCTGCGCCATCTCGATCTCGGGCGCGGCCTCGCGGCTGACGGATGACCGGATCGCGCCGCTGGGAACGCTGGTGGCGCAAGCGGCGGAAGAACTGACCGCACTCTTGGGCGGGGTGGCGCCGGACAGCGGCGCGCACTGACCCCCCGCGAAGTTCAGGAAATACCGGCCAGCATGGCGGGAAGGCTGTCCCGCAGCTTTTCCCAGCCGCCGGGACGCCAGCCAAGGGCCGTCAGGCGCTCGCAACTCATCACGGACACCGGGCCGTCGGCACGGGGCGGCAACGGATGCGGGCAGCCGGTCAGCCGCTGCACCTCGGCCAGAAGGTCGTGGCGGTCGAGCAGGAGATCCGAGGCGTTGAAGGCGCCGTGCGCGCCCCGCGCCAGAATCAGCAGGATCGCGGCGGAAAGGTCGTCGCCGTGCAGTTCCGTGGCCTTGCGCGGCGCGACGGGGCGCCCCGCGAGGTAATCTGCGAAAAGCCCTTCCCACTTGTGGCCCGTGCCGGGACCATAGACGCCCGTCGCGCGGATGCTGGCCGTGCGGAAGCCCGCGCCGTCCAGCGCGGCAAGCCCAGCCTCGGCCTCGGCCTTCACCCGGCCATAAAGGCTCTGGGGCGCGACCGGCGTGCCGTCCGGCAGCGGCGTTCCCGCGGGCCGCGCGTCATGGACCGCGCGCGAGGACAGGAAGACCACCTGCCCCACGCCCTGCGCCTTCGCTTCCTCGAACAGCCGCAGCGAGCCGTCGCGGTTCAGCGCCACGAAGCGCTGGGGGTCGTCCCCCTCGCCGCCGCGATACTTGCCGGGCACATGGGCGAAACCTGCGTGGACCAGCGCCTCGCAGCCGTCCAGCGGCGCGGGCTGGCCCAACCGCCAGCCGGGCAGCGTCTCGACCTGATGGCCTTCGGCCCGGAAGGCGCGCAGGAGAAAGCGCCCGACCAGCCCGCTTGCTCCGGTAAGGGCGATCCTCATGCGGGATCGGGCAGGCTGCGCGGATCCGGCACCGGCCCGTCGCCCGCATAGGCGCGCCACAGGTCGATCAGCGGGCGCACGCGGTCGGCCTTGGCGTGGTCCTGCCACGGCTTCTCGTACTGGAAATGCAGGATCTTCACGTCCTGCCAGCGCCACAGTTCGGGCATGGCGAACCAGACGTATTGCAGCATGTTCATGAACACCGGCAGGCCGTGCCAGTCGGGAAAGTAATGTTCCAGGAAGGTCTGGTCCGTCCGCCGCCAGAAGACGCCCGGCACGTCCAGCTTGGCCAGCATGTCCTCGAAGGTCGCCGGATCGGGCCGCGCCGTGAAGACGCCCGAGTTCATGCGGTGGAAGTCCGCGAGGCTTTCATAGACATTCGGCGCGGCGCAGAACTGCGGATAGTCGAACAGCTTGTCCACGTTCTGCAGGACCAGCGCGTCGGCGTCGATGAAGACCACGCGCTTATAATCCAGTTGCCACAGCCGCAGCTTGGCGAAGTTGTCGAGTGGGGTGTGAAACGGCGGCTTCCCGCCCTTGGTGAAGGCCGCGCGCCCGTGCAGCGCGTCCTTGGCATGGGTGGCGTTGAACTCGGGAGAGGTCGGCAGCAGCTCGCAGCGGACCAGCCGGGCGCCCAAGGCCGTCAGCGGCGCAAGCTCGGCCTTATCCACGTCGGTGTGCAGGACGCAGATGTCGGCCTTCGTGCCGGACAGCACGATGGACCGCACCAGCGCCTTCGCGCCCAGCGCATAGTCGGCGTTCGTCACCAGCGTGACAAAGGCGCGGTCGGACCGCGCGGGGCGGTCCGGCGTCAGTCCCTGCATCGGACGGCCCCCTCTCAGACGGCCTTCAGCTTCTTGCCCTCGGGGTCGTGATCGACGCGCTTGGCGATGTCCTTGGTCCAAGCCGACACGGCGGGCACGCGCGAGCGGTCGATGCGGTGGGCGTATTTCTTCGCCACGTCCACGACCTCGGCCAGCAGGCCTTCCTGCAGGGTGATCGGGTTCAGGCCCAGCGACAGGAACTGGTCGTTCTTCACAATCAGGTCGTTCTCGTCCGCTTCCTTGCGCGGGTTCGGCAGCATCCGCACCTCGGCCCCGGTCATGCGCGCGACCAGATGGGCCAGGTCGCGGACGCGGTGCGTTTCGGTCATCTGGTTGAAGATCTTGACCCGCTCGCCCGTCTTGGGCGCATCCGACAGCGCCAGCTCGATGCAGCGGACGCAGTCCTGGATGTGGATAAAGGCGCGGGTCTGGCCGCCGGTGCCGTGGACCGTCAGCGGATAGCCGATCGCCGCCTGGATCAGGAAGCGGTTCAGCACCGTGCCATAGTCGCCGTCATAGTCGAAGCGGTTGATCAGCTGCTCGTGTCGGCGGGTCTGGTCGGTGTGGGTGCCCCAGACGATCCCCTGGTGCAGGTCGGTGATCCTGAGCCCGTCGTTCTGGGCGTAGAACTGGAACAGGATCTGATCGAGGCTCTTGGTCATGTGATAAACCGAGCCGGGCCGCGTCGGATACAGGATCTGCTGCCCCTTCTTCCCCGATGGCGTGTCGATCTCGACGTCCAGGTAGCCTTCCGGGATCGGCGCACCGACCGAGGAATAGCCGTAGACCCCCATCGTCCCTAGGTGGACCAGATGCGCGTCGATGCCGGTTTCCACCAGCGCCGCCAGCAGGTTGTGCGTGGCGTTGACGTTGTTGTCGACGGTATAAACCTTGTGGCGGTCGGTCTTCATCGAATAGGGCGCGGCGCGCTGCTCGGCGAAATGGATCACCGCGTCGGGCTTGTGGTCCAGCAGCCACTGCTTCAGCCGCTCGTATTCCTTGGCAAGGTTCAGCAGGTGGAAGTGAATCGTGTTGCCGCTTTCCTGTTTCCAGATGCGGCAGCGTTCCTGGATCGAATCCATCGGCGTCAGCGACTGCACGCCCAGTTCCGTGTCGATCCAGCGGCGCGACAGGTTGTCCACGATATGGACCTCGTGGCCCAGGTTGGACAGGTGCAGCGAGGTGGGCCAGCCCACGAAACCGTCACCGCCGAGAACCGCGATCCGCATGATCCATTTCCTTCTGTCCATCTGCGTCGCGCGCCGATTACCCCGGCGGCAGGCCGCTGTCGAATGAACATATGGCGACAGATGACGGCTTCGTGAAGCCCCGGCCCTGTCCGCGCGTCCGGCTCAGGCGGGTTCCAGCCGGACGAGATAGGGCAAGGGCTCGGGCTGGATCAGGTCACGGACCGCCTCGACCCGCAGCATGGCCCGCCGGCGCGAGATGCGCAGATGCGCCACAAGCGCGTCCCTGGCCCCCGCGATGTCGCCCGCGTCCAGCCTCGAGACGACCTCGAGATGCTCGGCCAGGAAGGGCTCGGTCCCGAACAGGTCCAGCGTCCAGCGGTAAAGGACGTGATGCGCCACCAGCAGCGACTGCGCGAGGTTCATCGCCTGCATCAGCGCGGCATTGGCGCAATGGGACAGCAGGTCGACATGCAGCTGCTGTTCCAGCCGGTCCAGGACGGCGCTGTCATGCAGCGCGCCTTCGTCCATCGCCGCCTGAAGGTCGGCCCTCAGCCCGGCGAGATAGCCCGGCGGCAGGCGTGGCGCGGCCTTTTCCAGCGCCACCGGCTCAAGCACCCAGCGCAGTTCGTAAAGCTCGTCGGTGTAGTCGGGCGTCAGGGCCGGCGCGACCCAGCGGCCCGAGCCGTCCTTGCGCAGGATGCCGCGCTGGTGCAGCCGCGCCGCCACCTCGCGCGCGACGGTGCGGCTGACGCCATGGTGGCGGGCCAGTTCCGCCTCGTTGACCCGCCACCCGCCCAGGGGCGTGCGGGACATGATCGCAAGCTCGATGACGGGATAAAGCCGCTCCCACCCCGAGGGGACGGTCAGCTGGCGGGGCACAGAGAACCGGGAGCCGGGGGCCTGGCCTGCCACGGGGGCGACCGCCTCGCCGTCCATCAGCCCGGCTTCGCGCAACCGGTCCAGCGCCCTGCGCGCGGGTGTGCGGCTGATGCCGAAGCGCCGGGCGACCTCCGAGGGGCCGAGCCGCGCGCCCGCAGGCAGGGCGCCGCGCGCGATTTCGTCGGCCAGCGCCTCGGCGGCGGCCTGCCACAGATGCGTGGGGCTGGGCGATGGTCCGGGCAAGGCACTCTCCGTCATCCTGCGCCAAAGGGGGCCTTTTGCGCGATAGCACGCCCGGGCCATTGCCAGCGAGCGTGACGTCGTGAACAGTGTATGCAGAGAACCAGCATGGATCCCCTCATGTCCGACGAAACGCCGCGCCCCCTGCTGTCCCTGGCCGAACTGGACCGCTTCTGCCGACAGGCCTTTCTGGCCGTCGGCGCGGATGAACGGACGGCCGACGCGGCGACGCGCGGCATGATGCACGCGACCGAACTGGGCGTGGACAGCCACGGCGTCCGCCTGCTGCCGCATTACCTGCGCGCGCTGGAAGGGGGGCGGCTGAACCGCACCCCGCAGGTGCGCAAGACCGGCGGCTTCGGCGCGGTCGAGGTGATCGACGCGGACCATGCCCAGGGCGCGGTCGGGGCCTTCCACGGCATGGACCGGGCCATCGCGCTGGCGCGGCAGTTCGGCGTGGGCGCGGTCGCGGTCCGCAACAGCTCGCATTTCGGCCCGGCGGGGGCCTATGCGCTGGCGGCGGCGCGGCAGGGGGTCATCGGGATGGCCTTCTGCAACTCGGACAGCCTCGTGCGGCTGCATGACGGGGCCGCGCGCATCCACGGCACGAACCCCATCGCCGTGGGCGTCCCCGTCGCGGGCGAGGACCCGTGGCTTCTGGACATGGCGACCAGCGCCATCCCCTATAACCGCGTGCTGCTGTATCGCAGCCTGGGGATCGAGCTGCCGGGGGGCGTCGCCTCGGACGCGGCCGGTCAGGACACGCGCGACGCCATGCAGGCCGAGATGCTGGCGCCCCTGGGGGGCGAGTTCGGCTTCAAGGGCGCGGCGCTGGCGGGCGTGGCCGAGATCCTGGGCGCGGTGCTGACGGGCATGAAGCTCAGCTTCGACATCGCGTCGATGGACGGGCCGGATTTCAGCACGCCGCGCCAACTGGGCGCCTTCGTGCTGGCGCTGAACCCCGACGCATTCCTGGACCGGGGCACCTTCGACGCGGGAATGCGCCGCTATCTGGACATGCTGCGCAGCTCGCGCGCCCTTGCGGGCAGCCGCGTCATGGCACCGGGAGACCGCGAATGGCAGGTCGCGGCCGAACGGCGGCAGGCCGGCGTGGCGCTGGACCCCGCGACCGAATCCGCCTTTGCCCAGATCGCCGCGCGTTTCGGCCTGCCCATGCCGGCTGCGACCCACGGCTGAGGGGCGAAGAAATCGCTTGACCGATTCGGCCTGACGGCGGCTAATGACTGAAGTGGTCTGACCACTTGCCCCGGCATCCGCGAGAGGAGCGCGGCCCGGGAGCAGAGAAAGGGAGGGGACAGCCTTGCAGGGCGACAAGCCGCGCCGGCCTTACCGCGTGATCGCCGACCAGATCCTGGAGCTGGTGGCCGAAAACGGGCTTGCGCCCGGCGATCGCCTGCCGGCCGAACGCGAGCTGGCGGAACGCTTCGGGGTCTCGCGTCCTTCGCTGCGCGAGGCGCTGATCGCGCTCGAGGTCGAGGGGCGGCTGGACATCCGCATGGGGTCGGGCATCTACGTCGGCGCCCCTGCCCGTGCGGCGGCAATCGAGGGCGAAAGCCCCTTCGAGGTGCTGCAGGCCCGCGCCATCGTGGAAAGCGCCATCGCCGAGGAAGCCGCGCGCCGCTGCGACCCGGCGGCCGTGGCGGCGATGGACCGCATCCTTGCCCGGATGGCCGAGGCGATGGGGGACCCGGCCCGCTCGCTGGACCTGGACGGCGCGTTTCACATCGCGGTGGCGATGGGGACGGGCAACGGCCTGCTGGCCGACATGACGGCCGACATCTACCGGCTGCGCCTGTCGCCCTTCTTCAGCCGCCTGGCCGCCCATTTCGAGGGACCGGGCACCTGGCGGCTGGCGCTGGCGGAACACGGCGCGATCCGGGACGCCATCGCGGCCGGGGACGCAGGCGCCGCGCGCGAGGCGATGCGCCATCACCTGACCGAATCCCAGCGCCGCTTCTGCGGCGCCTTCGCGGCCGACGCCGCATGACCGCCTTGCCCCTGCCGCACGCGGCCGGGGCCAACGACGATGGCATGCAAACGGGAGGAAAAGCATGACGTTCACGATCCGCGGGTGGCTGGGTGCGGCCGCCCTCATCATGGCCGGCACGGTGGCCGCGCACGCCCAGACCACGTTGAAATGGGCCCATGTCTACGAGGCATCCGAGCCGTTCCACACTGAATCCGTCTGGGCCGCCGAGGAGATCGGCAAGCGCACCGAGGGGCGCTACAAGATCGACGTCTTCCCGGCCTCGCAGCTGGGCAAGGAAACCGACCTGAACCAAGGGCTCAAGCTCGGGACCGTGGACATCATCATCTCGGGGGCAAGCTTCGCGGCACGCGACTATTCCCCGATCGGGATCAGCTATTATCCCTACATCTTCCGCGACCCCTCGCACCTGCTGGCCTATGCGAAAAGCGACGTCTTCAAGCGGCTGGCGCAAGGCTACGAGGAAGCCACCGGCAACCACATCACCGCCATGACCTATTACGGCACCCGCCACACGACGGCGAACAAGGATATCAAGGCCTGCGCCGACCTGCAGGGGCTGAAGATGCGCGTGCCGGACGTGCCCGCCTATCTGGCCATGCCGCGGGCCTGCGGCGCCAACACCACGCCCATCGCCTTCGCCGAGGTCTACCTGGCGCTGCAGAACGGCACGGTCGAGGCGCAGGAGAACCCCTTGACCGCCATCGACGCCAAGAAGTTCTACGAGGTGCAGTCTCACATCTCGCTGACGGGCCACATCGTCGATGCACTGAACACCATCGTGTCGAAGAACGTCTGGTCGCAGCTGTCGGACCAGGACAAGCAGATCTTCACCGAGGTCATGCTGGAAGCCGCCGAGCGGGGCACCCGCATCGTCGAGGAACGCGAGGCGGCCCTGGTCGAGGACTTCCGCGGCCGCGGGCTGACCGTGACCGAGCCGGACCGCGCCGATTTCCAGCGCACCGTGCAGGAAAAGGTGGCGCTGTCGGACTTCGGCTACGAACAGGCCGACTACGACGCGATCAAGGCGCTGAAGTAAGCTCCGGCGCCCGGCGCCGCTTCTGCCCGGCGCCGGGTCCCTTCCCCCCTGACCAAGGTTGCGGCCGATGACCCACGACCCCGCCACGCCGATCAGCGTGGAAGAGATGGCGCATGCCTTCGAGGACAGCGAGGTCCATGACGTGGACCTGTCCATCTACGCCGTCGAGGACTGGCTGGTGCTTGCGCTGTTCTGGGGCATGGCGCTCTGCGTCTTCCTGCAGTTCTTCACCCGCTACGCCCTGAACAACAGCCTCGCCTGGACCGAGGAGATCGCGGCGAACCTGCTGGTCGTGATCGTCTTCGTGGGCGCGGCCATGTGCGTGCGGCTGGGACGCCACATCGCGGTGGACCTGCTTTACCGCTTCCTCAGCCGCCGCACGGGCCGCGTGCTGCAGGTGGTCGTGGACCTGATCGCCATCGCCTTCTTCGCCTACATGTCCTGGCTTCTGTGGCGCTATATCGGCGTCGTCGGGTCCGAGCGGATGGTGACGGTGGACCTGCCGCGCGGCGTCGTCTTCTATTCCGTGTTCGCGGGCTTCGTCCTGATGACGCTGCGCGCGCTGCAGAACTTCCTCCGCGATCTTCGCGGCCGCCGCACCGTGCGCGAGCAGGCCGAAGACCTTGGCCCCACCGGAGTCTGACCCATGCTGCTGCTGATCGGTTCCTTTCTGCTGCTGCTGGTGATCGGCGCGCCCGTCGCGGTGGCGATGGCGGTGGCCTCGCTGCTTTACCTCGGCATCTACGACGTGGCCCCCGACATCATCGCGGCCCAGCGGATGATCGCGGGCGTGGAAAGCTTTCCGCTGATCGCCGTGCCCTTCTTCATCCTGGCGGGCAACCTGATGAACATCGCGGGGGTGACGGGGCGCATCTACCACTTCGCCTTGTCGCTTGTCGGCTGGATGAAGGGCGGCCTCGCGCAGGTCAACATCATCGGCTCGGTCATCTTCTCGGGGATGTCGGGGACCGCGCTGGCCGACGCGGCCGGCATCGGCACCATCGAGATCAAGGCGATGAAGGACCACGGCTACCCGGTCGAGGCCGCCGTCGGCGTCACCGCCGCCTCGGCCACGCTGGGGCCGATCTTTCCGCCCTCCCTGCCCTTCGTGATCTACGGGATGATGGCCAACGCCTCGATCGGGGCGCTGTTCATGGCGGGCATCATCCCGGGCATCGTGATGACCTCGCTGATGATGCTGACGGTCTGGATCTTCGCCCGCCGCTACGGCTGGGGCTCGGACACGCCCTTCGACTTTCGGGAACTGGCGGGCGCCTTCCTCGAGGTCATCATCGTCCTCTGCTTTCCCCTGTCGGTCTGGCTGCTGATCCAGGCGGGGCTGTCGGTCAACATCGCCGTGTTCCTGGCGCTGGGCGTGCTGATCGCGCTGGACTGGTATTTCGACTGGCACGCCGTCATGGCGCTGATGGCGCCGGTGCTGCTGATCGGCGGCATGACGATGGGCTGGTTCACGCCGACCGAGGCCGCCGTCGCCGCCGTCCTGTGGTCGCTGTTCCTCGGGCTCGTGCGCTATCGCACCATGACCTTCCGCACGCTGGCCAAGGCGTCCTTCGACACCATCGAGACGACGGCCGCGGTCCTGTTCATCGTCACCGCCGCCTCGATCTTCGCCTGGCTGCTGACGGTCAGCCAGGCGGCGCAGCTGTTTTCCGACTTCATGTTCGGGCTGACGGACAACTGGTGGACCTTCCTGATCGTGGTCAACATCCTGCTGCTGGTCGTGGGGGCCTTCCTCGACACCATCGCCGCGATCTCGATCCTGGTGCCGATCCTGATGCCGGTGGCCGCGCGCTATGGCATCGATCCGGTGCATCTGGGGATTATCCTGACGCTGAACCTGATGATCGGGCTGCTGACGCCGCCGGTGGGGATGGTGCTGTTCGTGCTGTCACGGATCGCGAAGATGTCGGTCGAACGCACGGCGCTGGCGATCCTGCCCTGGATGATCCCGCTGTTCGTGGCGCTGCTGCTGATCACCTTCATCCCGGCGATCACCCTGTGGCTGCCGACCCAGCTTGGCCTGATCCGATGAACGAGTCCCCCATGCGCAGCCGCGTCGCCCGCCTTTACGCCGCCCATGACCTGCGGGTCGAGGAAGACGAGGTTCCCGCCCCCGGTCCCGGCCAGGTCCTGCTGCGCATGGCCGCGGGCGGGATCTGCGGGTCGGACCTGCATTACTACCATGACGGCGGCTTCGGCCCCGTCCGGGTGCGAGAGCCGATCATCTCGGGGCACGAGGCCTCGGGCCGGGTCGCGGCGCTGGGGGACGGCGTGGACGGCCCCGCCCCCGGCACGCTGGTCGCGGTCAGCCCCTCGCAGCCCTGCGGGGACTGCGACTACTGCCGCGCGGGCCAGCCGATCCATTGCCTGTCCATGCGCTTCATGGGCAGCGCCATGCGCCTGCCGCATGAACAGGGGATGTTCCGCGACCTGCTGGTGGTGCCCGCCGCGCAGGTCCACGCCTTTCCCGACACCACCACTCCGGCCGAGGCCGCCTGCGCCGAGCCGCTGGCCGTCTGCCTTCATGCCGTGGCGCAGGCGGGCGACGTGGCGGGCAAGCGCGTCCTGATCACCGGCGCAGGTCCCATCGGGCTTCTGGTGCTGGCCGCCGCGCGCCAGGCGGGCGCCACCGACATCACCGTCACCGACCTGACCGACGCGGCGCTGGAGCGCGCGCGCGCGATGGGCGCCACGCAGGCCATCAACGTCGCAGCCGACCCGGACGCGCTGGCGCCGCTGACCGAGGGCAAGGGGCAGGTGGACGTGGCCTTCGACTGCTCGGCCGCCGGTCCCGCGCTGCGCAACGCCTTTGCCGCGCTTCGTCCGCGCGGCACGCTTGTGCAGGTCGGCGTCACTGGGGACGTCACGATCCCCCTGAACATGCTGGTCGGGAAAGAGATCACCTGGCGCGGATCGCAGCGCTTCCATGCCGAGTTCGCGGACGCGGTGCGCCTGATCGGAAGCCGCGCCATCGACGTGCGCCCGATCATCAGCCACTCCCTGCCGCTGGAACGTGCCGCCGAGGCCTTCGACCTGGCCTCTGACCGCAGCCTCGCCTGCAAGGTCCAACTGAGCTTCGCCCAATGAGACTCGCTGCCGCCACCTCCCTTCCCCAGGATGTCCGGGGTCCCGCCTTCGACCGCGCGGCCCTGCGGCCCGGTATCCTGCACTTCGGCCTCGGCGCCTTTCACCGCGCCCATCAGGCCGTCTACACGCAGGCGGCGCTGGAACAGGACTTCGGCCCTTGGGGCATCGTCGCGGTCAACCTGCGCTCGGCAAGCCCGGTGGACGACCTCGCCGCGCAGGACGGGCTTTACAGCGTCACCACGCGGGGACCGGACGGCGACCGCGTGGACGTGATCGGCGCGACCGTGGACTGGATCTGCGCCGCCCGCGATCCGCAGCGGGTGCTGGACTGCCTGACCGATCCCGCGATCCGCATCGTCACGCTGACGGTGACGGAAAAGGCCTATGGGCTGGACCCCGCGACCGGGGGGCTGGACATGACGCATCCGGCGGTCGCGGCCGACCTGGCGGGGCCGCAGTTCCCCGCAGGCCCGGTCGGCTGGCTGGTCGAGGGGCTGGCCCGCCGCCGCGCAGCCGGAACCGCGCCCTTCACGGTCCTCTGCTGCGACAACCTGGCGGCGAACGGGCAGGTCCTGCGGCGGCTGGTCACCGAGATGGCCCGCCGCCGCGACCCTGCGCTTGCCGACTGGATCGAGGCCAAGGTCGCCTTTCCCAGCAGCATGGTGGACCGTATCGTTCCCGCCGCGACCGACGAGACCCGCGCCCGCGCCGCGGCCGCCCTGGGTGTCCGGGACGCGCTGGCTATCGACACCGAACCCTTCATGCAATGGGTGATCGAGGACAACTTCCCCCTTGGCCGCCCCGCCTGGGACAAGGCGGGCGCCGTCTTCACCCGCGACGTCGCGCCCTATGAGAAGATGAAGCTGCGGATGCTGAACGGCAGCCACACGCTGATCGCCCATCTGGGCATCCTGCACGGGCTGGAATTCGTGCGCGACGTCATGGCCGTGCCCGAGCTTGCCGCGCAGGTCCGTGCGCATATGCAGGCGGCGGCCGCGACGCTGGACCCGGTGCCGGGCATCGACCTTGACGCGTATCGCGACGACCTGCTGGCGCGCTTTGCCAATCCCGCGATCGCGCATCGCACCGTCCAGATCGCGATGGACACCACCCAGAAGCTGCCGCAGCGCATCCTGTCGCCCGCTGCCGACGCCCTGGCCGCAGACGGGGATGCGGCGGCCTTCGCCCGCGCCACCGGCGCCTGGATCGCGGCGCTGGCGCATCGTCGGGACGCCGACGACCCCCGCCGGGACGAACTGATGGCCGCCGTCCGCGCCATGCCCGAGGACCGCCCTTCGGAGCCGTTCTTCCGGCTCGAAGGGCTGTTCCCCGAGGCCCTCGCCGCCAATGCCCCCTGGCGCGCCCAGGTCGATGCCGCGATCCGCGCCGATCTGGCGTCCGCCCGCCCCTCGGGAGCCACGGAATGAAAGCCCTTGTCTGCGACGAACCCGGACGCCTGACCCTGGCCGAACGCCCTGATCCCGAGCGCGGAGAGGGCGAGGTGCTGGTCCGCATCCGCCATGTCGGCATCTGCGGCACCGACTTCCACATCTTCGGCGGCAAGCACCCCTTCCTGGAATACCCGCGCGTCATGGGCCACGAGCTGTCCGGCACGGTCCAGGAGGCCCCGCCCGGCAGCGCGCTGAAGCCGGGCGATCCGGTCTATATCGTGCCCTACCTGTCCTGCGGCACCTGCCAGGCCTGCCGGATCGGCCTGACCAACGCCTGCTGCAACATCCGCGTCCTTGGCGTCCATTGCGACGGCGGCATGGCCGAGCTGGTCCCGGTGCCCGAGGCGAACGTCATCCCCACCGGCGACATCCCGATCGAGGACGCCGCGATGATCGAGTTCCTGGCCATCGGCGCCCACGGCATACGGCGCGGAGGCGTGACCGCACGCGACCGGGTGCTGGTCACCGGCGCCGGCCCCATCGGCATGTCGGCGCTGCTGTTCGCCAAGGCGCGCGGCGCGAACGTCACGGTTATGGACACCCGCGAGGACCGGCTGGCCTTCGCCCGCGACCGGCTGGGCGCGGACGCCGTCCTGCTGGCCGATGCAAATGCCGAGGAGAACGCCCGCCGCCTGACCGGGTCCGACTGGTTCGACGTGGTGGTGGACGCCACCGGCGCCGCCGCCCCGATCGAGCGCGGCTTCGGCTTCCTCGCCCATGGCGCCCGCTATGTCCTGCTGAGCGTCGTGCGCGACAGCCTCACCTTCTCGGACCCCGAGTTCCACAAGCGCGAGGCCACGCTGCTGGCCAGCCGGAACGCCCAACCCGAGGACTTCGCCGAGGTCGTCCGCCAGATGCAGGCGGGCCGCATCCCGACGCGGGCGCTGAACACCCACCGCGGGCAACTGGCCGACGCGGTGGACCTGTTTTCCGAATGGTCGCGCCCCGAGGCGGGAGTGATCAAGGCGATCCTCGACCTCTGAGGATCGCCTCCCCTCGCTTCAGGTCGTGACGTCGGGCCGGTCGCGGCCGGTATGCTCGCGGATCAGCGCCAGTTCCTCGGCCGCCGCGATCACGGGGGCCAGCGCCGTTTCCGGGTCGAGGTCATGCGGCTGGTCCGTCCCGGCATAGCGTTCCAGATAGACCCGCAGCGTCGCGCCCTCGGTTCCCGTGCCCGACAGGCGCAGGACCACGCGGCTTCCGTCCTCGAACATCACGCGGATGCCCTGGCGCGCCGAGGTCGAGCCGTCCACCGGGTCGAGATAGGCGAAATCGTCCGCCGCCTGCACCCGCAGCCCGCCGAAACCCTGCCCCGGCAGGGCCGCCAGCATCCCCCGCAGCCGGTCCACAAGGGCGTTCGCGCGGTCCGAGGCCACCGCCTCATAGTCGTGGCGGCTGTAGTAGTTGCGCCCGTATTCGGCCCAATGCGCGGCCATGATGTCCGCGACCGACTGCCGGCGGACGGCAAGGATGTTCAGCCACAGCAGCACCGCCCAGAGCCCGTCCTTCTCGCGCACGTGGTCCGAGCCGGTGCCCGCGCTTTCCTCGCCGCAGATGGTGACGCGGCCCGCGTCCAGCAGGTTGCCGAAGAACTTCCAGCCGGTCGGCGTCTCGTGCATCTCGATGCCCAGCGCCTCGGCCACCCGGTCGGCGGCGCGGCTGGTCGGCATCGACCTTGCGATGCCGCTGATCCCCTTGGCATAGGCGGGCGCGAGATGCGCGTTCGCCGCCAGCACCGCGAGGCTGTCCGAAGGCGTGACATAGATCCCGCGGCCCAGGATCATGTTGCGGTCCCCGTCCCCGTCCGAGGCGGCGGCGAAGTCCGGGGCATCCGGCCCCATCATCAGGTCGACCAGATCCTTCGCCCAGACCGGGTTCGGATCGGGATGGCCGCCGCCGAAGTCGGGCTGGGGCACGGCGTTGACGACCGTGCCGGGGGCGGCGCCCAGGCGGCGCTCGATGATCTCGCGCGCGTAAGGGCCCGTCACCGCGTGCATGGAGTCGAAGCGCATGGAAAAGCCGGACGCGAACAGGTCGCGGATCGCGCCGAAGTCGAACAACCGCTCCATCAGCGCGGCATAGTCGGCCACGGGGTCGATCACCTCGACCGTCATGCCGCCCAACTGGCGCTCGCCCAAGGCCGAGAGATCGATGTCCGGGGTGTCGAGGGTGCGGTATTCCGTGATCTCGGCGGTCCGCGCGAAGATCGCGTCGGTGACGCTTTCGGGGGCGGGACCGCCGTTCGGTCCGTTGAACTTCATGCCGAAGTCCTCGTCCTCGCCGCCCGGGTTGTGGCTGGCCGACAGGATGATCCCGCCGTCCGCATGGCGGATGCGGATCAGGTTGGACGCGGCGGGCGTGGACAGGATGCCTCCCTGCCCCACGATCACGCGGGCCGCGCCATTTGCCGCCGCCATGCGCATGATGACCTGGATCGCGCGATCGTTGAAGAAGCGCCCGTCGCCCCCCAGCACCAGGGTCTTGCCCCCGATCCCGCCGATCGCGTCGAACAGCGACTGGGTGAAGTTCTCCAGGTAGCCCGGCTGCATGAAGACGCGGGTCTTCTTGCGCAGGCCCGAGGTGCCGGGCTTCTGCCCCTCGACCGGCCGGGTCGGTACGGTGCGGATGTCGAGGGTCACGGGAAAGTCGGTGTCGGAAAGCGCGGTCATCGGGTGCAAATCCTTGCGGCATTCAGGCTCACACAGATGCAATAGCGCAGTTGCGCAGAGCGCGACAGGGGCCGCGGGGCGCGGGCGGGCGGGAACCAGGCCCCGGCGGTTGTGCTTTCCCCGCTGCCGCACCATGCTCGCAGGCATAATCAATCGGGACAGGACATGACGAAGGAAAGCCCCCGGATCGCGCGTGGCCGCCGCCGCAGCGGCGCCACCAGCCTTGAACAGGCCCTGCGCCTGCGGGACCGGGGCGCGCGAGCGAACGGCCGCGGCCTGCCGCGCGCCTGGGGTGACATCCCCCTGCCGATCCGGCTGGACATCTGGACCGGCCGCTCGCTGCAGGACGCGGGGGCGGAACTGGCCTCGATCCTGCGGCCCGAGCTGGCCGACGCGCCGGCGCGCGCCATCGCCCGGCTGATCGACAACCAGGCCGCCATCCGGCGCAACTATCTGGACACGATCGCGGCCGAGGAACGGGGCGACACGATCACGCCCGCCGCCGAATGGCTGATCGACAACCACCACATGGTCGAGGAAAACCTGCGCCAGCTGCGGCAGGCGCTGAACCCCGCCTTCCTGAACCGCCTGCCCCCCACGGCGCTGTCGGGCGGCGGCACGGCCCCGCGCGCGCTGGTGATCGCCTGGTATTTCGTGGCGCTGACCAATTCGGAAATCACCGCCGACGCGCTGAGCCAGTTCCTGCGCGGCTATCAGTCCGTGGCGACACTGGACATTGCCGAACTGTGGGCCGTGCCCACCTTCCTGCGCTATGTGCTGGTCGAAAACCTGCGCCGCCTGTCCGACCGCGTGGTCCTTGCGCGCGAGCGGCGGGCCTTCGCCAACGCCCTGGCCGACGAGCTGACCGAGGCCCAGGGCAGCCGCGCCGCCGCCGCCGTGATCGAGCGCCACGCCGCGCTGGTCACCAACGACACCGTGGCCGCCCAGCTTCTTTACCGCCTGCGCGACGGGGGGCCGGATGCGCAGGCCGCGCTGACGGCGCTGGAACGGCGCCTGGGCAGCGCGCAGGGCGCCGAAAAGGCCGTGCAGGCCGAATACGCGCGCCAGTCCAGCGGCAACGTGACCGTTGGCAACATCATCCGCAGCCTGCGCCGGATGGGCGAGATCGACTGGCTCGACTGGTTCGAGGGCGTCAGCCACGTCGATGCCCTGCTGGCCGGCGCGACCGAGTTCGACCGCCTCGACCAGGCCACGCGCGCGGATTACCGCACCGAGATCGAGCGCATCGCCCGCCGCTCGGACCTGACGGAAACCGAGGTCGCCCAGCGCGCCATCGACCATGCGCGCGCCGAGGCCATCCAGCGCGGCGAGACCCAGCCCGCCCGCATCGCGGTGGGCGACCTGCTGGTGGGCGACGACAGGGCGGCCTTCCGCATCGGGGCGGGCTATCGCCCCCGCCCGTTCGAGCGCCTTGCCCCCCTTTCCCGGACGGCCGGCTGGTGGAACCTGGCCCTGCCGCTCGTGGCCCTTACCGCGATGCTGGTGGCGCTTCTTGGCAATGTCCTGCCCGACCGGATGCAGGGCTGGCAGGCGGTGCTGCTGCTGGCGCTGGCGGTGCTGCCCGCCTCGGACACGGCCATGCAGGCCATCGCCTTTCTGGCCGCCCGCATCGTCCCCCCGCGGCGGCTGCCCGCCTATGACTTCCGCGACGGCGTCCCCACCGAGGCGCGGACGCTGGTCGTCATCCCCGGCATGATCACCTCGGTCGACGCGATCGACGAACTGGCCGACATGCTGGAGTCGCACTATCTGGCGAACCCCCTGGGTGACGTCTTCTTCGCGCTGCTGTCGGACTGGAAGGACGCCCCGACCGAGACCCTGCCCGAGGACCAGCGCCTGCTGGCCCATGCCCGCGCCCGCATCGACGCGCTGGCGGAACGCTATGACCATGGCGGCGTCCGGCGCTTCTTTCTTCTGCACCGCAAGCGCCAGTGGAACCCGTCCGAAGGCGTCTGGATGGGATGGGAGCGCAAGCGCGGCAAGCTGACGGAACTGAACCAGCTTCTGCGCGGGCACGAGGGCACCAGCTTCCTGCCCACCGGCCCGACCCCGCCCGAGGGCATCCGCTATGTCGTGACGCTGGACAGCGACACCCGCCTGCCGCGCGACACGGTCAGCGCGCTGGTGGGCAAGATGCAGCATCCCGTGAACCGCCCCGTCCACCGCGAGGACGGCGTTGTGATCCGCGGCTACGGCATCATGCAGCCGCGTGTCACGCCTTCGCTGACGACGGGGGCCGAGGCCTCGGTCTTCCAGCGCATCTTCTCGGCCAACCGGGGACTTGACCCTTACGTCTTCACTGTCTCGGACCTTTACCAGGACCTCGCGGGCGAGGGCAGCTTCACCGGCAAGGGCATCTATGACGTCGATGCCTTCGAGCGCGCGCTGGAAGGCCGGCTGACGGAAAACACCATCCTGTCGCACGACCTGCTGGAAGGCAGCCTTGCCCGCGCGGCGCTGGTCACGGATGTCGAGGTGGTCGAGGACTTCCCCATCCGCTACGCCACCGAGGCGAGCCGCCAGCACCGCTGGACGCGGGGCGACTGGCAGTTGCTGCCGCTGATCCTCGATCCCCGGAACGGGCTGTCCGGGCTCGCGCGGTTCAAGATGGTGGACAACCTCCGCCGCTCGCTGGTCACGCCCTCCTGGGTCGCGGCCTCGATCCTGGGCTGGCTGACGCTGGACGGCGGCCAGGCCATCCTGTGGCAGGGGGCGCTGATCCTGCTGGTGGCGCTGGTGCCGGTGCTGCAGATCGACATGCGGGTGTTCCGCCCCGGCTACGGGGTCTCCTGGGACTATCACCTGCGCCACATGGGGCGCGACCTGGCGACCTACATCACCCAGCTGGGCCTGCGGCTTGCGACGGCCGCGCACCGGGCGGTGGCCTCGCTGGACGCGGTCGGCCGGTCGCTGTGGCGGATGGCGGTCAGCCGCAGGCACCTGCTGGAATGGACCACCGCCCGCGACGCGGGCCGTTCGGCGGGCGCTGATGTCAGGTCCGAATACCGGCGCATGATCGCCTCGCCCGTGCTGGGAGGGGCAGGCATCCTCGGCACCGCGGCCCTGAACCCGACCGCGCTGCCCGTGGCGCTGATCTTCGGCGGCATCTGGATCGCCGCGCCCTGGATCATGGACCGCGCCTCGCGGCCCCTGGAAACCGAGGACCGGCTGCTCCTGTCGCCCGGGGACGAGGCCGAGCTGCGCCGCATCGCCCGCCGCACCTGGCGCTATTTCGAAACCTTTGTCGGCCCCGAGACGAACCACCTGCCGCCCGACAACTGGCAGGCCGACCCGGAACCGAAGCTGGCCGAGCGCACCTCGCCCACCAACATCGGGCTTTACCTGATGTCGGTGATGTCGGCCCATGACTTCGGCTGGATCGGGCTGGACGGCGCCCTGACGCGGATCGACGCCACGATCTCGTCGATGGAGCGGATGGCCCGATTCCGCGGCCATTTCTTCAACTGGTACGACACCCGCAACCTGGCCGTGCTGCCCGCGCCCTATGTCTCGGCGGTGGACAGCGGCAACCTGGCGGGGCTGCTGATCGCGCTGTCGGCGGGGCTGCGGGCCTGGGCCGAGGACGCGCCCTCGGTCCGCCGCCGCCGCACCGCGGGACTGGGCGACGCGCTGGCCAACCTGCGGCTGGAACTGGACGCCCTGGGCGAGGGCCGGCGCAGCCTGCGCGACCTGCGCCGCGCGCTGTACGGCTCGATCGCGGGAATGCAGGACGTGCTGGACCAGATGGGCGGGCGCCCCGTGTCGGACCCGCTGGCCGCGTCGCAGCTGATCACCCGCGCGGCCGAGATCGTGCGTCTTGCGGCCGAACTGGACGCGGCGACGCAGGGAGAGGCTGCCGAGGCGCTGGCCTGGGCGCGGCTTCTGGAACAGGACACCCGCAGTGTCATGACCCCCGCCCCCGAAGGGCGCGAGGCCATCGAACTGTTCATGCTGCGCACCCGCCTGCTGGCCGAGCGCGCGCGGATGCTGGCCTTCGGCATGGACTTTAGCCTGTTCGTCCAGACCGACAAGATGCTGCTGTCCATCGGCTATCGCCCGCTGGACGACCAGCTTGACGAAAGCTCCTATGACCTGCTGGCCTCCGAAGCGCGGCTGACCAGCTTCCTGGCGATCGCCAAGGGCGACATCCGCAAGGAACACTGGACACGGCTGGGGCGCCCCTTTGCCACCGTCGGCCACCAGGGGGCGCTGCTGTCCTGGTCGGGCTGCATGTTCGAATACCTGATGCCGCCGCTTCTGCTGAAAGAACGGCAGGGTGGCATCCTGAACCATTCCAACATGATGGCAGTGCAGGTGCAGATGGACTGGGGCCGCTCGCACGGCCTGCCCTGGGGCATTTCCGAAAGCGCCTTCAACGCCCGCGACCGGCAGATGAACTACCAGTATTACGCCTTCGGCGTGCCGGTGCTGGCCTTGAAGCGGGCTTACGGCGATTATGTGGTCGCACCCTATGCCTCGATCCTGGCCGCGCAGATCCGGCCGCATGACGCCGCCCTCAACCTCGCGCGGCTGCGGGAACTGGGGGCCGAGGGCGCCTATGGCTTCTATGACGCCGTGGACTTCGCGCCCTCGCGCCTGCGCGAAGGCAAGACGCATTCCGTGGTCAGGAACGTCATGGCCCACCACCACGGCATGTCGATCATGGCCATCGCCAACACGGTGATGGACGGCATCCACCGCGAACGCTTCCACGCGGACCCGGTGGTGCGCGCCTCCGAACTGCTGCTGCAGGAAAAATCGCCGCGCGACATCACGCCCGTGACGCGCCGCCCCCCGGGGAACGTGCTGGGCCGCGGCGCGCTGGCGGGCAACGGCGACACCCTGACCGCCGTGGACGAGCCCGGCCGGGCCGAGCGCGAACTGGCGCTGCTGTCCAACGGCCCCTTCTCGACGATCCTGTCCTCGACCGGGGCGGGGCGGTCGATGCTGGGCGGCAGGGCACTGAACCGCTGGACGCCGGACCCCGCGCTGGACGACGGCGGCATCTTCGTCTTCCTGCGCGACATGCAGTCGGGCGAATGGTGGTCGGCCACCCATTCCCCCTGCTCGGGTCCCGACGAACGCTCAAGCGTCGTCTTCGCCGACCACAAGGCCGAGTTCCTCAAGACCGCCAATGCGATCGAAAGCCGGCTCGAGGTCATTGCCGCGACCGAGGGCCATGCCGACGGCCGCCGGTTGACGCTGCGCAACCGCTCGGGGTCCGACAAGACGATCGAGATCACCTCCTATGGCGAGATCGTGCTGGACAGCCCGGCCTCGGACCGGGCGCATCCGGCATTCTCGAAGATGTTCGTCCAGACCGAGATCCTCGACAACGGCGCCCTGATCGTGGCCGAGCGGCGGCCGCGCGATCCCAGGGGCCGCCCCAGCTACCTGGCCCATCTGGTCGCAGGCCCCGAAAGCGCCATCACGCCGGGCGCCGAGGCCGAGACCGACCGGCGCGCCTTCATCGGGCGGGGCCGCTCCATCCGCAACCCGGCCGCCTTCGAGCGGGGCGCCACGCTGGCGGGGACGCAGGGCCACACGCTGGACCCGATCTTCGCGATCCGCCGCCGCGTGCGGGTGCCGGCGGGCAAGACCGTCTCGCTGACCTTCTGGACGCTGATCGCGGACACGGCCGAGGACCGCGACCGGATGGCCGCGCATTACGCCCGTCCGTCGGTCTTTGAACATGAACTGCGGCTGGCATGGACCTATTCGCAGGTCCAGTTGCGCCACCTGAACGTCACCCTGGATCAGGCCAAGCTGTTCCGCGCCTATGCCGCGCTGCTGGTCTGGCCTGACCTTCGGCTTGCGGCGACCCCCAAGCGGCGGACCGAACTGGGCCCCCAATCCGACCTGTGGCCCATGGGCATCTCGGGCGACGACCCGATCCTTCTGCTGCGCATCGACAACGAGGCAGACCTGCCCATCGTCCGCGAGGCGCTGCGGATGCACGAGTTCCTGCGCCACCGGGGCGTCGCCCATGACGTGGTGATCCTGAACGAACGCGCATCGAGCTATGTGCAGGACCTGCAGCACGCGATCCAGTCCTTGGTGGACACGGCGCGCCAGTCCGCGGGACCCGACACGCCGCGCCACGTCCACGCGGTCCGGCGCGACCAGATCAGCAAGGCCAGCTTCGACACGCTGGTCTCGGCCGCGCGGATCATGCTGCACACCCGGAACGGGCGTCTGGCCGAACAGATCGACCGTCTGCGCGACGTCGCCCCGGCCCCGCCCCGGCGCGAGGCGCGCCGGGCGGTCATCGCGCAGGGCAGTCCACGCCCGGCTGAGCCATCCCGCTCGCCCCTGCTGTTCTGGAACGGCTACGGCGGCTTTGCGCCGGACGGGCGCGAATACGTCCTGCGGATCACCCCCGACCGCCAGACGCCGCATCCCTGGATCAACGTCATCGCGCGCGAGGACTTCGGCTTCCATGTTTCGGCCGAGGGCGCGCCCTATACCTGGGCGGTGAACTCGCGCGACTACCAGATCACGCCCTGGTCGAACGATCCGGTGACGAACCGCCCCGGCGAGGCGCTGCTGATCCACGACCCCGCCACCGGCCGCACCGCGACGCCCTTCCTGGGGCTGTCCGAGGATCCCGACGCGGTTCACGAGATTGCCCACGGGCTGGGCTATTCCCGCTTCACCGCCGACTACGGCTGGGTTCGGCTCGAGGCCGTGATGACGCTGGCCGCCGATGTCCCCGCGCGCCTGACGCGGCTGACGGTCACGAACCGCACCGCGCGGGTGCTGAAGCTGCAGGGCATCGCCTATGCGGAACTGGTGCTGGGCACCGACCGCAGCCGCAGCGCGCCGATGGTCCAGACCCGCTTCGAGCCGGGCCTGAACGCGGCGCTGGCCCGCAACCCGTTTTCCACCGATCACGCCGAGCGCATCACGGCGCTGGCCTGCGACCGTGCCCCGGACGCGCATTGCGGCGACCGTCAGGCTTTCCTTGGCCGCCTCGGATCGCTGTCGCAGCCGGCAGCGCTGGCCTCCTGGCCCCAGGCCGAAGCGGCGGGCGATCCTTGTCTCGCCATCCGCTGGCCGATGGTCCTGCAGCCGGGAGAGGAGACCGCCACCACGCTGGTCCTGGCCAATGCGCCCGAGCCCGAGATCGCGGGCGTGATCGCCGCGGCAACCACTGCGGGCGCGGCCGGCCGCGCGCTGTCCTCGGCCCGGGCCGGCTGGGACGATGTGCTGGGCCGATTGCAGGTGCAGACGCCCGACCCGGCGCTGGACCTGATGGTGAACACCTGGCTTCCCTATCAGGCGCTGGCCTGCCGCATCCGCGCGCGAACGGCCTTCTACCAGGCTTCGGGCGCCTTCGGTTTCCGCGACCAGTTGCAGGATACCAGCGCCCTGATCCTGCAGGACCCGGGCCTCTGCCGCCGCCAGATCCTGAACGCGGCCTCGCGCCAGTTCCCCGAAGGGGACGTCCAGCACTGGTGGTTGCCGCGGACGGGCGCGGGCGTTCGGACGATGATCTCGGACGACGTGGTCTGGCTGGGCCATATCACCTCGCTGTACGTCTCGGCCACGGGCGACACCGCGATACTGGACGAGCCGGTGCCCTTCCTCACCGGCCCCCTGCTGGAACCGGGCGAACACGACAGTTTCTTCCAGCCCCAGACGTCCGAGGAGCAGGCCCCGATCTACGAGCATTGCGCCCGCGCGCTGGATTTGGCCATGGCCCGAACGGGCGAGCGCGGCCTGCCCCTGATCCTCGGCGGCGACTGGAACGACGGCATGAACCGCGTGGGCGAGGAAGGACGCGGCGAAAGCGTGTGGCTGGGCTGGTTCCTTTGCGACACCATCGCCGCCTTCGCTCCGCTGGCCCGCGCCCGTGGCGACCACGCCCGCGCCGACGCATGGGAAGCGCATGCCGACCGCGTGGCGCAGGCGCTGGACATGGCCGGCTGGGACGGTGCCTGGTACCGGCGCGGCTATTTCGACGACGGCACGCCCCTGGGCTCTGCGGGCAGTCCCGAATGCCGCATCGACAGCATCGCCCAAAGCTGGGCCATGATCTCGGGTGCGGGCCGGGCCGACCGGGCGCGCGAAGGCGTGGACGCGGCGCTGGCGCAACTGTTCGACCGCGACGGCCAGCTGCTTCGCCTGTTCACGCCGCCCTTCCAGAACACGCCGGCCGAGCCGGGTTACATCAAGTCCTATCCGCCGGGCGTGCGCGAGAACGGCGGCCAGTACACCCATGCCGCCGCCTGGATGGTTTACGCGCTGGCCCGGAACGGCGATGGCACCCGCGCCCATCGGCTGCTGAGCGCGCTCAATCCCGTCAACCACGCGCTCGACGCCCGTTCGGCCGAGATCTACCGGGTCGAGCCCTATGTGGTCGCCGCAGATGTTTATGCCGCGCGCGACAAGATGGGGCGCGGCGGCTGGACCTGGTACACGGGTTCGGCAGGCTGGATGTACCGCGCCGCGGTCGAGGGGCTTCTGGGCATCCGCCGCCGCCCCGGCGGGATCGAGATCGACCCCAGTCTGCCCGACGACTGGCCCGGCTTCACGGTCCGGTTGTCCCGCAACGGCGTGACGCACGAGATCGTGGTGGGCCGCGAGGACGGTCAGACAAGCGTCACCCTGGATGGACAGCGGATCACGGAAGGAGGCGTCATCGCACTGCCAGACCTCATCGAGGGACCGGCCCGCATCTGATGCCGGCAGGCCCCCGCGGCCTTCTGGGGCGCGGGGGCCAACCGGGGTATGGCAGGCGGCGGAGGGGCCCTTTGGCGGGTGATGTCCTGCCCACAGGACGATCTTCCGACCCGAGGGTGCCGCCGGAGCACAGGTTCGACGGCCGGCCAATCAAGGACCTGCGCCCTCGACTACATGAGGCATCCCCCAAGTCGGAAATCGGCACCACACGGTGCATGGAAATATTCGAAGGTCAAAACTCGGCGCAGTTCACATCCGCGGTTGACCAACAAGCGGGAAGCGGACGCGTTTCACGCGCAGGTCGGCCTTCAGGTCGGAAGCGGGCGCCGTTCACCGCCTCGGTGGGGTTGGGGTCGAAGTCGCCGAAGCCTTGGCCTGCCTGCCTGCCTGCCTGCCTGCCTGCCTGCCTGCCTGCCTGCCTGCCTGCCTGCCTGCCTGCCTGCCTGCCTGCCTGCCTGCCTGCCTGCCTGCCTGCCTGCCTGCCTGCCGGTGATAGTGCGGGCGTGATCCGGGGCTGACAAGGAAACAGCTTGCGCCGCAAGCTCCTCGCTCAAGAGGCTGGGGGAGAGACCGCGGCGGTTGCCCTCAGTTCACGATGAACTCGGCATGCAGCGCGCCTGCGGCATGAACGGCCTTGAGGATGTCGATCAGCTCGCGTGGCCGGACCCCCAGCGCGTTCAGGCCCGCGACCACGTCGGACAGCGAGGACTCGCCGCTGACCTCGGCAAAGCCGATCCCCGGTTCCTGGGTGATCTCGGCATCCGTGCGGGGCACGACAACCGTGTCGCCGGGCGAGAAGGGGTTGGGCTGCGACACCATGGGTGTCTCGCGCACCCGCAGGGTCAGGTTCCCCTGCGAGACCGCGACGCGAGAGATCCGCACCTCCTCGCCCATCACGATGGTGCCCGAACGGTGATCCACGACCACGCGGGCGCGGCTTTCCGGCTCGACGGAGATGTTCTCGATGCGCCCTACCAGCCGCGCGGGGTTCACCGTGCCGAGGCCGGAGGAATCGATTGAGATCGTCGTCGCGTCCAGCAAGGTCGCAACCCCGTCACCCAGTTCGTCGTTGATCGCCTTCTCGATCCGCGCCGCGGTCGTGAAATCGGCCGAGCGCAGTGCCAAGCGGAAGCTGGACATCTGGCTGAAGTCGAAATCGACCTCGCGCTCGACCCGGCCACCGGACGGGATATGTCCCGCGGTCGGCACCCCCTGGACGACCGAAGCCGCCTCGCCCTCGGCCGAGGCCCCGCCCGCGATGATCGAGCCCTGCGCCACCGCATAAACCTCGCCATCCGCGGCATTCAGCGGCGTCATGATCAGCGTGCCCCCCAGAAGGCTTTTCGCATCCCCGATGGCCGAAACCGTGACATCGATCTGGCCACCCGCGCGGGCAAAGGGCGGCAGGGTGCCCGTCACCATGACGGCGGCCACGTTCTTGGGCCGAAAGCTTTCGCCCGTGACGTTGACGCCCAGGCGCTCGAGCAGGCTGCCCAGCATCTCCTCGGTATAGGGGGTGTTGCGCAGGCTGTCGCCCGTTCCGTTCAGGCCGATCACCAGCCCGTAACCCAGGAGGTCGTTGCCCCGGACGCCGTCCACGGTCGCCAGGTCCTTGATCCTGACCGGGGCCGCCCAGGCAAGGCAGGGCAGCAGCAGGAAAAGCGCGAGGAGTCGTGCGAAGACCGCCATCAAAGGTAATCCGTCAGCGAAAGGCGCGACAGCCGCACGGTCAGGGCGTAAAGGTTCTGCAGGCTGGCCTCGGCCTGGGTCAGGGCGGTGGCGGTCTCATAGGGATCGACGGCAAGGATGTCGGACCTTTCCAGCGACATGGCCGTGGTCTCGGCCGCGTTCCTGGCGGCGGCGCGCTCGACTGATGCTTCCAGCAGGCCGATGTCGGCGCGGCGCATCGTCAGCGCGGTCGCCCCGGCGGCAACATGCCTGCCGCCTTCGCCCAGCAGCGCTCCCTTGCCTTCCGGGGTCAGGCCGAGGTCGGGATCGGCGGCCAGAGAGGCCATTGCCAGCCCCTTCAGAAGCTCGCGAAACGAGGGATCCAGCGCGCCGAGATCCTGCCGCACCCTGATGTCCGGCGAGACTGCGAGTTCGCGCGCGGCGGTGTCGCCGTGGAACTGGCTGTCCGCGAAACCGCCCGTTCCGGCCGGAGCGTCGAACCATGCCGCAAGCGTCGACGCGATGTCGGCCGGCGAGGTCAATCCGGCCACCTCGGCCTTTGCGGCGGCAAGGATCGACCCGGGATCGGACAGGGGGGGCCTGTCCACGGCCGTGCCCGACAGCAGGTACCGGCCGCCGACGTCGACGTTGAGCAGGCGGACGGCCGTCTGGAAACCCTGCCGCGCCTCCTCTGCCCGGATCGCGATGCTTGTCTCGTTCCCCATCGCGGCCGCCGTCTGCAGGCCTGGCCCCATGCCGGCGACGATCTCCTCGAGCGTCCCCAGTGCCGCCTGCAGCCCGCCCAGTTCGGCCTGCGCATGCGCTGCGTTCTGCCCATGGGCCGACAGCGCCGTCAGACGCGCCTGCACCTGTGCCAGACGCCCCATCTGGCCGTTCGTCGCGGCGGGAACGTCGGGCTTGAGGCCGGTGGCCGCCTCTTGCGTCAGCGTCGCCAACTGCGACTTGAGCTGCCCGCTTGCCTGGCGAAGAAGCGTGGCGCGCGCCAGGTCGCCCACGGGACCAAGATCGCTCATGTCAGCCTCAGCATTGTCTGTAGCATCTCATCGACGGCCTGCAGCACCTTGGCGTTCGAGGCATAGGCCCGTTCCAGCGTCAGAAGCGTTTCCATCTCGCGGTCGCTGTCCACGCCGTCCTGCTGGCGCATCGCCTCGAAGGTCGAGGATTGCGCTGTCGCGCCGCCCAGCACGCGCTCGGCCTCGATCCGCCCGGATGCAGCCCATGAACCGAGGTCGGCCGCAAGGGTCGCGGCGCTTCGCGGCGCGGGGCTCATGCCGGCAAGCGAGGAGGGGCGCAGGGCGCCCAGCGCCTCCTGCATCCCGATCAGCAGGTCCGCGTTGCCCACCGGGCCGGGCGTGGCTGCCTGAAGGCCGTCGCGCAGGCGCCAGAGCGCGCCGCCCGCGCCCGGATCAGCGGCGGCGTTGATCGCCAGGCGCTGGGCCAGACCGGGAACGGTGGTGGCCGCCCCCCCTCCATCTGTGAACAGGCCCGGCGCGCCAGCGGCAAGCGTAGGGTCGAGTCCGGCGCCGGCAAAGCGGTCGTGCAGATCGCGGGCCGCGGTGTCGAGGCTGGCCTGCGCCCCGGGTCCGTCGAGGTCGCGGATCTGGAAGTTGGCGGCCAGCCGCCCTCCGGTGAACCGGCCCATCTGGGAGGGAGGAACCTCCTCTCCGTTCAGTTTCAGCAAACCCAGAGCGGGCGTCCCCGCCGCCTCGGCGGTCATCACCGGCGCGGGCGAGAAATCGAACCGTGCGGGCGTGGTGCCATCAAGAAGCATGCCGCCGGTTGCCGTGAACAGCGCGATCCTGCCGTTTTCGCGAGGCAGTTCCTTGATGGGCACGATCTCGGACAAACCGTCCACGATCCGCTGCCGCTCGTCCAGAAGGACATTGGCGTCGTCGCCGCTGGCCAGGTGGACAGCGATCTGCCGGTTGAGGTCCGCGACCCGCCCGAGCCCGGTGTTCAGCAGCTCGACATCGGCAGCGATGGCGCGGTCCGCGGCGCCGCGCGCCTCCTGCACCTGGGTACCCAGCGCATTGTACGCCACCGCGAGCGTGCGGCCGGCCGAAAGGATGCCTGCAAGGCCCATCTCGTTTTCCGGGCGCGCTGCGGCGGCCAGCAGCGCGCTGTCGAAATCCGATAGCGCCGTGGACAATGCCCCCGCTTCTCCCGGAACACCCACGGCGTCGGACAGGGTCCTGTGGAACGCCGCCAGCGTTCCGGCCCGCGCCGTTTCGGCTTCGGCCAGGCGGCCCTGTGCCACGACCGAGTTGCGCAGGACTCGGGTCACCCCCTCGACCTGAACTCCGCCCCCACCCGCGATCACGGGGCGCGAGGTCAACTGCAACTCGCGCCGGGCAAACCCCGGCGTCGTCGCATTGGCGAGGTTCGAGGCCACCGCCTCGGTCCCGCGCGAGGCAGCGGCGAGGCCGGACAGGGCATTCGACAGGGCGTTCGACAGGCTCATCTTCGGTCAACCCACTGCATTGCGCGGCCCCTTAACGCTTGATGTTGGTGGTTTCCTGCAGCATCTCGTCCACGGTCTGGATGACCTTGGCGTTCGAGGAATAGGCGCGCTGCGTCTGGATCAGGTCGGTCAGTTCGGCCGCGACATCGGTGGTCGAGCCTTCGCGCGCATAGCCCGCGATCGAGCCCGTGGGTCCGTCGCCCGCATCCCACAGGAAGAACGATCCCGAGGTGGTCGAAACCTGGTAGGTCTGGCTGTTCAGCGCGGTCAGGCCGTTCAGGTTGGGCACATCGACCAGCGGGATCTGGTAAAGCGTGCGGACGAAGCCCGTGTCATAGGTCGCGCGCAGCATCCCCTGCTCGTCGGCCTCGACCGTCGCCAGGTTGCCGACCGGCGAGCCGTTCTTGGTGATGTTGGTGGGCGCGAAATCGGCCGCGAACTGCGTCAGTCCGTTGCGGTCCCCCAGCCGCCCGATGCCGATCGTCATCGGCCCGCCCTGCACCTGCAGCGGAAGCTCGCCCGTGGCGGGGTCGTAGGCCGGGCCCGTCAGGGTCGTGACCGAGGCCAGGGTGCCGCTGCTCGGCGGCTGGTCGCTGAAGACCAGGGCATAGCTGCCGATCAGGTTGGACGCGGGGTCCATGGCGGCATCCCGTATCTCCATCGTCCAGCCGTTGGAGGGCAGCGCGCCCGCCGCGGGCGTGGGCGTGAAGGTGACGAGCAGGTTCTCGGACGTGCCGAGATTGCCGAAATACTCGATCGCGGTCGTCTCGGGCGTGGCGGTCGCCCCCGGCCTTGTGGCCCCGGCCGGCAGGTTGATCCCCAGGGACATGCGCGTGGTCGGGTCCGCCGAGGTCTGGTTCGAATTCAGCACAACCGGCCGCAACCCGCCCACGGCATCACGCATCTGCACCGGGATGGTGCCGTCCGCATTCGCCGGCCAGCCCATCAGCACCAGTCCCGAATCGGTCCTGAGCACGCCTTCGGCATCAGGGCGGAACGACCCCGTCGTGGTCATCATCATCGGCTGGTCGCCCATCCCGCTGTCCAGAAGGACCGAGGGCATCACCGGCAGCATCCCCCGCCCCGTGGTGGCAATGTCCAGCGCATTGGACGAGGTCACCAGCGCGCCCTTTTCGTCGATCAGCCGGGTGCTCATCCCCCGCACGCCGCCCGCCGAGTAGAGCCCGCCGCCGCGCGCCTGGCTGATGACAAGGCTTTCGAACTCGGTGTTCACCCGCTTGTAGCCGTAGGTGCCAGAGTTCGCGATGTTGTCCGAGATGCCGGCCAGCCGCGTCGCATTCGCGGCGAGACCGGCGATTCCGGCATTGAGGGACGAGGAAATCGACATTCGGATCACCTTGGTTGTGAGTCGCCGTTAGGCCGCAGAATGGAGGCAAGGACTTAATTTCCCGCTAACGCGGGCGGCCAGCGCCGGTCATCTGAGCAAAATGACCTCGATCCGGTTGTTGGCCGGGTCCATGGCATTCGAGTTGCGGGGCTTCTTGTCCCCGAAGGCCGTGACGCGCTGGATGCGGTCCTCCTCCAGGCGGCCCCGGACCAGCAGTTCGCGGACTGCATGGGCGCGCTGGTCGGACAGCGGCCAGACCGGATCATGGATCATCATCTCGGGAAAGGCGCGGACATGGCCGGTGATCGCCACCTGGTTCCGGGCCCGGCCCAGCACCGAGGCGAGGATGGCCGTCAGCTCGCGCAGGACGGGCGTGGGCTGTGCCGTTTCGCCGTCGAACAGGGGTTCGTCCACGACGTCGCCCAGTTCGATCACCAGCCCCTCGTCGGTCATGCGCGTGACGACATGGCGCAGCAGGTTCACCCGCTGCATCGATTCCCCGCCGCGCGCCGTCAGCGCATCCTGCAGCGCGCGGGCCAGTTCCTGCATCTCCGCGTCGCCCGCGGCGGCAGGAACGGACCGGTCCGCCGGGGGGTCGAGCGACCTGCCCCCGTCCATCCCCTGCGCCCCGCCCGACCGCGCATGCGCGATGGTGGGGTCGAAGTAATCGGCCAAGCCCTGCCGCTGCTTTTCGGTGGTCGCGTTCAGCAGCCACATGAGCAGGAAGAAGGCCATCATCGCGGTCACGAAATCCGCATAGGCGACCTTCCAGGCGCCGCCGTGGTGGCCGCCCTCGCCCCCGCCCTGCACCCGCTTGATGATGATGGGCGAAGCAGTCCTGTCAGCCGGCATCGGCACCCCCGTTTCCTTGGGGAAAGCCTTAGCAGACCAGGACTTGCCCGGGCGTTAACGGATCAAATGCCGCACATTTCCTCGGCCATCATCACGGCCGCCTTTTCCGCGATCATGATGGTGGGGGCGTTGGTGTTGCCCGATGTGATCACGGGCATCACCGAGGCATCCACGACCCGCAGCCCCTCGACCCCGCGCACGCGCAGGCGGGGGTCCACGACCGCGCCCTCGTCCGCGCCCATGCGCGCGGTGCCCACGGGATGGAAGATGGTCGAGCCGACCAGCCCCGCCGCATGGGCCAGTTCCTCGTCCGTCTGGTAGTCGGGGCCGGGCTTGAACTCCTCGGGGCGGTATTTCGCCAACGGTTGCTGCGCCATGATCCGGCGCGTCAGGCGGATGGCGCGGGCGGCCGTCAGCCGGTCCCCCGGCGTGGACAGGTAATGCGGCGAGATCACCGGCGGCCGCATGGGATCGGGCGAGCCGATCCGCACATGGCCCCGGCTTTCGGGCCGCAGATGGCAGACGCTGGCGGTGATCGCGGCGAAATCATGCAGCGGCTGGCCGAAGGCTTCCAGGCTCAGGGGCTGGACGTGCCATTCCAGATCGGGCGTCGCCACGTCGGGCGACGAGCGGGCAAAGGCGCCCAACTGGCTGGGCGCCATGCTCATCGGGCCGGTGCGGCGCAGGACATATTCCGCGCCGATCATCCCCTTGCCCCACCACCGCCGGGCAAGCTGGTTCAGCGTCCGCGCCTCGGACACCTTCCAGCTGCAGCGCAGTTGCAGGTGGTCCTGCAGGTTCTCGCCGACAGACGCCTCGCGGATCACGGGAATCCCCATCTCCTGCAGCAGCGCGCCGGGGCCGATTCCGGACAGCTGCAGGATCTGGGGCGTATTGATGGCGCCCGCGCTCAGCACGATCCGGCCGCCGCGCACCACCTCGGCGCGGCCGTCGGCGTAAAGCTCGAGCCCCACGGCGCGGTTGCCCTCGAAGACCACGCGGCGGACGTGGCGGCCCGTCAGCACCGTCAGGTTCGGGCGCCGCATGGCGGGACGCAGGAAGGCGCGGGCGGCAGAAACGCGGAAGCCCGACTTCTGGCTGACCTTGAAATAGCCCACGCCCTCGTTGTCGCCGGTGTTGAAGTCGTCGGTCGCGGGGATGCCGACCTCGTTTGCCGCCTTCGCCCAGTCGTCGAGGATGTCCCAGCGCAACCGCTGGCGCTCGATCCGCCACGGGCCGCCTTCGCCATGGTGTTCCGAGGCGCCGGCGAAGTAGTCCTCGGACTTGAGGAACAGGGGCTGGACGTCGTCCCAGCCCCAGCCGGTGCAGCCCATCTGCCGCCAGCCGTCGTAATCGGCGGCCTGCCCCCGCAGATACAGCATCCCGTTGATGGAACTGCACCCGCCCAGCACCCGGCCCCGTGGATAAAGAAGCTGCCGCCCGTGAAGCCCGGGGTCGGGCGCGGTCCTGTACATCCAGTCGGTGCGCGGATTGCCGATGCAGTAAAGATAGCCGATCGGAATATGGATCCAGGGGTAACGGTCGCTTTCGCCGGCCTCGATCAGCAGGACGCGCAGGCGCGGGTCCTCGGACAGCCGTGCGGCCAGCACGCAACCCGCACTGCCCGCCCCTGCAATGACGACATCGTGCATCCCGGCACCCCTCCCCTTGTGGCGGGTGATGCTAGCAGGGCCGCAGGCCGGGGCAAGCGCAGCGGCGCGCTTGCGCGGCGGCGCGCCGGGCTTATCTTGATGCCCATGATCGAGGCGGGACAGTATGACATGCGGACCGGCGCGGGGCTGATCGCCTGTCCGCGCTGCGATGCGCTGCATGTGGAAGCCGAACTCACCGAAGGGGAAACTGCCCGCTGCGTCCGTTGCGGCCATGTGCTGGCCCGCCCGCGCGAGGGCGCCTTCACCCAGATCGTCGCGCTGTCCTTCACCTCGCTGGTGCTGATGGTCGCGGCGGTGTTCTTCCCGTTCCTGGAGGTTTCGCGCATGGGAATCGGCAACGCCACCTCGCTTTTCGGGGTGGCGATGGCCTTTTCGGAAGGCTGGCTGATGCCGCTGACGGTGGCGGTGCTGGCCTTCATCGTGGGCCTGCCCGCCCTGCGCGCGGTGCTGCTGGTCTATGTGCTGCTGCCCATGCGCGGCCAGGGGCGGCCTGCGCGCCATGCGGGCGAAGCCTTCCGGCTGTCGGAACTGCTGCGGCCGTGGTCCATGGCCGAGATCTTCGTGATCGGCACCTCGGTCGCGCTGGTTAAGGTCGCGGGGCTGGCAACGGTCAGCCTCGGGCCGGCCTTCTGGGCCTTCTGCGCCCTGATCATCGTGGGCGCGGCCAGCGACGTCTTCACCTGCGCGGCGACGATCTGGGACACGCTCGAGGACCGCGGCGCCTTCACCGACGGGCGCGAGGTCGTGCCGGACCCGGAAACCGCGGCGCACGACCGGCAGATCGTCGAAGGCACGCCCCCTGCCCCGGACCACGCCGCATGAGCGCTTCCGATGGGCTGTCCGATCACGCCCCGGTCCTGACCGCCCATCGCGCGGGGCTGGTCGGCTGCCGGGGCTGCGGGCGCGTCTGGCCCGAAACCACGGATGTCTGCGGCCGCTGCGGGGCGCCGCTGGTTCCCCCGGACCGGCGCAGCCTGCAGGCGGTCTGGGCCTGGTGGCTGGCGGGGCTGATCTTCTACATCCCCGCGAACCTGTGGCCCATGCTGCGGACGCAGTCCTTTCTGGGGCTTGCTGGGAACACCGAGGCCACCATCCTGGGCGGCGTCATCGACCTGATGCATTACGGCAACTACGGCATCGCGGCGATCGTCTTCGTGGCCTCGATCGTGGTGCCCATCGGCAAGTTCGTCGTCATTGCCTGGCTTGCCCGCGTGGCCGGCAAGCCCGCCAGCGTCGAGGCCGCCCATACGCGCCTGCGCGCCCTTGAAGCGGTCGAGTTCATCGGCCGCTGGTCGATGATCGACGTCTTCGTGGTGGCGATCCTGTCGGCGCTGGTGCAACTGGGCTTCGTGGCCTCGATCCACCCGGGCCCGGCGGCGGTCAGCTTCGCGCTGTCGGTTGCCTTCACCATGCTTTCGGCGCTTAGCTTCGATCCGCGGCTGATCTGGCGCGGATTGCCGCTTCGAACGCGCAGGGACAGAACAGCCGAATGACCGACATGCCCCCGACCAACGACACGTCCCGCGTGGACGCGGCCGATGCGCCGCTGCGCCCTGCCAGCCCCGTCCGCCGCACCGCCGCGCGCGCGGCCCGCGCCGGCGTCTCGGTCATCTGGGCCGTGCCGATCATCGCGCTGCTGGTGACGATGGCCTTGGCGTGGAATGCCTATGCCGGACGCGGGACACTGGTGTCCGTGGCCTTCAACGACGCGACCGGCATCACGCCGGGCGAGACCGAGTTGCGCTTCCGCGAGATCCCCGTGGGTCGGGTCGAGGCCGTGCGCTTCACTCACGACCTGCAGCGGGTGATCGTGGACATGCGCGTGGACAAGGACATCTCGCAGTTCATCGACGACGATGCCGAGTTCTGGATCGTCCGCCCCGAGGTCTCGGCCCAGGGCATCTCGCGGCTCGACACGGTGCTGACCGGCGCCTTCATCGAAGGGTGGTGGGACAACGATCCCGGCGGCGTGGAACTGGCGCTGCACGAAGGGCTGGACCGCCCCCCACTGACGCGCAGCAACGAACGGGGGACTTGGGTCACGCTGACCGCCGCCGACGCCTCGGGGATGACCGAAGGCGCGCCGATCTTCTATCGCGGGCTCACGGTCGGGCGCATGCAGAACCTGCGGCTGGCCGAGGGGGCCGAGTCCGTCATGGCCGATGTCTTCATCGAGGCCCCGCATGATCAGCAGCTGACCACGACCACGGTCTTCTGGGACACCTCGGGCTTTTCGGTCTCGCTGGGGACCAACGGCATCTCGCTGGACGTGGCCTCGGTTTCGTCGCTGCTACAGGGGGGCGCCGAGTTCGCCACCCTGTCCTCGGGCGGCCAGCCCGTGCAGCCGGGCCATGTGTTCCAGCTTCAGCCCGACCGGCAGACGGCGCAGAACAGCCTGTTCGCCGCCTCGCCGCAGGACGAGCTGCGCCTGACGATGCTGATGTCCGAGGCCGTGCGCGGCCTGACCGAGGGCGCCGACGTCCAGTTCCAGGGCCTCACCGTGGGCCGGGTCACGGGCCTGTCGGTGCGGGTCGTGCCGGGTCCCGAGGGCCAGCCGGGGCAGGTGCTGCAGGACATCACGCTGGCGGTCTCGCCCCAGCGCATGGGACTGCCCGAGGACGCCGGGCCCGACGAGGCGCTGGCCTTCCTGTCGGGCAGCGTCGAGGGGGGCCTGCGCGCCCGCATCACCGGCGCGGGCTTCTTCGGCACCTCGCTGATGGTGGAACTGGTGGACCTGCCCGGCGCACCGCCGGCGCAGGTCGTCGCGGATGCCGAGCCCTATCCGGTCATTCCCTCGGCCCCGCCGGACCTGTCCGACATCTCGACCACGGCGCAGGGCTTCATGGCGCGCATCGGCAACCTCAAGCTCGAGGAGCTGCTGAAGTCCGCGACCGACATGATGAACAGCGTCACCGCCATCGCCAGTTCGCAGGACACCCGCGCGATCCCGGAATCGCTGCGCCGCACCATCGACGAGGCGAACGTGACCATGACGGAACTGCGAACCGCCACGCAGGAGCTGCGCGCCTCGGGCGTGGTGGAAAACGTCGCGGGCGCGACCGCAACCGCCAACGAGATCGCGGGCAAGCTGAACGGGGTGGCCGACCGGCTGCCGCGCATCGCCGAGAACGTGGAAACCGCCACGACCTCGATCCGCGACGTGGATTTCAACGGCATCGGCGACCAGATCACCCAGGCGCTGGCCGACATCCGGGGCGTTTTGGGCACCGAGGCCGCGCGCAGCCTGCCCGACCGGCTGGGCAACGCCGTGGACAGCCTCGGCTCGGCCGCGGGCGACGTGGGCGCCATCGCCTCGGACCTGCGCCAGCAGAACCTGGGGCCGCGCGTGGGCCAGTTCGTGGACGAAGCCTCTGCCGCCGCGACCGCCGTGCGCGAGGCCGCCGCCGACGTGCCCGAGATGGTGGACCAAGTGGACGAGGCCGCCGCCTCGATCGACGAGTTCGACTTTGCCGGGGTCAGCGCCTCGGCGCGCGGGCTGATCGAGGACCTGCGCGCCATGCTGGGCACCGAGGATGCCGAGCAGCTGCCGCGCAACCTGTCGGACACGCTGCAGGCGGCCTCGGGGCTGCTGAACGACCTGCGCGAAGGCGGCGCGGCCGGCAACCTGAACGCCGCGCTGCAATCGGCGCGCCGGGCTGCGGACCAGGTGGCGCAGGCGGCAACCACCCTGCCGGGCCTGTCGCAGCGCTTCCAGGCGCTGGCGGGCCGGGCCGAGGCCGTGATCGCCGCTTACGGCGACCGCGGGGCCTTCAACACCGAGACCATCAACACCATGCGCAGCCTGCGCCGCGCGGCCGAAGCCTTCGGCAGCCTCGCCTCCACCATCGAGCGCAACCCCCGCGCCTTCATTCTGGGACGATAGACCATGCGCCTTGCCCTTTCCCTTCTGGTCCTCGCGGCGCTGGCGGGCTGTTCGAACCCCGAAAAGACGGGCCGCTACCTGATCGACCCGCCGACGCCGCAGGTCCGCGTCGCCAACAACCTGGGGACAGCGGAACTGCGGGACGTGTCGCTACCCGAATACGCCCGCTCGGGCGAGGTGGCCTGGCAGACCGCCGACGGGGCGGTGCGGTCGAACCCGCGCAACCTGTGGGCCGACCAGCCCGAACGCGCCTTCACCCTGACGCTGGCGCGGGCGATATCCGACATGTCGGGCGCGACCGTGATCGCCGAGCCATGGCCCCTGGCCGAGCCGCCCAAGCGCCGCGTCGAGGTGCGGGTGGAAAAGGCGCTGGCGCAGCTTGACGGGATCTATCGCCTCAGCGGGCGCTATTACGTTTCGCAGGACAGCGCGGGCGGGACCAACCATGCGCGCAGCTTCGATATCGCGGTGCCGCTGCCGGTAACGCAGGGCTCGGCCAGCAGCCTGGGGGGCGGCGGGGCGCGCAAGGTCGAGGCTTCTCCGCCCGCCATTGCCGCCGCGCAGAACGCAGCCATCGCGCAGCTTGCCGCGCAGATCGCCACGCTGGGCGGGCCGGGCGGCACGATCCGCACCACGGCGCCCCAGCTCGACCCGATCTTCTCGACGCCGCTGGAGCCCCTGCCGCCGCTGGAGCCCCTGCCGGAGGTCGGCATCGAGCCGGTGGGCTGAAGCTCAGCCCTCGCCGGGCTGGAAGGCGCCGAAGCGGCCGGCCGCGAAGACCAGCGGGTGGTCGTCGGGGCCCCCGACCGTGACCTGCGCCACGCGGCCCACGAGGATGCTGTGGTCGCCGCCGTCATGCACCGCATGGGCGTGGCAGTCGAAGCGCGCGGCGACCCCGGGGATCAGAGGCGTGCCCAGCGCCGTCTCGCCCAGCTCCAGCCCCTCGAACTGCGGGCCGCCCCTGGTGAAGCGCAGGCAGATGTCCAGCTGCTCGGCCCCCAGCACATGGATCGACCACGCTCTCGCCTCCGCGAAGATGTCGTGGCGCGACGACGACCGTGCGGGGCACCACAGCACCAGCGCCGGGTCCAGCGACACGCTGGTGAAGCTGTTGACCGTCATCCCGACCGGGCCCTTCGGCCCCGCGACGGTGACGATCGTGACGCCCGTGGCGAAGCGGCCCAGCGCCTGGCGGAACTGGCGGCCGGGCTCGGTGTCGGGGTGAAAGCTGATGGCATCGGCCAGGCGGTCGAGCGTTTCGGGCGGCAAACGGTTCATCCTGCGACCCTTCCCGGTCCGGTCTGCGCGGGCTCCGGCGGCTCAACGTCCAGCGCCGCGATCAGTTCGCGGTGCAGGTCCGGCGGGGCCACGACCAGCCCGTCGCCCAGGGGCGGCATCTGGTTGAAGCGCAGCCCCCGCCCGCGGCGGTCGCTGACGGTGCAGCCCGCCTGCACGGCGATCAGGCTGGCCGCCGCCACGTCCCATTCCCAGACGGGCCGCATCGACAGGGTGGCGTCGAACCGCCCCTCGGCCACGAGGCACAGCCGCCAGGCCAGCGAGGGCCGGAAGCTGCGCCTGATCCGGGGCACCCGCCGCCCGCGCCAGAAGGCGGGGTCCAGCGCGGCCTTGGTCGTCAGCACCTCGGCGCCCTCAAGCCGCGCCTTGCGGGGGCGGATCACCTGGCCGTTGCGCGTGGCGGGCTGACCGGCTGCGGCCGCATAGGTCACGCCCCGTGCGGGCTGGTGGACGACCCCCGCGACGGGCTGGCCGTCTTCCACCACAGCGACGGCCACGGCGAATCCGTCCTCGCCCGCGATGAAGGCGCGGGTGCCGTCGATCGGGTCGATGACGAAGACGCGGGCCGCGGTGGCGCGCCGGGGGTCTTCGGGGCTTTCCTCGCTGAGCCAGCCGTAGTCAGGGCGGGCAGCGCGCAGGGCCTGTTCCAGTGCGTCATTGACGGCCAGGTCGGCCTCGGACACCGGGCCGGCGCCTTCGTCCTTTTCCCAATGGCGGAAGGTGCCGCGCCAGTGGGCCAGTGCGATCCGGCCCGCCTCCTCGGCGGCACGGATGATGAGGTCGAGGTCAGTTTCCGGCAACGATCATTCCTTCGACCAGAAGGCTGGGGACGCGCAGGCTGCGCCAGTCGGGCAGGTCGTTGGCGGCGGTGATCCGCATCAGCATCTCGCGCAGGTTGCCCGCGATGGTGCATTCGTTGACGGGAAAGGCGATCTCTCCGTTCTCGACCCAGAAGCCCGCCGCGCCGCGCGAATAATCCCCCGTCGTCGCGTTGACCGAGGCGCCCAGCATCGAGGTCACGACCAGCCCCCGCCCCATGTCGCGGATCAGGTCCCGGGGCGAAGCCGTGCCCGCCGTCAGCGCGACATTCGTCACCCCCGGCGAGGGCGCGGACGAGGTGCCCCGCACCGCGTTCGCCGTCGATTCCATCCCCAGCTTGCGCGCGGTCGCCAGGTCCAGCGTCCAGCCCTGCAGCACGCCGCCTTCCACGATCATGCGGGGCGCGGTCGCCAGCCCCTCGCCGTCGAAGGGGCGCGAGGCGCCGTGGCGCGGCAGGCGCGGGTTCTCGGCCAGGTCGAAGCCCCCGGGCAGAACCGGGCGGCCCAGGTCGCCCCGCAGCCAGCTCGACCCGCGCGCCACGGCACTGCCGTTCACGGCCGACAGAAGATGCGAGATCAGGGTCGAGGCAACCCGCTCGTCGTAAAGGATCGGGAAGGCGCCGGTCGGAGGCTTTCTCGCGCCCCGCCGCGCCACCGTGCGCTCGCCCGCGCGGCGGCCGATCTCCTCGGGCGAGGGCAGGTCCTCGGCCCAGACGCGGCTTTCCCCGGCCCAGTCGCGCTCCATCCCCAGGCCTTCGCCGGTGATGGCCACCGTCGAGAGGCCGTGGCTGCTGCGGCCGTAGCCGCCCGAAAAGCCGTTCGTGCCCGCAAGCCAGCTGCGCCGGTGCATGACCGAGGCGCTGGCGGATTCGACCATGCTGATGCCCTCGACCGCCAGGGCCTCCGCCTCGGCCCGCAGGGCGAGGTCAAGCAGCGCCTCGGGCTCGGGCGCGGTGGCGCCGTCGTCCAGTTCCAGCGCGGTCCCGTCGGGGTCGCGGGTGATCTGCGCAGGATTGGCCAGGCCCACGTTGTCGTCCACGGGGGCCTCGCGCGCCATGGCGACGGCACGCTCGGCCATCTCGCGGATCGTGCGGTCGGACCGGTCGCTGGCCGAGACGCAGGCCTGCCGCCCGTTCACGATGACGCGCAGTCCGATCTCGATCCCGTCGGCGCGCTCGGCATGTTCAAGCGCGCGGCCCCGCACCTCGACCGACAGGGATTCGCCCGCGACCGCCACCGCGTCGGCCTCGGTCGCACCTGCGGCACGGGCGGCGGCAAGCAGGGCATCGGTCAGGGGCGCGAGATCCTGGGGCGAGGGTCGGGTCATGGGCAAGGGCCTTCCGTGGATGCGCAAAGGGGACCGGACATCGCCCGGCCCCCCGCTTTCGCCGTCAAGGGCGGTGTTACTGCACCTGCTGGCCGTTGGCAAAGATCTGGCCGCCCTCGCGGAATTCATACTGGCCGACCAGGGCATCGCCGCCCTCGGGGGCGGGACGGGCGAACAGCGCCAGCATCATGCGGTAGCCCGCGACCTCGTCCTGCGAGATGACGCCCATCTGCACCAGCCGGTCGATCAGCCCGTTCACGCCCTCGAACCGCGCCTGCACCTGGCCCACCGGCTGCTCGGGATTGCCGCCCTCGGGCACCGACAGTTCGCCCGAGGCGTCAAGGCTGGCGCCCGCCGCCGACAGGGCCAGCTTGTTGATCGCCACCTGGACCGGCTCGAAGGGGCTCGGCATCTCGGGCGGAAGCTCGGCACTGTCCTCGGCGGGTGCCGCGCCCGTCTCGGCCGAAGGCGCGGTGGCAGGGGCCGCCGGGTCGCCCTCGGCAGCCGGCGCGTCACCATGAGCATGTTCCTCGTCACCATGAGCATGTTCCTCGCCCGCGGCCTCGGCCTGTTCGGCGGCCTCCATCAGGGCGGGGTCGAACAGGTCCATGGTCACGCGGACCAGGCCGGTGAGATCGACGTCCAGGCTCGCCGGGTCGCGCGGCAGGACGCGGGCGCTGTCGAACAGGTCCCAGACGCTGTCGGCCAAGGTCAGCCCGCCGATGGAATAGGCGAACTTGAACGGCGCGGGCTCGGCGGCCTTCAGCACCGGGAACTGCATGTCGAAGCTCGCCTCGGTCAGGGTATAGCCGACCGGCGCGGGCAGGTCGCTGACCGTCATCTCGGTCGAGGTCGAGTCGATCCCGCCCTGGTATTTCAGCCCCTGCGGTCCCAGCGCCAGCGTCACGTCCACTCCTTGCAGGGTGGTGTTCGCCTTGGCCGTGTCCTGCTGCCCCTGGTCGTCCGTTCCCGCGAAGTCGAGGTCCAGCCGCCCCTGCCCCGCCGTCAGCGCGGCCGTCACGTCCATGCCCGCGCGCAAGGCGGTGTGCATGGCCTGGCTGATGTCCACGTCCTTGGGCAGGCTGCCCGCGCTGGTCGCCTGCAGGTTTTCCAGCGAGCCGTTCACCTTGATCCGCCCCGGGGCCTCGCTGCCCTCGGGATCGGCATAGTCGGCCGCGATCTCCATCCGGTCGGCGGCCATGGTCGCGTCGAAGCGCATCATCTCGGCATCGGTGATCTGCTGGCGGCTGGTGGCGTTCACCAGCTTGACCGAGGCGGGAACCTCGCGCGTGCCCTCGGCGGTCTGGACGCTCTGCAGCGCCAGCGTCAGTTCGCCCGAGCGGCTTTCGTGGGTCATGTCGGAGGCCGTGCCGCCCGACAGGATCTCGGTGTCGCGCGCCACCAGAGAGCCGTTCAGCGTGACCTGCCCCCCCTCGGAATCGCGGAAGGTCGCCGTCACGGGCGAGGTTTCGGCCAGCGTGGTGCGCACGCGACCGTCGCCGGTGGCGGTCATGGTGATCTCGGGGGTGCGGAACTCGACCCTGGTGCCCTCGTCAGGCTGTTCGTAGCCCACGACCACGTCGCGGAGCGTCAGGGTCTCGCCCGCCTCGTCGCGCGCGCCCTCGGTGACGGTGTAGCCGTTCGCCTTGTAATACTCGACCCAGTTCTGCCAGACTTCCGAGGGCGTCACCTCGGCCAGCGCGGGTGCGGCGAAAGCGACGACGGCAAGGACAGAGGTGGTCGTCCGCAAGAACATGAGTCGATTCCTTTGAAGAATTACGGCGATGCGACGATAGACGGCGCATCGTCGCACATCCACGCGCCGCGTCACAGGAGACAGTCTTGATCGAAACGAATTCTTCCCGCGAGGGGTTCTTCACGATCGCGTTGAACCGGCCCGACAAGGCCAATGCCCTGACCCCCGGGATGATCGCCCAGCTGATCGCGGCGGTGCGCGCGGCGGTGGACGGCGGCGCGCGGGCGATCGTGCTGACCGGCCGGGGCCGCGTCTTCTCCGCCGGCGCCGACCTCGAGGCCGCGCGGGCGGGCCTTGCGACCTCGCCGCTGTGGGAGGAACTGTCGGGCGCGATCGCCTCGGCCCCGGCACTGACCATCGCGGCGCTGAACGGCACGGCGGCGGGGGGCGCGCTGGGCATGGTGCTGGCCTGCGACCTGCGGATCGCGGTGCCCGGGGCCAGGCTTTTCTACCCGGTGATGAAGCTCGGCTTCCTGCCCCAGCCCTCGGACCCTGCCCGGCTGGCGGCGCTGGTGGGCCCCGCGCGCGCGGCGATGATCCTGATGGCGGGACAGAGGATCGAGGCCGAGACGGCGCTGGCCTGGGGCCTTCTGGATCGGATCGTGCCGCCCGAGGCGCTGATGGACACGGCCGAGGCCCTGGCGGACGACGCACTGGGGGCCAGCGCGGATCACGTCGCGGGGATCAGGCGGATGATCCGGGGCGGCTGAGGCTCAGGAATCGGCGGGCGGGTTCGCGCGCGTCACGATGAAGACCGCCACGGCCGTCAGGATCACCACCTGCACCGCCCAGTAAGGGTGGGGCAGGATGAACCAGCTGACGCAAAGGCCGACGGCCATGCTGACGCAGACGATGACCTTGACGCGCGGGTCGATGGCCCGGTGTTCCTGCCAGTCCCGGATCTGGGGGCCGAAGACCGGATGGGTCATCAGCATGTTGTGGAACCGCGGCGACGAGCGGTTGAAGGCGAAGGCCGCCACGATCAGGAAGGGCACGGTGGGCACGATCGGCAGCACCGACCCGGCAAGAGCCAGGACGATGGCGAGAATCCCGATCGCACCCCAGAGAAGCCGCATCAGTAGCGGTAATGCTCCGACTTGAACGGCCCCTGGACCGGCACGCCGATGTAATCGGCCTGGTCGGGGCGCAGTTCGGTCAGCTTGACGCCGATCTTGTCCAGATGCAGCCGCGCGACCTTTTCGTCCAAAGCCTTGGGCAGGATGTAGACGCCGGGCTGGTATTCGTCGCCCTTGGTCCAAAGCTCGATCTGCGCCAGCACCTGGTTGGTGAAGCTGGCCGACATGACAAAGGACGGGTGGCCCGTGGCGTTGCCGAGGTTCAGCAGGCGGCCTTGGCTCAGCAGGATGATGCGGTTGCCCGAGGGCATCTCGATCAGGTCCACCTGGTCCTTGACGTTGGTCCACTTGTGGTTGCGAAGGGCCGCGACCTGGATCTCGTTGTCGAAATGGCCGATGTTGCCGACAATGGCCATGTCCTTCATCTCGCGCATGTGCTCGATGCGGATCACGTCCTTGTTGCCGGTGGTGGTGACAAAGATGTCGGCGGTGGACACCACGTCTTCCAGCAGCACGACCTCGAAGCCGTCCATCGCGGCCTGCAGGGCGCAGATCGGGTCCACTTCCGTGACCTTCACGCGCGCGCCCGCGCCGCGCAGGGACGCGGCCGAGCCCTTGCCTACGTCGCCATAGCCGCAGACCACGGCGACCTTGCCCGCCATCATCACGTCGGTCGCGCGGCGGATGCCGTCCACGAGCGATTCCTTGCAGCCGTACTTGTTGTCGAACTTGGACTTGGTGACGCTGTCGTTCACGTTGATCGCCGGGAACGGCAGGCGGCCCTGCTTGTGCAGGTCATACAGGCGATGGACGCCCGTCGTGGTTTCCTCGGACACGCCACGGATGGCGTCGCGCTGCCGGGCGAACCAGCCGGGCGACTGCGCGATCCGCTTGCGGATCTGGGCGAACAGCGCCTCCTCCTCCTCGGACTGGGGAGTGGCGATCAGGTCGGTCTCGCCCGCCTCGACCCGCGCGCCCAGCAGGACATACAGCGTCGCGTCGCCGCCGTCGTCCAGGATCATGTTCGCGGTTCCCTCGGGGAACTGGAAGATGCGGTCGGTATAGGCCCAGTATTCCTCAAGCGTCTCGCCCTTGACGGCGAAGACGGGGATGCCCGCGGCGGCGATGGCGGCCGCGGCGTGGTCCTGGGTCGAATAGATGTTGCAGGACGCCCAGCGCACCTCGGCGCCCAGCGCGACCAGCGTTTCGATCAGCACGGCGGTCTGCACGGTCATGTGCAGCGACCCCGCGATCCGCGCCCCGGTCAGGGGCTTGGCCCCGCCGAATTCCTCGCGCAGGGCCATCAGGCCCGGCATCTCGGTCTGCGCGATGTCCAGTTCCTTTCGGCCGAAATCGGCCAGGCCGATGTCGCGCACGAGATGGTCGGGAGAAGCTGCCGGATTCATCGAGGACCTCGCTGGAACGGGAACAGGGCGGCCTTGTCACAGACCGCCCTCGAAAGCAACGCAGGTTCGGTGAAACGAGGCGTTTTTCCCCGATCAGCCCAGGCCGACCTTGGCGTAGAAGGCCCCCGGATCGACCCCGTCCTGATAGCCGATCCCCGAGGCGATCACGCAATGGGTGTCGCCGCGGTCCAGAAGCACCGTCCAGGTGCCCATCAGGTCCGAACCCCACAGCTGCGTCCCATCCGCGCGGCGGGCAACAAGATCCTCGTCGAACTCGGACTTCAGCGCGGTGCTGACGATCGGCGCGGCATCGCACCAGGGCAGGTTGCCGCTGGACTCGGTGGTCTGGGCAGGAAGGCTGCGCACGAGTTCGACCACCTCGGGCCCGGACATGCCGGCCACGGCCGTCCATCCCTTGACGGGCGCGTTCAGCGCGGGCGACGGGACGACGGCGGACTGGGCGGCGCTCACGGAAAGCGTGGCGGCAAGGGCAGCAAGGGCAACACGGGGCAAACGCATAGCAAGCGCCTTTCCTCAAACATCGTCAAGCAGTTTCATCTGGGTCGTGATGAAAACACCACAATTCGGGCGCAGTTCCGCCCGGGCCAGATTTCGACTCTTGACAAACCTGTGAGAACCGGACGTGCGGATTGTTTTTCCATCACAATCCGCGTCCGAAAAAATTTGCGGCCCTGCGGCAGAGGGTAGCAATCGCAGCCCTGTCCTGCGACACTCGGGTCAAAACAAGACATCAGGCGACGGGCGGGGCAGATGGCGAACTGGTGGAGGATGGCGGCAGCGGCCACCGCGGCAGGCTGCATGCTGGCCGGGACGGCGGCCGGGCAAAGCGGCAGCGGCTCGGGGTCGTCGGCGTCCTCGCCCTTCTCGGGCCTGCTCTCGCGCGGCGACCCGGTGGCGAACTCGCCCGTGGACCTGCAATTCCGCGTATCCAACGGCGACGAAGCCCTTGAGCGGCGGTTGCGCAACACTTCGCGCATCACCGGCGCGCTGGCCGAGGGACGCTATACCGCCCAGGACGTGCTGGCGGCGGCGCGGGCGGATTACTCGCGGCTTCTGGGGCTGCTTTACGACGAGGGGTATTACGACTCGATCATCGAGATCCGGCTGGACGGGGTCGAGGCGGCGGGGATCGCGCCGCTGGATGCGCCCCGGATCGTGCGCCAGGTGGTCGTCACGGTCGATCCGGGCCGGGCCTTCCGGTATTCGCGCGCCGAGATCGCCCCGGTCGCGCCGGGAACGGAACTGCCCGCCGACTATCGCGTGGGCGAGATCGCACGCACCTCGGACATGCGCACGGCCGCGCGCCAGGGGGTGACCGGCTGGCGCGACCACGGCCACGCCAAGGCCGAGGTCGCGCAGACCGAAATCATCGCCGATCACGAGATCCACCGCGTCGAAAGCCGCATCGCCCTGTCCCCCGGCCCGCAGGTCCGCTTCGGCCAGCTGCGCGCCACCGGCAACCAGCGGCTCAGCACCCGCCGGCTTTACAAGATCGCGGGCTTTCCCGAGGGCGAGCGCTTCGATCCCGAGAAGCTGGAGGAGGTCCGCCGCCGCCTGCGCCGCACCGGGGTCTTTTCCTCGATCACGCTGGAAGAGGCCGGAACCCTGGGACCCGGCAACACGCTGGACGTCAACCTGACGGTGCTGGAACAGCGCCTGCGCCGGATCGGCGCGGGCTTCGAGATCAGCAGCACCGACGGGGCTCAGATCTCGGGCTACTGGATCCACCGCAACCTGCTGGGCGGGGCCGAGCGGCTGCGCGTGGATGCCGAGGCCAAGGACATCGGATCGGGCACCTCGGGACGCGACTACCGCCTGGGCGTGCGGATCGACCGCCCCGCGACGATCGCGCCCGACATCACCGCCTCGGTCGAGGCGCGGGCCGAGCGGCTGCGCGAGGAGGACTATGACCTCGACCTGGGCGTCCTCGGCTTCGGCCTGACCTGGCTGCCCAGCGAGCGGCTGACGGGTCAGACCACGCTGGAATACCGCCGCTCGCGCGTGCGGGACGACACGGGGATCACCGATTTCGAGATCCTGGCGCTGCCGACCTCGGTCACATGGGACCGCCGCGACGAGCCCACGGACGCCAGGCGCGGCTATTGGCTGACCGCGACCGCGACGCCTTTCACGGGGCTGAACGACGATGCAGGATCGGGCCTGCGCTTCGTCGGCGAGGGCCGGGCCTACCGGAGTTTCGGCGAGGACAACCGCTTCACCCTGGCGGGGCGGGCGCGGGCGGGCACGATCTGGGGGCCCGAAATCGAGGAAACCCCGCGCGACTACCTGTTCTATTCGGGCGGGGGCGGCTCGGTCCGCGGCCAGCCCTATGAGTCGCTGGGCGTGCGGGTGATCGAGGGGCCCGACGGCGTCACGGTCAAGACCGGCGGCATGAGCGTGGCGAACCTGACCGCCGAAGCGCGCTTCCAGGTGCGGGAACGGATCGGCGTCGTGGCCTTCGCCGACGCGGGCCGTGTCTGGGCCGACAGCTCGTTCGACGGCCAGACCGACTGGCACGCGGGCGCGGGCCTGGGCGTGCGCTACAACACCCCCATCGGCCCCCTGAGGCTGGACGTCGCGGGTCCCGTGGGCGGCGACACCGGCGAGGGGGTGCAGCTTTACCTTGGACTGGGGCAGGCCTTCTGATGAAAAAGCTTCTGGCCGCCTTGGCCCTCGTCTTCCTGCTGCCCGTCGCGCCGATCCCGGCGCAGGAGCCGCCGGCACCGCCCGCTTCCGCGGCCGCCCCAGAGGCGGAAGGCGGCATCGCCGCCAAGGCCGCCGAGATTTCCGCCGAGGTCGAGGACGATCAGGGCTTCATCACCCGTTTCCTTGAACGCAACCTGTCCAGCGCCGGGCGGCAGGTCGAGATCCGGGGCTTCCAGGGGGCGCTGTCCTCGCGGGCGACCTTCACCGAACTGACCATCGCCGACGCCCAGGGCGTCTGGATCACGCTGCGCAACGGCGCGATCCAGTGGAACCGCTCGGCCCTTTTTGCCCGGCGCATCGAGATCCAGGAACTGTCGGCCGAGGAGATCCTCCTGCCCCGCCTGCCGCAAGGCGAAGGGAACGCCCGCACCCCCGAGGTGCGCGAATTCGCCCTGCCCACCCTGCCTGTCGGCATCAGCATCGCCCGCATCGCGGCGGGCCGGGTCGAACTGGGCCAGCCGGTCATCGGCGAGGCGGCGGTGGTTTCGATCGACGGCGCGATGAACCTTGCGGGCGGCGAGGGCGCGGCCAAGCTGGCCATCAACCGCGTGGACGGCAAGCGCGGCACCTTCGCCGTGGATGCGGCCTATTCCAACGAAACCACCGTGCTGCGGCTGGACCTGCAACTGGACGAGGACGCGGGCGGGCTGTTCGCCAATCTCGTGGGCCTCAACGGCCGCCCCGCCGTGCGCGCCGAGATCCGGGGCGAGGGGCCGCTGCGCGACTTCATGGCCGAGGTCCGGCTGGCCACGAACGGGCAGGACCGCGTGACCGGCCGCGCCTCGGTCCGGGCGCAGCCCGGCGAGGACGGCACCCCCGGCACCGCCTTCCGGCTGGAACTGGGCGGCGACGTCGCAAGCCTCCTGCCGCCCGAGAACGCCCCCTTCTTCGGCCCCCAGTCGCAGGTGCTGGTCGAGGGCTGGCGCGGCGAGAACGGGAGGCTGTCGCTGCCCGTCCTGCTGATCGACACGGAATCGCTGAACCTCACCGGCTCGGTCACGACCAATGACACCGGCGCGCCCCAGTCGGTGGTGCTGCTGATGACCTTGGGCGAGGATGCGGGCGCGACCACCCTGCCCGCCCGCCTGCCCTTGCGGGGCGAGCCCATCGACGTGCAGTCGGGCAGCCTGCAGATCAGCTATGACGCCGCGCAAAGCGACGCCTGGACACTGAACGGCCGCCTGGGCGACGTGACACGGGGGGGCAACCGCATCGGCGCGCTGACGCTGGAAGGCGGCGGCTCGGTCCGGCTGGAGGGCGGAAGGCTTCAGGCCGTCCTGGGGCGCATCGGCTTCGGCACCCGGGGCCTCGCGCTGGCCGACGCCGGGTTGCAGGCCGCGCTGGGCGCCGAGATCACGGGCGAAACCGGCTTCGACTTCACCCCCGGAAACGCGCTGGAACTGGCGGGCTTCAGCCTGTCGGGGCGCGACTACGGCCTCAGCGGCGACATCCTGATCGACGGGCTGCGCTCGGGGATCACCGTTTCGGGCGAACTGGACGCGGCCTACGAGGACGTGTCGCACCTTTCCACCCTTGCCGGGCGGCCGCTGACGGGGCAGGCCTCGGGGCGCGTCAGCGGGCTTTACACCGTGCTGACGCGCGGCTTCGACGCCGAGGTCGAGCTGAACGGCACCGACATCACCCTGAACCAGGAACAGCTGGACCGCCTGCTGGCGGGCGAGGCCGCGATCACGGTCAGCGCGCGCCGCGACGAGGCGGGAATCGAGATCCGCGACCTGACGGTCGACGGGCAGCGGCTGACCGCGCAGGCGCAGGGGCTCATCAGCTCGACCGCGACCGACCTGCGCGCGACGATGCGGCTGGCCAGCCTGACCGACGCCGATCCCGCCATGGCCGGCGCGCTCGAGGCCGAGGCGACGGTGACGGGCGCCCCCGGCGCGCGGCGCGTCAACGTCTCGGGCACGGCGACGGACCTGGTGCTGGGGGTTGAACAGCTGGACCCCGTGCTTCAGGGCCGGACCGAGCTTCTGGCTGTTGCAGAGGAGCGCGAGGGCAGCTTCGTCATCGACAGCTTCCGCCTGTCGAACCCGCAGCTCGCGGCGGAAGGCAGCGGCAGCTTCGGCGAGGTTCTGGATGCCACCCTCGATCTGGACATTCCCAGCCTGACCGCCCTGCGCCCCGAGTTCTCGGGCGCCGTCCGGGCGACGGCACGCGTCAGCGGCCGCGAGGGCGCACGGCTGCTCGAGGTCAGCGGCACCGGCGAGGACCTGCGGCTGGGCCAGCAGGACGTGGACGGGGTGCTGGCGGGCGAAACGCGGCTGACGGTGCGCGGGACGCAGAAGGGCGAGGTCTTCACCATCGAGCAGGCGATCCTCGACAACCCCAGCGCGCGGGCCGACATCTCGGGCGTCATCGGGAACGGCAGCACCAACGTCAGCGGACAGGTGGACATGCGCGACCTGTCGGCCCTGGGCCTGGGCTGGCGCGGGTCCTTCGCGGCGACGGGCAGCTTTGCCGATGACGGCACCGGCACCCGGCGGCTGGTGGTGGACGGGACGGCGAACGACCTGTCGCTGGGACAGGCGCAGGCCGACGCCGCGCTGGCCGGGGCCACGCGCCTGACGCTGCGCGGCACGGAACGCGAGGGCGTTCTGACCATCGACGAGGCCGTCGTGGACAACCCCCGCCTGAACGCGACCGCGCAGGGCAGGCTGGGAGCGGGGCAGACCGATGTCACGGCGCAGTTGCGGGCCGACAGCCTCGCCTTCCTGGGGCGCGGCATCGGGGGCGGGCTGAACGCGACGGCCCGGCTGACCGACACGCCCCAGGGCCGCCGCGTCACCGCCGAGGGCAGCGCGAACGGGCTGCGGATCGGCAACGCACAGGTGGACCGGCTGCTTTCGGGCGCGACCCAGTTCGACGCCGCCGCCACCCTGCCCCGCCGGGGGCCCGTGGCCATCGAACGGCTGAACGCGCGGAACCCGCAGCTGCGGATCAGCGCGGATGGCTCGGCCACGGCGCTGAACGTGGATGCGGGGCTGGCGAACACGGGCCTGCTGGTGCCGGGCCTGACGGGGCCGGCGACCGTGACCGGCAGCGTCCGCCAGGCCGGAGGCAACTACGTCGTGGACCTTGACGCAACCGCGCCGGGCGGCACCCGTGCCACGGTTGCGGGCAGCCTCGCAGCGAACCTCTCGAACGCCGACATCCGCGTGTCCGGCGTCAGCGACGCGGCGCTGGTGAACCCGCTGCTGCGCACGCGCTCGATCGCGGGGGCGGTGGACTTCGACCTGGCGCTGAACGGGCGCCCCGCGCTCGAGAACCTGTCGGGCCGCGTCAGCCTGCCGAACGCGCGGCTTGCCGATCCCAACATCGGCCTGTCGGTCGAGAACCTGGCGGCCACGGCCGACATCGCGGGCGGAGTGATCACCGTCAACGCGACCGGGGCCATCGCGGACGGGGGCACCCTGACCGTCACCGGCCCCGTGGACCTGCGCAACGGCACGCGCCTGGACCTGCGCGCCACGCTGAACCGGGTCGTGCTGCGCGACCCCAACCTTTACGAGGCGGTGGCGGACGGCACGGTCTCGATCTCGGGCAACCCGGCCGACGGGCCGCTGGTCACGGGCGCGCTGACCCTGGGCCCGGTCGAGTTCCGCATTCCCAACACGGGCCTGGGCGGGCGCGCGATCCCCGACATCGTGCACCTGAACGACCGCCCGCCGGTGCGCGCCACGCGGGCCAAGGCGGGGCTGCTGCCCTTCCCCAGCGCCGACAGCCGCATCGCGGGCATGGTGGCGCCGCCCGCCACGCCGCCGGCCAACCCGGCCCGGCTGGACCTGACGATCAACGCGCCGAACCAGGTCTTCGTCCGGGGTCGCGGCGTGGACGCGGAACTGGGCGGCCAGATCCGCCTGACCGGCACCGCCCGCAACGTCATCCCCATCGGCCAGCTTCAGCTGATCCGCGGCCGGGTGGACCTGCTGGGCCGCCGCTTCGACATGACCGAAGGACTGATCGAGCTGCAGGGCAGCCTCGTGCCCGTCCTGCGGCTGGTGGCGGAAACCCAGCAGGACGAGATCACCACCCGCATCGTCATCGACGGCGACCTGCGCGATCCCGAGATCACCTTCCAGTCCGACCCCGAACTGCCCGAGGAGGAGGTGCTGTCGCAGCTGCTGTTCGGGCGTGGCCTGGAAACCATCTCGCCCTTGCAGGCGGCGCAGCTGGCCAATGCCGTGGCCGTGCTGGCCGGCCGGGGCGGCGAAGGGCTGGTCGGCAACCTGCGCGAGGCCGCGGGGCTGGACGACCTTGACCTGACGACGGACGAGGAAGGCAACGTCTCGGTCCGCGCCGGGCGCTACCTGTCGCGCAACCTTTACAGCGACGTCGAGGTCGATGCGGAAGGCAGATCACGGATCAACCTCAACCTGGACGTGAACAATGCGATCACCGCGCGCGGCTCGGTCGCCAGCGACGGCGAAAGCACCTTGGGGGTCTTCTACGAACGCGATTACTGACGCGGCGCCCCGGCCACGGTTCCGGGGCGTCAACCCTTGCCAAACATTCTGGAATCTTGCGGCAAGCAGGGGCATTCTCTAATGACTCGGGCAAACCGCCCCTTCGGATCGGGACACGCTTGGAACGTCGCTTCTTCATCGGCACGATGACTGCCGCGCTGGCTGGCGCCATGCTGCCGCCCCGCGCCGGGCTGGCGCAGGCCATCACGGCTCCGGCCCCCGCCGAGCCCGTCCTGTTCGGCTTCGAGGAAGTGGCCCGGATCGCCACCGACCTTGCCCGCGCGGCCTATGTCGAGCCGGCCTCGACGCTGGACCCGCCCTTCCGCGACCTGGGCTATGATGCTTATCGCGGGATCCGCTTCCGGCGCGAGGCCGACCCCTGGGCAGGCGTGCCGGGTTTCGGGCTGGACTTCCTGCCGCCGGGGATGCTGTTCACGCAGCCCGTGCGCATCAACCTGGTGGATGCGGGCGTCGTGCGGCCCTTCCCCTTCGACCCCTCGGTCTTCGACTATCACCCGAACTCGTTCCCGCCGGACGCGGGGCAAAGCCCGCCGGGCAACATGGGCTGGTCGGGCTTCCGCCTGCGGACCGTGCTGAACCGCCCGGGCTTCCTGGACGAACTGGCCGTCTTCCAGGGCGCCAGCTACTTCCGCGTCCTCGGCCGCGGCAGCCGCTATGGCCTGTCCGCCCGCGGCCTCGCCATCGGCACCGGCAGCCGCGAGGGCGAGGAGTTCCCCTTCTTCCGCGAGTTCTGGATCCACGCCCCCGACCCGACCAGCCAGACCGTGACGGTTCACGCGCTGCTGGACAGCCCCTCGATCGCGGGCGCCTTCGAATTCGTGCTGAAGCCCGGCGACGAGACGCTGGTGGCGACCCGCGTGGCGCTGGTCCCGCGCCGCGACCTTGCGGATGTGGGGCTGGCGCCGCTCACCTCGATGTTCTGGTTCGGGCCGGGCGACCGCGGCAGCTTCGACGACTATCGCCCCGCCGTCCATGACAGCGACGGGCTGCAGATGGTGACGGGCGGGGGCCTGCGGCTGTGGCGGGCGCTGAACAACCCGTCGACCCTGCAGATCTCGGCCTTCGCCGACCGCGACCCGCGCGGCTTCGGCCTGATGCAGCGCGGCCGCGACTTCGACACCTACCAGGACGCCGAAGCCCGCTATGAACTGCGCCCCTCGGCCTGGATCGAGCCCGCGCCGGGCTGGGGCGACGGGTCCGTGGTGCTGGTCGAGATCCCGGTCGAGTCCGAGTTCCACGACAACATCGTGTCCTTCTGGAAACCTGCCCAGCCGCTGGTCGCGGGCGTGCGCCACGATTTCGCCTATGAGCAGCGCTTCGGCATGGCGCCCGGCGATGGCTTTCCGGTCGCGCGGGTGCGCCAGACCCGCTCGGGGCGGTCGGTGAACGCGCAAGGGGCGCGCAGCTATTTCATCGATTTCGACCTGGACCTGTTCCAGGACCAGCCGGACCCGGCCGCCGTGGTCAGCGCGTCGGCCGGGAATGTCGAGTATCCCTATGTCGTGCGCCTGCCCGACGAGGGGCTGCTGCGACTCGCCTTCGAGTTCCGGCCCGAGCGCGCCGACCTGGCCGAGATCACCGCCCGGCTGGAAACCCCGGACGGCGGCCCGCTGAGCGAGACCTGGATGTTCCGCTGGACAAGAGAATGATCGGTTGGAACGGACCGATCCACCGCTGCTGACCGGCCCGGACAGCCCGGCCGGCACCCTTCCCCGCCGTGCGCCGCAGCGTCCGCCGGCCGATGCCGGCTGGCTGGGCCGCATCCCGCCGGTCCCGCCCGAGGTGCCGCTGTCCATGCCCGCGCAGGACTTCCGCGCGGCTCCTCCCCCCGGCCCTGCGCGCGAACCCGCCACGGCGCGGGTGCTGGCCGCGCGGCTGATCGCCTTCGGGGGCGCGGCCCTGATCACGGCCATCGGCTTCTGGCAGATGCTGATCGTCTTCAGCGACGGCATCCAGCCGCTGCAATGGGCGCTGCTGGTCTTCTTCACCCTCACCTTCGGCTGGGTCGGCTTCAGCTTCTGCTCGCTGATCGCGGGGCTGGTCGCCCGCCCGCCCGTGACGCCCGCCGATCCGGGGACTGCCCGCGTGGCCATCGTGATGCCGATCTATCACGAGGACCCGGCCGACAGCATGGGGATGCTGGGCGCCCTGGCCGACCAGCTGGCCGAGGCCGGGATGTCCGACCGGGCCGAGATCTTCATCCTGTCCGACAGCCGCGACCCCGACTTCTTCGCGACCGAGACGCTGGCCGTCGCCGCGCTGCGCGACACCTGCCCCCTGCCCGTCTGGTACCGCAGGCGGACCGACAACACGGGCCGCAAGGCGGGCAACATCGCGGAATTCGTGCGCCGGTGGGGCGGGCGCTACGACCAGATGGTGGTGCTGGACGCCGACAGCGTCGTCAGCGGCGACGTCGTGCGACAGATGAGCGCGCGGATGGGCGCCGATCCCGCGCTTGCCCTGATCCAGACCCTGCCGATGCTGGTGGGCGGCCAGACCCTGTTTGCCCGCGTGATCCAGTTCGCGGGCCGGGTCTATGGTCCGCCCATCGGACGCGGCGTCGCCGCGTGGTCGGGCGACAACGGCAACTTCTGGGGCCACAACGCGATGATCCGCGTGCGCGCCTTCGCCGAATGCTGCGGCCTGCCGGAACTTCCCGGCACGCCCCCCTGGGGGGGCACGATCCTGTCGCATGACTTCGTCGAGGCCGCGCTGCTGCGCCGGGCCGGCTGGAAGGTCCGGCTGGACTGGGACCTGCGCGCCAGCTACGAGGGTTCCCCGCCCACCCTGCTGGACATGGCCGTGCGCGAACGCCGCTGGGCGCAGGGGAACCTGCAGCACCTGCGCCTGATCGAGGCGCGCGGCTTCACCGCCGTCAGCCGGGTCCACTTCATGATCGGCGTGCTGGGCTTCCTGATGAGCCCGATCTGGCTGGCGATGATCCTCGTGGGCCTTGCCCTGACCGCCAACGTGATCCTGTCGCGGCCGGAGTATTTCCCCAACAGCTACCAGTTGTTCCCCGACTGGCCGACCTTCGACGCGGCCCGCATGACCTGGCTGTTCGTCGCCGCCATGACGCTGCTGCTGCTGCCCAAGTTCGTGGCGCTGGGACGCGCCTGGCGGCGGCCGCTGGCCTCGGACGTGGGCGGCCGGCCGCGCATCCTGCTGAGCGCGCTGTTCGAGATCGTGCTGTCGGCGCTGATCGCGCCCGTGCAGATGCTGATCCAGACCCGTCAGATCCTGGAAATCCTGCGCGGCCGCAACTCGGGCTGGGAAAGCCAGGTCCGCAAGGGCTCGATGCCGCCCTGGGGGCTGGTGCTGCGGCGCCACGCGATCCATGTGGTCTCGGGCGTCGGCACGCTGCTGGTGGTCACGATGCTGTCGCCCGGCCATGCGCTGTGGCTGTCACCGATCCTCGCGGGGCTGATCCTGGCGCCCGCGATCTCGCGCTGGACGGCCTCGCCCGTCTTCGGTCGCTGGGCGCGGATGGCGGGGCTGCTGGTCACGCCCGAAGAGCGTGTGCCTCCGGCGATCGTCGTTGCCAGCACGGCCCATGCCCGCCGGCTGCGGCATGTCGAGGGCTCCACCCTGGCGCTGGGCCGCGACGCGCAGGCGCGGGCGCGCCATGTCGCCCTGCTGCCGCCCCTCCCCGACCTGCCCGCGGCCGAGCGGCTGCCCGCCATCGCAGCCGAGGCCAAGATCGGCGCCGCCGCCTCGCAGGCGCAGGCGCTGGGCTTCCTCGACCGCGCCGAGCGCGCCGCCCTGCTATCGGACCCCCGCCTGCTGGACCGCTGGGCCGCGCTGCCACGATGAGCCGGATCGTCTCGCTGGACATGCTGCGCGGTTACGCGCTGGTCTGCATCATGCTCAATCACATGCCGCGCGGCGCGCTGCGGCAACTGACGCTGACCAACTTCGCCATCTATGACGCGGCCGAGCTGTTCGTGCTGCTGTCGGGCTTCCTCGTGGGCCTGGTCTGGATGAAGGTCGAGCGCGCGCAGGGCCGCCTGGCCGCGCAATGGCGCTTTGCCCGCCGCGCGGGCCAGGTCTGGCTGGCGCTCGTGCTGGGCGGCATCCTGCTGGCGCTGCTGTCGCGGGGCCTGCTGGAACTGGGCTTCGCCCACAGCGCGATCTGGAACGAATACGCGCGCTGGATCATCGACGTGCCGGTGGGCTATGTCGCCACGCTGGCGCTGATGTGGATGCAGCCGAACCTTCTGGACGTGCTGGCGCTTTACGTCATCCTGCTGGCGCTCGCGCCCGTGCTGGTGCCGCTGATGCTGCGCTGGCCGGTGGCCTTCTTCGCGGGCTCGGTAGCCCTGTGGCTGGTGTCGGTTCCCCTGAACGCCGCCCTGCCCAACCAGCGGGTCGAGGGCGGGCTGCTGTTCAACCCCTTCGGCTGGCAGCTTCTGTTCCACAGCGGCGTCGCGATGGGAGCCTTCCGGCACCGTTTCATGCCGGTGCTGCGCCGCCATGGCCACGAGATCACGCTGATCGCGGCGGCGGTGACGCTCTATTCGCTGGGCATGGTGACGCTGTGGCGGTTCGGCGGGGATGGCAAGCGGCTGGCCGACATCATGTGGCACGCGGTCGGGACGGTGGACAAATGGTCGCTGGACCTGGTGCGCTACGTGGCGATCATGGCGGCGAGCTGGCTGGTCGCCGTGCCGCTGGCGGGCCCCTTCGCCTGGATGGCCGCCACCGGGCCCGGGCAGGCGCTGGCGACCATCGGCAAGGGCGGGCTGGTGGCCTTTGTCGCCTGCGTGCTGCTGTCGGTCCTGGGCGACGCGATGATGGTCAGTCTGCCCGACACGGCCCTGGCGCGGCTGGGCGTGGACCTGTGGACGATCGCGGCCCTATGGCTGGCCGCCCATGTCTGGCTGACGATCAAGGCCCGCCGGGACGGGCGGCTCGCAACCGACTGAGATGTCTGGAAACTGGTGGAGCCGAGGGGAATCGAACCCCTGGCCTCATCATTGCGAACGATGCGCTCTACCAACTGAGCTACGGCCCCACAGGCGCGCTATTTGGCGGGTCGGCGGGTGGTTGTCAAGCGGCCTTTGTCAGCCCGCGGCAACCTGACCGCGCACCCAGTCGGCCAGTTGCCCGGCAGGCCGTGCCCCGGTCAGGCGCGCCCGCTCGCGCCCGTCCCGGAACAGGATGAAGGCGGGGATCCCCTGGATGTTGAAGCGCACGGTCGCGTCGGGATGGCCTTGCGTGTCGATCTTGGCTAGCCGGGCCGTGCCGTGCAGCATGGCCGCGGCCTTTTCGAATTCCGGTGCCATCATGCGGCAGGGACCGCACCAGGGCGCCCAGAAATCCACCAGCAGCGGCAGAGTGTCACGGCGCGCCGCCTTTTCCAGCAGTTGCAGATCCAGCGCGACGGGCTTTGCAGGCAGCAGCGCAGCACCGCAGGTGCCGCATTTCGCATTGTCCCCAAGCCGCCCCTCGGGCAGGCGATTTCCCTGTCCGCAACTCAGGCATGTCAGCGTGTGGCTGTCGGGCATCTCCGGTTCCTCCGTTCCCCGACAACGCCAGGAAGCGGGGAAAGATCACTCGCAGGCGACGCCATCCCCGTCACGGTCGAGCTTGGGACGATAACCCGGCTCGCCCCGGCGGATGGGGGCGGCCCCCGCCCGACGCGCCTGCGTGCAGTTGGCGAACCGGACAGGGGCGCCGCTGTCCAGCAGATAAATGGGCGCGGGCCGGTCGGCTGCTTGCGACGCGCCATGGCAATGATATCCGCCGCGCTTGCGGTCGTTGTGGCATCCCTCGGCGTTCAGCCCGCCGGGATGCGCCAGGGCAAGCCCCGGAACAAGCGCCAGGGCGCATCCGAGAATCACCGTCCTGACCATGTCCGCACTCCGTTAACCATTCGTTAAGAATGATTAACGGACCTGCGGCGACAAGGCTATTCCGCCGCTTGCGCGTAGGCCTCGACCGGCGGGCAGGTGCAGATCAGGTTGCGGTCGCCATAGGCGTTGTCCACCCGCCCGACCGGTGGCCAGTACTTGTCCACCCGGAAGGCGCCGGGCGGGAAGCAGCCCTGCTCACGCGAATAGGGGCGGTCCCAGTCGGCGACCAAGTCCTCGACCGTGTGGGGGGCATGGCGCAGGGGGCTTGCCTCGGCCGGGATGCGGCCTTCGGCCACCTCGGTGATCTCGTCCCGGATTGCCAGCATCGCGGTGATGAAGCGGTCGAGCTCGGCCTTTGTCTCGGATTCGGTCGGCTCGACCATCAGCGTGCCCGCCACGGGCCAGCTCATGGTCGGCGCATGGAAGCCGTTGTCGATAAGGCGCTTGGCGATGTCGTCCACGGTGACGCCATGTTCCGCGAAGACGCGGGTGTCCACGATGCATTCATGCGCGACGCGGCCCCGGTTGCCCATGAACAGGACGGGATAGGCCCCGGCCAGGCGGCTGGCGATGTAGTTCGCGTTCAGGATCGCCACGCGGGTGGCCTGCGTCAGCCCCGCGCCCCCCATCATGCGGATATAGGCCCAGGAGATCAGCAGGATCGAGGCCGACCCCCAGGGCGCGGCCGAGACCGCCCCCGCCCCCTCGCGCGGGTCGGCGGGCAGGAAGGGGGCAAGGTGCGCCTTGACGCCGATCGGACCCATGCCGGGGCCGCCGCCGCCATGCGGGATGGCAAAGGTCTTGTGCAGGTTCAGGTGGCTGACGTCGCCGCCGATCTCGCCGGGCTTCACCAGCCCCACCAGCGCGTTCATGTTGGCGCCGTCGATATAGACCTGGCCGCCATGCTCATGCGTGATGCGGCAAACGTCGCGCACGGTGTCCTCGAAGACGCCGTGCGTGGACGGATAGGTGATCATCACCGCCGCCAGCTTGTCGCCGGCCTTGGCCGCCTTGTCCGCGAAATCCTCCAGATCGATGTCGCCGTTCGGGGCCGATTTCACCACCACGACCTTCATCCCGCACATCTGGGCAGTCGCGGGGTTGGTGCCATGGGCGCTGGTCGGGATCAGGCAGATGTCGCGGTCCTCGCCGCGGGCCTTATGATAGGCGGCGATGGTCAGCAGCCCCGCATATTCCCCCTGCGCGCCCGAGTTCGGCTGCAGCGAGAAGGCGTCATAGCCCGTGATGGTGCAGAGCTTCTCGGTCAGGTCCCTGAAGACGCGGTGATAGCCCGCCGCCTGCGCCTCGGGCGCAAAGGGGTGCAGCATGGCGAACTCGGGCCAGGTCAGCGGCATCATCTCGGCCGCCGCGTTCAGCTTCATGGTGCAGGACCCCAGCGGGATCATCGCCCGGTCCAGCGCGAGGTCGCGGTCCGACAGGCGGCGCATGTAGCGCATCATCTCGGATTCGGCCCGGTTCATGTGGAAGACCGGATGGGTCAGGTAGTCGCTTTCCCGCAGCAGGTCATCGGGGATGGCGGGCACGGTCGCCGTTTCGGCCGGATCGGTGATCCCGAAGGCGTCCAGCACCCGCGCGATCACGCCCGCGTCGGTCGTCTCGTCCACGCTGATGCCCACGCGGTCGCGGCCCACCTTGCGCAGGTTGATCCCGCGCTGCTCGGCGGCGGCGAGGATGCCCGCCTGCCCCACGCCCACGCGGACCGTGAAGGTGTCGAAGAAGGCCTCCGTCTCGACCTCGGCCCCGGCCGCGCGCAGGGCATCGGCCAGCGTCACCGCGTTCAGATGCACCCGCTGGGCGATCGCGCGCAGGCCCACCGGCCCGTGGAAGACGGCATAGAACGAGGCCATGACCGCCAGCAGCGCCTGCGCCGTGCAGACGTTGCTGGTCGCCTTCTCGCGGCGGATATGCTGTTCGCGCGTTTGCAGCGCCAGGCGATAGGCGGGGCGGCCCGCCGCGTCGATGCTGACGCCCACGATGCGGCCGGGCATGGCGCGCTTCATCTCGTCGCGACAGGACATGAAGGCGGCGTGCGGGCCGCCATATCCCATCGGCACGCCGAAGCGCTGGGCCGAGCCCACGCAGATGTCGGCCCCCATGGCGCCCGGCTCCTTCAGCAGGCACAGCGCCAGAAGGTCGGTCGCGACAATGGCGACCGCGCCCGCCTTGTGCAGCGCCTCGCAGTCGGCGGTCAGGTCGCGGATGTGCCCGAAGGTGCCGGGATACTGGAAGATCGCGCCGAAGACCTGGGCGGGATCGCAGTTCTCGGGCTTGCTGCGGATGATCTCGATCCCCAGCGGCTCGGCCCGCGTCTCGATCACGCTGATCGTCTGCGGGTGCAGGTTCTCGCTGACGAAGAAGGCGCGGGCCTTCGACTTCGCCACGCGCTGCGCCATGGCCATCGCCTCGGCGGCCGCCGTCGCCTCGTCCAGCAGCGAGGCGTTGGCGACCGGCAGCCCGGTCAGGTCGGCCACCATGGTCTGATAGTTCAGCAGCGCCTCGAGCCGGCCCTGTGCGATCTCGGGCTGGTAGGGGGTATAGGCCGTGTACCAGGCGGGGTTCTCGAAGATGTTGCGCTGGATCGCGGGCGGCGTGACGGTGCCGTAATAGCCCTGCCCGATCAGGCTGGTCATGACCCGGTTCTGGCCCGCGACCTCGCGCATCAGCGACAGCATCTCGCGCTCGGACAGGGCCGGCCAGTCCAGCGTCGCGTCCTGGCGGATCGACACCGGCACCGTCTGCTCGATCAGCTGGTCAAGGCTGCCCACGCCCACGGCCTTCAGCATCTCCTCCATCTCGGAGGGCGAGGGCCCGATGTGGCGGCGGTTGGCGAAATCGTCGGGGTTGTAGGAGGTCGGGTTCCAGCGGGTCATGGGATCGCTCATGTGCAAATGGCCACACCGGGCCGGATTACCTGCATCGGCAGCGCGGCCGTCCGCCGCCCGCGCCTTGTTCTTCTTCGGTCAACCGTCCCGGGCTTCGAAGCACCCGGAAAGCAGTCCGGGGACTGCTTTCAGTGCCGACGGGGCCGCCGGGCCCGGGCAGGGCAGAGCCCCGGCCCGGCGGCGCAATCTCAGCCGGTCAGCGCCTGATAGGCGGCCTCGTCCATGAAGCTGTCCAGCGACACACCGTCGGCGGGCCTGATGCGGAAGAACCAGGCTGCCATCGCGTCCGCGTTCACGTCCCCCGGCGCGTCCGCCAGCGCATCGTTGACGGCCGTGATGGTGCCCGCGACGGGCGCCACGATGTCCGAGGCGGCCTTGACCGACTCGATCACCACGATCTCCTCGCCCTGCGCCACCTCGCGGCCCACCTCGGGCAACTCGATGAACACGACATCGCCCAGTTGCTCGCTGGCGTGGGCGGTGATGCCGACGACGATCTCGTCGCCCTCGGCGCGCAGCCATTCGTGGTCGGGGGTGTATTTCAGCATGGCCGTCCTTCAGCGCTTGTAGGTGGGTTTGACGAAAGGCATGGGCGCGACGGCGGCCGGCAGGCGCTTGCCGCGCAACTCGGCATAGACCGTGGCGCCCTCGGGGATATCGGCGGGCAGGACGGCCATGGCGACCGGCGCGCCGATCGAGGGACCGAAGCCGCCCGAGGTCACGCGGCCGATCGGCTCGCCGCCCTCGGCCCCGGCAAAGACCGGCGTGCCCTCGCGGATCGGGGCGCGGCCCTCGGGGCGCAGCCCGCGGCGGGTGCGTTCGGCGTGGCCCAGTTCCGGCAGGATGACCCCGGCGCCGGGAAAGCCGCCCTCGCGCGCGCCGCCCGCGCGGCGGACCTTGGGAATCGACCAGCCGAGGCCCGCCTGCGCGGGCGTCACCCCGGCGTCCATGTCATGGCCGTAAAGCGGCAGCCCGGCCTCCAGCCGCAGCGAGTCGCGTGCGCCGAGGCCGATGGGTGCCACGCCCTCCTGCGCCAGAAGGGCGCGGGCGAAATCGACGGCCCGGCTTTCGTGGATGCTGATCTCGAAACCGTCCTCGCCGGTATAGCCGGACCGGCTGACCCACAGCGTGCCGCCGTCCCAGGCCAGGTCGGCCGCGTCCATGAAGCGCAGGTCGGCCGCCGCCGGCACCAGCGCGGCCAGAGCGGCCTCGGCGCCCGGCCCCTGCAGGGCCAGCAGGGCGCGGTCGGTCACGACCTCGGGCGTCAGCCCGGCTTCGGTCATGTGGGCGATGTCCTGTTCCGCGCAGGCCGCGTTGACGACCAGCAGCAGGTGGTCGCCCTTGGCCGCGACCATCAGGTCGTCGAGGATGCCGCCCTTGTCATTCGTGAACAGGCCGTAGCGCTGGCGCCCCCGGGCAAGCCCCATGATGTCGGCGGGCACGAGCCGTTCCAGCGCCTGCGCCGCATCCTCGCCGCGCAGGATCACCTGCCCCATATGGCTGACATCGAACAGGCCGGCGGCCTTGCGGGTATGCAGATGCTCGCCCAGCACGCCCATGGGATACTGGACCGGCATCTCCCATCCGGCGAAGGGCACCATCCGTGCGCCGAGTTCGATATGCAGGTCGTAAAGCGGCGTGCGGCGCAGTTCGGTCATGGCATCTCCCCTGGCGGCCAGCGGCCGCGTGTCGATGCCCCCTCTGTCCCTGCCCGCGACCGGGCGCCTGAGATCGTTATCCTTCGGCGGGCTGCCCCGAAGGGAAAGCCACTCTTCAGAGTTCTATGCGGACGCGGTCTTTCTGCCTGAGAGTTTACCGGGGCGGTTGCTCCTTCGGCCCTGGCCTGCGCCAGCGTCTCCCGTCATCCACGACTTTGGTAGCAGCGGACCCCGCGTCCTGGCAAGGGTCTTCGCGAAAGGGCCGGGCGAACCGCCCGGCCCCCTGTCCGTCAGGGATAGATCACGACCGGCACGCCGGGGCGCACCATGGCAAAGATCTCCTCGATCTCCTGGTCGTTGACGGCGATGCAGCCGGCGGTCCAGTCGCGCGACTTCTGCTGGTTGCCGTAAGGGCCGCGGCCGTGGATCATGATGTCGCCGCCGGGCTGCTGACCCAGCATCATCGCCCGCGCCTTGTCCGTCGGATCGGGATACGAGATCCCCAGCGACAGGTGATACTGGCTGTTCGGGTTCTGCCGGTCGATGAAATAGATCCCCTCGGGGGTGCGGCCGTCGCCTTCGTACATCTTGTGGCCGATGGGCTGGAACCCCAGGCCGATGTCATAGGCCTTCAGCACGGTGCTGCCGCTCAGCAGGAACATCTGCCGGTCGCCCTTCTCGACCACGATCTGGGTCACGGGCGGGCCGTTGTAGCTGCGGAACTTGCTGTGCGGCTGGCTGCCGCCGCAGGCTGCCAGCAAGACAAGCGCGGTCAGCGCAAGAAGATTGCGGATGGTCGAGATCATCACTGCCCCAGAATCGCTTATTTGCGTCTTATTGATCGAGCGTTACCACAACCGGCGGTTTTCCGCCAACTGCGTGTCCCGACAATCATAGACAAATCTTCCGGGGCTATTGCGTGAAAGCCGCAGTCAGCTCGACATGGGGGGACCAGCGGAACTGGTCGATCACCTCGATCCGGTCCAGGGCATAGCCGCCCTCCAGCATCACGCGGGCATCGCGGGCGAAGGTCACGGGATCGCAGCTGACCCAGGCCACGGTGGGCACCCGCGACTGCGCCAGCGCCGCCGCCTGCGCAGGCGCCCCGGCGCGCGGGGGGTCGATCACCACCGCGTCGAAGCGTGCCAGCTCGTCCGCCAGCAGGGGCCGTCGCGCCAAGTCCCGAACTTCGGTCGTCACCTTCCGCAAACTCGGCGCGGCCCGCCAGCCCGCGTCCAGCGCGGCCAGAGGCGCGGCCAGCCCCTCGACCGCGTGAACCTCGGCCGTCTCGGCCAAGGGCAGCGAAAAGGTCCCCGCGCCCGCGAAGAGATCGGCGACACGCCCCGCCCCTCCGACCGTGCGGCGGACAAAGGCCAGCAGCGCCGCCTCGCCCTCCGCCGTCGCCTGCAGGAAGCCGCCGGGCGGCGGCACGACCCGCGCGCGGCCGAAGGCCACGGCGGGCTGGCGCAGCGCGAGGGTCTCGCCATCCCAGTCGAGCCTTGCCCAGCCCGCACCGCCCGCCAGTTCCGCAAGCTGGGTCAACAGCGCCGGGGTCATCGGCTTGCCCCCGCGCACGGCGACATCCAGCCCGGCCGCTGTTTCGGTCACGACCAGCGACAGTTCGGCCGAGCGCGAGCCGCCAAGGATCACCAGCCGCCGCAAATCCGGCAGCGCCGCCAGGATCGCAGGCCGGACCACGAGGCACTCGGCCACATCCACGATCACCTCCGAGGCGCGCTGGTGGAACCCGACCAGCGCCCCGGCCTTGGTGCGCCGACCGGACAGCACCGCCCGGCGGCGCGAGCGCGGGGGCGAGACATGAACCGCCCCCACCTCGGCCGCAATCCCCTGCGCGGCCAGCGCCGCCTGCACCACCTGTGCCTTCCAGCCCGCCACGAAGCCATCGCTGGCGTGCATCAGCGAACAGCCGCCGCACAGCCTGTAATGCGGACAGGGCGCCTTCACCCGATCCGCCGAGGGCGTGAGGATGCGTGGCGGGGCAATGCGGCCACCCTCGGCCTCGCCCTCGATCTGCTCGCCCGGCAGCGTCAGGGGGGCCAGCGCACGCTCATCCCCGCGCACCGCAACCCCGTCGCCGCGCCGGCCCAGCCGCTCGATCGTCCAGGGGGTCATTCGGCGGCCTGCGCGTCCTCGGGCTCGGTCCCCAGGAAGCCGCCCGACTGGCGGTTCCAGTAGCGCGCGTAAAGCCCGGCCCGCGCCAGCAGTTCGGCATGGGTGCCCTGCTCGACGATCCGGCCGTCGTCCATGACCACGATCCGGTCCATCTCGGCGATGGTGGACAGGCGGTGGGCGATGGCCAGCACGGTCTTGCCCTGCATGATCCGGTGCAGCGATTCCTGCACCTGCGCCTCGACCTCGCTGTCGAGCGCGCTCGTCGCCTCGTCCAGCACCAGGATCGGCGCATCCTTGATGAAGGCGCGGGCCAGCGCGATCCGCTGCCGCTGGCCGCCCGACAGCTTGACGCCGCGTTCGCCCAGATGCGCGTCATAGCCCTTGCGCCCCGCCGAATCCTGCAGCCCCAGGATGAAGTCATGCGCCTCGGCGGCCTTTGCCGCGGCGACCATCTCCTCCTCCGTGGCATCGGGGCGGCCATACAGGATGTTGTCCCGGGCCGAGCGGTTGAACATCGCCGTTTCCTGCGTGACCATGCCGATGTTGCGGCGCAGGGATTCCTGCGTCACCCCGCGCACGTCCTGCCCGTCCACCCGGACCGCGCCCTTTTCCACGTCATGCAGGCGCAGCAGCAGCGAGACCAGCGTGGACTTGCCCGCGCCCGAGGCGCCGACGATCCCGATCCGCTCGCCGGGCGCGATCCGCAGCGACAGGTCGTCGATCCCGCCGTCGCCGCGACCGTAGGAGAAGCTGACGCCGTCGAAGACGACCTCGCCCCGCAGGCGGCCGAGTTCCACCGCATCGGGCGCATCGACCAGGCTGTGCGGCGGCGAGAGGGTCTGCATCCCGTCCTCCACCTCTCCGATCGAGCCCCAGATGCCCATCAGCGCCATGCTGACCCAGCCGGTCATCTGCGCCAGCCGCATGGCGATGGCGCCGGCGGCCGCCACGTCGCCGGGCGTGGCCGCCCCGCGCTGCCACATCGCCACCGCGCCGCCGACCAGCACCACCGGCAGGATGCCCGAGACGACCGTCAGCGACAGCCGGAACCAGGTGTTCAGGCGGCCGAAGTCGATGGCCCGGTCGCGGAAGGTCTCCATCGCGCCCAGGGCCGCCTGGTCCTCGTATTCGGCGCTGGCAAACAGCTTGACGGTCTTGATGTTGGTGATCGTGTCGACGACCTGGCCCGTGATCATGGCCCGCGCGCTGGCGCGCCCCTTGGACTGCGCCCGCACGCGGGGCAGGAAGAAGCGGATCAGCGCCAGATAGACGACCAGCCAGACGACCAGCGCCACGGCGGCCCATGCGTCGATCGTCACCAGAAACAGCGCCGAGCCCAGGACGGCCGAAAGCGCAAAGGTGCCGGTGTTGACCATCTCGCTGGCGACATCGGTGACGGCACGGGCGGTCTGCATCTGCTTCTGCGCGATGCGCCCGGCGAAGTCGTTGTCGAAGAAGGTGACGGCATGGCCCATCGTCCAGCGGTGCAGGCGCGACAGGACCAGCGGCAGGATGTTCGGCCCGATGATGACGTTGGACGAGGCTGCCGACAGCCCCATGATCGCGGGCCGCAGGACCAGGAAGAAGCCGACAAAGGCGGCGATCAGCCAGCCGTGATCGACCAGCGCCCGCCCGCCCGACTGCGCCACGGCATCGACGACCCAGCCCAGCAGCGTGGCCGAGGCGACCTCGGCCGCCCCCGACAGCGCCGAGGCGAAGGCCGCGACCCCGAGCCCGCCCCAGGCGCCCGACAGCGCCCAGCGGAAAAAGGCCAGAAGCGTGCGCGGCGGCGGCCCCTCGGCCGGACGGAAGGCATCGATCAGTCGCTCGAAAGTCCGGTGCAGCATCATGGCGCATCCCCCGCCAGCACGGCGATATCCACCAGCGCAGGTGCCGGCATCAGAAAGTCGCCCTCGATCCACGCCGCCTCGGCCGCCTTGAGGCCACGTCCCAGGGCAGGCCCCGACAGCCGGTGCGACAGGTCGGCGGCAGAAATCGGCAGCACCTGCTTCGCGGCGAAATCGATCTGCTCGCGCCAGTCGGACCTCAGCGCCTCGCCCCGCGACGCGCGCAGCAGGGCAAGTTGCCCCGCCCGGCCGGCCCCCAGCCGATAAGCCGCCTCGCCCAGCGGCAGGCCCGAGCGCAGTTCCTCCTGCACCCGCGCCTCGGCCCGGGACAGCCGCAGGGCGCCTGCCGTATCCTCCGCCCCGAGCGCCGCAAGCCGAAGCTCCCAGTCCTTCTTCTTCGTCGAAATATCCCGGGGTCCGGGGCAGCGCCCCGGTCCGGCGCCTCCCTCCGGCGCCACGGCGCAAAGCGCGGCCAGACCGTCCGCCCTGCCCCCCGGCAGGACCTGCGCCAGAACCCCCGTCGTTTCCATCAGCCGCACCGCCTCCACGGGATCGTCGGCCGACAGAAGCTTGCGCATCTCGGCCCCGATCCGCTCGCGCGAGATGCGGGACAGCCCTTGAGCATGGCGGGCACAGGCGGCGACGGCCTCGGCGTCGGCCGCCCCGGGACGGCCATAGCGGGCATGAAAGCGGAAAAAGCGCAGGATGCGCAGGTAATCCTCGGTGATGCGCCGGTCAGGGTCGCCCACGAAGCGCACCCGCCGGGCGGAAAGGTCGGGCAGGCCCCCCACCGGGTCCAGCACCTCGCCCGACGGCTCGGCGTAAAGCGCGTTCATGGTGAAATCGCGCCGCGCGGCGTCGTCCTCGATCCGGTCGGAAAAGGCCACGACGGCGCGGCGGCCGTCCGTTTCGACATCGCGGCGGAAGGTCGTGACCTCGAAGCCACGGCCGTCCGCGACCACGGTGACGGTGCCATGCTCGATCCCCGTGGGCACCGGCTTCAGCCCCGCCGCCCGGGCGAGGTCCACCACCTGCCCGGGCCGCGCATCGGTGGCGATGTCGATGTCCTCGACCGGCTCGCCCAGCAGGGCATTGCGGACCGCGCCGCCCACGACCAGCGCGCGGTGCGGGGCCAGCGCCCCCAGCACCCGGCGCAGGGACGGATCGCCCATAATCGCCCTTGGCAGCCTCATGCGGACAGCCTTTTCGCCAACGCCAGCAGCACCCGCGCCGTGGCGCCCCAGATGTAGTAGGGCCCCCAGGGCGCGACGTGATAGGACCGCCAGCCGCCGCGCCAGAGCCGCCGTTCAAGGCGATAGTTCGCCGGATCGGCGACATGGGCGAAGGGCACGGTGAAGGCTTCCTCCACCTCGCCCGCCTCGGGAACCGGGGTGAAGGGGCCGCGGATCATCGCCAGAACCGGGGTCATGGCGAATCCGGTGACGGTCCGATGCGCCGGCAGCACGCCCAGCACCTCGACCGCCGAGGGCTCCAGCCCCACCTCCTCGCGCGCTTCGCGCAGGGCGGCGGCGATCTCGTCGGCATCGCCCGGATCGACCTTGCCGCCCGGCAGGGCGATCTGGCCCGGATGGTGGCGCAGCCCGCTTGCCCGCTTGGTCAGCAGAAGCCGCCCATCCTCGTGAAAGGCCGCAAGAACGCCTGCCGGCCGCGCTTCAAGCCCCGCCGGGACGGAGCCGTTCTGGTCGAAGTCCGAGGTGGCCCCGGCGGGCACGTCCAGCGCCCGCCTGAGCCTTTCCCGCACCTCGGCCGCCTGCAGCATCAGCCGCGCCCCTCGGCGTCGGCCGGCAGGGCGTTGCCCTCGGCATCCACGGTCGCCTCGAAGCCCAGCGAGGCCGGGTCGAACTCGTAATGCGCGCCGCAGAACTGGCAATCGGCGGTGACGGTGCCCTCGTCCGTCGTCATGTGGCGGATGTCCTTGGCCGAATAGATCGACAGCGTGCCCCGCACCCGGTCGGCCGAGCAGGAACAGCCGAACTCGACCCGCTGGGGATCGAAGACGCGCGGGGTTTCCTCGTGGAACAGGCGCACCAGCAGGTCGGTCGGCGCGACCGAGGGGCCGATCAGCTCCATCGGCTCGACCGTGGACAGCAGGTGGTTGGCGCGGCTCCAGTCCTCGGACTGGGCGCCCTGCAGGATGTCGGCGGCCTCGATCAGCCCCTGCTCGCCCGAGCCGCCCTTGCCCGCATCCATCGGCTGCGCCGGCAGGGTCTGCAGCATGGCGCCGCCCGCGCGCCAGCGTTCGGCGGCATCCCCGGCCATGCGGCTTTGCCCGTAGGACAGGGTGAAGCTGGTCGGGATCTGCTCGGACTGGGCGAAATAGGTCCCCGCGCAGGCCGACAGCGAGCCGCTCGCCAGAGGGGTGATCCCCTGATAGGGCAGGTTCCCCGCGCCCTGGTCGATCAGGATGGCGAAATAACCCTCGCCGATCTGCTCGAAGGGCGGGCGGTCGTCCAGCCGGTCCGCGTCGAAGCTGGCCCAGGCGCGGATGCGCGCCGGGCCGTCCTCCGAAGCAGGCGCATAATAGTCCGCCGCGATGGTGCGGACGGCGCCGTTGCCGCGCACCTGGATCGACAGCTTCCAGCGCAGCTTGATGGTGGGCCCGATCAGCGCGGTCAGCAGCGCGACCTCGGCCACCAGCGCGGCCACGGGCGCCGGATAGTCGTGGCGCGACAGGATATGCTCCAGCACGCCGTCCAGCCGGGCCACGCGTCCGCGCACCCCCGAACGGTCAAGCTGGAAGGGCAGAACGGTATCGTCCCAGGCGATCTGGTTGATGTTGGTCATGGGGGCCTTTCGGAAATCTGCGCGCCAAGGGTCGCGGCGCGGCGTCGCCTGCCAATATAGGCGGCCCCGCGCGTCAACCCAAGGTCAGGCCCAGCCGGCCATGTTTTCCGCAATGACGGCCGTCAGGACGGCGATATGGGCGTCGTCGTCGTTCAGGCAGGGGACATAGGTGAACTGCTGCCCGCCCGCGTGCTCGAAGGCCTCGCGGATCTCGCCGTTGATCTCCTCCAGCGTCTCGATGCAGTCGGCGCTGAAGGCGGGCGAGATCACCGCGATGTCGGTGATGCCGCGCTTCGCCAGTTCCGCCACATGCTCGACCGTATAGGGCCGCAGCCATTCCTCGGTCCCGAAAACCGACTGGAAGGTGGTGTCGATGGAACCCTCGGGCCAGCCCAGCCGCTCGCGCAGAAGGCGCGAGGTCTTCTGGCACTGGCAATGGTAGGGGTCGCCTTCCATCAGGTAGCGCCTGGGCATCCCGTGGTAGGAGGCCACCAGCTTCTGCGGGCGGCGGCCCTGAAGGGTACGCTCGACCGACTGCGCGAGCGCCTCGATATAGTCGGGGCGGTCGAAATAGGGCGGGCAGACGCGGGCCGAGGGCTGCCATTTCTGCACCATCAGCGCGCGGAAGAACTGGTCGTTCGCCGTGGCCCAGGTCGCGCCCGCGTATTGCGGATACATCGGCAGGAAGACGATGCGGTCGCAGCCCGCCTTGACCATCCGGTCCACGGCCGACTGCGTGGACGGGTTGCCGTAGCGCATGCAGAAATCGACGATCACCCTGTCGCCCCAGCGTTCCGCGCAGGTCCCGCGCAGCTTGGCGACCTTGGCCTTGGTGATCGTCATCAGCGGGCTTTCGTTCGCCTCGTTGTTCCAGATGGAACGGTAGTTCTTGCCCGAGGTGAAGGGCCGCTTGCTGAGGATGATCCCCTGCAGCAGCGGCTGCCACTTCCACGCCGGGTAGTCGATCACCCGCTTGTCCGACAGGAACTCGCTGAGATAGCGGCGCATGGACCAGTAGTCGTGCCCGTCGGGCGTGCCGAGGTTGGCGACAAGGATGCCGATCTTCGGCTGCGGCAGCGCGGGGTGGTCCTTGGGGGCGTGGCGCGGCTGGCTCAGGTCCTGCGGGCGGGCGTGCTGGTTCATTGGGTCCTCTGGCTCAGCGCCGCGGCGAGGCTCGTCTTGGCCGAGCCGGGGCGCAGGGGTTTCTGCTGGTTGTCGGCGGGCGCCCATCCGGTCAGGAACATCAGTTCCAGTTCAAGCCGGATCCGCGCAGGGTCCTGGGGATCGGGCGCGGTCTCGGCAAGGATCGCGGCTGCGCGCAGCAGCACGTCGCGGCGGGTCGGATGGCGCAGGCGGCGGTCGAGCGCATTGCCCTCGGCCATCGCGCGCAGGTCGCGGGCAAGGTGGAAGAAGTCGCGGTAGCTGACGTTCTGGGAAATCTGGTCGGCCACAGGCAGCGCCAGTCCCGCGCGCGCAAGCAGCGCGCCGAGGTCGCGGATTTCCCCCAGCGGCACGATGCGGGGCGACAGGCCGCCGGTGACCTCGACCTCGGCCCGGGCCAGCGCGGCGCGAAGGGGGGCAAGCGTCTCGCCCCCAGGCAGCACGGCCATGAACAGCCCGTCGGGCACGAGGGCGCGGGCCGACTGGATGACCTGGCCCACCGGGTCGTCGGCCCAGTGCAGCGCCAGCGCGTGGATCACGAGGTCATGCGCACCCGGCTCAAGGTCCAGCACGGCCCCGTCGGGCACGACCCGCGCACCCGGCATCGCGGCGGACCAGAACCCGGGATGGCCGGTCACGACGGCAGGAGCCGTAAACCTTCTGTTAATCCCGGCCAGCCTATCCTGGATCTCGTCCAGCACCAGCGCGTGCAGCCAGTCCTCGCGTCCCATCCGGGCGGCGCGGGCGCGGTTGCGTTCAAGCGCGGGACGGTCGGTCAGGCGCGGCGGGGCGCTGGAAGGGGCGGGAACGGACATGGGACGTGAACTTAGGGCGTTCGGGGCGGTGATGAAAGCCGCGCGCACGATTCTGTTTCCGCCGCAATGCCTCGATTGCGGGACGGGCGTGGCCGAGGACGGGGCGCTCTGCCCCGCCTGCTGGGGCGAGGCCGAATTCATCGGCGCCTGCCTCTGCGACACCTGCGGCATCCCCCTGCCCGGCGACGGCGGAACCGAAGCGGGCCTGACCTGCGACGACTGCCTTGCCCGCCCGCGCCCCTGGACGCAGGGCCGCGCGGCGCTTGTCTATGCGGGCAGCGGGCGACGGCTGGTGCTGGCGCTGAAGCACGGCGACCGCCCCGACCTCGCCCCCGCGCTGGGGCGCTGGCTCGCGGCGGCGGCCGTGCCGCTGGTTGCGCCGGACATGGTGGTGGTGCCGGTGCCGCTGCACCCCCGGCGGATGCTCAGGCGCAAATACAACCAGGCGGCGCTGCTGGGGGCGGCGGTCGCGCGCGCCCACGGGCTGCTGCTGGAAGCGGCGGCCCTGCGGCGGGTGCGGCACACGCCCATGCAGGACCACGGCTCGGTCGGCGACCGCTTCGCCAATGTCGAGGGCGCGATCCGCCTGGCCGTCCGCGCGCGGCCACGCCTGCAGGGGCGGCCGGTGCTGCTGGTCGATGACGTCATGGCCTCGGGCGCGACGCTGGCGGCGGCGGCAGATGCGCTGGCCGGGGCGGGCGCGGGCGAGGTGTCGGTTGCGGTGCTGGCGCGGGCGGTCAAGGCAGGCAGGCCGGCCGCCCCGGGGGTCGAGCCGCCGGAATGAGGTCCCCTGCCCGGTTCATCCACGGGGCCCTGCCCGCCATGAGGTCATCCCGTGGCCCTTGCAAAGCCACTGCCCGGGCCGCCCGCCGGCAAGGCCGCGGCGTGATTTCAGGTCAGGAACGCAGGCGATCGAGATAAGTTATCCTTCAACCTCTTTCCATTCGGCACAGGGATTTGCATCTTTTCTGCATGCTGCGGATCAACGACTCCATCTCGCTTGCGGACTGGGAACTGTCCGAGCAATTCACGCGCGCCCAGGGACCGGGGGGACAGAACGTCAACAAGGTCTCGACCGCCGTCGAGTTGCGCTTCGAGGCCGAGCGCTCGCCCCACCTGCCCGCGCCCGTCAAGGCGCGGCTGCGGCGGCTTGCGGGCCGGCGCTGGACCAGCGACGGGGCCATCGTGATCCAGGTCCAGGACACCCGCAGCCAGGCCCGCAACCGCGAGATCGCGCGCGAGCGGCTGGCCGAACTGGTCCGCTCGGCCCTGACCGCCCCCCGCCCCCGCATCGCGACCCGCCCCACGCTGGGCAGCCAGCGCCGCAGGCTTGCCGCCAAGGCGCAGCGCGGCACGGTCAAGGCCCTGCGCGGCTCGGTCGGCCTGTCGGAGGACGGATGACGCGCCTGCGCCGGGGACTGGCCCGGCTGCTGGGCGCCCGCCCGCCCCTGCTGCAGGTGGGGGCCGTCTGCCTTGATCCCGCGACGGGCAGGGTCCTTCTGATCACCAGCCGGGGCACGGGCCGCTGGATCATCCCCAAGGGCTGGCCCATGCCCGGCCGTTCGCTGGCCGAGGCCGCCCTGCAGGAAGCATGGGAGGAAGCGGGCGTCCGCGCCAAGTCGGGCGAGGAGATGGGCAGCTACCATTACGACAAGGACCAGGACCGCGGCTTTGCCGTGCCGGTCGAGGTGCGGGTCTTCCTGGTCGCGGTCGAAGCGCTGGCCGACGATTTCCCCGAGCGGGGCGAACGCAGGCGGCGCTGGTTCGCCCCCTCGGAAGCCGCCGGGCTCGTGGCCGAGCCCGAACTGGCCGCCCTGCTGAGGACGCTCGCGTCGCCCCCGTCCCCGGCAGCGTCCCCGCCCGCGCTCCCTCCGGCGCGCGCCTGACCGACGGATGAACACGTTCCGCATCCTCGACAAGGACCTCGACCGCATGGCCAATGCCGAAAGCGCGGGCGTCCATTCGCTGCGCACAGGGCCGCGGCTGGGTCTGGCGCTGGTCTTCGCCGCGGCCATGGCGCTTGTCGGCGCCATGCTGCCGGGCGCCGCCGCGCCGGGCCTGGTGATCGCGGGCGTGCTGGTGGCGGCCTTGCTGGCGCTGACCATCGGCGCCAATGACGTGGCGAACGCCCTCGGCCCCGCCGTCGGGGCGGGCGCGGTGTCGATGGGCGCGGGGCTCGCCCTGGTGGCCCTGGCCGAGATCGCGGGCGCGATGCTGGCGGGCGGGCGCGTCAGCGAAACGCTGTCCACCGGCATCCTGCCCGCCGCACTGATGCTGCGTGGCCCCGAGCCCGCCGCCGTCATGCTGGCCGCCATGGGAGCCGCCGCCATCTGGATCGCCTTGGCGACCTGGGCGGGTGCGCCCGTCAGCACGACCCATGCCATCGTCGGCGGCATCGCCGGGGCGGGACTGGCCGTCTATGGGCCGGCGGCACTGAACTGGCGCGGGCTGGCCGGGATCGCCACCGGATGGGTGGCCTCACCCGTCCTGGCGGGGCTGACGGGGGCGGCGCTGTTGGCAGTGCTGCGGCGCGCGATCCTTCGCGCACCCGACCGCAACAGGGCGGCCTCGCGCTGGCTGCCCTGGCTGGTCGGGTTCATGGCCGCCGTGCTTGCGGCCAATGCCCTGTCCCTGGGCGGCGCCCGGCCCGCCATCGTCCTTGGCGCCACCCTGGCCATCAGCGCCGCCGCGACCGCGGCCGCGCATCTCCGCATGGCAGGTCAACTGGCCGCGGGCCACAACAGCCGCCAGATGCTCGACCGGCTGCTCGGGCCGCCGCTGGTCCTGGCGGCGGTGCTGATCGGCTTCAGCCACGGATCGAACGACGTGGCCAACGTGGTGGCCCCCCTGGCCGTGCTGGTGCGGTCGGCGGCGATGCTGCCCGAGGTCCAGCCGACGGCGGTCTGGATGCTGGGACTGGGCGGCGGAGGCATCGCAATCGGCGCGCTGCTGTTCGGGCGCAGGCTCGTCCACATGGTCGGAAGCCGGATCACCCGGCTGAACACGCCCCGCGCGCTTTGCGTGGCGCTGGCCACCTCGCTGACGGTGCTGGGCGCGACGCGGCTGGGGCTGCCCGTCTCGACCACCCATGTCGCGGTGGGGGGCGTCTTCGGCGTCGGCTTTTACCGGGAATGGGAAGAACGGCGGAACCGCCAGGCCCGCCCGCACAAGCCCCTGCCACCGGAAGAGCTGCACCGCCGCCGCCTGGTCCGCCGCGCGGCGCTGGTGCGCACCCTGGCGGCCTGGGTCGTGACCATGCCCGCGGCGGGCGTGCTGGCGGCGGCGCTGGCCTGGGCGCTGGGCTGAGCGCCTTCAGAAGGCGCGGAAGGTCATCGTCGTCAGCGTTCGGTTGATGCCGGGGATGTCGAACAGCCGTTCCGACAGGTAATGGCCCACGTCCTGGTCCTCGGGGACATAGACCTTGGCCAGCAGGTCGTATTCGCCCGAGGTCGAGTAAAGCTCGCTCACGACCTCGCGGTCATAGATGGCGTCGGCGACCTCGTAGGTCTTGCCGGGGGTGCAGCGGAACTGGACGAAGACGGGACGCATGGAAACCTCGCAGGCAGGGCGCGGGCCAGTCTAGCGGGCTTGCGGCGCGCGGGCCAGAGCGGCGCCCTGCGCGCCCGCCCACCGCCAGAAGCGCGACATCAGCAGCCCGGCCGCCGCCATCAGCCCGATCAGCAGCCCCAGCCACAGGCCGGGCGGCCCGAGCCCCAGCGGAAAGGCCAGCAGCCAGCCCGCGGGCAGGCCGATCAGCCAGTAGCTGACCACCGCCAGCACCATGGGCACGCGCGTGTCCTGCACCCCCCGCAGCAGCCCCAGTGCGATGGCCTGCATCGCGTCCGCCAGCTGGAACAGCCCCGCATACAGCATCAGCGAGGCCGCCAGCGCCACGATCTGCGGCGCGCGCGGGTCGGCGGGGTTGAGGTAAAGCCCGGTCAGCGTCTCGGGGATAGTCAGGAAGGCCGCCATCGGGATCAGCGCAAAGCCCACCGACAGCAGGATCGCCGCAACGGCGGCCAGCCGCAGGCCCTGCGCGTCGCCCGTCCCGTGCGCCGTCCCCACGCGGATCGTCGCGGCGTTGGAAATGCCCAGGTGGACCATGAAGGTCAGCCCCGCGATCTGAAGGGCAATGCCATGGGCGGCCAGCGGCTCGGCCCCGAACCAGCCCATCAGGACGTTGGCGCCGGTGAACATCCCCGTTTCCGCGACCAGCGTCAGTCCGATCGGCAGGCCCAGCGCGAAGACCGACCGGAAGGCCGCCCAGTCGGGCCGCCAGAACCGCTGGAACAGGCGGTAGGGCCGCCCCTCGGGCGCCCAGGCGGCGCAGGCGGCCAGGGCCGCAAGCTGCAGCCAGTTCACCGTGAGGCTGGCAATCCCCGAGCCGCGGACGCCCAGTTCGGGCAGGCCCCAATGACCGAAGATCAGCAGCCAGTTGAACAGCGCGTTGACCGGCAGGCCGATGAGGTTGACCGCCAGGACCAGGTTCGGCCGGCCCAGCGCGGCCAGGTAGCTGTTCAGCACCATGCCCGCCAGCACGGCGGGCATCGCCGGGATCATCACCCGCAGCCATTCCTGCCCCAGGACCGCCACCCGGGGCTCCTGCCCCAGGGCCGACAGGATCGGCCCCGACCACCACAGAAGGGGCACGATCAGCAGGGAATGAAGAACCGACAGCCACAGCGCCATGCGGGTGGCCCGCCGCAGCTCGGCCGCGTCGCCGCGGGCGCGGGCATTGGCGATCACCCCCATGACGCCCAGCGCATAGCCGGACCCGAGCATGGTCAGGATGAAGAAATACGAGGTCGCCAGCACCAGCGCGGCCAGTTCATCGACGCCATAGCGGCCGATCAGGATCGTGTCCGTCACCCCGATCAGCATCCGGCTGACATGGGTGCCGACCAGCGGCAGGCCGAGAAGGAACGTGGCGGTCAGATGCGGGCGCAGGCTCATGCCCTGCCGTTACCCCCAATCGGGCGGCGCGGGAAGGCCGCCTCCGGCCCCGCCTGCAAGGCGTCGCGGTGCCGGGCTGGTCTTCCCGGCTCCGGTCAGTCCAGACGCGCGGGCAGGTCCATCCCCCGCAACGCCTCGGCGGCGGGCATCGGGCGCTTGCCCTCGCGCTGCACTTCGGTGATCTCGACCGCGCCGTTGCCGCAGGCGACGACCAGCCCGCCCAGCACCTCGCCCGGCACGCCCTGCTCCTCGGACAGGCGCGAGCGCAGAAGCTTCAGCCGCTCGCTCCCCGCCACGCACCAGGCGCCGGGAAATGGCGACAGCCCCCGGATCAGACGGTCCACCTCGGCGGCGGGGCGCGTCCAGTCCACCCGCGCCTCGGCCTTGTCGATCTTGGCGGCATAGGTCACGCCCTCGGCCGCCTGCGGCACGGCGGGCAGCGGCAGGCGGTCCAGCACATCCACGATCAGCGCGGCACCCATTCCCGACAGCCGGTCGTGCAGGTCGGCGGTGGTGTCCTCCGCCCCGATGGGGGTGCGCGCCTCGGCCAGCACCGGCCCGGTGTCCAGCCCCGCCTCCATCTGCATGATGGCGACGCCGGTCTCGGCGTCCCCCGCCATCACCGCGCGGTGGATCGGCGCGGCCCCCCGCCAGCGCGGCAGCAGCGAGGCGTGGATGTTGAGGCACCCCAGCCTCGGCGCATCCAGCACCGGCTGCGGCAGGATCAGCCCATAGGCCACCACCACCGCCACATCGGCGCCGAGGGCCGCGAACTCCGCCTGCTCCTCGGCCCCCTTCAGCCGCACGGGGGTCCGCACCGGAATGCCCAGCGCCTCTGCCGCGGCCTGCACCGGCGAGGGCCGGGGCTTCTGCCCCCGTCCCGCAGCCCTCGGCGGCTGCGAATAAACGCAGACGACCTCGTGGCGCGCCGCGATGGCCTGCAAGGCAGGAACGGAAAACTCGGGCGTTCCCATGAACACGACGCGCATCACCCGCTCCCTTCCTTCTTCTTCGTCCAAATATCCCGGGGTCCGGGGCAGCGCCCCGGTCCGACGGCCGTCACCTGCGCGACAGCTTCGCCGCCTTGGCCACCAGCATCCGCCGCTTCAGGGGCGACAGGCGGTCCACGTAGAGCCGACCGTCCAGGTGGTCGATCTGGTGCTGAACGCTGGTCGCCCACAGGCCCACGAAGTCCCGCTCCTCGACCTCGCCCGCCGCGTTGAGAAACCGCACTGTCACCGCCCGCGGCCGCTCGATCACCGCAGAGACGCCCGGCAGGTTCGGCGAGGCCTCCTCGTGCGACCGCAGCTTCACCGAGGCGTGCAGCACCTCGGGGTTCGCCATCCGCACCGCCTGCCCCCGCGCGTCCGAGGCATCCACGACCGCCAGCCGCAGCATCACCCCGATCTGCGGCGCGGCAAGGCCGACGCCCGGCATGGCCTCCATCGTGTCGACCATGTCGTCCCAGATCGCCCGGATCTCGTCCGTGACCGCCTCGACCGGCGCTGCGGGCATGTGCAGCCGCCGGTCGGCATAGGGGATGAAGGGCCGGACCGCCATTCAGGCCCGCGCCATCTCGCGCTTCATCTTGGTCATCCGGCGCGCGATCATCTGCCGCTTCATCGGCCCGATGTGGTCGATGAAAAGCTTGCCGTTCAGGTGGTCCAGCTCGTGCTGCGCGCAGGTGGCCCAGAGCCCGTCGAAGTCCCGCTCATGCGTCTTGCCGTCGAGGCCCGTCCAGCGCATCCGCACCTCGGCGGGCCGCGTGACATCGGCATATTGCTCGGGGAAGGACAGGCAGCCCTCCTCATAGGTGTTCAGCGCCTCCGAGGTGCCCACGATCTCGGGGTCCACCATGACCAGCGGCGCGCGGGGCGCCTGCGCGTCCTTGGTGCAGTCCATGACGAACAGGCGTTGCAGCACGCCGACCTGCGGCGCGGCCAGTCCCACGCCCGGCGCGGCATACATGGTGGCCAGCATCTCGTCGGCCAGGGCTTCGATCTCGGGCGTGATCCGGCCCACGGGGGCGCAGAGCTTCTTCAGCCGGGGATCGGGAAACAGAAGGATGGGGCGCGTCATGGCCTTCGCACATAGGACAAGGCTTCCCGCCGCGCAACAAGCCGCTATGGTCGGGGCGCGCGTGACAGGAGATCCCCGATGAACCGACCCAACCGCTTCGCCGCCCCCGATTTCGATGCTGTCATCGAGCGCCGGGGCACGATGTGCAACAAGTGGGACGACATGGCCGGGGTCTTCGGGCTGGACGCCCCCGACGCCCTGCCGATGTGGGTCGCCGACATGGACTTCGCCGCGCCTCCGGCCGTCCGCCGCGCGCTCGAGGCCACCGTGGCGCATGGGATCTACGGCTATCCGGGCGTGAACCAGCCCTATCTGGACGCGATCCGCTGGTGGATGCAGACCCGCCACGGCTGGCAGGTGGAACGGGACCACATCCTGTCCGTCCACGGCCTCGTCAACGGCGCGGCGCTGGCGGTGGACGCCTTCACCCAAGCGGGCGACGCGGTGGCGCTGATGACGCCCGTCTACCACGCCTTCGCCCGCGTCATCAAAGCCTCGGGCCGCACGGTGACGGAACTGCCGCTGGCGGTCCGCGAGGGCCAGTACGCGCTGGACTGGGAGGGCTGGGAGAGCCGCCTGACGGGGCGCGAGAGGATGCTGATCCTCTGCTCGCCCCACAACCCGGGCGGCCGCGTCTGGACGGCCGGGGAACTGCGCCAGGTGGCCGAGTTCTGCCGCGCCCGCGACCTGATCCTGGTGTCGGACGAGATCCACCACGATCTCGTCCTGCCGGGCGGCCCCCGCCACACGGTCACGGCGCTGGCCGCGCCCGAGATCGCGAACCGGCTGGTGACGCTGACGGCCGCGACCAAGACCTTCAACATCGCGGGCGCCCACCTCGGCAACGCGATCATCGCCGACCCTGCATTGCGGGACCGCTACAAGGCGCGGATGATGGCGCTGGGCATCTCGCCCGGCCTTTTCGGCCTGCCGATGGTGACCGCCGCCTATTCGCCCGAAGGCGCGGCCTGGGTGGATGCGCTGGTGGACTACATCGCCGGCAACGCCCGCATCTTCGACGAGGCCGTGAACGCCATCCCCGGCGTCCGGTCCATGCCCCTGCAGGCGACCTATCTCGCCTGGGTGGACTTCACCGGCACCGGGATGGAGCCCGCCGAAATCCACCGCCGCGTCGAGGGGGGCGCCCGGATCGCGGCCAACCACGGCGAAAGCTTCGGCCTCGGCGGGGCGGGACACATGCGCTTCAATCTCGCGACGCCCCGCGCGCGGGTGGCCGAGGCCGCCGGGCGCCTGCGCGAGGCCTTTGCCGACCTGCAATGAGGCTGCGCCGCATGGCCGCGCTGGGGGCGGTGGTTCTGGGCGGGTGGCTTGCCTGGACCGGCACCATCCCCCTGCCGGTGCCGCTGCCGCCCACCCTGCCGCTGCCGGTGCCGCCGCCCTCCACGAACATCCCGATCCCGCGCCCGCCGCGCCTGCCCGAGATCCGCATCCCCCGGCCGGCGCCCGCGATCACCAGCCCGGTTCAGCGCATCCTGGTCGAGAAATCCGCCCGCCGCATGACCGTCTTCCAGCGCGACGGCAACCCGCGCGTCATGCCCATCGCACTCGGCTTCGCGCCGGAAGGCGACAAGGTGCAGCAGGGCGACGGCAGGACGCCCGAGGGCATCTTCACCGTGGACCGCCTGAACGACCGCAGCAGCTTCACCCTGTCGCTGGGGCTGGACTATCCCCGCCCCGAGGACCGCGCCCGGGCCCGCGCAGAAGGAGTCGATCCGGGCGGCGACATCATGATCCACGGCCAGCCCAACCAGGTCGATGAGGGCTTCAAGGTCAGGGGCGACTGGACCGCCGGCTGCATCGCCGTCACCAACCCCGAAATCCGCGAGCTCTTTGCCCACACGCCCATCGGCACCGAGGTCGAGATCCGGCCCTGAGCCTTCTTCCTGAGCCAAATACCCCGGGGGAGTCACCGCAGGTGACCGGGGGCGGAGCCCCCTCTTCTCACGTCCCCCGCGGCTTGGCCCGCAACGTCGGGTCCGCCGTCGTCGGGTCCTCGGGCCAAGGGTGGCGCGGATAACGCCCGCGCATGTCCTTGCGGACATCGGCATAGCCCCCCGTCCAGAACCCCGGCAGGTCGGTCGTGACCGCGACGGGCTTGCCGCCCGGCGACAGCATCTGGATGCGCAGGGGGCGGCGGCCCGCCATGGGGTGGCGGGTGACGCCGAACAGTTCCTGCAAGCGCGCCTCGATGGTGGGCGTCTCGGCGTCGTAGTCGATGGGGATGCGGCGGCCCAGCGGCGAGACAAAGGCCGCAGGCGCGGCCTCGTCCAGCCGCCTCTGGCCGTCCCAGCCGATCAGCGCCTTCAACGGCTCGGTCAGGTCCAGCGCCCGCAGGTCCGAGGCCGTGCGCGCCTTTTCCAGCCACGGCAGCAGCCAGCCGGGATCGGCCAGCAGCGCCGCGTCGCTGACGTCCGGCATCCCGGGCACCAGGGCGATCCGCGCCCGCAAGCGCCGCGCCGCAGGACTCCAGGGCAGGCCCTGGTCGCGCAGCCCTTCCCAGGCCGCAAGCGCCACCGCTTCGGGGTCCGGGTCCTCCAGCGCCCGGTCGGACAGGACCAGCGCGCCGAAGCGCTCCTGCCGGCGCGCCAGCACCCGGCCCTCGCGGCGGGACCATTCGACCGGTTCGGCCGCCTCGATGCGGTCGCCGCAAAGCGCCCTCAGGTCCGCCTCGTCCAGCGCGGCGCCGATCCGCACCCGCGCCTCGCGCGCGTCGCCGTCGAGGTCGGTCGCCACGATCAGCCTTTGCGACCCGAGCGGATCACCCTCGGCCAAGACCGCACCCTTGCCGCCCGACAGGACATAGCGCGGCGCATCCCCCTTGCGGCGCAGGCCGACGCGGTCAGGGTAGGCCAGCGCCGCCATCCCGCCCGGGCTCATCGCGGGCGCATCCGGCGCAAGGCGGCGCAGGCGGCGTCCTTCCGCGCGGATGCGCTCGATGGTGCCACGGTCGGCGGGCCAAGGGTGGCGCTCGGCATAGGCGCGGGGGTCGCGGATCGCCTCAAGTCGCAGCGAAAGGTCGGCGGGGGCGCCGCGGATCGGGTCGCGCTCGGCCATCAGCGCGGCAAGCTCCGCCGCCCCGCGGCCGGCCCTCAGCAGCATGTGGCCCAGCCGCGGATGCAGCGGCAGCGCGGCGAGCGCACGGCCATGCGGGGTGATCCGGCCGTCCTTCAGCGCGCCCAGGTCCTCCAGCAGCGCCCGCGCCTCGGCCAGCGCGGGGGCAGGCGGCGGGGTCAGGAAGGCCAGCCCCTCCCCGGACCCCCAAGCGGCCAGTTCCAGCGCCAGGCCGGCCAGGTCGGCGGTGGCGATCTCGGGCGAGGCGAAGGCGGGCAGGCTCCCCTCCTCGGCCCGCGCCCACATCCGGTAGCAGATGCCCGGCGCGACGCGGCCCGCGCGGCCGCGGCGCTGCTCGGCCTCGGCGCGGCTCACGCGTTCCGTCACCAGCCGCGTCATGCCGGAACCGGGATCGAAGCGCGCCCGCCTTGCGCGGCCCGCATCCACCACCACCCGCACGCCGGGAATCGTCAGCGAGGTTTCCGCGATGGCTGTCGCCAGCACGATCCGCCGCCGTTCGCCCGGGGGCGCCAGCGCGGCGCGCTGCGCCGAAAGCTCCATGGCGCCGAACAGCGGCATGACCTCGGCAGGACCGTCCAGCATCGCGGCCACGCGGCGGATCTCGCCCTCGCCCGGCAGGAAGGCCAGGATCGTGCCGCCGGTGCCGCGCGTCTCCGCCTCGGCCTGCAGGATCAGCCGGGCGGCCTCGGGGACCAGCCTCGCCCCCGCGGGCAGGGGGCGTTCGAGCCAGCGCGTTTCCACCGGAAAGGCCCGGCCGAGCGAGCGCACCACGGGCGCGTCGTCCAGCAGCGCCGCCACGGGTTCGGCATCCAGCGTCGCGGACATGACCAGCACCGCCAAGTCGGGCCGCAGCGCCCCCCGGCTTTCCCAGACCAGCGCCAACCCGAGGTCGGCGTTCAGGCTGCGCTCGTGGAACTCGTCGAAGATCACGCAGCCGACGCCCGGCAGGTCGGGGTCGGACTGGATCATGCGGGTCAGGATGCCCTCGGTCACGACCTCGATCCGCGCGCCCGGCACGGCCTCGCCCCGGATGCGATAGCCGACCATGGCGCCCAGGGGCTCGCCCAGAGTCGCGGCCATCCGCTCGGCCGCCGCGCGGGCCGCCAGCCGGCGCGGTTCCAGCATCACGATGCGGCCAGGCACCATGTCCAGCAGCGCCAAGGGCACCCGCGTCGTCTTGCCCGCGCCGGGGGGAGCGACCAGCACCGCACGGCCGTGACCGGCCAGCGCCGCCCGCAGGTCGGGGATCGCGTCGTCGATGGGAAGGGCGTCCGTCATGGGCGTGTCGTGGCGCAAAACATCCGGGGGTGCAAACGCGCGCGACGGGAACCCCGCGCGGTTGCCGCTGGTTGACGCTGGCGCGGACGGGCGAAGGCCCCGATGCCCGACCCGACCCTTCGCCCGAAAGCCATCATGCCTCCATCCCCAAAGTCCGGCCGCGCCGACGGCCGCCTTGGAAATGCCGAATGCGCCGCCGCCCTGGCGGAACAGATCCCCACGGGCGACATCATCTTCGCCGCCGAATCGGAAACCGACGCCATCGCCGTCGCGCGCGCGCTGGCTGTCGCCGCACCGGGGACGCAGGTGGTCCTGCTGCCCGAAAGCGATGCGCTGCCGGGGGACAACCTTCCCGCCTCGCCCGCCAACACCGGCCTGCGGAACGCGGGGCTGTCGCGCCTGCGCGGGCGCGAGAACGGGCCTGTCGCCCTGATCACCACGGCCGACGCGCTGGCGCTGTCCTGGCCGGCGCCGTCCGAGGTCCCGGCCGAACTGCTGTCGGTGACGGTGGGCACCGCCATCGACCTGCCCGCCCTGCGCGATTCCATCGTGGCGCTGGGCTATGCCGAGGACGACCGCGTGGACGAGCCGGGCGAGGTCGCCCTGCGCGGACAGGTGCTGGACGTCTTTCCCGCGCAATCCGAAGACCCCGTGCGGATCGAGGTGGCGGACGGCCGGATCGCCTGGATCAGCACCTATGACGTGATCGACCAGCGCACGCTGGATGAAATCGAGGCCTGCGCGGTCGCCCCCGTGACCGAGCCCGCCCTGGGCGAGACCCGCTGCGCCCTGCCCGACCATCTGCCCGGCGCGCGGCTGGTCCTTTCGCCCGCCGCGGACAAGCGCCGCCGCAACGTCCTGAAGCTGGCCGCCGAGATCGGCAGCGCCGCCGCCCTTCGCCGCGTGCTGCCCGACGAGGCCTGGGCGGCCACCATCGAGGGCCGCGAGACCGTGGAACTGGCGCGCGCGGGCGATCCGCCCCCGCGCTTCGTCGAAAGCCGCGCGCCCGAACGCGCCTTCACCCGCGCCGCCCGCGCCGCCTTCGAGGCGGGCGAGCGGCTGGTCCTTCTGGGCAGCGAACGCGACCTGCGCTTCCTGTCCCGCCGCGCGGCCAGGCTGCTGGAGCGCACGATCCGCGCCGCCGCGTCATGGGAGGATGTCGCCGGGGCCGAGCCCGGCAGCCTCCTGTCCCTGCCCATGCCCGCCGAGCGCGGCTTCCGGCGCGACGGCGTCCTGGCCGTCGCCGCCGCCGACCTGCTGGGCAGCCGTGCCCTGCGCGAGGACGCGGTGGCCTCGGGCCAGACGCTGCTGGACCAGGTGGGCATCCGAATCGGCGACGTGGTGGTCCACGAGGACCACGGCATCGGCGTGGTGGCGGGCATCGAGCCCCTGCCCGACCTGGGCGAGGGCGACCCGGGCGAGGCGATCCGCCTGACCTATGCGGCAGACGGCGTGCGGCTGGTCCCTGTCCTTCAGGCGCACCGCATCTGGCGCTACGGGGCCGAGCCCGAGGCGGTGACGCTCGACCGCCTGGACGGGTCGAGCTGGCGCAAGCGCAGGGACGAGGTCGAGGCGGCGGTGGCGGAAACCGCGCAGGCCCTGTCGGAACTGGCCGAGGCCCGCAAGGGGCAGGCGGCCCCGGTGCTGGAAGGCGATCCCGCCGATTACGAACGCTTCGCGGCGGGCTTCGCCTTCACCGAAACCCCCGATCAGGCCCGCGCCATCGAGGCGGTGCGCGACGATCTCGCCTCGGGGAAACCGATGGACCGGCTGGTGATCGGCGACGTGGGCTATGGCAAGACCGAGGTCGCGCTGCGCGCCGCCGCCATCGCCGTGCTGGAAGGCCGGCAGGTGGCCGTCGCCGCCCCCACGACCGTGCTGGCCCGCCAACACGTCGAAACCTTCCAGCGCCGCTTCGCCCCCCTTGGCAAGACGGTCGGCGCGCTGCACCGCCTGTCCTCCGCCGCCGAGAAGAAGGCGGTGAAGGAGGGACTGGCCGACGGCTCGATCGACATCGTGATCGGCACGGGCGCGGTCGCGGGTAAGGGTGTCGCCTACAAGGACCTCGGCCTCGTCATCATCGACGAGGAGCAGCGCTTCGGCACCGCCGACAAGGCGAAGCTGCGCGAGATGTCGGCGGGTCACGTCCTGACGCTGACCGCGACGCCCATCCCGCGCACGCTGCAATCGGCGCTGGTGGGCCTGCAGCAGTTGTCCGTCATCGCCACGCCCCCCGCGCGCCGCCAGCCCATCCGCACCTCGGTCGCGCCCTTCGACGCAGGCACCCTGCGCGCCGCCCTGCTGCGCGAGCGCGCCCGGCGCGGCCAGAGCTTCGTCGTCGTCCCCCGGATCGAGGACATGGAGCCGATGGCCGCCGAGCTGCGCGAGCTTCTGCCCGGCTTCGAGATCCTGCAGGCCCATGGCAAGCTGCCCGCGGCCGAAATCGACGAGGCCATGATCCGCTTCGCCCGGGGCGAGGGCGACGTGCTGCTGGCCACCAACATCATCGAGGCGGGGCTGGACGTGCCGCAGGCCAACACCATGGTCGTCTGCAAGGCCGACCGCTTCGGCCTGTCGCAGCTGCACCAGCTTCGGGGTCGCGTGGGCCGGGGCAACCAGCGGGCGCACATGCTGATCTTCACCGAAAGCGGCAAGACCATCCCCGACCTGACGCTCAGGCGCCTGCAGACGCTGGAAACGCTGAACCGCCTGGGCGCGGGTTTCGAGATCAGCGCCCGCGACCTCGACCTGCGCGGGGCGGGCGACCTGCTGGGCGAGGAGCAGGCCGGCCACATGAAGCTGATCGGGATCGAGCTTTACCAGCGGCTGCTGGCCGACGCCCTGTCGGCGCGGGGCGGCGCAGGCGAGCGCTGGATTCCGGACCTCCAGCTTGGCCTGCAAGGCAAGCTGCCCGAAAGCTGGATCGCCGATCCGGACACGCGGCTGGAAATCTATATGCGTCTGGCTCGCATGGATTCCTCGGAAGCCGTGGACCTGCTGGAAGCAGAGCTCGAGGACCGCTTCGGCGAGATCCCGGCCGAAGCGCGGGTGCTGCTGGAAACCGTCCGCCTGCGCGAGGCCGCCCATGCGGCGGGCATCGCCCGCGTGGTCGCGGGCCCGGCGGGCATCGTGCTTTACCCGCGCGAGGGCGTCACCCCCGACGCCGAGGCGCTGGGCTGCGAGCGCAAGGAGGACTGCCTCGTCCTGCGCGAGGCGATCGAGGACCCGCGCGAAAGGCTCGACCGCACCGCCGGACTGCTGGCGGCGGTGGCCGAGCGCGCCGAGGAGATGGAGCCCGCGCAGGCCGCCTGACGCAAGGGCGCGGCGTCACGCCTGCGCCATGTGCTGAACCCGACGGCCCTGCTGGCCGTTGGGGCCGGGACCGCCTATGTGACAGGCCGTCCATTCATGCCGTTGATTTCACGGGGGACCGCATGGCCTTGTCCGATACCACTGGCAGTCTGATGCGCGGGCTGGGGCTGGCCGATCCGGTCATCCGGCTGGGCGTCACGGGTCTCAGCCGGGCGGGCAAGACGGTGTTCATCACCTCGCTGGTGGCGAACCTCCTGGACCGGGGCCGGATGCCGGGCCTGCGGGCCGCCGCCGACGGCACCATCCGCGCGGCCTGGCTGCAGCCCCAGCCCGACGACACCGTGCCCCGCTTCGAGTTCGAGCGCCACCTGGCCGCCCTGACCGGCCCCGACCCCCACTGGCCCGAGGGCACCCGCCACGTCAGCGAACTGCGCCTGTCGCTGCGGGTCCAGCCGCGCGGGCTTCTGTCGGGGCTCAGGGGCATCCAGAACATCCACCTCGACATCGTGGACTATCCCGGCGAGTGGCTGCTGGACCTGCGCCTGATGGACCGCAGCTTCGCGCAATGGTCCGCCGAGACGCTCGACCGGATGGCGGGCCGCCCCGGCGCCGAGGGCTATCTTTCGGGCCTCGGCGGCATCGACGCGCAGGCGCGGTTCGCCGAGCCGCTGGCCCAGCGGCTGGCCGCCGCCTACACGGCGCATCTGGCCGCCGCCCGCGACGCAGGCTTTTCCGACACCACGCCGGGCCGGTTCCTGCTGCCGGGGGAAATGGAGGGCTCGCCCGCCCTGACCTTCGCGCCGCTGCCCGAGACCATGGCCGCCTCGCCGCTTTACAAGGAGTTCCGGCGCCGCTTCGACGCCTACAAGTCGCGCGTGGTCCGGCCCTTCTTCCGCGACCATTTCGCCCGCATCGACCGGCAGGTTGTGCTGGTGGACGTGCTGGGCGCGATCCACGCGGGTCCCCGCGCGGTCGAGGACATGCGCCGCGCCATGGCCGACATCCTGTCGGCCTTCCGCCCCGGCCGGGTGGGATGGCTGGCGCAACTGCTGGGCACGCGGCGGGTGGAACGCATCCTTTTCGCCGCGACCAAGGCCGACCACCTGCACCACCTGCAGCACGCGCGGCTGACGAACATCCTGACCGCCATGCTGCGCGAGGCCCGCGACCGCGCCGACTTCCAGGGCGCGCGGACCGAAGGACTGGCGCTGGCCGCCCTGCGCACCACGACCGAGGAGATCATCCGCCAAGACGGGCTGGAGCTTCCGGCGGTGCGCGGCACGCTGATGGACGGGCGGCAGGCGGCCTTCTACCCCGGCGAGCTGCCCGACAACCCCGCAGACCTGCTGCGCCCGGCCGCCGAGGGCGCATCGCGCTGGCTGGACGCGGACTATGCCGTGATGAACTTCGCCCCTGCGCCGAACACCCTTCGTCCCGGCGACGGCCCGCCCCATATCCGCCTGGACCGCGCCGCCGAGTTCCTGATCGGGGACCGGCTGTGAGCACGAAAGGAGAGGGCGGCATGGAAAGGCTTTCCACACAGGGCTCCCAGAGGCTTGCCCGGTTCCACGAGGGCCATGATGGCTGACATTCCTCCTCCGCCCCGCCGGGGACCGGTGCTGATCGAATACGGGCCTGCCGCGCCCGATCGCGGGCCGCAATCCGGGCCCGGACCATCCGCGGACCCGGTGGCGGCTGAGCCGGCGCAGGCCGAGGACGCAAGCCGCGCCGCGTCACGGCCGCAGGATGCCGGTCCGATTGGCGGTGAGCACCGCGCCCGGCCCACGCCTCCGCCGCCCCGCGCCGACTGGACCGACAGGCCCCCTCCCCCGCGGGATGCCCGCGCGCCGCGCCTGCTGGATGCGCCCGCCGGACCCTCGCCCGCCGACGCGCCCCCCATCGATGACGGGCTGTCCGCCCCGCTTCCCCGCCCGCGCACGATGGAGATGGTGACGCGGATCGTGGGGCGCGGCCCCTCGAAGGTGACGCGGTTCTTCCTGAACTCGCTGGCCGCGCTGCTGACCTTCCTTCTGTCCATGGCGGCGCTCGAGTTCTTCGACAGCCTCATGGCGCGCTCGCCGGTGCTGGGGTGGGTCGGGGTCGGGCTGTTCGCGGCCTTCACCCTGGCCACCCTGGCGCTGGCTGTGCGCGAATACGCCGCCTGGGCGCGGCTGGGGCGAATCGACGCGATCCACCGCGAATCAGGCCTTGCGCTGTCCTCGGGTGACCTGGCGCGGGCGAACGCGGCCGTGGACAAGCTGGACGCGCTTTACGCCCGCCGCCCCGAGATGGCGCGCGCGCGCCAGAACCTCGCCGGGCGCCGCGGCGACAGCTTCGACGCCCGCGTGGTCCTGGCGCTGGCCGAGGCCGAGCTGCTGGCTCCGCTGGACCAGCAGGCCCGGCGCGAGATCGAGGCCGCCGCCCGCACCGTCGCCGCCGCGACCGCCCTGATCCCGCTGGCGCTGGCCGACGTGCTGACGGCGCTGGCCGCGAACCTGCGGATGATCCGCCGCATGGCCGAGATCTACGGCGGCCGCGCAGGCGCCGTGGGGGGCTGGCGGCTGGCCCGGACCGTCGTCACCCACCTGATCGCCACCGGCGCGGTCGCGGCAGGCGACGACCTGATCCACACGATGGCGGGCGGCGGGGTCCTGGCCAAGGTCAGCCGCCGCTTCGGCGAGGGTGTCGTGAACGGCGCGCTGACCGCCCGCGTGGGCATCGCCGCGATGGAGGTCTGCCGCCCCCTGCCCTTCATCCAGGCGCCGAAGCCCAAGGTCGGCAACCTGCTGACGCGCGGCCTCAAGGGCCTGTTCGGCAACGACTGACGCGCGATCCGGCGCCGGTTCGCCGCAGGCGGATGAAAGCTCCGTGCATCGCGCCTGCCGCCCCTTTCGCCCGCGCGCCCGAGACACTAGCCTGCAGGTCATGAGATGGAACCTGCCCAACCTGCTGACGCTTCTGCGCCTGGTCGCCGCCCCCGGGGTGCCGCTGATGTTTCTGTTCATCAGCCGCCCCTTCGCCGATTTCGCGGCGCTGGCGCTGTTCGTGCTGGCGGCGGTGACCGACTGGATCGACGGCCACCTGGCGCGCAGTTGGCAGCAGGAAAGCCGCTTCGGCGCGGCGATGGACCCGATCGCGGACAAGGCGATGGTGGTGATCGCGCTGGTGGTCATCACCGGCTATTCCGGCATGAACCCCTGGCTGATCCTGCCCGCCACCGTGATCCTGTTCCGCGAGGTCTTCGTGGCGGGCCTGCGCGAGTTCCTGGGTGCCGACGCCGGGCGGCTGAAGGTCACCAGGCTCGCCAAGTGGAAGACCACCGCCCAGATGATCGCCATCGCGACGATGTTCCTGGGAACAGGCGTCGATTACTATGAAAAGGGCCTGCCGCCCTTGGTGGGCGAAGGGCGGGTCTGGCGGGGCGACTGGTCGGATCTCGCCACGCATCTGGGCCTTGTTCTGATGTGGTTCGCGGCGATCCTGACCGCGATCACGGGCTGGGACTATTTCCAGAAGGCCAGGCCCTGGCTGAGGGATGTGCGATGACGCTGGATGTCCTTTACTTCGCTTGGCTGCGCGAGCGTATCGGCGCCCCGCGCGAACGGGTGGAAACCTCGGCCGCCACCGTGCGCGATCTAGTCGCGGAACTGGTCGCGCGCGGCGACCGCCATGCGGCGGCGCTGTCGGACCTGGGCGCGGTGCGCGTGGCCGTGGACCAGGCGCTGGCGGATCTGGACGCGCCCTTGGGCGACGCGCGCGAGGTGGCCTTCTTCCCGCCCATGACGGGCGGCTGATGCGCGTCATTGTCCAGCCGGGGGTCTTCGACGCCGCCGCCCTGATGCAGGGTTTCGGCGCAGGCGCGGGCGCGGTCGTGACCTTTACCGGCCTTGTGCGCGGCGACGACGGGCTGGTCGCGCTGGAGATCGAGCATTACCCCGGCATGACCGAGCGCGCCCTGCAGGACCACGCGCAGGCAGCGGTCGGGCGCTTCGGCCTGGCCGACGTGCTGGTCGTCCACCGCCACGGCCGCATGGAGGTGGGCGAGCCGATCATGATGGTCGCCACCGCCGCCCGCCACCGCCGCGCGGCCTTCGACGCGGCGGATTTCCTGATGGACTGGCTGAAATCCCGCGCGCCCTTCTGGAAGCGCGAGATCGGCCCCGAGGGTCCGCGCGGCTGGGTCTCCGCAAAGGACGAGGACGAGGCGGCGCTGGGCCGCTGGTAAGTCACGACCCCGGCAGGATCAGCCCGCCCATCTGGATCGCCGTGTAGCGGAAGCCGAGGCCGGCGGTCATCACCGGATCCCCCTCGACCAGCCGCAGCGCGGCGGTCTCGCTGTCGGCCCAGACAAGGGCAAGGCCCCAGACCCCGTCCGGGTCCAGCACCGGGCCGACCGCGATCGCCTGGCCTTCGTCGGCCATCGCCTGCCACCAGACCGCATGGCGCGACATGGCCCGCTCTTCGGCGGCGGTCGCGCCGTCGGGAAAGTCGGAACGGGGCGGATGAAGGCGCAAAAGGACGGCGGGCATCGGAAACCCCCTTGGCATCTTTGCGCGACTCTGCGCCCCTTCGCAGGCCCTGGCAAGCGCGGCGCGGCCCGCGTCCTCGGCAGGGGCCGCCCGCGCGGAAAGGTCCGTGACGGGGCATTGCCGTCATGCGGCCTTTCGTTGCAATCCGCCGCCCCGCCCCGCATATAGGCGGCGATCAGCGAAAGGCATCCGCCCATGACCTATCTCGAGTTCGAAAAGCCGCTGTCCGACCTGGAAGGCAAGGCCGAGGAGCTGCGCGCCCTTGCCCGCAGGGGCGAGGGTGTCGATCTCGAGAAAGAGGCGGCGGCGCTGGACCGCAAGGCGCAGGACATGCTGCGCGACCTTTACCGCAACCTCGATCCCTGGCGGAAGACGCTGGTCGCGCGCCACCCTGACCGGCCGCATTGCAAGGATTATGTCGAAACGCTGTTCACCGAATGGACGCCGCTGGCCGGTGACCGCACCTTCGGCGACGACCACGCGGTAATGGGCGGCCTTGCGCGCTTCCGCGACCAGGCCGTCGTGGTGATCGGGCACGAGAAGGGCAACGACACCCGTTCCCGGATCCAGCGCAACTTCGGCATGGCCCGCCCCGAGGGCTATCGCAAGGCGATCCGGCTGATGGACATGGCCGACCGTTTCCGCCTGCCCGTGGTGACCCTGGTGGACACCCCCGGCGCCTATCCCGGCAAGGGCGCCGAGGAACGCGGGCAGTCCGAGGCCATCGCCCGCTCGACCGAGAAATGCCTGCAGATCGGCGTGCCGCTGGTGTCGGTCATCATCGGCGAGGGCGGGTCCGGCGGCGCGGTGGCCTTTGCCACGGCCGACCGTGTCGCGATGCTCGAGCATTCGATCTATTCGGTGATCTCGCCCGAAGGCTGCGCCTCGATCCTGTGGAAGGACGCCGAGAAGATGCGCGAGGCGGCCGAGGCATTGAAGCTGACCGCGCAGGACCTCAAAAAGCTGGGCGTCATCGATTCCATCATCCCCGAACCCCTGGGAGGTGCCCAGCGCGAGCGCGACGAAGCGATCCGCGCCGTCGGCGACGAGGTCGCGCGCCTGTTGAGCGAGCTGCAGGGCCGCAAGCCCGCCGAGCTGATCCGCGATCGGCGGCAGAAATATCTGGACATGGGCGCCCGCGGCCTGGCCGCCTGAGCGGCGGGTCGAGGAAGCGCGGGCAGGCCGAAGGCCCCGCGCCGCGCCCCTCGTCCTCTGCGGGCCGGCATGAAACCCGCAGGCTCGGTGGTCCCGTCACGGCGTGCGGCCTTCGCCGGCCCTGGTTGGCAGGATCAGTGCGCGACCTGACTTTCAGTTCCAGACCAACTCGGCTCGCCATTCCGGCATCCGGCCACTCCGGCACCTGCCCCACCTGCGGGTTCGAGGCCCCCAAGGCCTCGTGCCGGAGGCTCGTGCCTCACGGGGGCATCATCCTCCACCCTGGTAGCCCCGCACCAGCGCTGCGGCGATCAGCCCCCAGCCATCGACCGCCACGAAGAAGGCCAGCTTGAACGGTAGCGCCACAACCGTGGGCGGCACCATCATCATCCCCATCGACATCAGGATCGCCGAGACGACCAGGTCGATGATCAGGAAAGGCAGCGAGACAAGAAAGCCGATGGCAAAGGCGCGCTCGATCTCGGTCAGCATGAAGGCCGGCACAAGAAGCGACAGCGGCGCCGTCCCGGGGTCCGGCACGTCGCCCTGATCTGCGTCCGGCGCGCCCAGTTCCGGCTGCAAGGTTTCGGGGCGCGGCGCCACCTCGGCCAAGGCGGCCATCGTGTCCAGGTCGGTGCGTTCGGACATGAAGCGGCGGAAGGGCTCGATCCCCCGTTCAAAGGCGATGTCCAGCGCGATGTCGCCGCGCGTCAGCGGCGCTCCCGCGACATTCCAGGCGTCCCGCAGCACCGGGTCCATGACATACCAGCTGAGAAACAGGGCGAGGCTGACGATCAACATGTTGGGTGGCGACTGCTGCAGCCCGATCGCCTGGCGCATGATCGACAGCACCGTGACGACAAAGGGAAAGCAGGTCACCATGATCGCAAACCCGGGCGCGAGCGACAGCAGCGTAAGCCCCGCCACGAGGATCACGGCATTCTGGCTGACCCCGCCTGCAGCCTGCGCGGCAAGGCCCGCAAGATCCTGTGCCGCCGCGCTGTCCGGCAGGGTTGCGGCCAGGGCGCAAAGGATCGTCCCGGCAATCCGGCCAAGCCGGGGGAAGGGGCTGGTCCTTCCGGGCTCCGGCACGCTCCCTGTCGGGCCGGTTGCGCGCTCGCAGCAGCGCTCCGGCATGATCGCCACGGCAACTCGCTGCCTTTCCCCGCGCCCCGCGCAGCCCGGAGCGCCTCGGCCGTGCTTTGCCGTCATGGGGCCGCCGGGCCCAGGATGCGCACGGCCAGACGGCCTTCGCCGCCATGCTCGACAAGCTCGCCACGGGCGACCACCTTGTCGCCGATGCAGATCTCGACCCCGTCCGCCGCGTCCTGGTCCAGCGGCAGCACGTCCTCGGCCTGCAGCCGGGCGAGGTCGGCCACCGACATCCGGGTGCGGCCGATGCGGATCGCGATCTCGACCTGGATCTGTTCGGTCGGGATCAGGCTTTGTGCCAACTCCATGTCACTCCATCTCCATCATTTCGCAGACGAGGTCGCGCAACTGCCCGGCCGCCTGCGCGACACTCCAGGTTGCAAGCCCTCCCAGCATCTCGGCCTCGACGGTGCCCTCCGGGCCCGAGGGGTCGATCCCGATCGCCTCGATTCCCGTGGCTGCAAGGCAGGCGGAAACGAAAGCCGCCATGTCCGGACCGCAGCGGATCGTCGCGGCAAGCGGCGTGACCGAGGCCGCGAGCTGCCGCAGTTCGGCCAGCAGCGCCGCTTCCAGCCGTCCGCGTGCCACCGCGGGGATGATCCCGTCCAGAAGCGCCCCGATCAGCGGCGCGATCGCGTGCAACTGGTCCTCAGCCGAGGCGGCCCGTGCGGCGCTTTCGGCCGCCAGCCGTTCGGACAGTGCGACCAGGGCGCCGCAGATCTGGCCAAGGCGCTGCGCCTCGGCCTCCTGCCGGCCTTGGGCCAACCCTTCGGCGAAGGCGGCCTCCAGGTCGGACTGGGCGAAGACGGGAGGCGGCGCAGGCTTCTCGGCGCCAAGGTCGAAGCGTTCCAGCTGAAGGAGAGCGCCCATCAGGCTTCCTCCTTCTGGCCGATCCAGCCCGACAGGATGCGCATGCTTTCGTCCTGCCGTTCGCGCATCAGCTCGCGCAGGCGCGCCACGGGATCGGGAAGCGCCGCGGGCGGGGTGACTTCGAACTCAGGAGTTGTGTCCACCAAGCCTGACAGTCCCGCCGCAGGAGCGGCTTCGGGCGGCGCCAGGGCCGGCGCCAGGATCTCGGCCGTCCCTGCGCCCGAGCCGTCCAGCAAGGCTTGCTCGGCCCTGGCGGAACGTCCCCGCAGGACCGGGCGCATCACCACCAGCGCCACGGCCAGCGCGAAGAACCCGATCAGCGCCAGCCGGGCAAGGTCGTTCAGCGGCAGCTGCGCCAGCAGCCCGCGGGGCTCGGCCGCCGTGCCCTCGGCGCCCAGGGCCGAGAAGGGCAGCGACTTGACGGTGATGACGTCGCCCCGTGCCTCGTCGAAGCCCACGGCCGAGGCGACAAGCTCGCGCAGCGCCTCAAGCTCGGGCTCGCTGCGGGGGACGAGCGCCTCGGTGCCGTCGGCGGCCTTCTCGACCGTGCCGTTCACCAGCACGGCCACCGTCAGCCGCCGCGTCGCGCCGGGCTGGCGCAGGACCTCGCGCGTGACGCGGCTCACCTCATAGTTCTGGCGCTGCCGGGTTTCGGAGCTGGACGTCCGGCTCTGCTCGCCCTGCGCGCCCGTTCCCTCGGGCAGGTTCGAGGAGGCCGTGACCGCCGCCTGCTCGCCGTTGGTGGACTGGTCGGTCGTTTCCTCGTTCTCCTGCGAGACCAGGGCGCGGGCATTGGGATCGAAGGTCTGCTCGGACAGCTGCTCGGTCTCGGTCACGAGGTCGAGGTTCAGTTCCACGATCGCGTTGCCGGGGCCGACATGGGGTTCCAGGATGCGCTCGACGTTGCGCTTCATCTCGGCCGCGCGGTCGGTGGCGACGGTTTCCTCGCCGGTCGAGACGATGCCGCGCGCGCTGTCGATCACCTTGACCCGCTCGGGTTCAAGGCCCGGCACCGCCGAGGACACCAGGAACTGCAGCGACTGCGCCTGCCTGGCGTCCAGGGCCTCCCCGTTCATGGTCACCGTCACCGAGGCTGCACCGCCCGCGTCCCGCCGGTAACCCCGCGTCGAGGGCGGCGCGACATGCACCCGCGCCGCCTTGACGCCCGGAACCGTCAGGATCGTCCGGGCAAGCTCGCCTTCCTTTGCGCGCCAGTAAGCCGCGTCGAACATCTGCGAGGTCGTGCCGAAGCCCGACATGCCGTCCAGGATCTCGTAACCCGCGCCACCCGCCGAGGGCAGGCCCATACCTGCCAGCGTCATCCGCAGCCGGTCGCGCTCGGCTTCGGCGACCCAGATCGCGTCGCCGCGGATTTCGGACGGAACGCCGGTCTTGTCGAGCTCGGCCATCACCTCGCCCGCCCGCGCCGGATCAAGGCCGGAATACAGCAGCGCCATCGGCGTCCGGCTGGCCAACCAGGCAAAACCTGCGACCGCCAGGAAGGTCAGCAGGAACGCCGCCCCGATCAGCTGCTTCTGGCTGCTGCTGCGGTCGTCCCAGTATTCGGCAAGCTTCTGCATTCCGCCCTCTCGAATCGTTCTCGAATCGACGGAACCGGTGATGGCACGGGGCCGATTAAGATTTGGTTAGCCCCCTGCTGCTACTCCGGTCCCATCAGGACGGAGAATCAGATGACGGACATCAGCGAACCGCTTGACGCGCCCCCCCCAAGGCCGCTGCTGAAGCGGCTGCTTCCGGTGCTGCTGCCCGTTCTGGCGCTGGCCGCGGGACTGGGCTCGACCGTCACCGGTCTCTGGTCGCCGCTTTCGATGCTGCGCCCGGCCGCGCCCGCCCCGATGGAAGCGCAACAGCCTGCGGCCGCGACCTTTCTCGACGTGCCCCGCCTTGTGCTGACGCTGCCGGGCGAGCGGACACAGACCCTGGCGCTGGCCATCACGCTCGAGGTCGAACCCGCATCTCTTTCTCAGGCGCGCATGCTGATGCCGCGCATCACCGACAGCTACAACGGCTTCCTGTCGCAGATCGACGCGGCCGCCTTCAGCCGGCGCGGCATCCTGGAAATCCTGCGGGGAGAACTGGCGACCCGCACCCGCTTCATCCTGGGCGACACGGCGCTCCGGGACCTTCTCATCACCGAGTTCCGCATCCAATGACCCTTTCCCTCATCCTGCAAGGCGCGCTGGTGGTCGCGGGGCTGGCCGTGGCCGGGTTCTGCCACCTGCTCGCGCGACGGCTGCGCAAGCTGAACGACCTGGAAACCGGCCTCGGCGGCGCGATCGCCGTCATGGCGGCCGAGATCGCACGGCTGGAGGCCGCGCTGGCCGCCGCCCAGGCGGGCGCCACCACAGCGACCGACGGTCTTGCGCGCGAGATCGAGAAGGCCAAGTCCGAACGCGCCTATTGGGCGCTGCAGCAGCAGTTCCTGCCGCAGGCGGCGGCGCCGGCCCGTCCGCTGCGCCGCCGGCGCCTCAAGGAGGCCGGCCATGCCTGACCGCATCTTCTGGACGGGCGGCGCCATCGCGCTGGTTGCGGCTCTGGCCATCGCGCAGGGCGACCGGCTTGCCCGCCTGCTGACCGCCGAGGCCGCCCCGACCGGGCTGCTCGACGGCTGCACCGACGTCCCCGAGGCCGTGGCCCTAGCCGAGACGCTGCGGCTGCGCGGCATCGCCGTGGACCGGGCGCTGGCCGACCTTGCCCGCCGCAAGGAGGAGATCGCCGCCGCCGAGGCGCAGATCGTCTCGCGCCTGACCGCGCTGAAGAAGGCCAAGGCCGCACTGGGCGAGACCAGGGCCGGTCGGGACGCGGGCCGCAACGAAGGGATCGAGCGGCTGATCGCTGTCTACGACGCTATGAAACCTGCCGAGGCCGCGACGATCATCGCGACCCTGCCACCCGATTTCGCGGCCGAAATCCTGACGCGCGTCCAGCCCGACGCGGGCGCGCGCATCATTTCCCAGATCGACCCGGGGCAGGCCGCGGTCCTGACCGCTCACATGGGCGCGCGCCGCCTGACCGGAGACTGAGCCCATGTTCGGCATCATCGGCATCGTCCTTACCTTCGCCATGGTCTTCGGCGGCTACATCCTCGCCGGCGGCAAGATGGCCGTGATCACCCATTCGCTGCCCTTCGAGATGATGATGATCGGCGGCGCGGCGGTGGGATCCTACCTGCTGTCGAACGACGGCGCGACGCTCAAGCACACGGTCCCCGGCATCCTCCGCGCCTTCAAGGGGCCGCGCTGGCACGAGGCGGACAACACGCAGATGCTGTGCCTGCTGTTCCAGCTGCTCAAGCTCGCGCGCTCGAACCCCGTCGCGCTGGAGGAGCATGTCGAGAACCCGCACGGCTCCGCGATCTTCCAGGCCTATCCCGCGATCCTCGCCGACGGGAACGCGGTGACGCTGATCACCGACACGCTCCGCTCGGCCAGCCTCAACTACGATGACCCCTATCAGGTCGAGGACATGCTGGCCCGCCGCATCGCCCTGATGAAGGAGGAGGCGATGCATGTCCCGCACGCGCTGCAGAACATGGCCGATGCCCTGCCCGCCCTGGGGATCGTCGCGGCCGTTCTGGGCGTGATCAAGACCATGGGCGCGATCGACCAGCCGCCCGAGGTGCTGGGCGGCATGATCGGCGGCGCGCTCGTCGGCACCTTCTTGGGCGTGTTCCTCGCCTACGGGCTGGTCGCGCCCCTGTCGCAGCGGCTGGCCGCGGTGATGAAGCAGGACCTCGCCTTCTACGAGGTCATCAAGTCGGTGCTGATCGCGGGCCTGCACCAGCACGCCACGAACCTCTGCGTCGAGGTGGGCCGCCAAGCCGCGCCCGAGCACCTGCGCCCGAGCTTCACCGAGGTCGAAAGCGCGCTGCGCGAGATGAAGAAGGCCGCATGATGCTGGCGGCCCTTGCCCTTGCCGCCGCCCAGGCGCTCAGCCCCGCCGCGACCGCCTTTGTCGATGACGCGACCGCGCGCCTGCTGGCCGGAGAGGAGCTTGCCCCCGACTTTCCCGTCCGGTTGCAGGCCCTGCCCCCCGACCAGCGGCTGATGGTGATCGTCTACCTGCGCCGCGCGGGCTTCCTGTCCGACGTGGTGATGCCGGTGGACTGGGTGATCTCGCCCGCCAGCCCCGCCCTCGAGCCCGAGCCCGAGGACCACGAATGAGCGCCGTTGCACCCGCCGAAGGGCACGGGGCCTCGGCCAAGCCGCTCGCCATCACGGGCGTGCTGGTGCTGGTGGTGATGTCGATGGTGATCCCGATCCCGGCGGCTCTGCTGGATGCCGGGATCGCGCTGTCGATCGCCACGTCGGTGCTGATCCTCGTCATGGCCAGCGTCGTCCACAAGCCCACCGACTTCCAGGCATTCCCGGTGATGCTGCTGCTGTCGCTGGTGATCCGGCTGTCGCTGAACGTTTCCTCGACGCGGCTTATCCTGACCGAAGGGCATACCGGCCCCGATGCCGCGGGCGAGGTCATCAACGGCTTCGCCCAGTTCGTGGCGGGCGGCTCGCTGATGGTCGGGATCACGGTCTTCGCGGTCATCTCGATCGTGAACTTCATGGTCATCACCAAGGGCTCGGGGCGGATGGCCGAGGTCTCGGCGCGCTTCGCGCTCGACTCGCTGCCGGGCAAGCAGCTGGCGATCGACGGCGACCTGAACTCGGGCGCCATCACCCATGACGAGGCCAAGCGCCGCCGGGCTCAGGACGGGCGCGAGATCAGCTTCTACGGCTCGCTCGACGGCGCGTCCAAGTTCGTCAAGGGCGACGCCATCGCGGGGCTGCTGATCACGGCGGCCAACTTCTTCGTGGGCCTTGGCGTGGGCCTGATCGCCCACCGGATGCCCGCGTCCGAGGCGCTGTCCACCTATTCGCAGCTGACCATCGGCGACGGGCTGGTGACGCAGGTGCCGGCGCTCATCACCTCGATGGCGGCGGCGCTGCTGCTGTCGCGCGGGGGCTCGACGGAATCGACGGCGGACCTGTTGTCCCAGCAACTGGCGCAGAACTGGCACGCCCCGGCACTTGCCGCGGGCGCCATGGCCGTCTTGGGCTTCGTGCCTGGGATGCCCACGCTGATGTTCCTGGCCATCGCGGCACTCGCGGGCTGGTTCGCCTGGCGCAACGCCACCCGTCCTCCTGCGGCGCCCGAGGAGAACAAGGCCGCCTCCCTGCCCGCGCCGGAAGCCCGTGCGCGCATCGGCGATGTCCTGGACACGGACGAGATCTGCGTGGAAATCGGCGCGGACCTCATCGCGGCCGCGCTCGACCCCGCGCGGGGCCTCGGCGGGCGGATCAACAACCTGCGCATCCACATCGCCCGCAGCTTCGGCATCATCCTGCCCGAGGTGCGGATCACCGATGCGGTCGGGATGGGGGGCGGCGACTATGTCATCCGCGTCCACGGCGTCGTGCGCGCGCGCGGGCGCCTGAACCCGCACCAGATCCTCGCGCTGGGGTCCGAAGACACCCTGGCCGGCATCCCCGGCGAGCGGACGCGCGAGCCTGTCTATGACAGCCCTGCCCGTTGGATCGACCCTTCGCACCAGGACGAGGCCGCCATCGCGGGCGCCAGCGTCGTGACGCCGATGGAGGTCCTGTCGACCCACCTGATGGAGACCGTGAAGTCCCAGATGCCCGCGCTGCTGACGCTGGGCTCGATGCAGCGGCTGATGCAGGAACTTCGCTCGCTGTCGGACGAGGCGCGGGCCCAGGCCTATCAGCGTGTGTTCGACAGCATGGTCCCCGACAAGGTCGCGCCCGAGCATCTTCTGTCCGTGCTGCGACTGCTGCTGGAAGACCGCATCTCGATCCGCAACCTCGCGCTGATCGTCGAGGCGGTCCACGAAAGCCGCTCGCCCGACCCCGAGGCTGCCGCCGAATTCGTCCGCCGCCGGTTGCGCGGCCAGATCACCGAGGCCCTGACGGACCCGGAGGGGCAGCTGGATGTCCTGCAACTGCATCCGGGATGGGAGGCCGAGTTCCTCCGCGCCGAGGCAGAGCCCGGCCGCACGGCCGGCGCCGTGACCCCGCCGCTGATGCAGCGCCTGACCGAGAAGCTGCGCCAGGCTGCGGCCGGCCTGCCGCCCGAAGCCCAGCCCGCCCTGGTCGTCCCTGACCATCGCCGCCGGCTGGTTCGCGCGGTGGCCGCGGGCGCGGGCCTTTCCTGGCCGATCCTCGGCATCGACGAGGTCGATCCCCAGGCCCGCATCCGGCTGGTGGGCTCGGTGGAGCCATGACGCTGGCTCCGCAGCTTCTTCCCTGGCTGATGCCGCTGCTGCTGGTCTATGCCCGCATCCAGGCCTGCCTGCTGGCGATGCCCGGCTTGGGCGAGCGCATGATTCCCATTCGGGTCCGCGTGGCCGCCGCGATGGCGCTGACGCCGCTTTACGCGGGCGCCGCGCGGCCTGCATCGCTGCCCGCGCCGCTGCAACTCGCGGGCCTGGTCGCGGCCGAGATCGTCGCGGGGCTGGCACTGGGCCTCATGGTGCGGGTGGTCGCAATGGCGCTCGACATGGCCTCGACGACCTTGGCGCAAAGCGCCTCGATGTCGGCGATGCTGGGCATCTCCGAGGACATGCCGCCCCATCCGATCGGCAACCTCATGCACATGGCGGGCATGGCGCTGCTGATGGCGCTGGGCCTGCCGGTTCTGGTCTGCCGGCTCCTGACCGACAGCTTCGCGCTGAAGCCCGCAGGGCTCTGGCCCGAGATCGGGCAGGTTTGGCCTGCCTTCTTGGCGCTGGTCGTGCAGGGCTTCACCCTCGCGCTGCTGATCGCCTCGCCCTTCGTGCTGGGCGGGCTTCTGTTCCAGATGCTCTCGGGCGTGGTCTCGCGGGTCATGCCGGCCATGCCCGTTGTCTTCGTGGCCGCACCCGCCGCCATCCTGCTGGCGCTGGTGGCGCTTGCGCTGCTGACACCGGGGCTGCTGGCGATCTGGGCCGACGCCGTCCTGTCGATCGACCTGCCGGGGCTGCGATGAGCGGCGGCGAGGACAAGGACGACCGCCAGCACGAGCCGAGCGAGCAGAAGCTGCGTAAGGCCCGCGAGCAGGGCGACGTGCCGCGATCCGCCGAGGCCACGACGGCTCTGACCTACCTGGGCGTCTTCGGGGCCTTCGCCATGGGCATGGCGGTGGTGGTGCCGGCGTGGCTCGGCCTGGCCGAGCGGCTGCTGGGGGCCGAAACCCTGCCCGACGGCGCCGAGAGCGTCGCACGCTCGCTGGGACTTCTGTCGGGGGGGGCGGTGCTGGGCGTGGCACTGGTTCCGGCCGCGCTGGTCGTGGCGGGGCTGCTGGCGCAGCGCGGGCTTGTCGTCACGCCCTCGCGGCTGGCTCCCGATCTGAAAAGGATCGATCCCTTCAGGAACGCGGGCCAGAAGTTCGGCAAGACCGGGCTGGTAAGCTTTGCCATCTCGCTGGCCAAGCTTTGCGGCGTCACGCTGGGGGGCGTGCTGCTGTTTTCCACTCTGGGCCGGACCGTGGCGCAGGCGGCAAGCATGGGCGCCACGGCCTGGATCGGGGCCCTGCCGGTCCTGATCCGCCAGGTTCTGCTGCTGGCGCTGTCGGTGGCGGCGGTCTTCGCGGGCATCGACCTGCTGTGGAAGCATTTCGATTTCCGCCGGCGCAACCGCATGACCCGGAAAGAGGTCGAGGATGAACACAAGGACAGCGAGGGCGATCCCCATCTCAAGGCCGCGCGCCGGCAGAAGGCGGTCGATCTGGCCCTGGGCTCGATGCTGGCGGATGTCGAACGTGCCGACGTGGTGATCGTGAACCCGACCCATTACGCGGTCGCGCTGGAATGGAAGCGGGGCAGCGGCCGGGCCCCGGTGTGCCTGGCCAAGGGCGTGGACGAGGTGGCCGCCCGCATCCGCCAGCGCGCCCGCGACCACAAGGTCCCGATCTGGTCCGACCCGCCCTGTGCCCGCGCGCTGCACGCCGGGGTCAGGATCGGCGACGAGATCCCGTGCACCGAGTTCGGCCCCGTCGCCGCCGCCATCCGCTTTGCCGAGGCCATGCGGGCCAAGGCGCGGCGCGGCTATGACGGCGCCCTCGAGGGAGCCGCGCGATGATGTCCACGGGAAAGCCCTGCCCCGGTTTCGTCGCGGGCCGAAAGGGAAAGCCCCGTGGAACAAGGGGAGCTTGCGGGCGCGGACCTGACCGCGCCGGCCGGACGGGGGCGCCCGACCGGTCCGCTGCGGGAACCGGCCGGACCCCGAGGGCCAGACCGGCAGCGCGCTATTCACCCTGGGTCATGAGCCGCGGGCCCGCCACGGTTGCGCGAGTTCGGCCGCTTGCCACGGGGCGCGGGAAATGAGCCGCAAGGCCGATCAGCTCGGCAAGCTCGCGCGGATCGCGCGCCTCAAGGCCGATGCCGACCTGCGGCGCTATTCGGCCTATCGCGCCCATGCAGACGCGATGCAGCGGCAGGTCGAGGGCATCCGGACCGAACTTGCCGAGGCGATCGCTGCACCGGTTTCGGACGGCCTCGACCAGTGGCGGCTGACCACCGCCCTGATTGCCTACCGCGCCCGAGAGGTGCAGCGCAGCGAAACGGCGCTGGCACGGATGAAGCCGGGACTCGACGCGGCCCATCGCGCCGCCGTTCTGGCCTTCGGACGGGCCGAGGCGCTGCTGCAGGTGCAACGGGAAATCCTGGCGCAGGAGAAGACCGAGGCAGAGCGCAGGCGATGGTGACACGCACTTCGGCCCTGATCCTGGACAGGATCCCCTGCCCTTGCCTCCTGCCATGCCGTCTGTGCCCGAGCCGTCGTCAGACCGCGCCCGTTTCACCCGCCGAGCGGCATCCGTCTTGAGGCCGCCTGCGGACCGGACGGCTGCCCTGACGGGGGCTTCGGGACACAGTGCCCGGCCTTGCAGCCGATCAGGCCAAGACCACGCTGCATGGCCAAAGGCTTTCGCGATAAGGGTGGAACTTCGGCCTGCGCCCCGGGATCAGGCGCGCGCTGCACCGGGATCACCATGGCGCTTCATGACGCGGCCGACATCACGGTGGCCCGGCGCTGAAGCACCCTGCTTTCTCCCGGACCATCCTGAAAAGTGCGTCCCGGGAAGAACCATCCCGGGAGAGGGCAGTCCGGCCTGACACCGCTCTCTGTCGCGCCGCGGCGGCGAGTGTCCACGCGCCTTCGGCAGCGCCGGCCGCGAGCCCGGGTTCGTCGGCCCGGCGATGGAATGTTTCCGGAGCGGTCCTTCCGTCAGGCTGGCTGCGCCAGCCCATGCCGCATCACCACGGCGTCGATGCCGGGGGCATAATAGGCCGGGCGGCGCCCGACGCTGTCCCAGCCTGTCCGGTGATAAAGCCCCAGGGCGGCCTTGTTGTCCGATGCGACCTCGAGAAAGGCCGCCTCGGCGCCCTCGGCGGCGCAATGCGCAAGGAAACGCTCGACCAGCGCGCGACCCTGACCCGAGCGGCGCGCCTCGGGCGCGACGGCAAGGGTCAGAAGTTCGCCCTCGCCCCCTGCGACCCGGCCGAGAAGAAAGCCCATCGGCGCCGTCAGCAGGACGCAGCCGGGCGCCGAGAGCAGTCCTGCGAACTCGGCGGCAGTCCAGGGGCGGGGCGTCACGAAGCACCGGCCGTGCAGCGCGGCGAGTTGCTCGGGGCTCATCGAAGGATCACGGGCGGCGGGTCGCGTGGCGGCGCGGCATCGGCCGGACGCAGGTAAAGCGGTGCAGGGCGCGGACCCGAGGCCGCAAAGCCCGGGAAAGCCTGCAAGCTGCCGTCCGCAATGCTTGCGGCGCCCGAAGTCATGCGCTCATGCGCGGCCAGCGCGACGGCGACCGCCACGGGCCAGAGGGGGGTGCAGACAGGCGGGCCGGACGGGAGGCCGTCGATGTGGCCAAGCCTGGGACCGGGCGCGAAGGAGCAGCCCGCGCCGTCCTCTTTCTTGCCTGCCGGGACGTGGGACAGGGCAGCCTCGGCGAAGGGCAGAGCTTTGCCCCTGTCCGCCCTTGTGTCCGCGCCCTGGCGCTCGGGTCCGGGGGGATTGGCCACGGCCTCGTGGATTGCGCCGGGAGAAAGCGCGGGCCCGTCTTCCGCCGTCCTGCCGGGCGGCTGAGACTCGCCCGCCTGTCCGTCCTTCCCAAGGCCCGGGCGGGGCCATGCCGTCCCCAGCACGTCGTGATCAGCAGTGCCGCCCAGTGAAGAATCCGGGGATAGGGCATTCCCTTCCGGCATGGTCGCGGCAGGTTCAGGCCCCGCCGCGCGTTCTGCCGCCGCACAGGTCTTTCCGGGCGCCGGTCCGCCTTCTGCAGGGCCGGAGGGGCCTGCCTGCCCAAGCGCGATCATGGCCTTTTGCGGCCCCGCGCCGTCCTGCGGCAGGCCGAAGTCCTCCCACACGACCTCGTCGCCGCGCAGTGGGACCACCGCGCGGCAGGGGCGGGGCGCGCCACAGGCGGCGGCCTCGGTCGCGCTGATCCCGATCGCCGGGATGCCCAGCGACAGTGCCAGGCCGCGCGCCGCCGCCACGGAAATGCGCACGCCCGTGAAATTGCCCGGCCCGATGCCCACGCCGATAGCGTCGAGGTCGGACCAGGCCAGCCCCGCCTGCGCCATCACCTCGCCGATCAGGGGAAACAGCCGCTCGGCCTGACCCTTGGTCATGGCTTCGGCGCGTTCGGCCAGAACCCGGTCGCCGCAAACGACAGCGGCCGCGCAATGCGCGGCCGACGTGTCCAAGCCAAGCACCCGAAGAGGGTCAGGCAACGGGACGCACCTCGACGACTTCGGGGATATAGTGGCGCAGCAGGTTCTCGATCCCCATCTTCAGCGTCAGGGTCGAGGACGGGCAGCCCGCGCAGGCCCCCTGCATGTGCAGGTAGACCACGCCCCGGTCGAAACCGTGGAAGGTGATGTCACCGCCGTCCTGGGCAACCGCCGGCCGGACGCGGGTATCCAGCAGTTCCTTGATCTGGCTGACGATGTCCGCGTCGGGGCCGTCATGGGCGGCATGCGCGCTGGCCTGGGTCGCGGCCGCGCCCGGCATCACGGCCTCGCCGGACTGGTAATGGTCCATGATCGCGCCAAGGATGGACGGCTTGATCTGGTCCCAGATCGCCGCGTCGGACTTGGTCACGGTCACGAAGTCAGACCCCAGGAACACGCCCGCGACGCCGGGCACCGCGAAGATGCGGCGCGCGAGGGGGCTGGCCGCCGCGCCCTCGGAGGTCGGGAAATCGGCGGTGCCGCTGCCCAGCACGGTCTCGCCGGGCAGGAACTTGAGCGTGGCGGGGTTCGGCGTGGTTTCGGTCTGAATGAACATCGGATGCTCCTCGGTCAGGCCCGATATGGTCCCGGCGGCCCCCAAGTCAAGGCTGGCGGCCTTGTCCCCGCCTCAGGTGATCTTCTCCAGCCGCTCGCGCGAGATGTCGCCCGGCACGATGGTCAGCGGACAGGGCAGGGAGGTCAGTTCGCGCATCAGCCGCGTGACCAGAGGGCCGGGCCCGCCGCTGTCCGAGGCCGCCGCCAGCACCACCACGGCGATCTCGGGATCGTCGCTGATCTGGGCGATCAGCTCGGCCCCGGGGTCGCCTTCGCGCACGACCAGCTCCGGCTCGACGCCGGGGCGGTCACGCATCCACTTTGCGAACACCTCGAACTGCTGCTCGATCCGTTCGCGGGCCTCGGCGCGCATGACATCGGCCACGCCGAAGCCGTGCTGGATCTCGCTGGCCGGGATAACCGCCAGCACCTGCACCGCGCCGCCCGTGTTGGCCGCCCTGAGCGCGGCATAGCGGATCGCGTTCAGGCACTCCTTGCTGTCGTCCAGCACGACAAGAAACTTGCGCATCGTCCGTCCCTTCGGTGCCGTCGGCCAATTCCTGCCGGTCAGAGTCGCAAAACTGCATCAGCTTCTCAACCCCCGAACGGGAGGGGGGTTTGCTGCACTTGCAATGCCCCCCCACTATGTTAACCGCGATCAGGGTCCCCAGCATGACCAACCAAAGGTGGCAGGGCAAGTGACGGTCCAACACGACTGGAACAGCGAAAAGATCGGTCTTGCCCCGTTCCTGGCCCCCCTGCCGGGCGACGGGAGCCTGATCGCGTCCCCGCCTGTCCGCCGTGCGCCAGGTGCGGGGATAACCCTCGGCAAGCGGCTGTTCGACGTGGCGCTGGCACTGCTGCTGCTGGTGCCCTTGTCGGTCCTGATGCTTGCGGTCGCCGGGCTTCTGCTGGTCTTCGAGGGCCGGCCTATCCTCTATGTCTCGGAACGGATGCGTGCGCCCGGCCAGCCCTTCCAGCTGATCAAGTTCCGCACCATGACCGCGGTCGAGAAGGACGCCGGCGCGACGGGCGCGCACAAGGCCTGGCGGATCACGCGCCTGGGCTGCGTCCTGCGCCGCACCCGCATCGACGAGCTGCCGCAGCTGTTCAACATCCTCAAGGGCGACATGAGCTTTGTCGGCCCCCGCCCGCCCCTTCGCGAGTATGTCGAGCGCTTTCCCCGCCGCTATACCCAGGTGCTGCGGACGCGGCCGGGCGTCACGGGCCTCGCCACGCTGATCTATCACGCGCATGAGGACCGGATCATGGCGCGCTGCCATTCGCCCGAAGCGACCGAGGCCGCCTATTACCGGCGCTGCCTGCCGACCAAGCTGCGGCTGGACCTGATCTACCAGCAGCGCCGGACGCTGGGACTGGACCTGTGGATCATCTTCAACACCGTGATGACGGTCATCATTCCCGGCTGGAAGCGGCGTCGCTGAACGGGTCCGCCGGGTAGTCCACCCCCACGAGATAAAGCCCCTGCGGCGGGCAGACCGGCCCGCAGGCGGCACGGTCGCGCGCATCGAGCGCGTCACGCACCCGCCCGGGCGCCCAAGCCCCTGCCCCCACGCGTTCCAGCGTGCCCACGATGGACCGGACCTGGTTGTGCAGGAAGGACCGCGCGGACAGGTGGAAGCGGTATTCCGCGCCATGGGGAACCGCGATCTCCTCGATGGCGATGCGGTCCAGCGTCTTCACCGGGCTGGCCGCCTGGCACATGGTCGAGCGGAAGGTGGTGAAGTCGTGCCGCCCGACGAGGTGCGCCGCCCCCTGCCGCATCGCCTCGACGTCCAGCGGGTGGACAACCTGCCAGACGCGGCCCCGGTCGTGGGTCGCAGGCGCCCGGCGGGACAGCAGGCGGAACAGATAGCACCGCCCCTGCGCCGAGAAGCGGGCGTGGAAGTCGTCGCCCACCCGCGCCGCGGCCAGCACCGCCACGGGCGCGGGCTTCAGGTGCCAGTTCAGCGCCTCGGACAGCCGGAAGGGGTCCCAGTCGCGCGTCAGGTCCGCATGGGCCACCTGCCCCGTCGCATGGACCCCGGCATCGGTCCGCCCCGCCGCCGCGATCCGCGCGCCCGCGCGGAAGCCGGGGTCGAGCGCCGCCAGCGCGCGTTCGACCGCGCCCTGGACCGAGGGCAGCTCGGCCTGCGCCTGCCAGCCGGCGAAGGGCCCGCCGTCATATTCGATCTTCAGCGCGAAGCGCGGCATGGGACTAGCGGCGACGGAGGTTCTCGGGGATGCGGAACAGCTCGTCCGCGGTCTGCTCGGCGCGGTCCTCCAGCAGGGCGCCCTCGGGCGGGCGGACGCCCTCGCGCGCGAGGCGGTCGCGCAGGACCTGGATCTCGATGTCCATGTCGGTGCGCCCGCCCTCGTGCAGCCGCTGGGTCACGGCCTGGAAGCCGGCCTCGAGGTCGCCCAGCAGGGCTTCGTACTGAGCCCGCGCCTCTTGGTCGCGGGTGCGGGAATAAAGATCGACGAACTTGACCGTCGCGTCGCGCGCCCCGATCAGGTAGACGCCCAGATAGCGGCGGGCCGCGGCCAGCGCGTTGGGGTTCTGCTCGACCCCGTCGAACAGGTGGCGCGCGGTCGCGGCGAACATCCCCACCCGCGCCTCAAGCCGCCGGTCGCCCACACGCTTGATCGCGTCGGTGATGCCTGCCAGGTGCTTTTCGGCCTCTTCGACCATGCGGGCGGCGCGGTCCTGCTGGAAGCTGTCCACGCCTTCCATGCCCTTGTCGCTCATGGGGTCGGGGCCGAAGGTCAGCCAGTGCAGGATCGAGCCCGTGAAGCCGATGGCGAGCGCGCCCCCCAGCGCCCCCGGCTCGGCCGCGCCCACGGCAAGGCCAAGGCCGGTCAGCACGCCGCCGAACAGCTTGCGCGGGATCGCCGGGCGGCGGGCCACGCGGCGCGCGTCATAGGCGGCCTCGGCCTGCAGGCCTTCGCGCGTCATCCACATCGCGCCCGCCGTGATGCCGAAGCCCGCGAGGCTGGTCGCCATCACCACAGGGTCGCTCTGGAAGAAGGCCGTCAGCAGGAACGGCGAGGCCATGAAGGTGATCCACTTGGTCCGCCCTTCATGCGGATGCCGCACCTCGCCCGGCGCCGGGCGCGCGGGCGGGCCGTTGTCCGCGCGGTCTGCGTTGGGGGAATACTTGCCACCGAACCGTTTCGCCATGATCCCGCCCTCAGCCCGCGCCGAAGAGCGAGGCGTAAAGCGTCACCCCCATCAGAAGGAAGAAGGACAGGCGCTGCACGGCGGGACGGGACATGGGCGTGGTCTTTCGGCGGATCGGGCGTTGCGGCGGTGGCCGCCCTTGCGGTCGCACGGGGGTGGCCGCACGGTCAACCCCGCAACGGCCCGCCCGTTCCGGACGCGGCGCGGGAAAGGCGCGGGATGTGCCTGGGGTTCCATGGCCGGAACATCCCGGCCGCGCCAGCGGTTATGGCCGGCGGGTCGCTTCATGGCGGCCCGGACAGACCGTGACCCAGAGGTGCCCCGTGTTCTGGCGCACAGTCCTTGTTGCAGCCTTCGCCTGTTTCTTCCTTGCCGTGCCCGACGTGGACCTGCTGCTTCTGTCGCTGCTGCACCACCGCTCGATCCTGACCCATTCGGCTCTGCCCGCCGTGATCCCTTTCCTTTTCCGCCGCAGGATCGGCCTGATGCCCACGGCCGGGGCCCTGATCGGGCTTCATGTCCACCTGATCTGCGACGCGCTGTCACCGGCCGTGGGCTTCGGGCAGGTCTGGCTGCCGGCGCCCTTCAAGACACCGCTCGGTGCGCTCAGCCCCCTGTGGCTGATCGTGAACGCCGGCTTCTGCTTCGCCTCGGCGCAGGCGATCTGCCGCCGCCGGATGCCCGGCCTGTCCGGAGCGGTCATGGTGGCACTGACGGGCGGCGTGATCGGGGTTCTTTACGGACTGCTCAACGAAAGGTCGGTCCTGTCCGCCGCCGTCTGCCTGATCTTTCCCGGTTTCCTGGCCCTAGCGATCCGGCAACGGCTCCGCAAGGCTCCCTCGGGCGCCTAGGGGCGGCCTGTCCTGCATGCCGCTGTCGGCCGAAGGGAAGGATTGGAGCGGGTGATGGGAATCGAACCCACGTATTCAGCTTGGAAGGCTGCTGCTCTACCATTGAGCTACACCCGCATGAGGCGCAGCTTTACCCAAGCGGGCCTGCCTGCGCAAGCGGGCCGCGCTTGACCGGCGCAAGGGACAAGGGCAGTCAGGGGGGATGATCGACATCCGCCCCGTCGTCCAGGCGATCTCCAAGCTTTCGGTCGCCATGGGCGGGCTGATGCTGCTGCCGGCCGCCGTGGACTGGAGCGTGGGCGACCCGAACTGGCGCGCCTTCGCGGCGGCCGCTGCCGGGACGGTCGTTCTGGGCCTGATGACCATGCTGGCGACCCGTGGCGAAAGCGGGCGGCTGCAGATCGAGCAGGCCTTTCTTCTGACCACGGGCCTCTGGGCGGCCCTGCCGGTGCTTGGCGCCTTGCCCTTCATGCTGGGGGCGCCGGGGGCAAGCTGGACCGACGCGATGTTCGAATCGATGTCGGGCATGACCACGACCGGGGCGACGGCCTTCCAGAAGCTCGACAGCCTGCCGCTGGGCACGCATCTGTGGCGCGGGATCCTGCAATGGTCGGGGGGCCTGGGGATCGTCGTCGTGGCGATGGCCTTCCTGCCGATCATGCGGGTGGGTGGGATGCAGTTCTTCCGGTCGGAAGGCTTCGACACCATGGGCAAGGTCATGCCGCGGGCGGGCCAGATCGCGGCCGAGATGGCCCAGCTTTACCTGGGCATCACCACCGCCTGCGCGCTGACCTATGCCGCGCTGGGGATGAGCGGCTTCGACGCGGTGATGCACGCGCTGACGACCTGTTCCACCGGCGGCTTCGGGCGCTATGACGCAAGCTTCGCGCCCTTTGCCGGCCCGCTCGAATACGCGGCCTCGTTCTTCACGATCGTCGCCTCGATCCCCTTCGTGCGGATGCTGCAGCTTGCCCATGGAGACCCCGTGCCGATCTGGCGCGACAGCCAGATCCGCACCTACCTGGGCATCATCGTCGCGCTGTGCGTGCTGATCATCGCCTACCAGGCACTCAGGGGCACGGCCGCCCTTTCGTTCGACCTACTGCGCGAGGTCGTCTTCAACGTCGTCACTATCATCTCGGGCACGGGCTTCGCTTCGGCCGACGTGACCCAATGGGGTCACCTGCCCTTCGTGCTGCTGGTGCTGGCGGGGCTGATCGGGGGCTGCACGGGATCGACCGCCTGTTCGATCAAGGTCTTCCGCTACCAGGTGCTGTTCGAGGCGCTGCGCGGCCAACTGGTGCAGATGCATTCGCCCCATCGCGTCCGGCCGCTGCGGCTGCAGGGGCGCAGGCTGGACGCCGAGGTGGTGAACTCGGTCATGGCCTTCTTCACGCTGTTCGTGCTGACCTTTGGGGCGCTGATCGTGGCCCTGGCGCTGAGCGGGCTGCATTCCCGGACCGCCCTGACCGCCGCCTGGACCGCCATCGCCAACGTGGGCCCAATGTGGGGCCCCGAGGTGACCGCCAACGGCAGCGTCGCCGCTTTCCCCGAGACCTCGAAGTGGCTGATGATCCTGGGGATGTACCTCGGCCGGCTGGAACTGATCACCGTCCTGGTGGTGCTGCTGCCGCGATTCTGGCGGCAGTAGTCAGGCGGGATCGGCGGCGGTCTCGGCGGGGCCTTCCGCCTGGGGCGCGGGTTCCGGCGCGGGGGTCGCCCGCAGGCTGTCGAGGACCTCGGCCGCGACATGCGGCTGGTCCCCGGCGTCCATCACCGGCCAGATCAGCACCACGCCCTGAACCCGGCCATCGACGACCCGCGCCTCGGCCTGGCCGATATGGGTGTCGTTGCGCCCGATCAGCGAGGCGCGGCCCTGCGTCACCTGCCGCTCGGGCGAGGGCACCCAGCCCAGCGCGGTGACAAGGCCGGTGAAGTCCAGCATCTCCTGCTGGCCGCCCGGCGCGCCGTAAAGGATCAGCGCCGCGCCGGATTCGTCCTTCGGCCCGTAGATCGACAGCCCCTGTTCGTTGCGGTCGAACTGCAGCCGGTCCATCGGCACCATCAGCGACAGGCCCGACTGCGGGTCGTCCAGTTGCGTCAGGTTCATCCCGGCGCGCCATTCCTCGCGCCGGTCGATCAGCGCCCGCATGGTTTCGGCGGCATCCGGGGAGGCCCGCAGCGCCAGCACCTCGGCGGCGATGGCCGCGCGGGTCTGCGGGCCGTCCTTGCCGTCGATCCCGCCGTTGTAATGACCCGCCCAGCGCAGGGCGCGCTGGACGTCCTCCAGCGGCGGCATCTCGGCGCCGGGGCCGGGCGCGGGCAGTTCGATGGCGCCCGCAGGCTCCAGCGGCTGACCCAGGTCGTCGGGCGGCAGGACGGATGCGAAGCGGCCCACCCGCTCGGCCCGGCGGAAGGCGCCCAGCCAGGCCTCGGCCACGGCGGCGGGCATTGGACCCAGCGCGATGGCCAAGCCCCCGTCCGGCTGCTGGAACAGGCCCGCCTCGGGGAAATCTTCGCGCCAGGTCGCCAGCGCCGCATCCGCCGCTTCGCGCGTGTCGAAACGCTGCAGGCGCAGGTAGTCGCCGGGCGGCGGCGCAATGACAGGCTCGGCGGCCGTGCCAGGCGCAGGGCTTGCGGTTGCATCGGCCGTGTCCGCACCCTGCGGCGCGGAGGTGGTCAAGGCCCCTGCCGCCGGACCCGCCCCGTCAGGCTGAGCGCCGGCGGTCCCGGCCACGGCAGCCGTCACCGGCTGCGCGCCCTCGGGCACCGGCACGATGAAGCTGTCGCCGGGGATCTCGCCCGCCGCGCTGAGCCGCGCGAGTTCCGCCTCGGCCTCCTCGCGCTCCATCGGCCCAAGGCCGATGCCGGTCCAGCCGCCGGGCAGCGGGAAGCGCATCACCTCGGGGTAGCGGCCGGCCCAGCGGGCGGTCATCGCCTCGGCGGCTGCGGCGCGCTGCGCCTCGACCCGCAGCACCACGGGCTCGGCCAGCGCCGCCCCCGGCAGCATCGCGCAGATCAGAAAGGCCAAGCCCCGCATCGGTCACATCCCTTGCCCCGTGGGCCGATTGACCCGGCCCGGACCGCACCCTATGAGCGGCCTGCATTCGCGTCAGTTATGCGAAAGGACGCCGGGATGACCAGCCCCGAACAGGCCGACCGGCCACGCTGTTTCCAGGACGTGATCCTGCGCCTGCAGAGCTATTGGGCGGCCACCGGCTGCGCGATCCTGCAGCCCTACGACATGGAGGTGGGCGCGGGCACCTTCCACCCGGCGACCACGCTGCGGTCCCTGGGCACCCGCCCCTGGGCCGCCGCCTACGTGCAGCCCTCGCGCCGCCCGACCGACGGGCGCTACGGCGAGAACCCGAACCGGCTGCAGCATTACTACCAGTACCAGGTCATCATCAAACCCTCGCCCCCGAACCTGCAGGAGCTTTACCTGGGCTCGCTGAAGGCGATCGGGCTGGACCCGCTGGTCCACGATGTCCGCTTCGTCGAGGACGACTGGGAATCCCCCACCCTCGGCGCCTGGGGCCTTGGGTGGGAGGTCTGGTGCGACGGCATGGAGGTCAGCCAGTTCACCTATTTCCAGCAGGTCGGCGGCCACGACTGCCGCCCCGTCTCGGGCGAGCTGACCTACGGCCTGGAACGGCTGGCGATGTATGTGCTGGGGGTGGAACATGTCATGGACATGCCCTTCAACGCCCCCGACGCGCCGATCCCGCTGACCTACGGCGACGTCTTCCGCCAGACCGAGCGCGAATATTCCCGCTGGAACTTCGAGGTTGCCGACACCGAGATGCTGTTCCAGCACTTCAAGGACGCCGAGGCCGAATGCGCCCGCATCCTGGATGCCCCCGCGCAGGACAGCGCCGGGCGGCAGATCCCGATGGCGCACCCCGCCTATGACCAGGCGATCAAGGCCAGCCACATCTTCAACCTGCTGGACGCCCGCGGCGTCATCAGCGTCACCGAGCGGCAGGCCTATATCGGCCGCGTGCGGGCGCTGGCCAAGGCCTGCGCCGACCTGTTCGCGACCACCGAGGCCGCGACGGGCACCAACGCGGGGGATGCCGCGTGACCAGCGGAAAGATCATGGCGTCCATGCTGGTGCTGGTGGCGGTGCTTGCGGGCGTCGCCGTCTGGTACCTGCAGGTCTACGGCTTCTACGAGGACGTGGACGAGATCACCGGCGCCTCGCAGATGATGGTGACGCTGCCCGACGGCGCGACCCGGCCCGTGACGGTCGGAGAGTTCAAGGCCATCGACGCGGAGTCCTCGCCGATCCGCTGGCGCGCCTGCTTCACGCTGGACCCGGCCGAGGTCGCGGACGCCGCGCCCTTCCCGGCGGCCACGCCCCTGAACGGGCCGAACTGGTTCCAGTGCTATTCGGCAAAGGCCCTGACCGCCGACCTCGAGGCGGGGAACGCCCGCGCGATCCTCGGCCAGGCGGAAGTCCATCCCGACGTGGACCGCATCATCGCCGTCTATCCCGACGGCCGCGCCTTTGGCTGGCACCAGTTGAACGACAAGACCCCGGAACGCGGAGTGATGGACTGATGGACCTGCTGATCGAGCTGTTTTCCGAGGAAATCCCCGCCCGGATGCAGCCCCGCGCACGCGAGGACCTCAAGCGGCTCATCACCGACGGGCTGGTGGACGCGGGCCTGACCTATGCCTCGGCCGGGGCCTTTTCCACGCCCCGCCGCCTCGCGCTGGCTGTCGAGGGGCTGACGGCCGAGTCGAAGCCCGTGCGCGAGGAGCGCAAGGGCCCCCGCACCGACGCGCCCGAGAAGGCCATCGAGGGCTTCCTGCGCTCGACCGGCCTGACGCTGGACCAGCTGGAACGCCGCGCCGAGAAGAAGGGCGAGGTCTTCTTCGCCGTCATCGAAAAGCCGGGCCGCAAGGCTGCCGACATCGTGGCCGAGGTGCTGGACGCCACCATCCGCGACTTCCCCTGGCCCAAGTCGATGCGCTGGGGTTCGGGCTCGCTGCGCTGGGTCCGCCCGCTGCATTCGATCATCGCGATCCTGTCGGACGAGGGCGGCGCGCAGGTCGTGCCGCTGACCGTGGACGGAATCGAGGCCGGCGACACGACGCGCGGCCACCGCTTCATGGCCCCCGACGCCTTCCGCGTGACGGGCTTCGACGACTATGCCGCCAAGCTGCGCCGGGCCAGGGTCATGCTCGACCCCGCCGAGCGCGAAGCCGCGATCCGGCAGGAGGCCGCGAACCTCGCCTTCGCGCGCGGGTGGGAGATCATGCCCGACGAGGGCCTGATGACAGAGCTTGCCGGGCTGGTGGAATGGCCCGTGCCGCTGATGGGCGTGATCGAGCAGCGGTTCCTCGACCTGCCGCCCGAGGTGCTGCAAACCTCGATGAAGGAACACCAGAAGTTCCTGTCGGCCCGCAACCCGAAGACAGGCCGGATCGAGGGCTATGTGACCGTCGCCAACATCGAGACGCCCGACCACGGCGCGACGATCCTGGCCGGCAACCAGCGCGTCCTGGCCGCCCGCCTGTCCGACGCCGCCTTCTTCTGGGAAAACGACCTGCGCGAGGCTCGCGCGGGGATGGAGTCGTGGAAGGAGGGCCTGAAGGCCGTGACCTTCCACGCCAAGCTGGGTTCGCAGGCCGACCGGGTGGAACGCATCGCCGCGCTGGCCCGCGAGATCGCTCCCGCCGTGAACGCGGACCAAGATCAGGTGGAGCAGGCCGCGAGAATCGCCAAGCTGGACCTGCGCTCGGCCATGGTCGGCGAGTTCCCCGAGTTGCAGGGCACGATGGGCCGCTATTACGCGCAGGCCGCCGGGCTGCCGGATGCGGTGGCGGACGCCGCCCGCGACCACTATTCGCCGCTGGGGCCCTCGGACGAGGTGCCCAGCGCGCCGGTCTCGGTCGCCGTGGCGCTGGCCGACAAGCTGGACACGCTGACCGGCTTCTGGGCCATCGACGAGAAACCCACAGGGAGCAAGGATCCCTTCGCCCTGCGCAGGGCGGCGCTGGGGGTGATCCGGCTGGTGCTGGGGAATGGGGTGCGCCTCAATCTGTCCAAGACTGTAGGTTCACAAATTGCATTTTTATTCAGTCAGCTCCAGATGCGTGGGTTCGAGGAGCAAGTGGTCAGCCTCGATGCTCTGCCGGACGATATCGCAACTGACGCTCGTATGCGCATCGAGGCACGAATGGTGCCTTCCGATCCAGAAAGCGGCGTTCAAGGTCTTGGTAGGCATGAGAAGTGGGGTGCGCAAACGACCTCCGACCTCCTCTCCTTCCTCCACGACCGCCTCAAGGTCCATCTCCGCGATCAGGGCATCCGCCATGACGTGATCGACGCGGTGCTGGCGATGCCCGGGTCGGACGACCTCACGCTGGTCGTGCGCCGCGCGACCGCTCTGAACGGGATGCTGGCATCCGAGGACGGCCCGAACCTGCTGCAGGGGCTCAAGCGCGCCGCCAACATCCTGGCGCAGGCCGAGGAAAAGGACGGCGTCGAATATTCCTTCGGCGCGGACCCGAAGTTCGCGGAAACCGACGAGGAACGCGCGCTGTTTGCCGCGCTGGACGCCGCCGAGCCGAAGATCGCCGCCGCCATGCAGGCCGAGGATTTCCCCGCCGCCATGTCCGCCATCGCCGCCCTGCGCGCGCCCATCGACGCCTTCTTCGAGGCGGTGCAGGTCAACACCGACAACCAGGTGGTCCGCCGCAACCGCCTGAACCTTCTGTCCCGCATCCGCGAGGCCGGCCGCCTGATCGCGGATTTCGGCAAGGTCGAGGGGTGAGGAACGTCCGCAAACGGTCCGATGGACCGTTTGCAGTTCCGAAGGCCGGAAGCGAAAGCGAAGGGCCGGACCGGATCAGGAAAAGGTCCGGTGGACCTTTCCCCCGGCGAACGTCCGAAGCGAAGCCGAGGGGCCGGCAGGACGGCCGCAAACGGTCCGGTGGACGGTTTGCAGTCCCGGAGGCCCGGAGCGCAGGCCAAGATCGGGGCGGATCGGCATGGGCCCGGAGGGCTTTCCTTCGCACCCACGCCGCCGACGCCATGCCGCGCCCGGACCGACTTTCCTGCCGGTGTTCCGCTGGACCCGGATGGCGGCAAGGACGCCATGACGGATTTTTCCCGATTTGCCTTGCGTTCCGCGGATCAGCAGCCCCGAGGCTATCGAGAAGCCGTGGGGGCAGGCAGGTGCGGCATCGGGTCGCAATCCCCCTGCCCTGCCCCTGCGATCGCAGCGGTTCCTTGATCTTGCGGCCGCCGGTTGCGCTAATAGCCTCGGGCCAAGGGAGAGCCTCATGACCGACTTCGCCGCCACGCGCGACGCCTTCCGCCTGCCGGAGGGAATCACCTATCTCGACGGCAACTCGCTGGGGCCGATGCCGCGCCATGCCGCCGACCGGGTGGCGGCGATGATGCGGGACCAGTGGTCGGAAATGCTCATCACCGGCTGGAACCGGGCGGGCTGGTATGTCCAGCCGCGCCGCGTGGGCGACCGGATCGCGCGGCTGATCGGCGCGGGCGAGGGGCAGGTCGTCATGGGCGACACGCTGTCGATCAAGGTCTTCCAGGCGCTGTCGGCGGCGCTGCGGCTGCGACCCGGGCGGCGCGTGATCCTGTCGGACAGCGGCAACTTCCCTTCGGACCTCTACGTCGCGCAGGGGCTGGCCGAGACGGTCGGGGCCGAGCTGCGCGTGGTCGCCCCCGAGGACGTGGCGGCGCACACCACCCCCGACCTTGCCGTCCTGATGCTGACCGAGGTCGATTACCGCACCGGGCGGCGTCACGACATGGCCGCCCTGACGGCCGCCGCGCATGAGGCGGGGGCGCTGGCTGTCTGGGACCTTGCCCATTCGGCGGGGGCGGTGGACGTGGACCTGCTGGGCACGGGCGCGGATTTCGCGGTGGGCTGCACCTACAAGTATCTCAATGGCGGGCCGGGCGCGCCGGCCTTCATCTGGGTCCATCCCGACCATGCCGAGGCCGCCCGCCCCTGCCTGCAGGGCTGGATGGGCCATGTCCAGCCCTTCGCCTTCGACGCCGCCTATGCCCCCGCGCCCGGGATCGAACGGATGCGGGTCGGCACGCCCCCGGTCATCGCGCTGGCGGCGCTGGACGCGGCGCTGGTCATATGGGAGGGCGTGGACATGGCCACGCTCCGCGCCCGCTCGATCGAACTGTCGGAAGCCTTCATCGCGGGCGTCGAGGCCGCCTGTCCCGAACTGACGCTGCATTCCCCGCGCGATCCGGCCCGGCGCGGCAGCCAGGTGGGCTTCCGCCACCCCCAGGCCTATGCCGTGATGCAGGCGCTGATCGCCGAAGGGGTGGTGGGCGACTTCCGCGCGCCCGACGTGCTGCGCTTCGGCTTCGCGCCGCTTTACAACGACATGGAGGACGTGGACCGCGCGGTTGCGGTGCTGGCGGGGATCCTGCGCCGGGGCCTCTGGGACCGGCCCGAGCATCACCGCCGGGCGGCGGTGACCTGACATGGCGGCCCCGGCTTTCCCTGCGGCATCACTGCAACCCTGAGACCCACGTGGCCCCCGGAGGCTCCGCTTGACCGTTCGCCCGCTTCTGACCGTCTGCGCGATCGTCCTGGGGAACGGCGCCTCATGGGCCGACGACGCCCCCATCGCCGTCGAGATCGTTCCCGTCGAGGAACGCCCGCTCACCTTCGAGATCAAGCTGACCGGCACCATTGCCGCGCAGGACAGCATCGACCTGTCCTTCCCGGCCGGGGGCAGGATCACCAGCATCCTCGTTCAGGCGGGCGACCGGGTCACGGGAGGCTATGCGCTGGCGCGCAGCGACAATGTCCAGCAGCAGCAGGCGCTGGTGCAGGCGCTGGCGGGGGTCGAGGCCGCCGAGGCCGCCGAGCAGCAGGCCGCGCAGGCGGCCACGCGCACCGCCGGGCTGCTGCAACGGGGAGTGGGCACGCGCGCCGCCGCCGATGCCGCCGACCAGGCGCTGGCCGCGGCGCGGGGACAGCTGGAAAGCGCCCTCACCAGCCTCAGGCAGGCGCGGCGCGCCGTGCTCGACACCGTGATCCGCGCGCCGCAGACGGCGGTGGTGACCGCGCGCTGGGCCGAGCCGGGGCAGGTCGTGGGCGCGGCCCAGCCGATCCTGACGCTGGCGGCGCTGACGAGGCTGGAGGCGGTGTTCCAAGTTCCCGACACCCCGCAGCTTGAGCGCGCGGCGGGCGTGCGCGTGTCGCTGGCACCGCTGGAGCGGCCGGGGGTGGAACTGACCGCCCGCGTGACCGAGATCGCGCCCCTGGTGGATCCGGCCACCGGCTCGGTCACGGTGCGCGCAACGATCGAGGGACCGTTCGACACAAGCCTGCTGGGCGCAGCCGTGCAGGGCACGCTGCACATGCCGGCCGGAACCGGGATCGAGGTGCCCTGGACCGCGCTGAGCGCGGCTGGCCAGTCCCCCGTGGTCTGGCGGGTGGAGCCGGACGGCACCGTGGCCATCGTCCCCGTCGAGATCGAGCGCTTCGCAACCGGTCGGGTGGTGCTGCGGTCGGGCGTCTCGCCCGGCGATTCGGTCGTGGGCGAGGGCTCGCAGCTGATGTTCCCCGGCCGCCGCGTCGTGCCGGGCAAGGGGCGTTGAGGATGCGGGCGGCGGCGATCCTGATCCTCTGCCTGCTGGCGGGTGCGCCCGCATGGGCCCTGACCCTTCCCTTCGGGCAGGAAGAAGCGCAGGTGCCGCCCGCACCCCCCCGTCCCGTCGTGTCCGAGATCCTGGAAGGCGGCACGACCACCGCGACCGTCCGCAGCATTCCCGGCGTGATCGCGGCGGCGACCGAGGTGCAGATGGCCTTCCAGACGCTCGGCCGGATGATCGAGCGGCCGGTCGATCTCGGCGACCGCGTGAAGGCGGGCGACCTGCTGGCGCGGCTCGACCCCGAGGACCTGGCCGCCTCGACCCGCGCGGCCGAGGCGGCGCTGGTCGCGGCCGAAGTGGACCTGACCACCGCCCGGAACACCGCTGACCGGGCGCGGTCGCTGGCGCAGCGCAGCGTCGCCTCGACGGCGCAGCTGGAACTGGCCGAGCAGGTGCTGTCGGGGGCGCAATCGGCGGTGGAACAGGCCCGCGCCCGGCTGGAAAGCGCGCGCGACGCGGAAGGACATGCAGTGATGACAGCACCCATCGACGGCGTGGTCAGCGCCATCCGTGCCGCCCCCGGGGCGGTCGTGGCCGCAGGCGATCCGGTCCTCAGGCTGTCATCCGAGAACGAGCTCGAGGCGCGCGTGGACCTGACCGCGGCCGAGCTGGACGGCATCACGCCGGGGACCGAGTTCCTGATCTCCCGCGACCAGGACGACGCCCAGCCGATCCGGGGGCGCGTGGACCGCATTTCGCCGGTGGCGGATGCGCAGACCCGGACCCGCCGCGTCCATATCGCGCTGCCGAAGGGCAGCGGGCTGCGACTGGGCAACCTGGTGCGGGCCAGCCGCGTGACAGGGCAGACCCTTGCCCTCACCATGCCCGCCGCCGCCCTGCTGGACTCGCCGCAGGGTCCGGCGGTCTGGATCGTCCACCGCCAGGGCGACACGGCCCATGTGGGGCTGCAACTGGTGGAAACCGGCGCGCGCGTCGGCGACCGCATCGAGGTCATCCGGGGCCTGGCGCCCGGGGCCGAGGTCGTCACCCGGGGCATCCATTCCCTGACGGACGGCCAGCCCGTCGGCCGCAGGGTCGCGCCATGATCCGACAACGTCGCTTCAACCTGTCGGACTGGGCGCTGAAGCACCGCTCGCTGGTGTGGTTCCTGCTGATCGTGTCGATGGTCGCGGGCATCATGGCCTATCGCGGCCTCGGCCGCGAGGAAGACCCCAGCTTCACCGTCAAGGTCATGGTGATCACCGCCGCCATGCCCGGCGCCACCATCGGGGAAACGCTGGACCAGGTCACGGACCGGATCGAGACCAAGCTCGAGGAACTCGACACGCTCAAGTTCACCCGGTCTGTCACCCTGCCGGGGCAGGCGGTGGTTTATGTCGAGCTGCTGCCCACCGTGCGGGGCGAGGACGTGTCGCGCACCTGGCAGCGGGTGCGCAACATGATGGCCGACATCCGCCCCGAGTTCCCCCAGGAATTTGCGGGCTTCCAGTTCAACGACAGCTTCGGCGACGTTTTCGGCAACATCTACGCCTTCACCTCGGACGGGTTTTCCCAGCGCGAGCTGCGCGACCGGGTCGAGGACATCCGCAAGCAGGTCCAGTCCCTTCCCGCCGCCGGCAAGACCTCTCTTCTGGGGGTGCGCGAGGAACAGATCTACATCGAGTTCTCGCCCGCCCGGCTGGCCGCGCTCGGGCTGAACGAGGTGCAGGTCCTGCAGACGCTGGCCGCACAGAATGCCATCGCGCAGTCGGGCATCGTGCAGTCGGGCCCCGAACAGGTGCTGGTCCGGGTGGATGGCCAGTTCGACACGGCGCAGGCCATCGCGGCGGTCAACCTGCGGATCGGCGAGCGCTTCTTCAACCTGGGCGAGGTGGCCGAGGTCCGGCGCGGCTATGCCGACCCGCCCTCGGTCCTGTTCCGCTACAATGGCCGCGAGGCCATCGGGCTCGAGGTCGCCATGCGGCAGGGAGAGAACATCCAGGCCTATGGCGCGCAGCTGGACGAGATGATGGACCGGGTCGCGCAGGACCTGCCCATCGGCATCGAGATGCACAAGTTCGCCGACCAGCCCCATGTCGTCGCCGAGGCGGTCGGCCATTTCGTGCAGGCCTTGGCCGAGGCGGTGGCCATCGTGCTGCTGGTCAGCTTCATCAGCCTCGGGCTGCGGGCGGGCTTTGTTGTCGCGCTGACGATCCCGCTGGTGCTGGCGATCACCTTCGTGATCCTGGACATATGGGGGATCACCCTGCAGCGGATTTCCCTTGGCGCGCTGATCATCGCGCTGGGGCTGCTGGTGGATGACGCGATGATCGCCATCGAGACCATGATCTCGCGGCTGGAACTGGGCGAAAGCCTGACCGAGGCCGCAAGCTACGCCTGGACCTCGATCGCCTTTCCGATGCTGACGGGCACGCTGGTCACGGTCGCGGGCTTCATCCCCATCGGGCTGAACAGCTCGGCCGCGGGCGAGTTCACCTTTTCGCTTTTCGTCGTCATCGCCGTGTCGCTGCTGGTCAGCTGGATCGTCGCGGTGCTGTTCGCGCCGCTGCTGGGCGTGACCTTCCTGCCCCGCCAGCTGAAGCATCACGCGGGCCGCGCCGGTCCCCTGCGGCGGGCCTTCCACGCGATGCTGCGCGCGGCCATGCGCTTCCGCTGGACGACACTCGCCGTGACCCTGCTGCTGTTTGCGGGGTCGGTCTGGGGAATGCGCTTCGTCGAGCAGCAGTTCTTCCCCACCTCGGACCGGCCCGAGGTGATGATCGACATCACCGAACGCCACAACGCCTCGATCGCGCGCACTGACGCCTCGATCACCAGACTGGACGCCTTTCTCGCCAGCCAGCCCGAGGCGCTGTTCTGGACGAGCTACGTGGGCCGGGGCGCGCCGCGCTTCGTGCTGGCGATGGACGTGCCGACGCCGGGGCCCTTCATGGGGCAGATCGTGGTCCAGACGCCCGATATCGCCGCCCGTGACGCGCTGAAGGAAAAGCTGTCCGCCTTTGCCACGGCCGAGATGGTCGGCACGGACGTTTACCTGAAGAACCTGGAGATCGGCCCGCCCGTGGGCAAACCCGTGCAGTACCGCGTCAGCGCCACCGATCCGGCCGAGGCGCGCGACGCCGCCCGCGGCCTGGCCGCCGTGCTTGCCGGCGAGCCCCGGCTGCGCGACATCGCGCTGGACTGGAACGAGCCTGCGCGCGTGGTCCGCGTCGAGGTGGACCAGGACCGCGCCCGCCAGCTGGGCCTGTCCAGCCAAGACATCTCGAACGCGCTGGCCGCGCTGTTCTCGGGCAGGACGGTCACGCAACTGCGCGACGGGATCTTCCTGATCGACGTGGTGGCGCGCGGAGAGGAAGCCGACCGGCAGTCGCTGGACTCGATCCAGAACCTGGAACTCGCACGGCCCACCGGCACGCCCATCCCGCTGGCCGCCCTGGCGCGGCTCAGCTACGACACCGAGCAGCCGGTCATCATGCAGCGCGACGGTGTGCCCACGGTGACCGTCAAGGCGGCGGTCGCAACGGCCGACCAGCCCGCGACGCTGGTGGCGGCACTTGCGCCGCGCGTGGCGGACTATGCCGCGAGCCTGCCGCCTTCGGTCCGCATCGCCGTCGGCGGCACGGTCGAGACCTCGGGCGAAAGCCAGCAGCCGATCGCGGCGGTGGTGCCGCTGATGCTGCTGATCATGGCGACGCTGGTGATGATCCAGACGCAAAGCTTCCGCCTGTCGCTGATCGTCTTTGCCGCCGCCCCCCTCGGCCTCATCGGGGTCGTGGCGACGCTTGTGCCTTTTGGCGTGCCCATGGGTTTCGTGGCGATCCTCGGCATCCTCGCGCTGATCGGCATCCTGATCCGCAACTCGATCATCCTGGTCCACGAGATCCAGGCGCTGCTGGCGCAGGGCCGCAGCCAGTGGCAGGCCGTGTTCGAGGCCTCGGACAGCCGCGCCCGGCCGATCCTGCTGACGGCGGCGGCGGCGAGCCTCGCGCTGATCCCGATCTCGAGGCAGGTGTTCTGGGGACCCATGGCCTATGCGATGATGGGCGGCATCATCGCGGGGACGCTGATCACGCTGCTGTTCGTGCCGGCGCTGTATTGCGTGGTCTTCCGGGTGAAGACGCCTGCAGAGGCGGGCGGCTGAGCCTCAGCCCTCGGCGATCTCCTGCGCGAAGGCCGCGCCGAACCGGTCCAGCCGGGCGGCATCGAGATAGCGCGAAAGATCGCGGGGCCGGTCCTCGGCGATGCGGCGCAACTGGCTGGCCGTCAGCGACAGGGGCTTTTCCGTGCCGTCCTCGCCACGGGCGAGCCGCTGCGCCGCCTCGGCCAGACGGTCGTAAAGCGCGCCCGAGGCGCGGCCTGCCAGCGCCCGGCGCGCGGGATGCATCTCGGGCGCCTCGCCCGCGATGACGGACAGGAAGGCCGCGCCGTAGCTTTCCAGCTTCTTGGCGCCCACCCCGCCGATGCGGGCCATCTCGTCCAGCGTCTGGGGGCGGGCCTGCGCCATCTCGATCAGGGTGCGGTCGGGGAAGATGACATAAGCGGGCACCCGCTGCGCCTCGGCCAGCGCCCGGCGCTTGGCCTTCAATGCCGAAAGCAACGGCGCGTCCTCGTCGTCCACCTGCGTGCGCACGACCGTGGCGGGCCTGGCGCGGCGGATCAGGTCGCGGCGCAGGGTGACGGGGGTTTCGCCGCGCAGCACCGGATGGGCGGCGGCGGTGATGCGCAGGCCCCCGTGGCGTTCGGGATCGGGGCGGATCAGGTCATGGCCCAGCATCTGCCGCAGGATCGCCTGCCATTCGGCCTTGGAGGTCGCCTTTCCCACGCCGAAGGTCGGCAGCTGGTCATGGCCGCGCTGGGTGACCTTGTCGGTGGCGTTGCCCGTCAGCACGTCGATGACGTGTCCCTGCCCGAACCATTCCCCCGTCCGCAGGATCGCCGACAGCGCCATGCGGACGGGCTGGGTCGCGTCGAAGACCTCGGGCGGCGTGTCGCACAGATCGCAGTTGCCGCAGGGCTCGGCGGTTTCGCCGAAATAGGCCAGCAGGTGCTGGCGGCGGCAGCCGGTCGCCTCGGCCAGTCCCAACAGAGCGTTCAGGCGGCCGTGGTCGGCTTCCTTCCGTTCCGCCGGGGCCAGCCCCTCGTCAACCTGCGTGCGGCGCAGGCGGATGTCGTCGGGGCCATACAGCGTCAGGGTTTCCGCAGGCGCCCCGTCGCGGCCGGCGCGACCGATTTCCTGGTAATAGGACTCGATCGACTTCGGCAGGTCGGCATGCGCCACCCAGCGGATGTCGGGCTTGTCGATGCCCATGCCGAAGGCGACGGTGGCCACCACGACCAGACCGTCCTCGCGCTGGAAGCGGGCCTCGACCTCGCGGCGCGTCTCGGCCTCCATGCCGCCGTGATAGGCGACGGCGGGGATGCCCGCGGCGTTCAGCGCGGCTTCCAGCGTCTCGGTCTTGGCGCGGGTGGCGCAGTAGATGATGCCGGACTGGCCGCGCCGGGCGCTTGCGAAGTCCATGATCTGGCGGCGGGGGCTGTCCTTGGGCTGGAAGGCCAGGTGGATGTTCGGCCGGTCGAAGCCGCGCAGGAAGGTCAGCGGCGCGCGGCCGTCGAACAGGCGCGCGACGATCTCGTCCCGCGTCTCGGCGTCGGCCGTGGCGGTGAAGGCGGCCAGCGGCACGCCCAGCGCGCGCCTCAGGTCGCCCACGCGCAGGTAGTCGGGGCGGAAGTCATGGCCCCACTGGCTGACGCAATGCGCCTCGTCCACGGCGATGGCGGTGACGCCCGCGCGCCTGAGCATCGGCACCGTCGCCCCGGACGCCAGCCGCTCGGGCGCCATGTAGAGCAGCTTGAGGCTGCCCTCGGACAGCGCCCGGAAGACCTCGTCGCTTTCACCTTCGGTATTGCCCGAGGTCAGCGCGCCCGCGGCCACCCCCGCCTCGCGCAGGGACCGCACCTGGTCGCGCATCAGTGCGATCAGGGGCGAGATAACGACGGTCACGCCCTCGCGCATCAGCGCGGGCAGCTGGTAGCACAGCGACTTGCCGCCGCCCGTGGGCATGATCGCCAGCACGTCGCGGCCCTCGGCCACGGCCTCGACGATCTCCTGCTGGCCGGGGCGGAATCCGTCGAAGCCCCAGACCTGCCGCAGCAAGTCGGTCGGCATCAGTAGCCCAGGAAGAACCCGGCGTTGTTCACCAGCGCCCGCTGCAGGATGATGATGCCGATGAAGACCACCAGCGGCGCCAGGTCCAGCCCGCCGAGGTCCGGCAGGATGTTGCGGATCGGGCGATACAGCGGTTCCAGCAGGCGCGACAGCCCGTCCCAGACCTGCCGCACCAGCGGCTGGCGCAGGTTCAGCACGTCGAAGTTGATCAGCCACGACATGATGATATGCGCGATCATGATGAACCACAGCACATCCAGGATCAGCATCAGCGCCTGAAACAATGTCGTCATCCGTGGTCCGCCCTTTTCCGCATGTGCGCCCGAGGTAGGCGAGCATGCCCCCTCGCGCAAGCGCCCGCGCGCAATGCCGCGCCGTCGTGATTGACGCCCGCCGCCCGCCCCCTTAGCGCAGGGCCGAAAGGAGCCGGCTCATGTATCCAATCCTGCGCTTCCTGGGCGAGGTCGCCTCGGCCCGCCGCGCCCCCCGGCTGGGGCCGCTGGAGCCCCATGTCTCGACGCACCGCATCTCTCCGCTCGACCTCGACCCGTGGTGGGAACTGAACAACGGCCGGACGCTGACGATCTATGACCTGGGCAGGATTCCGATGGCGATCCGGCTGGGAATCACCGAAACGCTGAAGAAGAACGGCTGGGGCTTCACCGTGGCCGGGAACACGGTTCGCTATCGCCGCCGCATCAAGGCCTTCCAGCGCGTCACGCAGGTTTCACGTACGATCGGCTGGGACGACCGCTTCATCTACATGGAGCAGTCGATGTGGGCCAAGGGCGACTGCCTGAACCACATGCTGCTGCGCGTGGCCATCGTCGGCGGAGCCGCCCGCAAGGGGCTGGTCTCGCCGGCCGAGTTCATGGCCGCCCTGGGCTATTCCGACCCCAGCCCGTCCCTGCCCGGCTGGGTGGCCGCCTGGATCGAGGCGGATGCCCTGCGCCCTTGGCCGCCTGTCCTGCCCCCGATGACCGACCGCACGGACGACTTGCCAGCCTGACCGGCATCGCGCCTTATGCGCCTCGCATGGGGCACGGGGGCACGATGAACCGAAAACGCATCTGGGGCTGGTGGTTCTTCGACTTCGCCAGCCAGCCCTATGCCACGCTGCTGCTGACCTTCATCTTCTCGATCTACTTCGCCGAGGTGGCAAGGACCCGCTTCGTGCTGGAGGGCATGGAGCCCGCGCAGGCCGGCGCCGGGGCGCAGGCGCTGTGGGGCTGGGGGCTTGCCGCCTCGGGCATGGCCATCGCGGTGCTGGCGCCGATCCTGGGCGCGGTCGCCGACACCACGGGGCGGCGGATGCCCTGGATCTGGCTCTTCTCGGGCTTCTATGTCGCGGGCGCGGGGGGGCTCTGGTTCCTGACGCCCGACGGAGGCGGGCTGGTGCTGGCGCTGGCCTGCTTCGGCCTCGGCCTGATCGGGATGGAGTTCGCCACCATCTTCACCAACGCCCTGATGCCGACGCTGGGCACGCGCGACGAGATCGGCCGCATCTCGGGATCGGGCTTCGCCTTCGGCTATGTCGGCGGCGTGCTGGCGCTGGCGCTGATGCTGGGCTTCTTCGCCGAAAGCGCCACGACCGGGCTGACGCTGCTGGGCAGGCCGCCCGCCCTGGGACTGGACGGCGCGGCGCGCGAAGGCACGCGCTTCGTCGGCCCCTTCACGGCGCTGTGGTATCTTCTGTTCATGATCCCCTTCTTCGCCTGGGTGCGAGAGCCGCGCGGCGCCGCCCGTCCCCTGCGGCTGGGTGCGGCGATGCGCGACCTCGGCGCGCTGCTGCGCAGCCTGCGGCACCGGCGCTCGCTGGCGGCATGGCTCGTGTCGTCCATGTTCTCGCGCGACGCCCTGAACGCCCTTTACGGCTTCGGCGGGGTTTATGCGGGAACGGTGCTGGGCTGGCCGGTGATCCTGTCGGGGATCTTCGGCGTCGTCAGCGCGGTCTCGGCCGCCCTCATCTGCTGGCTGGGCGGGCGCGCCGACCGGCGCTGGGGGCCGCGGCCGGTGATCGCCGCCTGCACGCTGGTGCTGATCGCCGTCTGCCTGCTGGTCGTGGGCATGGACCGAACCAGCATCTTCGGCGTCCCACTGGCCGCCGGCTCGCGCCTGCCCGACGCGCTGTTCTTCGCCTGCGGCGTCGCCATCGGCGGCGCGGGCGGCGTGGTCCAGGCGGCCAGCCGCACCATGATGGTGCGCCACACCTCGGCCGAAAAGGCGACCGGTGCCTTCGGCCTTTACGCGCTGTCGGGCAAGGCCACGGCCTTCCTTGCGCCTTTCCTGATCGCCAGTGTCACCGCGGCCACGGGCAACCAGCGGCTGGGCATCTCGCCCCTGATCGTGATGTTCCTTCTGTCGCTCGCCCTGCTAGTCTGGGTGAAACCCGAGGGAGAACCCGAGCCGTGATCCGCAACCTGAAATCCGTCCTGGCCGCGCTGGTCCTGTCGGCCCTTGCCCTGCCCGCGTCGGCCGACCCGCTGGCCAAGGACGTCTTCGGCGCCTTCCGGCAGTCGAACGGAGGGCCGGCGGGTGCCTTCGGCGCCTATTCCCGCGGCTGCGCCACCGGCAACATCCAGCTGCCCGAGACGGGACCCACCTGGCAGGCGATGCGGCTGTCGCGCAACCGCAACTGGGGCAACCCGCAGCTGGTCGACTTCCTGGTGGGCCTGTCGCAGCAGGCGACGCGCTACGGCTGGGCCGGGCTTTACATCGGCGACATGAGCCAGCCGATGGGCGGGCCGATGACCTCGGGCCACGCAAGCCACCAGATCGGGCTGGACGCCGACATCTGGATGCTGCCGCCCTCGTCGCTGCGGCTGACGCCCGCGCAGCGCGAAAACCTGTCCCCGCAATCGGTGGTGGCGAAGAACGGCATCCGGCCCAGCCCGCTCTGGTCGGCCAGCCACCACGCCATCATCCGCGCCGCCGCCTCCGACCCGCGCGTGGCGCGCATCTTCGTCGATCCCGTGGCCAAGGTCGCGATGTGCCAGGCCGAACGCGGCAACCGCGCCTATCTTCGCAAGATCCGCCCCATCAACGCGCATGACTATCACTTCCACGTCCGCCTGTCCTGCCCCAACCAGGGCTGCGAGAACCAGGACGCCCCGCCCCCCGGCGACGGTTGCGAGGAAGCCGCGCAGTGGATCCGCAACCGCATCGATCCGCCGCCGCCCGAACCCGCCAACCCCGACTACCGCCATCCCCGCACCTACCGGCTGAGCGAGCTTCCCCGGACATGCCAGGCCCTCGTCGCGCGCTGATCGCGGCGGCGCTGGCATGGGGGCTGTCGGCGCCCGCCCATGCGGCCGCCCTGATCGTCGATTACCTGGGCACCCATGTCTGGACCGGGGCCGACGAGGACTTCGGGGGCTTCTCGGGGATCGAGATGTCCGCGGACGGGCGCAGCTACACTGCGCTGTCCGACCGCGCCACGGTGCGCTGGGGCAGCATCGAACGCGACAGCCAGGGCCGCATCCGCTCGCTGTCCACCGCCGGCCGCGCGCGGCTGCAGGACAGCAGCGGCACCAAGCTGAAGCCGGGGTATCTGGGCGATGCCGAGGGGCTGGCCATCGACGCGGAAGGACGGATGTACGTCAGCTTCGAGGGGCTGGACCGCATCGCCCGCTTTGACGATCCCGACCGCCCGGCCGAGCGCATCCCCCCTGCCCCCGCCTTCAAGGGGCTGGTGCGCAACGCGGGCCTCGAGGCGCTGGCCGTCACGCCCGAGGGCGACATCCTGACCATGCCCGAGCAATGGGAATCGTCCCCGCCCATGACGCCCGTCTGGCGCTTCCGCGACGGGACCTGGTCCACCGCATTCCGGTTGCCCCGCGACGGTGTCTGGGCCCCGGTCGGCGCCGATGTGGGGCCGGACGGCAAGCTTTACGTGCTGGAACGCGACTTCCGCGGCCTGCGCGGCTTCGCCAGCCGCGTGCGCCGCTATGCCATGGACGGCGACAGCGTCGGCCCCCCCGAGCATATCCTGACCACCAGCCTGCTGCAGTTCGACAACCTCGAAGGCATCGCCGTCTGGGCGGACGGCCAAGGCATCCGCATCACCATGATCTCGGATGACAACTTCCTGTTCGTCCAGCGCACCGAACTGGTCGAATACCGGGTGCGCTGAAGCCCCGGTGCGTTCTTCTTCGCCCAAATATCCTGGGGGAGCGCGCAGCGCGGGGGCAAAGCCCCCCTCTTCGCTGCTCCGTCCGGCTTGACTTGGCCGGGGGCTTGGGCGTAGGCGCCCCTCGTCCCGCCGTTGCGGGGCCGAGTTCTTCCGCGACCTTGTAAAACGGAAACATCCATGCGCCCGATTCTTCCCGCCATCCTGGCGATGGCCGCGACCGTGCTGGCCTCGAACATCCTTGTCCAGTTCCGCCTGGGCGACTGGCTCACCTGGGGGGCGCTGACCTACCCGGTCGCCTTTCTCGTCACCGACATCACCAACCGCATCCAGGGCCTGGGCGCCGCGCGCCGGGTCGTGGTGGCGGGCTTCGTGATCGGGATCCTGTGCTCGCTGGCGGCGGCGGCTGGCGGCGGGACCACGCTGCGCATCGCCGTGGCGTCGGGCGCGGCCTTCCTGCTGGCGCAACTGCTGGACGTGTGGCTTTTCGACCGCCTGCGCCACCGCGACTGGTGGCAGGCGCCGTTCCTGTCCTCGGTCGTGGGCTCGATCCTCGACACGGTGCTGTTCTTCACCATCGCCTTCGGGGTTTTCCTGCCCGCCGACGCCAACACCGGCTGGTCGAACGAGGCCGTGCCGCTTCTGGGCACGGGCCCGCTGGCGCCCTTGTGGGTGTCCTTGGGGATTGCCGACTGGCTGTGCAAGATGACCCTTGCGGTGCTTGCTCTTGTGCCTTTCCGGGTGCTGGTCCGCAAAATCTTGTCTGCCCCCGCCCGCGGCTATTGACTTGCTGCCCGCCTGTGCCAACCTCGGCCTTACGAGCAACATTGAAAGGAGGTGGTCCAGTGTCGAGAGTGATGTTGGAGAGAGGTGCCGGGACAGCCAGGGGGGTCAGCGCCTGAGGGCAGCCCCAAGGGTGCAGAACCCTTGTCTGGGACGGATCATCCATCCCTAACCGGACCATCTTCCTGATCTCGCGGGCCGTTCCCAGGGGGCGGCCCGTTCGGTTTTCCGGGCGCATCAGGCGTCCATGAAAAAACCCCGGCCGCGTTTCCACGGCCGGGGTTTCTGTTGTCAAAAGGCGTCAGATGCGCTCGATCGCCAGCGCGATGCCCTGGCCGCCGCCGATGCACATGGTGATCAGCCCGTACCTGCCGCCGGTGCGCTCAAGCTCGTACAGCGCCTTGACCGTCAGGATCGCGCCGGTCGCGCCGATCGGGTGGCCCAGGGCGATCGCGCCGCCGTTCGGGTTCACCTTGGACGAATCGAGCCCCAGCCCCTTGTTCACCGCCAGCGCCTGCGCGGCAAAGGCCTCGTTCGATTCGATCACGTCGAAGTCGTCCACGCCCAGGCCGATCTTCTCCAGCAGCTTCTGGACCGCCGGGATCGGGCCGATGCCCATGACCTCGGGGCGGACTCCGGCATGGGCATAGCCCAGCAGGCGCGCCCGGGGCTTGAGGCCCGCGCGCTCGGCGGCTTCCGCGCGCGCCATGACGATGGCGGCCGCGCCGTCGTTGATGCCGCTGGCGTTGCCCGCCGTCACGGTGCCCCCGTCCTTCCTGAAGGCCGGGCGCAGGCCCGCCAGCGCCTCGGCCGAGGTCTGCTTGGGATGCTCGTCGGTGTCGAAGCTGACGACGCCCTTGCGGGTCTTGATCTGGATCGGGACGATCTGCTCCTTGAAGCGGCCCTCGGCGATGGCCTCGGCGGCGCGCTTCTGGCTTTCCAGCGCAAAGGCGTCCTGCTCGTCGCGCCCGATCTGGTACTCGGCCGCGACGTTTTCGGCGGTCACGCCCATGTGCCCGGTGCCCATCGGGTCGGTCAGCGCGCCCACCATCATGTCCAGCGCCTGCTGGTCGCCCATCTTGGCGCCGTGGCGCATGGACGGGATGATGAAGGGCCCGCGGCTCATGCTTTCGGCCCCGCCCGCCAGGGCGAAGTCCGCGTCACCCAGCATCAGCGACTGCGCGGCCGAGGCGATGGCCTGCGCACCCGACCCGCAAAGCCGGTTCACGTTCATCGCCGGGGTGGTGTCCGGAATCCCGGCGTTCAGCATCGCCACACGCGACAGGTACATGTCGCGCGGCTCGGTGTTGATGACATGACCATAGGCAACGTTGCCGATCTGCTCGGGCGAGACGCCCGCGCGTGCCATCGCCTCCTTGGCGACGGTGGCCGCAAGCTCGATGGGCGGAACGCTTGCCAGGCTGCCGCCGAACCCGCCGATGGCGGTCCGCACGCCCGACAGGATCACGATGTCGCTGTCTGCCATTCTGAATTCTCCCCCTCGTACAAGACTGTCGCCCGAGATTAGCGACTGCGTCTGGCGGGATACAAGGGAAACTCGGCACGGCTCCGCCGTCCTCCCTCCGCCGCTTCTGACGCAAAGGCGATTTTACTGCGCGGCGCGAGGCCCTAAGATGCCCCGAAAAAGAAAAGAACCCGAGGGCACAGGCAATGAACACCTACCTGAAGCTGGCCATCGTCATGCTGGTCGCGTCCTGCGGCGGGGGCGGCGGCAACTTCAAGGCGCCGCGCGACCTGGACAACGCCTGCTCGATTGTGGCGCAGCGCCCCGCCTATCTGCGCGCGATGAAGTCGGCGGAACGCCGCTGGGGCGTGCCGGTCGCCGTGCAGATGGCCTCGATCCACCAGGAATCCAAGTTCGTGGGCGATGCCCGCACGCCGCACCAGTTCGCGCTGGGCATCATTCCCATCGGGCGGCAAAGCTCGGCCTACGGCTATTCGCAGGCGCTGGACGGCACCTGGGAGGAATACCTGAAGGCCACCGGCAAGCGCCGCGCGCGCCGCGACGACATCCGCGACGCCACCGACTTCATGGGCTGGTATATGGACGGGACCGCGCGGAGGCTGGGTGTTTCCAAGGCGGACGCGGCGAACCAGTATCTCGCCTATCACGAGGGACGCTCGGGCTATGCCCGCGGCAGCCACCTGTCCAAGACCTGGCTGCTGGGCGTCGCGGGCCAGGTGCAGCAGCGCGCGGTCATGTACCAGGCGCAACTGTCCGCCTGCGGCCGGGCCTGAGCCCGGACGCAGGGGCCGGCGGGCGTCTCAGCGCCGGCGCTCGGCCTCGGCCGTGATGGAAAAGCGCGAGGGCGGAATCTGCACGCCCTTCTGCATCTCGCCCAGGATCACCGTGGTCTTCTTGCCCTTGTCGTCGGTCACGACCCACTGGCGCAGCTCGGTCGGGTTGGCCGTGAAGACCATCTGGATGTTGCCGTATTCCGGGTGCTGAGGATCCTGCGCCGTCACGACCGTGGTGTTCTTGCGCTCGCTGTGACCGATGACCGATCCGTTGCGGCCCAGGTTCACGTTCTCGGCCAGGATGATGTTCAGCGGCGTGCGCGACAGCGGATACTGCTGGGCGCCGGTGTTGGACTTCTTGTCGAACACGGCCACCTGCCCGCCCGAGGCCAGCACAAGCGTGCTGTCGCCCTTGTATTCGAAGCGCACCCGGCCGGGGCGCTGGATGAAGACGCGGCCCGGCGTCACCGATCCGTCGGCGTTCACCTGGGTGAAGTCGGCCACCACGGTCTTGAGGCCGTTGAGATAGCGCGAGATTTCGTTGAGCGAGATCTTCTCGGCCGCCGCGGGCAGCGCGAAGACCAGGGCGAAGGCGGGCGCAAGAGCGAGAGAGCGAAGGTTCATGAGCGAAGTGATACCGCCTTTCCAAGGACTTGCACGTCACGAAACGGGGACGGCACCGCCCCGAACGCTCGCGCGCAAGTGAGGGTTCCGGGCTACAGCGGACGGCCGGTCAGCAGCCGCGGCATGGGCGCGACCGCCAGCCCCGCCGCCTGCCGCATGAAGGCCCTCCGCAGGGGCGCGATGGCCGTGACAAGGCCCATTCCCAGCCCCCGCGCCTGCCGCAGGACCGGAAGGTCGTTGGAAAACAGCCGGTTCACCGTGTCCATGCCCAAGCCCAGGGCAGTCGCATCGAATCGCCGCCAGCGCTGGTAACGCTCCAGCACGTCGGGGGCGCCGATGTCCTCGCCGCGCCGTGCGGCCTCGACCACGACCTCGGCCAAGGCAGCCACGTCCCGCAGCCCGAGGTTCAGCCCCTGCCCTGCAACGGGATGGACCCCATGGGCGGCATCGCCCACCAGCGCGACGCGGGGCGCGACGTAGGATTCAGCCAGGCTCAGGCTCAGGGGATAGGAGAATCGGGGCCCGGCCAGCCGGATCTCGCCCAGGTAGTCGCCGAAGCGGGGGCGCAGGACCTCCAGGAACTCGTCGTCCGGCAGGGCCGCAATGGCGTGGGCATTCTCGTCCGCTTCGGACCAGACGATGGAGCTGCGGTTCCCCGGCAGGGGCAGGATCGCCAGCGGCCCGGTCGGCATGAAATACTGCCAGGCGGTGCCGTTGTGGGGCTTTTCGTGATCGACCGCGCAGACCAGCGCCGTCTGGCCATAGCCATGCCCGCGCCGGGTGATCCCCGCCCGCGCGGCCACGCTCGATCCGCGCCCGTCCGCCCCGACCAGCAGCCGCCCCGTCAGCATCCGCCCGTCGTCCAGCGTCACCGCGACGTGGCCCGGGTGCTCCTGCTGCCCCGTGACCTGTCGGCCGGGCAGATGGGTGACGCGGCCTTCCATGGCATCGACAAGGGCCGCATAAAGGAAGCGGTCCTCCAGCATGTGGCCGACCGGGCCTTCCTCGATCTCGGCCGAATCGAAGACCAGGTGGAACGGCCCGGCCCCCTCGCCCGGCTGGCCCTGCGCGGCCTCGACCCGCAGGATCGGCTGCGCCTTGTCCGCCAGCCCGCCCCATAGCCCCAGCGCCGTCAGCAAGCGGCGCGAAGCCAGCGCCAGCGCATAGGCGCGCCCGTCGAAGCCCGCCTCGGCCCGGGCGCGGGCGGGCCGCGCGTCGATGACGGCGACCGACAGTCCCGCCTGGGACAGCGCAAGCGCCAGCGTGGGCCCGTTCAGCCCACCCCCGGCAATGATGATGTCATGATCCACGGCCATGACCCGCACCCTATCCCGCGACCCGGCCGCGGTCCATGCGGCGTCTGGCACCGGGCTCCATCTTCTTCGTGCAAGTATCCCGGGGTCCGGGGCAGCGCCCCGGTCCGGCATTGCCGCCCCGGCCCCGCGCCGCTAGCGTAAGGCCAACACTTTCAGGGAACACCGCATGGACTGGCTCAAGGCGTCGGCGACGGAACAGGGGCGCGCGATCATGGCCGGGCTGGTCAGCCCCGTCGATCTGGCCGAGGGCTATCTGGACGCCATCGGGCGCGCCCCCCTCAGCCCCCGCATCTTTGCCCGCGTCACGCCCGAACGCGCCCGGGCCGAGGCCATCGCCGCCCATGACCGCGCCAAGGCGGGCTTGAGGCGCAGCCTGCTGGACGGGGTGACGCTGGCCTGGAAGGACAACATCGACAGCGCGGGCGTGGCGACCGAGGCCGGCTCCATGCTGCTGGAGGGCCGCGTTCCCACACAGGACGCGGCGGTGCTGGCGACGGCGACGCTGCAGGGGGCGGTCTGCCTCGGCAAGACCCACATGACCGAACTGGCCTTCTCGGGCCTCGGCCTGAACCCGACGGTCGCCACGGTGCCCAACGCTTATGACGCAAGCCTCGTGGCGGGCGGCTCCTCGGGCGGCTCGGCCGTGGCGGTGGCAATGGGACTGTCGGCGGCGGCGATCGGATCGGACACCGGCGGCTCGATCCGCCTGCCCGCCGCCTGGAACGGCATCGTCGGCTTCAAGCCCAGCCCCGGCGCGGTGGACATGACCGGCACGCTGCCGCTCTGCCGCCGCTTCGACGTCGTGGGGCCGCTCGGGCGGACGGTCGAGGACTGCGCCGAGGTCTTCGCGCTGATCCAGGGCATCCCCGCCCCCGACCTGCGCGAGGCCGAGCCGCGCGGGCTGCGCCTGATGGTGCTGGACGGCCTGCCCTTCGAGGGCGCCCGCGAGGAACCCGTCGCCGCCTTCGAGGAAGCGGTGGAGCGCCTTGCCGCCGCGGGCGTGTCCATCACCCGCGCCGCGCCTGCCTGCGTCGCAGACGCGGCCGCGCTGTCGCCCACGCTGTTCGCACCGGAAGCCTATGGCCTGTGGCGCGACCAGATCGAGGCCGCGCCCGAGGTGATGTACCTGCCGATCCTGGAACGCTTCCGGGGCGGGCGCGAGGTCAGCGCCGCCGATTACGTCGCCGGGTGGGAGCGTCTGATCCACCTGCGCCGGGACTGGGCGGCCACCGTCGCCCCCTATGATGCGGTGATCCTGCCCACCGCGCCGATCCTTCCGCCCGAGATCGTCCGGCTGGAAGAGGACGCCATCTTCTTCGCGGCCGAGAACCTCTTGGCCTTGCGCAACACCCGCATCGGCAATTCTATGGGCCTGCCCGCGATCAGCCTGCCCACGGCCCGTCCGGCCTGCGGGCTGATGCTGATGGGCCAGGCAGGGGGCGATCTCGCGCTGCTGCGGGTGGCGCAGGCGGTCGAGGCCGCGCTGCGGGACTGATCCGGACCGGCCTTTGTCTGGACGCATCGGCCCTTTGCCGATAGTCTGGCGCCAAACGGGACGGCAGATCCCGTGATAGCGAGGCAGCATGGCATCCCCCGAGCGGTTTTCGAACCTGCCGGACTATGCGTTTCCGCGCCTGCGGAAGCTCTTGTCCGACGTGGCCCCCGGCCCCGATCCGATCGTCATGACGATCGGCGAGCCGCGCCACGGCATCCCCGATTTCGTGGCCCCCATCCTGTCGCGGACCGTGGAAGAACTGGGGAAATACCCGCCGAACGAGGGCACGCCGCAGCTGCTGGCCGCGATCTCGGGCTGGCTTCGCGCGCGCCACGGGATCGAGGTGCCGCCCGAAGGCATCACAAGCGTCAACGGCACGCGCGAGGGGCTGTTCAACGCGGCCCTCGCCCTTTGCCCGGAACGCAAGAACGGCGCGGTGCCGCGAATCCTCGTGCCGAATCCCTTCTACCAGGTCTATGCCGTCGCGGCGGCCGCCGTGGGCGCCGAGCCGGTCTTCGTCAACGCGACCGGGGCGACCGGCCACCTGCCCGATTTCGCCGCGCTGGACCGGGCCACGCTGGACGCCGCCGCCATCTGCTATCTCTGCTCGCCCGCGAATCCCCAGGGCGCGGTCGCGGACCGCGACTACCTGGAACGCCTGGTGGAACTGGCCGAGCGGCACGACTTCCTGATCTTCGCCGACGAATGCTATTCCGAGATCTGGCGGACCGCGCCTCCGCCCGGCGCCCTGGCCGTCGCCATGGGAATGGGGCTGGGCCACCGGGTCATCATGTTCAACTCGCTGTCGAAGCGGTCGAACCTGCCCGGCCTGCGCTCGGGCTTCGTGGCGGGCGCGGCAGAGCACATCGCGCGGCTGCGGACGCTGCGCAGCTATTCCGGCGCGCCGGTTCCCCTGCCCCACCAGCGCGTCAGCGAGGCGGCCTGGGCCGACGAGGCGCATGTCGGGGCGAACCGCGCGCTTTACCAGGAGAAATACGCCATCGCCGACCGCGTTTTCGGCAATGTGCCGGGCTATGTCCCGCCGGAGGGGGGCTTCTTCCTGTGGCTGCCCGCCGAGGATGGCGAGGCCGCCGCCCGCAGGCTGTGGGCCGAGGCGGGGGTGCAGGTGCTGCCCGGCGCCTATCTGTCGCGCGACACCGCCGAGGGCAATCCGGGCAAGGGCTACATCCGCGTGGCGCTGGTGGGTCCGGCCGGGGAAACCGAGGATGCGCTGACCCGCATCCGCGACACGCTGTATGGGAAAGGGTAAACGGGGCATGGCCAGCTGGCAGGCGAAACACCGCGATCCGCTGTTCGACCAGTCCACGCAGGTGGCGCTGGAACGACGGGTCAAGGAACTGGTCGGCGCGGGCCTGATCGTCGCGGGCGTGCTGGTCGCCATCATGCTGTTTTCCTTCAACCCCGACGATCCGGGCGTGGGCACCGCGACCGATCAGCCGGCGCAGAACCTGCTGGGCCGGGTCGGGGCCTACATCGCCTCGGCGCTGTTCATGATCGTGGGCCTGGGCAGCTGGATGCTGGCCGTCTCGGGCATCGTCTGGGGCCTGCGGCTGATGCTGCACCGGGGCGAGGAGCGGCTGCTGCGCGGCGTCTTCACGCCGATCGCCATGGTCGTGGCCTCGCTGCACGCCTCGTCGATGGTCCCGCCGCCGGACTGGACGCAGAGCTTCGGCATGGGCGGGCACCTGGGCGACATGCTGATGGGGGGGATGATCGGCATCCTGCCCTTCAGCGCCGCCGTGGGACTGAAGATCCTGGCGCTGCTGACCGCTGCCGGGGCAGTGGCCATGGCGGCCTTCGTGCTGGGCTTCGACCGGCGCGAGCTGATGGGGATCGGCCGCTTTCTCGCCACGGGGCTGGCCACCGCCTATGACCTCGCCATGACGGCGGTGGGGCACGGGGCCTCGGCCTCGGTGGCCGCCGCGCGCGAGGTCCGCCGCCGGGCCGAGGCGCGCCGCCGCCGCATGGCCGGCGAGGAAGCGCCCGCCGAGCTTGCGCCCGAAGCCCAGTCCCGGACCCCCGCGCAGGCCATGTTCTCGCGCCTGCGCGGCACCGCCCCCCTGCCCCCGGCCGAGGACGCGGTCCTGCCCCCTGAACTGGTCGAGCCCGCCCCGCAGTATGACGAGGCGCCCCCCGCGCCCGATGCGCAGGTCGTCCGCGAGCGGATCACCGAGGCCATCCGCCACCATCACGAGCCCGCGCCCGAGATCCCGGTCGAGCCTGACGGCCGCTCGGTCCTTTCGGCGGTCACCGCCCGGCTGACGGGACGCGCGCAATCGGTCCCGCCCGTCCCCCCGGCGCCGCCCACGGACACCTCGCGCGTGGTGATGCCGCCCGCGCGGCAGCTTGCGCCCTCGCGCCAGGCGATGGCCGAGGCGCAGCCGGGGCTGGGCTTCGACAGCGCCGCCGTCGCCTACGAGCGCCCGCCCCTGTCGCTGCTGGCCGCCCCCGGCACCATCGAGCGCCACATGGCGAGCCCCGAGGCCCTGGCCGAGAACGCCCGGATGCTGGAAGCCGTGCTGGACGACTATGGCGTCAAGGGCCAGATCACCGCCGTCCATCCTGGCCCCGTGGTCACGCTTTACGAACTGGAACCCGCGCCCGGCCTGAAGGCCAGCCGCGTCATCGGGCTGGCCGACGACATCGCGCGCTCGATGTCGGCGCTGTCGGCCCGCGTCTCGACCGTCCCGGGCCGCACCGTGATCGGGATCGAGCTTCCGAACCAGCGCCGCGAAAAGGTCGTGCTGCGCGAGATCCTGTCGGCCAGCGCCTTCGGCGACAGCTCGGTGCCCCTGCCGCTGGCGCTGGGCAAGGACATCGGCGGCGAGCCGGTGGTGGCCAACCTCGCCAAGATGCCGCACCTGCTGATCGCGGGCACCACCGGCTCGGGGAAATCCGTCGCCATCAACACGATGATCCTGTCACTTCTCTACAAGCTGACGCCCGAGGAATGCCGGCTGATCATGATCGACCCCAAGATGCTGGAACTGTCGGTCTACGACGGCATCCCGCATCTGCTGTCCCCCGTCGTGACCGACCCCAAGAAGGCCGTGGTGGCCCTGAAATGGGTCGTGTCCGAGATGGAGGAACGCTACCGCAAGATGTCCAAGATGGGCGTGCGCAACATCGAGGGCTACAACAGCCGCGTACGCGAGGCGCTGTCGCGGGGCGAGCTGTTCCGGCGCACCATGCAGACGGGCTTTGACGAGGAAACGGGCGAACCCGTCTTCGAGACCGAGGAATTCCAGCCCGAAACCTTCCCCTATATCGTCGTGATCGTGGACGAGATGGCCGACCTGATGATGGTCGCGGGGAAAGAGATCGAGGCCTGCATCCAGCGCCTCGCCCAGATGGCGCGGGCCTCGGGCATCCATATCGTCATGGCGACGCAGCGCCCCTCGGTCGATGTGATCACCGGCACGATCAAGGCGAACTTCCCGACCCGGATCTCCTTCCAGGTCACCTCCAAGATCGATTCGCGCACGATCCTCGGCGAACAGGGGGCCGAGCAGCTTCTGGGCATGGGCGACATGCTCTACATGGCCGGGGGCAGCCGCATCACCCGTGTCCACGGGCCGTTCGTCAGCGACGAGGAGGTGGAGGAGGTCGTCAACCACCTCAAGTCCTTCGGGCCGCCGCAATATGTGTCCAACGTGGTCGAAAGCCCCGAGGACGAGCGCGACGCCGAGATCGACGCGATCCTGGCCTCGGACGGCTCGGACGACGCGCTTTACGACCAGGCGGTGGCGATCGTGGCCAAGGACCGCAAGTGTTCCACCAGCTACATCCAGCGCAAGCTCGCCATCGGCTACAACAAGGCCGCCCGCCTCGTCGAGCAGATGGAGGAGCAGGGCGTCGTGAGCCCGGCCAACCACGTCGGCAAGCGCGAGGTCCTGGTGCCCGAGGTCTGACCCCGGATGCCCTACTGGCAGGTCCATTTCCTGAACGCCCGCCACGCCCTGACCGGCATCATGCCCGAGGTCCGCGCGGCAGTGGCCGATGCGGTGGCGCGGGTTTCGGACCATCTGGAACTGCCCGACTTCGACCTCGTGGTGCGGGCGGGTGAGGGCGGGTCCGACTGGGGCGTCACGGGCGCTGCGCCTGCGCCGGGGATGGTCGAGCTGACCCTGTCGCCCGCGCGATTCGCCCACGACCTGACAGTGCGGCGGATGCTGCGCGAACTGCACCACATCGCCCGCTGGGACGGGCCCGGCTACGGCCGGTCCCTGGGCGAAGTTCTGGTCAGCGAAGGCCTGGCCGGTCATTTCGTGTCCCGGCTGCTGGGCGGGCCGCCCGATCCCTGGGATGTGACCACGCCGCCCTCGGGGCTGGCGAAGCGGGCGATGACGGAATGGGCCTGGCGCGACCTCGATCGTGGACTGTGGTTCGAGGGCCGCGGCAACATCCGCAAATGGGCGGGCTACGGTCTCGCGCACCGGCTGCTGGCCGAGCACCTGTCGCGCGAACCGGATCTGGAAGCCGCCGACCTGGTCCATATCCCGGCCGAGGCGCTGCGCCCGGCCATGCGGCGGCTGAGCGGCGCGCCCGAGGCCGGGCCGGACCCCGACGCCCCGGCGCAGGAACCTGCCGGCGAAGCGCCGGGCGAGGACGCCCCCCCGCGTCCCGACGCGGGGCCGCAGCCGCCCGCCGAGGACGCGCAGGAAACAGGTGCCTTGCCCCGGACTTCGGTCCCGCCTGCCGAGGGCGCCGAGGAAACGGAGCCGCCCGAGCAGGCCTGACCTACCGCCTTCGTGGCTGGTAAAGCGCACCCATTGCCAGTCCGGCCAGGGCGCCGCCCAGGTGGGCCTGCCAGGCGATGTTCGGCACGGCCAGTGTCAGCGCCACGTTCAGCAGCACGAACTGCAGGACCGGCCCCATGAGCGGGCGCAGGCTGCCGCCCTTGCCCAGCTGGATGCGGGCGGCGATGGCGATCTCGGCCCCTGCCAACCCGAAGATCGCACCCGAGGCGCCCACCACGGGAAGCGGGCTGTCGGACAGCCACAGCTGCACCAGCCCTGCCGCGACCTGCGCCACGAAATACAGCGCCACCATGGCTGCCCCGGACATGGCGACGGACAGCGAGCGGGCAAGCACGTAAAGCGCCAGCATGTTCATTCCCAGGTGCAGAAGCCCGCCATGGAGGAAGCCGTAGGTCAGGAACATCGTCACCTGCTGGCCCGGGAACATCGGCCGGACGTCCCCGAGCAGATCCGGCCACAGCGCCCCGTGCAGCATCACCCATCCGTCCCAGGCGGGTATCAGCATTGCCAGCTGGACCGCCACGCAGGCCAGGATGACCCCCAGGAAGACGCGGGGGACGGACGGACGGGGGAAGGTCTGGATCGGCTCGGTCATGGAAACAGCATAAGGCCGGATCGGGCGGCGGGAAGCCTCATGCCGCCTGCGCCACGGCCCCGCGGCGGCCAAGGCGACCCGAGAGCGTTTCGGGCACGACCAGCCGCGTGCCGGGCGCGGCCTCGGCGGCCAGCCGGACCAGGTCGCGCCGGGCGAAGGCGATGCAGCCCGCCGTGGGATAGCGCGGCCGCCGCCACTGGTGCAGGAAGATGGCCGAGCCCTTCCCGGCCCTCGCCTCGGGCCAGTTCCAGTCGGTGACCAGCACCAGATCATACAGCGGGTCTGCCCGCCGCAGCCGTTCATGGCTGGCGGCAAAGGGCGAGCGCACCCAGTGGTTATAGGCGGGATGGCCGCTGTCGTCGCACCAAAGGTCCTGCGGGCCGATGGGCTCGGCCCAGGGCGCGGGCCGCGCGATGCGGTCGGGCCGGAAAAGCAGCCCGACGATCCGGTGGACCCCGGCCGGGGTGGCGCCGTCGCCCTCGCGCTTGGCGGCCGAGACGCCGCCCCGGCCGATGCTGCAGGGGATCAGGCGGCCCGCGAAGCGGAGGCCCGCAGGGGTCAGCACCATGTCCTCGGGGCCGGGAATCATAGCAGGTGCCCCGACTTGTCGCGCTTGACGGAAAGGTAGGCGTCGTTCCAGCGGTTGCGGCCGACCTGCAGGGGGACGCGATCGACCACGCGGATGCCGTGGCCTTCCATCATCGCCACCTTGCGCGGGTTGTTGGTCATCAGCCGCACCGCCGAAAACCCGAGCTGCCGCAGCATCGCGGCGCCCAGGCGGAAGTCGCGCTCGTCATCCTCGAAGCCCAGCCGGTGGTTGGCCTGCACCGTGTCGAAGCCCTGTGCCTGCAGGTCATAGGCGCGCATCTTGTTGGCCAGCCCGATGCCCCGGCCTTCCTGGTTCAGATACAGCAGCACCCCTGCCCCTTCCGCCCCCATCGCGGAAAGCGCCGCGTGCAACTGGGGCCCGCAGTCGCACTTGAGGCTGCCCAGCACGTCGCCGGTGAAGCAGGCCGAATGCAGCCGCGCCAGAACGGGGGCGTCGCGGGGCGGATCGCCGATCTCGACGGCGTAATGCTCGGACCCGCCGTCCTCGGCGCGCAGGATGTGCAGGCGCGTGTGCTCGGCCGCCGCGATGGGCAGGCGCGCTGCGGCGACAGGGGCCAGTGCCGTCTCAGCGGCAAGTTGCGCAAGCACGGGGCCGGCGGGCAGGACCGTCAGGCCCGGGGGCGGCTCGGCCACGGGCACCATCAGCACCGCGGGCAGAAGCTCGGCCGATTTCGCCAGCGCCAGCGCCGCGCGGTGGGGGGCGGCCTCGCCCTCGCGCCGGGTGAACAGCGGACCCTTCATCGGCACCCGCAGGTCGTCGGCGGGGTCGGCGACCGCCCGCAGCCAGGAAAGGTCGGCCTCGCCCGGCACCTCGACCCGCGCGAGATCGCCGTCATAGGCCCGCGCCTTCAGCGTCTCGGCCCGGCGCGCGGTCAGCGCCAGCACGGGCCTGCCGAAGGCCCGCAGGGCCGCCAGCCGGCCAGGCGACAGCGTTTCCACCGCCGCGGCCAGCTGGCCGTCGATCACGACCGGCAGCCCCACCCGCAGATCGGTGCGGGCGCGGCTGATCGTCTCGGTCAGGGTGGGCAGCAGGGACATCGGGCCATAGATCCTGAAACATTCCGTAACATAAGGGCGCCCGGCCACAACTGCTTGTGAGAAACATTGCAAGCCGCTGGACGCGGGCGCCAGCGGAGCCATCTTCCCCGCAAACGCCACCCGAAGGAGGTTCCCATGGCCGGACTGAAGAAGATCCTGCTTGTCGACGACGAGGAAGACCTGCGCGAGGCGCTGGCCGAGCAGCTGGTCGCCACCGAGGATTTCGACGTCTTCGAGGCGGGCAGCGGGGCCGAGGCCATCGAGAAGACCAAGGGCGCCATCTTCGACCTGGTGGTGCTGGACGTGGGCCTGCCCGACACCGACGGGCGCGAGCTGTGCAAGCGGATGCGCAAGCAGGGCGTGAAATGCCCCATCGTCATGCTGACCGGCCACGACACGGACGCCGACACCATCCTGGGGCTGGATTCCGGGGCCAACGACTACATCACCAAGCCGTTCAAGTTCCCGGTCCTGCTGGCCCGCCTGCGCGCGCAGCTTCGCACGCACGAGCAGTCCGAGGACGCGATCTTCCAGCTTGGGCCCTATACCTTCAAGCCCTCGATGAAGATGCTGATCGACGGCAAGGACCGGAAGATCCGCCTGACCGAGAAGGAAACCAACATCCTCAAGTTCCTGTACCGCGCGCAGGACGGGGTGGTGCCGCGCGACGTGCTGCTGCACGAGGTCTGGGGCTACAACGCGGGCGTCACGACCCACACGCTGGAAACCCACATCTACCGCCTGCGCCAGAAGATCGAGCCCGATCCCTCGAACGCGCGGCTTTTGGTGACGGAAAGCGGCGGCTACCGGCTGGTGGCGTGATTTATTTGCGCGAAAGCCCGGAACCAGCTTCGCAGCCGCGGGTTGATCGAGGGAAGCCCAGTGGCCGGGGACGCGGCCACATTCCTCCCTCCCTGTCTCACTGGCCCCGGCATCTCGCCGGGGTTTTTTTCTGGGCGCCTGTGTCTGCGCGCTCAGCCGCGGCCGTGGGGCTGGTCCCAGTCGATCACAGGATTGATCGGGATCAGCCCGTGCGGGTTCAGGTCGGGATGGCTGCGATAGTAGTGGTGGGTGATGTGGTCCTGCCGGACGGTGGGGGCGATGCCCGGCATCTGGTAAAGCTCGCGCGTCCAGGCCCAGAGGTCCGGATAGTCGCGCAGCCACTGGCGGTTGCACTTGAAATGCGTGTGATAGACCGTGTCGAAGCGCACGGCGCTGGTGAACATCCGCCAGTCGGCCTCGGTCAGCCGGTCCCCGGTCAGGTAGCGGTTGCGGGACAGCACGTCGTCGGCCCATGCCATCGTCTCGAAGACGGGCCCGATGGCCTCGTCATAGGCCTCCTGCCGGGCGGCGAAGCCCGCGCGATAGACCCCGTTGTTGAAGTTCGGATAAACGCGGTCGTTCACGGCCTCGATGGCGTCGCGCAGGTCCTCGGGCCAGTAATGCGTGTCATTGCCGGTCAGCGCGTCGAAGGCGCTGTCGAACATGCGGATGATCTCGCTCGATTCGTTGGAAACGATGGTGTTCCTCTGCTTGTCCCAGAGGACCGGCACCGTGACCTTGCCCGTCATGTGCGGATCGGCGCGCAGGTAGATGTCGCGCAGGAACCCGGCCCCGAACAGCGGGTCGCCCGTGGCCCCGTCGAAGTCGCTGGCGAAGGTCCAGCCCTCGTCGCCCATGACCGGATGGACCACCGAAACCCCGATATGCGGCGCAAGGCCCTTCAGTTCGCGGAAGATCAGCGTCCGGTGCGCCCAAGGGCAGGCGTAGGAGACGTAAAGGTGATAGCGCCCGCTTTCCGCCGCGAAGCCGCCCTGCCCCGACGGGCCCGGCGCGCCGTCGGGCGTGATCCAGTTGCGGAAGCCCGCGTTCTGGCGCTTGTAGGCGCCGTCCTTCCTGCTCGCCCCGATGCTGCCCTTGGTCCAGACCCCGTCCACCAGCTGGTTCATCGGCTTCCCCTTTCCCGCGCTGCGCGTTAAGTCGCCCCCATGTTCACCATTGCCACCTGGAACATCAACTCGGTCCGCCTGCGGGCCGGTCTTGTCACCCGTCTGCTGGGCGAGGAAGCCCCGGACATCCTCTGCCTGCAGGAATGCAAGTCGCCGGTCGAGAAGATGCCCTTCGAGCTGTTTCACGAACTCGGCTACCGCTGGATCGTGGCGCGCGGCCAGCGCGGCTACAACGGCGTCGCGATCATGTCGCGCCTGCCGATCACGGATGCGGGCGACCGCGACCACGCGGGCCTGGGCCACGCCCGCCACGTCGCGGCGCGGCTGGAGAACGGCGTCACGATCCACAACGTCTATGTGCCCGCGGGCGGCGACGTTCCCGACCGGGACCAGAACGTCAAGTTCGGCCAGAAGCTCGACTACCTGACCGACATGCGCGACAGCTTCCATGCCGAGAAGCCCGAACGGTCCATCCTCGTGGGCGACCTCAACATCGCGCCGATGGAGGACGACGTCTGGTCGCACAAGGCGATGCAGAAGATCGTCAGCCACACGCCCGTCGAGATCGAGCACCTGGCGCAGGCGCAGGACGCGGGCGGCTGGGTGGACGTGACCCGCAAGGACATCCCCCAGGGCAAGCTTTATTCCTGGTGGAGCTATCGCGCCCGCGACTGGGACGCGGCCGACAAGGGCCGCCGGCTGGACCACATCTGGGCGACGGGCGACATCGCGCAGGCGGGCCATGCCAGCCGCATCCTGCGAACGGTGCGGGGATGGGACCAGCCCAGCGACCACGTTCCCGTCTTCGCCTGCTTCGACCTGAGGGTGTAAGCAAGGCCCCTTCCGGTCTTCCGCCGCAGCGCCCATATTGCGGCCAAGCACGGAAACAGACCGGGGATCAGGACGATGCTGCTGCAAGGCTCGGGCGAGACGGCGCCGAACACCGCCGATTTCATCAAGGACGTGACCGAGGCGGACTTCATGGCCGAGGTCGTGGACGCCTCGATGCAGGTGCCGGTGATCGTCGACTTCTGGGCGCCCTGGTGCGGTCCCTGCAAGACGCTGGGCCCGCAGCTCGAGGCCGAGGTCGCCCGCCACAAGGGCCGTGTCCGCATGGCCAAGGTCAACGTGGACGAGAACCAGATGATCGCGGGCCAGCTGCGCGTGCAGTCGATCCCGACCGTTTACGCCTTCTTCCAGGGCCGCCCCGTGGATGCCTTCCAGGGCGCGATCCCGCAAAGCCAGATCAAGCAGTTCGTGGAAAAGCTGGTCGCCCTCGGGGGCGATGACGGCGGCCTCGGCGACGCCCTGGACGCCGCCGAGGCGATGCTGGCCGAGGGCGCGGCGCTGGACGCCGCCGAAACCTTCGCCGCGATCCTGGGCGAAGAGCCCGAGAATGCCCAGGCCTGGGGCGGGCTGGTCCGCGCGCATCTGGCCGCCGGCGACGCCGCATCCGCCGAGGAAGCCCTGGCGCAGGTGCCTGCGCCGGTCGCCAGCGCCGCCCCGGTCGAGGCCGCCCGCGCCCAGCTGGCGCTGGCGCGGCAGGCCGAGAAGGCCGGGCCGCTGGCCGAGCTTGAGGCGCGGGTGACCGCCGATCCCGCCGACCACCAGGCGCGCTTCGACTATGCGACCGCGCTGCATGCGGGGGGCCGGGTCGAGGAGGCGATCGACCAGCTGCTCGAATCCTTCCGGCGCGACCGCGACTGGAACGAGGGCGCGGCCAAGGCGCAGCTGCTGACGATCTTCGACGCGCTGCCCGCGACCGATCCGCTGGTCCAGAAGGGGCGCCGGCGGCTGTCGTCGCTGATCTTCGCGTGACCCCCCGGGGCGCCCTGCCCGACACGATCCCGCTGTTTCCGCTCCCGGGCGCGGTGCTTCTGCCGCGCACGCGCCTGCCGCTGCACATCTTCGAGCCGCGCTATCTGCAGATGCTGGACGACGCGCTGAAATCCGGGCACCGGCTGATCGGCATGATCCAGCCCATCGGCGACGGACTGGCCGCCGTGGGCACGGCGGGCCGCGTCACGATGTTTTCCGAAATGGACGACGGGCGGCTGATGATCTCGCTGCGGGCCATCTCGCGCTTCCGGCTGGAGGAGGTGATCGAGGGCTTCACCCCCTATCTGCGCGGCCGGGTGGACTGGTCGCCCTTCAAGGCCGACCGCGCGCCCTCGGTGCCGCCCGACCAGGATTTCGACCGCCCGGCCTTCCTCGAGCGGCTGCAGCGCTACATGGACGAACGCGAGCTTTCGACCGACTGGAACGCCGCCGAGGAAGCGGACGACGAGCTGCTGGTCAACAGCCTGTCCATGCTGCTGCCGCTGGGCGTCGAGGAAAAGCAGGCGCTGCTGGAGGCCGCGGACCTGCCCGCCCGGCGCGAGATGCTGGACGGGTTGCTGGAATACGCCCTGCACGGGGGCGGCGACGACGAGGAGATGCTGCATTGACGAACCAACCCGGCCCCGCCTTCGACCGGCACATGCTGGAGGCGCTGGTCTGCCCGGTCACGCATGGCCCCCTGGACTATGACGCGGCCCGGCAGGAACTGGTGTCGCGCACGGCGGGGCTGGCCTTCCCCATCCGGGCGGGCATTCCGATCATGCTGGTCGGCGAGGCGCGCCAGATCAAGGCGGACTGAGCGCGGGGCCGTCGCAAGGGGGGCTGTCCGCCCCCCATCGCCCGGCGGCGATTCGCCCCGGGGGTATCCGGCTCGTGGAGGAAGGGCTCAGAGGCCCCTGTCCTCCTCGGCCCCGATCATCAGGTTGAGGTTCTGCACCGCCGCACCCGATGCGCCCTTGCCGAGGTTGTCCAGAACCGCGACCAGCACCGCGCAGCCGTTCTCGTCGCTGCCATGGACCGAAAGCCGCATCTCGTTGGTGTCGTTCAGGATCGTGGGGATCACCCGGGCCTCGGGCTCGACGACCCTGACGAAGCGCGCGTCCCGGTAATGCGCGGCCAGCGCGTCGCGCAGGTCGGCGAGCTTGCGGTTCCCGAGATGCAGGGGGATCTGCACGGCCATGCCCTGCGCGAACTGCCCCACCGAGGGCGCGAAGACGGGCCGGCGGGTCAGGCCCGAGTGCTTCATGATCTCGGGCAGGTGCTTGTGGCCCTGGCCCAGCGCATAAACGAAATGCGCGGGCGCGTCCCCGGCCTCCATCTCGGCGATCAGTTCCTTGCCGCCGCCGGTATAGCCGGACACGGCATTGATCGAGGCGATCTCGTCCGGGGCCACCAGCCCGGCCGCGACCAGGGGGGCGGCCAGCGCGATGGCGCCGGTGGAATAGCAGCCGGGGTTCGAGACGCGGGCGGCACCCGCGATGGCCTCGCGCGCGCCGGGGGTCAGTTCGGGGAATCCGAAGACCCAGCCGTCGGCCACCCGGTGCGCGGTCGAGGCGTCGATGAAGCGCACGTCCAGCCCCTCGGCCAGCGCGACCGCTTCCTTCGCGGCGGCGTCGGGCAGGCAGAGGATGGCGATCTCGGCCTCGGCCAGCGCCGCGCGCCGCGCCTGCGGGTCCTTGCGGCGGGCAGGGTCGAGCTGGACCAGCTCGATGTCGGGGCGAGGGGCCAGACGCTCGCGGATCTGCAGCCCCGTGGTCCCGGCCTCGCCGTCGATGAACACCTTGTGCGCCATGTCGCCCCCTTTCGCCTGAGCCGCGATGTGGCCCGTCCGCTCAGGCGGTGCAAGTGGGCGGGCGCAGGATGAAATGGCGGTCCAGCGCATTGTCGAGGCTGAAGCCCGACCCGCGGCCGGGCACCGCGTCCACCAGCAGGTCGGTGTCGGCCCAGGCTTCGGCCTGCAAGGCCCCGGTCCAGAAGGGGGCCGCGCCCACGGTGCCAAGCTGCACGTCGTTGCTGCCGATGCGGAAGTCGCCGTTGCGATAGACCATCGGCGCGGTGCCGTCGCAGCAGCCGCCCGACAGGTGGAACATGACCGAGCCGTGCGCGGCCTCGATCTCGGCCAGCAGGTCCAGCGCGGCGGGGGTGGCGGTGACGCGGTTCATGCGGAAAGCCTTTGCCTGAGGAACTCCAGCACCTGCCGCTCTTCGGGGCGCAGCGCGGGCTTATCCAGTTCCTCGGCGATCTCCTCGCCGATTTCCAGCGCCAGTTCGTCGGACAGGTAGCTGTCGATCACCTGCGGGTGGACATAGCACTTGCGGCAGATCGTGGGGGTGTTGCCCAGGCGGGCCGAGACCTGCTCGATCGCCTCGCGAACATTGCGCTTGGCGGCGGCCTGGCTGTCGGCCTTTTCGTATTCCGCCAAGGCCAGCGCCGCCAGCACCGTGCCGGTCCAGGTGCGGAAGTCCTTGGCGGTGATGTCGGTGCCGGAAATCTCGCGCAGGTAAGCGTTCACGTCGCCCGAGGTGACGCTGCGCCGCTCGCCCTCGTCGTCGAGATACTGGAACAGGTGCTGGCCCGGCAGGTCCTGGCTGGCCTTGACGATCCGCGCCACGCGGCGGTCGCGGATGCCGAGGTCCCATTCCTTGCCGCTTTTCCCCTTGAAGCGGAAGCGGATCTGAGCGCCGTCCACCTTCACATGGCGGTCGTTCAGCGTGGTCAGCCCGTGCGACTTGTTCTGTTTGGCATAATCGGCGTTTCCGACGCGGATCATGGTGGTTTCCAGCAGGTGCACGACCGTCGCCAGCACCTTTTCGCGCGGCATCCCCCGGCGGCTCATGTCCTCGTCCACCCGCGCGCGCAGGGCCGGGAGGGCTGCGGCGAAATCCAGCATCCGCTCGTATTTGGTGCTGTCGCGGGCCTCGCGGAAGCGGGGGTGATAACGGTACTGCTTGCGCCCGCGCGCATCGCGGCCCGTGGCCTGGATGTGGCCGTTCGGATCGGCGCAGATCCAGACGTCCGTGTAGGCGGGCGGAATCGCCAGCGAGCGGATTCGGTCCAGCGTTTCCCGGTCCTTGACCGCCCTGCCCTCCGGGTCGCGGTAGCTGAAGCCCTTGCCCGCGCGGCGGCGGGTGATGCCGGGTTCCGAGTCGCTGACATAGACCAGCCCCGCGCTGATCGCGGCGTCCTGCGGATCGACGATACTGCCTGTCGCCATCATCCGCTCCCTGCGGCTGTGGCCCCGAACGCGGGGCGGGCCGGTTTGGTTCGCCGAGGGGTCAGTCCCATTCCATCTCGGCATAGGCGGCGGCGGCGTTCCTTGCGGTCGTCGCCTGGTAATCCGCCCAGCCCCCGGCCAGCGGGCCCATGGCCCCGGCCACGGCCGGGACCGCCGATGAAAGGCCCTGCCCTGCGTCCAGCGCCGCCCGCACAGCCTCGCGCAGCGCGGCGAGATAGGATTGCTGCGCGGCACTGGCCTCGGCGAAGGACGCGGCAACCGGCCCATGCCCGGGGATCACCGGCGCGCCCCCGTGCGGCTGGGCAAGCCAGTCGAGCCAGCCCTTCAGCGAGCCGTCCACCACCGGCGTCAGCCCCCGGAACAGCAGGTCGCCCGTGAACAGCGCCCCCGTGGCGCTGTCGCGCACGGTCAGGTCGCTGTCGGTATGGGCGCGGGGGGCGGGGGTCAGTTCCAAAGTCCGGCCGCCGAGGTCCAGCACCTCCGGCCCCGCGATGGTCCGGGTCGGGCCGATCAGGACCGTGCCCGCCCAGGCATCCGCACCGATCTGGGCGGGGATGCTTTCGGCCCAGGTGTCGCGGCGAAGCTCCAGCGCCTCGGGCAGGCGGGCGTCGGCGACGATCTCGGCGCCGGCTTCGGCGAAGACCTCGGCGCCCGCGATATGGTCGGGGTGCATGTGGGTCAGCACCACGGGGCCGATGGGCTTGTCGGACAGGCGGCGGATGGCGGCGTAAAGCGCCTCGCCCTGCGCGCGCGATCCGCCGGGGTCGATCACCGCCACGCGGTCCCGGCCCAGGATGACGCCGAGGTTGGCGATCCGGCCCCCGTTTTCGGGGGAAAGCTGCGCATCGGCGCCGCGATACACGTGGACGCCCGCAGCGACCTCGGAAAGCTCAAGCGCCGGGGCCTCGGACAGGGGCGCGCAGCGCCGGTCCCGGCCGGTCAGGTCGGGGTGGGCGGCCAGCCACGCGGCGGCGGCCTCGCCGGCCAGAGCCTCGCAGGCGCCCATGTCCGGTGACTCCGCCGCAGGCAGCAGCCGGTCCGCGCAAGCCGAAGGATCGGCGGCAAGGCAGGCCGTCAGGATCAGGACATGCATGGGCGGGCCTCCTTGCCCGAAGGATGACGCGCGCGGGCGCGGTGTGCATCAGGCAGGCCCGCTTCTACGACCTTCGTCGGGGTCGCCGCACCCGCCCCCGCCTTGTCACCATTGTCCCGCATCCGCGCCGGTCCCACCGGCCAAAGGGAGATTCGCCATGTCCCTTCCCCTTGCCGCCCCGATCCGGCTTGCCGCCCTTGCGATGGCACTTGCAGGAGCGCCCGCGCTGGCGGCGGAAAACCCGCTGCAACCCTCGCCCGCCTGGGAGGACATGCGGTCCAGCGTGACCGGCAGCGACATCGAGCCGCCGATCGACCCTGCCGTCTTCGACCTCGAGGCGCCGATGCGGGCGGAAAACCCCGCGCTGGTCCCGATCCGCGTCACCCAGGTCCCCGGCAGCCCGCGCATCACGAAGCTGGCGCTGGTCGTCGACCATAACCCCGCGCCCGTTGCCGGAGAGTTCACCTTCGGCCCCGCCACCGCGCCCCTGGACTTCGAGGTGCGGGTGCGGGTGGACGCCTATTCCGACGTCCGCGCCATCGCCACGCTGGAGGACGGGCGGCAGGTCATGGCCGGGCGCTTCGTCAAGGCCTCGGGCGGCTGCGCGGCGCCTGCGGGTGGCGGCGACAAGGCGCGCGAGGGGATGGGTGAGATGCGCTTCCGCAGCGAACCGCAGGGCGACCGGGCCATGGGCACGCTGATGATCCGGCATCCCAACTTCTCGGGTCTCCAGCGCGATCAGGTGACGCTGCTGAACATCCCGGCCGAGTTCGTCCAGACCATCGAGCTGAAGCAGGGCGACGAGGTGCTGATGACGATGGAGGGCGGGATCTCGATTTCCGAGAACCCGGTGTTCCGCTTGGGCTACCGGCCCAACGGCCAGCCGGTCGCCGTTCATGCCGAGGACACCGACGGCCGCGTCTTCGACGCAAGCTTCCCGGCGGCGGGGGGCTGAGCGGTTGCACGCGGCGGCCGGCGCTGTCAGGTTGCCCCCGCATCCGCGACGGGACCCTTCATGATCGAGACACGCAAGCTGGGCGGGCTGACCGTCAGCGACATCTGCCTGGGCACCATGACCTTCGGCAAGGACACGCCCCCGGCCGAGGCGCTGGCCCTGATGGACCGGGCGCTGGACGCCGGGATCAGCTTCTGGGACACGGCCGAGATGTATCCGGTCAACCCCGCCGCCGCCGAGACCTATGGCCGGACCGAGGAGATCATCGGCGAATGGCTCGCCTCTCGCGGGCGGCGGGACGAGGTGCGGATCGCCACAAAGGCCAGCGGCCCGAACGGCGGCCACACGCGCGGCGGCAAGGGCTTCGAGCCGGGCAACATCGCCGAAGCCGTGGACGAGTCGCTGCGGCGGCTGGGGACGGACCGCATCGACCTGTACCAGCTGCACTGGCCCAAGCGCGGCAGCTACGCCTTCCGCCAGAACTGGACCTACGACCCGAGCCGCGCCTCGAAGGCGCGCGCGCAGGAACACATGGAGGGCATCCTCGAGGCGCTGCGCGACGTGGTCGCCGCGGGCAAGGTGCGCGAGTTCGGCCTGTCGAATGAGACCGCCTGGGGCACCATGTCCTGGCTTGCGGCGGCCGAGCGGACGGGCGGCCCGCGCGTTGTCTCGGTGCAGAACGAATACGGCCCGCTGCACCGGCTTTACGACACCGACATGGCCGAGGTGGGCCAGAAGGAAAACGTGACGCTGCTGGCCTATTCGCCGCTGGCGGCGGGGCTGCTGACGGGAAAATACGCGGGTGGCGCCCTTCCCCAGGGCAGCCGCGCCGGGAACGAGCGGCTGCGCGGCGGCGAGGGCGACCTGCACGGCCGCGTCACTCCGCGTGGACTGGCCGCGGCCGAGGCCTGGGGAAAGATGGCGCGCGGCCTCGGGCTCGACCCGGTCCACGCGGCCATCGCCTTCGTGCGGCAGCGGCCCTTTCCGGCGATCCCGATCCTCGGGGCGACGCGGCTGGCGCAGCTCGACCACCTGATCGCCGGACTGGATGTCCGGCTGAACGCCGAGGCGATGCGCGCCATCGACGCCTTCCACCGCGCCCACCCCCTGCCCTTCTGACGCTGCGGCGGAGACCCCGGGCGGGGGTTGCGGGTCCCGCCCGGCCCCGCATCATGGCCGCATCCGGCCACAAGGGGGGAACCATGCTGCCGCCGATCCTGTCGAACCTGCGCCTGCCCGTGGTGGCCTCGCCCATGTTCATCGTCTCGGGCCCCGACCTGGTCATCGCCCAGTGCAAGGCGGGGATCGTGGGCTCGTTCCCTGCGCTGAACGCGCGCGAGGCCGACGGAGAGCCGCCGCTGCTGGACGCCTGGCTGCGGCGCATCCAGGAGGAACTGGACCGCCACAACCAGGCCAACCCCGACAGCCCGGCCGCGCCCTTCGCGGTGAACCAGATCGTCCACCGCTCGAACGCGCGGCTGGAACGCGACATCGAGATCTGCCACCGCCACAGGGTGCCGATCTGGATCACCTCGCTGGGCGCCCGCCCCGAGGTCAACGAGGCGGCCCATGACTGCGGCGGCATCACCCTGCACGACGTCATCAACGCCACCTTCGCCCGCAAGGCGCTGGAAAAGGGTGCGGACGGCCTGATCGCCGTCGCGGCGGGCGCGGGCGGCCATGCGGGGCCGCAAAGCCCCTTTGCGCTGATCCAGGAAATCCGCGAGTTCTTCGACGGCCCGCTTCTGCTCTCGGGCTCCATCGCCACGGGGCGCGCCATCCTTGCCGCGCAGGCGATGGGGGCGGACCTCGCCTATATCGGCAGCCCCTTCATCGCGACCGCCGAAGCCAACGCCACCGCCGACTACAAGCGGATGATCGTGGAGTCGGGCGCCGAGGACATCGTCTACACCCCCGTCTTCACGGGCATCCACGGCAACTACCTCAAGCCCTCGATCCGCTCGGCCGGGATGGACCCCGAGGCGCTGGATGCCAGCCACGCCGAGGGAATGGACTTCGGCAAGTCAGGGGCCAAGGCCAAAGCCTGGAGCCAGATCTGGGGCTCGGGCCAGGGCATCGGCGCGGTGAAGGAGGTCGTGCCCGCGGGGGCGCTGGTGGACCGGCTCGCGGGCGAATACGCCGAAGCGCGCCGGTCGCTGCTGGAGGGATAAGGGGGAGGGGGCGCGAGGCCCCCGCCCTCAATGCGCGTCGGCCTGGGCCGCGGCGCGGGTCAGTTCCGCCTGGTCGACATGGCGGGCGCCGTTGAAGAACCAGTTGAGGAACACCGCCGACAGCGCGGCCAGAAGGATGCCCGAATGCGTCAGCACCTTGGTTGACGCGGGCAGCCACTGGTCGAAGCTGTTGGCGATCATGGGGATCATCCCCATGCCGATGGACACCGCCACGACGAACAGGTTGTGGCGGTTGCCCGTGAAATCGACCTGCGACAGCACCCGGATGCCGGTCGCCGCGACCATGCCGAACATCACCAGCCCGGCGCCGCCCAGAACGACCGTGGGCAGCGCCTCGACCAGCGCCCCCATCTTGGGGATCAGCCCGAGGACGACCATGATCACGCCGCCCGCCACGCAGACATGGCGCGAGCGCACCCCGGTCACGGCCACGAGCCCCACGTTCTGGCTGAACGAGGTATAAGGGAAGGTGTTGAAGACGCCGCCCAGCAGCGTGCCGACACCATCCGCGCGCAACCCTGCGGCAAGCCTCGGCTGGTCGATCCGCTGGTCCACCATGTTGCCCAGCGCAAGGAACATCCCCGTTGATTCGATCATCACCACCAGCATGACCATCGTCATGGTCAGGATCATGAGGGGGTCGAAGGTGGGCGTGCCGAAGTGGAAGGGCCGGATCGGCGCGAACCAGGCGGCGGCCGCGACCTTCTCGAAATGCATCAGGCCCAGGGCGGTGGCGAGCAGGCCGCCGACAAGGATGCCGACAAGGACCGCGATGTTGGAAAGGAACCCCCGCGCGAAGCGGGCGATCAGCAGGATCGTGGCCAGCACCACGGCGGCGACCACCATGTTGCCGGGCGCGGCGTAAAGCGGGTTCTGCATCGTCGGCGCGAGCTTCAGCCCTTCGGGCACGCCCCCGGTCGCGACCTGCGCGTCCAGCCAGGCCTGCATCGCCGGATCGACCAGCATCGGCGCGGTCGGCCCCGCCTGAAGCCCGAAGATCCAGTTGATGCCGATGGGCATCAGGCTGACCCCGATCACCAGGATCACCGTCCCGGTCACGACGGGCGGGAAGAAGCGCAGCATCCGGCTGATCACCGGCGCCAGGAAGATCGAGATCACCCCCGCCCCGATCACCGCGCCGAACAGCGCCCGCGCGCCCTCGGCCCCCGGCGCGGCCCCGGCGATGGCGACCATGGGCCCCACGGCGGCGAAGGTCACGCCCATCATCACCGGCATCCTGACACCCAGCCAGGGCCCCGCCCCTAGCGACTGGATGATCGAGGCGATGCCGCAGACAAACAGGTCGGCCGAGATCAGGAAGGCCACGTCCTCGGGCGGCAGTTGCAGCGCCCGCCCCACGATCAGCGGCACCGCGATCGCGCCCGCATACATCACCAGGACGTGCTGCAGCCCCAGCGTGAACAGGCGGGGCGCGGGCAGCATGGCATCCACCGGATGCACGCCGTCGCGTCGATGAGTCAGATCGGTCATATGTCCTCCCGCCGGGTTGCAGTCTTCTCGGGCCCGGTCTTTCGCCTGCAAGACTGCAACAGCGCGCGGGGGTCGCAAAGGCTTTCACCGGATTTTCCGCGATGCGGATTGCGGGGTGCCGCCATTTGCGTCAGCTTGGCGCGCGCCATGAACGACATCCGCCCACAGAAAGGCCCCGCCGCCTCGTCCGGCCGCCCCTTGCGCGAAGGGCCGGCGGCAGGCTCGCCGGCGGTGGACCGGGCCCTGATGCTGCTGGAAACGCTTGCCGAGGGCGACGGGCTCACGCTTTCCGAGCTGGGCCGGCGGCTGGGGCTCGCCCCCTCGACCGTGCACCGGCTGCTGGCGGCGCTGGCCGCGCGCAGGCTGGCCGAGGCCGATCCCGCCACGCAACTGTGGGGCGTGGGCCCCGGCGCCTTCCGCCTGGGCGCGGCCTTCCTGCGGCGCGGAGGACTGGCTGACCGCGCCCGTCCCGTGCTGGCGCGGCTGGCCGAGGCCAGCGGCGAGACGGCGGTGCTGGCCGTCGCGGACGGCGACGCCGCGCTGGTCGTGGCCGAGATGCCGGGCGCGTCCAGCCTGCGGGCGGTCCTGCCCCCCGGCACCCGCCTGCCTTATCACGCGACCGCGCCCGGCAAGGCGCTGATCGCGCATCTGCCCCTAGCGCAGGTCCGCGCGCTGCTGGGCCGCGCGCCCCTGCCCGCGCTGACGCCGCGCACGCTGACCGACCAGGGGGAACTGACCGCCGATCTCGCCACCCTGCGCCACGGGGGCTGGCTGGCCGAGCGGAGCGAATCCGCCACCGGCCAGAACGGCATCGCCGCGCCGGTCTTCGGCGGAGCGGGCGACCCGGTGGCGGCCCTGGGGGTGACAGGCCCCGCGGCCCGGCTGGACGACGCGGCGCTGGCCGCGCTGGGGCCGCAACTGGCCGAGGCCGCCGCCACCCTGGGCGCGGCGCTGGGCGGGCCTGCCCGGCATCTTCCCCCGGCTGCCCGGGGGCGGTAGTTTCGCGGGCATGACCACGCCCCTTCCCGCCCTTGCCGCCATCGGCGACGCCGACGAGACGCTGACCGCCACCCTGGCCCGCGTGCTGGGGGCCGTCCTGCGCCCGGGCGACACGCTGCTGCTGGAGGGCCCCGTCGGCGCCGGCAAGACCCATTTCGCCCGCGCCCTGATCCGCGCCCGCCAGGGCGACGCGGCCGAGGACGTGCCGAGCCCGACCTTCACCCTGGTCCAGACCTATGACGACGCGGCGGGCGTCGAGATCTGGCACGCCGACCTTTACCGCCTGACCGACCCCTCGGAACTGGTGGAACTGGGCCTGGACGAGGCGATGGAGCAGGCCGTCACCCTGATCGAATGGCCCGACCGCCTGGGCGAGCCGCTGGCCGGCGCGCTGACGGTGGCGCTGACTCCCTCGGGCGAGGACCGCCGCCAGATCGTGCTGTCGGGCGATCCCGCCCGCTGGCGGGGCGTTGGCCGCCTGCTGGAGATCGCGCGCTTCCTGCGCGGCACCGACTGGGCCGGGGCGCGGGTCGAGCCGCTGGCCGGGGACGCCTCGGCCCGGCGCTATTTCCGGCTGCACGGCGACGGGGGCAGCGCCGTCCTGATGGACGATCCCACGGGCGGGATGGGCCGCTATCTGGCGATGACCGACTGGCTGCGCCAGCGCGGCTTCCACGCCCCCGCCGTCCTTGCCGAGTCTCAGGCACAGGGCCTGCTGATCGCCGAGGACCTGGGCGACACTCTCGTGGCCCGGGTGCTGGACCGCGCGCCCGAAGCCGCGCCCGCCATCTACGACCGCATCACGGACCTGATCGTCGATCTGCACGCCCACCGTCCGCCCGACTTCGTTCCCGCGCTCGACGGCCCCGCCCTGGCCGAGCAGGTGGCGCTGTTCGCTGACTATCCCGCCGCAGCCGGCGTTCCCGGCGCGGGCGCGGGGGTGCCGCAGGCCATCGCCGCCCTTCACGCCGACCTGTGCGCGGATGCCCTGCCGGTCGTCTCGCTGCGCGACTTCCACGCCGAGAACCTGGTCTGGCGGGGCGAGGCCGCCTTGGGCCTGCTGGACTTCCAGGACGCGGTGGCCACGCATCCGGCCTATGAACTGGCCTCGGTCCTGCAGGACGCGCGCCGCGACGTGCCGCCCGGGATCGAGGAAGGCGCGATCGCCCGCTATCTGACAGCGACCGGCATGGACGATGCCGCGTTCCGCGCCGCCTATGCGTTGCTGGGCGCGCAGCGGAACCTGCGGATCATGGGCATCTTCACGCGGCTCTGCCTGAGGGACGGCAAGCCGCGCTATCTCGACATGATGCCCCGCGTCTGGGCGGCGATCACCCGCGACCTGTCCCATCCGGCGCTGGTCCCCTTGGCCGCCGCGCTGGCCGATGTGCCCCCGCCCACGCCCGAGATCATCGCCGCGATCCGCGCCCGCTGCGGGACCCAGCCATGAGCGCGCCCGACAGCCTGATGCTGTTCGCGGCGGGCAAGGGGACGCGCATGGCGCCCCTGACGGACGTGACGCCGAAGCCGCTGATCCCGGTGGCGGGCCGTCCTCTGCTCGACCATGCGCTGGCGCTGGCCCGCGCGGGCGGTGCGCGGCGGATCGTGGTCAATGTCCATCACCTCGGCGGCCAGATCGTCGATCATCTCGCGGGCAGCGACGTCGCCGTCTCGGACGAAAGCGGGGCGCTTCTGGAAACGGGCGGCGGGCTGAGGAAGGCGCTGCCGCTGCTGGGCCCGGGTCCGGTGCTGACGATGAACCCCGACGTGGTCTGGACCGGGCCGAACCCCGTCGCCGCGCTGCGGGCCGCCTGGGACGACAGGATGGACGCGCTGCTGATGCTGGTCCCGGTGGACCGCGCGCAGGGCCGCATCGGGGGCGGCGATTTCGCGCGGGACGCAAAGGGTCGCATCGCGCGCGGCGGGCCCTTCGTCTATACCGGCTGCCAGATCATCCGCACCGAGGGACTGGCCGGGATCGACGCCGAGATGTTCTCGCTCAACCTTCTCTGGGACCGCATGATCGCGCAGGGCCGCGCCTACGGCCTGATCCATCCCGGCGGCTGGTGCGACGTGGGCCGCCCCGACTGCATCCCGCTGGCCGAGGCGATGTTGAGGGAGGCCGCATGACGGGAATGCAGGGCCTTTACGCACTGCCGCCCGGCGTCGATTTCGCGGGCGAGGTCGTGCGCGGCCTTCTGGACCGCATGGGCCACCTTCCGCCCGAGGCGCTGGCCGGCGTCACGATCTACGGCAATTCCAGCCACACGCTGCGGGCAATCGAGGCCGCCTTCCACGAGGCGGGGCCGGTGCTGCTGCCGCGCCTGCGGCTGCTGGCCGAGATCGGCAGCGAATGCGGCTTTCCACCCCCCGCGCCCCCCCTGGCGCGGCAACTGGAACTGGCGCATCTGGTCGCCCGCGCGATGGCCAGCGACGACACGGGCCAGTCGGTCGCCGCCATGACCCGCTCGCTGGCCGAACTCATGGCCGAGATGCAGGCCGAGGGCCTTGGCGCCGAGGCGCTGGACGGCATCGACGCCGAGGATCACGCCGCCCACTGGCAGCGCGCCCTGGCCTTCCTGCGCATCGCCGCGCGCTTTCACCTGGACGGCACCCCCATCGACCGCGAGGCCCAGGCACGCGCCGCCGCCGAACGGCTGGCCGCCGACTGGGCCGAGGGACGCAACCTGCCCCAGGGGCCGGTGATCGTCGCGGGCTCCAGCGGCTCGCACGGGGCCACGCGGCTGTTCATGGAGGCCGTGGCGCATCTGCCCCAAGGGGCCGTCATCCTGCCCGGCTACGATCCCGCCCTGCCCGAATCCGTGGCCGCCATGCTGCGCGACGGGAACGAGGATCATCCGCAGGCGCGCCTGGCCCCGCTGGCCGCCTCCTGCGGGGCGCCGCGCCCCTGGACCGATGCCGCCCCGCCCGATGCGGCGCGGAACCGGCTTCTCAGCCTGGCCCTGCGGCCTGCGCCCGTGACCGACCAGTGGGTGGCCGAGGGGCCCTCGCTGGGCGATCTCGGGATAGCCGCCGCCGGCATGACGCTGATCGAGGCCGACAGCCCCGCCGCCGAGGCGGGCGCGCTGGCCGTCCTGATCCGCGACGCCGTCCACCGGGGCGAGGAGGTCACGCTGATCTCGGCCGAGCGCGGGCTGACGCGCCGGGTCGCCGCCGCGCTGGACCGCTGGGGGATCATCCCCGACGACAGCGCGGGCGTGCCGCTGCCCCTGACCGCCGCCGGCCGCTTCGCCCGCCACATCGCGGAACTGCCCGGCCGCCCCCTGGGGATCGACACGGCGCTGATCCTGCTCAAGCACCCGCTGACGGCCACGGGCCGGGGGCGCTGGGCGCGCCGCGCCCACCTGCTGCGCACGCGCGAGCTGGAACTGCACCTGCGCCGCAACGGCCCCGCCTTCCCCGACGGCGCGGCGCTGCGGAAATGGGGCGAGCAGCCCCGGCGCGGCAAGCGCGACGAGGCCCGCGTCGCCTGGGCCGAGGGGATTGCCGCGCTGCTGGACGCGACCCTGCCCCTGATCGCCAACGCAGGCCCCCTGCCCCTGGCCGAGCGCGCCGCGCGCCACCGGCAACTGGCCGAACTGTGGGCGGCGGGACCGGGCGGCTCGGCCGAAGCCTCGGCGCTTTATGCGGAACGTCCGGGCGAAAAGCTGCGGGCAGTCATGGACCACATCGCGCTGCACGCCGCGCGGGGGCCGCTCATGTCGGCGCGCGACTTCGCCCGGCTGCTGTCGGACCAGTTGCAGGCCCAGGCCGTGCGCGCGGATGTCGAGGCGCATCCGCTGGTCCGCATCCGCGGCCCGCGCGAGGCCCGGACCGAGGCGCGGGGCCTCGTGATCCTGGGCGGGCTGAACGAGGGCGGCTGGCCGCAGCCCTTGGACCCCGACCCCTGGCTCAGCCGTCCGATGCGGCGGCAGGCGGGGCTGACCCTGCCGGAACGGCGCATCGGGCTGGCCGCCCACGATTTCCAGATCGCCGCCGCTGCGCCGAAGGTCGTGCTGTCCCGCGCCCATCGCAGCGACGAGGCCGAGACGATTCCCTCGCGCTGGCTGAACCGGCTGGTGAACCTGATGAACGGCCTGGGCGCGCAGAACGGGCCCGCCGCGCTGGCCGCGATGCGCGCGCGGGGGCAGCACTGGCTGGACTGCGCGGCGGCGCTGGCGGCGCCCGGTCCTTCGGACATGGCCCCCCTGTCGCCCCGCCCCTCGCCGCGCCCGCCTGCGCCTGCCCTGCGCGAGCTGTCCGTCACGGCCGTGTCGCAGCTGATCCGCGACCCTTACGCGATCTACGCCCGCCATGTCCTGCGCCTGCGCCCGCTGGACCCGCTGCGCCCCGAACCCGACGCGGCCGAACGCGGCAACGTCCTGCACGCCATCATCCAGACCTTCCTGTCGCCCCCGCCCGCGCCCGACCTGCCGCCCGAGGCGCTGATGGCGCGGCTGATGGAAGCGGCCGACCGGGTGCTGGCGCAGGTGCCCTGGCCTTCGGTCCGGCTGTTCTGGCGCGCCCGGATCGCGGGCATCGCCCGCCAGCTTGTGCGCGACGAACACGAGCGGCTGCAACTGGGCACGCCGCTGGCCGTCGAGACGCGCTACCAGATCAAGGTCGCGGGGATGGAGTTCACCCTGACCGCCCGGCCCGACCGCATCGACCGGCTGGCCGACGGCACCGCCGTGATCTACGACTACAAGTCCGGCACGCCCCCCAGCCGCCCGCAGATCCTGTCTTTCGACAAGCAGCTTCCGCTGGAGGCCGCGATGGCCGAACGCGGCGTCTTCGGCCCGCCGATGAAGGTGGCGGACCTGCGCTATATCCGCCTGGGCGGCGAGGGCGAGACGACGCCGCGCGGCTGGGACGACGAAATGCAGCAGACATGGGACCAGTTCGTGGCCCTGATCTCGGCCTATCTGCGGGGCGAGCACGGCTTCACCGCCCGCCGCGCGATGGAGCGGATGGGCTTCGGCTCGGACTACGACCACCTCGCCCGCTATGGCGAATGGTCCGAGGCCGATCCGCCGCAAGCGATCAGGGTGGGCCATGAATGATCTTTCGCTGAAGGCCATGGGCCCCGATCCCGCGACCCGCGCCCAGCATGTGGCGGCGGACCCCGACCGCTCGACCTGGCTGACGGCCAACGCGGGCTCGGGCAAGACCAGCGTGCTGACCGACCGGGTGGCGCGGCTTCTGCTGGCGGGGACGCGGCCGGAACGCATCCTCTGCCTGACCTACACCAAGGCCGCCGCGACCGAGATGCAGAACCGCCTGCTCAAGCGGCTGGGCGAGTGGGCGATGCTGGACGACGCGGCCCTGACCCAGCGGCTGGCCCGCATGGGCGTGGGCGCGGGCGCCGACCTGAACGCGGCGCGACGGCTGTTCGCGCAGGCCATCGAAACCCCGGGCGGGCTGAAGGTCCAGACCATCCACAGCTTCTGCGCGGGCGTCCTGCGGCGCTTTCCGCTGGAGGCCGGGGTGCCGCACGGATTCGCGGAACTCGATGAGCGCAGCGCCGCCAACCTGCGCGCCGAGATCATCGAGGCCATGGCCCGCGACGGCGCCCCCGAGATGGCCGACCTGCTGGCGCTGCAATCCGACAACGGGCTGGACGGCTTTCTCGGCGGGCTGCGCGACTATGACCGGCCGCCCTGCGCCCGGACGCTCTGGGGCGACTGCGGGCTGCCCGAGGGCTTCGACGACGCCGCGCTGCTGGCGGACTGCCTGGACGGGGATGAGGCGACGCTGATCCCCGCGCTGATCCCGCTGCTGAAGGCGGGCGGCAAGACCGACGCGGGCGCGGCCGAGAAGCTGTGCAAGGGCGCCTGGGACCGCGCGGGCGTGGACGAGCTTGCGATCCTCGAACAGGTGCTGCTGACGGGCGAGGGCGCCAAGGCGCCCTTTGCCGCCAAGATCGGCGCCTTCCCGACCAAGGCGCTGCGCGAGGGCGCCTGCGCCGCGCTGATGGACCGGCTGGACGAGCTGATGTCCCGCGTCGAGGCGGCGCGTCCCATGCGGCTGGCCCTGGCGCATGCCCAGCGCACGCTGGCCCTGCAGCGCTTCGGCCATGCCTTCTGCCGGCGCTATGCGGCGGCCAAGTCGGGGGGCGGCTGGCTCGACTTCGACGACCTGATCCAGCGGACGGCGACGCTGCTGGACCACCCGACCATGGCGCAATGGGTGCTGTTCCGGCTGGACGGGGGGATCGACCACATCCTCGTGGACGAGGCGCAGGACACCTCGCCGCTGCAATGGCAGGTGATCCAGCGGCTGACGGACGAGTTCACGGCCGGCGCGGGCGCCGCCGACCGGCCGCGCACCCTGTTCGTGGTGGGCGACCCCAAGCAGTCGATCTATTCCTTCCAGGGCGCCGACATCGCCGTCTTCGAGGCGCGGCGCTCCGAGTTCTCGATGGCCTTCGAGGCCGCGGGCCAGCCCATGCAGGACGCGGCGCTGCGGCATTCCTTCCGCTCGTCGCCCGCGATCCTGCGGCTGACCGACGCGGTGTTCCAGGGCGAGGCCGCGCAGGGCCTAGGCGACACTCCGGCGCATATCGCCTTCCACGAGGGGATGCCCGGCCGGGTGGACCTGTGGCCCCCCGTGCCTGATCCCGGCAAGCCCGAACCCACCCCCTGGCACGCGCCGGTGGACTCGGTCGCGGCCAACGCGGCCCCCCGCGTTCTGGCCGATGCGGTGGCCAGGGCCGCCCGCGACATGATCGGCACCCCCATCACCCTGCGGAACGGGCAGGTCCGGCCGCTGCGGCCGGGCGACATCCTGATCCTCGTCCAGCGCCGCTCGGCCATCTTCCACGACATCATCCGCGCGCTGAAACAGGCCGGGCTGCCCGTCGCGGGCGCCGACCGGCTGCGGCTGGGGGGCGAGCTTGCCGTGCGCGACATCCGCGCCGTCCTGTCGGTGCTGGCCACGCCCGAGGACGACCTGTCGCTGGCCGCCGCCCTGCGCTCGCCCCTGTTCGGGCTGACCGAGGACGAGCTTTACCGCCTCGCCGCCCCGCGCCCCGGCCTGCTGATCGAGGCGCTGCGCAAGTCGCCCCACGAACAGGCGCGTGCGATGCTGGCCGACCTTCAGGGGCAGGCGGACTTCCTGCGGCCCTATGACCTGATTTCGCGCCTGCTGGTGCGCCACGGCGGCCGCGCCCGGCTGATCGGGCGCCTGGGCCCCGAGGCCGAGGACGGCATCGACGAGCTTCTGTCGCAGGCGCTGACCTATGAGACGACGGAAACGCCCTCGCTGACGGGCTTTCTGGTGTGGCTGGCCGATGACGAGGCGCAGGTGAAGCGCCAGCCGGGAGCGGCGCAGGAGGGCGGCGGCCTGATCCGGGTGATGACGGTGCATGGCGCCAAGGGGCTGGAAAGCCCCGTGGTGATCCTGCCCGACTGCGCGAAACGGAAGGGCGCGGGGCGCGGCGCGCCCACGATCCTGCCCGACAACGGCCCGCCCGCCCATTGGCGCGCGGCCAGGGCCTGGCAGACGCCGCAGGTGCAGGAATGGATCGCCCGCGACCAGCAGCGGCAGGAGGAGGAGCGGCGGCGGCTTCTTTACGTGGGCCTCACGCGGGCGGAAAGCTGGCTGATCGTGGCGGCGGCGGGCGAGACCGGCACGGGCTGCGAAAGCTGGCACGCGATGGTGGCGGACGGGTTCTCCCGTGCCGACGGGCTGTCGCAAGCGGACCTGCCCTGCGACTGGGGCGACTGCGGCATCCGCCGCCTGTCCTTCGGCGACTGGCCCGCCGAGGCGGCGGCCGAAGCCACGCCCGCCTCGCGCGAGACGTCCCTGCCCGACTGGCTGCGCGAACCGGCCACCGTGATGTCCCGCGCGCCCGGCCCGGTCGCCGCGACGGCGCTGGGGGGCGACAAGGTGCTGCCCTCGGACCTTGCCGCCGCTGGCGCGGGCGACCGCGAGGCCGCGCTGCTGGCCGGCACCCGGCTGCACCTGCTGCTGGAACACCTGCCCGGCGTCCCGCCCGAGGACCGCGCCGCCCGCGCCCGGGATCTGCTGGCGGGTTCCGAGGGGGGGCTGCCCACGGAAGCCGAACTGTCGGCGCTGCTGGAAGACCTGTCGGCGCTGCTGGAAGCCGAGGACCTGGCGCCCCTGCTGTCGCCCGAGGGCGCCACCGTCCTGCGCGAGGTGGCGCTGTCGGCGCCCCTGCCGAACGGGCGCAGGCTTTCGGGCACCATCGACCGGCTGGTCGTCACGCCCGAGCGCGTCACCGCCATCGACTACAAGTCGAACGCCGCGGTGCCCGCACGGGCCGAGGACGTTCCCGAGGGCTACCTGCGCCAGATGGCTGCCTATCGCCACGCCCTGCGCGGGATCTATCCGGGCCGCGCAGTGGACTGCGCGATCCTCTGGACCCGCGCGCGGTCGGCCATGATGCTGCCCGACACGCTTCTGGACGCTGCATGGGAGGCTGCCATGCGTGCCCTTGACCCCGCCGGGACGGGCCCATAGCTCTCCCTGACCCTCCAATCCCCCGCAAGGAGCTTTCCCATGGCCACGTCCAAAGCCACCGACGCCGATTTCGACAGCGTTGTCCGTCAGTCCGATGTCCCCGTTGTCGTGGATTTCTGGGCCGAATGGTGCGGCCCTTGCCGCCAGATCGGCCCGGCGCTGGAAGAACTGTCCGAGGAATATGCCGGCCGCGTGAAGATCGTGAAGGTCAACGTGGACGAGAACCCCGACACCCCGGCGACTCTGGGCGTGCGCGGCATCCCGGCGCTGTTCATGTTCAAGGACGGCGAGGTCGTGTCGAACCGCATGGGCGCGGCGCCCAAGGCCTCGCTGAAGGCCTGGATCGACGAGGCCGTCTGATCCGAAAGGCTGAACGCCGCTCCCCTGCGGGAGCGGCGTTCAGGCCACTGCCGTCCGGGTCTGGTAAAGCTCGGACAGGCGACGCGGCCGGTCGTAGTAATAGCCCTGCACCAGCCGCACCCCTGCCGCGCGCAGGCATTCCAGTTCCTCGTCCGTCTCGATCCCCTCGGCTACCACGGTCAGCCCCAGGTCGTCGCACAGGTTGACGACATGGCGCAGCACCATCCAGGCCCGGTCGGCGGTGCAGCAGTCGGCGATGAAGTCGCGCGACAGCTTGATCCCGTCGAATAGCCCCGAGCTGACATGCGAAAGGGCGGCGTATTCCGTCCCGAAATCGTCCAGCACCAGCCGGAAGCCGTGCCGACGCAGCGCCTCGATCTCGGCCCCCGGCGCGACGGTGCTAACCGCGACGCTTTCGGTCAGTTCCAGCGTCAGCCGCTGGGGGTCCAGCCCATGCGCGCGCACGATCGCCGCCGCCGCCTCGGCGAAGCCCGGCTCGGCCAGCTGCCGCGCCGAGACATTGACGGCCAGCTGCAACCCGTCGGGCGCGCGCAGCAGGTCGGCGCAGGCGCGGTTCAGGACCCAGCGCCCAAGTTCCCCGATCATGCCGTTCTGCTCGGCCAGGCGGACGAAGACCGAGGGCTCGATGCGCCCGAGCGTGGGATGCTGCCAGCGCAGCAGGGCCTCGAAGGCAACGGGGCTGTCGCTGTCCAGCGAGATGATGGGCTGGTATTCCAGGAAGAACTCGTCGTTGCGGCAGGCGGTGCCGATGGCATGCAGCAGCAACTCGCGCGCGTCGGCCTCGTCCTGCATGGCCGGGGTGAACTGCAGGGCTGACCCGGGCTGCGTCTTGGCGGAATAAAGCGCCAGATCGGCCCGCCGCAGCACGGTCGAGACGGGGTTGAGCGCGCTCCAGTCCGCATCGGCGATGCCCGCGCTGAAATCCGGCACGCAGAAGACGGCACCGAGCGCCATTCCCGCGGTGCAGACCGTCTTGAGCCGCGCGCAAAGCGCCCGCGCCTCGGCCGCGTCCGCGACGACGGCGCAGAACTCGTCGCCGCCCATGCGCGCGCAGACGGCATGGGCAGGCGCGCAGGCGACCAGTGCCTGGGCCAGCCGCACAAGGAAGCGGTCGCCGATCTGGTGGCCATGAAGGTCGTTGATCGCCTTGAAGCGGTCCACGTCGATCAGGACCACGCTGGCGGTCGCATCCTTGCCGCGCAGGCGATGCAGATGTTCATACAGGGTGCGCCGGCTGCCCAGGCCCGTCAGCGCATCCCGTTCCGCCAGATAGCGCGCGCGTTCCAGGGCCAGCCGCTCCTCGTGCATGTCCTCAAGCGTGCCGACCCACTCGGCCGGATGGCCCTCGGATTCCGGGATCAGCACGCCCCGCGCCCGTACCCAGCGCCAATGGCCCTGCGCATCCCGCACGCGGCATTCCACCTGCAGGCGGTCGCGGCCCTGCAGGCTGCGGAAATCCAGCCGGCCGCGATCCTCGGGGTGGAAGCGGTCGAGGCAGTCGCGGCCAAGGGCAAGGCGATCGGGCTGACCGGTCAGGGTCTCCCATCCCATGGCGGCGCAGATGCGCCCCTCGAGGTCCGCCCACCACAGCACCAGCGCCCCTGCCTTCAGCGCCGCGCGATAGCGATCGCTGCTGCGCCGGAAATCCGGCTTCGCACTGCGCGACGCCTCGCCGTCAAAGCCGAAGTCGTCGTGGTGCAAATCCATCGTGGGTTCATCCGCCAGCGGAAATCGTCCCTTTTGTATAGGCAAACATCCGCCGGTCAAAAGGAATCCGCAGCCTCGCCGGTCTGATGGAGAATCCTGTTCGTGGTGGTGACCGAGAACCCGATGCGCGATGAGCGGGAAAATCCCTCGGCGGCATCGGGCCGGGAAGACTGCACCACGCTTCAGTGGCCTGCCTTGGTCGGCAGGGCACGCGGCGGCTGCGTCAGAAGTGCGGCCGCCGCGATGATCCGGCGTTCCGGGCAGCCCGGATCGAGTTCCCTGCCCCATGGCCCCTGCGCAGGCGGGGTGCCTGCACAGGGGGCGCGGGAGCGCACCACAGCCCCAGCCGGGTCGCCGCCCCTGCTCAGGCCCGGGCTACCACAGGAAGTCGTCGGACCCCAGATCGGCAAGCTGCGTCCATTCGATCCGCAGCATGTGGCCGTCCTGCCGGAACTCGACATGGTTGCCGGCCTGGACCAGTTGGCCGCGCACGTCGGCCCATGTCTCCAGCCCCGCGAAGCTGCGCAGGTCGATGGCATCCTGCGCGGCGTCGAAGTTGCGGACCGTGTCCGCCCCGCCGGTGAACACGAAGCGGTCCGCCCCCGTGCCCCCGCGCAGCAGATCGTTGCCCGCCCCGCCGTCCAGCAGATCGCGCCCGCTCTGGGCCGCGAGATCGTCGTTGCCGGTCCCGCCCAGCAGCGTGTCATCGCCCGCGCCGCCGATCAGGATGTCGTTCCCGGCATCCCCTTGGATGCGGTCAGCGCCATTCTGCCCGAACAGCCGGTCGCCGCCATTGCCGCCTTCGATCAGGTCGTTGCCGCCATTGCCCGAGATGGTGTCGGACCCCGCTGCCCCGAGCAGCCGGTCATTGCCGCTGCCACCGGCCAGCGCATCGTTGCCAAGGCCGCCGTCCAGCAGGTTCACGCCGCCCGCGTCCGACAGCCGGTCGTCGCCCGCGCCGCCGTAAAGCGAATCGTTGCCCAAGCCCCCGGCCATCTGGTCGTTGCCGTCCTCGCCCCACAGCCGGTCGTTGCCGTCGCCGCCGTTCAGGACGTCCGCTCCGGCACGGCCGTAAAGCTGGTCCGCGCCCGCGTTGCCCGTCAGCCGGTTGGCTGCGGCATTGCCGATGATCGTGTCGGCGCCCGAGCCGCCGGTCGCATCCTCGATCACCGTGTCGGGGGCGATCTGCATGTTTCCCACCGCGCCCATCACGTTGGAAACCGCGCCCGGCGTCAGGTCGATCCGCTGGGCCGCACCGGTGCCCGAGAAGTTCACCGCATCCCGCCCGCCGTGGTCGGCGATCAGAAAGGTCGCCTGCGCCCCCAGCCGCGCCATCGCGTCCAGGGACCCGCCCGCGTTCGAGTTCACGCCATAGGTCGTGTTGCCCGTGTGCATGGCCGGCGCGGCATACATCTGCCGCAGGGCCAGATAATCGGCCAGCATCGGGGTCAGGTGATAGGCCTTGGTGGCATTGACCCAGGTGTTCTCGTCCTGGTCGAAATAGGACATGATGCTCATCTGCCAGCTGTCATTGGCGATGGCGGACTGCCGGAACTCCTCGACGCGGTCATAGTCCTGCGGATGGCCCAGCCCCAGGGCGTGCAGGGTTTCATGCACATAGGTGCGGAAGGCGTAGCTGCCGTAGCTGTCGCCCGGCTCGACCCGGTCGGCCGCGATCCGCACGGTCGCAGTGTTGATGGTGGTTCCCGAATAGGTCGTGCGCGTGTTGGCCCCCGACCCTTCGTGGCTGTAGGTGATCTTGGCCGAGCCCGCCGTTTCGCGGAAGCTCAGCCCCGTCATCCGGGCGATCTCGGCCAGCGCGTTGCGGGCAAGGCCCTGTTCCTGCGCGGTCAGGCCCGTGACGTTGAAGGTGATGGTGCCTTCCGAGCCCGGCCGCATGGTGCGGATGGCGCCTTCCCCGTAGTTGCTGGTCATCAGGCGTTGGGCGAACTGCTGGGCGGTCAGAACCTGCATGAGCGACTCCTTCTGGACATGGCAGGTCCGAGGCTAGGCAGGGATCGCGCCCCATCCAACCTAAAGTTGAACACTTCGTTAACAATCGCCGCGGGGCTGCAGCCCCTGCGCTCAGCCGCGCAGGGTGCCGCCCGTGGCCTTGCCCACCTTCTCGACGATCTTCGCCGCGACCGCCTCGATTTCCGATTCGGTCAGGGTCTTGTCCCTGGGCTGCAGGCGGACGGTCAGGGCGATGGACTTCTTGCCCGGACCCATCTGCGCCTCGGCCCGCTCGCCCTTGAACTCGTCGAAGACGGTGACGCGTTCGACCAGGGACTTGTCGGCGCCCTGCGCGGCATTGACCAGCGTCAGCGCCTCGACGCGGTTGTCCACGACAAAGGCGAAGTCGCGCTCCACCGCCTGAAGGTCGCTGATCTCAAGCGCGGGGCGGGTGGGCGTCTTCACCTTCGGCAGCGGCACGTTGGCGAGGTGGACCGTGAAGGCCACCGCCGGTCCCTTGACGTCCAGCGCCTTGAGGATGCGGGGATGGACCTCACCGAAACTGGCCAGCCGCTTGGGCCCCAGCGCGATGTTGCCGGCACGGCCGGGATGCCACCAGCCGTCCAGCTTGCGGTCGATCTGGGCGCGCGCGGGTGCGCCGATGGCGGACAGGATCGCCTCGGCATCGGCCTTGGCGTCATAGATGTCCACCGGGCGGCGCGAGCCATGCGGATCGCGCGCGGCGCTGGCGCCGACCAGCAGGCCCGACAGCTGCACCGCCTGCTCGCCCGGCTCGCCGCCGGTGAAGACGGGACCGACCTCGAACAGCGACAGGTCCATGAAGCCCCGCGCCTGATTGCGCGCCGCTGCGGCCAGCAGGCCCGGCAGCAGGTCGGGGCGCAGGTGCGTCATCTCGGACGAGATCGGGTTCTCGATCCGCACCGCGTCCGAGCCGCCGCCGAACAGCGCGGCCGAGGGCTGGTCGATGAAGCTGTAGGTGACGCATTCGTTGTAGCCCAAGGCCGCCGCCATCCGCCGGGCGGCGGATTCGCGGCGCTGCAGCGGCGTCAGCACCGGCTGCGGCACGCCCGCGCGGGGGCGCGGCAGGGGCTGGCCCTGAAGGCGCGAAAGGCTGGCGATGCGGACGATTTCCTCGACCAGGTCGGCCTCGCCCTGCACGTCGGGGCGCCAGCTCGGCACTTGGGCCATGTCGCCCTCGAGCCGGAAACCAAGGGCCTCCAGCGTGGCGCGCTGCTCGGATTCGGGGATCTCGAGGCCCACGAGGCTTTGCGTCCGCGCGGGGTCCAGCCGGTAGGCGCGGGAGTGATCCGGGGCGGCGCCCGCCTCGACCACGTGGCTGGGTTCCCCGCCGCAGAGGTCGAGGATCAGGCGCGTCGCCAGTTCCAGCCCGTCACGGGTGAAGGCCGGGTCCACGCCGCGCTCGAAGCGGTAGCGGGCGTCCGAGTTGACCTTGAGCGCCCGGCCCGTCGCCGCGATGCCGATGGGCTGCCAGAAGGCGCTTTCCAGGAAGACGTCGGTCGTGTCCTCGGTCACGCCCGAGGCGTCGCCGCCCATGATGCCCCCAAGGCTTTCGGGGCCGTTGTCATCCGCGATCACCAGGTCGCCCGCGCGCAGGGCATAGGTCTTGCCGTCCAGCGCGAGCAGGCTTTCGCCCTCGGTTGCGCCGCGCACGGTCAGGTCGCCCTGCACCTTGCCTGCGTCAAAGACATGCAGCGGGCGGTTCAGGTCGAAGGTGAACAGGTTGGTGATGTCCACCAGCGTGGAAATCGGCCGCAGGCCGATCGCCTTCAGACGCTGCTGCAGCCAATCCGGCGAGGAGCCGTTCCTGACGCCCCGGATCAGCCGGCCGGTGAAATGGGGGACGCGGTCCAGCACGTCCGCCTCGATCGTCACGCCGATGGGGCTGTCGAAGCTGCCCGCGACGGCCTGAACCTCCAGCGGCTTCAGCACCCCGAGCCCCCGCGCGGCGAGGTCGCGGGCGATCCCCCGCACGCCCAGCGCATCGGGCCGGTTCGGGGTGATCTTGATGTGGATCATCGGGTCGATCTTTTCGGGCGCGTTCTCGGCCAGCCAGTCGATGAAACGCTGCCCGACCTGACCCGAGGGCAGCTCGATGATGCCGTTGTGCTCGTCGGAAAGCTCAAGCTCGCGTTCCGAGGCCATCATGCCGTGGCTCTCGATTCCGCGGATCTTGCCGACGCCGAGGGTGGTGTCGATGCCCGGCACATAGTCGCCGGGCTTGGCCAGCACGCCGACCAGCCCCGCCCGCGCGTTCGGCGCGCCGCAGACGACCTGCTTCTCGCCCTCGCTTGTCGCCACCCGCAGCACCCGCAGCCGGTCGGCGTCGGGATGCGGCTCGGCATGCTCGATCCGGGCGATGGTGAAGGCGGAGAGCTTCGCGGCGGGATCGACGACCTCCTCGACCTCGAGCCCGAGGTCGGTCAGCGCGTCGGTGATCTCGGTCAGGGTGGCCGTGGTGTCGAGATGGTCACGGAGCCAGGAGAGGGTGAGTTTCATTTAAGTCCGAAGCTCCTTTTTCATTGCTTCGACTAGACGCTTACTTTCTACAGTAACATTATCCCAGAGCGTTCGCCCTTTTCCGTCTATCGAAGAGATTATCCAGTCTTTCTCTCTCGTCCAATAGTCGTTGATTGCAACGACCACTCCAGCAGACGCTTCAGTGACGCCCTTCTCTGCCACTAGTTCGACTTCTGACTGAAGCGACCAAAGCTTCCTTATTTCAGGATCGAGATGCCAGTTTTCTCTGCTTCGACCATCCCTAGCGGTGCATTTCTCCACTTGCCTTAAAAACTGACGGTAAAGTTCGCGCTTCTCCGCCTTGAGCTTTACATACTCTCCCAATAGCGTCTGACGCTCCCAAATCAGCAGCGAAATCCCACCACCGATTATCAAAGCCCAAACCGGGTTCGCAGCAAAACTTTTTAAAACTTCGACGAAGTCATTCATCGGAGAAAATATTGCAAGGGTTACTACTACCGCGAAGGAACCCAGCAACACACCTTTCATTATCGCGATAGTCCGCCGCTGACACTCGGCACATCCCCCGCCGCAAACCCGTAGTGCCGCAGCCAGCGCAAGTCGCTCTCGAAGAACGCCCGCAGGTCGGGGATGCCATATTTCAGCATGGCGATCCGGTCGATACCCATGCCGAAGGCGAAGCCCTGCCACTCGGCGGGATCGATCCCCCCGGCCTGCAGCACCTTGGGATGGACCATGCCCGAGCCGAGGATCTCCAGCCAGCTTTCCCCCTGCCCGATCTTCAGCTGGCCGCCGGACCAGTCGCAGCGGATGTCCACCTCGGCCGAGGGCTCGGTGAAGGGGAAATGCGAGGCGCGGAAGCGCAGCTCGACCTCGTCCACCTCGAAGAAGGCGCGGCAGAATTCCTCGAGCGTCCATTTCAGGTTGGCCATCGAGATGTCGCGGCCGATCGCCAGCCCCTCGACCTGGTGGAACATCGGCGTGTGGGTCTGGTCCATGTCCATGCGATAAACGCGGCCCGGCGCGATCACGCGGATGGGCGCGCCCTGCGCCTGCATGGCGCGGATCTGGACGGGCGAGGTGTGGGTGCGCAGGACATGGGGCGGGCGGTCGTCGCCTGCCGCGCGGGCCATGAAGAAGGTGTCGTGTTCCTGCCGCGCGGGGTGTTCGGGCGGGATGTTCAGGGCGTCGAAGTTGTACCAGTCGGATTCGACCTGCGGCCCCTCGGCCACGGCGAACCCCATGTCGGCGAAGATGGCCGTCACCTCGTCCATGACCTGGGACACGGGGTGGATCGTGCCCTGCGGACGGGGGCGGCCGGGCAGCGTGACGTCCAGCCACTCCCCTGCAAGCCGCGCGTCCAGCGCCGCGTCCTCAAGCGCCAGCTTGCGGGCGCGCAGGGCCGCGTCGATCTCGTCCTTGACGCGGTTCAGGGCCGCGCCGGTGGTCTGCCGCTCCTCGGGGGTCATGCGGCCCAGTTCGCGCATCATCAGCGCGATCTCGCCCTTCTTGCCGAGGGCCGCCAGGCGGACCTCCTCCAGCGCGGGGGCGTCGGCCGCCTGGGCGACGCGGCCAAGCCAGGTGGAACGCAAGCTGTCGGGATCGGTCATGGGCGGCCTCGCGGGAATTGCGGGCCGGACCTAGCACGGGGGCCGCGCGGTTTCTAGCGCGGCGTGGCCCGCAGCCAGACGCCGCCTTCGGGCCGCAGCGTCAGGATCATCCGGGGCACCGGCACCCGGCCGGGAACCAGCGCGAAGTCGAAGCGGGCCAGCAGCGTGGCGAGGATGATCGCGGCCTCCTGCAGGGCAAAGCTGGCGCCGATGCAGATGCGGGGACCGCCGCCGAAGGGCAGGAAGGAAAAGCGGTCGCGTTCCACGCCGGGGGCGAAGCGCTCGGGGTCGAAGGCGTCGGGGTTCTCCCACAGCAGGTGGTGACGGTGCAGCGCATAGATCGGCAGCATGACGGTGTCGCCGGGTTCGATCCGCCGCCCGCCCAGGCTGTCGGCGCGGCGGGCCGTGCGCGAGATGAAGGCGGCCGGCGGGTAAAGCCGCAGGGATTCCTGCACGACCTGCTGGACGTATGGCAGGCGCGGCAGTTCGGCGGCGGTGATGCGGGGGCCCGCCGCCTGCGCCTCGGCCGCGGCGCGAGCCTGCACGGCGGGATCGAAGGCGCAAAGGTAAAGCGCCCAGGACAGCGTCAGCGCCGTCGTCTCGTGCCCCGCCACGATGAAGGTCAGCAGGTTGTCGCGCAGTTCCGAGGCGTTCATGGACCGCCCCGTTTCCGGGTCCACGCCCGAGCGCAGCAGGTCCAGCAGGTCCGGCGGCACCCGGGGCCCGCGCCGCGCACGTTCCGCGATGGCCCGGTCGGCGAGCTTCTTCGTTTCCCGCAGCCCCTGCCCCGAGAAGATGCGGCCCGGGCGCGGCACCCAGGGCGGCGCCCCCAGCACGTCCAGCACCGACACCCGCGCGGTCGAGGCGATATAGCCGTTGATCGCGTGGTGGACGGCATCGCGGTCAAATCCCTCGTCGCCGGAAAATGTCACGTCGCTGATGACGTCGAAGGTCGCGGCGACCATCTCGGCATAGGCGTCGAAGGGCTGGGCGGCGGCGGCGATGCGCGCGGCCGAGGCCTCGGCGGCGGCGGTCATGACCGGGGCCAGCGCCTCGACGTTGCGGGCGGCAAAGGCGGGGGTGGCGGCCAGCCGCTGCCAGCGCCACTGCGCGCCTTCGGCGATGAACAGGCTGTCGCCGATGGCGGGCTCCAGCAGCAGCTTGGTGACGGTGGACTTGGGGTAATCCTCGACCCGGTCCTTCAGCACGCGCCGCAGCGCGCCCGGGTCCATGACCATGTGCCAGCGGATGCCCAGGCGCCCCGAGACCATCGGCTGGCGCAGCGCGATTTCCGGAATCAGTTCCAGCACGTTGCGCCGCGCCGTCAGCGCCGAGCCGACGATTCCAAGCGGGCGCGAGGCAAGGGGCACACGGGGCGGCAGGAGGTTGACGCTGTCCATGCCTTTCCAATTCCCGAACCGCAGCGTAGTTGCAGGCGCGCATCGGCCGTCACGCCGGCGTGATGGCCCCTTGGGGCCAGAGGCTCGCGCACGATTGCGTCACCGCCGCGATCAACCCTTCCGGGGGATCACGCGCTGACGGCGGCGACCGACCTGCGTGCCGCCCCCGGGGCTGTCAGGGATCGTTCCTTGACAGCGGTCCCCTGGGCCAGGGGAAATCCAGCACATGGCCAGGGTCCCCTGCCTCTGACCGGACGCAGTCGCAGGTGGCAGCGAATGGCCGGAGAAAAGCGCCGACACCGCCGCTCGCCGATGATCCGGCAAACGCGGTCGCCGGAACATGAACGTCGTCCGGCCCCATGGCACGAGCGATGTGATGCACGTCCCGCACAGGTCGCAGGCTCAGGTCTCCAGGCTGGCGATCGTGCGGAGAATCTGGTCCCGGTGCGCCTTCCATACCAGCAGAGTTTCCCGGAGCACCCGCAGCAGGGCTTCAGCCTCGGCCGTATTCTGACCCTGTGACCGCATGAGCGCCATCAGTTCCTCCTGCCGGAAGACCCGGTCCTCGCCTTCGATGACGTCGCGCTCGGCCAAGGCAAGATGGGCACGTTCCATCGCAAGATCCGGCATGGTTCCTTCCCCCATGAGGTGGACGCCGCCCTGGCAAAGCGGCGTTCCCTGCGCTGACAGGCCCATGACAAGGGAACACGCCATCACCGGATGCAGTTTCCTCTGAGTGGAATGAACAGATGGAGCGATGCATGGACGAGCGCGACATCATCGTGATTGGCGGCTCGTCGGGTGCGACCGCACCCCTCAAGGCGATCCTGGGCGGCCTGCCCCGGGATCTGCCCGCCGCCGTCTTCGTGGTCCTGCATATCCCGGCGCGCAGCATCGGCATCCTGGCCACTGTCCCTCAGGCCGCCAGCAATCTGCCGGTGCAGCCCGCAGAGGACGGAATGGAGATCCGGCCCGGCCACGTCTATCTGGGCGTGCCGGATCGCCACCTGCTGCTGGCCGATGGCCGTATCCGCCTGGGCCGGGGCCCGCGCGAGAACATGGCGCGCCCGGCCATCGATCCGCTGTTCCGATCGGCCGCGATCGCCTATGGCCCGCGGGTGGTGGGCGTGCTGCTCAGCGGGCTGTTGAATGACGGCGCCTCGGGACTGTCGGCGATCAAGCGTTGCGGCGGTCTGGCGCTGGTTCAGGACCCGCAGGACGCCATTGCCGACGAGATGCCGCTGGCGGGCCTTCGCGCCGTGTCCGCCGACCTGGTGGCGCCGGGCGAACGCATCGGCGACGTGCTGGCCGACCTGGCGCGCGAAGCTGCCGGGCCCCGCGTGCCCATCCCGCCCGAGATCCGGCTGGAAGTGGACATCGCCGCGGGCGAGCGCGTCGACAGCGAGGTTCTCGGCCGCATCGCCGATCCCGCGCCGCTCATCTGCCCGGACTGCGGCGGCGTCATGTCGCAACTGCGCGAGCCCGGCCCCCTGCGCTTCCGCTGTCAGGTCGGACATGCCAAGACCGCCGAGGTCCTGGCCTACGAGCAGGAAAGGTCCGTGGACGAGGCGCTGCGCGTGGCGCTGCGGATCATCGAGGAACGGGCCGAGCTGGTGTCCCGCATGGCCGAGGACGGCCGCATCGCCGGTCGCCGCGCCGTGGCCGAGATGTATGAGGAACGCGCCCGGGAATACCGCCGTTATGGCGACACGATCCGGCGCGCGGTGCTGAATTCGATGCGCCCTCCCGAGCCGTCGGGCGACGAAGGGGGGCAGGATCAGGCTTGAAGGAACCGCCTGCCGATGACAGATGATTGCACGTCCCGCCGCCCGGAGACCTAGGGCCGTCCTGCCAGGAAGGGGCATGTTTCGCGATGACGGATGCGAAAGGCCGGGTAGAGATGTCCAAGGATACGGTTTCCGACCGGGGCGAGCCTGCGCAGGTCATCGCGGCGATCACGGCCTCGGCAGCAAAAGCCGCCTCGTTCCAGGAACTGCTGCGGCGGCTGCCGCCCCAGCCCGAGGCCGCCCTTGTCCTCGTCCTGCAGCACATGGAAGCCTTCGACGAGGGCGGTTTCCGTCAGGCCGCCTCCGAGGGCGGGCACGATCCCGTCCTGATCGCCAACGGGATGCCGGTCGAGGCCGGCCGGCTTTACGTCAATCCGCCCGACATGATCGTGACCGTCGAAGGTGGCCGCTTCGCGGCCCAGCCCACCGACTAGGCCCCGGCATCGCAGGGCGTCATCGACAGCTTCCTGGTGTCGCTGGCCCGCGATCAGGGCGACCGGGCGATCGGCGTCGCGCTGGACGGCACGGATGGCGAGGGCACCCTGGGCGCGCGCGAGCTGAAGGCCGCGGGCGGGCTGGTGCTGGCCGAATGCGTGCCGGAGAACCTTGCCCACAGCGACGCCGCGGCCGCACTGGCCGATGCCGTCCTTCCCGTGGACGAGGTCCCGGACCGCCTCGTGTCGCTGATCGAACAGGCTGCGCGGGGCCTCAGCAGGACCGAGGCACCGGCCAGCGAGGACATTCAGGCCGCCGGCACGGTCGAGGCGCTGAACGCGATCGCCGGGCTGCTGTGCCAGAAGACCGGCCACGACTTCCACGGCTACAAGCGCGGCACCTTCCTGCGCCGCGTCCAGCGCCGGATGCAGGCGCTGCTGATCGACGAGCTGCCCGCCTATATCGAACTGCTCCGCACCTCCGCCGACGAGGCGCAGAACCTGTTCAACGATCTTCTGATCGGCGTGACCGAATTCTTCCGCGACGGAAAGGAATGGGCCATCCTCGAACAGGACGTGATCCCGCACCTGTTCAAGGGCAAGCACCGGCGCGAGCCGCTGCGGGTCTGGGTCGTCGGTTGCTCGACCGGCGAGGAGGCCTATTCCCTGGCGATCCTGCTGGCCGAACATCGCGCCAAGGTGGAAGAGCCACCCCCGATCCAGATCTTCGCTTCGGACCTGGACGGGCAGGCGCTGGCGGCGGGGCGGGCCGGCCGATATTCCGACAGCATCGCCAGGCAGATGACGCCCGAGCGGCTGGCACGATGGTTCGTCAAGGAAGGCGACACCTATTGCGTGGTCAAGGAACTGCGCGAGATGTGCATCTTCTCCCAGCACAGCCTGATCAAGGACGCGCCCTTCTCGCGGCTCGACCTCGTTTCCTGCCGGAACCTGCTGATCTACCTGGACGCGGAACTGCAGGAGAAGGTGATCCCGCTGTTCCACTTTGCCCTGCGCCCCGGCGGCTTCCTGTTCTTGGGTAATTCCGAGAACGCCTCGCGCCACCAGAACCTGTTCGTGCCCGTCGAGCCGCGCTCGCGCATCTTCCGGCGGCTGGATACGGCAACGCGCGTCTTCCCCGACTTCCCCTTCACCTCGGTGGACCGGCCCCGGATCGCCCGCAGCGCGGGTCACGGCGCGTCCATGATCCAGCCCACCGCCGCGCGCGATCTGACCCGCTGGGCCGAGCATGCGATGGAGCGGCACAACCCCGCCTTTGTCGTCATCGACGAGGGCCACAACGTGCTGCATTTCTCGGGGCCGATGGGGCGCTTTCTCGCGCCCGCCAGCGGGGCGGCCTCGCTGAACCTGCTGCAGCTCGTCCATCCGGCCCTGCGGGCGGAATTGCGGAATGCCCTCAGCCGCGCGGCGGTCGAGGAGCATAGCGTCGAGCTGCCGGGACGGGAGCTTGGAACCAACGGCCAGCGCCTGCGGGTGAACCTGATCATCGAGCCGCGCCTGGCCGTGTCCGACAGGCAGCCGGGCTTCCTTGTCGTCTTCAAGGACTGAGACGCCCTGCCCGATCACGACATGCTCGGGGACACAGTCCCCGACCGGCGACGAGCACCTGCGCCGGCTGGAGGAAGAACTGCGCCTGACCCGCGACCGCCTGCAGGCCACCATCGAGGAACTGGAAAGCACCAACGAGGAGCTGAAGTCCTCGAACGAGGAATACCAGTCGCTGAACGAGGAGCTGCAAAGCGCCAACGAGGAGCTGGAAACCTCGAAGGAGGAGCTTCAGTCCGTCAACGAGGAGCTGACCACCGTCAACGGCGAGCTGGCCCACCGGGTGCAGGAACTGGCGCGGGCGAACAGCGACCTCAAGAACTTCCTCGAATCCACCCAGATCGCCACGCTGTTCCTGGACAGCGAACTGAAGGTGACGAACTTCACCCCTGCCATCGTCGATATCTTCCACCTGGTCGAATCCGACGAGGGTCGTCCCATCGAACACATCAAGGCCCGCGTCGCGCATGACGGCCTGGCCGAAGACGCGCGCCGCGTGCTGCGCACCCTGGCGCCTGTCGAGCGCGAGGTGGACAATCCCGAGACGCAGGCCCGCTACATCGCCCGCATCCTGCCCTATCGCAGCACCGACAACTTCATCGCGGGCGTGGTCATCACCTTTGTCGATGTCACCGCCCGGCGCGAGGCCGAGGAACGGCTGCGCCGCAGCGAGGAGCGGTTCCGCGCCATCGTGGAAACCGCGCGCGACTATGCCATCTTCACCACCGACACGGCAGGCAGGATCGAGACCTGGCCGGCCGGGGCCGAGCAGGTCTTCGGCTGGAGCGAGGACGAGGCAACCGGCCGACCGGTGGACATCACCTTCACGCCCGAGGACCGCGAGAAGGGGGTGCCTGGCAAGAGCGCCAGACCGCCCTGGACGACGGTCTGGCGGCCGATGTGCGCTGGCACCTGCGCAAGGATGGCATGCGCGTCTTCATCAACGGCACGACCCGGCCCCTGCCGGGGCCGGATGGCCGGCAGACGGGCTTCCTGAAGATCGGCCAGGACGTGACCGGCCAGCGGGCAACAGAGGCCGCGCTGCGCGCCAGCGAGGCTCGGCAAGCCTTCCTGCTGAGGCTGTCGGACGCCCTGAGGCCGCTGACCGATCCGGCTGCGATCCAGGGCACGGCGTCGCGGATCCTGGCCGAGCACATGGACGTGGACCGCGCCTATTACGTCGAGGTGGACGAGAAGGCCGGAACTGCCAGGGTCGGGCGCGATCACGTCCGGGATGGCGCGCCGTCGCTGGCGGGCGAGCACCAGATCGCGGACTTCGCCTGGTCGGTCGAGATCCTGCGCCGCGGCGAGTGCCACGCGATCGCGGACACCGGCATCTCGCCCCTGGTGCCCGCGACCGGGCGGCCCGCCTCGGCCGCGCTGGACATCATCGCCTGGGCGGGCGCGCCGCTCATCAAGGAAGGGCGGCTGGTGAGTGCGCTCTGCGTCGCCGCTGCCGAGCCGCGCGACTGGACCGCGGAGGAGATGACGACGCTGCGCGAGACAGCCGAGCGCGTCTGGGCCGCGGTCGAGCAGGCCCGGGCCGAGACCCGGCTGCGCGAAACCGAGGCCCGCCTGACCGCCTTCGGCGAGGCCTCCCTGGACGTGCTGTGGATCAGGAACGCCGAAACGCTCAACTTCGAGTATGTCAGCCCGGCGTTCGAGCGGATCTACGGCATCGGGCGCGACGAGGTGCTGCAGGGCGACACCCTGCGCAACTGGCTGGACAGGATCCTGCCCGAGGACCGGGAACGCGCCTGCGAGGCCATGGAGCGCGTCCGTCAAGGAGAGCGGCATCCCTTCGAGTACCGCATCACCTGTCCCCGGATCGGGCAGGTCCGCCTGCTGCGCGACACCGGCTTTCCCATCCGCGACCCGGGCGGCCGGGTGCTGTGGATCGCGGGCGTCGGCCATGACGCCACCGACGAGGCCGCCTCGGCCAAGCAGCTGAAGGTGCTGGTGGCCGAACTGCAGCACCGTACCCGCAATCTGCTTGGCGTGGTCCGCTCCGTCATGGAACGGACAGTGCACAGCAGCACCTCGCTGAACGATTTCAACGAGCGTATCGGTGAACGGCTGGGGGCGCTTGCCCGCGCCAACGGATTGCTGTCGCGCCTGAAGGAGGGCGACCGCATCGACTTCGACGAACTGCTCCGCTCCGAACTCGATGCGCACGGAGCCCTGGACGGCGACCAGGGTCCGCAGATCAGCCTGAGCGGACCCAAAGGGATAAGGCTGAAGTCCTCGACCGTGCAGACGCTGGCGCTTGGGTTGCATGAACTCGCCACCAACGCGCTGAAACACGGCGCACTGTCGCAACCCGACGGGCGGCTGGACATCCGCTGGTCGCTGTTGACGATCCCCGACGGATCGCCCCGGCTGAGAGTGGAATGGCGCGAAAGCGGCGTCCACGTGGCTGTGCCGGAAACCGGTGACGCGGGGAACCCGGCCAGCCCCATGGCACCGCAGGGCTACGGCCGCGAGCTGATCGAGCAGGCGCTGCCTTATCAGCTGGGCGCGGAGGTCGACTACGATCTGGCCTCGAAGGGCGTGCGTTGCACGATCACGATTCCCCTTTCGACCAGCATGAACGAGGCCCTGCCGGCAACACCGCAGATGCATGGCTGATCGGGGCCCACCGACCGGCAATGCCGCAGGCATGGGCGGGCTGCGCGGCCGGCATGTGCCTGTGGTCGAGGACGATTATCTTCTGGCAGGAGAGTTTCGGAACCGGCTTGCAGGGGAAGGCACCCCGGTCCTCGGCCCGGTGCCGCGCGTGGATGCAGCGCTGCATCTGCTGGGCCGCAGCGCGCGGTTGTCGCTGGCGGTCCCGGATATCAATCTGCAGGGAGAACGGTCCGGCGGGTTGCGGACGCACTGATGGCCCGCGACATCCCCTTCGTCCTTGTCACCGGCCATGACGCCGAGGTCATTTCCCGCGCCTATGCGCAGGCTCCCTGCCGAAAAGCCGATCGATCTAGGACAGCTGTCGCGCCTGCTGCTGCCCGCCCTCTCCTGACGGCGCGCTGCACAGGCTTGCCACCGCGGCCAGCAGGCTTTCGATGCGGAAGGGCTTGGTAAGAAACGGCCGCCCCTGGTGCTTTGCAGGCACCAGGTCGACATCATAGCCAGTGGCGAACAGGAAGGGGATTCCGCGTTCGGCCAGCAGATCCGCCACCTCGTAGACCGCGCGACCGCGCAGATTGATGTCCAGCACCGCCACGTCGACCGAGGGTTCCTCTTCCAACGCTTCCAGCGCGGTCTTCAGCGAAGGAAAGGGACCGACCAACCGGGCGCCGGCATTCGCCAGTGCCTGTGCCAGATCCTTGGCCTGAAAGAACTCGTCCTCGACCACCAGGACAGAGCGGCCGCTCAGGGAACCAGGCTGATGTGGGGCGGCAGTCATGGCACTTTCCTCTTCATCACAGGCTTGTGAGCACGGAAGGACGATGGCACCGCCGGCAGCGGATTGCAGCGGGGTCTTCAGCAAAAAATATCATAATGAAGGCCGCCCAGCGATGATTGATTGTCGCTGACACATGGCGGACGATGCTTACGCACGCTGCAGAAGTGATGGAGCGGGATGAGGGCAAGAAGTATGGCCGGACCCGAGCCGCAGACGCAGACGCAGAGCGATGCCGCAGCCCACCTGGGGGAATTGAGCCGCCGTCTTGGCAACAGCTATGCCATGCTGCGCTCGATCATCCGCCGCTCGGCCGAAAGCGCGACCAGCGTCGAAAGCTTTGCCTGGCATCTCGAAGGCCGCCTTGACGTCATCGGTCGGATCATGCTGGCCGCGATGCGCGGACCGGACGTATCGTTCGATCTGTGCCGACTGATCGAGACCGAGTTGAGCGATCAGCACGCAGGCGGCGGGGGCGACACCTGGTCGCTGAATGGCCCGCCTGTGACCATGAACTCCGCTGGCGCCGAGGTGCTGGGGCTGCTGTTCTATGAACTGGTCACCAACTCGATCGAGCATGGCATCCTCGGCGCCGAAGACGTTGGAGAGTTGCAGGTGACCTGGCGGGTCGAACAGGGTGCGGACGGCGAGTTGCTCCACCTCGACTGGATCGAACGCGGGGCGCCGGCAACGTCGGCCCGGGAGGGTTTCGGAAGCATGGTCCTGGAAGGGATGCTGCGTTACCAGCTCGACGCCGAGGCCACGCGTGAGTTCGGCCCGGAAGGCGTGCGGATTTCCCTCTCGGTTCCGATGCGCAGCCTTGTGCAGGACGATGCCGGACCGGCCCTCGCCTGAGCGTGGCGGGCCGCCGCCCGGAACCAGTCGGGGAACGCGGTATTTTCAGGAAACGCCGCATGGACGGGGAAACCGGTCGCACATCGCCCGGTCAAGAGGCTGACCATGACAGGGATGACACTCGCGCAGGCCTGGCCCACCCTGTTCACCCCGCAAGACGCGCAGCTTCTGTCTGGCAAGCAGGACCTGGTTGTGCCGTTCCGGCCGCGCGAGCAGATCCTGCGCTCGGGAAAGGTTGCAGACCGACTGCTCTTCATCTCGCGGGGTTTCGTGGGAAACTATCGGGTCGACCGGTTCGGACGCCGGCAGTTCCTGGCAATCCAGGTGCCGGGCGACTTTGTCGATCTGCCCGGCTTCCTTCTGGGCCACCGCGACATGGACGCCGAAGCTCTGGGTCCGGTCGAGTTGTGCGCCCTGTCGCCGGAACACCTGCAATCGCTGGAAGCCGAGGCACCCGCAGTCGATCGGAAGCTTTGGCGCATCTCCATGATCGACGCCGCGAGCGGTTGGCACTGGATCTTCCGCCTCGGCCGCCTGGGCGGCCGCGCCCGGGTGGCCAGTTTCTTCTGCGATATGCTGGTGCGGCTCTACGCGCGGGGACTCTGCACCTTCGACGGGTTCGACCTGCCCCTGACCCAGACGGACCTGGCCGAGGTGAGCGGAATGACCCCGGTACATGTCAGTCGCATGTTGTCAGAGTTGCGCGAGGAAGGCATCTGCGCCTTCGCGCAGGGCGCCGTGCAGATACTGAACCTGCCCGCACTGTTCCAAACGGGTCAGTATCGCTGGGATCATCTTTATCTCGGCGACGATCTGGACCGGGAGATCGCCGACAAGGCAGGCATGCGCGCCACCCCGAAACGCACGCATGTGGCGCTGTAGACCGACCCGGCTGAACTGCCCGTGCCTCGGCGGAACATTCCGGGCGCCGGCGCAGGTCACAGGGGACGCCGCGCTTGCGAAGCTTTCGCGAGAGCCACGGCGTCGCTGCGCCTGTCTCGATGGCGACGCTGGTGCAGCCCGGTCCTTGGCGCGACAGGACATCGGCGAATGCGTCCGGGTCCGAAGTCATGGACGCGTCGAACACCCGTGCGCCGGCATCGTTCAGAACACGGACATGAGCCTCGGCGAGAGACACATCGAGGCCCACGAACAGGCCAGGGGTATGCCCGGCCATCTTGCCCCTCTCCTTGGTGCGGCAGGTCCATGGCACCGACGATTGGGCCAGAGCGCAGGACCGCAGCTGGTAGGGCGTAGTACGGACCGAAAGATCCGGCGCCGAGGCCCGAAACGCAAGAACCCGCGCCGAGGCGCGGGTTCCCTGCAATTCATCCTGTGGGAAGGATCAGGCCGCGACGGCGACCGGGGTGCCGGCGGCGGCCTTTGCCTGGGCCACGATGGCGTTGAACGCCTCGGGCTCGTGCACGGCCAGATCGGCCAGGACCTTGCGGTCCACCTCGATCCCCGCCTTCGACAGCGCGGCGATGAAGCGCGAATAGGTCATCTCGGCATCGACCGCGCGGACGGCGGCGTTGATGCGCGCGATCCACAGCGCGCGGAAGTTCCGCTTGCGGACCTTGCGGTCGCGGGTGGCGTACTGCTGCGCCTTGTCCACGGCCTGGGTGGCGGTGCGGAAGTTGCGCGAACGGTTGCCGTAATAGCCCTTGGCGGCGTCAAGGACCTTCTTGTGGCGGGCGTGGGTGACCTTGCCGGATTTAACGCGGGACATGGTTCAGATCCTCTCAGCGGTCGTAGGGCATGTATTTCTTGACGATCTTCGCGTCCTGGTCGGACAGGATCATGGTCCCCGTCACGTCCCGGATGAACTTCGTCGAGCGCTTGATCATGCCATGGCGCTTGCCCGCGGGGCCCGCCTTGACGCGGCCGCTTGCCGTCATCGAGAACCGCTTCTTCGCGGCCGACTTGGTCTTCATCTTCGGCATTTTCGTCTCCTTGTCAGAGTGAACGCGCGACTCGGCAATGCCATGGGGCCGGCCACGCGGAGATTGGAAGCGCGCCTGATAACGGCGCGCAGGCAGAATGGCAAGGGAAAGTTGCCGCTTACAGCCGGATCTGGCCCGCCAGAAGACGCTGCCACGCCAGTCCCAGATCCTGCACCCGGAAAGGCGTCGGGTCCATCCAGGCGCCAAGGAACAGGGCCGCCACGCCGACAACGAAGGCAATGGCCGCACCCCGCGGCGGCTCGATCCGGGCCAGCGCGGCGATCGCCAGGATGACCGACACCGCCATCAGCGCGGTGCCCAGAAGGATAAGTACGTCGGACATTGCTTCGAACTCGTGTGGGAAGGCGGACCGCCCCGTCATTCGGGGTCGGTGCTGGATAGCAACAGCTCGTCGCAGGATGCAACGCGAAGAATGTTGGTGGACCCGGCCGTGTTGAAGGGCACCCCCGCAATCACGATGACCTTGCGCGTGCGGTCCGCGAAGTCGAATTCCTGCGCCGCGTTCACGGCGTTCAGCACCGCCTGCTTGAAGCGCTCCAGGATCGGCGTGCCCACGCAATGGGCCCCCCAGACCAGCGCCATGCGCCGCAGGACATGGGGTTCCGAGCTCATGGCGATGATCGGGACCTTGGGGCGTTCCCGCGCGACCAGCCGCACGGTGGTCGAGGACTGGGTATAGGCGCAGATGGCGGCGATGTCGGTCGTTTCGGCGATCTCGCGCGCGGCGACGGCCATGGAATCGGCCACGCTGGTGCGGTTGTCGGTGCCGCGCGAGCCGTCGATGATGATGCGGTAGGTCGGGTCGCTCTCGACCGAGCGGGCCACGCTGTCCATCGTGGTCACCGCCTCGACCGGATATCGGCCCGCCGCCGATTCGGCCGACAGCATGACGGCGTCCGCGCCCTCGTAGATGGCGGTCGCGACGTCGCTGACCTCGGCCCGCGTGGGCATGGGGCTTTCGATCATCGATTCCAGCATCTGCGTCGCCACGATCACGGGCTTGGCCGCCTGCCGGCAGGCGCGGACCAGGCGCTTCTGGATCGGCGGCACCGAATGGACCGGCAGTTCCACCCCCAGGTCGCCGCGGGCCACCATGATCCCGTCCGAGACCTTGAGGATCTCGGCAAAGCATTCGACGGCGGCGGGCTTCTCGATCTTGGACAGGATGGCGGCGCGGCCGCGGGCCAGCCCGCGCGCCTCGGTCACGTCCTCGGGACGCTGGACGAAGGACAGGGCCAGCCAGTCCACCCCCAGCCCGCAGGCGAATTCCAGATCGGCGCGGTCCTTGTCGGACAGGGCCTTCAGCGGCAGCACCGTGTCGGGGACATTGACGCCCTTGCGGTTCGAGATCGTGTCGCCCGCCGTCACCACGCAGTCGGCGAAATCGGGTCCGCAGTGTTCGACGCGCAGACGGATCTTGCCGTCGTTCACCAGCAACCGCGAACCGACCTTCAGCGCCGCGAAGATCTCGGGATGCGGCAGTTGCACCCGCCGTCCGTCGCCCGGCGCGGGGTCGAGATCGAAGCGGAAGCGGTCGCCTTCCTCGAGATCGTGCGCGCCGCTGGCGAAGACGCCCACCCGCAGTTTGGGTCCCTGCAGGTCGGCCAGCACCGCGATGGGGCGGCCCATCTCGGCCTCGACCGCCCGGATGGCGTCATACCGGGCCTTCTGCTCGGCATGGTCGCCATGGCTCATGTTCAGGCGGAAGACGTCGGCGCCCGCCTCGAACAGCGCGCGGATGGTTGCCAGATCGCTGGACGACGGGCCCAGGGTCGCCACGATCTTCACGTTGCGGTGTCGTCTCATCTGCCGGTCCCTTCCCGTCCTCGCGGCGGCCCGCCCGCCATGTTTGCGCTATCGTCTACCTTCCGGGGGCCCCGCGGGCAACTGGCGTGACCGCCCGGCGGGACTTATATCCCGCAGGATCATGAACGCGCATGACACCGATCAGATCGACACCCCGCCCTTCACCATCGAGGGAGAAGACCGCCCCTCGCGCTGGCTCGTCACCTGCGACCATGCCACCAACCGCGTGCCGCCATGGGTCAATGGCGGCGACCTCGGGATTGCGGCGCCCGACATGGCGCGCCACATCGCCTATGACGTGGGCGCGGCGGGCTTGGCGTCTGCACTGGCGCGCAGGCTGGATGCGCCGGTGATCAGGTCGGATTTCTCGCGCCTCGTGATCGACCCGAACCGGGGCGAGGACGATCCGACGCTGCTGATGCGCCTTTACGACGGCACGGTGATCCCGGCGAACCGCCGCGCGGATGGGGCGGAACGGGAACGGCGGCTCGACCGGCTTTACCGCCCTTATCACCGGGAACTGGCGCGCCTGGCCGCCGCCCATCCCGCACGGGCGATCTGCGCGGTCCACAGCTTCACCCCGCAGCTCAAGGGCCGCCCGCTCCGGCCCTGGCTGGTCGGCATCCTGTATTCCCACCGGGACGAGCGCCTCGGCCCCGCGATGGTCCAGGCCTGCCGCGCACGGGGCTGGATCACCGGCGACAATGAGCCCTACAGCGGTCATCTGGACGGCGATTCCATCGACACCCACGCGCTGGCGCATGGCCGTCCGAACCTTCTCATCGAGGTCAGGAACGACCTGATCCGCGACGCCGGCGGGCAGGAACTCTGGGCGGCCAGACTGGCTCCCGTGCTCGAATCCGTGTTGACCGACAGCGGGGCGTAAGGCGGTTTCCGCCCCCCACCCCGGATCAGGAAGACCCCGGCAGGCATCTTCTTCCTGATCCAAATACCCGATCCGGCAGCGCCACCCTGCACAGCGTTGCCCGGCCGGGAACCGCGCTTTCCAGCCTCACAGGAAGCTCTGCGGGTCGATGTCCACCGCAAGCCGCAGGTTCGTGGGCGCCTTGGGCGCTTTCGCCAGCCATGCGGCGATGGCCGATTGCAGGGGCGCCTGGCGTGGCGCGCGGACCAGCATCCGAACGCGATAGCGCGCACGGACCCGGGCGATGGGGGCGGGGGCGGGACCGAACAGCTCGGCCCCGATCTCGTCCAGGGGACCGGCGCGGCGGGCGAGTTCCTGCGCATAGGCCTCGACCACCGGCTGGTCGGGATGGGACAGGATGATGCCGGCCAGGCGCGAGAAGGGCGGCATCCGGGCGGCGTGGCGGGATTCGGCCTCGGCGTTCCAGAAGGCTTCGTCGTCGCCCGACAGGATCGCGCGGATCACCGGATGCTCGGGCTGGTGCGTCTGCAGCAGCGCCACGCCGGGGCGGTCGCCCGCCTGCCGCCCTGCCCGCCCCGCGACCTGCCGCATCAGCTGGAAGGACCGCTCCGCCGCCCGCAGGTCCGCCCCCTGCAGTCCGAGGTCCGCGTCGATCACCCCCACCAAGGTCAGCGCCGGGAAGTTGTGCCCCTTGGCGACGATCTGGGTGCCGATGATGATGTCGGCGTCCCCGGCCGCGATGTTGGCGATCGTTTCCTTCAGCGCCCGCGCCGAGGTGTAAAGGTCCGAGGACAGCACCACCGCCCGCTTGCCCGGAAAGCGCTCGGCCACCTCCTCGCCCAGCCGTTCGACCCCGGGGCCGATGGCGGCGAGCTTCCCCTCGACGCCGCAGGCGGGGCAGGCGACGGGGATCGGCTTCGACGCGCCGCACTGGTGGCAGATCAGCCGCCGCTGAAAGCGATGCTCGACCATCCGCGCGTCGCAGTCGTCGCAGCCGATCTGATGCCCGCAGGCGCGGCAGGTCGTCACCGGCGCATAGCCCCGGCGGTTGAGGAACAGCAGCGACTGCTCGCCGCGCTCCAGCCGCTCCTCGACCGCCCGGCCAAGGGTGGGCGAGATCCAGCGCCCCGAGGGCATCTCCTCCTTCCGCAGGTCGATGGCGGCCATGTCGGGCAGTTCCGCCTCGCCATAGCGGGCGCGCAGGTCCACGCGGCGGTACTTGCCCGTGGCCGCGTTCACCCAGGTCTCGACTGACGGCGTGGCCGAGGCCAGCACCACCTGCGCGCCCTCGATGCTGGCGCGCAGCACGGCCATGTCGCGGGCGCTGTAATGGACCGTCTCGTCCTGCTTGTAGGAACTGTCGTGTTCCTCATCGACCACGATCAGGCCCAGGTCGCGGAAGGGCAGGAACAGCGCCGAGCGGGCGCCCACGACCAGCCCGACCTCTCCCCTGCCCGCCATGTGCCACAGGCGGCGGCGTTCGGTGCGGGTGATGCCGCTGTGCCACTCGCCGGGGCGGGCGCCGAAGCGGGCCTCGACGCGGTCGATGAACTCGGCCGACAGCGCGATCTCGGGCAGAAGGACCAGCGCCTGCCGGCCCATGCGCAGGGTCTCGGCCACGGCTTCCAGGTAGACCTCGGTCTTGCCCGAGCCGGTGACGCCCCGCAGCAGCGTCGTCGCATAGCCGCCGCCGCGCAGGCCCGTCCGCAGCGCCTCGGCCGCCACCGCCTGATCGGGGGCGAGCGGCTTGCCCGGCAGCGAGGGATCGAGCCGGGGATAAGGCGCATCCTTCGGCGCCTCGGTCTCGACCAGCGTGCCGGTGCCGACCAGCCCCTTGATGACCGACGTGCCGACGCCCGCCAGTTGCGCGAGTTCCGAGGGCGCGAAGCCCGCGCCGCCATGTTCGTCGATGACCCACAGGACGGCGGCCCGCGCCTCGGTCATTCGGTCGGGCGCGGGCCCCACGCGATGGACGACGCGGCGGGCGGCAGGCGGCTGGTCCAGGTCGGGCGCGCGCAGGGTCATCCGCAGCATCACCGGCAGGGGCGTCAGGGTATAATCGGCGGCGCGCCCGATGAACTCCAGCATCCCCTCGCCGAAGGGGGCCGCGTCCACCAGCCGGGCCACGGGCCGCAGTTTCGCCGCATCGAAGTCGCCCGTCCCCTTGCCCCAGACGACGCCCAGCACCCGGCGCGGCCCCAGCGGCACCACGACCAGTTGCCCCAGCAGCACGCCCCCCTCGGGCGAGAGGTAGTCGAGCAGGCCCACCGGCTCGGTCGTCAGCACCCCGATGCGGGCGCCCTGGGGGAAATGCGTGGTCATGAACTCCTGCGGGTGGCGGGGCGGGACGTCCCCTACCTAATCATGTCGCCGCCTCCTGTCAGGGGCGAGACCCCCGGGGCGTCAGATGTCCGACAGGAAGAACCGCTGGAACACGAAGGCGCAGGCGGCGACGCCGATCACCGCCAGCAGCATCTGCCCGGTGCTGAAGGCCCAGATCGTCAGGGCGAAGACGATCGCGGTCACGGCATAGCGCAGGATCAGGGGCCAGCCGCTCATGATTCCACCGGGACCATGGTGCCCAGCAGGGTGGCGACGTGCTTGCGGCCCTTGTCCCCTTCCGCGAACACGTCAGACGCCACCGCGACGATGCGGCGGCCGGGGCGGATCACCCGCCCCTCGGCCACCATCCGGTCGCCCACGGCGGGCGACAGCAGGTTGATCTTCATCTCGACGGTGACGACCTCGGCCCCGTCCGGCAGGACCGACAGCGCCGCATAACCCGCCGCGGAATCGCCGATGGCGAAGGCCAGCGCGGCATGGGCGAAACCCTGCTGCTGCAGCACGTGCGGCGCGATGGGGGCGGAGATGCGGGTGCGGCCCTCGGCGGCCTCCTCGAGTTCGGCCCCGAGGGTCTGCATCATCGTCTGCCGGGCAAAGCTGCCCCGCAGGCGCGCTTCAACGTCATTCATCGAACAATCCTGCCTGCGCGGCCCTGGGCATGTCCAGCCCCAGGTGCCGCCACCCGAGTTGCCCCAGCATCCGGCCACGCGGCGTCCGCATGATCAAGCCCTGTTGCAGCAGATAGGGCTCGATCACCTCCTCGATGGCGTCGCGGCTTTCGGACAGGGCGGCGGACAGGGTTTCCACCCCGACCGGCCCGCCGCCGTAATGCTCGGCCATCAGCGTCAGGTAACGCCGGTCGGCGGAGTCGAGCCCGAGGTCGTCCACCCCCAGCCGCGTCAGCGCCATGTCGGCAAGATCCCGCGTCAGCCGCCCGTCGCCTTCCACCAGCGCGAAGTCCACCACACGGCGCAGCAGGCGGCCCGCGATGCGGGGGGTGCCCCGCGCGCGGCGGGCGATTTCCAGCGTGCCGTCCGGCTCGGCCCTGATCCCCATCAGCCGCGCACCGCGGGCGACGATCAGGTCAAGCTCATCGACCGTGTAGAACTGCAGCCGCGTCGGGATGCCGAAGCGGTCGCGCAGCGGCGTCGTCAGCAGACCCAGCCGGGTCGTGGCGCCCACCAGCGTGAAGGGCTGAAGCTCGATCCTGACGGTGCGGGCGGCCGGCCCCTCGCCGATCACGAGGTCCAGCTCGAAATCCTCCATCGCCGGATAAAGGACTTCCTCGACCGCCGGGTTCATCCGGTGGATCTCGTCGATGAACAGCACGTCGCGCGCTTCCAGGTTGGTCAGGATCGCCGCGAGGTCGCCCGCGCGCGCCAGCACCGGCCCCGAGGTCATCTTGAAGTTCACGCCCAGTTCCCGCGCCATGATCTGCGCAAGTGTCGTCTTCCCAAGCCCCGGAGGCCCGTGGAACAGCGTGTGGTCCATCGCCTGCCCCCGCATCCGGGCGCTGTCGATGAAGACGCGCAGGTTGGCGCGGGCCTCGGCCTGACCGATGAACTCTTCCAGCTTCTGGGGGCGAAGCGCGCGGTCCTCGGCCTCGCCTTCCATCCGTTCGCCGCGCAGGGTGGGGTCGGGCGTCATCCGCGGCGCACCGGGGGAACGGAGCTGCGGGCGAAGGACGGCGCGGCGGGCGCGACCTGCATCCGCGCCAGCAGGTCGATGCGTTCCTGCGTGGACGGGTGGGTCGAGAACAGCCGATCCATCCGCAGCGCCCCCAGAGGGTTGATGATGAACATGGACGCCGAGGCCGGGTTGCGTTCCGCCGGGATGTTGACCGTGCGCCCCGCCGCATTGGCGATCTTGGCCAGCGCCGAGGCCAGCGCCATCGGATTGCCGCAGATTTCCGCCCCCGAGCGGTCCGCCACATATTCCCGCGACCGCGAGACCGCCATCTGCACCAGCATCGCGGCCAGCGGCGCGAGGATCATGGCGAGGATGCCGCCCAGCGCGCCCCCGGGCCGGTCCCGGTCCCCGGTGAACAGCATCAGGTTGCCCAGCATGGCGATGGCCCCCGCCATGGTCGCGGTCACGGTCATGGTCAGCGTGTCCCGGTGCCTGATATGCGCCAGCTCATGCGCGATCACGCCCGCGAGTTCGTCGCGCGTGAGAATGCGCATCAGCCCCTGCGTCACCGCCACGGCCGAGTTCTCGGGATTGCGCCCGGTCGCGAAGGCATTCGGCTGCTCGGTCGCCAGCACGTAGACCTTGGGCATCGGCAGCCCCGCGCGGTCGGCCAACTGGCGGACCATCCGCACCAGCTCGGGCGCCTCGGCTTCCGTCACCGGCATGGCGCCATGCTGGCGCAGCACCGCCTTGTCGCTGTTCCACCAGGCCCAGATGTTGCCCACCCCTGCGAAGACCAGCGCGAGCACTGCCCCGCCCTGCCCCCCGATCAGCCAGCCCATCCCCATCAGCAGCGCGGTCATCGCCGCCATGAGGAGAAAGGTGCGCATGTTTCCGTGCATCGCCCCAGCCTTTATTCCTTGGGCGCCAGTGACTTGAGCGCCGCCCGGATCAACGCGGCGGTGCCCGCGCCGGGTTCCCGGGCAGAGGCCTCGGCCACCGCGGTCGCGGCCTCGGATGGGCCGTAGCCCAGGTTCGTCAGCGCTGACAGCGCGTCCGCCGAGGCCGCCGCGGAACTGGCCCCCTTCGCGGGCGCGGGCTTCGGGGCGGCGGCGGGCGTGCCGGGCTCGATGCCCGGTTCGTCCGCATCCACGACTGCGCCCGCGTCCACCGTCAGCGCGCCGCCCATGGCGATGATGCCCGGCGCCTTGTCCTTCAGTTCCAGCACCACCCGTTGCGCGAGCTTCGGGCCCACGCCGGGCGCGCGGCGCACCGCCGCCCAGTCGCCCAGCGCGATGGCGCGGCCCAGCCCCTCGGGGCCCAGCGTGCCCAGGATCGCCAGCGAGGCCTTGGCTCCGATGCCCTGGACGCTCGTCAGCAGCCGGTGCCATTCCTTTTCCAGCAGCGTCGGAAAGCCGAACAGTTGCAGCAGGTCCTCGCGCACCAGCAGATCGGTATAAAGCGCCGCCGCCTGCCCGACCGGGGGCAGGCTCGCGGCGGTGCGCTCGCTCACATGGACGATGTAGCCCACGCCGCGCACGTCGATCAGCACGTGGTCGGCGGCGCGGTGCAGGATCAGCCCGGCGATGCGACCGATCATGCGACGACCTTGATCCGCAGGCTGCGGCTCTGCAGATGGCGCGCGTGGCAGATGGCAATGGCCAGCGCGTCGGCCGCGTCAGGCCCGGCAAGCTCGACCCCCGGCAACTGAAACCGGACCATGTGCTCCACCTGCTGCTTCTGGGCGTGGCCGACGCCGACGATGGCCTTCTTCACCGCGTTGGGCGCATATTCCCCGACGGCGATCCCGGCCTGCGCGGGGGCCAGCAGCGCGACCCCCCGTGCCTGACCCAGCTTCAGCGTGCCGACCGCATCCTTGTTGACAAAGGTCTGTTCCACCGCCGCCGCGTCGGGCGCATGCAGGGCGATCACCGCCACCAGCCCCCGGTGCAGGTCGCAGAGCCGCGCGGCAAGGCTGGTGCTGTCGGACCGGATGATCCCGTTCGCCACGTGCCGCAGGCGCGAGCCGTCGGCGACGATGATCCCCCAGCCCATGTTCACCAGGCCGGGGTCGATGCCCAGAACCTTCATGCCCGCCCCTTCGGCCTTGTTTTCCCAAGGGCTAGCACGAAGCGCGAACATCGCCTAGCCGGTTTCGTCATGTGCTTGACACGCGGCGGCGCGCTTGGGACACCCCTCCAAATCTGAGGAGCCCATGTCCCCAGCCCTGATCGCCATCCTGCCGTTCCTGGGCGCCCTGCTGCCGGGCCTCATGGTCCGTTCGGGCCGCAGCGCCGCCGCCATCGCCTGCGGGGCCGTCACCGCCTTCGCGGCCCTGGGCCTGCTTCTGCACATCCCCGCTGTTCTGGCAGGCGAGGTCGCCACCGCCCGCCTGTCCTGGATGCCGCAGATCGGGCTGAACGCGGATTTCATGCTGGACGGGCTTGGCCTTCTGTTCGGCATCCTGATCCTGGGGATCGGGCTGCTGATCACCCTTTACGCGCGCTTCTACCTGTCCGAACGCGACCCGGCGGGGCCGTTCCTCACCTACCTGATGCTGTTCCAGGGCGCGATGACGGGCATCGTGCTGTCCGACAACATCCTGATGATGCTGGTCTTCTGGGAACTGACCTCCTTGTCCTCGTTCCTGCTGATCGGTTTCTGGAAGCACCTGCCCGAAGGGCGCCAGGGCGCGCGCATGGCGCTGACCGTGACCGCGACAGGCGGCCTTGCCATGATCGCGGGCTGCCTGATGCTGGGGCAGGTCGCGGGATCGTACCGCCTGTCCGAGATCATCGCCCAGCGCGAGGCGATCCAGGGCTCGGCCCTTTACCTGCCGGCGCTGCTTCTGATCCTGCTGGGGGCCTTCACCAAGTCGGCGCAGTTCCCCTTCCACTTCTGGCTGCCGCGCGCGATGGCCGCGCCGACGCCGGTGTCCGCCTACCTGCATTCGGCCACCATGGTGAAGGCCGGGATCTTCCTGATGGCGCGGCTGTGGCCGGTGCTGGCGGGCACGCCCGAATGGTTCTGGATCGTCGCCACGACCGGCCTTGCCACGATGCTGGTCGGCGGCGTGATCGCGCTGTTCCAGGACGACCTGAAGGGCCTTCTGGCCTATTCCACGGTCAGCCACCTGGGGCTGATCACCATGCTGCTGGGCTTCGGCACCGAAGCCGCCGCCACCGCCGCCATGTTCCACATAATCGCCCATGCCACCTTCAAGGCGGCGCTGTTCATGGGCGCGGGCATCATCGATCACGGAACGCACACGCGGTCCATCCGGCAGTTGGGCGGCCTCAGGTCGCTGATGCCCCTGACCTTCGGCCTGATCCTCGTCGCCGCGCTGTCGATGGCGGGCATTCCGCCCTTCAACGGCTTCCTGTCCAAGGAGATGATGCTGGAGCAGGCCGCCCACCAGGGAGAGACGGGGGCGGGCTGGATCATCGGCGCGCTGGCCACCCTGGCCGCGCTCGTCTCGGTCGCCTATTCGCTGCGGCTGGTCGCCCACGTCTTCCTGGGGCCGGCGCGCGACGATTACCCGCACGCGCCCCATGATCCCGGCCCGGGCCTTTGGGCCGGTCCGGCGCTGCTGGTGGGGCTGGTCGTGGTCACGGGGCTGTTCCCGAACGCGATGCTGGGCTGGCTGGTCGCCGCCGCGGCCGCAGCCGTCACCCAGGCGCCGCAGCACCCCCATTTCGCCCTTTGGCACGGGCTGACCCCGGCGCTGGCCATGTCGGCGCTGGCCATCCTGGGCGGCATCCTGCTGCTGCGGCACTGGCACGCGGCCGAGGCGCTGCGCCGGCACCTGCCCCGCCCCGACGCCAAGCGCATCTTCGACGCCACGGAACGCGTCATCGCCCGCATCGCGCGCGGCTTCACCGAAAGCTTCACCAACGGGTCCATGTCGCGCGCCCTGTCGCTGCTGATGCTGACCTGCGTGATCTGCGGGGTCGCCGCCTGGCACACGGGGCTGGCCCGACCGGACCTGCGGCCCATGCTGCCGGTCACGCCCGTGGCGCTGATGGGCTGGGTGCTGATGCTGGTGGCGACCGGCACCATGGTGGCCCTGCACCGCCGCCGCATCCTGGCGCTGGTGCTGGTCGGCATCGTCGGGCTGATCGTGTCCTGCACATTCGTCTACTTCTCGGCCCCCGACCTGGCGCTGACCCAGATCACGGTCGAGGTCGTCACGGTCATCCTGATGCTTCTGGCGCTGAACTTCCTGCCCAAGCGCACGGCCCTGGACACCGGCAACGTCAAGCGCGGGGCGGACGCCTTTGTCGCGACGCTGGCGGGACTGGGCGTCGGCATCCTCACCTATGCCATCCTGCGGCGCGACTTCGCCTTTCCCTCGATCGCCGGCTACATGGTCGAGAACAGCTACAAGCTGGGCGGGGGCGACAACGTCGTCAACGTGATCCTTGTCGATTTCCGCGGCTTCGACACCTATGGCGAGATCACCGTCCTGGGCATCGCCGGTCTGGCCATCTTCGCCATGACCGAGGCCCTGCTGCGCGGGCGCGCCTCGGCCCGGCTGCGGGCCTGGGTCGGCGACATGCGCCGCGCGGGCGACCGCCACCCGCTGATGCTGGTGGTGGTGACGCGGGTGCTGATGCCGCTGTCGCTGGTCGTGGGCCTTTTCATCTTCCTGCGCGGCCACAACGCGCCGGGCGGCGGCTTCATCGCAGGCCTTGTCGTCTCGGTGGCGCTGGTCATGCAGTACATGGCCTCGGGGTATGCCTGGGCCATGGCGCGGCAGAACATCCCCTATCACGCGCTGATCGGGCTGGGCGTTCTGGCTGCCGGCATCACCGGCGCGGGCGCCTGGTTCGCGGGAATGCCCTTCCTGACCTCGGCCTACGGCTATGTCCACCTGTGGGGCGTCGAACCCGTCGAATGGGCCACCGCCATGGGCTTCGACACCGGCGTCTTCCTGGCTGTCGTGGGGGCGGTGATGCTGGCGCTGAACTCGCTGTCGCGCATCGCCCGCGCGGCCGGGCAGGACGGCGCCCCATCGGGCACCCCCCAGAAAGGAAGCCGCTGAGATGGAGTTCCTGCTGGCCTCGGCCATCGGCTGCCTGACTGCCGCCGGAGTCTACCTGACCCTGCGCAAGCGCAGCTTCGCCGTCGTCCTCGGCATGACGATGCTGAGCTATGCGACCAACCTGTTCCTGTTCGCCACGGGGCGGCTGGTCGTCGACCGCCCGCCGATCCTGCAGGACGGGGTGGCGGGCTATACCGACCCGATCCCGCAGGCGCTGGTGCTGACGGCCATCGTGATCTCCTTCGGGATGACGGCGCTGGTGGTGATGATGGCGCTGGGCGCATTCGTCGAAGGAGGAGACGACCGCATCGACCTGCCCCGCCGCGACCGCAAGGGACCGGGCGCATGAACCACTGGCTTGTGGTCCCGGTGGTCCTGCCCGCCTTCGCGGGTCCGCTGATCGTCCTGGGGATGCGGCGCGACCTGCTGCTGCAGCGGGTCTTCGGCACCGCCGCGACCGCCGCGCAGCTTGCGCTGGCCATCTGGCTGATGGTCCAAGCGATGGGCGGCGAGGTGCAGGTCTATCGCCTGGGCAACTGGGCCGCCCCCTTCGGCATCGTGCTGATGCTGGACCGCCTGGCCGCGCTGATGCTGGTGCTGGCGGGGCTGGTCGGGCTGGTCGTCCAGCTTTACGCCATCGGTTCCGGCTGGGACCGCCGGGGCTGGCATTTCCACGCCCTGTGGCAGTTCCAGCTGATGGGCATCAACGGCGCCTTCCTGACCGGCGACGCCTTCAACCTGTTCGTCTTCTTCGAGATCCTGCTGATCGCCAGCTACGGCCTGATGATCCATTCGGGCGGAGAGCTGCGGCTGCGCGCAGGCGTGCAATACGTGATCTACAACCTTGCCGGGTCGTCGCTGTTCCTGGCGGCGCTGGGGACGATCTATTCGGCCACGGGCACGCTGAACATGGCCGACCTCGCGCTGCGCGTGGCGCAGATGCCCGCGGGCGACACGGCGGTGCTGCGGGTCGGCGCGGTGCTGCTGATGCTGGTCTTCGCCATCAAGGCCGCGCTGGTGCCGCTGCATTTCTGGCTGCCCTCGACCTATGCGCGCGCACCGGGCCCCGTGGCCGCGCTGTTTGCCATCATGACCAAGGTGGGGATCTACGCGATCATCCGCTTCTTCACGCTGGTCTTCCCGGCCGACAGCGTGATCGAGCGTCTGGCCGCCGACATCCTGCTGCCCGCGGCCCTGGTCACGCTGATCGTGGGGCAGCTCGGCGTTCTGGGCTCGCGCCACCTGGGCCGGATGGCGGCCTTTGCCGCCCTGGGATCGGTCGGCACGGCGATGGTGGCGGTCGCGCAGTTCCGGCTGCCGGGGCTGACGGCGGGGATCTGGTACATGGTCCATTCCACGCTGGCCTCGGCCGCGCTGTTTCTGGCCGTGGACCTGATCGCCGCGCGCAGGCCCGGCGCCGGCCAGTGGCTGCGGCTGGCGCCGCCCATCGCTCAGGGAGGGATCGTGGCGGCGCTGTTCTTCGCGGCGGCCATCGGCATCGCGGGGCTGCCGCCCTTGTCGGGCTTTCCGGGCAAGCTCGCGGTCATGCAGTCGGTCCGCGACGCCGACGGCGCGGCGGCGATCTGGGCGATCATCCTGGTTTCCTCGCTGCTGGCCATCGCCGGGCTGACGCGCGCGGGCTCGCTGGTCTTCTGGAAGGCCCATGCGGCGCAGGACGCCCCGCCCCCGCAGGCCGAGCCCGACGAGCCGCCGCATGATCCTGCCCCGACGTCGGCGGCACTGGCGCTGACCGCCACGGCGGCGCTGGTCGCGGGAATGGTGGCGCTGACCGTCTTCGCCGGGCCCATGATGCGCTATGCCGACGCGACCGCCCGCCAGCTGGTCGACCCCGAACCCTATATCGGGGCCGTGCTGCGGGACCAGGAGGGCGTGAAATGATCCGCCGCATCCTGCCCCATCCCGTCCTGTCGCTGGCCGTCGTGCTGCTGTGGCTGCTGCTGGTCAACCGCTTCGCCTGGGGCTCGCTGGTCTTCGCGCTGGCGCTGGGGCTGGTCATCCCGATCGTGACCGCCCCCTACTGGCCCGGCCGCGCCCGCCTGCGCAGCCCCGCCCGCATCCTGGGTTATCTGGGCATCGTCATCCACGACATCATCAAGGCCAACATCGACGTGGCCCGGATCGTGCTGTTCATGCCCAAGGCCGAGTTGCGCCCCTGCTGGCTGGCCGTGCCGCTGGACATCCAGGCGCCCGAGGCCATCGCCGTCCTGATGGGCACCATCACCCTGACCCCCGGCACGGTCAGCTGCGACCTGGCCGAGGACGGGTCGGCCCTGCTGGTCCACGCGCTGCACTGCCCCGACCCCGCCGCCACGGTGGACGAGATCAAGACCCGCTACGAGGCCCGCCTGAAGGAGATCTTCCGATGAGCATCCTGGCCGCCGCCCTCTGGTTCGCCTTCGGCTGCTTCGCGCTGGCGCAGCTTCTGTGCCTTTACCGCGTCGTCCGCGCGCCCGGCTTCAGCGACCGTGTGCTGGCGCTGGACACCATGACCATCAACATGATCGCGCTGATCACGCTGTTCGGCATCCAGCGCGGCACCAGCTTCTATTTCGAGGCCACGATGCTGTTCGCCATGGTAGGCTTCGTCTCGACCGTCGCCTTCGCCAAGTTCATCCTGCGCGGGAACATCATCGAATGACCCTGCTGGCGGACATCCTGATCGCGGCCCTGCTGGTGGCGGGCGGGGTCTTCGGCCTTGTCGGCTCGTGGGGGGTGGTGCGGCTGCCCGACATGATGACGCGCCTGCACGGGCCGACCAAGGCGGCAACACTGGGGGTGGGCTCGGTCCTGCTCGCCTCGATGATCTTCTTCTGGGCGCATCACGGCCATTTCAGCTGGCACGAGCTGCTGATCGCGCTGTTCGTCTTCCTGACCTCGCCCATCACCGGGCTGTTCATCGCCAAGGCGCACATGCACCTGTCCTGGACGCACGGGGAACTGCCGCAGCCCCCCTCGGGCGCCGAATGGGCGACCTGGGGCCAGGGCGCCGAGACGAGCCCCATCGTCACCGTCCCCGAGGATGCCCCCGAGGGAGAGTGACGGCGTTTAGCGCCGGGGATGCGCGGCGCGGTGGACGGCCAGCAGATGCGCGTCGTCCACGCCGGTATAGACCTGCGTGGTGGACAGGCTCGCATGGCCCAGAAGCTCCTGGATGGTGCGGAGGTCGCCGCCGGCCGCCAGCAGATGCGTGGCGAAGCTGTGGCGCAGGGCGTGCGGCGTCGCCGTTTCCGGCAGGCCCAGCGACTGGCGCAGGGACGCCATCGCGCCCTCGATGGCGCCCGCGTAAAGCCGCTTGCCCTTGACGGTGAAGAACAGCGGCCCTTCGGGGGTCAGCGGAAAGGGGCAGATCCGCAGATAGGCCGCGACCGCCTGCCGCGCGGCGGGCAGGACGGGAACCATCCGTTCCCGCCCGCCCTTGCCGCGGATCACGAGCGAATCCCCCATCGGCCAGTCCCGGCCGTTCAGTGCCAGCGCCTCGCTGATGCGCAGCCCAAGCCCGTAAAGCAGGGTCAGCACCGCCACGTCGCGGGCAGCAACCCAGGGGGTTGGATGCCGCTCGCCCGCAAGGTCGAGGACGGCCCGCGCCTGCTCCACCGGGATCGGACGCGGCAGGCTGCGGCGATAGCGGGGACTGCGGGCGGACAGGGCGCGGCTGGCGTCGAAGCCCTCGCGGTCGCTGATCCAGCGCAGGAAGCTGCGGATCGCGGACAGGCGGCGGGCGAGGCTGCGGGGGGACAGGCCCCGCGCGCGCTCGGCGGCGGCAAAGGCGCGCAGGTCGGTCTGGGTCAGGGCGGCCAGGGTGCGCGGCAGCGCGGCTTCGCCGTGATGGCCGCCCAGGAAGGACAGGAAGGCCAGCAGGTCGCCCTGGTAGGCGGTGATGGTGTGTTCGGACCGGCCGCGCGTCGCGCGCTCGCCGTCAAGCCAGCGCGCCAGCGCGTCCGACATGGCCGGGGCCAGCGCCAGCGGGGGCACCGGACCCTGCCCGCTCATCCCCGGAGCCACCCGATCAGGACCAGCCGGAAGACCTGCGCGAAGAAGCGCAGAAGGTCGGTGCCCTGCGCGGGCGAGAACCGTCCCACATCGCGCGAGCCCATGACCAGAAGCGCGGGCCGGCGGCCGGGGCCGAGGTCCAGCGGCAGCAGCGCCTCGGACCGGACCTCGGTGCCGTGGACACCCAGCGTCTCGGGGCTGGCGCGCCGCAGCACGATGTCGTCCCCGCGCGGGGCCTTGCGCCCCGCCGCGATCAGGCGCCCGACGCTGCCCGTCGGCATCACCACCAGCGGCCCCGTGTCCGACGGCGCGGCGTCCTCGGGCGCTTCCATCACCAGCTTCAGCGTCTCGACCCGCAGGATCGGGGCAACGTCGGTTTCCAGCGTTTCCAGAAAGCCCGCGAAGTCCATCGGCTCGAGCAGGGACAGCACCGCACGGTGGACCGTCTGCGTGCCCGCCTGGTTTTCATAGGCGGCCGAGATCACGCTTTCATGCGCCGATTCCAGACGGTCCAGCCGCTGTTCCAGCGCCTGCATGGCGCGGCCGCGGATGTCGATGACATTCTCGCCCAGCTCCGCCTCGCGCGCGGCGACCAGCGCGCGCATCAGCTCGCGGTCGCCCAGGATCAGCGCCGGGTCGGCCAGCAGCCTGTCGCGCGTGCCGGGGTCCAGCGCGGCCTCGGCTGCCTTGTCGGGCGTCCCCGTCACAGGCCGATCTTCTGGCCGGTCTTGGCCCAGTCGGCGTTGAACTGTTCCAGGCCCTTGTCGGTCAGGACATGGCTCGCCATCGCCTTGATGACGGCGGGGGGCGCGGTGATCACGTCCGCGCCGATGCGGGCGCATTCGATGATGTGGTTCACCGACCGGATCGAGGCGGCGAGCACGTTCGTCTCGTAGCCGTAGTTGTCATAGATGCGGCGGATGTCGGCGATCAGCTCCATCCCGTCCAGGCCGATGTCGTCCAGCCGGCCGATGAAGGGGCTGATGAAGGTCGCGCCCGCCTTGGCCGCCAGGATCGCCTGCGCGGGCGTGAAGCACAGCGTGACGTTGACCATGTGGCCGTCGTCCGTCAGCGCCTTGCAGGCCTTGAGCCCGTCCCAGGTCAGCGGCACCTTGACCGTGACGTTGGGGGCGATCTGCGCCAGGTGCTTGCCTTCGCGGATCATGCCCTCGGCATCCGAGGCCACGACCTCGGCGCTGACGGGGCCCGGGACCATCTCGCAGATCTCGCGCGTGACCTCGGCGATGTTGCGGCCCGATTTCAGGATCAGCGAGGGGTTGGTGGTGACGCCGTCCACCATGCCCAGTTCGTGCAGTTCGCGGATGGCGGCGATGTCGGCGGTATCGACGAAGAATCTCATGGCGCGGCGGCCTCCTGACCTTTGGGTTGCGCGTGGTTTAGACCAGAACGCCCGAAGCGAAAAGCCCGGCGCGGACTTGCCTCGGGCCGGGCCCGCCCGTATCTGCCCGCGAAAAGCGGCAAAAGGGACACGCATGGAAAAGGGCTTCGAGCGGCTGATCTTCGCCTCGCGCTGGCTGATGGCGCCGATGTATCTGGGACTGGTCGCCGTGCTGGGGATGATGCTGGCGGTGTTCCTGCGCCAGACCTTCTACTACGTCCCGCAGGCGCTGACGATGTCGGCGGAAACCGCGATCCTGGCGGCGCTGTCGCTGATCGACCTGACGCTGGCGGCGAACCTTCTGCTGATCGTGATCTTCTCGGGCTACGAGAATTTCGTCTCGCGGCTGGACGTGGGCGAGGATGCCGAGCGGCCCGGCTGGATGGGCACGGTGGATTTCTCGGGGCTGAAGATGAAGCTGATCGCCTCGATCGTGGCGATCTCGGCCATCGACCTGCTCAAGCGTTTCATGGAGCTGGGGCGCCCGAACATCACGCCCCTTGGTGACCGCGAGCTGCGCTGGCTGGTCGTCATCCACGTGGTCTTCGTGGTCTCGGGCCTGCTGATGGCGGCGATGGACTGGCTGATCGCCCGCAGCGGCAAGAAATACGGCGGTCCGTAAGGGCCGCCGTTCCGGTCAGGGAGTCAGCCCCTCGGGTTCCGGCAGGCCGTTCGCCCGCGCCGTCGCGGTCAGGGTGTTCGCCAGAAGGCAGGCGATGGTCATGGGGCCGACGCCGCCCGGAACCGGCGTGATGGCCCCGGCAACTTCGCGCACGGCGTCGAAGTCCACGTCGCCGACCAGCCCGTCCCCCGTGCGGTTGATGCCCACGTCGATCACGGTCGCGCCCGGCTTGATCCAGTCGCCCTGAACGAAGCGCGCCCGGCCCACGGCGGCCACGACGATATCCGCGCGGCGGCAGAGGTCGGGCAGGTCCCGCGTGCGCGAATGGGCCACGGTCACGGTGGCGCTGTCGGCCAGCAGAAGCTGGGCCATGGGCTTGCCCACGATGTTCGACCGCCCGATCACCAGCGCATCCTTGCCCGCCAGCGATCCCAGCCGGTCGCGCAGCAGCATCAGGCAGCCCAGCGGCGTGCAGGGCACCATCGCCTTCTGCCCCGTGGCCAGCCGCCCGGCGTTCAGCACGGTGAAGCCGTCCACGTCCTTTTCCGGCGCGATGGCGTTGATGACGGCCGCCTCGTCCATGTGCCTGGGCAAGGGAAGCTGCACCAGGATGCCGTTCACGGCGGGGTCATCGTTCAGCCGGGCGATGAGGGCCAGCAGTTCCTCCTGCGGGGCCTCGGCGGACAGGCGGTGCTGGAAGCCTTCCATGCCCACCTCGACCGTGGCCTTGCCCTTGCTGCGGACATAGACCGACGAGGCCGGGTCCTCGCCCACCAGCACGACGGCAAGGCCCGGCGTGATCCCGTGCTCGGCCCTGAGGGCGGCGACCGCGGTGGCGATGCGGCCCCGCAGGGCGGCGGCGAAGGCCTTGCCGTCGATCAGTTCGGCAGTCATGCGTGTTCCCCCAGATGCCGGGCTTCCTGCGCGATGAAATGTTCCATCATCAGGCGCCACAGGGCCTCGGCGAGGTCGGGGTCGTAGCCCGCGGCCTCGGCGTTCCGGCGCGCCTTCCCGGCGACCTCCTCGACCCGCTCGTCGATGCGGGCGAGCAGGCCGGCGCCGGCCTTGATCTGCGCCGCACGGTCGATCAGCAGCGTCCGTTCGGCCAGCAGTCCGGCGAGCCGCAGGTCCAGCGCGTCGATCGCCGCGCGCAGCGCCTGCATGTCGGGGATGGCGGAAATCTCGGCTTTGTTCATGGCGGCCTCATGCCCCGCGCGGCCCCGGCACGCAAGCCCCGCAGCCCCGCTGGGCCGGAATCCCGCCCGGCATCCGAGCCCTGCCCGCAACGGAAAACCCCGGCCCAAGGGCCGGGGTCCGTCATGTTCGGAAGGGTTTCAGGCCGTGGGCACGGGCGCGGGCCCACCGCTGGCCGGAGGAATGCGCGGCACCGCCGGGACCGCCGGAATCGCGGAACTCGGCGTGTCGTCGTCGCCGCCCAGGGGCTCGCCCCGGATGACCTTGCCGATCTCCTCGCCGGTCAGGGTCTCGTATTCCAGCAGGCCGCGCGCGAGCCGCTCGAACTCCTCGGACTTCTCCAGAAGGATCTGGCGGGCGTGCTGATAGCCTTCCTCGATCAGGTCGCGGACTTCCTGCTCGATCAGCTCCTTGGTCTTAGTGGACACCGAGAAGCCGCCGGTGTTGCCGGAATAGCCCTCATGCGCCTCGGCATAGTCCACGGCGCCGACCTTGTCGGACATGCCCCAGCGCATCACCATCGCACGCGCCAGGGCCGAGGCCTGCTGGATGTCGCCGGCAGGACCGTTGGACACGCCTTCCTCGCCATACTTGATGATCTCGGCGGCCTTGCCGGCCATGGTCATGGCGATCTTCTGCTTGGCCTCGTCCTTGTGATAGTTCAGCCGGTCCATCTCGGGCAGGCTGACGACCATGCCCAACGCGCCGCCGCGCGGGATGATCGTGGCTTTATACACCGGATCGCACTTGGGCAGCGACAGGCCGACGATGGCATGGCCCGCCTCGTGATAGGCGGTCTTTTCCTTCTGTTCGGGCGTCAGGACCATGCTGCGGCGCTCGACGCCCAGCATCACCTTGTCCTTGGCGTTCTCGAAATCCTCCATCGTGACGAAGCGGCGGCCGATGCGCGCGGCCATCAGCGCGGCCTCGTTCACGAGGTTCATCAGGTCGGCGCCCGAGAAGCCGGGGGTGCCGCGGGCGATGATCCGCAGGTCCACGTCGGGGCCCTGCGGCACCTTGCGGGCATGAACGTTCAGGATCTTCTCGCGGCCCTTGATGTCGGGGTTCGGGACGTGGATCTGGCGGTCGAAGCGGCCCGGGCGCAGCAGCGCGGGGTCCAGCACGTCCTTGCGGTTCGTGGCGGCGATGATGATGATCCCCTCGTTCGCCTCGAAGCCGTCCATTTCCACCAGAAGCTGGTTCAGCGTCTGCTCGCGCTCGTCGTTGCCGCCGCCGATGCCGACGCCACGGGCGCGGCCCACCGCGTCGATCTCGTCGATGAAGACGATGCAGGGGGCGGATTTCTTGGCCTGCTCGAACATGTCGCGCACGCGGGACGCACCCACGCCCACGAACATCTCGACGAAGTCCGAACCCGAGATGGTGAAGAAGGGCACGCCCGCCTCGCCCGCGATCGCGCGCGCAAGCAGCGTCTTGCCGGTGCCGGGCGGGCCGACCAGCAGCGCGCCTTTCGGGATCTTGCCGCCGAGGCGGCTGAACTTCTGCGGGTTGCGCAGGAACTCGACGATCTCCTCAAGCTCCTCCTTGGCCTCGTCGATGCCCGCCACGTCGTCAAAGGTGACGCGGCCGTGCTTTTCGGTCAGCAGCTTGGCCTTGGACTTGCCGAAGCCCATGGCGCCCCCTTTGCCGCCCCCCTGCATCCGGTTCATCATGAAGATCCAGACGCCGATCAGCAGGATGAAGGGCAGCCAGACGCCCAGCAGGGACATGAAGCCCGACTGCTGCTGGCGCTCGACCTTGACCTCGACGCCGTTCTCGATCAGCCGGTCGGCCAGGTCCTCGCCCACGGGGCGCACGGTCGAATAGCGGCGGCCGTCGGTGCCGGTCACGATAACGGTCTCGCCGTCGATGGTGGCCGCCGTGACCTGGTCGTTCTCGACCCTCTGGATGAAATCGGAATAAGCGATCTGGGTGCTGTTCATCTGCGCGCTGTTGCCGCCGAAGGCATTGAACAGGGCCAGGATCATCAGGAACAGGACCACCCAGAAGGCGATGTTGCGCGCGTTGCCCAAGGGCATGTCCTCCGCGGGATGGAAGTCTTTCCCCGTGAAAATAGGGGCTGGGGAAGCGGGTATCAATGCGCTCGCAGGATTGCGAGGAACTCGTAAACTCCCCGCAGCGGGACGGCGCCGACAGGCGAAGGATCAAGCAGCGGCAGGATGACCCTTTCACCGAGAATCACGGCGGGCGAGGAGGCCAGCGCCGCGCGCGGCAGGCCCGCCTTCCGCCAGTCGCGCCCCGCCAGCACCGCCTCTCCGGCAGCCGTCACGACGGCACCCTCGGGCAGCCCCGTCAGACGCCAGCGCCGGTCCCAGAGAACCTCGCCCGGGCGCTTCTTCCTGACCCAAATACCCCGGGGTCCGGGGCAGCGCCCCGGTCCGGCCGTGCCACTTCGCGCAGCCGCCGCAGGTTCGCGCAGGAACTCGATGGTCTCGCCCCGCACCCGGGCGATCACCCCGTCCAGGGTCCCCTGCCCACCTGCCGCCAGCGTTGCCATCAGCCGCGCCACGTCGGCCCCGCGCGGCGGATAGTCGGCGCCCGTGATCCAGCGCAGTGCCCCGACCACCAGCCGCCGCCGGATCTCGGGGCTTGCGGCCAGCACCCGCCGGGGCAGGCGCAGCATCCCGCGATCCGCCTCGGCGCCTCGGGCCGCAGCGACGGCGGCTTCGGCCAGGGCGGCGCGGGCCTCGGCCAGGTTCGCGGCCGAGCGCGCCAAGGCCTCGACCGGCAGGTCCAGGGCGGCAATCGCCTGCCGGACGCGGACGCGCCCATAGGCATCGTCCTCGTTCGAGGGGTCGTCCACCCAGTCGATGCCGCGCGCTGTCAGCCAGTCCCGCAAGGCCTGCCGCCGCAGACCCAGCATCGGCCGCAGCCACCGCAGCCCGTGCTGTTCGCGCGAGGCCGCCATTCCCGACAGCCCATCCAGCCCCGCCCCGCGTCCCAGCCGCATGAGCAGCGTTTCCGCCTGGTCGTCCTGGGTGTGCCCCAGCGCGATCGCCGCAAGGCTCCGGTCCCCGGCCCAGTCGGCCAGCAGGCCCATCCGCGCCCGGCGGGCGGCATCCATGACATTGCCTTCAACGCCCTCGTGCTGCCAGGTCAGGATGGCATGGGGCAGGTCCAGTCCCTCGGCCATCCGCCCGACCCATGCCGCCTCGGCCGCGGCTTCGGGCCGCAGGCGGTGGTCCACGGTCGCGGCTTCGATCCGCACGCCCCGCGCGCGGGCCCATTCATGGGCCATGTGCAGCAGCGCGACCGAATCGCTGCCGCCCGAGACGGCAATGCCCAACGCGGGCAGGTCGCCCGCCAGCCGGTCGAGTTCGGCGGAAACCTCGGCCTGCGGCTCAGCCGCCATTCGCGTCGGGTGCCGCCTCGCAACCGGCCGAAACCATGCGCCGCGCGGCTTCCTCGGCCTGGGGCGTGTCGGGGAAGCGCGTGGTCAGCTCGGCCAGGTAGACGCAGCCCTCCGAAGGCGGGCGTCCCGCCACCGACACCCGCGACAGGCCCAGCAGCGTATCGGGCGCGCGGGGGCCGGCCGGCTCGGCGGCGAAGGCCTGCAGCCAGGCGGCCGCCGCGCCCTTGGGGTCATTCGCGCTGTCCAGCGCCGCGCCCTTCAGAAACAGCGCCTCGGCGGCGGCCGGGCTGCCCGCATGGGTTTCGGCGAAGCGGCCGAACAGCTCGGCCGCGCGGGTGAAGTCGCCCGCCTGCATCGCCTCGCGCGCATGGCCCAGGTCGGCCTGTTCCTGGGCGGTCAGCGGCGCGTCCGGGGCCGCGGGCGCAGGCCCGCCCAGCGAGGGCTGCAGGACACCGCCGCCCGTGTCCGCCTCTCCCAGGGTGGGCGTGGTCAGCGCGCCCAGGTCGCAGCCGTCCTCCATCTCGCACAAGCGGAACTCGAGATCGCCGATGCGGTTGGTGCCGTCGCGCACGACGCCGTCGATGCGGTGCTTCAGCCGCTCGGTCTCGCCGGTCAGGCGGGTGATCTCGCGCTCCATCGCGTTCATGCGGTCGATGGCGCTGTCGCCGCCCGCCGCGCGGAAGCCCTCGGCGCCCGAGGCGTTCAGCTCGGCCCGAAGCGCGCGCAGCTCGGCCCCTACGGCGCGCAGGTCGGCGCGCAGGTCGGCCAGGGTCCGGCCCGAGGGCGCGGCGGCCGCAGGCGGGGCCGCCTCCTGCGCCAGCACGGGCGCGGCCAGCACCATCCCCATGCCAAGAACAAGCGCGCGCAGCATCAGACGCCCGCCCCCGGCGCGACCACCGTCACCGCGCGGCGGTTCTGCGCCTGGCAGGCGGGGTCCGAGCAGACCTGGATCGGGCGTTCCTTGCCGAACGAGCTGGTGCGGATGCGCCCCGCCTCGACCCCTTGCGAGATCAGGTATTCCTGCACGGCACTGGCGCGGCGCGCGCCGAGCGCGAGGTTGTATTCCCGCGTGCCCTGCTCGTCCGAATGCCCTTCGACGACCGAGGAGAAGCTGCCGTTCTGCTTGAGCCACTCGGCCTGCCGCACCAGCGTCGCCCGCGCGGTGCCGTCCAGCGCGGCGTCGTTTTCGGGGAACAGCACCGTGTCGCCGGCGGTGCGGCGGAAATCCTCGGCCGTGGCGCCGGGCAGGCTGCCGCCGGGCAGCGTGCCGGTGTAGCGGCTGCCCGCATAGGGGTCCGTGACCACCGCCGGCGGCGGGGCCTGGGTGCAGGCGCCAAGGCCGGCAAGGACAAGAACGGCGACGGCGATGCGAAGGCCGGTCATTGGGGGCAAGCTCCTCATGGCAAAAGCGGTCCCCAGTCGGGGTCGGATGCGGCGCCCTCGATCGACAGCGGGCGCATGTTCCGGCCGGTCACGTCCACCGAATGCAGGCGCGGGGTGCCGTCGCCGCCCGGCGTCTGGCGCGTGAACATGACAACGCGGCCATTGGGGGCCCAGGACGGGCCCTCGTCAAGGAAGGATTCCGTCAGCAGCTTTTCCTCGGTCCCGTCCGGCCGCATCACGCCGATGTGGAACTTGTCGCCGTTGCGCTTGGTGAAGGCGATCAGGTCGCCGGTCGGCGACCAGGCGGGGGTGCCGTAGCTGCCCTCGCCGAAGCTGATGCGCGCGGGCTCGGCCGAGCCGTCGGCGGGCATGACATAGATCTGCTGGGTGCCCGACTGGTCGCTTTCGAAGACGATCTGCCGTCCGTCGGGGGAAAAGAAGGGCGAGGTCTCGATCGCGGCCGTTTCCGTCAGCGGGCGTTCCGCCCCGGTCGCCACGTCCATCTGCCAGATGTCGGTGTTGCCGCCCTTTTCGCGCGAATACACGATCCAGCGGCCGTCGGGCGAGAAGCGGGGCGCGAAGCTCATGGTCCCCGCCTCCTGCTTCAGCGGCCGGGACTGGACGGTGGCCACGTCCATCAGCATGACCTGCGGCATCCCGTTGCCGAAGCTGGTGTAAAGAAGCTGCGACCCGTCCGGCGAGAAGCGGGGCGAGACGACCAGTGCGCTGTCGTCCGTCACCCACAGGGGATTGGCGCCGTCATAATCCATGATCCCGATGCGCTTGAGCCGCGCGTCCTTGGGCCCGGTTTCGGACACGAATGTCACGCGGCTGTCGAAATACGGGCCTTCGCCGGTGATGCGGGCATAAACCTGGTCGGCCAGCTTGTGGGCCACGCGCCGCCAGCCCGCCTCGGGAGCGTCGAACTGCATCCCGTCACCCAGGGGCTGGCCCGAGAAGACGTCGAACAGCCGGAACCGCGCCGTGACCTGCCCGTCGCGGAGCGCCACCGAGCCCAGGATCAGCGCCTCGGCATTGACCGCACGCCAGTCGGGATAGGCCACCGGGTCGTCGAAGCCCGAGGGCCGCGCCACATGGGCCGAGGCGGGGATCTCCCGGAACAGGTCGGTGCCGGTCAGATCGGCGGTCACGACCTCCTGGATGCGGGCGGCCATCTCGGCCGCGCCACCCTCGTCGAAGAAGGGGGCGATCGCGATGGGCATCGGCTCGACCTGGCCGCCCGTGATCTCGATCCGCAGCGGACCCTCGTCCCCGGTGGCGGGCAGGGCCAGGGGCGCGGCCGCGTCCTGCGCGGCGGCGGGCCCGGCCAGGACCAGCGCGGCGGCAAGAACAAGCGGGAGGCGGGCGAGAGAGGCGGAAAACGGCATGATGCACAGAGCCTAACCTGTTTGGGATGCGATGGAAATGCGGGCCATCGTCACCGGATCGAGGGGCCGCCCTGGGGGCGGAAGTCGATGATCGTGTCGCGCCAGCGGCCGTATTTCTCGGCCGGCAGGTTGTAGCCGTCGCCCTGCAGGGCGCAGCGCAGGATGGCGCGGCGCGCGGCCTCGAAGGCCTGCGCCGCGGCCGCGTCCGAGCCGCCGTCGAAGGCGATCATCCGCACGCTGTCGGCGTCGGGCATCCCGTCGGCGGACATCGAGAACTGGACCGACACGGCCGTCCGCTGCGCTTCGCGCGACAGCGAGCCGATGTTCCAGCAGGCCTCGATCTGAAGCCGCAGCCCGTCCTTTTCGCCCCGGGACAAAGGCGGGCCAAGGGCGGCACGGCCGCCGCCGTCTTCCTCGACCGCGCCGGGCAGGTCCAGCGCCTCGTTCAGCGCGGCCATCAGCGGGTCCGCATCCTCGGGGGCCTGGCGCGCGGCCTCGGCCTGCTCCCGGGCCTGTGCCTCGGCGCGGGCAAGAGCGGCTTCCTCCTCGGCGCGGGCCAGTGCACGCGCGGCCTCGGCGGCGGCGGCCTCCTCCTCGGCGCGGCGGCGGGCCTCCTCGGCCTCGCGCTGTTCGGCAAGGCGGCGGGCCTCCTCGGCGCGCTGTGCTTCCTCGGCCAGCCGCTGCTGCTCGGCGCGGCGGGCTTCGGCCTCGGCGCGCTCGCGGGCTTCGGCCTCGCGCCGCTCCTGCTCCTGTTGTTCCGCCTCGAGCGCGGCCTGCCGTTCCGCTTCGGCGGCGGCCTGCGCCTCGGCTTGCGCCCGTGCGGCTTCAGCGGCGGCGGCCTCGGCGGCGGCGCGCTG
>NZ_NSJZ01000040.1 GCF_002287065.1 Paracoccus salipaludis
TGAACTCGGCTGCGCGTATTTCCAGCGTCTGCTCGTCAATTCCGATGTGGATCTTGCGCCAGACCCGGCGTTTGCTGCCCCCATGCTTGCGAGCGTTCCACTCACCTTCGCCCTCGACCTTGATGCCAGTGCTGTCGATCAAGAGGTGCAATGGGCCTGGCGAGCCGCGATACGGGATGTTGACCTTCAGGGTCTTCTGGCGCCGCGACAGCGTGCTGAAGTTGGGCACGGTCCAGTCCAGGCCGGTCAGGCGCAGCAGGCTCTCAATGAAGCCTGTTGTCTGTCTGAGCGCCATGCCGAACAGCACCTTCATCGTCAGGCAGGCCTGGATGGCTGCTTCACTGTAGTCAGGCTGTCGGCCGCGTTTGCCGGTTGGACTGGCCTCCCACGTCATCTCGGGATCGAACCAGATCGTCAGCGAGCCACAGCGCTTCAGAGCTTCGTTATAAGCGGGCCAGTTCCTGGTCTTGTAGGCGGGGGTGTGGGTCTGCTCATGCGCCCCAGCTACCACGCTGGGTTCACAAGATGAGTCCTACAGCCGATTTGTGCAACAGAGCCAGGGTTTGACCAGAAGCACCGGCACTTTCTGCACTATTCCCCGAGGGTTTGACCAGAAGCACCGGCACTTTCTGCACTATTCCCCGAATGCCCTGCCCGCCTCGTGCCGTTTCCATAGCTCGTTAAGCGCATGCTCGATCAGTTCTGAATTGTTCATGTCCAGCCGCGCCCTCAGGATCGCGACCCGCTCTAGGATTGGGTCACCCTTGTCGAAGTATGCACCGAGGTGCTTCTGCCCTACCCTCTTGCCTACCGGTTTGACGGGCGCAAGCTCCGCTATCGGTTTTCCAACATCAGCCTGGGCTGGATCAGGCTCGGTCGTCTTTCCCATCGCCGCCAGCAGCGGGTTTGACTTCTTCACTTCTGCACTCCAGATTGTGCACAAATGCACATTTTATATTATTCTCAATTGTTCACTTGCAATACTGCACGAACCCACTCCCAAAGCTTGGAGACTTCTTGGGCCGCCTTGCTTTCTACGTCGATTTCCTGAGCCGTCAGGCCAGACGCGCTAGCGTCCCGGTGAGCCTTCCGGCGATGAAGCACCACAGAGGCAGTCCGTGCTCCCAGGGCCTCGATGACCTCACGGGTCTGCGTTACCTCGGTTGAACCGGTCGGGTTGGCCATATTAATGACCGCGAAAACCGGCCGACTGAAGCCACGGCAAAGGCGCAGCGTCCGGGGCATCTGTTCCAATGGTTCAACATCCGGGGTCGTCGGGATCAGCACCAAGTCTGCGACCTCGACAGCGGCCGGGGCTTCAGTTGAGCGGGCAGGCGGCGTGTCGATGATCACCAGATCAGCCGCTTCTTTCGCCTGAGCCAACTTCTTCGGCAGCTCATTCTCCGTTGAGAACACGACCACGGGCACGTCAGCCTCGCGGCGCTCTGCCCACTGGCTTACGCTTTGCTGGGCGTCCATGTCCACGATCAGAACAGATAGGCCGTCCCGCACCGCAGCGACGGCAAGAGAGCGCGCTAAGGTAGATTTTCCTACACCCCCTTTCTGCATTGCAATCGTGATTATCTGCATATTTTATCCTTTGCATTTGTGCACATCCGCACCTTCGAACTTCTGTTTTGTGCCTGTTAGGAGGGCTCCCAGAGTTCCATCCCAGGCAGGTCTACATTGAAGAGATCGCGCTGCTTATCCTGTTGCGCTTGCCACTGAGCTTTTTGCTCTTCGACAGTCTTCGTCCACCAGGAAAGCCGCAGCTTGGTCACCTTCCTACCTTTCGTCTCCACGACGTCGACGCGACACGAGAAGGGGGCAAGGGCATTCACCTCTGCAACTGCTGGCTCGATTGCCTTGCGCCGCAGAGCTGCAAACGGCCCGAGCTTGCCGACCGGTACACCGAGATAGTCGCGCAACTCGTCGGTTTCAAAGTCATTATAGAAGACGTGCTTTAGGCCAATGCGCTTAGCGATGATCTCATAGAGAGCCATTCCATACTTCGTGCTGAAACCATGGAGGATCTGCATTTCAAGACGTGCAAAGATCTGGCTGTCGCGCAGGATCGGGAGGAGCTTGGGATGCAGTTCATAGGTCAACATCGTTGCAATACCAGGACCGAACTTCTCGATATCAGTCGGGCCGAGGAGATGGACGTTCCGTGTTGAGCCATCAGACATACGAACCCGGACTACGGTTTGCATGAGGCTAAGAATAGCCTCAGTGACGCGATCGTTCGAGGTGTGGTTTCCCCGGAGCTCGGCAAAAGGGATCCGGTATTCGCGCCCTTCGGCCGCCATCTCGGGGCCAAAGGCGTTGGACAGTAGCTGATTATAGATCCGGCGGGCCGCGAGGGTGATCTTCTCACCACCGCGAACTTCGATCAACTCTGCGGGCTTGATGACCTCGCCGCGTCGCTGAAACGCTTTGAGCGTCCCCCCTGCGCTATCGTGACTTTTGGGGCGAGGTTCATCCCGCATATCGTGACCTGTGCTGCTTGCGTTGTCACAATAGGCAGAAGGCTAAGCATTTTGGAAGCTAAAGCAGGCGCTCAGGTATTTATCGCTGCCCCTCGCCCCAAAAGTCACCTTGTTAGGGCGTTGCAAGTGAGAGGGTCGCCCCAAAGGTCACCTCACCTCGCCCAGAAAGTCACCTTACTTCGCCCAAAAAGTCACGGTACCTCGCCCAATATGTCACAGTCAGAAAGAATATATATTTATTATCAATAACTTATGTAACCCAAAATGGAAGAAAAAGAAAAAAGAGAAATTCTTCGGTGCAGATCCATCCTTTGTACTCAAGGATGCTCCGGCTGTGGATAAGTGACAGTGACAGTAACAATGGAGATCTTCACTACAGTGAACACGAAGAAGCGGGTTGCCTAGAGCAGAGCCTTGAGGATCATCAGCACGAGAGCTGTTGAGACTGCCCCTGCCCAAACCCACGGCACCTACCTGCGCCAGCGTCGGGCCGCGTCCAACTCCTGTCGCAAGCGTTCGAGCGCGGCCTCTTCGGCCTGTTCCAGTTCCTCCAACCGGGCGGCAGTGGTTTCGTGGTCGCTGCGGATTGCCCGGATGGCTCCGGCAAACTGATCCAAGACCCCATCGAGCGTCGTCTCGACCTCGGCGCCGATGAAGCGGGCGTAGGCAGTGGGGTCGGTCTGCTGTTCGGTGCGTTTCGCCGCGCTGCGGGTCTTCTCTACGGCCTTAGCCATGGCCTCGATCTGCTCGCCTTGGCTGTCGAGGCGCGCCGACATGCTGGCGACGACCTGGCCCAGGAGGTCGAGGGTTTCGCGCAGGGCCACGTCGGACAGGGCAGGGGGCGCGGGTGGGGGTCTGTCGGGCATGGGGGCGTACGGTCCTGTCAGGGGGCGGGTTGCGGGGGGAAGAGGCCGCGGAACTCGGGGTCGGCGTGGTAGCGGAGCTTGCGGGCCAGGATCATCGGGCGGCCCTGCAGGCGCAGGAACTGCAGGTGCGGGGACATCTGCATGATCTCATCCGGCGTCAGCAGGTCGCGCCCGGTCAGCTGGTGGGTGGTCGCGGCGGGATCGCCGGGCCGGTGGCTGGTGGTGGCGTACTGCGTAGTCGCCTGGCCCATGAGCTGGCTCAGGTCCTGCAGGATGGGCCAGAGCTGGAGCCCGTAGCCCGCCATGAGCCCCATGGCCCGCTCCACCGCCTCCAGGCGGCCGAGGGCGGCGAACTCGTCGAGGAGGAACAGCGTGGGCTCCCGGAGGGGCGGAGAGGCCTCCTGCGGCCTCTGAGCGGCTCCTGGGGCCTCTGGGGCGCCCTAGGTCGTCTCCGCATCCCGGGCAATCTCCGCAAGCGCCTGGCTGACCAGCAGGCGCAGCCAGCGGCTGTAGGCATCAAGCCGGTTCGGCGGCAGCACCAGGAACACCGACGTCCGTTCGTGACGCAGGCTGGCAAAGCCGAAGTCGGAGCGGGCCAGGCTGGCGGTGATGCGGGGGCTGTCGAGGAAATGGGTGTGGCGCTGCGCGGAGGAGAGCACGCCCGCGGCCTTGCGATCAGCCTTGCCGAGGAAACGGTTGGCGGCACGGGCAATCAGCCCGCCAGCGCCGGTGCTCCTGCATCAGCTGCAAAAGGCTGCGGAACTGTTCGGGGGGCAGGGTCAGGTACTCGCGCACGGCAGCGAGCGTCCGGCGCTCCTCCGTCTCGTGTACGGCGGCGAAGGAGCAAGACCACGTTCCAACAAGAGATTGGCTGCGGCTTGGTCTATACTAGAACCTTTAGCGCCTCTATGATGTACTTGCGAAAATATAGCCTCGCGGTGCTGAAAATATCGATCCACATCGAAGACTGCACGGAACTCCTCCAAGCGGCCCAAAGCATCAAGCGTTACCATTGTCCGGTAGCACTTCCAACAACGTGAACAATTTCTACCTACCCCAACAAGCGTGCTGCGGCGGGGCGTAGGGGTGACGCATACATCTAGCATATGCTGAGCGTCCTTGTCGTTGGACAGCAAAGCAGTCTTCTTTATGCGATCACTGCCCGCGCCAGAGGAGATGAAGCGGAGCTGGGTAGTAGTAATTAGTGAAAGTAAAATGGAGTCAATATGACCAAGGGCATACTTCGCCTTTAGGTCAACTTCTCTGTAAGAAAAAGCAGATGCATAAAGGTAAATATCAATTTCCCGTTCAAACAGAACTGCGGCAGAAGCATTGCGCAGTGTGTGTGTGCGAATAAAGTCTAATTCGCTTGCTCCCACATAGAAATCTGCTAGATTACTGGTAACTGAGTGCGCGTGCAGACCCAGACGATCTGCATAGCTCCGCGTCCGCCCTGCTGCAGCAGTAAATGAATTGCGTGAACTCTTGCTTGAGTGTTGGCCAAACGCCCCCACATCGAAAATGAAGAGGTCTGTGACGTTAAGCTGCGAAGTAGTATCCGAGTGGCAGAATACTCCTAGTGAATTAAAGCTGTCAATTCCCGCTGAGAAGCCTGTGCCAATACGAATATCTTTTGATACTGTTAAGTCCGGGGGTAAGGCGTCGGCATCGATATCGATGCGGCTCAAACTTGGGTCGAAGTTTATCAAGAGCTCCTGCAGATCGGTGCGCAAGAAATGAAGAAGAAGGGCGGATACACCATGGTCGCACCGTAAGGTTTTTCCTGTTCGCATTGCAGGCAATAGCATTCCAAGTATTGCCCAGTTGGCTGTGATAGAGGGGTGTGGATGTCCTGTAGTACTTGAGATCTCGTAATGCAGTTTTCGCCGGTCCCCGTAGCCCAGGACTAAGCATTGGTAATTAGTTATCGTAGCATCTTGTTCAGTTTTAAAATCCTTCAGGCAGACAGCTTCAGACATAAGCATAGCTCCCTAGTTGGGATATTGTATCACGCTTACAAGAAGGCAATCTTATAGCATACGGTTGAAGATGATGGTCAGGCTGATAAGTTAATCTTATTGGCGAATACGAGAAGGTGTCTTTTTGAATAGCCTCATCCAGCTTGGAGCCGTGACATTGTCCGCGACGTCCTCATCACCTTCTCCACGACCGCGGAGTCCCTTGGCGGGCCGAAGGGTCAAGAACCACTGACTTTCGTCTGCGGTGATGCTTCAGCCTCCGCAAGGAGGCTGATCGATCAGCAACTTGTTCTGGCTGAGCGAAGCGCAGATGGATCGCCTGCGATCCGTTCTTCCCCAAGAGCCATGGCAAGCTCCGCGTCGATGATCGCCACGTGGCTCTAGCGGGATAATCTTTGTCAATCACAACGGATTGCAATGGCGCGCCGCGCCGCAGGAGTATGGTCCAGTTGAAGACTCTCTACAATCGTTAGGTGTTTGATCCCACGGTTTGATGGTGCGATCCTTTCTCAGGAATGGAAGGAAGCATTATGGGCCAGGTTCGTCACGGAAGCGCCACGACCACGCACGCCGTCAGAGCTGCAATACAACGATCGCAAGCTTCGCTCGCGACGTTGAGCCGGGATCTTGGGATCAACCCGAAGACCGTTGCTAAATGGCGCAAGCGCCAGACGGTCGAGGACCTCAAGACCGGGCCGAGAGAGCCGCGCTCGACGATC
>NZ_NSJZ01000041.1 GCF_002287065.1 Paracoccus salipaludis
GCGGAAACCCAGAGCGCGATCCTGCCGCTCGCCCCTATCTCGACACCCTGGCTGGTTGTTCATCGCTGCGGCGCTCGCGGGCATTGAGGTCACGATCTACGCTCTGCTCGACGATTGGAAGCGGGGGGCGAGGATCGCCGCCGCCCCGTGGATGCGGGTGGCCCTGCGCTACGGCGGCATCGCCCCCGCGGTGCTCCTGTTCCTGCTCACGCTCCGGCGCTCCGGCGAGCGCGCTGGCCGGCTCGCCGAGCGCCTTGAAACCATGGATAAGGTCAATGACATCCAACGCCAGATGCTCGACGCGGCAGCTCGCCGTCCTCGTGATCGCAGCGATTTCGCTGACCGCCTGCGCGACGGCCACTTCTGAACCTCGCATGGCTACGCATGGCTACCGTCTGTCCGCCGCTTGTTGAGTACAGCCGAGAGGTCCAGGCGCGCGCAGCCCACGAGCTCGATGTCCTGCCGGATGGGTCGGCAGTCGCCGAAATGCTCTCCGACTACAGCGTCATGCGCGATCAGGCTCCGGCGTGCTCTCCGTTATCTGAGAAAAATAGTTATTTTGATGTCGACCCCACTAAACCTTTAGGGCCGCCCATCTGACCATAACACTCCCGGCCAGCATGCTCATGCCAATCGCGAGGAGTAATGGACCAGCGAATTCCTCCGCAACAATGCCCGATGACGAGGAAACCGACAGCAGCATCAGGCTGAATTCTCCTCCGTGGGCCAGGATTATCCCAGTTCGCCATGAGGTCTGAAGCGACTCGCCGAATATTCGGGCGACAACCAAAACGATCACCGCCTTGCCCGCAAAAATGATCGCGAGCCAGCTCAGCACGACTGGCCACGCATACGGGATGATCCAAAGTGGCAATTGCGTTCCGATGCCGATAAAGAAAATCCCCACAAACAAATCGCGGAAAGGCCGGATCTCGTTCTCGACAGCATGGCGCGCGTCTCCCTCACCGATGATCATCCCGGCCGCGAATGCAGCGAGTGCCGGAGAAAGGCCGGCGGTGGCCGCGACAGTCGCAGCCCCTAGTACAATGGTGAGCGCGAGAAGCTGGGCAAGTTCCGGATCGCCACGCGACGCTACCCAACGGGCCAGCAGCTGCAACGGGCCACGGGCAATGAACAGAGCTGCAACCAATGCCGTTGCACTGGCGACGACCGTTATCACGCCATACCCTTCGGCGGCTCCACTCATCGAATCGTGCAGAAGCAGGAATGCGACAGCTGCCAAGTCTTGAAACAGAAGCACCGCAATGGCCAGGCGTCCTTGGGCCGATCCCAGAGCGTTCGCGCTTGCGAGCACCTTGAGGCACATGGCCGTGGATGACATGGCAACGGCCCCGCCGATGAGGATTGCGGGGACGGGCGCGAGATCGAAGATCAGACTCGCTATCAACGACACCGTTATCGTCGTGACTGCAACCTGCACGGCTCCAAGACCGAAGACATGCTTCCTGAGCCTTACGAGCTTCTCGAACGAGAATTCCAGGCCGAGCGAGAACAGCAGCAGCACCACTCCGATCTCGCCAATGCTGCTAAGGGCAGCGTTTTCGGCAATCAGGTCGAGGCCGGCGGGTCCAATGACTATACCGGCAAGAATGTAACCGACAATGCTGGGCACGCCGATCCTTGAACATATCGTCACGAGCACGAACGCGGCAAAGACCAACAAGGCCGCGCTTTCGACAAATCCGGTCACTCCATGCATGTTCTTCTCCTGATGGGATGGCGCAGGGAAGGCCAATAGCGGCTCGCGACGCTGTCAAGGTAAGGACACAAGCGGCAGATCCTCGCTCGAGCTGACCATTGCGTTCGTTATTTTTTCCCGGCGATCGTCACGCCCGTCCAGGCTGGGGGATCGGAGGCCGGGAAGGATTCAAGACTGGCTTCGAAAACTGGATCGAATTCCGCCTGTTCTTGCGACGACAGGTCCACCGAGCCTTCCGTATCGACTGCGCGCCGGAGTCGGTGGTCCGTGCGACCCCGATCCAGGCGGGACGGTATGCGAAAGGCGTTCGGGGCGTCGGCTCCCTTGTAGAGGCGATGCCGCTCCTCTCCCCGCCAGCGGTCAGGCGCATGCCGATGAGCCACGTCCTCACGCACGAAATAGCGCCAGTCCTGCTGCTCCGCGAATTCCACGGCGCTTTCGCGGTCGGGAAATTTCAGCCGGATCGAACGATAGGGATCGTTGCTGGAGGTATATCCCATCAGCGGCTCGACCTGCGGCGGGCGGGACGGCTCGAACTCGAGGACCCAGTAGTTGGGCCGCGGTGCCGATGTCATCGCGGAACGGGCAGGACGGTAGATGATTGCCGTCGGCACGTCCCAGGATGGCAGATCCGTTCCGGGAATTTTCGGCGGGAATGGTGGACGATTATGGCCGCGCATATCAGTTCTCCCGGGTGTCGGTGGATACGAGAAGGTGACGTTCGAGATCGTCGAGTTTTTCCATTCGCCTCGAATTCAGGCGAACGGCGCGTTCGGTGTTCTGCGAAGGAAAGGCAGCAGCGTGCAGGACGTCCGACCGCATCGCTATCGTGAGATCGGCGACGGCATTCATCACGCGCTCTCCGTCCCCGTCCGAGAGCGTGCCGTCAGCAAAACCGGACTGCAAGCTCTCCAGTACCTGCTCGAAGCTGGACACGACCCCTGCACTCGCGACCACAGCCAGCTTGTGGCTGAGAACACGCAGTTCATCGATCAGCTTCGCATCGTGCCTTGCGGTTTCCACGATCTCTGCGACCTTCTCGATGCAGGCCATGTAAATGTCGCATTGCTGCTGGAGGATGATGACCCTTCCTTCCTTGCGAAGCTCGAGATCGGTCTGGCGATTGAGAAGCGCCGCGGTCAGAATGATCGTCACGACAGCGCCGAGAAAGATGAGCGTCATCTCCTGCGCGAAAGGCAGCGTGTCTTCGGCAAGATACATCGAGCGAAAAAGGAAAACGATGCCGATGCCCAAGGCAGCGGCCGCAGCCGCAAGTGCCAAGTCAGGCAGGCGGTTCGACATCAGCACCTCGCATTTTCGGTATCAGGGGGCATGCACGGCCTTGCATCGGCGCGCGCCTCTGCGTCCGGGTGCCGCAGGAAGATCGGCGTCGGACCGCTGCCGAACGGATTGAAGCCGGCGCTCAGGCAACGGTCGAAGATCGTTTCGTCCCATCGGGTGAAATCGTTCTCGCCGCCGGCAAGGCGCCGGTCATCTGCCACAGCGCACATCACATCTGCGCCGACCGGGGCTGGCCGGCGATGGTGCCGTCATTCGGGCGATCCGCCTTGCGCAGCCGCAGCCCGAGGAGGATCATCATCACCCCGAAGATCGCGGCGTAGAAGCCGATCAGCCAGCCGAGCGCGAGGAAGCTTTCGACCGGGCGCGTCAGCAGCATCCAGGTCACGACGACACCGAAAAGGACCGAGAGAAAGCCGCTCAGGATCAGCCAGATCTCGCCCTCGATTTCCTTGCGCAGGCGGATCGCTGCCGCGATCTCGAAGGCACCCGAGAACACGGACCAGAATGCGATGCTGGCCCAGAGGAATGTCGCAAGCACAAGCGTCGTCGCGAACGGCGAGAAGACCACGACGACCCCCGTGGCGATCCCCAGAATGCCGCTGAACATCAGCCAGCCCCAGCGATCGCCCGCGCGGATGTTGCGGACGGCGGCGACGAGGTCGACCACGCCATCGACGAAGGCGAAAGCGCCGAAGACCAGCGTCAGAGCAAGCAGCGACTCCGCAGGCATGAGGAAGGCGAGAACCGCGATCACCAGCGCCAGGACACCGCGCAGCACGAACAGCCACCAGTTCCCGGACAGGCTGCACAGCATGTCCTGCATCGTGTCGGATTGTTTTGCAGAGGTTGTCGTCATTGGTCCATCTCCTGTTCAGGTTTCAACTCAGTAGTGCCGATTGTCTCCGCGCCGGCCAGGGCGGCCGCCACGCGGCGGCGGTCCTCGACCGGTTGAGGCAGACACTGCGTCCGGCCAATTTCCCTTTCCACGGGCGCGCGCCCCGATGCCTCGCCGATCAACCCGGCTTCGACCAGCGTGCCGCGCAGTGTCTCCGCCGCGTTCTCTGCAATCTTCAACACTTCCGCCTCAGTGAGACCCAGGAGGTGCGCCGTCTCCGCGATCGTGGCGTCTTCCAGGTACATCCGATACAGGACGCGGCGCTCGACCGGAGCAAGATCTGCGATAGCCCGGTGCAGTGCCATGGCGATATCATGACGATCCACTTCGGTCTCGGGGTCTGTGCCGCCGTCGTCGGCGATGAGGTCCTCCAGCATCAGCACTTCGTCGGGCTGGTAGAACTCGAACATCGCCTGATCCGCCTCGGTCGGATCCTCCGCCGGGGCCTCGGGTTCCGCCTCGATGGAGGCGGCATCCTCAGGCACGGCGCGGCGGGCGGCGCGGGATTCTTCCTCGATGGTCTCAAAAGCCAGCCGTTTCAGCCAGTCGCCGACGGAAAACTCCGAAGGCCGATCCTCGAAGCGGGCCAGCCCCTTGAGGATCGTCGCATCGAAGAGACCGCGAACGCTCAGATATCCCTCCGGTACCGATCCGCTGCATTCGAGATAGGTCAACTCGCGCCTGACAGTGTCATAGATCGTATCGAGATGATCCTCGATCAGGTCGAAGAAGAGCTGGCGCCGGTTCGCTTCCGCCGCATCCCGCGCGGGCGGCAGCGGGGCGCCGATCCGGCGCCGGCGGGCGGGACGCTTGTATTCAGGCTCGTGCTTGAGGCGCGCCACATGCCGATCGACCTGGTGGCGCAGGTCGGCAAAGGCCTTGCGCAGGACAGGCTCGATCTCGAATCCCTCTTCCCGCGCCGCGATCACGCCCGACGGCAGTTGCAGGCGTAGGCTGACTTTGATGCGTTTCTTGCCCCTCGTCTGCGAGGCAACGACTTCGAGCCGGACCAGATCCTCGCGAAAGCGCGCAAGGTGCGGTTCAAGTTGCCGCACCTCCTCCTCGATGACCTCAGGCGCGCGCTGTTGGCCGTGCCGGTCGAGATTGCGGAATGATCTAATGACGTTCATGCCGTGGACCTTCCTACAACTCTCCGAAGAGATGGTCCGGCGCGACCGATATCGCGCCGGGCCAGTCTTTTGCGCTGTCACTCGGCGGACTTGTCGTCCTTGGACTGCACCTCATCCCCAACGCTGGGCTTCGGAGCGTCCGCCTTGTTTTCGGGAACTGCGCTGGACTCGTCGGTCCCGGCCTGGGCCGGATCGTCCGGGCTGTCGTCACCGGTGTCCCTTGCGATCTTTTCGAACACGACCTTCTGTTCGTCCGCTGACCAGGCGACGCGGACCTTGTCGCCATCCTCGATCCGCCCCGAGAGCATCTCGCGAGCCAACTCGGTCTCCAGCTCCGACCGGATCAGCCGGCGCAGCTCGCGGGCACCGAATTCGGGGCGGAAGCCGACTGCGCCGAAGTGATCCACGACGCTCACGTCGAATTCGAGTTCGACGCCCTGGGTAAGGGCGGTCCGCTTCACCCGGTCGAGCTGCAACTCGACGATCTGGCGGATCTCCGACTGATTCAGCGAATGAAAGACGATGATCTCGTCGATCCGGTTGATGAACTCTGGCCGGAAATGACCGCGCAACACCTCCATCAGTTCGGATTTCTGCTTGGCCTCGTCGAACTCACTGCTGCCGCGTTTCGTGAGGTTGCGCTGAATGATATCCGAGCCGAGGTTCGAGGTCGCGATGATGATGGTATTGGTGAAGTCCACCACGCGGCCCTTGCCGTCGGTCAAGCGGCCGTCGTCGAATACCTGCAACAGGATGTTGTACACATCAGGGTGTGCCTTCTCGATCTCGTCGAGCAGCACCACCGAATAGGGCCGGCGGCGGACCTTTTCGGTCAGCTGGCCCCCCTCGTCATAGCCGACATAGCCCG
>NZ_NSJZ01000042.1 GCF_002287065.1 Paracoccus salipaludis
GATCGTTTCGGAGAGGTTTGCGTTTCTTTCCAGGTCTGGCGGTGACCTACTCTCCCACGTCTTGAGACGCAGTACCATTGGCGCGACGGCGCTTAACGGCCGAGTTCGGGATGGGATCGGGTGTTTCGCTCGTGCTATGGCCACCAGACCGGGGAAGAAACGCTCAGCGTTGCGGCTTTCGCCGCGTGTTGTCCAAGTTGATGCTGAGGAAGAAGGCAGGTCTGTCTTCTTCCGGATCAAATCAAGCCAATCGAGCCATTAGTACCGGTCAACTGAGCGCATTGCTGCGCGTACATCTCCGGCCTATCGACGTGGTGGTCTTCCACGGCTCTCAAGGGATACCTTGTTTTGAGGGGGGCTTCACGCTTAGATGCCTTCAGCGTTTATCCTGTCCGTTCATAGCTACCCTGCACTGCCGTTGGCACGACAACAGGTCCACCAGTGGAACGTTCACCCCGGTCCTCTCGTACTAGGGGCAACTCCTCTCAAGTATCCTACACCCACGGCAGATAGGGACCGAACTGTCTCACGACGTTCTAAACCCAGCTCACGTACCTCTTTAAATGGCGAACAGCCATACCCTTGGGACCTGCTCCAGCCCCAGGATGAGATGAGCCGACATCGAGGTGCCAAACGATGCCGTCGATATGGACTCTTGGGCATCATCAGCCTGTTATCCCCAGCGTACCTTTTATCCGTTGAGCGATGGCCCTCCCACTTGGGACCACCGGATCACTATGGCCGTCTTTCGACTCTGCTCGACGTGTCAGTCTTGCAGTCAGGCTGGCTTCTGCCATTGCACTCAACGAGCGATTTCCGACCGCTCTGAGCCAACCTTCGCGCGCCTCCGTTACTCTTTGGGAGGCGACCGCCCCAGTCAAACTACCCACCACGCAGGGTCCCGGACCCGGATAACGGGCCGCGGTTAGACATCAAGAAGGCGAAGGGTGGTATCTCAAGGGTGGCTCCACGGGAACTGGCGTCCCCGCTTCAAAGCCTACCACCTATCCTGCACATCACATTCCTGATGCCAGTGCGAAGCTATAGTAAAGGTGCATGGGGTCTTTCCGTCTAACCGCGGGAAGTCTGCATCTTCACAGACAGTTCAATTTCGCTGAGTCCACGTTTGAGACAGCGGGGAGATCGTTACGCCATTCGTGCAGGTCGGAACTTACCCGACAAGGAATTTCGCTACCTTAGGACCGTTATAGTTACGGCCGCCGTTTACCGGGGCTTCAGTTCGGAGCTTGCACCCCTCCCTTTAACCTTCCGGCACCGGGCAGGCGTCAGACTGTATACGTCGCCTTACGGCTTCGCACAGCCCTGTGTTTTAAGTAAACAGTCGCCACCCCCTGGTTTGTGCCCCCCGCCCATACTTGCGTACGAACGGGGCCTCCTTCTCGCGAACTTACGGAGGTATTTTGCCGAGTTCCTTAAACGTGGTTCTCTCAAGCGCCTTGGTATTCTCTACCAGTCCACCTGTGTCGGTTTCGGGTACGGTCTCATGGAGGGCTATTTCCAGGGACCCCGCAGCTGCCCGATCAATCCAGTAAGATCGAACAACCTCAAGGATCCGTCACCATCTCCTGGCCCAGGAATATTAACCTGGTTCCCATCGACTACGCCTTTCGGCCTCGCCTTAGGGGCCGGCTTACCCTGCTCAGATTAGCTTTAAGCAGGAACCCTTGGACTTTCGGCGACAGGGTCTCTCACCCTGTTTGTCGCTACTCATGTCAACATTCTCGCTTCTGATCACTCCACCGGATGCCTTACAGCCCGGCTTCACAGTCAGAACATTGCCTCCGTTGCCCCGAAGGGCAGAAGAGGCAGCGTTCCATATCACAGAACGCTCCGCTACCGCGCACTTGCGTGCACCCAAAGCTTCGGCTCGTGGCTTGAGCCCCGTTACATCTTCGCCGCAAGACCTCTTGACTAGACCAGTGAGCTGTTACGCTATCTTTAAAGGATGGCTGCTTCTAAGCCAACCTCCTGGTTGTTTTGGAAGTCTCACATGCTTTCCCACTTAGCCACGAATTGGGGGCCTTAGCTGTTGGTCAGGGTTGTTTCCCTCTCCACGACGGACGTTAGCACCCGCCGTGTGTCTCCCGATCAGTTCTTCCCGGTATTCGGAGTTTGCTTAGACTCAGTAAGGCTGTGGGCCCCCATCATCCATGCAGTGCTCTACCCCCGGGAGAATACAATCGAGGCGCTACCTAAATAGCTTTCGCGGAGAACCAGCTATCTCCAGATTTGATTGGCCTTTCACCCCTAGCCACACGTCATCCGGACCCTTTTCAACGGGTGTCGGTTCGGACCTCCAGTTGGTGTTACCCAACCTTCATCCTGCACATGGCTAGATCATCTGGTTTCGGGTCTGATCTATCTAACTCGAGCGCCCTTTTAAGACTCGCTTTCGCTGCGCCTCCACCTAACGGCTTAAGCTTGCTAGATAGACCAAGTCGTTGACCCATTATACAAAAGGTACGCCGTCACCCTTCAAGAGGGCTCCGACTGCTTGTAGGCGTCCGGTTTCAGAAACTGTTTCACTCCCCTCGTCGGGGTGCTTTTCACCTTTCCCTCACGGTACTGGTTCGCTATCGGTCAGCAAGGAGTACTTAGCCTTCGAGGGTGGTCCCCCGATCTTCAGACAGGATTTCACGTGTCCCGCCCTACTTAATGCGTCCGATCAACCTTCCCATACGGGGCTGTCACCCGCTCTGGCTGGCCTTTCCAGGCCATTCTGGTCAGTCTTACGGCTCGGCTGGTCCCCGTTCGCTCGCCACTACTAAGGGAGTATCTGTTGATTTCCTTTCCTCCGGGTACTTAGATGTTTCAGTTCCCCGGGTTCGCTCTTATAAGCCTATGTATTCAGCCTATAAGTACCTGGTCATGTCGGTTATTGACACCGCAGGGGTGACAATAACCAGCATTCAGGTGGGTTTCCCCATTCGGAGATCTTTGGATCAAAGCCTATTCCCGGCTCCCCAAAGCTTATCGCAGGGTATCGCGTCCTTCATCGCCTCTTGCTGCCAAGGCATCCACCAAACGCCCTTATCGCGCTTGATTTGACCCGGAAGAAGAAAGACCCGCATCCCTGCGGCGTCCGTCCCGAAGGACAATCCTCTTTCCAGATCAGCATGCAACTATTCCCGCCTTCGTTCATGCGAACGAAGACTTGGTTAGTGTACTTGACTTGGACAACGCCGCCGTTGGTTCTTGCGAACCACCGCACCCCCACTCGGGTGCGGCCGACAACGCTGATAATCTCTCTGAACGATGTGAACGCAGCGGCTTTCCCGCTGCACGCGTCCGACTGGACGGGAAAGCGCAACCGCTTTCCGATCAAGTCGAAGAAGTGATGGTGGAGCCTGACGGAATCGAACCGACGACATCCTGCTTGCAAAGCAGGCGCTCTACCAGCTGAGCTAAGGCCCCGAAGATGGCCGGCCGCTCATGGTGGGTCGAGATGGACTCGAACCATCGACCTCACGCTTATCAGGCGTGTGCTCTAACCACCTGAGCTACCGACCCATAGAGCCGGCAAACCTGCTCATGACACTTGACTGAAGGGATATGAGGACGGCCTGGCCGTGTGTGCCGCCCTGATCTGGGCAGCTGCTAAGTCGCTTTACGATGATGGCAAGCCATCATGCTAAAAGCTTCCTTAGAAAGGAGGTGATCCAGCCGCAGGTTCCCCTACGGCTACCTTGTTACGACTTCACCCCAGTCGCTGAGCCTACCGTGGTCCGCTGCCTCCCGTAAGGGTTAGCGCACGGCCGTCGGGTAGACCCAACTCCCATGGTGTGACGGGCGGTGTGTACAAGGCCCGGGAACGTATTCACCGCGTCGTGCTGTTACGCGATTACTAGCGATTCCAACTTCATGGGGTCGAGTTGCAGACCCCAATCCGAACTGAGATGGCTTTTGGGGATTAACCCACTGTCACCACCATTGTAGCACGTGTGTAGCCCAACCCGTAAGGGCCATGAGGACTTGACGTCATCCACACCTTCCTCCGACTTATCATCGGCAGTTCTTCCAGAGTGCCCAACTGAATGATGGCAACTGAAAGTGAGGGTTGCGCTCGTTGCCGGACTTAACCGAACATCTCACGACACGAGCTGACGACAGCCATGCAGCACCTGTCTCCAGGCCACCGAAGTGGAGACCCGATCTCTCGGGCTGTCCTGGGATGTCAAGGGAAGGTAAGGTTCTGCGCGTTGCTTCGAATTAAACCACATGCTCCACCGCTTGTGCGGGCCCCCGTCAATTCCTTTGAGTTTTAACCTTGCGGCCGTACTCCCCAGGCGGAATGCTTAATCCGTTAGGTGTGACACCGAACAGCATGCTGCCCGACGTCTGGCATTCATCGTTTACGGCGTGGACTACCACCGTATCTAATCCTGTTTGCTCCCCACGCTTTCGCACCTCAGCGTCAGTATCGAGCCAGTGAGCCGCCTTCGCCACTGGTGTTCCTCCGAATATCTACGAATTTCACCTCTACACTCGGAATTCCACTCACCTCTCTCGAACTCCAGACCAATAGTTTTGAGGGCAGTTCCGAGGTTGAGCCCCGGGATTTCACCCCCAACTTTCTGGTCCGCCTACGTGCGCTTTACGCCCAGTAATTCCGAACAACGCTAGCCCCCTCCGTATTACCGCGGCTGCTGGCACGGAGTTAGCCGGGGCTTCTTCTGCTGGTACCGTCATTATCTTCCCAGCTGAAAGAGCTTTACAACCCTAAGGCCTTCATCACTCACGCCCCATGGCTAGATCAGGGTTGCCCCCATTGTCTAAGATTCCCCACTGCTGCCTCCCGTAGGAGTCTGGGCCGTGTCTCAGTCCCAGTGTGGCTGATCATCCTCTCAAACCAGCTATGGATCGTCGGCTTGGTAGGCCATTACCCCACCAACTACCTAATCCAACGCGGGCCGATCCTTTTCCGATAAATCTTTCCCCCAAAGGGCGTATACGGTATTACTCTCAGTTTCCCGAGGCTATTCCGTAGAAAAGGGCACGTTCGGACGCGTTACTCACCCGTCCGCCGCTCACCCCGAAGGGCGCGCTCGACTTGCATGTGTTACCCCTGCCGCCAGCGTTCGTTCTGAGCCAGGATCAAACTCTCAAGTTGAAACGGCGTTAGCCGTATCCTTGACAGAAGAACCTCTGCACATCTGTCACCTGGACCTAACCAGGTAACCTTCTGTTCATCGTCCTCACTTGCGTGAGCCGACAAACAGTGAAGCTGACACTCTCATCATCGCCCAAGGGCTAGAGAGCCGATATGCGTCGGTGCTCCGGTCGAATGACCAAACCGCCCGCATATCCCTTCAGATATCTCGCAATGTCAAACAGCAGAGGAACAAAACAGACCGCAGTCGCCAATCCTACTTGGCGCCAACAGCCAGTCCGTCCCGAATTTCCAGTCGCCCCGTCGCCGAGGCAGGAACCCTATCTAGCGATCCCGCAGCCCACCGTCAAGAACCTTCTCGACAATCTTCCGCGGCGCCACCCAGGACCCCCCGGTTCCGCCTCCCGGCTTCCCCGTCCCTCCCAGCGTCCCCGCCGTTCGGTGAAGCGGTATCTAGGGGGAACAATCAGACAGGGCAAGC
>NZ_NSJZ01000043.1 GCF_002287065.1 Paracoccus salipaludis
CGGGCTATGTCGGCTATGACGAGGGGGGCCAGCTGACCGAAAAGGTCCGCCGCCGGCCCTATTCGGTGGTGCTGCTCGACGAGATCGAGAAGGCACACCCTGATGTGTACAACATCCTGTTGCAGGTATTCGACGACGGCCGCTTGACCGACGGCAAGGGCCGCGTGGTGGACTTCACCAATACCATCATCATCGCGACCTCGAACCTCGGCTCGGATATCATTCAGCGCAACCTCACGAAACGCGGCACCAGGGAGTTCGACGAGGCCAAGCAGAAATCCGAACTGATGGAGGTGTTGCGCGGTCATTTCCGGCCAGAGTTCATCAACCGGATCGATGAGATCATCGTCTTCCATTCGCTGAACCAGTCGGAAATACGCCAGATCGTCGAGTTGCAGCTAAATCGGGTAAAGCGGACCGCCCTTACCCAGGGTGTCGAACTCGAATTCGATGTGAGCGTCGTGGATCACTTTGGCGCGGTCGGCTTCCGTCCCGAATTTGGCGCCCGCGAACTGCGCCGGCTGATCCGGTCGGAGTTGGAGACCGAGTTGGCTCGCGAAATGCTCTCGGGGCGGATCGAGGATGGCGACAAGGTCCGCGTCGCTTGGTCAGCGGACGAACAGAAGGTCGTGTTCGAAAAGATCGCAAGGGACACCGGTGACGACAGCCCGGACGATCCGGCCCAGGCCGGGACCGACGAGTCCCGCGAAGGTGCCGAAAACAAGGCGGACGCTCCGACGCCCGACGTCCCGGTCGACGCCAAGGGTGAGGCGCCGTCCAAGGATGACAAATCCGCCGGGTGACGTTGCGAAGGACTGGCCGGCGCGATGACGGTCGCGCCGGGCCATTTCGTCGGAGGGTTACAGGAAGGATTCACGGCATGAAAGTCATCAGAGCATTTCGCAATCTTGACCGGCACGGGCAACAGCGGGCGCCTGAGGTCATCGAGGAAGAGGTGCGGCAACTTGAACCTCATCTTGTACGCTTCAGCGAGGATCTCGTCCGGCTCGAAGTCGTCGCCTCCCAGACGAGGGGCAAGACGCGCATCCATGTCAGCCTGCGCCTGCAGATGCCCTCGGGCGTGATCGCGGCACAGGAAGAGGGGTTCGAGATCGAGCCCGTCCTGCGCAAAGCCTTTGCCGACCTGCGGCATCGGTTGGACCGGCATGTAGGGCGCCTCAAGCACGAGTCGGACTGGAAGCGCCCGGCCCGCCGCCGCCGCATCGGCGCGCTTCTGCCCCCGGCACGCGATGCGGCCGAGTCGAACCGGCGGGCGATGTATTTCGACCTGATCGAGGATCATCTGGACCGGGTCCATGACGCCGTCCGGCGCGAACTGACCTATCTCGAAGCCGGCGGATCGGTGCCGCCGGGCAGGCTCGGGGTCGACGAACTGGTCGATGCGATGGTTCTGAAGGGGCTCGAACGGTTCGAGACGCGGCCGACGGAATTCTCGGTCGGCGATTGGCTCTTGCGGCTGGCCCACGAGACCATCGAGGAGGAGGGACGTGCGGCCCGCCGGGCCCTGCCCGAGGACGCCGCCTCGCTCGACGCCGAGCCGGAGAAGCCCGCAGAGGATGCGACCGAAGCCGATCAGGAATTGTCCGAATTCCACCAGCCCGACGACGTGTTGCGGCTCGAGGATCTCGTCGCGGACGACAGCGTGACCGATCCCGAGAGAGAAGCTGAGCGGCATGAACTGGCGCAGTCGCTGCATCGCGCGATGGCCCAGCTTCCGGCGCTCTGGCGCCGCGTGCTGGAGCGGATCCACCTTGCCGACAGCACGCCGGGCGAGGCCGCCGCGGCGCTCGGCCTGGATGCGGCCGAGGTCGACCGGATCGCCCTGTCCGCGGCTGCCTTTCTTCGCGCGAAACTGATCGAGGCCGGGTTCGCGGGCGAAACCGTCGAAACCGCGAACCTGGAACAGGAAATCGCCCGCACGGCGCGCCTGCCCCAACCGATCCTCGAACGGCAGCGGATCGTCATTGCGATGCACGGCGAGGCGGCCATCCTGTCGCATGCCGAAAGCTCACCCGATCATCCAGGAGGACGCATCGAATGAACATCAACTCGCTCAACCCGGCCCGGGACATCGAAGACATGCTCTGCACGCTGACGCGCAACTGGTGGCTGTTCATCCTGCGCGGCGTGCTGGCGCTGATCATCGCCGCGCTTGCGTTCCTGATGCCGGCTGAATCGCTCCTGGCTCTGACGCTGGTATTCGGCACCTTTTCCTTCGCCGATGGCGTGTTAGGCCTGATCTCCGCCATTCGCAACATCCGGAAGGGCCGGCGGTGGGGTTGGCTCATGGTCAGCGGCCTGCTCGGCATCGCCACGGGAATCGTCGTCGTGATCTCGCCCTTCGTTGCCACACTCGTCCTAGCGACGTTCCTTTGGGCGAGTATTGCCTTCTGGTCCGTGTTCTCGGGTGCCCTCGAGATCGCGGCAGCGATCCGCCTGCGAAAGGAAATCAACGGCGAAATCTGGCTGATCCTGAGCGGCCTTCTCTCGGTCGTTCTCGGTGTCGTCGTGACCTGGATGCTGCTGACGCGCCCGGTCGAAAGCTTCCTCGCGCTCGGCTGGCTGATCGGCTTCTACGCCGCGGTCTTCGGGGTGATGATGATCCTCCTCGGGCTACGGCTTCGCAAGGCGGATCGTTCGGACGGTGCGGCCTTCGATGACGCTCCCCCATCGGCAAAGGCGTGAGGTGCCCTGTGGTGGATGAGGGGCGACTTGCCGGCGAGGAGCACGATTTCACCCGATGGGACGAAACGATCTTCGACCGTTGCCTGAGCACCGGCTTCAATCCGTTCGGCAGCGGTCCGACGCCAATCTTCCTGCGGCACCGGGACGCAGAGGCGCCGGACGCCGATGCAAAGCCGTGCATGCCACCTGACACCAAAATGCGAGGTGCTGATGTCGAACCGCCTGCCTGACTTGGCATTTGCTGCTGCGGCCGCTGCCTTGGGCATCGGCATCGTTTTCGTTTTTCGTTCGATGTATCTTGCCGAAGACATACTGCCTTTCGCGCAGGAGATGACGCTCATCTTCCTCGGCGCTGTCGTGACGATCATTCTGACCGCGGCGCTTCTCAATCGCCAGACCGATCTCGAGCTTCGCAAGGAAGGAAGGGTCATCATCCTCCAGCAGCAATGCGACATTTACATGGCCTGTATCGAGAAGGTCGCAGAGATCGTGGAAACCGCAAGGCACGATGCGAAGCTGATCGATGAACTGCGTGTTCTCAGCCACAAGCTGGCTGTGGTCGCGAGTGCAGGGGTCGTGTCCAGCTTCGAGCAGGTACTGGAGAGCTTGCAGTCCGGTTTTGCTGACGGCTCGCTCTCGGACGGGGACGGAGAGGGCGTGATGAATGCCGTCGCCGATCTCACGATAGCGATGCGGTCGGACGTCCTGCACGCTGCTGCCTTTCCTTCGCAGAACACCGAACGCGCCGTTCGCCTGAATTCGAGGCGAATGGAAAAACTCGACGATCTCGAACGTCACCTTCTCGCATCCACCGACACCCGGGAGAACTGATATGCGCGGCCATAATCGCCCACCATTCTCGCCGAAAATTCCCGGAACCGACCTGCCATCCTGGGACGTTCCGACCGCGATCATTTACCGGCCGGCTCGTTCCGCGATGACGTCGGCGCCGCGCCCCAACTACTGGATACTGGAATTCGAGCCGACTCGGCCGCTGCAGGTCGAGCCGCTGATGGGATATACCTCCAGCAACGATCCCTATCGTTCGATCCGGCTGAAATTTCCCGACCGCGAAAGCGCCGTGGAATTCGCGGAGCGGCAGGACTGGCGCTATTTCGTGCGTGAGGACGTGGCTCACCGGCATGCGCCTGACCGCTGGCGGGGAGAGGAGCGGCATCGCCTCTACAAGGGAGCCGACGCCCCGAACGCCTTTCGCATACCGTCCCGCCTGGATCGGGGTCGCACGGACCACCGACTCCGGCGCGCAGTCGATAAGGAAGGCTCGGTGGACCTGTCGTCGCAAGAACAGGCGGAATTCGATCCAGTTATCGAATCTAGTCTTGAATCCTTCCCGGCCTCCGATCCCCCAGCCTGGACGGGCGTGACGATCGCCGGGAAAAAATAACGAACGGAATAGCCAGCGCGAGCGAGGATCTGCCGCTTGTGTCCTTACCTTGACAGCGTCGCGAGCCGCTATTGGCCTTCCCTGCGCCATGCGATCAGGAGAAGAACATGCATGGAGTGACCGGATTTGTCGAAAGCGCGGCCTTGTTGGTCTTTGCTGCGTTCGTGCTCGTGACCATATGTTCACGGATCGGCGTGCCCAGCATTGTCGGTTACATTCTTGCCGGTATAGTCATTGGACCCGCCGGCCTCGACCTGATTGCCGAAAACGCTGCCCTTAGCAGCATTGGTGAGATCGGAGTGGTGCTGCTGCTGTTCGCGCTTGGCCTGGAATTCTCGTTCGAGAAGCTCGTAAGGCTCAGGAAGCATGTCTTCGGTCTTGGAGCCGTGCAGGTTGCAGTCACGACGATAACGGTGTCGTTGATAGCGACTCTGATCTTCGATCTCGCGCCCGTCCCCGCAATCCTCATCGGCGGGGCCGTTGCCATGTCATCCACGGCCATGT
>NZ_NSJZ01000044.1 GCF_002287065.1 Paracoccus salipaludis
AATAGCCTCTCGGAGCCAGTCTGCATCATAGCCCCGATCCGCAACCAGCCAATCGGCCTTGGGCAAGCTGCCCAGCAGAGCCGCCGCACCGGTGTAGTCGCTGACCTGTCCAGCCGACATGAAGAACCGGATCGGTCGGCCTTTTGCATCGGTGACGGCGTGCAACTTGGTGTTCATGCCACCCTTGGTGCGCCCGCTCTGCCGCCCGCGCCCCCTTTTTTCGCACGCAGGCTGGACGCCGTGCGATGCGCTTTCAGGTAGGTCGCATCGATCATGATCGTCTTGCTCTCGGCACTCTCAGCGGCCAGGCCCCTCATGATCCGGGCGAAGACACCATTGTCGCTCCAGCGCTTCCAACGATTATACAGCGTCTTCGCCGGACCATATTCCCTCGGGGCGTCGCACCATCGTAACCCATTGCGGTTGACGAAGATTATGCCGCTGAGCACACGTCGATCGTCAACGCGAGGCTTGCCATGGCTTTTGGGAAAGAACGGCCGCAAGCGTGCCATCTGCGCATCGCTCAGCCAGAAAAGGTTGCTCATGAATCAGGTCTCCTTGCGAAGCCTGAATCATGGCGAGCGCTCAGAAACAATGGGTCTGGAGCCTAAGCAGCTGACTTGGTTCAGCCCAGTTCCAGCAGGTCGCGGTAGCGCCGCCACATCAGCAGCAGCCCGGACACCAGGGTCAGCAGCGACACCGCGATGACATAGCTCTCGCTGACATAGTCGGCGGGATAGACCACATAGATCCCCCGCCGCATCAGACCGACCAGGTGCAGGACGGGGTTCCACCACAGGACATCCTGCACGACCTTGGGCATCAGCTCGTAGGTGTAGAAGATGCCCGACATCAGGAACAGCGGGCGGCTGAGAATCGACCAGGCCCGCTCCCACACCGGAAAGCGCATCATCAGGAAATCGACCAGGCCCGCTCCCACACCGGAAAGCGCATCATCAGGAAGCAGTTCATCGTGCCGACACCTGCGCCCAGCAACGTAGCCAACCCCAGTGCGTGCAGCACCGTGCCTACGTTCATCACCAGCGGGATGCCCTGGATCAGGGCGATCCCGCCGATCAGGACGGTGAAGACGATGACATGCAGCACGGTGTTCAGGACCAGCCGCGCGATCAGCGCATCGACAAAGGTCACGGCCGGATAGGCCAGCAGCGGGCGCGAAAAGCGCAGGCTTTGCGCGGTCTTGTTGGAAATGTCGTGATACATCTGGAACGGCAGATAGCCCGACGCGTAGAACAGCGGAAAGCTGGACCCCAGCAGCGGGTTGGTGTTGCCCATCGCATGCTGGAAGACCAGCGTCAGCAGGGCAATTCCCAGGATCGGATCGGCCAGCGCCCAAACATACCCGCCGGGCGAGCGGCCATAGGTCGTGGCGATCTCGCGCAGGATCAGGGCGGCCACGGTGCGCACCATGCGGAACAGCCCGTTCGGCGCACGGCGCGGACGGGCGGGCGGGGCGGGCCTTTGCGGCGGCTGGAGCGTGCTGTCGGACATTTTACTGCTGAGGCTAGCATTCGCTGGGACGGCTCTGTAACAACTGCCGGTAAATTGGAAGCAGCGAAAGCCCAGATGGCCAGCGATCGTCCCCAAGCCGCGCCCCAGGCACAGCCGCCGGGCCAGGGTCGCCCTGGGCCGGCTTCGCAACCCGCGCCACCCAACGGCCCGGCCTGGCCGGGCGCACCGGGGCGGCCAATCCTTCCGCCGGCGGCCCGGCCAACGCGGCGCCTGCCCGGCCCGCAGCCCCTGCTGCGCCGGAACCCGCGCCCGCCGCGCCGCAAGGGGCGGCACCTGCCCAGCCTGCCACCCCGCGGCCCGCGGGGGCCGGACCTGCCAACCCCGCTGTTGCAGGCCAGGCGCCCGGAAATCCGGCCGCCGCGCCCCGGCCGAACCCCGCATCCGCCGGCCCTGCATCCGCCGGCCCCGCTCCTCAGCCCACGCCCGGCCGTCTGATTCCCGCCGATGCCGTCACCGCCGCGGCGGCGACGCGGGCCGCGGCGGCGCGTCCGGCCGGGGCGCCCGCACAGCCGCCGGCGGCGGCGGGCCAGGCTGCGCAGGTTCCCGCGCAGGCACGTCCTGCCACGCCTCCCGCCGCGCGGCCCGCCTCTCCGCCGCCGCCCGCCCTTCCGCCGGGCGCAGGCGCCTTCCAGCCGGTGGCCGAGCCTGCCCCCGTCGCGCGACCGCGCCGCCGGCATTGGGTGCTGCTTGTCAGCCTGTTCCTTCTGGTGATCCTGCCCACCGCGCTGTGGGGCGTCTACCTGTGGACGCGGGCCACCGACCAGTTCTCCTCGACCGTGGGCTTCTCGGTCCGCCGCGAGGAGGGCGTGCCCTCGATGGACATGTTCGGGGGCATCTTTGGCGGCTCGTCCTCGGGCACGGCCTCGGACACCGACATCCTTTACGAATTCATCCGCTCGCCCGACCTCGTCCAGCGGACGGACGAGGCGCTGGACATCCGGGCGATGTTCTCGCGCCCCTGGCCGCACGACTTCGTCTTCGCCTTCGATCCCCAGGGCACGATCGAGGACCTGACCGAATACTGGCGCCGCCAGGTGCGCATCTACTACGACGACTCGGCCGGGATCATCACCGTCAAGGTCAGCGCGTTCTCGCCCGAGGATGCCAAGGCCATCGCCGACACCATCTTCACCGAAAGCGAGAAGGTGGTGAACGGGCTGTCGGAACAGGCCCGGCTTGACGCCACCCGCCAGGCCGAGGCCGAACTGGAAAAGGCCCGGGGCGTGCTGACCGAGGCGCGGCAGGCGATGACCGGCTTCCGCGTGCGCACCCGCATCGTGGACCCGACGATCGACCTCGGGGCGCAGATGACCGTGATGACCTCGCTGCAAGGCCAGCTGGCCGAGGCGCAGGTCGCGCTGGACCAGCTGCGCCAGAACGCCCGCTCCGGCGACCAGCGCATCAAGCAGGCGGAACTGCGCGTCGAGTCGCTGGAAAAGCAGATCGAGCAGGAACGCGACAAGTTCGGCGGCGACACCCCCGAGGGCGAGAACTACGCCCAGCTGATGGGCGAATACGAGCGCCTGAAGGTCGATCTGGAATTCGCCGAGGGCGCGCACCAGTCGGCGCGGGTCGCCTATGAATCGGCGCTGGCCACCGCTCAGCGGCAGACGCGCTATCTTGCCGCCCATATCACGCCCGCGGTGGCGCAGCGCTCGCTGGAACCGGCACGGCCCTGGCTGCTGGTCCTGGGTGCGGGGCTGGCCTTCGTGCTGTGGTCGATCCTGATCCTGGTCTATTACAGCGTACGGGACCGGCGCTGAGGCGGCGGGAATGATCCGGCTCGAGAACCTGACCAAGATCTACTACACCGAGGGGCGGCGGAAGCTGGTCGCGGACCGGATGAACGCGGTCTTCCCGACCGGCGCGTCGGTGGGGCTGCTGGGGCGCAACGGCGCGGGGAAATCGACGCTGCTGCGCATGATCGCGGGCACGGCGCTGCCGACCTCGGGGCGGATCGTCTCGGACGGCACGATTTCCTGGCCGGTCGGTTTTTCCGGCAGCTTCCACCCGGACCTGACGGGGACGCAGAACGTCCGCTTCGTCGCGCGCATCTACGGCGTCGATACCGACGCGCTGGTCGATTACGTGGACGATTTCGCGGAACTCGGCGCCAGCTATCACGCGCTTCCATGATCTTGCGGATGTTGTCAGAGTCGTAGCCGTGGTCTGCGAGCAGAACGCTTGGCTCGGGCAGGTTGTCAGCTATGACCAGATCAAAGCCGAGGTAGTGCGATGTCTCCTCAGCCGTGATTTCGGTTCTCATGGGCAGGCCTGCCGCATTGACCCGCAGATGGATCTTGGTCGTGAAGCCACCTCGCGAGCGGCCGAAACCTTGGCGCGGAGTCCCCCTTTTGCGCCTGCTGCCTGATGATGGGTACGAACCACGGTGCTGTCGATCATCTGCAGGGCATCCGGCACGATCCGGCTCTCGTTGAGCGCATCTAGGATCTGCTCCCACAGCCCCGCCAATGTCCACCGCCGGAACTGCCGGTAGACGAACAACCATTTGGCCCTACTCTTCCGGCAGGTTACGCCAGGGCGAACCCGTTCGTGCGATACAGAAATCCCCATCTAGAACAAGCCGATGGTTCAGCGGCTTGCGGCCGTTCGGAGAACGGACAGCCAGGATGAAGCGTTCAAAGAACGCCCACTCGTCGTCCGACATCAGGTCTCGTGCCACGCTGGTCTCCATTGCAGAGGGCAGCTTCAATCATGATCAGCACGCCCGGTGAATCCCTTTTGTCAACACGGCCTAGGTGTTCAGTCCCGGCATCTGGTGGATCGGATTTAGGATGAATCTGTCTGGCTCGGATGTCCAGATCTTGCAGATGTATTCATACGGTGTGAGCCCGCCGAGGGTCTTGAGCCGGCGGGCGAAGTTGTAGGCTGCCATGAAGTCTGACAGGTGGGTGCGGAGCTGGTCGTGATCGTCGTAATGGAAGCGTTTGACGGTCGCGTCCTTGATCGTGCGGTTCATTCGCTCGACCTGGCCGTTGGTC
>NZ_NSJZ01000045.1 GCF_002287065.1 Paracoccus salipaludis
TGCCGCGTTTCGTGAGGTTGCGCTGAATGATATCCGAGCCGAGGTTCGAGGTCGCGATGATGATGGTATTGGTGAAGTCCACCACGCGGCCCTTGCCGTCGGTCAAGCGGCCGTCGTCGAATACCTGCAACAGGATGTTGTACACATCAGGGTGTGCCTTCTCGATCTCGTCGAGCAGCACCACCGAATAGGGCCGGCGGCGGACCTTTTCGGTCAGCTGGCCCCCCTCGTCATAGCCGACATAGCCCGGAGGCGCGCCGACGAGCCGTGCCACCGCGTGACGCTCTCCATATTCCGACATGTCGATACGGATCATCGCGTCCTGATCGCCGAAGATCACCTCGGCGAGCGTCTTGGCCAGTTCCGTCTTGCCAACCCCGGTCGGCCCGAGGAACAGGAAGGTCGCGGTCGGACCGGAACCTTCGCGCAGACCCGCACGCGCCAGGCGCACCGCATCGGCCACGGCGCGGATCGCTTCTTCCTGGCCGATGACGCGCTCGTGCAGCTTCTCCTCGAGCTTGAGGAGCTTGTCCTTCTCCTCGGCGGTCAGCTCCGTGACCGGAACACCGGTGATCTTGGAGACGATCTGCGCGACATGATCGGCGCGCACCTCGGCGGTCGCCGAAGCTTGGTCGCGCTTCCAGATCTCCAGAAGCTCGTCAAGCTCCTTCTGCTTCTGCTCGAGTTCCTTCCTCAGTTCCGCTGCCCGGTCGAATTGCTTGCGGGCTGCGGCATAGTCCTGCTCGCGCTTGATCTGCGCGGCTTCGGCCTCCAGCTCCTGGACGTCCACAGGGCGCGCTGTGGCGCTGATCTTCACCCGTGCGGCTGCCTGATCGATCAGGTCGATCGCCTTGTCGGGCATGAAGCGGCCAGTGATGTAGCGATCAGAAAGCTCGGCTGCCGCGACGATGGCCTCGTCGGTGATCGTCACCTTGTGGTGCGCCTCCAGCGTGTCGCGCAGGCCGCGCAGGATCATGATGACCTGAGCTACCGTGGGTTCCTCGACATAAACCGGCTGGAACCGTCGCTCGAGCGCCGCGTCCTTCTCGATGTATTTCTGGTACTCGTTGAGCGTCGTCGCGCCGATCAGGTTCAGCTCGCCCCGCGCCAGCGCCGGCTTGAAGGTGTTGGCGATGTCGAGACCACCTTCGCCACCGCCCTGGCCGGCGCCGACGATGGTGTGGATCTCGTCGATGAACAGGATCAGGCTGTCCTTCTCCTCGGTGATCTCCTTGAGGATCTTCTGGACTCGCTCCTCGAACTCGCCGCGATACTTCGACCCGGCCACCATCGAGTTGATGTTGAGCTCGACCAGCCGCTTGTCGCGCAGCGCTTCGGGCACTTCGCCCGCGACGATCCGTTGTGCAAGTCCCTCGACGATGGCGGTCTTGCCCACGCCGGGCTCGCCGATCAGCACCGGGTTGTTCTTTTTCCGGCGGGCCAGCACTTCGATCGTCGTCTCGATCTCGCGGGCGCGGCCGATGACGGGATCGAGCTTGCCCTCGCGGGCGAGCTTCGTCAGGTCACGGCTGAACTGGTCGAGATCGGGCGTGCTGGAAGGCGCCTCCACGCGGCCTTCCTCGGCTCCCTTGCCCACGACCTTGGTCACCTGCTGGCGAAGCGCCTGCGGCGTCAATCCGTATTTGCGCAGGATCGACGCGGCCAAGCCTTCACCTTCCTCGGCAAGGCCGATCAGCAGGTGCTCGGGACCGACATAGGAATGGCCGAGTTCGTTCGAGGCGATGAAGGCCCGGTTCAGCGCGTCCTTCAGGCGAGGACTGACGCTGAGTTCGCCTTCCTTCTTGGCGTCTCCACGCTTCGCTTCTTTCTCGATCTGGCGCCGCAGATCGTCCACATCGACCTTGAACTGTTCCAGGATCGTCTTGACGACGTCAGACGCGGTCAATGCCAGAAGCAGATGTTCGGTATCGACCTCGCTGCGCCCGAATTCCCCGGCCTTCTGTGCGGCATCCTGCAGCAGCTTGTTGCCCTGTTCGCTCAGCCGGTCGGCGATGGTGCGTCCGCCGCCGCGCCGCGATCCACGCCGCGGCGCGCCCTCGCCGAAAGTGGCGTCGACGACAGCGTCATCGCCGTCACCCATGGAGCCGGGCGTGCCGCCTCGCAGCGGACTGTCACCAAAGAGGCTGCCGAAACCGCTTTCGCCGAAGAATTCGTCAAGAAGGGAACGCCGTCCGAACAGCGACTCCAGGGGCGAGGCGCTGCGCCCCGACCGGCGCGCCATTTCGCTATAATGCTGGTCGCAAAGCTCCATGTTCTGAACCCTGCCGTTCACCGAGGCGCGCACGCGCGCCGTCGCCGGGCGACCGCAAATATCGCAAGCTCCGTTTGCCATTCGTCTTCTCCGTTTTCATTATCCAGTCAGGCTTGGTCGCCGATCATCTGCGCCAGTGACAATGTCACGCGGCGACCGCTTCCGTTCGTTTCACCTTGGACCCAATAGCCACAAGATCGGGCTCGTCCACGGTCTCTCGTTGCAGGAGACCCTGCGCCGATTGCTCGGTAAGATCCAGTCTTCCTTTCCATGCCGATTTTGCTCCCTCTAGCGTGAGAGCTGCGCACGTATGCATTCGAGAAGTGCGAGAAGAACACGCCTCTCGTCGACTGATAGGTCCGGTCAAATGTCTTCCTTCAACGCGCTCGTCAGGGTTCTGGTTCTCGCAAGATTTTTTGCGTCTTTCTCGTCGGCACAACGGTCTGCGACCGCCGACGATTCGGTGGCGGCGACCGCTCGACCCAGCCCCCGCGCCATGCGGTCCACGAGTTGCCCGGCTGTCGCACTGCCGACTTCCAGCCGCGCCGTGAGGTCGCTGGTCGCGAGGCCGGGGAATCGTCCACATGGACGGCTGGCATCCACGACAGTCGCGTCTGACCGGGCTCACGGCTTTCATCGTCGATCCGCGGCTGGATGTGCTGGGCGACCGGATGGATCGTCGCGCCGATCAACGCATCGTCGGATGCAATCATCATTTGACCTCCAAGGGTCTGTTGGTCGTCGCGACGCTCCATCACACGCTGCTGGAGATTGAAATGCTGGCATGAATTATGCCTGCTTGGTATCATTGTGGCAGTAGAGCTGAACCGGGTTCATGATCGATATCTCTTGCCATGGCGCTCGATCCGTGAACGGCGTACTGTGGATCGTCATCTTCCGGCCTGAGGGGCAGAAGCCGAAGAGAATTCAGATCAGGGCAGCCTGGGAGGAGCTGGAACGATGAGCACCGACATCACGCCAGCCACCGAAAAGACGCCGACCCACGCGCCTGAAGCCGCCGCCGGCGGCCGCATCTACCGCCCGCTGACCGATATCGTCGAGACCGATCAGTGTGTCTCCATGATGGTCGAAATGCCTGGCGTGGCCGCCGATGTGGTCGAAATCACGTTTGAAAACCGCGTGCTGACGATCCGCGGCAAGGATGAGCCGATGCGGCCAGAAGATCTGGAACTTGCCTATGCTGAATATGCCGAGGGCGATTTCGAGCGTGACTTCACGCTTTCCAAGAACTTCGACCGCGACAGGATCGAAGCCGAGATGCGTGGAGGCCTCGTCACTCTGACGCTCGCCCGAGCCCCTGAAGGGCAGCCAAAAAGGATCGCCGTCAAGGGCGCCTGAAAACCGACGGAGACACCATCATGCAGATCAAGGACCTGATCCCCTGGGCGCGCAAGGACGGCGCGCCAGACGCCAAGAGCAGCGAAGACAACCCGATGGCGACGCTCCAGCGCGAAATGAACCATGTGTTCGAGAACTTCTGGAACCGGGTCGGTCAGTTCGAATGGCCCTGGGGCAGCGGCGAAGCCAAATCCGACGTGGTCGAGACCGACAACGCGATCGAAGTGTCGATCGAGCTGCCGGGCATGGAGATGAAGGACATCGAGGTGACGGTCAACGATGACATGTTGACCGTGAAGGGGGAGAAGAAGATCGAGCGCCAGGAGGAGAAAAAGGGATACTACCTTTCCGAGCGCAGCTACGGCGCGATCTACCGGACAATTCCACTCCCGCCCGGTGTGGATGGCGAAAAGGCGCAAGCATCCTTCAGGAACGGGGTTCTGACGATCAAGCTGCCGCAAACGCCCGAAGCCCAAG
>NZ_NSJZ01000046.1 GCF_002287065.1 Paracoccus salipaludis
AGAAATGCGCTGAAAGACAAAGGGATCACTCCCTGCATCCCGGGGCGAAAGTCTCGTGGTCGGCCCGTAAAATATGACACGCGCCGCTACAAACGCCGCAACAGGATCGAGATCATGTTCGGTCGGCTGAAGGATTGGAGACGCGTCGCCACGTGTTGCGACAGATGCCCGAAGGTCTTCCTCTCCGCCGTCGCACTCGCCGCAACCATCATGTTCTGGCTATGAAACTTAACGAGTCCTGACTCTAGCGGGCGACATCGCCGACAATCCCGCGCAGGGCTTGCCGGGTTTCTTCGGCTCTCTGGAGGGCCTGATCGATCTTCAAAGGGTGTGGGTCATCCCGGGGAATCATGACTATCATGGATGGAGGCTCGACGATGACGACGGCCTTGCCGCGATCGCCGCGCAAGCCGGCGTCAACTTCGCCCAGAAACAGGTAATCGATATCGGCGCGAGCCGCTTTCTTTGCTGCACGCTGTGGACGGATTTTGCGCTGATGGATGACGTGCCGGGAGCGATGATGTCCGCGCTTCTCACCATGCCGGACTACCGCCAGATCACCTTCGGCCCGGAGCACCGACCACTCAAACCCGGAGATTTGCTCAAGCTGCATATGGATCATCTCGCTTGGTTGGAGGCCCAGCTACGCGAGCCCTTCGCTGGCCCAACCTTCGTGATCACCCATCACGCGCCGCACCGCGCGGTGGCCGGCTCGCTCTACAGTGCCAGCCCGGCCTTCGCCTCGAACCTCGACAGCTTCATCCGGCACTACCAACCGGACGCTTGGCTCTTCGGCCATACCCATCGCCGGCTTGAAACTTGGATCGGCGGCACCCTGATCCGCAACGTCTCGCTGGGATATCCCCATGAGGTGAACTCGCAGCACGAGCGCACCCTGCTGCTGCGGGGAATAATCGAGGAGGGCGCGCTCGGCGCGGCCTGATAGATCAGGCAGCACCTCTTTCGCATTCAACGCTTAGCGCAAGATCACCGCGACGTCGGGCAAGGCAAAGGCCGCGTCCCGCGCCACGCGGAGGACCGCACAAAGCCAAGTTCACGCGACCACTTTTTTCCGTATGGAACATCAACAGCATATTCTTTTTCACAAATGACTTTCGGTCTCGCCCCCTCCTGGCCGTCATCGAAGACCTTGCTCCCAGGTCCCATGTCGCGACCCGAGCTTCGGAAGCACCTTGAGAGCTGAGATATCCACAATGAATCGCCCGAGAGCCCCGTTCAACACCGGAATCCTGACTCTTCAGCCCCCCATTGCAGGCGGGGGCCCGTATACTGATCCCGAGGGCAGAATAGCGATGTCCCCAGAGAAGCAGCAGCAAGGATTAGCCGCCGGAGCCGTGTTCCGGGCGGACGGGAGAGGCACGTCACATGGCGAAGAGGCGCAACAGCAGGACGGAAGGAGAAGCGGCCGCACCGGTGGCCCCCTCACCCGCGCGCCGCGACGCTACGCCCGTGTCGCCGGAGCGGGAAGCCTGGCTCTAGTTCATCCGCGCGCTTGCGCGCCACGCCGCCCGCGCCGATCATGCAGCCGAGACGGCTAGCCCGCCGCGCTGACGCCCGACCAGCTTCCAGCTGAGGAGTGCCCCCATGAGCACAGCCCGTCGCGCTGCCATCTACGCCCGCTACTCGAGCGACCTTCAACGGGACGCCTCGCTCGAGGACCAGATCCGTGCCTGCCGCAACTACGCGGCACGGCAGGATCTGGAGGTGGTCGAGGCCTACTCCGATCGGGCAGTTTCGGGTGCCAGCCTGATGCGCTCGGGTCTGCAGAAGCTTTTGCGGGATGCGCAGGCCGGCAGCTTCGGCGTGGTGATCGCGGAGGCGCTGGACCGGCTCAGCCGCAACTAGGCGGATGTGGCGGCGCTCTACCAGCAACTCCAGTTCCATGGCGTGATGATCGAGACTCTGAGTGAGGGTCAGGTCTCGAAACTCCATATCGGGCTCACCGGCACGATGAATGCCTTATTCCTGAAGGAACTCGCCAAGAAGATCCACCGCGGGCTGAAGGGCCGCGCGCTCGCGGGCAAGTCGGCCGGCGGACTGACCTATGGCTACAAGAGGGTGGCAAGGTGTGCCTCCAACGGCGAGCCGGGCCGCGGCGACCGGGAGATCGATCCCGTGCAGGCGTCCGAGGTGCGACGGATCTTCGTAGAGTATTTTAAAGGGATCTCGCCGAGGAAGATCGCGGAAGCCCTGAACCTGGAGAAGGTCCCCGGCCCGCAGGGTGGCCACTGGGGCACGTCGACCATCCACGGCAACCGTGAGCGCGGCACCGGGATCCTGAACAACGACCTCTACATCGGCCGGCAGGTCTGGAGCCGGCTGCGCTACGTCAAGGATCCGGGCACCGGCAAGCGGATCTCGGGCCTCAACCCGGAGACCGAGTGGGTGATCACCGAGGTTCCGGAGTTGCGGATCATCGACGACGAGCTGTGGGAGCAGGTGCGCAGCCGACAGGGCGCCCTGAAGTCGAAGAACACCGGTGTCGCGGTCTGGGACCGCAGGCGGCCGAAGTTCCTGTTCTCTGGCCTGATGGAATGCGGCTGCTGCGACGCCGGGTTCTCGAAGATCTCCAAGGACAGCTTCGGCTGCTCGGCCGCGCGGAAGAGGGCCCGGCGGTCTGCACCAACATGGCGACGATCCGGCGCGAGGACCTGGAGAACACGGTCCTGAACGCCCTCGAGCACCATCTGCTGGACGAGGAAGCGGTGGAGATCTTCTGCTAGGAATACGCCGCAGAACGGAACCAGCTGCAGGCCCAGGCCAATGCCGGTCAGGCAGGCCTCGAGAAGGAACTGCGCCAGATCACCGGCGACTACAAGAAGCTGGTCGATGCGATCCTGGCCGGAGTGCCGGCAGAGCAGGTGAAGGACCGGATGATCGACCTGGATGGGCGCCGGAAGGAACTGGAGCGGGTCCTGGCCTCCGCCCCTGCCCCCGACCCCGTGCGCTTCCATCCCTCGATGGCCAGGACCTACCGGACCCGGGTAGGCCAGCTGATCCGGGGCCTGTCCGATGCGGATGGTCAGGAGGAGGCGAAGGAAGCTCTCCGATCCTTGGTCGACAAGATCGTGCTGGTGCCGGAGAGAGACAAGGACGGCGGCACACGGCTGGCCATCGACCTGCACGGTGCCTTGGCGGTTCTGCTCTACCTCGCAACCGGGCGGCCGCTCGGGAAGACACCGGTGTCCGGACATGCTGAAGCACCCGCCGGAGCAGGTGATGGAGGGTATGATATTGTTGAAGAAACAATGTTGGTTGCGGGGGCAGGATTTGAACCTGCGGCCTTCAGGTTATGAGCCTGACGAGCTACCGGGCTGCTCTACCCCGCGTCCGTGCTGCGTTTGAGCAGCGGGTTCCCCGCGGGTTTCTGGGTGCGGGGGTTGTGCGATCGTTTCGGAGAGGTTTGCGTTTCTTTCCAGGTCTGGCGGTGACCTACTCTCCCACGTCTTGAGACGCAGTACCATTGGCGCGACGGCGCTTAACGGCCGAGTTCGGGATGGGATCGGGTGTTTCGCTCGTGCTATGGCCACCAGACCGGGGAAGAAACGCTCAGCGTTGCGGCTTTCGCCGCGTGTTGTCCAAGTTGATGCTGAGGAAGAAGGCAGGTCTGTCTTCTTCCGGATCAAATCAAGCCA
>NZ_NSJZ01000047.1 GCF_002287065.1 Paracoccus salipaludis
CCTGACCGAAGACCAGATCCAGCGCATGATCGCCAGCGATCCCGACGCGCCTGAAGCCACCGAGGATCAGCTCGCCCAGGCACGGCCGTTCGCCGAGGTGTTTCCGGCGTTGGCCGAGGCCATGCGCAAGAATGCCGGGGGGCGTCCGAAAGCGGACAACCCGAAGGTCGCCGTATCCTTGCGTCTGGACCAGGACGTGGTGGCCCGGTTCAAGGCCAGTGGTCCAGGCTGGCAGACCCGGATGAACCGTGCCTTGCGTGAGGCGGCCGGGCTGTAACCAGAAGGCGGAAAGCCCTCAGGCCCAACGAACGACAGTGAGAAGTGCGCACTTATGCAAACCTGCGGTTTGCGTGCGGTCTCCCGGGGGCAAGCGCCCCCCGCCGACAGCGACCCCGGTCCTCGCGATGCGAGGAGGCAGGAGGCTCGCCCGGCACCCACCCCGGCCACCCTGCGCGGTTGGATCACGTCCAGGGGCCCGGCCCTGTGGCGGCGCGGCCGCGCCGGCCCTCGTCCTCGCCTGCCTCGCCGCGCGCTGCCATGCGCGAGCCCGGCCCCTGCGGCACTCGAAGAGCGCTCGGTGGCGGGCCCGAGCCCTACAGTCCCGTGGCGGCCTTGCGCTTTGCGTCGCGCAGGCCGTCAGCAACAGCAGCGCGGTTCCGGTGACGACAGCCACATCGGCCAGGTTGAAGGCGGGCCAGTGGTAGGCGGCCAGATGGAAGTCGAGGAAGTCTGTCACCGCCCCGTGCCGCGCCCGGTCGAGGATGTTGGACAGCGCGCCGCCGATCACCAGGCCGAGGGCCAGGCTCAGCACCCGGCCGTGCGCCCGCCACAGCCAAGCCAGCAGGACCGCCACGATGGTGACGCCCAAGGCCGCCAGCGCCCACCAGGGCGCCACGCCGCCCAGCATCCCGAAGCTGACGCCCTCGTTGCGCACAAGCACGAGGTTGAGCACCGGCAAGACCTCAACGCCTTGCGCCAGGGCCGTGGAGCCCAGAGCCAACGCCTTGGTGCTCTGGTCGAGCGCGAAGACCGCCGCCGCGCAACCCAGGCCGATGAGGCGACCGTTCACCGGGCCTCGCGCAGATCGGCCCGCGCGTCCCGGATGATCGACCAGGAGGAGTGCAGGAACAGGCCCGCGATCACCAGCGCGACCACGAGGTCGGGCCAGATCGTGCCGGTCCAGGCCACAAGCCCCGCCGCGACCACGACCGCAGCGTTGCCGATGGCGTCGTTGCGGGAGAACAGCCAGACCGCCCGCACGTTGGCGTCCCCCGTCCGGTGCGGGATCAAGACGGCGGCGGCCAGGACGTTCACGACCAGGGCCACGATCCCGAACAGGCCCATCAGCTCGGCCTCGGGCGGTAACTGGACGATCATGCGGTAGATGGTGGAAGCGACGACGCCCAGGCCGAGCAGCCCCAGGAAGAGGCCCTGGATGAGCGCGGAGCGGGCCCGCCACAGCAGGCTCCAGCCGATGGCCAGGAGGCCCAGGAAGGTGATGAGTCCGTCGCCTAGGAAGTCGAGCGCGTCGGCCTTGAGCGCCTGGGAGCCTGCGAGGAAGCCGCCCACGATCTCGACCAGGCCGTAGCCCAAGTTCAGGCCCACCACGATCCAGAGCGCCCGCTTGTAGGCGGGGGTGATGTGGGAGAGGTCCTTGGGCAGCTCGTCGTCGTCACCGGCCCCGGAAGCGGCCCTGGGGACGTCCAGGCGGTCGAGCTGGTAGCCGATCCCGGTCACGGCCCGCTCCACCTCCGCCAGCCGCCCGGGCTGGGCCCGCAGGGTCATGATCTGGGTGGCGGTCGAGACCTTCACGTCCTTGACGCCCACGCCGCGCGCCGCCTTCTCGATCTTGGCTGCGCAGGAGGCGCAGTCCATGCCGGTGACGCGGTAGCGGATCGGCTCGGCGGTGCTGATGGAATCTGTCGCGCTCATGGCCTATGTTCCCGTGATGTGACCGGCGAAGTATCACTGGCGGCTGATATGTCAAACGACACCGACCTGCAAGAACGGGTGACGCCCGGGACCTTGGCGGAGCGCGCGAAGCTCTTCCGGGGCCTCGCGGACCCGTCGCGCCTGGCGATCCTGGAGGCCCTGCGGCTGGGGCCGCTGTCGGTGGGCCAGATCGTGGCCGCGACCGGCCTGAGCCAGCCGAATGCCTCGAACCATCTGCGCTGCCTGAGCGAGTGCGGGCTGGTCGCGGGCGAGGCGCGCGGGCGCTTCGTGGACTACCGCCTGGCCGACCTCCGCATCGACGAGCTGCTGGCCTTGGCGACTGAGCTACTGGACGGCCCGGCTCGGGGCGTTGATGCGTGCAAGAGCTATCGCGCCAGCCCATAGGCGCGCCAATCGTGATTTACGCACGGCCTGGCGCGCTGTGGCGGATCAGGGACTTGCCCTGTGCAGAATTCACGCGCGAAAGGCTGGCCACGGAGATGTCCTTGTCCAGCTCGTGCCAACGCAGTCCGCGTCCGGCACGCCTCACCCTCCTCCCCACAGCCGCCACCTGCCCTGACGGACAGGAGGCGTAGGCAGCAGCCCGGCAATTCGGCTTTCGGCTCGGTCCAAGCGGGTGCGCAGGTCGTCGATGGTGGCTTGCATCTGCTCGCGCTCCCGATTGCGCTCCTCCCGCTCGCGGTCGCGCTCGCGTTCGGCCATCTCAAGCTGTATCCGCAGGGTTCCGTCCCGTTCGCTCTCGGGTTGCGTCGCGTTCGATGTTGTTGGTTGCGGAACAGGTGCGGGGAACACCCGGTAGAGTTCCGCCGGGTCGATCTGGTAGCTACCATCCTCGCACCGAGTGGCCGATAGCCTTCCCTCCTTAATGGCGCGACTGAGGGTGGACTTTGACCGATTCACCTCTTTTGCGGCCGCAGAAAGAGACAGTTGCACGGGGTTCCTCATGGGGTTGCGCAGCGCGTCATGGGGCGGGTTGCGGTGCGTTCGCGCAACCCCTGCTTCGCTCTTACACCCTCCCGACCTTAGCGCAGAAGTCGCTGAACAACTTTTCGATGTTGATGGCATTACGGGCGATGCCGCGTTCCTTGAGGAAGCGGCGGAAGTTGGCAGCGATGAGGCTGTCGTCCATGTTGCAGCCCGCCGCACGCTTGAGGTCGCGCCAGCGGGGGCTGTAGGCGATGCCGCCGGTTTCGGGGAACTCGGCCGCAACCCCCTCGGCCGTGCCGTCCCGGCGCGCCCTCCGGCCGATCTGCGAGGCAGACAGTTCGCGCTTGGCCTCGGATGGATCGTCCTTCACGGCCCAGGCAATCTCGATGCTGGCGACGGTGCGGCCGACCTTGCGAGGGGTGGCGGTCAGGGTCAGCCGGGAAAGCTGATTGATCTCGGCAATCGCGGGCTGGATCGCCCGGCTGTTGAAATGCGAGAACCGTTCCAGTTTGCCCGGCTCCACCCCGAGAACGGACCGCAACTCGGCCACGGTGAAGGTCTTGATGGCAACCTGATCCAGCTTGGCCAGACTGGCGATGTGCTGGAACAGCAGCAGCGAGTACTTGCTGCCCAGGTGAAACACCGTCTGGCGATCAAGGATCGCCCAGTGGTTCGAGGCCGCGGCAGCACGGGTGAACATCCGTGAGAAATACCAGCTGATGAC
>NZ_NSJZ01000048.1 GCF_002287065.1 Paracoccus salipaludis
GGACCAACGGCCAGGTCGGGACCAACGGCCAGGTCGAGCGAATGAACCGCACGATCAAGGACGCGACCGTCAAACGCTTCCATTACGACGATCACGACCAGCTCCGCACCCACCTGTCAGACTTCATGGCAGCCTACAACTTCGCCCGCCGGCTCAAGACCCTCGGCGGGCTCACACCGTATGAATACATCTGCAAGATCTGGACATCCGAGCCAGACAGATTCATCCTAAATCCGATCCACCAGATGCCGGGACTGAACACCTAGGAAACTGATTGGACGCATATCCCTGCGTCTGCGGAACTGCCTGAGGGGTCGTCGAAATTTAGTAGGCTCAGAGACTCCCGTATTCAGCTAAGGTTTTAGCTATTCGCCGCACCCTGGCTAAAGCCTGCTTAGCTGAATTTTAGGGCGACTACCTCATCGTAAAGACGAACGCAGAGGAGCGTTCGCTTTTTCGATGAGGCGCAGATGACGGCCATCACCCAATCCCATTTTGGCGGCAATATCGTCCTCACGCGTGACAGCGCCACTCCAGGCGAGGCCTATCAGGAGATGCTGAAGGAAATGGACTTCAGCAGCTTCCGCTATCCTGGGGGATCCGTGACCGAGAGCCAGACCTGGGAGAATGGAGGTCTCTCGAAGGTCTTCGGCTCGCCGATGGATCCGGGGTCCGACAGCTATGTCATGACGATGCGGGAGGCGCTTCAGCTCTCAATTGATCATGGTTCCAGCCTCACGATCGTTGTCCCGACCTTCCAGTTCTGGGACGAGGCAAGCAAGACCTTCAACACGGCGGGGTTCGACCAGTATCTGGACGAACTCGAGAAGGCGCTTGTCGAGTATCCTGAGGCCAAGATCGAAGGCTTTGAGATCGGCAACGAATACTGGTCCACGATCGACGCCGCTGATTACGGAACCATCGCGTCCCACGAGATCATGGGCCTTCACGACCTCAACACGAGCCTGGCCGATCAGCTCGGGAGCCACTGGGAACCAGCAGGTATAGGGATTCAGGCGGGCGCCTCCTGGCGCCCGGGCGGTGTTGACGAAAGCAAGCAGATCGCTGAGGCCATCTCCGACGAAGCGCGTCCACTCGTCACAGCCATCTACCAGCACGCCTATCCGAACGCCTTGGATGGTGTGGACGGCAAGGTCAACCGCAACTTGAAGACAATGGAGGTCTTCAAAGGGATGGAGGGCTTCGGAGACCTCAAGCTCTCACTGTCCGAGTTCAATATGAGCAAGGACGGTCCCATGGGAACGGACCAGGCAGGCCACTGGATCGAGACGTTCGGTCAGTTTGTTGAAAGCGGTATAGACGAGATCTACACTTGGGGCACCCAGTACGGGTGGCAGTCCAACAAGCTCTACGACTCCCGGCCGAGCAAGCACGAGAAGGCTGAAGGCACCCAGGTGATCGCGACTCCGATGGGGCAGATCTACGACTTGGCCGAAAGCCACCTGATCGGCAAGCACGTGATTGACGACAGCGACGCGGTGGTCGGGCTCGGGGTTCCTGATCAGGTCAACATACCGGGTTTGACGGGAACGGCCAGCGCATCGTCTTTCTGCACAACCGCAACGACGCTAGCGCTACCATCGACGTTTCCGATCTGGACGGTAGCGGCCACCTCTCGGTTCATCACATGACCTCGGCGGACTCTCCTACTACATCTTACGACGAGTCCAACCAAACCCCACGTCCTGGTCAGTCGGTGGATTCCCGCGGGGACATGAATGTCCGCACGGAAGATGCAGTGGGAGACGACCTGGTTCTCGCGCCGGGTGACGTCATAATGATCACCATCACGGAACCTGGACAGGATCTGGTGCTGGAAGGGGCGCACAACGTCACGGACCCTCGGACTGGGATGGTGGATGACCAGATCACCGGCGGAACAGGCGAGGATATCCTGCGGGGTCACGTGGGTGATGACACGCTGGATGGTGCCGCTGGCAACGATGTCATCACAGGCGGCCACGGACACGACGTCCTGTCCGGGGGACAGGGCAACGATGTGCTGATCACGAATCACGGCTCCGATGCGATCGACGGAGGAGAGGGGGATGATCTGGTTTTGGTGCAGGACAACGACGACGACCAGGTCACGGCCATCAATGCCGGACCGGGCAGCGATCTCATTCTGAGCACAGGCGCCCAGAACATCGAGGTTTCCAACTTTTCTGCAGATGATGCGATCGGATTGGGGGGGGTGTTTGAGGGCGGTCAGGCATTGAGCGGCGCTCTCTCCGTGAATGAGGGAGATCTGCTTCTCGCATTACCGGGCGGGCAGGAGATCCGCTTCTTGGGCGGCGCAGGCCTGCTCGACCAGATGTCGGATCTTGTGATCGACTTCCGACCCGCCGAGCAGATCGACGCATCACTTGAAAACGTGTTCTCTGGTCTGACACAGGAACAAATCACTGAAGTTTATGGGCAGGCGTCGGATTTTAGCGATCTCGTGGGCAATCTCGAAGGCTGGCAGGCAGCCGAAGAGGCCATCGAGAACATCATTCCCAAAAACACAGACCCGCCGGAGAAGCCCACTCCCACGCCCCCCGACCCGCCTCCTGCCCTTGAAGACCCGGAAGCGGGTCCCGCGAACCCAAATACAGATCCGGACGACCCTAGACCGGGCCCGCAGGAGCCTGGGCCTGATCCAAGCTACCCGCTTCCCGATGATGACGATCACGTGCCGGATCCGCCTGTGGAGAACCCCCAGGACTACAATTCGGCCTCAGGTGGAGGCTGTTTCGTTGCAACCGCCGCCTATGGTGATCGGCTGCACCCCGATGTTGTGGCTTTACGCCAGTTCAGGGACCATTACCTCGTCCGCACGGCGGCCGGTCGGGGCTTCGTCAGGTTCTACTGGATCGTGGGTCCCCGCTTGGCTGCCGTCACCCAGCCTCATCAGCTGCACGCGGCTGTCGCCAGAGTTCTGCTCACCCGTCTTGTGCGTGTCTTGCGTGCTTTGGGAAAGACAGACGCCCCAGCTGGTCGAAGAGGAACCTAGGTGTTCAGTCCCGGCATCTGGTGGATCGGATTTAGGATGAATCTGTCTGGCTCGGATGTCCAGATCTTGCAGATGTATTCATACGGTGTGAGCCCGCCGAGGGTCTTGAGCCGGCGGGCGAAGTTGTAGGCTGCCATGAAGTCTGACAGGTGGGTGCGGAGCTGGTCGTGATCGTCGTAATGGAAGCGTTTGACGGTCGCGTCCTTGATCGTGCGGTTCATTCG
>NZ_NSJZ01000005.1 GCF_002287065.1 Paracoccus salipaludis
GTCGTCCGTCCCGAATTTCCAGTCGCCCCGTCGCCGAGGCAGGAACCCTATCTAGCGATCCCGCAGCCCACCGTCAAGAACCTTCTCGACAATCTTCCGCGGCGCCACCCAGGACCCCCCGGTTCCGCCTCCCGGCTTCCCCGTCCCTCCCAGCGTCCCCGCCGTTCGGTGAAGCGGTATCTAGGGGGAACAATCAGACAGGGCAAGCATAAAAAATCACCCAAACCACAAGTTCAATGCAAGTGGTTGAAAGACTATGATTTCTTGGTTCCGCCAAGGCGGACCGAAGGCTCGCGGCAAGGATTGCGCCCGCTCCCGAGCCCGAATCTCTCACCGTTACGCAACGCGTGGATGACGGAATCGGTTGCCCGCGTGATTCAGCTCATCCGCGACCCGGCGGGACGGACGCAGCGCAAAAGAAAAAGGGCGCGGCTGATGCCGCGCCCCTGGACTTGCTCGATTCGAAACGATCAGCGCTTCGAGAACTGGAACGACCGGCGGGCCTTCGCCTTGCCGTACTTCTTCCGCTCGACCACGCGCGGGTCGCGGGTCAGGAAGCCGGCGGCCTTCAGCGCGGCGCGCAGGCTGGGCTCGTGCAGTTGCAGCGCCTTCGAGATGCCGTGCTTCACGGCACCGGCCTGGCCGGAGAGACCACCACCGGCAACGGTCGCATAAACGTCGTACTGGTTGGCGACGCCTGCGATGTCGAAGGGCTGGCGCAGGATCATCTGCAGCACGGGACGGGCGAAGTACTCTGCCATGTCCTTGCCGTTGACGGTGACCTTGCCCGAGCCGGGCTTCACCCAGACGCGGGCGACCGCGTCCTTGCGCTTGCCGGTGGCATAAGCGCGGCCCTGCGCGTCGCGCTGGGGCTCACGCGCGACGGCGGCCTGCAGGCTGCGCGCTTCTTCCGAGGTCGAGCCCTGGACGGCACCGGCGCTGGCCGTGACCGCGTCCCTCAGCTGGTCCAGCGATTTGATGTCTTGGGCCATGATCAGGCGCTCCGGGTGTTCTTGGGGTTCATCGCTTTGACGTCCAGCACTTCGGGCTGCTGGGCCTCGTGCGGGTGCTGGTCGCCGGCATAGACGCGCAGGTTGGTCATCTGCTGCTTGCCCAGCTTGTTGCGGCTGATCATGCGCTCGACGGCCTTGATCACCACGCGCTCGGGATGCGCGCCTTCCAGCACCTGGCGGGCGGTGCGGTGCTTGATCCCGCCCGGGTGGCCGGTGTGCCAGTAGTATTTCTTGTCGTCGCGCTTGTCGCCGGTCATCTGCACCTTGTCGGCGTTGATGATGATCACGTTGTCGCCCATGTCCATGTGCGGCGTGTAGGTCGGCTTGTGCTTGCCGCGCAGGCGGCTGGCGACGATCGTGGCGAGGCGGCCCAGAACGACGCCCTCGGCGTCGATCAGGATCCACTTCTTCTCGATCTCCGCCGGTTTCGCGGTGTAGGTCTTCATCGGTCGTCCCTTTCGGGGGGTGTGAATTCGGATAGGGGTCTATGCACCAAAGCGTCCCCGAAGGTCAACGCGCGAGCGCCCTGTAAAATCCACTCTTTTCAACATGCTGTAACATTGGTAATATGATACCCGGCGTTAGCGTCTAGTTCCCGCGCGATTTCGGCGGAATCGAATAGGTCAGCGCGGCCCGCGCGACAGGCTCGGCCGCCCCCTCGCTGCGGATCAGCACGTCGCCGACCGCCAGCACGCTGCCCAGCTTCAGCAGACGGCACTCGGCCAGCAGGTCGCGCCCCGCCGCGGGCTTGCGCATGAAGTCGATGTTGGCGCCCGTGGTGACCGTCAGCGCCACCGGCCCGATCCGCGACAGCACGGCCGCATACATCGCCAGGTCCGCCAGTTCGAACATCGTCGGCCCCGAGACCGTCCCGCCAGGCCGCAGGTGCCGGTCCTGGACCGCCAGCTTCATCTCCACCCCCTGCCCGTCCACGCGCATCACGCTGTATCCGCTGACCTGCGGAAACTCGCGATCCAGGAAGGCCTCGATCTCCTGCGGCTGCATCATGCTTTCCACCCTTTCCTTCGCCGCCTAGACTTTGGCGCGAGCGAGAGGGGAGAGACAATGGCGAACACCGGCGAACTGATCCGGCGAGAGGACCACGGCGCGGTCGCGCGCCTGGTGATGACCAGCGGGGCCAATTTCAACGCGCTGTCGAACGAGATGCTGGCCGCGCTGGCCGGGGAACTGGAACGGATCGCCGCCGACGATACGGTGCGCGCCGTGATCCTCGCGGCCGAGGGCAAGGCCTTCTCGGCGGGCCACGACCTCAGGCAGATGCAGGCGGCGCGCGCGGATGCGGATGGCGGCGAGGCGGCCTATCAGGCGCTGTTCGGGGACTGCGCCCGCGTCATGCAGGCCATCGGCGCCCTGCCCCAGCCGGTCATCGCCGAGGTGCAGGGGATCGCCACAGCAGCCGGCTGCCAGCTTGTCGCCAGCTGCGACATGGCGGTGGCGGCCGAAGGCGTCCGGTTCGGCGTCAACGGCATCAACATCGGGCTTTTCTGCGCGACGCCGATGGTGGCGCTGACCCGCGCGATCCCGCCCCGCGCCGCCTTCGAGATGCTGGTGACGGGCGAGTTCATCGACGCCCACCGCGCCCGCGAACTGGGGCTGGTGAACCGCGTCGTCCCGCCCGAACGGCTGGCCGGGGAAACCATGGCGCTGGCGCAGCTTGTCGCGACCAAGCTGCCGGCGGCCGTGCGCCTGGGCAAGCGGGCCTTTCGCGATCAGCTTGGCCTCGGCCTCGCAGACGCCTACCAGCAGACCGGCGCCGTCATGTGCGAGAACCTGATGCTGCCCGATACGGACGAGGGGCTGAACGCCTTCCTCCAAAAGCGCCAGCCCGCCTGGGCGGTTCAGCCGATGGCGGCCAGCGCCGGGAAGGTTTCCAGCAGCCAGTAGCTGATCACCCCCAGCCAGCCGGTCAGCAGCAGCACGCCCACCGCGATCAGCAGCACGCCCGAGGCGCGCTCGATCAGCCCCATGTGCCGCTTCAGGCGGTTCATCAGCCCGATGGACCGCTCGATGAAGATCGCGGACAGCAGGAAGGGAATGCCAAGCCCCAGCGCATAGATCCCCAGCAGGGTCGTGCCGCGGCCGGGCTCGGTCGCGGCCAGCGTCAGGATCATGGAAAGCTGGGGCCCGATGCAGGGGGTCCACCCGAAGGCGAAGGCGAGGCCCAGCAGATAGGCCCCCAGCGCGGTGCCGCCCTTGTCCCCGGCCTCGATCCGCGCCTCGCGGTCCAGCAGGGGAATGCGGAAGACATGCAGGAAATGCAGCCCCAGCAGGATGACGAAGATGCCCGAAACCGTCACCAGCATCGGCTGATACTGCAGAAAGGCCCGCCCGAAGGCCGAGGCCGCATAGCCCATCAGCAGAAAGACGGTGGACAGCCCGAGGACGAAGAACAGCGCCGGCAGCACCGCGCTGCGCTGGCGTTCGCGCAGCGCCGAGACCTTCACCCCGGTCATGTAGGCCAGGTAGGGCGGCACGATCGGCAGGACACAGGGGGACAGGAAGGACAGGAGTCCCGCGACCACCGCAACAAGGGCGGCCGGCAGGATGGCCGCATCGGCGAGTTCGATCCCAAACATGGGCCGCACCTTGGCGAAAAGAACGAGGCCGGGGAAGCCCCGGCCTCACGTCAGAACGTCACGGCTGCGTCAGGTCAGCCCTTGGACCACCAGCCCCGGCGCCGGGGGCGCGCGGACTGCGGCTCGGCGGCAGGCTCGGGCGCCTCGAGGACGGCGACATCGGCCTGCGGCTCGGCGACTGTCCCTTCGGCAGCGGCAGGACTGCTTTCGGACGATGCAGCCGCGGTCTCCTCGTCGCCAGCCACCCGGTCGCCCGCCGTAGCCGCGGCACCCTCGGCCTCATCGGCCGCATCGACCGTTGCGCCTTCATCCGACACGGGCGCCTCGAACGACGGCTCGGCCTCTGCCGCGTTCCCGCTGTCGCCAGCGCCCGCATCGTCCGCCTGCGCGCCATCGGACAGGTCCGGGGTCACCTCCGGCGCCGCCGAAACGTCATCGACCCCGGCAGGCATCATGGCGCCTTCATCACTGTCCCGGAAATGGGCGTGATCCGCCGCAGCCTCGGGCATGTCCGTTGCAGCGGCGTCGGGCGCGTCGTCCTGCGGACCCTCGGCCGCGTCGTCCAGCCCGTCCGCGTTCGCCGGGATGCCGCCGGTTTCCACCGGCGCGCCCTCGCCCGCCGGGACGTCGCGGCTTTCGTCAATGACACCCTGCGCCTGCTCGGCCTCGGCCCGGGCCGCCTCGCGGTCCTCGCCGCGGCGGCGCGAGCGCGAACGCGAGCGGCGGGCGCGGCCCGAGGGCTTGTCCTCCTCGGCGGCTTCACCCTCGGCTTCGGCCTCTGCCTGCACGGGCTCGGCCTCGGACTCCGGCTCGATGGCGTCGTCCGAAAGGGAATGCTCGCTCCCGCTCGCCTCATCGCCATTGCGCCCGCTCCGACGCCGGCGCCGGCGGCGGCGGCGCGAGCCGCTGCCGTTCTCGTCGTCGGTGCCGGCGGTGGCAGGCGCCGCCTCCTCGACCTCGATCTCGACCTCGATCTCTTCCTCGGCCAGATCCTCGCTCTCGTCGATCTCGGCCATCAGGCGCGCATCCACCGACAGCGCGGCCGTGGCGGGCTCGGGCACGACGCGGGTCGCGGTCTTGAACTTCTCCAGCGCGTAGTCGGGCGAGATCAGCGCCGGATCGGCCTCGACCCGCACCGACAGGCCATAGCGCGCCTCGATGGTGCCGATATGCTCGCGCTTCTGGTTCATCAGATAGTTCGCGACGGCGACCGGCGCCCTGACCAGAACCTCGCGGGACCGCTTGCGGGTGCCCTCTTCCTCGATCGCGCGCAGGATCGTCAGCGCCATCGAATCGTCCGACCGGATCAGCCCGGTGCCGTGGCAGTGCGGGCAGGGCTGCGTGGTCGATTCCAGCATCCCCGGCCGCAGGCGCTGGCGGCTCATCTCCAGCAGGCCGAAGCCCGAGATGCGGCCCACCTGGATGCGGGCGCGGTCGTTCTTCAGCGCCTCCTTGAAGCGCTTCTCGACGGCGGCGTTGTTCTTGCGCTCGTCCATGTCGATGAAGTCGATGACGATCAGGCCTGCCAGATCCCGCAGGCGCAGCTGGCGGGCGATCTCGTCGGCGGCCTCGCAGTTCGTCTTGAAGGCCGTTTCCTCGATCGAGCCTTCCTTGGTGGCCCGCCCCGAGTTCACGTCGATGGCGACCAGCGCCTCGGTGATGCCGATGACGATGTACCCGCCCGACTTCAGCTGCACGACCGGGCTGAACATGCCCGACAGGTAGCTTTCGACCTGGTAGCGCGCGAACAGCGGCGTCGGGTCGGTATAGTGCTTCACGGCGCGGACCTGCGTCGGCATGATCATCGCCATGAAGTCGCGGGCGGTGCGGAAGCCGCGCTCGCCCTCGACCAGCACTTCCTCGATGTCCTTGCTGTAAAGGTCGCGGATCGAGCGCTTGATGAGATCGCCTTCCTCGTAGATCGGCGCGGGCGCGACCGACTTGAAGGTCAGTTCGCGGATCTGCTCCCACAGGCGCATGAGGTATTCGTAGTCGCGCTTGATCTCGGTGCGCGTCCGCTGGCTGCCGGCGGTGCGGATGATCAGCCCCGCGCCCTGCGGGACTTCCAGCTCGGCCGCGATCTCTTTCAGCTTCTTGCGGTCGGCGACATTGGTGATCTTGCGGGAAATCCCGCCGCCGCGCGCCGTGTTGGGCATCAGCACGCAATAGCGCCCGGCAAGCGACAGATAGGTGGTCAGCGCCGCGCCCTTGTTGCCGCGCTCTTCCTTGACGACCTGGACCAGCATGATCTGCCGGACCTTGATGACTTCCTGGATCTTGTAACGGCGCGCGCGCGGCTTGCGGGCCGGGCGGATCTCCTCGGCCACGTCCTCCTCGGCGACGGACTCGATCTCGTCGTCGTGGTCGCCGGCGCGGTCCTCGGCCTTGTCCTCATCCGAGGCGTCCTCGGGCGCATCCCCGGACCGGGCGTCCTCGCCCGCCTCCGCTTCTTCGTCGGCATGCGCAGGCTCGTGGGCGGGCTCGTGGACGGGCGCGGGCTCGAGCGCATCGGCGTTCCCGCCCTGCCCCTCGACCGAGGTGTCCACGACATCGCCACCCGCGGCGGCGAAGCCCGACTCGACCGCGGCGTCATCGGCATGGTCGTCCGTGTCCGCGCCGATGACCTCCATCCCCGGCACATGCTCGGAGCGGGTCACGGCGTCACCGCCGGTCGCGCGTTCGGCGCGTTCGTCGCGGCCCCGGCCACGGTTGCGGCTGTTGCGCGGCCGGCGCTCGGAGGCGCCCTCCTCGGCCTCGGCCTCCTCGGCGGCGCGGTCCTCCTCGATCAGCGCGCGGCGGTCGGCCGCGGGGATCTGGTAGTAATCCGGGTGGATCTCGGCGAAGGCCAGGAAGCCGTGACGGTTCCCGCCGTAATCCACGAAGGCCGCCTGCAGCGAGGGCTCGACCCGCGTGACCTTGGCCAGGTAAATGTTTCCGGCGAGCTGCCGCTTGTTCAGTGTCTCGAAATCAAAGTCTTCGACCTTGGTTCCGTCCGCCACGACGACCCGAGTTTCCTCGGGATGCGTGGCGTCGATCAGCATTTTCTTTGCCATGAATCGTTCTTTCGCGCAGCCCGGGCCGTCCGCGCGAAGGCGGGCCGGACATGGGGGTGCGGCTTGATGAGGACGCGCGGAGGGCGCCGGACGGGACTGCGGGGCCGGCGACCACATGGCCCGCGGGGCTCATGCCCCGCCGGCTCCGTGCGTCGTCATCCATCGCGCGATCCATCGCGTCTCTTTTTCCTGTGCCCTCGAACCGCGTCACGCGGGCAAGGGCGGCGAATGTTTCGGCGGGCCGCACGTCCCCAGGGACGGGCCGGTCCGCCGGCTTTTTCCCACGCAGCAGGCCGCCGGAAGAAACCGACAGAACCGCCACGTTGCGAAACCGGGTGCCGGGCAAGCGCGGCCGATGAATGGCCGCAGCCCGCGCATGGGTCCAACATAGGGGGTGAAGCCAAGGAATGACAATGCGAAAGCGTCGCCGCCGCCTTCAGCCCTTGGTTGCATCACCGCCGATGCACGATCCATGCACAGGCAATGCACATTCCCTGTGCCTAAAGATAGTCGCTGCGGCTGAGGCCGTATTTCGCCATCTTCTCGTTCAGGGTCCGGCGCGGCAGGCACAATTCGTCCATGACCGCGCTGATCGAGCCCTTGTGGCGCCGCATGGTGTTGTCGATCAGCATCTTCTCGAAGCTTTCGACATATTCCTTGAGCGGCTTGCCTTCCGTCGTGGTGGCGGCGGTCTGCGCTTCCTCACCGTCGCCCATCAGCAGCGAGGTGATCGACCCCGAGCCGCGCCGGTTCTGCAGCACCGCCCGTTCCGCCACGTTGATGAGCTGGCGGATGTTGCCCGGCCAGGGCGCCTGCAAAAGCTGCGCGGCCTCCTGCGCGGTGATCTGGGGCGGCTCGCAGCCGTATTCGTCGGCGAACTGCTCGGTCATGCGGGTGAACAGCGCAAGGATGTCCTCGCCCCGCTGGCGCAGGGGCGGCAGGGTGATCTTCAGCGCCGACAGCCGGTAGAAGAGGTCCGGGCGCAGGCTGTCCTCGGCCCGGCGGCCCTCGCCGCGGGCATTCGAGATGGCGATGATCCGGGTCTCGGCGGGCGCGCCCTGCCCCGCGATGAAGGCCAGGAGCCGGGCCTGCAAGGGCTCGGACAGCGCCTCGATGTCCTCAAGGCAGAGCGTGCCGCCCCGCGCCTCCTCGACTGCCGGCAGCCCGTCCTCGACCGGGCCGAACAGCCGCGTGGCCAGCGCCTCCTCGTTGTAGGCGGCGCAGGAGATGGGGACGAACTTGCGGGACGCGCGCGGCCCGACCGCGTGCAGGGCGTGGGCCACCAGCGTCTTGCCGGTCCCCGTCTCGCCGTCGATCAGGACATGGCCGTCGGCCTGCCCGAGGTCCAGGATGTCCTCGCGCAGGCGTTCCATCGCCGGGCTGGAGCCGACCAGCTTGGACATGACCTGCTGGCCTTCGGACAGGTCGCGCCGCAGGGCGCGGTTGTCCAGCGTGATGCGGCGGGCTTGCGTCGCCTTCTTGGCCAACTCCGTCATGCGGTCGGGATTGAAGGGCTTTTCCATGAAGTCCATGGCCCCGAGCCGCATCGCCTCGACCGCCATGGGCACGTCGCCATGGCCGGTGATCATGATCACGGGCAGGCCCGAGTCCTGCCCCATCAGGCGCTTGAGAAAGGCCATGCCGTCCATGCCCGGCATGCGGATGTCGGAAATCACCACCCCCGGCCAGTCCGGGCCGATGGCCTTCAGCGCCTCTTCCGCGCTGGCGAAGCTTTCGGTGCGGAAGCCCGACAGGGTCAGCCACTGGCTGATCGATTCGCGCATGTCGGGTTCGTCGTCGACGATCGCCACGGTCATCGTCTGCGTCATCTGCCAAGTCCTTTCGTCATTCCGCGGCCAGCGGCGTGGCGCCGCGCCGGGCGGGTTCATACAGCGGCAGTTCGAGATCGAACACCGCGCCGCCGGTTTCGCGGTTGTGGGCGGTCAGGCGGCCGCCGAAATCGGCCACGATCCCGGACGAGATCGCGAGCCCGAGGCCGGTGCCCTCGCCGGGGCTTTTCGTGGTCCAGAAGGGCTCGAACAGCTTTTCCAGGTCGGCCACGCCGGGGCCGTTGTCGCGCACCGACAGCCGCGCGTGCGAGAACCTGTCCAACACCAGCTCGATCGAGGGGTCGCGGACCTCGCGCGTGGCGTCCATGGCGTTGCGCAAAAGGTTGATGATGACCTGTTCCAGCCGGATGCGGTCGCAGAAGACCATCACCGGCTCGCGCGGGAGGCTGCGCTGCAGGCGGACGCGGCGGTTGCGCAACTGCGGCTCCATCATGGTCAGCGCGCCCGACAGGGCCACGCGCAGGTCCACCGGCTCGAAGGCCTCGCCGCCCTTGCGGGCATAGGACTTGAGCTGGCGGGTGATCGTGCCCATGCGGTCCAGCAGGTCGTCGATGCGCTGGAACGAGGTCAGCGCCTCGTCCCCCCGCCCGCGTTCCAGCAGCAGCCGCGCGCCCGCGAGATAGGTCTTCATGGCGGCAAGCGGCTGGTTCAGCTCGTGGCTGACGCCGGCCGACATCTCGCCCAGGGCGGCCAGCTTGGACGCCTGCTGGACCGTCTGCTCGGCCACGCGCAGCTCGCGCTGCATCCGCTCGCGTTCCGCGATCTCGCGGGTCAGGCGCGCGTTCAGGGCGCGCAGGTCGGCCGATTCCCGGCGATAGCGGGCGGACTTGACGCTGGCGCGGCGCGACAGGACATAGAAGCCCAGCGCCATCAGCAGGGCAAAGCCCATGATTTCCAGCGCAAGAAAGGCATTCACCCGGTCGCGCACGGATTCGAAGGTGGTGAACAGGGTCATCCGCCAGCCCCGGAAGGGAATGCGCGTTTCCGTCTGCATGACCGCGCGGCCGCCCACATAGGCATCGGCGGGGCGGCTGGACCAGTCGGTCGTGACCTGGAAGGCGCGCTCGATCGCCGAAGGGGCGGAACGCACCGCCAGCGCGTCGGCCAGGGTGTGGCTGCGCCAGCGCGGTTCGGTGGACAGGATGATCTGTCCCGAACTGTCGGTGACGACCACCGCGTCCGAGATCCCCGACCACGACCGTTCCAGCCGGGACAGGTCGGCGCCCACGACGATCACGCCCAGCGCGCGCCCGTCGCTGACCACCGCGCGGGAATAGGTGAAGTCGAAGCCCCCCGTGCTGCCGGGCGAGACGGTGAAGACCGTGTCGTTCGTCCGCAGCGCCTCGACATAGAAGGGCGACAGTACGTAGTTCGCGCCCAGGAGCTTGCGGTCCGTGGCCCCGACCGTCCGGCCCGAGTTGTCCAGAAGCCGGATCGAGGCCGCGCCGATGTCCTTCTGCGCCGCGATCAGCCGGGCCGAGACGGTGGCGTAGTCCTTGGTGCTGAGCGCCCCGATCAGCGCGGGGTCGCGCGCCAGCAGCAGCGGCACGACCGAGGTGCGCTGCAGTTCCGACAGCAGGTTCCCGGTATAAAGCGCCGAGCGCAGTTCGGCCCGCACGCGCGTGTTTTCCGAAAAGCGTTCGGTCAGCCAGACGTTGGTCCACCAGATCGCGCCGACGGCGGCGGCCAGCAGCAGGACGATGCCCAGCCGGTTGACCAGCCGGGCACGGGCGGCCAGCCGGGCACGCAGCGCGGCTGGATGGGTCGGGTCGTCCTCGATCTCTTGGCCGCGATCTGCCATGCCGGCCAATCTAGGAAAAGGCGGCCTTCCGCTCAAGCACCTGCTTCCGATCGGCCGTTTTACGCCGCGACGGTCGAATCGATCAGGCCGTGGAACAGCCGCGCGCCGTCCGAGCCGCCATGCGCCGCCTCGGCCGCCCGTTCGGGGTGGGGCATCATCCCCAACACCCGGCGGTTTTCCGACAGCACACCTGCGATGTCCGCGACCGAGCCGTTCAGGCCGCCGCGATAGCTCAGCGCGATGCGCCCCTCGGCCCTGAGACGGGCCAGGCCCTCGGTGTCGATCTGGTAGTTGCCGTCGTGGTGGGCGACGGGAAGGGTGATGTCCTCGTTCTCGGCAAAGGCCGACAGGAAGGCGTTGTCGCGCGCCTCGACGCGCAGGGAGGCGTCCTTGCAGATGAAGGTCAGGCCCGCGTTGCGCATCAGGGCGCCGGGCAGCAGGCCCAGTTCCGTCAGCACCTGGAAGCCGTTGCAGACGCCCAGGACGTAGCCGCCGCGCCCGGCATGGTCGCGGATGGCGCGGGCGACGGGCGAGCGCGCGGCGATGGCCCCGCAGCGCAGGTAGTCGCCGAAGGAGAAGCCGCCCGGCACGGCGACGAGGTCGGTACCCGGAGGCAGCGCGTCGTCCTTGTGCCAGACGCGGGCGACATCCGCGCCTGCGGCCTTCAGCGCGACGGCGAGGTCGCGGTCGCAGTTGGACCCGGGGAAGGTGATGACGGCGGCTTTCATCGGCAGGGGCTCCGAGGCTGGGATGGGGTGCAGATAGCGTGCCGGGGCCGATTGGAAAAGGGCGGCAGGGGCGGGAACCGCGGGCGGTGCGCAGGACTTGATCGTCGTCCCTCATTCTTCGGAGACATGCGATGCGCCTCAACCGACGCCAGACCCTCGCCGCTGCCCTGGCCGCGGGGGCCGCGGCCGGCCTGCCCGCCATGCTGCGGGCGCAGGCCGCCGCCCCCTCCCCCTCCGCCGCGCCCGCGTTCCTGACGCCCTTCGGGCACGCGAGCCTGATGCTGACGCTGGGCGGACAGAAGATCCTGGTGGACCCCGTGGGCGGGGCCGATCGCTACGCCTCGGCCGAGACGCCCGCCGCCGTGCTGGTCACGCATGAGCATGGCGACCACTTCGACCCCGAGGTGCTGGCCGCCGTCGTGACCGAAGGCGTAGCGCTGATCGTGAACCCGGCGGTGGCGGAAAAGCTGCCCGAGGCGCTGCGGTCCCGCGCGACCGTGATGGCCAACGGCGACACGGGCGAGGTCGCGGGGATGCCCATCGAGGCGGTGCCCGCCTACAACCTCACGCCCGAGCGGACGCAGTATCATCCCAAGGGGCGCGACAACGGCTATGTGCTGACGACGCCCGACCACGGCCGCATCTACATCGCGGGCGACACCGAGGCCACGCCCGAGTTCCGCGCCCAGAAGGACATCGCCGTGGCCTTCGTGCCGATGAACCTGCCCTACACGATGGAGGTGGACCAGGCGGTGGAAGGCGTCGCCGAGATGGCGCCGAAGGTGGTCATCCCCTATCACCACCGCGGCAACGACCCGGCCGAGTTCGCCGAAAAGCTGCGCGCCACCGGCGCCGCGACCGCCGTCGCCATCGTGGACTGGTATCCCGAAACCGACGACCCCAAGGGACCGTCGAGCTGACACGAGAACGGCCGGGCGATCGCCCGGCCGTTTCCGTTTCCCGCAAGGGGGCGGCGATCAGCCCGCCAGCGCCTTGTTGAGGTATTCGTCCACCTTTTCCAGGTAGCCCATGGTGGACAGCCACTTCTGGTCGGGGCCGACCAGCAGAGCGAGGTCCTTGGTCATGAAGCCGTCCTCGACCGCCTGCACCGTCACGCGCTCGAGCGTTTCGGCAAAGCGCATCAGCTGCTCGTTGTTGTCCAGCTTGGCGCGGTGCTTCAGGCCGCCCGTCCAGGCGTAGATCGAGGCGATGGAGTTGGTCGAGGTCTCCTTGCCCTTCTGGTGCTCGCGGTAGTGGCGGGTCACGGTGCCGTGGGCGGCCTCAGCCTCGACGGTCTTCCCGTCGGGCGTCATCAGCACCGAGGTCATCAGGCCGAGCGAGCCGAAGCCCTGCGCCACGATGTCGGATTCCACGTCGCCGTCATAGTTCTTGCAGGCCCAGACATAGCCGCCCGACCACTTCAGCGCGGAGGCCACCATGTCGTCGATCAGCCGGTGCTCGTAGGTGATGCCCTTGGCCTTGAACTGGTCGGCGAACTCGGCGTCGAACACCTCCTGGAAGATGTCCTTGAAGCGGCCGTCATAGGCCTTGAGGATCGTGTTCTTGGTCGAAAGATAGACCGGATAGCCGCGCTGCAGGCCATAGTTCAGGCTGGCGCGGGCAAAGTCGCGGATCGAGTCGTCGAGGTTGTACATCCCCATCGCCACCCCGGCGCCGGGCGAGCGGAAGACCTCGTGCTCGATCGTCTCGCCATCCTCGCCGACGAACTTGATCGACAGCGTGCCCTTGCCGGGGAAGCGGAAGTCGGTGGCCTTGTACTGGTCGCCGAAGGCATGGCGGCCGACGACGATGGGCTGGGTCCAGTGGGGCACCAGGCGCGGCACGTTCTGGCAGATGATCGGCTCGCGGAAGATCACGCCGCCCAGGATGTTGCGGATGGTGCCGTTCGGCGACTTCCACATCTTCTTGAGGCCGAACTCCTCGACCCGCGCCTCGTCGGGCGTGATGGTCGCGCATTTGACGCCGACGCCGTACTGCTTGATCGCGTTGGCCGCGTCGATCGTGATCTGGTCCTCGGTGCGGTCGCGCTCCTCGATGCCCAGGTCATAGTATTTCAGGTCGATGTCCAGATAGGGCAGGATCAGCTTCTGCTTGATGAAGTCCCAGATGATCCGGGTCATCTCGTCGCCGTCCAGCTCGACGACGGGGTTGTCTACCTTGATCTTGGTCATGGGGGTCCCCCCTTGGCGTTGGTGTCGCGCGCTCATAGCGCCAATCCCCCCGGATGGGAAGACGGTATGCGATGGTATGCCGCAGGAACGGAAGGCGGCCGGACACCGCCAATTGCCGTTACGTCAACTTCGGAATCCGTCCAAATAGCGGCTTTTTCTAATAAAACTGTCCGGAAAGACAAGTTCATCCAAAGGCGCCAGGGAAGCTAGAGGGAAACTGTTACCAGTTTTCCTGTCAGGATGTTTCCAGTGGCTACGGTCAATTTGCTTTGGTTCGGCAATCAGCCGCAATTCAACTCCACCCCCAATTCCACGGCAACGCAGAGCGAGGCCGGCAAGCTGGCCGGCTACGACGCCTTCGGCCCGTCCGAGATCAAGGCGGTCGCGATCAGCGGCAAGGATTACAACGTCGGCAGCTGGGGAAACGCGGAATGCGGCTTCTCGGCCAGCTACAACCTGCTTCCGGCGTCGAAGATGACCTACGTGTCGCCGCACACGGGAACCAGGGCCACCACCCAGATCACCGGATTCTTCGAGGTGGACTACAGGCTGACCCTGCCGGACGGGTCCACCGTCAATGAATGCGGCGTGCTGATCCAGATGGGCAACGGCGACATGTTCTTCCGCCCCTCGGTCGACACGCTGAAGGACTGGACCTGCATCGACGGGCTGCGCGGCGTCACGATCCTGAAGGCCAAGCCGCTGCCGGCGAACATCTATCCCTCGTCGCGCATTTCCTTCGCCCCCGAGATCTTCGAGCTTCCCATCGTTCCCTGCTTTGCCGCCGGCACCATGATCCGCACCGCGGAAGGCGAGCGCCCGGTCGAGGGCATCGCCGTCGGCGACCTCGTCTGGACCCGCGACAACGGGCTGCAGCCCGTCCGCTGGGCCGGCCGCCGGACGCTGCGCCCGGTTGAGCTTGACGCCCAGCCGAACCTGCGTCCGATCCGCATCAAGGCGGGGGCGCTGGGCGCAGGGCAGCCTGCGCGGGATCTGGTCGTCTCGCCCCAGCACCGCGTGCTGGTGCGGTCGTCCATCGCGGTGCGCATGTTCGGCGCGTCCGAGGTGCTGGTCGCGGCCAAGCAGCTTCTGTCCCTGCCCGGCATCGAGATCGACGCCGAGGCGCGCGACGTCACCTACCTGCACCTGATGTTCGACCACCACGAGGTGCTGGTTTCCAACGGCGCCGAGACCGAGTCGCTTTATCCCGGCCCGATGGCGCTTGCCGCGCTGGGCGAGGCCGCGGCCGCAGAGATCCACGCGCTTTTCCCCGAGTTGCGCGACGAGAACGCCGCCTTCGCCCCGGCCCGCACGCTTGTGCCCGGCCGCCTGGCCCGCAAGCTGGCCGAGCGCCACGGCAAGAACGGGGTCGCGCTGGCGGGCTGAGCCCGGCGCCGCGGCAGGCCCCGGCTCCGCAGGCGCCCGATCACCGCTTGCGGCAGGCGGCGGCTCGCAGCTCAGCCGCCGACCACCGTCCCGACCAGATAGGCCACGACCGCGCAGATGAGGCCGACGGCCAGCGTCTCGCCCATCGCCTGGCGGAAGCGTTCCCCGGTCGCCCGCCAGCGCAGCAGCCCCAGCAGCACAAGGGCCGCGGCGGTCGCGGCGACCGAGGCCCCGAAGGTCGTGGTTGAAGGCTCGGACAGGATGAAGGGCAGGATCGGGATGGACCCGAGCGCGAGAAAGGACAGAAAGGTGACAAGGGCGCGCCCGACCGGGCTGCCGCCGCCGGGATCGCTGACGCCGAGGCCGTAGTGCAGCACCATGTCCGCCATCAGGCGCGGGTTGCGCGCAAGGATGGCGGTCATTTCCTGCGCGTCGGCCCCGGTGACGCCCTGCCGGGACAGCAGGTCCCGCATGGCGGCTTCGGCGGCCTGCGGCTCGCGCTCGATCCGGGACATGGCCGCCTGGCGCTGGCGGAAAAAGACCTCGCGCTGGGAACGGTCCGAAAGATAGGCGCCCAGGCCCATCGCCACCGCGTCGGCGCACAGGTTGGCAAGCCCGAACAACAGGACCGCGAGGGCGCCCACGCGGGCCGCGCCATCCGCCCCCGCCCCCGCCCCCGCGAAGCCCGACACGATGGCGAAGGTCGTCACGATGCCGTCGTTGCCGCCGTAGACGATCTGGCCCAGGTATTCGCGCAGCGGGTCGCGGCGGGAGGCACCCGCCGCGCTCACCGGGTGGACTCGGTCAGCCGCTTGCGGACGTAGGACTGCACGTTGTCGATCATCGGCTTCATGTGCAGCTCGTCGTCGCGGAAGAAGTGGTCCGCGCCCTCGATTTCCTCGTGGGTGATGGTGATGCCCTTCTGCTCGCGCAGCTTTCCGACCAGGGCATTGGTGTCCTTGGGCGGCGCCACGCGGTCGGCCGTGCCGTTGATGATGAGGCCCGAGGACGGGCACGGCGCGAGGAAGCTGAAGTCATACATGTTCGCGGGGGGCGAGACGCTGACGAAGCCCGTGATCTCGGGCCGGCGCATCAGAAGCTGCATCCCGATCCAGGCGCCGAAGCTGAAGCCCGCGACCCAGCAGTGCTTGGAGTTCGGGTTCATGGCCTGCAGGTAGTCCAGCGCCGCGGCGGCGTCCGACAGCTCGCCCACGCCCTGGTCGAACTCGCCCTGGCTGCGGCCCACGCCCCGGAAGTTGAAGCGCAGCACCGTGAAGCCCATGCGGTGAAAGGCATAGTGCAGGTTGTAGACAACCCGGTTGTTCATGGTTCCGCCATATTGCGGATGGGGATGCAGCACGATGGCAATGGGGGCATCGGGCTTGGGCTGGGGGTGATAGCGCCCTTCGAGGCGGCCTTCGGGTCCGGGGAAGATAAGCTCGGGCATGATACTCCTGTTCGGCTGACCGCTGCGGCCCCGCGCGGAGCTCGGCCCCTGGCGGGTTCCTTGACGCAGCGGATGGCAGACCTTAGACGGACATCTGGGACGCGCGGCCTGTTTCTGCAAGAAACGGCAGGGCGGGCTTAGCGCAGGGCGCGAGACGGCGTCAATCTGTCTGGCCCGTCGGGACCGCCCGTCAGGACAGGGGCCGCAGATGAAGCTTTCCACCAAGGGCCGCTATGCGATGGTCGCGCTGGTCGATCTGGCGATCAGCCCCGGACGGTTGACGACCCTGGCGGCGATCTCGAAGCGGCAGAACATCTCGCTGCCCTACCTGGAACAGCTGTTCGTGCGGCTGCGCCGCGCGGGGCTGGTCGAAAGCGTGCGGGGCCCCGGCGGCGGCTACAAGCTGGCGCGGGCCCCCGAGGCCATCCGCGTGGCCGACATCCTGGGCGCCGTGGACGAGACGGTCAGCGCGCTGCATGTCGGCGCCGGCGCATCCGGCGGGCAGAGCGGTACGCGGGCGCAGTCGATGACCAACCGGCTGTGGGAAGGGCTTTCGGCCCATGTCTATGTCTTCCTGCACAACACGACCCTGGGGGACGTGGCGACGAACGGGCTTCTGCCCTGCCCCGCCGTGCCCGCCATCCTGTCGGTCGAGGACGACGAGAGCGAGACGACCCAGGTCTGACACGGCAGGGATGCAACGCCTGCCGAGGCATCGTGGCGCCACACGCATTCTTGGGTTTGAAGGCCCGAATCCGGTCCGGTAATCGGGCGCAAACCCTTGAACGGACCCGATCATGACCAAGCTGACCCTTGCCGCCGTCCTGGCCCTGATGACCCTGTCGGCCTGTGCCGTCCGGCCGGTCCCCCAGATCGGGCCCGACGGGCAGCCGATCCCCGTGGCCTACCGCATCACCCCGCGCGAGGAGGCCGAGATCCCGACCCGCGTGCTGACCCAGATCAACCTGCTGCGGACCCAGCAGGGGATGCAGCCGCTGGTGCTGAGCCCGCAGCTGGCCGCCGCCGCCATGGCCCATTCGCGCGACATGTCGGCCCAGAACCGGGCCTGGCACTTCGGCTCGGACGGGTCCTCGCCGCTGGAGCGGGTGCGGCGGCAGGGCTATGCCGGGCGGCTTCTGGGCGAGGACATCTCGGAAACCTACGAGAACGAGATCGCCACGCTGGGCGCGTGGATGCAGACCCGCGACACCCGCGACATCCTGATGGACCCGGCCGCGCGCGAGCTTGGCATGGGCTGGTTCCAGGAGCAGACCAACAAGATCTGGTGGACGGTGCTGGTCGGGGGCTGATCTTCCGATTGCGCGGCCGGACCGGGGCGCTGCCCCGGACCCCGGGATATTTGAACAAAGAAGAACTGCAGGGCCGCGCCGCAAGACGGCGGCCCTGACGCCCGTCAGACGGTGACGTTCATGGCGCCGCCGTCCAGGACGAGGTTCTGGCCCACGATGAAGCGCGCCTGCTGCGAGCAGAGGAAGGCGCAGGCGGCGCCGAAATCCTCGGCCCGGCCGTAGTTCCGCGTCGGGATGGTGGCCTCGCGCCGGCGGCGGGCCTCGTCGGGGCTGATCCCCTGGGCCTTCGACACGCCCTGGTCCAGCGAGGTGGCGCGGTCGGTGTCGTGGATGCCGGGCAGCAGGTTGTTCACGCAGACGCCCTTTTCCGCCACCTGCCGCGACATGCCCGCGACAAAGCCGGTCAGGCCGTTGCGCGCCGTGTTCGACAGGCCGAGTTGGGGGATGGGCGAACGCACCGCGGCCGAGGTGATGTTGACGACCCGGCCCCAGCCGCGTTCCATCATGCCGGGCACCAGCGCCTGCATCAGCGCGATGGCCGACAGCATGTTGCCGTCGATGGCGCGGATGAAGTCGTCGCGGCTCCAGTCCGTCCACATGCCCGGCGGCGGTCCGCCCGCGTTGGTCACCAAGATGTCGGCCTGCCCGCCCAGCGCGTCCAGCACGCGGGCCCGGCCTTCGGCGGTGGTGATGTCGGCCGCGACCGGCGTGACGGTGACACCGTACGCTTCCGAAAGCTCGCGGGCCGTGCGTTCAAGCGCCTCGGCCCCACGCGCATTGATCACCAGTTCCACGCCCTCGGCGGCCAGCGCCTCGGCGCAGCCGCGCCCCAGCCCCTTGGAGGCCGCGCAGACCAGCCCCTTCCTGCCCCTGATGCCCAGATCCATGTTCGCCCCCGGTTGGATGTCCGGGCAGACCGAACCCTTCCGGGCGGCCGAGGTCAAGGGCGGGCGATCAGAAGCAGAGGATCTCGGCCTCGGCCTCGGCGCGGCGCAGGTCGGCCACCATCGCCTCCATCATCCCGCCGCCCCGGAACATCCCCGAGCGGTCGCCCGTGGTCTGGCGCATCCGCAACACCGTTTCGGCCTCGACGTAATCCTGGTAGGGCAGCACGCCCGCGATGGCGTCGATGGCGCAGGAACAGCGCTGCAGCGCGTCCGCCGACTCGCCGTTGGTGGCCATGCAGGCGACCGCGTATTCCACCCGCGCCTCGGTCGGGTAGTCGTTGACCTGCTGCGCGGCCGCGGGCGCGGCCAGAAGCCCCAGCAGGACCAGGGCGCGTTTCACTGCAGCACCATGGCGTGGCGATAGGGCGCGGGCGCGATGACCTGCCCCGCCATCTCGCGCGGGACGGCGGGCGACACGGGGCCGGCGGTTTCGGCGACCATCTCGCGGATGGGGGCCGCAGGGTCGTCGCCCAGGACGAAGCGCAGTTGCAGCGTCTCGAAGCCGCCCATGCGGGCGCGGTTCGGGTCGCTTTCGAAGGGGCGGGCGACCACGGTGGTGACGCCGCCCTCGCGCGCGACCGAGCCCCCGCGGAACACCGCGTCCTTGATCCGGTTGCGGATATAGTCGGGACTGCCGCCCGTCAGGGTCGCCATGTCGCGGGTGGTGCTTTCCAGGAAGAACACCACGCTGGGATCGCCGCCCGACAGGGGGAAGCGCCCGATCTTGCGGTCGCGCCCCTTGGCCTTCTGTTCCAGTTGCAGCACGGGCTTGCCGTCCGAAGGGTCCGTCACCTCGGACATCGTGATCCGCCCGTCCATGACCTGGACGAAGGCGGGCGAGGCCGGGCCCTCGTGGACCAGCGACCAGGTCAGCGTCCGGTCCCCCAGGGCCCAGGGGCCGCGCTCTGCAAAGATGAGATCGCCCGCCTCGCCGGCCGCCAACATCGCGGGCGCGCCCGCCAGGCATCCCGCCAGCATCGCCGCGGCCAGAAGGCCGCGCAGGCTCTTGTGCTGTCGCATCGTCAGTCCTCCCTCGCGCGCCACGATGTCGCGGCGCGGTCGGCTTGCCAAGCCCCCAGTGCCCTCACGCGCGCGTCCGTGACAGGGTGCGCGACAGGACCGCGCCCAGCTCCTCGGGACAGACCGGCTTTTCCACGAGCACCGCCCCGATGGCGGCGCAGTCACGGGCGATCTGGGGGTTGCGCTGGGCCGTCACCATTACCGCCGGGATGGGCTGGCCCGCTGCCGCGCGCAGCGCCTGGATGGCGGCGATGCCTGTGTCGCCGCCATCCAGGTTGAAGTCGGCCAGGATCACGTCGGGGGGGTCGTCCTGCCCCATCGCGGCCAGGGCCTCGGCCGTGCCGCCGGTCGCGCGGGCGACCATGCCGAAGCGCCCGGCCAGCATCAGCTCGTAGCCCCGCCGCATGGCCGCGTCGTTTTCCACGATCAGCGCCACCCGCGCCCGCAGCCCGTGCGGCGCGGCGCCGTTGCCCTCGCCCAGGGCCGTGCCCGGCTGCACCGGGGGCAGGCCCACCCGGAAGACGGTGCCCCGGCCGGGCTGACTTTCGACCTCGATCGGGTGGCCCAGCTTGCCGCAGGCGCGGCGGACGATCGAAAGGCCGAGCCCCATCCCCTGGGGGCCGCCCTCGCGGACGGCGCGCTGGAACTCGTCGAAGATGCGCGCGCGGTCGGCTTCGGAGATGCCCACGCCGCTGTCGCGCACCTCGAGCCAGACAAAGCCCGCGCGTCGCCGGACGCCCACGACCACGCCGCCCGTCTCGGTATACTTGATCGCGTTGGATACGAGGTTCTGCGCGATGCGGCGCAGGAAGGTCGGATCGCTGTCCACCACAGCCGAGGTGGGCACGAAGCTGAGCCGCAGGCCGCCCGCCTCGGCCATGGGGGCGTATTCGACGGCCAGGCGGCGGAACAGGGCGTCCAGCTCGACCGGCTTGCGGTGGAACTCGATCCGCTGGCTGTCGAGCCGGCTGATGTCGAGAACGGCGTGCATTAGTTCCTCGACCGATTCGAAGGCCCCGGCCAGGCGTCCGGCCAGTTCCTGCTGCAGCGGGTCGAGGTCCGTGTCGCTGAGCGCCGACAGGAACAGCCGGGCCGCGGCCAGCGGTTGCAGCAGGTCGTGGCTGGCCGCGCGCAGGAAACGGGTCTTGGACCGGTTCGCTTCTTCGGCCGCCGCGCGGGCCACGGCGAGGTCGCGGTTCTTTTCCGACAGGTCGGCCAGCGCCCGTTCCAGATCACGGGTGCGGGCCAGGGCTTCCTGTTCCAGCGCAACGGCGGCCTGGAACATGGACCAGGCCGAGCCGCGCGTTTCCTCAAGCCGGTCGACGCGGTCGATCAGCACTTGGGCGATGCGCTCGAACTTGGCCGCGCGGCGTTCGGCATCGTCGGTGTCAGGCAGCATCGGGGGCGCCCGCTTCCGGCTCCATCAGCGCCAGGCCCACAAAGGTCTGGTTGACGTGCATGCCGCTGATCTGCTCGCCATAGGTGTTGAAGCCGCAGACGCGGTAGCGGCCGAAGAGGTCGGTCATCACGTCGGTCATGCCCGCCTGTTCCACGGCGAGGCGGCGCAGGATGCAGTCGAAGCCCAGCACCATCAGCGGCGGGCGCGGCAGGGCGTCCAGCGCCGCGGCGAAGCCCGCCGTCACGTCACCCGCCTGCCCCAGCGTCAGCACGGTGCCCGGCTCGATGGCCGAGAGAAGCCGCAAGCCGCCATCCTCGCCCAGGCCGCGGATCGCGCGGACATGGTGCCGCCGCCCGGTCTTGAGCAGCAGGGGATGGCGCGCGAAATCGGCGCGTTCGAGCCGGTCGGGGTCCAGCCCGGCCAGGCGCGCGTATTCCTGCGCGGCGGGCTCGGCGTTCAGTTCCTGGATCTCGCGGCGGGCGGGGTCGGCGCGGGTGACGACGGCGCGGCGGGCGGTGGGGGTGAAATGGGCAAAGCTCACCTCGGCCACCGCAAGCGCCGTTTCCACCAGCACGAAGACGGCAGCGCCCGGCACCACCGCGCCGCCGAGGATCTGCGAGCTTTCCTCGAAGGCGAGCCCGTCGCCGGCCGATCCTCCTACGACGGGAAGGCCGGGAAGGGCCGCGTCGATGGCGGACACCAGCACATCCTCGTGGCAGGCGGTGCCATCGGCCAGCAGCACGCCGAACTGCGACCAGCCGGGGGTCGGGGGAAAGGCGTCGCGCAGCTGGCGCAGTTCCGACAGCCAGGCCGAAACGGGGATTGCCCCCTGGTCCCGCAGGGCGACGGTGCGGGCATGGAAGGCGCGGCGGGGAAAGCCGATGGCGACCACGGTGCCGCGCTGGTAGCCCTGCGGCCCGATCTCTCCGGCCGACGAGCAGCCGGCGATGCAGGTTTCCGGCAGGGCGGCGGCCAGTTGCCGCGCCAGCGGGTCCAGCGCCGTGCGGGGCGAGCCGAACAGCAGCACCAGGGCCGGGTCGCAGGCGTCCAGCCCGCGCGCAAGCGTCGCGGCCCCCTGCGGGTCGGCCGCCTCGACGCTCAGCGTCACCGGAGAAAGCCCGGCCGCCTCCATGGCTCAGCCCGGATCGAACAGCCGGGCGCTGTTGGCCAGCAGCACGGCCTGGGTGCGGCGGCGGGCGTTGATCTTGGACATGATCGCGGTGATATGCGTCTTGACCGTCGCCTCGGCGATCGACAGCTCGTAGCTGATTTCCTTGTTCGCCTTGCCCTGGCAGATCAGCCGCAGGATCTTCATCTGCTGGGGCGTCAGCGTGGCGAAGCGGCGGGCGAGTTCCGCCCGGGCGTCGTCCTCGGACCCTCCCGCCTCGGGCTCGTAGCCCTCGGGCGTGACGCGCTCACCTTCCCACATGCGGCGCAGGCTGTCGACCAGCGCCTCGCGGCCCAGCGACTTGGCGATATAGCCCTGCGCCCCCGCCGCCATCGCGGCCGAGATCATGGCGTTTTCCAGGTCGGCCGAGATCATGGTGATCGGCACGTCCGGCAGTTGCCGGCGCAGGGTGACGATGCCTTCCGCCCCCCGCGCGTCGGGCAGGTTCAGGTCCAGGATCACCGCGTCGGGCGCGCCATGGGTGCGGATCTGGTCCACCGCCGCGGCCAGGCTGCGGGCGGTGCGGACGGTCTTGCGGCCGAAGCTGATCTTCAGCGTCAGCGCGAGCGCGTCGCACATCAGCGGATGGTCATCGACGATCAGGATGTCCTTGACGCGGTCGGCGGACAATCGTGGCTGCGCGGACGCGACTCCGCTGCCGGAGCCCTGTTCGGGCGCGGCGTTCTGGCTGGCTGTCGTCATGGTCTTCCTCCCCCACGGGGCCGGCCGCTGCCGACAGGCCCGACCTTAGTCTAAGGCGGCGGGTTCCGGGCGCAAGACCGTCCATCCGGCGATTGATCGGCGCGCCCGCCCATGCCAGCCTGCCGCTGTCCCGCCGCCCCCCGGATCATGCGAGTCCCGCCCATGTCGTTCCTTCACCGCATCGCCGCCACCGCCGCCCTCGCGCTGGCGCTGGCCGCGCCCGCCAAGGCCCAGACCTTGCCCGAGATCACCGTGGGCACGCTGGAAAACGGCACCGTCACATGGGAACTGGAGACGATCCGCGACCGGGGCCTCGACACCGCCAACGGCTTCACCCTGAAGATGCTGCCCCTGGCCGGGAACCCCGCCACGCAGGTTGCCATGCAGGGGGGCGAGGTGGACACGATCGTGTCGGACCTGCTGTGGGTGGCGCAGCAGCGCGCGGCGGGGGCGGATTTCGTCTTCCTGCCCTATTCGACCTCGGTGGGCGGCATGATGGTGCGCGGCGACAGCCCGGCGCAGTCGCTGGCTGACCTGAAGGGCAAGAAGATCGGCATCGCGGGCGGCCCGGTGGACAAGAGCTGGCTGATCCTGCGCGCCTGGTCGCGGCGCGACGGGGGCGAGGACATCGCCGCCACGACCGAGCAGGTCTTCGGCGCGCCCCCCATCATCATGAACGCGCTGGACGCGGGCGAGGTCGATGCCGCGATCAACTTCTGGCATTTCCAGGCCAAGATGGAGGCCGGGGGCGCGCGCGAGATCATCGACGTGGGCAGCGCCGCCCGCGACCTCGGGCTCGACCCCGAAACGCCGCTGCTGGGCTATGTCCTGCGCGAAAGCTGGATCGCCGAGAACCCCGCGCTGGCGAAGGGCCTCGCCGCGGCATCGCGGGAGGCCAAGCAGATCCTCGCCACCGACGAGGCCCAATGGGACAAGCTGCGGCCGATCATGAACGCCGCCGACGACGCCGAGTTCGCGGCGCTGCGCGAGGGCTGGCGCGCGGGCATCCCCCGGACGCACGATGTGGACCCGGCGGCGGCGCAGCGGATGTTCTCGGTCATGGCGGAACTCGGCGGGGACGAGCTGACCGGCGGGCTGACGGAACTGCCTGCGGGACTGTTCTGGACCGTTGAATAAGAAGGCCCTCACAGGCAAGGGCCGCCGCCCCGCACGCGGCGGGCCGTTCCCCGGCATCGTCTCGGTCGCCGCGCTGATCGTCCTGTGGGCGGTGGTCGCGGCCATCAGCGACGACCCGCGCCGCCTGCCCTCGCCCCTGCTGGTCCTGCAGCGGCTGGCCGAGATCGCGGCCACGGGCGAGTTGTGGTTCCATGCCGGCATGACGCTGATGCGCGTGGCCATCGCCTTTGTCGCCGCCATGCTGGTCGGGGGCGCGCTGGGGCTGTGGATGGGCCGGGCGGGCGCGGCGGACCGCTGGCTGAACCCCTTGCTGGTGATCCTGCTGAACATCCCCGCGCTGGTGGTGATCGTCCTTTGCTACATCTGGATCGGGCTGAACGAGACGGCCGCGATCCTGGCCGTGGCGCTGAACAAGATCCCGACCGTCGCCGTGATCCTGCGCGAAGCGGCGCGTGCGCTGTCGCCCGCGCTGGACGACATGGCGCGCGTCTTCCGCATGGGGCCGGTCGCGCGGCTGCGCCACGTGATCCTGCCGCAGTTGGCCCCCGCCATCGCGGCGGCGGCGCGGTCGGGCATCGCGCTGATCTGGAAGATCGTGCTGGTGGTCGAGTTCCTGGGCCGCTCGAACGGTGTGGGCTTCAAGATCCACCTGCTGTTCTCAAGCTTCGACGTGGCCCGCGTGCTGGCCTGGGCCCTGGCCTTCGTGGCGATCATGATGCTGATCGACCTCGGGCTGCTGCGCCCCTGGCAGGCCCGCGCGAACCGCTGGAGGCAGGATGCGCCTTGACCTGCGGTCCAGGTCCTTCGGGACCCGCCCCGTGCTGGGCGCGCTGGTGCTGGAGGTGGCGGCGGGCGAGCGGGTCGCCCTGCTGGGGCCCTCCGGCATCGGCAAGACCACGCTGGCCCGCATCGTCGCGGGTCTGGACCGCGACTTCGACGGGACGCTGGAAGTGCCCGAGCGGCTGGCGATGGTCTTCCAGGAACCGACGCTGCTGCCCTGGCGCACGGCGCTGCTGAACGTCACCCTGCCCACGGGCGCGGACCGTGAGACCGCACGGCGGCTGATGGCCGAGGTGGGCCTTGCGGGCCGCGAGGAGGCCTATCCGCGCCAGTTGTCGCTGGGCCAGCAGCGGCGGCTGGGGCTGGCGCGCGCCTTTGCCGCGCAGCCGCAGATCCTGCTGATGGACGAGCCCTTCGCCTCGCTGGACGCAACCACGGCAGGCCGGATGCTGGACCTGACCGCGCGGCTGCTGGACGACAGCGGGGCGGGGCTGATCCTGGTGACACATGACCCGACCGAGGCCGCGCGGCTGGGTGCCCGCCCGCTGATGCTGACGGGCAGCCCGGCACGGCTTGGCTGAGCCTACCAGTGCCAGTCGCTCAGCGTGCGATCGATCACCCCCTGGCTGACAAAGGTCCGCCCGCCATTCTGGAACCCGGACAGCGGCAGCCCGCTGTCCAGCCCGATGTCCTTGCGCAGGTATTCGGGCATCGTTTCCAACCGGGCGACCTCTGCCCGATGCTGCGCCCGCATCCGCCGCCCGGCCCAGAAGCCGCGCAGCCGCCATCCCCGCGTGGCCGGCGCCACGCCGCATTCAGTCGTCGTTGCCATGTCGCTGATCCTTCACGTCCGGCTTGATGCCTGACCTCAAGATGCTAGCTCTGACGCGACTTCGCCAATCATGGCTCGGCATGGGGGCATAAGCCTGACTGATGGACAACCTGCCTTCCCTTGCGGCGCTGCGGGTCTTCGAGTCGGTGGCCCGGCAGCTGTCCTTCACCGCCGCGGCGCGCGACCTCGGCATGACCCAGGCCGGCGTCAGCTACCAGATCCGGCTGCTGGAGGAACGCCTCGGCGGCGCCCTGTTCCTGCGCAAGCCGCGCGGGATCGAACTGACCGCGCTGGGCGGACGCCTCGCCGGGCCGACGCGCGAGGCCTTTGACCTGCTGCGCGCCGCCTATGCGCCGCAGGCGGAAGCCGACTCGCTTTCGATCTCGACCCTGCCCACGATGGCAGGGAACTGGCTTTCACAGCGGCTGGGCCGCTTCCAGGCGGACAATCCCAACCTGTCCGTGCGGATGGAAGCCTCGGACCACCTGGTCGATTTCGCGCGCGAGGACATCGACGTGGCGATCCGCCTGGGCGAGGGCGACTGGCCGGGGCTGACGGCGCAGAAGCTGTTCACCGTCGATTTCACGCCCATGCTGTCGCCCGCGCTGATCGCGCAGCACGGCCCGCTGAGCGATCCGGCGCAGATCGTGCCCCTTCCATGGATCGCGTCGAACGATCCCGGCTGGAACCTCTGGCTTGCAGCGGCCGGGGTCAGCCGCGAATGCTCCTGCCCGCCCCGGCCGGCCCTGCTGCTGGGCACGCAGATCCACGAGGCCCGGCTGGCCATGGCGGGCAACGGGGTCGCGCTGCTGACCCCGCGGTTCTTCCGCTTCGAACTGGCGACCGGGGCGCTGGTCCAGCCGTTCCAGACCACCGCGATGGATGGCAAGGCCTATTGGCTGGTCCATCCGCCTGCCCGCCGCAACCGCCCGGCGATCCGCGCCTTCCGGCGCTTTCTGCTGTCGGAAGTCGCGGCCGACGGCGAGGCGGGCGCCTAGAGCGCCGTCCAGCCCCCGTCGACCGAGATCGTGGTCCCGGTGATCTGCGCCGCCGCGTCCGAGCACAGGAACACCGTCGTGGCCCCGATCTGGTCCACCGTGGCGAACTGCCCCGAGGGCTGGCGCGCCAGCATGACCTTGGCGATCACGTCCTCGCGGCTCATGTTATGGGTCTTCATCTGGTCGGGGATCTGCTTTTCCACGATCGGGGTCAGGACGTAGCCCGGGCAGATGGCGTTGCAGGTGATGTCCTCGGCGGCGGTTTCCAGCGCCGTGACCTTGGTCAGCCCGACGATCCCGTGCTTGGCCGCCACATAGGCCGACTTGAAGGGCGAGGCCGTCAGCCCGTGCGCCGAGGCGATGTTGACGATCCGGCCCCAGCCCGCCGCCTGCATCATCGGCAGCGCCGCGGCGGTGGTGTGGAAGGCGCTGGACAGGTTGATCGCGATGATCGCGTCCCATTTTTCCGCCGGGAACTCGGGGATGGGGGCGACATGCTGGATGCCCGCGTTGTTCACGAGGATGTCGCAGTGGCCGGCCTTCTCGACCAGCGCGCGGCAGTCGGCGGGCTTGCTCATGTCGGCGGGGATGTAACGCACGGCGACGCCATGGTCGCGGGCCAGCCGCTCGGCCAGGGCGTGATCCTCGGGCGTGTCGGTGAAGCTGTTGATGACCACGTCCGCGCCCGCCGCCGCCAGCGCCTCGGCCACCCCGAGGCCGATCCCGCTGTTCGAGCCGGTGACCACGGCCCTCCTGCCCGCCAAAGCCCTGTCCGCCATGTCCTGCCTTCCTCCGCCGGTTCGCCCGCGAGCTTAGCGCCGGGCAAACCCCGTCCGCCAGTGCCTTCCTGCGGGCCGGCGACGCGACGCCCCGCCCGCGGGGCAGATGGCGCCTTCAGGTCCGCGGCGACAAAAAAAGACGCCCGCATGAAGCGGGCGCCAAGTCATGAGGCAGGTTTCATACAGGCAAGAAACCTATCGAGCAGTGATTTCGATATACGCCCAACACCCTGCCACGCCAAGGGCCGAGTTTGCCTCGAACCGGGCAGAGGGTTAATCATCCCCGCAGAACCGGCATCAAAGCCGCGCGAGGCAGGACAGGCGCCCATGAAAATCACTCGATTTCCTGATGTTTTTTGCGGGTTTCGCGTTATGCGTGTGCTTGCCCTGGGGCTGGCGACTGTTGCAGCCATGCCGCTGCCAAGCCGTGCCGAGCCCTCTCATGCCCTTGCAATGTTTGGAAAACCTGTTCTTGCTGACAATGCTGCCTTTCTGCCATATGCGAACCCCGAGGCGCCCAAGGGCGGAACGATTCGCTTTGCCGAGCCGGGCAGCTTCGATTCCCTCAAGCCCTGGGTCCTGAAAGGCAGTCCGGCCTGGTCCGTGGGCGTCCATGTCGCCGAGCCGCTGATGCTGCGGTCGCTGGACGAGCCTTTCACGCTGTATTGTCTTTTGTGCGAAACGGTGGAAACGAATCACCAGCGGAGCTGGGTGGCCTTCACCCTGCGGCCCGAGGCGCGGTTTTCCGACGGCTCTCCGGTCACGGTCGAGGACGTGATCTGGTCCTTCCGGACGCTGGGGACCGAGGGCCATCCCCGCTATGCCGGGGCCTGGGCCAAGGTTTCCTCCATCACCCGGACCGGGGAACGCTCGCTGCGGATCGAGTTCTCGGAACCCGACCGGGAACTGCCGCTGCTGATGGGGCTGCGGCCCGTGCTGAAGAAGGCGCAATGGCAGGGCAAGGACTTCGCCGCCTCGTCGCTGGAGGTGCCGGTCGGCTCGGGTCCCTATGTCGTGGACCGGGTGGACCCCGGCCGGTCGATCAGCTACCGCCGCAATCCCGACTACTGGGGCCGCGACCTGCCCCTGACGCGGGGCATGTATAACTTCGACGGGATCCGCTACGACTATTTCGCCGACAGCAACGCCATGTTCGAGGCCTTCAAGGCGGGCGCCGTCGATGTCTGGCGCGAGTTGGGCGCAGTCAAATGGGCCACGGAATACAGCTTCCCGGCCGTGACCAGCGGCCGCGTCGTCAAGTCCGAGATCCCGCACCGCCGCCCTTCGGGCATCATGGGGCTGGCGATGAACACGCGATCCCCCCTGTTCGCCGACTGGCGGGTGCGGCAGGCGATGATCCTGGCCTTCAACCACCGCTTCATCAACCAGACCCTGACCGGCGGCATCGACCCCCGGATTTCCAGCTATTTCGCCAACTCCGAGCTTGCCATGCGCCCCGGCCCGCCCGACCCGGCCGAGGCCGCGCTGCTGGCCCCCTTTGCGGCCGAGGTCCCGCCCGGCACCTTCGAGGGCTATGCCCTGCCCGAGGGCTCGGACCGGCTGCTCGACCGCGCATCCCTGCGCGAGGCGGTGCGACTGCTGGCCGAGGCCGGCTGGACCGTGCAGGAAGGCGTGCTGAAGAACGCCGAGGGCGCCCCCTTCGCCCCCGAGATCGTCCTGAACCAGTCGGGCAGCGCCATGCGCGCGGGGTCCGAGGTCCAGCAGATCGTGGACATCTATGTCGAGGCGCTGCGGCCCTTGGGCATCCAGCCGCGCGTCACGGTGCTGGACAGCGCCCAATACGTGGAACGCACCAACCGCTTCGCCTTCGACATGGCCTGGTACGAACGCGGCCTGTCGCTGTCGCCCGGCAACGAGCAGGCGCTGTACTGGGGATCGGCCAGCGCGGACCAGCAGGGCTCGCGCAACTGGATGGGGGTCCGGTCTGCCGCGGTGGACGCGATGATCGGGCGGGCGGTGAATGCCGAAACCGAGGCCGAGCATGTCGCCGCCATCCGCGCGCTGGACCGGCTGCTGACGACAGGGCGCTACGTGATCCCGGTCAGCTATTCGCCGGTCAGCCGGATCGCCCATGCGGCCTGGCTGCGCTATCCGGCGCAGCCCACGGCTTATGGCGACTGGCCCGGCTTCCTGCCGGACCTGTGGTGGTCCGAGCAGGCGGGGACGCAGGACCCGGCTCAGCGGCCGTCGTCGTCGCCGTCGTCGGGGTAATCGTCGTCGTCGCCGAAGCGGGCGTCGTCGGCATATTCGTCCTCGCCCTCGGCCACATACTTGCCCGACAGGGCGATCGAGTGGTTGTCGTGCAGCGGGTCCATCACGATGTCGGACGGGATTTCCCCCGCCAGCCACTGCTTGATCTCGTCGCGCGCTTCTTCGGGCTCCTGTTCGGTGATCTCGGCGATGTAGCGGACAAAGGCGCGCTGGTCGCCGTCGATCTCGTCCAGCATCGATTCGTCCGCATCCTCCCATTTTTCGAGGATGGCCTCGTAGAACGCGGGCCAGTTCGCCTGCACATGGGTCCATTTCATCGCGCAATCTCCATCCGTTCGGGGGCAAGCCGCCTTGTCTGCCCCAAACCGCAGGGACGGCGCGCGGTTCCCCGATGCGGTCAGACGGGGCGGATCAGCTTGCGTTCCAGCACGCGCAGGACGGTGGGCAGGTCATGGCCGCGCCGCAGGATCTGCCCGTCCATGCCGACCACGGCATACATGCCCTGGGCATTGCGCAGCTTGGGCCGCTTCTCGATGCGGTACAGCGGGTTTTCCGCCGCGCGGCGGAAGACGGAAAAGACCGCCATCTCGCGCAGGAAGGACATGCCGTAGTCGCGCCATTCCCCGGCCGCGACCATGCGGCCGTAAAGGGACAGGATCACCCCCAGTTCCTGCCGGTCGAAGGACACGACCTCGGGCGCGGGACTGGGCGGGATCAGGGGCTGGACCGTCATGCCCCCAAGGTGGCACCCCGCCCCCGTCCGATCAACGGGCAAATCGCGCAGGTCATGCGGACGTGAGGGCGCGCCTCAGTCCTCGTCGGCGGCGACCGCCTGCAGCACCTCGCCCTTGCCCAGGGCGCGCAGGACCAGCGGCACGATCAGCCCCAGGGCGGCCAGCGTCAGCAGGACGGCGGCGACGGGGGACTGGACCAGCACGCTCCAGTCGCCCTGGCTGATGGACAGCGCGCGGCGAAGCTGCTGTTCGGCCATCGGTCCCAGGATCAGGCCCACGACGATGGGCGCCACGGGATAATGGAACATCCGCATCAGGTAGCCGATCAGGCCGAAGCCCATCAGCATTCCCAGTTCGAAGCTGGACGGGTTGGTGCCGATGGTGCCGAGCGTGGCGAACATCAGGATGCCCGCGTAAAGCCAGGGCTTGGGGATGGTCAGCAGTTTCACCCACAGCCCGATCAGCGGCAGGTTCAGCACGACCAGCATCAGGTTGGCGATCAGCAGCGAGGCGATCAGGCTCCACACCAGCGTCGGGTTGGTGGCGAACAGCAGCGGCCCCGGCTGCAGGCCGAACTGCTGGAAGCCCGCCAGCATGATCGCGGCGGTGGCCGTGGTCGGCAGGCCCAGCGTCAGCAGCGGCACCAGCGTGCCTGCGGCCGAGGCGTTGTTGGCGGCCTCGGGGCCCGCGACGCCCTCGATCGCGCCGTTGCCGAATTCCTCGGGGTGCTTGGTCAGCCGCTTTTCGGCGGAATAGGACAGGAAGGTCCCGATCTCGGCCCCGCCCGCGGGCATGGCGCCGATGGGGAAGCCGATGGCGGTGCCGCGCAGCCAAGGCTTCCAGGACCGCGCCCAGTCGCGGCGGCTCATCCAGATGGACCCCTTCACCGGCAGCACCTGGTCGCGGTCGAGCGCATGCTGCCCCGCGACGAACAGCGCCTCGCCCACGGCGAACATGCCGACGGCCAGCGTGGTCACGTCCACCCCGTCCAGCAGGTCGGGCAGCCCGAAGGACAGCCGCGCCTGCCCCGTCAGCTGGTCGATGCCGATGCAGCCGAGCGCGAGCCCCAGGAACAGCGAGGTCAGCCCCCGCAGGGTCGAATCCCCGAAGGCCGACGAGACGGTGACAAAGGCCAGCACCATCAGCGCGAAATATTCGCGCGGGCCGAAGACCAGCGCCAGCCGCACGATATGGGGCGCAAGAAAGGCCAGCAGCAGCGTGGCGATCAGGCCGGCGATGAAGGAGCCGATGGCGGCGGTGGCCAGCGCCGGGCCTCCGCGCCCGTTCCGGGCCATCTTGTTGCCTTCCAGCGCCGTGATGATCGAGGCGCTTTCACCCGGCGTGTTCAGCAGGATCGAGGTGGTCGAACCGCCGTACATCCCGCCGTAATAGATGCCCGCGAACATGATCAGCGAGCCTGCGGGGTCCAGCCCGTAGGTCACGGGCAGCAGCAGCGCCACCGTCAGCGCGGGCCCGATCCCCGGCAGGACGCCCACCATCGTGCCCAGCAGAACGCCGATGAAGGCGTAAAGCAGCAGCATCGGCTGGGCGGCGGCGGCCAGCCCCTGCAGCAGGAAATCGAAGGAGTTCATGGCGTGGTCCCGAAGAACAGCCGCTCGAGCGGCCCGGCCGGAAGGTTCAGCATCAGCACCTGCGAGAAGACGGCCCAGATGACGAAGGCCATGGCGATGCCAAGCGGAATCGTGACGGCGAGGTTGCGCTTGCCGAAGCCGCGCGCGGTCAGGGCGAACAGCAGGCCCGTGGCGATGGAGAAGCCCGCCACCTTCAGCAGCAGGAGCTGGGCCGTCAGGCCGGCCAGCACCCACAGGATCGGCCCCTTGGCCGAAGGATGCGGGTCGGGAAAGTCACGGCGCAGCGTCGAGATGGCGGTCCAGACCGCCAGCCCGATCAGCACGCCCCCGATGATGCGGGGGAACATCGCCGGGCCGACGTTGGAATAGCCCGCCGCCCCGCTGAGCCGGGCCGAATCCCACAGCATGACCGCGCCGATGACCGCAAGTCCCGCCGCCACCGCGAACAGCGAGGGATGGACGACATGCGGCTCGGGCGGGCGCTCGGCGGGACCGGGGACCGGATCGGTGTGGGGCGGCAGGCGGTCGCTCATCTTACTTCACCAGGCCGATGGACTTCAGCACCTGTTCGGTCGCGGCGGTGTCCTTGGCCAGCTGCGCGTCGAAGTCGGCGCCTGCCATCCAGGTGTCGGACCAGCCCTTGGCGGCCAGCTGTTCCTGCCAGCCTGCCGACTTGGCCATCTTCTCGATGTCGGCGGTGATGGCGGCCTTCTGTTCGGCGGTGATGCCGGGGGCCGCGGCGACCATGCGCCAGTTCTGAAGCTCGACGTCCAGGCCCGCTTCCTTCAGCGTGGGCGCGTCCACGCCCTCGATCCGCTCGGGCGCGCTGACGGCCAGCAGACGCATGGTGCCCGCCTCGATCTGGCTCTGGAACTCGCCCAGCGAGGACACGCCCGCGGTGACCTGGTTGCCCAGGATCGCGGCCAGGGCCTCGCCGCCGCCGGAATAGGCGATGTAGTTGATCTTGGTCGGGTCCACGCCCGCCGCCTGGGCGATCAGGCCCACGGCGATGTGGTCCGTGCCGCCGGCCGAGCCGCCGGCCCAGCTGACCGCGCCCGGGTCGGCCTTGAGCGCCGCGACCAGGTCCGCCATCGTCTGGTGGGGGGAGGCGGCGGGAACCACGACCGCCTCGTATTCGCCGGTCAGGCGCGCGATGGGGGTCACGTCGGCCAGGCTGACGGGCGAGTTGTTGGTCAGGACGGCGCCGACCATGACATAGCCGCCGATGATCAGCGCGTTCGGGTCACCCTTGTGCTGCTCAGCGAACTGCGCGAGCCCGATGGTGCCGCCGGCGCCGGGGACGTTCTGCACCTGGACGGATCTCGAGATGCCTTCCTTCTGCAGCACGTCCTGCATGGTGCGCGCGGTCTGGTCCCAGCCGCCGCCCGGATTGGCGGGCGCGATGATGGAATAGTCCGCCGCCAGCGCGGGCACCGCCAGAACGGCCGCGAAAAGCGCGCCGAGGGTGAAATGTCGCATGTGTTCCTCCGTTGCCGCGCCGACCGTCTGTCGCGGCGGGTCGCATCCCGGAATCCAATAGCGCACAGGAGCTTTCCAAGGAAGTGGCCGCGAGGACGGCGATGAAGAAAGGGCGGACCCGCAGGTCCGCCCCTTGTTCGCCCCGAACGCCGCGGGGTCAGTAGCAGGCGATCTTCTCGATGCGCCCGTTTGCGCCGATCTCGACGTTCATGCGGTCGGCCCGGAAGTCCATCGTGACCGCATCGCCGGGGTTGATGACCCGCGTGCCCGCGCGCAGCATCATGTCCTGCAGCACCGAGGCGGGTTGGCCCACCAGCCCCTGCATCGAGGCGGCGTTGCACAGGTCGGGGGCGGGCTCGGGCTCGGCCGGAGGGGTCGGTTCGACGCAGGCGGCCAGCGCCAGCAGTGGAAGAAGCGCAAGGGTGCGCATGGCGGTTTCCTTTCCCATCAGCCGCAATCGACGGCCTGGATGTTGCCCGCGGCGTCCAGCCGGAACACGATCCGCAGCGGATCGTATTCCTGCGGCTCGATGCCACGGTATTCGACGATGCGATACTGCCGGGTGACGCCCAGGGTCGGGATCACCGAGCCGGGCTGGCCTATCGACGAACGATAGGTCGCGGCCTTGCAGCCATCGGGTTCGCGCGACTGCAGGCCCGCGACGCCGGTGACGGGCGGCGGCGCCACGACGACCGGGGCGGGGTCCACAACGACCGCGGGCGGCGGAGGGGCCACCACGCAGCCGGCCAGCAGCGCGGAAAGGGCAAGGGCAGTCAGTCTTTTCATCGGGTGAGCCGTTTCTGGGTCCTGTTGGTCGGGCAGCCGTTGTCCCGGCGCCTCGGGTCGGGACACTATAGGGTTGAGCCGGAAGGCCGGAAAGCGGCGGCGCAGCGGCGGCACCGCCCCTGTCACCGCCGCGCATCAGTGGTCAGGCGGGGAAACCCGAGATCGCCCCCCACACGCGGTCCATCTGGTCGCCCGTGATGCAGTAAGGCGGCATGACATAGACCGTGTTCCCCAGCGGCCGCAGCAGGACGCCCCGCTCCAGCGCATGGGCGCGCAACCGCTGCCCCACGGCGGCAAGGTAGCCCGCCGCCTCGACCTTCAGGTCGATCGCCGCGATAGTGCCGGTCTGGCGCGCATCCGCGAAGCGGTCGTCACGCGCCAGCGCGGCCAGCCGTTCCGACTGCATCGCCGCGACCGCCTTCAGCCGCGCCTGCATTCCGCCCGCGGCCCAGATGCGGGCGTTCGCCAGGCCAGCGGCGCAGGCCAGGGGGTTGGCGGTGTAGCTGGACGAATGGAAGAAGGTGCGGCTGCGGTCCTCGGACCAGTGGGCCTGGAAGATCTCCTCGGTCGCCAGCGTCGCGGCCAGCGGGATCGCGCCCCCGGTCAGGCCCTTGGAGGTGCAGAGGATGTCCGGCGCGATCCCCGCATGGTCGCAGGCCCACATTTCGCCGGTCCGGCCCCAGCCGGTCATCACCTCGTCGGCGATCATCAGGACGCCGTGGCGGTCGCAGATGCGGCGGATGCCCTCGAGCACCTGCGGCCCGTACATCCGCATTCCGCCCGAGCCGAGGATCAGCGGCTCCAGGATGATCGCCGCCATGTCGCCGCCCGCGGCCAGCGCCTCGAAGGCGGAAAGCATTTCCGTGCCGCCTTCCGCGGGGAAGGGCAGCCGGTCCACGGCGAACATCAGGGGCTCGTAGGCCACGTTGAAGACGCCGCGCTCGCCCACGCTCATGGTGCCGATGGTGTCGCCGTGATAGCCGCCCTCGATCACGGCGATGCGGTGGCGCGCGCGGCCCGTGTTGCGCCAGAAGCCCAGCGCCATCTTCAGCGCGACCTCGACGCTGGTGGACCCGCTGTCGGAATAGAAGACGCGGGTCAGTCCCCTGGGCGCCAGCGCCACCAGTTCGCGGGCCAGGGATTCCGCGGGCTCATGGGTCAGCCCGGCGAAGATCACCTGGTCCAGCCGCTCCGAAGCCTCGCGGATCGCGGCCATGATCGGCGGGTGGCTGTGGCCGTGGGTGATGACCCACCAACTGGAGATCGCGTCGATCAGGGGGCCGCGGTCGGTCTCGATCACCGCGCCATGGGTCCGCCGCGCGACCGGAGGCTCTGCTTCCGTCGCGTGCTGGGTGAAGGGGCGCCAGACGGGCGAAGGGGTCATGCGAAGTCCCGGGGGTCGAAGGCGGCCCGCATCGCGGCCCGCAGGGCATCGGGCGTCAGCGGGTCGAGGCGCGGCAGGCGGCCCAGCACCCGCGCGCCGGTCAGTTCCGCGATGGTGGCGATGTTGTCGGGGTTGTCCTCGCCCACAAAGGCGATGCCGTGCAGGATCACGCCCCGCCCGCGCAGGGATTCGACAGCCGTGGCGGTGTGGCTGATCGTGCCCAGGCCCGTCGCGGCCACCAGCACCACGGGGATGCCCCAGCGCGCGAACAGGTCGGCCGACAGGATCTTCCGGGTCATGGGCACCAGCACGCCCCCTGCCCCCTCGATCACCAGCGGGTCGGCCTGGGGGATGGTCCAGGTCTCCGGCTCCAGCGTCACGCCCGCGAGTTCCGCCGCACGGTGGGGCGACAGCGGCTCGGGCAGGACGGCAAGCGAGTCGTGGATGCGCGCGCCGGTCATCGCGCGGACAAAGGCCGCGTCGCTGCCCTGGGGCGCGGGGCCATCGCCCGTCACGCCGGTCTGGACCGGCTTCCAGTAGTCCGCGCCGATCAGGCCGGTCAGCCCGGCGGCAAAGACCGTCTTGCCGATGTCGGTCCCGGTGCCCGTGATCACGAATTGGGCCATGCGTCCTCCAGCACCTCGGCCAGCCGCGTGACGTCGGCTGGCGAGGCATTCAGCGTCAGGGAAACCCGCAGGCGGCAGGTGCCGGCGGGAACGGTGGGGGGGCGGATGCCGCGCACGTCCAGCCCCTCGGCCTGAAGGCGGGCGGCAAGGCGCATCGTCGGCGCCTCGGCCCCGACGATCAGCGGCACGATCTGGCTGCCCGAGGGCGGCAGATGCGGCAGGCGCCGTGCCAGTTCCGCCGCGAACAGGTCGATCAGGTCCTGCAGGCGGTCGCGCCGCTCGGGTTCGTCCTTCAGGATGGCCAGCGCCTCGGTGGCGGCCACGGCCATCAAGGGCGAGGGGGCGGTCGCGAAGATGAAGGGCCGCCCGCGGTTCACGATGAAGTCGCGCAGCACCTGCGGCAGCGTCAGCACCGCGCCCGAGCCACCCAGCGCCTTGCCCAGCGTGTGCAGGGTGACGACGTTCCCGCGGCCTTCCAGCGCGTAGGACAGCCCGCGTCCGTCAGGGCCCCAGACGCCGGTCGCGTGAGCCTCGTCCACCACGAGGAAGCCCTCGCGGTCCGCCAGGGGCGCAAGGTCGTCCAGCGGCGCGCGGTCGCCGTCCATGCTGTAAAGGCTTTCGACGCAGATCCAGACGGCGCCCCTGCCGCCCCCGGCGCGCCAGCCGCGGATCACGTCCCCAGCGTGCCCGGCGTCGTTGTGGCGGAACTCGGCCACCTCGGCGCGGGTCAGGCGCGCGCCTTCGCGGGTCGAGGCATGGGACAGGTCGTCCATCAGCAGCAGGTCGCCGCGCTGGGGCAGCGTCGCCAGCACGGCGACGTTCGCCTGGTAGCCGCCGCCCAGCATCAGCGCGGATTCCGCGCCGAAGAAACGCGCGGCCGCCTCCTCGAAGCCCTCGTGCCACTCGGTATTGCCGCGCAGCAGGCGCGAGCCGGCGGCGCCCACCGGCACCCCTTCCTCGAGCGCGCGGCGCACGGCATTGGCCAGCCGCAGCGAGCCCGCGAGGCCGATGTAGTCGTTCGAGGCGAAATCCACCCCCGCGCGGGGGATCAGCCGCCGCGTCCGCCCGCCCGCCGCGATGGCGTCGAGGTCCGCGCGGAAGGGCGCGAGACGGTCCTTCGAAGGCACGCTCACCGCAGGATCGGCACCGGCATCTCGTCGCGCGAAAGGGCGCGCGGCTCGGCGTCCTCGGGCGCGTGCTCCCAGGCGACCATCGGCTGCATCCCGAGCTTGGCCAGCAGCCTCATGTCGTGGTCGTCGCCCGGATTCGCCGCCGTCAGCAGCGTGTCGCCCATGAAGATCGAGTTCGCGCCCGCGAAGAAGCACAGCGCCTGCATCTCGTCCGACATCTCGGTCCGGCCCGCAGACAGGCGGACATGGCTTTCCGGCATCATGATCCGCGCCAGCGCGACCGCGCGGACGAAGTCGATCGGATCGACGGGGGCCGCGTTTTCCATCGGCGTGCCAGGAATGGCGATCAGCAGGTTGATCGGCACCGAATCCGGCGGCTCGGGCAGGTTCGCCAGCGTCACCAGCATCTCGACGCGGTCGCCCTGCCCCTCGCCCAGGCCCAGGATGCCCCCCGAGCAGACCTTGATGCCGCTGTCGCGCACCACCGCCAGCGTTTCCAGCCGGTCGGCATAGGTGCGGGTCGTCACCACGTTGGCATAGTGCGACTCGGACGTGTCCACGTTGTGGTTGTAGTAATCCAGCCCCGCGTCCTTCAGGCGGCGGGCCTGGCCCGCGTCCAGCATCCCCAGCGTCATGCAGGTTTCCATGCCCAGGGCCTTCACGCCTTCCACCATGGCGACGACCTGCGCCATGTCGCGTTCCTTGGGGCTGCGCCAGGCCGCCCCCATGCAATAGCGCGTGGCGCCCGCGGCTTTCGCTTTCTTCGCCTCGGCGATGACGCGCTGGACCTCCAGCAGCTTCGAGGCGGTCAGCTCGGACCCGTGGCGCGCGGACTGGCTGCAATAGCCGCAATCCTCGGGGCAGCCGCCGGTCTTGATCGACAGAAGGCGGCTCAGCTGGATGCGGTTGGGGTCGAAATGCTGCCGGTGGACGGTCTGGGCCTGGAACAGCAGGTCCATGAAGGGCTGGTCGATGATCGCCCGCGCTTCGGCCGCAGTCCAGTGCTTGCGTCCGGTGACGGGGGCAACAGTGGGAGCGTTCATGGCGGCCTCTCGGCAGGTGCATCGATTGGCACGGGGGTTAACAGCATTGCCGGCGGCTGTCCAACGGACGCTGCGCCCATTGCCGCGTTTCCGATTGACGCCGCACGGGGGTTTTCCTGTAATCCGCCCGAACCCAACGGGAGAGCCGAGATGACCCTGACCTTCCGCCTTGCCGCGAGCGTGGTCGCGCTGGCGCTGTCCACCGCCGCAGCCCTGGCCGAGCCCGCGCTGGTCTTCGACCTGGGCGGCAAGTTCGACAAGTCCTTCAACGAGGCCGCCTATACGGGCGCCGAGCGCTGGAAGGCCGAGACGGGCGGCACCTACAAGGAACTCGAGATGCAGTCCGAGGCCCAGCGCGAGCAGGCGCTGCGCCGGCTGGCCGAATCCGGGCTGAACCCCATCGTGACCACGGGCTTCGCCTTCGGCGAGGTGCTGAACAAGGTCGCCCCCGACTATCCCGACACCCGCTTCGTCATCATCGACACGGTGGTCGATCAGCCGAACGTCCAGTCCAACGTTTATGCCGAGCCCGAGGGGTCCTATCTTGCGGGCGTGCTGGCGGGCATGGCGTCCAAGACCGGCACCGTGGGCTTCATCGGCGGCATGGACATCCCGCTGATCCACAAGTTCCGCTGCGGCTATGCCGAGGGCTTCAAGGCCGCGCGACCCGACGGCAAGGTCATCACCAACTTCACCGGGACGACGCCTGCGGCCTGGAACGACCCCGTCAAGGGGGGCGAGCTGGCCCGCGCGCAGAAGGCGCAAGGGGCGGACGTGATCTATGCCGCGGCGGGCGGCACCGGGATCGGCGTCCTTCAGGCGGCGGCCGACGAGGGCATCCTGTCGATCGGCGTCGATTCGAACCAGAACCACCTGCATCCGGGCAAGGTGCTGACCTCGATGGTCAAGCGCGTGGACAACTCGGTCTACGAGGCCTTCAAGGCGGGCGAGGCGGTCGAGCCGGGCATCAAGCTGATGGACCTCAAGGCCGAGGGCGTGGGGCTGGCGATGGATGAACACAACGCGCCCCTGATCACGCCCGAGATGACCGCGGCCGTGGATCAGGCGAAGGCCAAGATCATCGCGGGCGAGATCGTGCCCCACGACTACATGTCCGACAACTCCTGCCCGGCGGACTGACGGCAGATGGCCCTGCCCGGCACCCGAGGCGACGCCGCGCCGCCCGCGATCGAGCTGCGCGGCATTTCCAAGGCCTTCGGGCCGGTGCAGGCCAACCGCGACATCAGCCTGGTCGTGCCCCCGGGCACGATCCACGGCATCGTGGGGGAAAACGGCGCGGGCAAGTCCACGCTCATGTCGATCCTCTACGGCTTCTACCGGCCGGACGCGGGGCAGATCCTCGTGGGCGGGCGCGACGCCGGGATCACCGACAGCCAGTCGGCGATCCGCGCGGGCATCGGCATGGTCTTCCAGCATTTCAAGCTGGTGCCGAACTTCACGGTGGTCGAGAACGTCATCCTCGGGGCCGAGGACGGCGCGCTGCTGGCGCCCTCGGTGTCGCGCGCGCGCAAGGAACTGCGGCGGCTCGCGGCCGAATACCAGCTCGAGGTGAACCCCGACGCGGTGGTGGAAACGCTGTCGGTCGGCCACCAGCAGCGGGTCGAGATCCTCAAGGCGCTGTACCGCCAAGCCGACATCCTGATCCTGGACGAGCCCACGGGCGTGCTGACCCCGGCCGAGGCGGACCACCTGTTCCGCATCCTCAAGGGCCTGCGCGAGCGGGGCAAGACGGTGATCCTGATCACCCACAAGCTGCGCGAGATCATGGAGATCACCGACAACGTCAGCGTCATGCGGCGCGGCGAGATGGTGGCCACCGTGCCCACGCGCGAAACCTCTCCCGAGGCGCTGGCCGAGCTGATGGTCGGCCGCAAGGTCCTGCTCCGGGTGGACAAGGCGCAGGCCGCGCCGGGCGCCCCGGTGCTGGAACTGGCGGGCGTGAGGATGGTGGACCGCGCGGGCGTGGAACGGCTGCGCGGCATCGACCTGGCGGTGCGCGGAGGCGAGATCCTGGGGATCGCGGGTGTCAGCGGCAACGGGCAGACGCAGCTTCTGGACATCCTCGGCGGCTACCCCGAGGCGGGCGCGCAGGTCAGCGGGACCGCGCGGCTGGCGGGGCGGCCCCTGCCGCTGGACGGCACGGACGCGCGGGCACGCAGACAGGCGGGCGTCGGCAACATCCCCGAGGACCGGCAGGCCGAGGGGCTGGTGATGGACTTCTCGGCCTGGGAGAACACGGTCCTCGGCCGCCACCGGGACGCGGGCGGCGCGCTGATGGACCACGACGCGATCCGCCGCGAGGCCGCCGCCAAGATGGAGCGTTTCGACGTCCGCCCCCGCGACCCCGAGCTTGCGGCCAAGAACTTTTCCGGCGGCAACCAGCAGAAGATCGTCGTCGCGCGGGAAATCGAAAGCCGACCCGTGCTGCTGCTGGTGGGCCAGCCCACGCGGGGCGTGGACATCGGCGCCATCGAGTTCATCCACCGCCGCCTGATCGAGCTGCGCGACGCGGGCGCCGCGATCCTGCTGGTGTCGGTCGAACTGGACGAGATCATGGCGCTGTCGGACCGCATCGCCGTCATGTTCGACGGCCGCATCATGGGCGAAAGGCTGTCGGGGGAAACCTCGGCCGCCGAACTGGGGTTGCTGATGGCGGGGGCCTCGCCCTCGGGCATCCCGCCCGAGCAGGGCCAGCCCGACACGCCGGACCACGAACCCAGCAAAGGGGTGATCTGATGACCCGCCTGCCCCGCTGGGCCGACCTCGTGCTGGTGCCGCTGATCTCGCTGGCGCTGGCCTTCGCCATCTCGGCGCTGGTGATCCTGTCCATCGGCCAGAACCCGGTCGAGGCGCTGAAGGTGATGGTCACCGGCGCGCTCGGGTCGTCCTACGGCTGGGGCTACACGCTCTACTACGCGACGAACTTCATCTTCACCGGGCTTGCGGTGGCGGTGGCCGCGCACGCGGGGCTGTTCAACATCGGGGCCGAGGGACAGGCGAGCCTGGGCGGCCTGGGCGTCGCGCTGGTGGCGCTGGCGCTGCCCTGGCCGCATTGGGGCGTGGCGCTGCCCGTCGCGATGGTGGGGGCGGCGCTGTTCGGGGCGATGTGGGCCTTCATCCCCGCGATCCTCCAGGCCAAGCGGGGCAGCCACATCGTCATCACGACGATCATGTTCAACTTCCTCGCCGCCGCCCTTCTGAACTGGCTGCTGGTGAACGTCCTGCGCCCGCCGGGCAGCATGGACCCCGCCTCGGCGCGTTTCCCCGAGAGCACGCAGCTGCCGCGCCTGACCGACATGGCGGCGGCGGTGGGCATCGAGTGGGGCAAGTCCACGCCCGCCAACATCAGCTTCCTGATCGCGCTGGCGGCCTGCGTGCTGGTCTGGCTGCTGATCTGGCGCACGCCGCTCGGCTACGAGATCCGCGCCTTCGGCCGCTCGGAACGGGCCGCGCTTTATGCGGGCATCCGGCCCGCGCGGATCATCGTGATCGCCATGATGATCTCGGGCGGGCTGGCGGGCCTCATGGCCATCAACAACGTCATGGGCGAGGCCGGGCGGCTGCTTCTGAACAGCGCCGAGGGCGCGGGCTTCATCGGCATCGCCGTCGCGCTGATGGGCCGCAACCATCCCGTCGGGATCGTGCTGGCGGCGCTGCTGTTCGGGTTCCTGTACCAGGGCGGTGCCGAACTCGCGCTCTGGACCTCGATCCCGCGCGAGCTGATCGTGGTGATCCAGGCGCTGGTGATCCTGTTCACGGGGGCGCTGGACAACATGGTCAGGATGCCGCTGGGCCGGCTGTTCGGGGCGCGCTGATGGATTACGCGACGATCCTGCAGATCCTCGACAGCGCGGTGCGGCTGATGACGCCCTTGCTGCTGGCCTGCCTCGCGGGGCTTTACTCGGAACGCGCGGGCGTCTTCGACATTGGGCTGGAAGGCAAGATGCTGATGGCGGCCTTCTCGGCGGCGGCCACGGCGGCAGTCACCGGCAGCGTGTGGCTGGGGCTTGTGGCCGGGGTTCTTTCTGCCGTGGCCATGTCGCTGATCCACGGGCTGGCCGCGATCACCTTCCGCGGCAACCAGCTGATCTCGGGCGTGGCGATCAACTTCCTCGCCTCGGGCCTGACGATGCTGCTGGGGCAGAGCTGGTTCGGCCTCGGCGGCCGCACGCCCTCATTGGAGGGCGCGGCGCGCTTTTCCCCCGTCACCCTGCCGGGGACCGAGGCGCTGAGCGGCATCCCCGTGCTGGGCCCCTTCTATGCCGAGGTCGTGTCGGGCCATACGGCGCTGGTTTATGTGGCCGCGCTGCTGGTGCCCGGGACCTGGTGGCTGCTCTACCGCACCCGCTTCGGGCTGCGGCTGCGGGCGGTGGGGGAAAACCCCGCCTCGGTCGATACGGCGGGCGTGTCGGTGCCGCGCCTGCGCTGGGCGGCGGTGGCGATCTGCGGGGTGCTGACGGGACTGGCGGGGGCTTACCTCGCCACGGGCCTCTCGGCGGGCTTCGTCAAGGAAATGACGGCGGGCCGGGGCTATATCGCGCTCGCCGCGCTGATCTTCGCCAACTGGCGGCCCTGGCGGGCGCTGGGCGCGACCTTCCTTTTCGGCCTGATGGAGGCGGTGGCGAACCGCTATCCCGAACTGGACCTGGGCTTCGTCACGATCCCCTCGATGGTCATGAGCGCCCTTCCCTACCTGCTGACGGTGATCATCCTTGCGGGCTTCATCGGCCGCGCCACCCCGCCCCGCGCGGGGGGCGAGCCCTATGTCAAGGAACGCTGACGAGGCTTGGGCAAGACCCTGCCGGAATGCCCCGAAAACGGCAAAATCTTGTGTGTTTCCCGTGACATTTGCCTGCGCGAGCCTTATATCATGGGCAACAATCGCAGGATAATGTCAGCAATGAGCGCAGCCACCGCGCAGCCGGTCGAATACGGCGCCGATTCCATCAAGGTTCTGAAGGGTCTGGAAGCCGTCCGCAAGCGGCCGGGCATGTATATCGGCGACACCGATGACGGGTCCGGCCTCCATCACATGGTTTACGAAGTCGTGGACAACGGCATCGACGAGGCGCTTGCCGGTCATGCCGACTATGTCCGCGTGAAGATCCACGCCGACAGCAGCGTCAGCGTCCGCGACAACGGGCGCGGCATCCCCGTGGACATGCATCCGACCGAAGGCGTCAGCGCGGCCGAGGTCATCATGACCCAGCTGCATGCCGGGGGTAAGTTCGACAGCAACAGCTACAAGGTCTCGGGCGGCCTGCACGGCGTGGGCGTTTCGGTCGTCAACGCCCTGTCCGACTGGCTGGAGCTGCGCGTCTGGCGCAACGGCAAGGAGCATTTCGCCCGCTTCGAGAACGGCGACACGGTCGAGCACCTGCGCGTCGTGGGCGATGCCGCGCCCGGCGAGAAGGGGACCGAGGTCCGCTTCCTCGCAAGCTCCCGGGAAAACGCGCAGGGCGGGACCTTCTCGAACCTCGACTACCAGTTCAAGACGCTGGAAAACCGGCTGCGGGAACTGGCCTTCCTGAACTCGGGCGTCCGCATCCTGCTGGAGGACGAGCGCCCGGCCGAGCCCCTGCGGACCGAACTGTTCTACGAGGGCGGCGTCCGCGAGTTCGTCAAATACCTCGACCGGTCCAAGACCCCGGTCATGCCCGAGCCGATCTTCATCACCGGCGAGCGTGGCGGCATCGGCGTCGAGATCGCGATGTGGTGGAACGACAGCTATCACGAAACGGTGCTGCCCTTCACCAACAACATCCCCCAGCGGGACGGCGGCACGCACCTGGCGGGCTTCCGGGGCGCGCTGACGCGGGTGATCGGCAAATACGCCCAGGACAGCGGCATCGCGCGCAAGGAAAAGGTGGATTTCACCGGCGACGACGCGCGCGAAGGGCTGACCTGCGTGCTGTCGGTCAAGGTGCCTGACCCCAAGTTCTCCAGCCAGACCAAGGACAAGCTGGTGTCCTCCGAGGTGCGTCCCGCGGTCGAGAACCTGGTCGGCGAAAAGCTGGCCGAGTGGTTCGAGGAGCATCCCGGCGAGGCCCGGCAGATCGTCGGCAAGATCATCGAGGCGGCGCTTGCGCGCGAGGCCGCGCGCAAGGCCCGCGAACTGACGCGCCGCAAGACCGCGATGGACGTGGCCTCGCTGCCCGGCAAGCTGGCCGACTGCCAGGAAAAGGACCCCTCGCTGGCCGAGCTGTTCATCGTCGAGGGTGACTCGGCCGGCGGGTCGGCCAAGCAGGGCCGGTCGCGCCAGAACCAGGCGGTGCTGCCCCTGCGCGGCAAGATCCTGAACGTGGAACGCGCCCGCTTCGACCGGATGCTGTCCTCGGACATGATCGGCACGCTGATCACGGCGCTGGGCACCGGCATCGGGCGGGACGAGTTCAACCTGTCCAAGCTGCGCTACCACAAGATCGTCATCATGACGGATGCCGACGTGGACGGCGCGCATATCCGCACGCTGCTGCTGACCTTCTTCTTCCGGCAGATGCCGGAACTGATCGAGGCCGGGCACCTGTATATCGCGCAGCCGCCGCTGTACAAAGTCGCGCGGGGCCGGTCCGAGGTCTACCTGAAGGACCAGGCCGCGCTGGAGGACTACCTGATCCAGCAGGGGATCGAGGGCACGGCGCTGCGCCTCGGCTCGGGCGAGGAGATCACGGGCGCGGACCTGGCCCGCGTCGTGGACGAGGCCCGGACGGCGCGCCGCGTCATCCGCAGCTATCCGACGCATTACCCGCCCCACATCACCGAACAGGCGGCGATCGCCGGGGCGATGGTGCCCGGCGCCATCGACGCCGATGCGGCTGCGGTCGGGTCGGCAGTGGCTGCGCGGCTGGACCTCATCGCCGAGGAATACGAGCGCGGCTGGGCCGCCCGGCCGACTCAGGACGGCGGCATCCGCCTGACGCGCCTGCTGCGGGGGGTCGAGGAATCGCGGCTGCTGGACGGGCCGATGCTGCGCTCGGGCGAAAGCCGCCGCCTGGGCGCCATGACCGACGCCCTGCGCGAGGTTTACGGCAGCGGCGCCACGCTGGTCCGCAAGGATCGCCTGCTGCCCATCCACGGCCCCCTGTCGCTGCTGGAGGCGATCTTCGCCGAAGGCGAGAAGGGCCTGAGCCTTCAGCGCTACAAGGGCCTGGGCGAGATGAACCCGGAACAGCTTTGGGAAACCACGCTGGACCCGACGGCGCGCACCATGCTGCAGGTGCGGGTCGAGGACGTGGCAGAAGCCGACGACATCTTCACCAAGCTGATGGGCGACGTGGTCGAGCCCCGCCGGGACTTCATCCAGACCAACGCGCTGAGCGTCGAGAACCTGGACGCGTGACAATTCTGCAACGCGCAGGACCGGCCGCCTGCGCGTCACGTCACACCGGGAAGGCGGCAGATTCTTCCGGGGCTATCCGCGACCAACTTTCTGTTCTGTCAGGGCAAAGTTCGTCGCGGAGCTTGTCAGACGCGACCTTTCCACCTCGGGTTGAAGAGGGTGGCAGGACCGCATCATTCCGGCAGAAAATCTGGAAATTGGCGGGTTCCCCCTTGGGAACAGCCGCCCTTCATGCCAGTTATCATTTCAGCAAGAGCCGCGATGGGATCGTGGCCGTCATCTCTACTGCTTGAGGTTCAAGGTGCGCAACAACCTGATCGCCGCGTCCGTCGCAGCCCTGCTTTCGGTTTCCGCCGCTCATGCCGGCGGCTTCACCGCGCCAGTCGTGGAAATCGAGCCCCCGCTGGTCGTCACGCCCGCCCCCTCCGACTGGCAGGGCGCCTATGCCGGCATCACGCTGGGCTATGCCTTCGGCGGCGACGACGACATCGGCGTGCGTCCGCCGGGCGTGGACATCGGCAGCGCCGAGCTGTCGGGCTGGAACGCCGGGCTGCGCCTGGGCTATCGCTGGCAGCGCGACCGCTGGGTGGTCGGCCCCGAGATCGCCTATGTCGGCGGCGACATCAGCGACGACTTCGAGTTCGACTCGGCCCCCCTCGGGCTCGCTGACTCCGAGTTCGAGTCCGAAGTGGACAGTCTGCTCGGCATCCGCCTGAAGACCGGCTACCTGGTCCGCCCCGACACGCTGGTCTACGGCATCGCCGGCTGGCAGCAGGGCGATTTCACCTACAGCGTCGATGGCGAGGAAGAAGGCTATGACGCCGACGGCTATGTCCTTGGCCTGGGCGTCGAACGGAAGCTGACCGACCGGATGTCCGTGACCGGCGAATACGAATACGCCAACTTCGGCTCGACGGATATCGAATACCTGGGCCGCACCACGGTCGCCACGCCCGAGCATTCGAACGTCAAGCTGGGCCTGAACTTCAGCTTCTGAGCTGCGGGTTCAATAGGAATGCGGGCCGCCGGTTCTTCCGGCGGCCTTTTTGCATGAAGGCGCCCGTTCCCCTCGCCTTCCGGTTCAAGGGCAGCCCTGCCGCAGGGTCGCGATTCAAGGGCCGGGGCGCAGCCCGATCCGGGAGGACGCCCGGCCCTGCGCCGCCCTTGTTCAGGCCGCCGGCAGCGGCACCGGCAAGGCCTTATGCAGGCAGGCGACGGCGAGTCCGTGGGGCACCCAGCGCGTGATGGCCTCGGCCCCCGCGTCCAGCCCGCCCGTGTAATGACCGAAGGCCGGCAGGATCATGTGCGAGGGCCCGATCAGCAGGGCCCTTCGCCGCGCGCCCGCCAGCCGCACGACCGGATGGAAATGCCCGCTGATGTCCGGCCCCTCGCCGTCCGGCTGGTGGCGCAAAATCACAGGGCCCATCCGCAGCGTCGTCTCTCCGCCCGCCTGCGAATCGTGGTTGCCCGCGATCCATCGAAGCTCGTGCGCAGCGCCCAGACAGGTCAGCGCCTCGGCCACCTGGGGGTCCAGCGCCTCGGCCGCCGCATCGTCGTCAAAGCCGTCGCCCAGACTGACGATCACGGCCGGGTCCAGCGCCTCGGCCTCGGTCTGAAGGCGGCGCAGGGTCTCAATTCCCTCGTAGGGTGGCAGCAGGGCGCCGCCGCGCCGGGCCATGCGCTCGGACTTGCCCAGGTGCAGGTCGGCCACGATCAGCCAGCGTTCCGCGGGCCACCACAGGGCACCGGAACAGCGCGCCTCGAGCCTGAGCCCATGCCAGGTGAAGGCAAAGCCCGTCATCGGGCCGGGCCGGCCTTGCGCCGGCGGGGCGGCTCGGCCGGAACAACAGGCGCGGGGGCGTCGAAGCCCGTGGGATCGTCGGTCAGTTGCAATCCAGCCGCCTGCATCATCGCTTCCGCCTCCTGCTCGGCCAGGCGCATCCGGCCCTGCCCCTCGATCCTGACGCGGCCCATTTCCAGCATGAGGGGCGCGGCCAAGGGCGATACGCGGTCCAGTTGCCGGTGGTCAAGAACGGAGGATCGGTCCAGCATCTCCTCGATGCGGCCGAAATCGACAAGGCCGCGCCCCGCCTCGGCGGCCGTGATCCGCATCAGCAGGTGGTCCGGGTCGTGGCGGCGCAGCGTGTCGTAAAGGATGTCGGTGGAAAAGGTCGCCTGCTTCCCCGTCCGCCGTCCCCCCGGCATGTTGCGGTGGATCAGGCCCGAGATGATGGCGACGTTCTTGAAGGTCCGCTTCATCACCGCGTTGCCCGCAAGCCAGTCCCCCAGTCCCGCCCGCAGCTTGTCGCGGTCCAGAAGCGGGGCGAGGTCCGTCACCGGGTCCAGCGACCAGATGAGCAGGGCGTAATCGGTCGAGGAAAAGCCTAGGGGGCCCAGCCCCGCCTCCTCCATTGCCCGCGTCAGCAGCAGGCCCAGCGTCTGCATCGCGTTGTGCCCGGCAAAGCCGTAGACGGCGAGGTGCCAGCGGCCCATGTGCGGGAAGGTTTCCGCCAGCAGGGTGCCGGGCCGGGGCACGGCCGAGACCTCGGCCTGCAGGGACAGCCAGTCGCGGGTGGGCTGGGGCAGCACCTCCCACCGCGAAGGATCGCCGATCAGGGACAGGACGCGGTGGCTGAGTTCGGCCGACATGGGCATCCGCACGCCCGAGAAGACGGCGATCTTCGGTTCCTTGCGGGGGCTGGGGCTGACCTCGACCACCAGTTCGCGGAGGGCTTCGTAGCGCACGATCTGGCCGCCGGTCAGGAAGGTGTCGCCCGGCACGAGGCTGGCTGCAAAGGATTCCTCGACCTCGCCCAGCAGCCCGCCGCCGCGCTTCCAGCGGACCTTGGTCATCTCGGCCTCGACGATGGTGCCGACGTTCATCCGCAGGTCGCGGGCGGCGCGGGGGTCGCGCAATCCCCAGAGGCCCCCACGCTGCATCAGCCGCTGCCAGCGGTCATAGGCCCGCAGGGCATAGCCGCCCGTCGCCGTGAAGTTCAGGCAGTCGTCGAAATCGGCGCGCGACAGGTCGCGGTAGGGGCCGGCGGTGCGGATCTCGGCATAAAGCGCATCCGCGTCGAAGGGCCCGGCGCAGGCGGTCAGCAGGATGTGCTGGCAGAGGACATCCAGCGGCCCCGGCCCCCGCGCATCGCCGTCAAGGTCACGTTCGCGCACGGCTTCCAGCGCGGCGATGCATTCGATCACCTCGAAGCGGTTGGCGGGGACAATGCGGGCGCGCGAGGGTGCGTTGTAGCGGTGGTTCGCCCGCCCGATCCGCTGGACCAGCCGTTTGACGTTCTTGGGCGCGCCCACCTGGATCACCAGGTCCACGTTGCCCCAGTCGATCCCGAGGTCGAGCGACCCCGTTGCCACCACCGCCCGCAGCTCGCCCGCGGCCATCGCCGCCTCGACCCGCGCGCGGGCCTCTCGCGCGAGGCTGCCGTGGTGCAGGCCGATGGGCAGGTTTGCGTCGTTCTCGGCCCACAGCGCCTGGAAGAACAGCTCGGCCTGGGCGCGGGTGTTGATGAAGATGATGGTCGTGCGCGCCTCGGCCACGGCCTTCAGCACGTCGCGGACGGCATAGCGCCCCCCTGCCCCCGCCCAGGGCGGCGGGCGGCTGGTCGGCAGCATGGCGATGTCCGGCTCGGGGCCGGGGTCGGCATGGACGACCTGCGCGCCACCCATGAAACCCGCCAGCGCCTGCGGGTCCTCGACCGTGGCCGACAGGCCCGTGGCGATCAGGCCGGGCGCAAGGCTGCGCAGCCGCGCGAGCCCCAGCATCAACTGGTCGCCGCGCTTGGATTCCGCCAGCGCGTGCAGTTCGTCCAGCACCACGCGGCGCAGGCTGCTGAAGATCTTCGGGGCTTCGGGGTAGGACAGCATCAGCGCAAGGCTTTCGGGCGTTGTCAGCAGGATCTGCGGTGGATCGGTGCGCTGGCGCTGGCGGGCGCTGGTCTTCGTGTCGCCGGTGCGGTCCTCGACCCGGATCGGCAGCTCCAAGTCGGCCACGGGCCGGGCGAGGTTGCGGCTTATGTCCGCCGTCAGCGCCTTCAGCGGCGAGACATAGAGCGTGTGCAACCCCTTCCAGCCGTCGGCCAGTTCCACCAGCGATGGCAGGAACCCGGCCAGCGTCTTGCCGCCCCCCGTGGGCGCGATCAGCAGGCTGTCGCCCTGCGCCCCCAGCAGCGCAAGCTGGTGCGGGTGCGGGGTCCATCCCTGCCGCGCGAACCAGTCGGCGAAGGCGGGCGGCAAGGTGGCGCGGGACAGGGGGGAACCTTCGTTCATGGCCTGCAGGTAGGGTGCGTGGTCCCCACGCGCCACCCCTCACTCCCGCCGCTTGGTGCGTCCATGCCGCACGCCGGCCCGCGCGGCCTCGGCGTCGAAGACATTGGGCGCGTCGATCATCGCCTCCAGCGTGTCCAGCCGGTCGGCCTCGACCGCCGGCTTGTCCCAGCGGATGCGGCTGATGCGGGGAAAGCGCAGTGCCACGCCGGAGCGGTGGCGGGCGGATCGGTTCACGCCCTCGAAGGCGACCTCGACCACCAGCTTGGGCGCGACGGCGCGGACGGGACCGAAGCGTTCGGTCGTGTTGTTCCTCACGAAGCGGTCAAGCTCGCGCAGCTCCTCGTCGGTGAAGCCGAAATAGGCCTTGCCGACGGGGACCAGCGTGTCGCCCGACCAGAGGCCGAAGGTGAAGTCCGAGTAGTAGCCCGAGCGTTTCCCGTGCCCGCGCTGGGCATACATCAGCACCGCATCCACCACGCGGGGATCGCGCTTCCACTTGAACCAGGGGCCGCGCGGGCGGCCGCCGGTGTAAGGCGCATCGCGGCGCTTGATCATCACGCCCTCGATCACCGGGTCGGGCGGATCGGCGCGCAAGGCAGCGAGGTCGTCCCACGTGCTGAATGACAGGAGGGGCGAGATGTCGATGCGGTCCGACCGAAAATCCGCGGCCTCCAGCACGGCGCGGCGGTCCATCAGGGGTCGCGGGCGCAGGTCCTCGCCGTTCCAGATCAGCAGGTCATAGACCCGCAGGCCCGCCGGGTGGCTTTGCAGCAGGGCGCGGCTGACCGTCTTGCGGTTCAGGCGTTGCTGGAGGTCGTTGAAACTGGCGACGCCTCCTTCGCTGCGGACCAGAAGCTCGCCATCGACCGCGCCCTCCCAGGTGATCTCGGCGATCAGGTCGGGAAAGGCGCCCGAGATGTCCTCTCCGGTCCGGGAATACAGGCGGCGCACGCCCCCTTCGCTGACGGCCTGCACGCGGATGCCGTCCCATTTCCATTCGGCGACATGGTCGGCGGGGTCCAGCGCGCGCAGCTCGTCAAGGTCGATGGGGGTGGACAGCATTACCGGCCGGAAGGGCGCCAGCGCGGCGCGGTCGGGGCGCGGGCCGCCCTCGACCCAGGCGAAGACCTCGGGGTACGGGGGCTTGAGGCCGTGCCAGACCTCCTCGATCTCGTCGAGCGTCGGCGCCCCCATCTGCGCCAGCGCCGTGCGGGCGAGCCGCGCCGACAGGCCGATCCGCAGGTTGCCGGTGGCAAGCTTGAGGAAGGCCAGACGTTCGGACGGGCCCAGCCGGTCCAGCACGCCCGCGATGGCGGCCGGCAGGCCCGCCTTGCCGGTGGTTTCCAGCAGGTGGACGGCCTCGGTGATGGACAGCTCGCCCTGCGGCTCGCCCTCCCAGATCAGCGCAATGGTTTCGGCGAGGTCGCCCACGAAGTCGTAGCTGAGCGCGAACAGCACCTCGTCGAAGCGCTCGACGGCAAGGCCGCGCAGCAGGCCGGGCGTGACCGTGCGCAGCTTGAGGTCGCCCGTCAGCGCGGCAAAGGCATAGCCCCGGTCGGGATCGGGCGTGCGTTCCAGGTAGTGCTGCAGGATCTGCAGCTTGGCATTGCGGGCGGGCGTGAAGGCCAGCCGTTCCAGAAGGGCGGCAAAGGCTTTCATGGGCGACCCTCGCACGGGGGGCTGCCCGCCCCCCGGTTCGGGGCTGCCGCCCCCTGCCTCGCTGACAACAGTCCCCCGGGCTGCTGTCCGGGCGCCCGGCAGCCCGGGGGATATTTCGGCGAAGAAGAACGGGTCATTCTTCCTCGTCCTCGTAGCCGACCAGCCGCAGGGGACGGGCGCGAAGCTGGTTCAGTTCGCACCAGCGGACCAGCGCCTCCTCGGCGCCATGCGTGACCCAGACTTCCTGCGGGCGCAGTTCGGACAGCGTCTGCGTCAGTTGCGGCCAGTCCACGTGGTCGCTGATGATCAGGGGCAGTTCGACGCCCCTCTGGCGGGCGCGGGCGCGGACGGCCATCCAGCCCGAGGCGAAAGAGATCACCGGATCGCGGAAGCGCTGGACCCAGGGGCTGGCGAAGGCCGAGGGGGGCGCGATGACCACCTGCCCCTCGATCTGCTTGGGCGTGGTCGCGGGGCGCAGGTCGCCCAGGGGGATGCCCTCGGCCAGGTGATAGTCGCTGAGCCGCTGCGCGCTGCCGTGCAGGTGGATCGGCGCGTCGTAGCCTGCCTGCCGCAGCAGCGCGATCACCCGCTGCGCCTTGCCCAGCGCGTAGGCGCCCACAAGGTGCGGGCGGCCGGGAAACTCGGCCATGCTGGCCAGCAGCTTCCGCGTTTCCGCCGCAGGATCGGGGTGCTTGAAGACGGGCAGGCCAAAGGTCGCCTCGGTCACGAAGATGTCGCAGGGCACCGGCTCCCACGGAGCGCAGACGGGGTTGGGGGTGCGGCAATAGTCGCCCGAAACGGTGATCACCGGGCCGCCCTGGCAGGCCAGCCGGATCTGGGCCGAGCCGAGGATATGGCCGGCCGGGTGGAAGCTGACGGCAACGCCGCCCACCCGCACCGGCCCGTCGGCCACCTGGCGCGCAGCGGTGAAGTCCTCGCCGTAGCGGATCGCCATGATGTCCAGCGTCTCGCGCGTGGCCATGACCGCGCCATGGCCGGCGCGGGCATGGTCGCCGTGGCCGTGGGTGATCAGCGCGCGGGGCACGGGGCGCACAGGGTCGATGAAGAAATCGCCCGGTGGGCAGTAAAGCCCCGCATCGGTCGGATAAAGGAAGTCGTCGGCGCGCATCGCCGCTCAACCTCGGCGGGGGGTCAAGCGTTCCGCGGCTCTGCCACCAGCGACGGCGTGGCGGGCGCCACGCGGGCCAGTTGCACCATCAGGATGCCGATGGCGACAACGATGGACCCGATCACGTCCGACCAGCCGAAGCTTTCGCCCAGCCAGAGCGCCGCGATGGCGACGCCCAGGGGGGGTGACAGGAAGTGGAAGGCCGCTGCCCTGACCGCGCCGATGCGGGTGACCAGCCGGAACCAGATGAATGTCGCAAGGATGCCCGGCACGAGGATCGAATAGGCCAGCGCACCGACCAGCCGCCCGCTCCACTCGAAGGGGCGGCCCCATTCGAGGACCGCCGAGGGCAGCACCAGCGCCACCGCGCCCACCGCCATCTGCAACCCGACGATCATCATGACGTTCGGACCGCCCCCTGCCCCCCGCACGGCCAGCGTGGCCACGGTCAGCGCCACCACGGCGGCAAGGCACAGGCCGAGTCCCAGCAGGTTCATCCCCTGCGACAGCCGCACGCTCATGATGATGACCACGCCGACGATGCCCACGACCAGCCCCGCGACGGCCTGCGGGCGCAGCGGCTGGCGCAGGAAGGCCCAGCCCGCGAAGGCCACCAGCAGCGGCATCATCGAGGCGATGATCGAGGCGGCGGACGCCTCGACCCACTGCATCCCGACCCAGTTCAGGCCAAGGTAAAGCGCGTTCTGGCAAAGGCCGAAGACGATCACCGTGCGCCATTCGGCCCGGCTGAGCCGCATCGACTGGCCCATGGCCCAGGCCAGCCCGATGGCGATCACGGCCGAGATGCCGAAACGGATCACCAGCGCCAGCAGCGGCGGCATTTCGACCACCGCGATGCGCGTCGAGGTGAAGGCCGAGGCCCAGATCGCCGCGAAGCTCAGGCCCATGAGGACGGATTTCAGGTCCATTGCGGTCCTTCGGCAAGCCTGCGCCGGGCTGCATCCAGATCGGCGGGCGTGTTGATGTTGAAAAAGGGGTCCTCGCCGGGGATCTCGACCCGCAGGGCGCCCCGCGCGTCCATCCAGTTGCGCATCCGGCGCGTGCCGGAATGCAGCGCCGCCCTCAGGTCGTCGCGCAGCGCAACGTCCCACATGGCGAAGGCCGGATGATCGCCGCCGCCGGTGGCCATGACCACGGGCGCCTTGGCCGCCGCAAGCCGCGTGCCAAGGTCGCGGGGGAAGAAGGGCGTGTCGGCGGCGGCGGTGAGGATGCGGGCGATGCCCTGCCCCGCCGCCCAGTCCATCCCCGCCAGCACGCCCGCCAGCGGCCCCGGCCAGTCCGGCACGCTGTCGGGCAGCACCGGCAGTCCGAAGCGGGCGAAGCGCGCCGGATCGCCGTTGGCGCTGATGGCGCGGGCGCAGCCCAGGCGCTCGATCACATGGGCGATGACGGGACGGCCGCCGAGGTCCAGCAGCCCCTTGTCGCCGCCGCCCATGCGACGCGACTGCCCCCCGGCCAGCACGATTCCCGCGATCTCTCCGCCCATCGGGCGGCACTCTGCGCCGCCGCCACCGGACCCGCAACCCGGCACGCGCGACAGCCTGTCGCTTGCGGCTGCCCCGGCCTGTCCCTAGGATCGCGGCCATGCTGGCCTACGTGATCCATGACAAGGACGACGGCAACGGCCGAATGGCCGCGCTTGCCCGCAGGCTGGCGGCGCAGGGGCTGCGGCTGGCGGGCGCGGTGCAGACCAACCTGAACCGCAGCGCCGACTGCGCCTGCGACATGGAGCTGACGGTGCTGGGCACGGACGCCGCCCCGATCCGCATCTCGCAATCCCTGGGCGAGGGCTCGCAGGGCTGCCGGCTGGACGCGGACGGGCTTGAGCGGGCGGCGGCGCTGGCGGCATCGGGTCTGGACGGCGCGGACATCGCGCTGGTCAACAAGTTCGGCAAGCAGGAGGCCGCGGGCCGGGGCTTCCGCGATTTCATCGCCGCAGCCATGGCCGAGGAGATCCCCGTCCTGATCGCCGTCGCGCCCGAACTGGTTGCCGCCTTCACCGCTTTCGCGGGCGATTACGCCACGCCCCTGACCTGGGCCGAGGCGGAAGCCTGGTGCCGGGCCACCCGCCGCGTCCCCGCATGACCGCCACGCCAGAGATCGACGCGCGGCATCTCCTCTGTCCCCTGCCGGTCCTGAGGCTGCGCCGGGTGCTGGCGTCCCTGCCGCAAGGCGCAACCGTCGCGCTGGTCGCGACGGACCCGGCCGCCGTCCTCGACGTTCCGCATTTCTGTGCCGAGGGCGGGCACGAGCTGCTGTCCTCGGAGCCCCTGCCCGACGGCGCGCGCCGCTACCTGGTCCGGCGCGGCTGACCTTGCGTCCCGCGCGCGGTGATGCTTCTGTCCTGCCCGGAAGGCGGTCGAGGGAGGAACGCCCGTGCTGGCGATCTTTCTCAAGACGCTGCCGTTCTTTGCGCTGATCGGGACCGGCTGGCTGGCCGGACGGCTGCGGCTTTTCTCGGCCGAGGCGACGGCGGCGCTGACGAAGTTCGTCTTCTACTTCGCGCTGTCGGCGATGCTGTTCGGCTTCGCCGCCGCGCTGGACATCCGGCAGCTCTTCGACCCGCGCTTTGCGCTGGCCTATGTGGCAGGCTCGGCCGCCCTGTGGCTGCTGGTCGCGGCCGTGGCGCGCGGCCGCGGCGCATCCCCCAGCGAGGCGGCGATGCTGGCCCACACCTCGATCATCGGGAACACGGGCTTTCTCGGGGTGCCGATGCTGGTCGTGCTGCTGGGGCAGGCCGCGGTCGGGCCGGTGCTGATGGTGCTGACCATCGACATGGTCGTGTTTTCCACCCTCATCACGCTGATCGTCGCGGCCGGGCGGCATGGCCGCATCGGCCTGGGCACGCTGCTGCCGGTCCTGCGCGGCCTGATCGGCAACCCGATGATCGTGGCGATGCTGGCGGGCCTGGGCTGGTCGGCCCTGCGCCTGCCGCTGCCTCCGCCCGCGACCGAGTTCCTGACGCTGCTGGGCGGGGCCGCGACTCCGGGCGCGCTTTTCGCCATCGGCGCGTCGCTGGCCTTGCAGCCCGCGCGGCTGCCGGCGACCGCCGCGACGCTCAGCCTCGTCAAGTTGGTCCTGCACCCGGCCGCGGTGGCCCTGGCCGCCTGGGCGCTGGCGGTCGAGCCGACCGCCGCCGGGGTCATGGTCGCCGCCGCAGCCCTGCCTGTCGCGGGCAATGTCTATATCCTCGCCCATCATTTCCGGCTGGCCGAGGAACAGGTCTCGGCGGCGATCCTGCTGTCCACGGCGGCCAGCATCCTGACGCTGCCCATCGTCATCCATCTCATCACGAAAGGCTGAACCTCATGCGGACGATCTCGGACCTGTCGCTCGACAACCTGCGCCTGGACGTTGACGACGACGGCATCGCGACCGTGACGCTGAACCGCCCCGCCAAGCGCAACGCGCTGGACGCGGCCACGGTCGAGGAACTGGTCGACGTGTTCTCGCTTCTTCCGCGTTCGGATGTCCGCGCCTGCGTGCTGCGCGGCGAGGGCACGCATTTCAGCGCGGGCCTCGACCTGGTGGAACATTACCACGCGGACCGCAGCGCCTCGGACTTCATGCATGTCTGCCTGCGCTGGCACGAGGCGTTCAACAAGATGGAATACGGCGGTGTCCCGGTCATCGCCGCGCTGAAGGGCGCGGTCGTGGGCGGCGGGCTGGAACTCGCCTCGGCCGCCCATATCCGGGTCGCGGACCATTCCACCTATTTCGGGCTGCCCGAGGGGCAGCGGGGCCTGTTCACCGGGGGCGGCGCGACGATCCGGGTCGCGGACCTGATCGGCAAGGCGCGGATGATCGACATGATGCTGTCGGGCCGCCTGTACCGCGGGCAGGAGGCCGTGGACGTGGGCCTTGCCCAGTATCTGGTCGATGACTCCGAGGCCAAGGCCTACGAGATCGCCCGCGCCGCGGCCCAGAACCCGCCCTTGTCGAACTTCGCCATCTGCTCGGCCATCAGCCACATGCAGAACATGAGCGCGCTGGACGCGGCCTATGCCGAGGCGGTCGTGGCGGGCGTCGTGAACACGCAGGAGGCCGCCAAGGCGCGGCTGGAGGCCTTTGCCAGGGGCACGGCTGCCAAGGTGAAGCCGCAGTGACCGTGCCGGGCATCACGGACTGGGACGACGCTTATGCCAACATCGTCCACATCCCCGGCGGGGCCGAGTTCCCCGACCGCTGGCTGCGTGACGCCGCCGCCTTCCGCGCCACCCGGGCGCCCGAGGCGGTGGGTGGAGGCGAGTTCCATCTTCCCGAAGGCGCGCCCCGGGGTCTGATGGTCTTCATCCACGGCGGCTACTGGATGAAGTTCGGGCCCGCGTGGTTTTCCCATCTCGCGCAGGGTGCGCTGGCGCGGGGCTGGGCGGTGCTGCTGCCGGGCTATCCGCTGGCGCCCACGGGCACGCTGTCCGGGATGCGGGATGCCGTGGCCGCCCAGGTCGCCGCGGCGGCTGAGCGGGTCGCGGGGCCGATCGCCCTGACCGGACATTCCGCCGGCGGTCACCTCGCCGCGCGGCTGATCTGCGACGACAGCCCCCTGCCCGCGCCGGTGCTGGCGCGCATCCGGCGCTGCCTGCCGATCTCGGGTCTCTTCGACCTGCGGCCGCTGCAGCAGACGGCCATGCGCGGCGACCTTGGCCTGACGGACGAGGTCGCGCGGCGGGAAAGCCCGCTGTTCCACCTGCCCGCCCGCGACCTGGACCTGCACATCTGGGTCGGGGCCGATGAGCGGGCGGTCTTTGTCCAGCAGTCGCGCCTGATCCACGCGGCCTGGGCGGGTTGGCCCGACCGCACCGACCTGACAGTTGAGCCCGGCCGGCACCACCTCGACGTCATCGACGGGCTGGCCGATCCCGCACATCCGCTGACCGAGGCGCTTCTGGGCGGTTTCTGAACGCGAAGGCGGGCGGCCATCGGCCGCCCGCCCGTGTCATCCCTGCCGTCCGATCAGCTGCGGCCCGACGAGCCCGAACCGCCCGAGGTGCCGCCGGACGAGCCCGAGGTCGGACCCGCCGAGCCCGCGCCGCTGGCGCCCGTCGTGGACGAGGCCCCGCTCATGCTGCCCGAGGACGAGCTGGCCGACCCGCTGCCGGTCCCGGTCCCGGCGCCGCCCGAGCCGCCGGAACCCGAGCTGCCCGAGCCCGAGCCGCCCGAGCCGGACCCGCCGGAACCCGAACCGGAGCCGCCGCTGCCGGAACTGCCGGAGGACGCCCCGCCCGAGCTGCCGGAGCCCGAGGACTGGTCCGACGATCCGCTGGACATGCTGCCGCCATAGCCGCTGGACGAGCCGCCGCGCCCCTTGATGCGCAGGTTGTTCTGGACATGGCTCACGCCCATCACGCGCTCGGCGACGTCCTCGGCGCGGCGCTTGTCCTCGCGGCTGTCCACATGGCCGGTCAGCGTGACCTCGCCGCCCTTGACCTCGATCTCGATGTCCGAGGCGTCGATCATGTGGTCGTCCGACAGCCGGTCCGAGACATCCTCGCGGATGCGTTCGTCCGAACGGGAATAGCCCTTGGGACCCCGCCCGCGATGGGACATCCCCTGGCCCTGGCCGCCGCCATAGGCGCCGCGGAACGATCCGTCCTCGCTCCAGGTGTCCACGCCGCGGCCGTAGCCCGCGCCCGCCGCGCCCATGCCGGAGCCCATTCCGCCCCCCATGCCGCTGCCGCGCCGCGCGCCCATGCCGCCGCCGTAGCCCGAGCCGTGTTCGCCCGAATAGGCCGAGCCATAGCCGCCCGAGCCGCCCGAATAGCCGGACGAGCCGAAGTCCGAGCCGCGCCACTGATCGCCGCGCTGGCCGCCACCCTGGCCGCCGCCACCGGCGCCGCGGCCCTGGTCGCCGCCCCCGTAGCCGCCGCCATAGCCCGCGCCGGACCCGCCGGAGGAGCCGCCGCTCAGGTTGCGGCCGGCATAGTCATGGCTGGTGGACGTGCCCCGGCCCGACTGACCGTAGCCGCCTCCACCGCCGTAGCCGCCACCGCTGCCATAGCCGCCCCCGCCGCTGCCGTAGCCGCCGCCATAGGCGCCACGGCCCTGGTCGCCGCCGGAGTCGCGTCCCGAAAAGCCGCGGTTCCCGTAATCGTCGCGGTCGCCCCCGCGGAACCCGCCGCCGCTGCTCTCGCCGCCACGATATCCGCCGCCGCCGTAATCGCCGCTGCGGCCATAGCCGCCGCCGTAATCGCCGCCGCGCGAGCTGCGACCCTGGTCATGGCGGCTATATTCCGAAGGGCCGGCCCAGTCGCGGTCGCTGATCATGCCCGGATGGTCGGGGTCGCCATAGCGGCGGCTGGCCCGCAGCTCGTCATCGCGGTCGTTCCGGCCCGGCTCGCGGCGCCGATAGCCCTGGTCGTAGCGATTGTCGTCTTGCATTGGGAACATCCTCCTTTTGCAGCGCCGCTGTGGCAGCGCCGACACGAGGACAATGTTTTTGCAGCCTGCTTGGTTTGCGGGCAGGACGAAAAAAAGGATGACGGCCCCTCTGCGGCCGTCATCCTCAAGGGCAAGGCCGCTCAGGCCTCCTGCTTGCCGGGCGCGAGGTTCCCGTCCTTCTGCACGTCCTTGCGCGAGGATACGCGGGCCGCGCGGATCGCGTCCTCGAGGATGTCCAGCGCTTCCTCGAAGACCGCATCGGGGACGGTCAACGGCGGCAGGAAGCGGATCACGTTGCCGTGAACCCCGCAGGTCAGCAGGATGAGGCTGCGGCTCAGCGCTTCTTCTCGCACCCGGTTGGTGAACTCGGGACTGGGCTTGTCGGTGCCTGCCACGTTGAACTCCACCGCGTTCATCAGGCCGGGACCGCGGATGTCCACGATCTCGGGCACGTCGTCGCGCAGTGAGGCAAGGCGCTGCTTGAGCCGCTGGCCCAGCCGCTCGGCGCGCTCGGCCAGGTCTTCCTCCTCGATCACGTCCAGCACGGCATGGGCGGCGGCAACGCCCAGCGGGTTGCCGGCATAGGTGCCGCCAAGGCCACCGGGGTTCGGCGCGTCCATGACCTCGGCCCGGCCCGTGACGGCGGAGATCGGCAGGCCGCCGCCCAGGCCCTTGGCCATGGTGGTGATGTCGGCGGCGACCCCGTGATGCTCCATCGCGAACAGCTTGCCGGTGCGCGCAAAGCCGGTCTGCACCTCGTCGGCGATCAGCAGCATCCCGTGATCGTCGCAAAGCTGGCGCAGCTTCTGCATGAAGCCCGAGGGGACGGGATAGAAGCCCCCCTCGCCCTGCACGGGCTCGACGATGATCGCAGCCACGCGGGCGGGATCGACATCGGCCTTGAACAGCTTGTCCAGCGCCGCCAGCGCGTCATCCTGCGACACGCCGTGCAGTTCGTTCGGGAAGGGCAGGTGCCAGACATCGGGCATCATGGCGCCGAAGCCCGCCTTGTAGGGCTGGACCTTGCCGGTCAGCGTCATCCCCATGAAGGTCCGGCCGTGGAACGCGCCGGTGAAGGCCACGATGGCGCTGCGGCCGGTGGCGAAGCGGGCGATCTTGATGGCGTTCTCGACCGCCTCGGCGCCGGTGGTGGCGAAGATCGTCTTCTTCGGGAAGTCGCCGGGGACCAGCCGGTTCAGCCGCTCGGCCAGGGCCACGTAGTTCTCGTAGGGAACGACCTGGTGGCAGGTATGGGTGAAGCGGTCGAGCTGGTCCTTCACGGCCTGCACGACCTTGGGATGCCTGTGGCCGGTGTTCACCACCGCGATGCCGGCGGCGAAGTCGATGTAGCGATTGCCGTCCTTGTCCCAGATCTCGGCATTCTCGGCGCGCTCGGCATAGATCTGCGTGGTCATTCCCACGCCGCGCGAGATGGCGGCGTTCTTGCGGTCGGTCATCGTGGTCATCGGTCGCTCCCTCGGCATCCGGCGGCGCTTCCCGGCGCCGGCCGGCCTCATCTGTAACCTGTGAACCGTCTTGCACAATGGGGTGTTTGCTTGGTCAAGGCCCGCACAGCCGGCCCCATTTCCGACAGCCCGAAGGCAGGCCATGTTCCCGATCCGAGACCACAACCCTTCCACGGGCACGCCCCATGTGACCCGCGCCCTGATCCTGCTGAACGTCATGCTGTTCCTGCTGACGGCGCCCTGGGCGGGCGGCATGGTGGGCCTGTGGGAAGGGCTGGCGCTTTATCCGGTCGCGGTGGTGCATGGCGAGCTGCTGTGGGGCTGGTTCACCCACATGTTCCTGCACGCGGGCCTGCTGCACCTGGGCGGCAACATGCTGTTCCTGTGGATCTTCGGCGACAACCTGGAAGACCAGATGGGTCATCTCGGCTTTCTGCTGTTCTACCTGGGATGCGGGCTGGTGGCCGCGGCCGCGCAGGTTCTGGCCGAGCCCTCCCTCGGCGTGCCGATGGTCGGCGCCTCGGGGGCCATCGCGGGGGTGATGGGGGGCTACCTGCTGATGTTCCCGCGCGCCAAGGTGGACGTGGTGGCCATCATCATCATCTTCATCAAGATGTTCACCATCCCCGCCTGGGTGATGCTGGCCGTGTGGTTCGGGGTCCAGCTCGTGTCGGGCTACGCGATGATCGGAGGCGAGTCGGGCGTGGCCTACTGGGCCCATGCGGGGGGCTTCGTCGCCGGGGTGGTGCTTGCCATCCCCCTGTTCCTGCGGCGCGGCGGACCTGCCTTCTGGCGCATCACCCAAGGCCATCCGCCGCATCCGGCGGTGGAATATGCGCCCAGCCGCATCCCGCAGGTGCGCCGCTAGGGCCTGACCCCCCGGCTCATGTGGCGCTTGCCGGCAAAGCCGGGGGCACGCTCGACGGTGAAGCCTGCCGCCGCCAGCGCCCGGCGGACATGGCCTGCGGCGGTATAGGTGGCGAAACTGCCGCCCGGCGCGGTGTGGCGGCCGATCTCGGCCATCAGCGCATCCGACCAGAGTTCCGGGTTCTTGGCGGGCGAGAAGCCGTCCAGGAACCAGGCATCCGCCGCCCCCTGCCAGGCGGGCAGCGTTTCCCGGGCGTCGCCCTGGATGACCTCGACCGTGACCTGCCCCACGCGGAAGCCTGCCCTGCCCCAGCCTGCACGCAACTCGGCCGACAGCGCGGCCAGTTCGGGGAAGGCCTCATGGGCGCGGGCAAGGTCCCCCGGCGTCATCGGGAAGGCCTCGAAGCTGGTGAAGCGCATGGGCACGGTCGCGACCCGGGCCAGCGCCAGAAGGTTCAGGCCGGTGCCAAAGCCCGTCTCGGCCACGTGAAAGCCGGGGCGCAGCCGCCGGGGAAGGTCATTCCCCGCCAGAAAGACATGTCGCGTCTCCTCCAGCCCGCCGGCGAGGCTGAAGTAGGGGTCGTCGAAGCGCCGCGAGACGGGGATCGCGCCGCGCCAGTCCAGGCCGCTCTGGTCGTCGTGGGTCATCGGCGCTAACTCCTTGCCGCGCGGCTCATGCGGAAAGGATAGGGCGATGGCAAGCACGGTGACGGTGATGGGCGCCGGGATCTTTGGCCTGTCCTGCGCCTGGGAATGCCTGAAGCGCGGCGCGCGGGTCCGGGTGATCGAGGCCGCCCGCGTCGGCGCGGGTTCCAGCGGCGGCACGGTGGGGGCGCTGGCGCCGCACGCGCCGGAAAACTGGAACGCCAAGAAGCAGATGCAGCTTAACGCGCTGGTCGCGGCCGAAGGCTGGTGGGCCGCGATCGCGCAGGCGGGCGGCACCGACCCCGGCTACGCCCGGACCGGGCGGGTCCAGCCCGCCGATCCCGCCACGCTGGACCGCCTGCGCGCCCGCATCGCGGCGGCAGCCGAGGTCTGGCCCGCCCCCTTCCGCATGGAACTGACCGACGCGCCGCAGGCCGCGCTGCTGCCGGTCAGCGAAAGCGGGCTTTATCTCACCGATACCCTGACCGCCCGCCTGTCCCCCCGCCGCGCAGGAGCCGCACTGGCAGCGGCGATCCGCGCCAAGGGTGGCGTCATCGAGGAAAACGCGGGGCCGCAGTCGCCGGATGATAGGGACGGCCCGGTGATCTGGGCCACCGGAGCCGCAGGTCTTGCCGCCCTGTCCGTTGACCTGGGACGCAGCATCGGCACCGGGGTCAAGGGCCAGTCCGCCCTGCTGGCCTACCCGGCCCCGGACGCGCCGCAGGTCTTTGCCGTCGGCCTGCACATCGTTCCGCACGCAGATGGCACCGTGGCGATCGGCTCGACGTCCGAGCGCGACTTCGACGATCCCGCCGGCACCGACGCCCAACTCGACGCGCTGGTCGAGCGCGCCCGCGTCCTCTGCCCCGTGCTGAGGAATGCCCCCGTGATCGACCGCTGGGCCGGTGTCCGCCCCCGCGCGGCCAGCCGCGCGCCGCTGCTGGGCCATTGGCCGGGTCGCCCCGGCCATTTCGTCGCGAACGGAGGCTTCAAGATCGGATTCGGCATGGCCCCCGCCATCGCCGCCCTGATGGCCGAGCTGGTCCTTCTCGACCGCGACCGCATCCCTGACGCGTTCCGCCTGACCTGAGATGGCTGCCTGCCCTGCCGCCGCCCCGCATCCGGGCAGTGGATCATGCAGCCTGCCTCGACCGCGCAACCCTTCCCGGGGCGGCCGCCTTCCGCCCGGTGCTAGTCGCGGGTAAAGCGCCGCCGCGCGTCGGCATGGATGTTGCGCTTCAGTTCCAGCAGGGCGATCTGCCGTTGCAGCCGCTTGCGCTCGACCTCGTCCTCGACCTGGTCCAGCACGGCGCGCTTGGCCTCGATGTCCTTGGCGAACTGCACCTCGGGCGGCAGGAAGCCGCCGTCCGCCATCATCCGGTGCAGCACGTCGTCGGCCGTCTCGCGCAGGCGGACAGGGTCGAGCGGCTTGCCCTCGCCTGCCAGCCCCTGAAGCTCGCCATTGGCCGCCGCCTCGTCGATGCGGCGCTGTGCGATCAGATCGAACCAGTGCGTCAAAAAGTCCTCAGCTGCTCCAGCGCGGCGCGGGTGCGGGCGATGTCCTCGTCCAGATCGGCCAGCTTGCCGCGCGTTTCCTCAATGACCTCGGGATCGGCGTTCTGGGCAAACTTGGGGTTCGACAGCCGGCCCCGCAAGCCCGAGGCGTCCTTTTCCGTCTTCGCCAGTGCCTTCTCGAGCCGTGCCGTCTCGGCGCCCGCGTCGATGACATCCCCGATGGGCAGCGCGAAGGAGGCACCGGGCGCCGCGACCGCGATCATCCCCCGGCCCGCCGTGCCATCGGCGGGCGCGTTCACCCGCGCCAGCCGCTCGAGCAGCGGCGCGTTGGCGGCCAGCGCCGCGCGGGCGGCCGCGTCGGCCTCGGTCACGACCAGGTCGAGCTTCGCGCCCGCAGGCACCCCCATCTGGGCGCGGGCGGAACGGATGCCCTCGATCAGCCCGATCACCCAGTTCATCTCGCGGTCGGCCTGCGCGTCGATCAGCTCGGGCCCGTAGTCCGGCCAGTCGCCATGCACCAGCATGGTCGAGCGGTTGCCGGTCAGCGCCCAGATGTCCTCGGTGACGAAGGGCATGATCGGGTGCAGCATGGTGATCGCCTGCTCGATGACCCAGCGCATGGTGGCACGGGTTTCGGCGGCATGTTCGCCGTCGAACAGCGGCTTGGCGAATTCCACGTACCAGTCGCAGAGCTTGCCCCAGACGAACGCGTAAAGCCCCTGCGCCGCGTCGTTGAAGCGATAGGCCCCCAGCGCCTCGTCCAGCGCCAGCCGCGCCCGTGCCGTTTCGCCCATGATCCAGCGGTTGACCGTGTGCTGCGGCGCAGGCTGTCCCGCGGGCGCGTCAAAGACGCCGTTCATCTCGGCGAAGCGGGTCGCGTTCCAGATCTTGGTGACGAAATTGCGGTTCGCCTCGACATGCTTCGGCCCCAGCTTGGGGTCGCGGCCCATCGCGGCCATGCTGGTCAGGGTGAAGCGCAGCGCATCCGCGCCGAACTGGTCGATCAGGTCTAGGGGGTCGATGACGTTGCCCTTGGACTTGGACATCTTCGCGCCCTTCTCGTCCCGGACGAGGCCGTGGACATAGACGGTGCGGAACGGCACCTCGCCCACCACGGCCAGCTGCATCATCATCATCCGGGCGACCCAGAAGAAGATGATGTCGAAGCCGGTGATCAGCGTGTCGGTAGGGAAATACTTGCGCAGCTCGGGCGTGTCCTCGGGCCAGCCCAGCGTCCCGATGGGCCACAGCCCCGACGAGAACCAGGTGTCCAGCACGTCCGGGTCGCGCCACACGGGATAAACGATGCGGGTCGGATCGCCCGTCGTCTCGTATTCGGCCAAGCCCACGGCAAAGGCGTGCAGCGCCGCGTCCCGATCCTCGACCTCGATCACCGAACCCGCCGCGATGGGGGCAGGCTGGGCGGCAAGCTCGTCGAAGAATTTCGCCCGCACCTCGTCGAAGCTGGCGGCGCAGTGCTGGATCTCGCCCGGGCGGACCAGTTGGTCGTCGTTCAGCAGGCGCAGCATCTCGACCGGGTCAAGCTCGCCGTCACCCTGGTCGTCGCGGAAGTCGGGTGCCTCCAGGTCAAGCCCGTACCACACCGGGATCTGGTGGCCCCACCAGAGCTGACGGCTGATCGTCCAGGGCTCGATGTTCTCGAGCCAGTGGAAATACACCTTCTCGTGCTGCTCGGGGATGATCCGGGTCCGGCCCTGGCGCACCGCGTCGATGGCGGGCTGCACGATCTTGGCGGTGTCCACGAACCACTGGTCCGTCAGCATCGGCTCGATCACCACGCCCGAGCGGTCGCCGAAGGGCTGCATGATCTTCTTGCGCTCGACGTAAGGCGCGCCCTCGGCGTCGGTGACGGCCAGCCCCTCGGCGTTGATCGCCTCGACCACCCGCTCACGCGCCTCGTAGCGGTCGAGCCCGCGCAGCTCCTCGGGGACGAGGTTGACGGTGGAAACGTCGCCCACGTCCTCGCCCCGGGCCGCAGCGGTCGCGATCGCGGCGCTTTCGGCATAGGACAGGCCATCCTCGCGCATCCGCGCCTGACCGTCCATCAGCGCATACAGCGGGATTCCGTTCCGCTGCGCCACGCCATAGTCGTTGAAGTCATGCGCCCCGGTGATCTTCACCGCGCCCGAGCCGAAGTCCGGATCGGGATATTCGTCGGTGATGATCGGGATCAGGCGGCGGTGTTCCCTGGGTCCGACCGGGATCTCGCAGAGCTTGCCGACAATGGGGGCATAGCGCGCATCGTCGGGGTGGACCGCCACCGCGCCGTCGCCCAGCATCGTCTCGGGCCGGGTCGTGGCGATGGAGATGTAGTCCCGCATCTCGCGCAGGGTCACGTTGCCGTCGGCGTCGCGTTCCACGTATTCATAGGTCTCGCCGCCGGCCAGCGGATACTTGAAGTGCCACATCTGGCCATCGGTCTCGCGGTTCTCGACCTCGAGGTCCGAGATCGCGGTCTCGAAGCGCGGGTCCCAGTTCACCAGCCGCTTGCCCCGGTAGATCAGGCCCTTGTCGTACATGTCCACGAAGACGCGGATCACGGCGTCGTGGAAGTTGCCGCCCTCGCCCTGCGGGGCGCCGGGCGCGCCGGACATGGTGAAGGCGTTGCGCGACCAGTCGAGGCTCGCGCCCAGCCGCCGCAGCTGGGCCGTGATGGTGCCGCCGGATTCGCGCTTCCAGGCCCAGACCTTCTGCAGGAAGGCCTCGCGCCCGATCTCGCGCCGGCCGGGTTCCTGCGCGGCGGCCATCTGGCGTTCCACCACCATCTGCGTGGCGATGCCCGCGTGGTCCTGCCCCGGCTGCCACAGCGTGTCGAAGCCGCGCATCCGGTGCCAGCGCACCAGGATGTCCTGCAGGGTGTTGTTCAGCGCGTGGCCGATGTGCAGGCTGCCGGTGACATTCGGCGGCGGGATCACGACCGAGAAGCTGGGCGCCCCCGGTTTCGCGTTCGCGCCCGCGGCGAAGGCGTTGGTCCGGTCCCATTCGGCCGCGATGCGGGCCTCGGCTGCGGCGGCGTCGAAGGTCTTGTCCATGCTCATCGGTCGGTCCCCTTGCTTGGATCGGACTTACCGAAGCAAGGGCCACGGGCCAAGGGGCAAGCGGACGGATCAGCCCGCGTGCTCGCGCGGGCCGACAAGGGCGAACCACGCGCCCTGCGGATCGGTGCAGGCGGCGATGAAGGCCCCGCCCGGCACCTCGACCGGGCCATGGGCGATTGTCCCGCCCGCGGCCTTGACCCGGCCGATCGCCTCGACGATGCCGTTCGCGCCGAAATAGGGCAGCCAGACGGGCATGGGCGCGTTCCCGAGGCCCATCATCCCGCCGATGTCCGTGCCCTTGTGGCGGAACAGCTGGTAGATGCCCATCGACCCCATGTCCATCGCCTCGCCTTTCGTCCAGCCGAAAAGCCCGGCGTAGAAGTCGAAGCCCGCCGCAGGGTCGGTTGTCATCAGCTCGTGCCAGTTCCCATGGCCCTCCTTCGCCTGATCGAAGGCGCCCTCGCCGCGTTCGGCCCTGGCGACGTCCCCGGCGCTCATGCCGTCCATGTCGGGCTCGAGGATGCCGAAGACCGCGCCCTGCGGGTCGGCGGCGATGGCGAAGCGGCCGGTGCCGGGGATGTCGGCCGGGCCGCGCATCACCCGGCCGCCCGCGCGGGTGATCTCTCCGGCGGTCCGGTCGCAGTCATCCACGGCGAAATAGATCAGCCAGTTCGGCGGCGGCGCGGCTTCCTGACCCGCAAGCGACATCATTCCCGCCACCATGTCGCCGCCCGAGCGCGCCAGCAGATAGGTGAAGTCCTTCATCCCCGCGTCGGCGACCTGCCAGCCCAGCACCCCGGCATAGAAGGCACGCGCCGCCTCGAGGTCGCCTGTCCCCAGCTCGTACCAGCAGGGATTGCCCTGATAGCCCATGTCTTTCTCCCCCCTGTCCCGCGCGGCCCCGGCGCGGGACAATGCCGCGCCGGGCTTCTGCATCGCGTCCCTCAGGCCCGGTCGCTGTCGAAGATGGTCTCGAACCCGGCCCAGATCATGCGCTTGCCGTCAAAGGGCATGTCGGGCATCGGCTTGCCCTCCATCGCGGCCCTCATCTTCCGGCCCGCCTCCTCGCAGGTGGCGCGGTCGGGCCAGCCGGCCCAGGACATGACGATGACCTCGCCATCCTTCGCATCCACCGCCCGGTACATGTCGGTCAGCTTGCCATGGGGCACGTCGTCGCCCCAGCTTTCGTGGTTGCCCAGGCAGCCGCTGGGCCGGAACATCTCCTCCCAGGCCGAATGGGCGAGCTTCTCGAACGCGTCGCGGTTGCCTTCGGGCACGGGGGTCAGGAAACCCTGGTAGTAACCGCCGCCCTTGTCGCTGCCATCGGCGACAAGGGACTGGAAGCCCCCGAAGATCATGCGCTTGCCGTCATAGGGCAACTCGCCCATCGCATTCGCGAATTCCTCGCGGTTTTCCATGATGTCGGCCCAGGCGGCGTCCGAGGTCGCCTTGTCGGGCCACTCCACCCAGGCGAAGACCACGGCCTCGTCGTCCCTGGCCTGCACCGCCCGCAGGAAGTCGGTCTGCGTTCCGGGCTGGATGTCCTCGCCCCAGGTCTCGACCATGCGCGCCGCGCCGCGCGACTGCATCAGGGGCCAGCTGCGGCGCAGGCTTTGCAGGTACTTGTCTCGCTTGTCCTTCGGCACGGGAGTGACCGATCCGGTATAGTAAGGCATCTCGCGTCCTTTCCGGTGGGATGTCGTCCGACGGGACTCAGGCTGGCACAACGGTTGCAAAAAGCAACTGAAATGTTTTATCGTGCCAGCAGGAGGCACCCGCATTGGCAGAAAACCGCAAGACCTACGGCGAGGGATGCATCGCCGCCCATGCGCTCGACCTGATCGGCGACCGCTGGGCGCTGCTTGTGGTGCGCGAGCTGATGCTGGGTCCGAAACGCTTCGGCGCGCTTCGTGCAGGACTGCCGGGGGTGGCCACCAACATCCTCACCCGCCGGCTCGAGGATCTGGAGCGCGTGGGAATCGTCCGCCGCCGCAGCCTGCCCGCCCCGGCAAGCGCCCCGGCCTACGAACTGGCGGCAAGTGGCCTTGCCCTGGCCCCGGTCCTGCGAGAACTCTGCCGCTGGGGCGCGGCCATGCCCGGCCACGACCCCGGGCTGCCGATCAGCCCGACGGCGCTGATGCTGTCGATGGAGGCGATGATCCGGCCCGCCGGACGCTTCACCGCCGGCTTCGAAATGGCGGGCGAGGCCTTCGCCCTGACCGCCGACGCCTCGGGCCTGCAGATCCGCCGCAGCGACGCGGGGACCGGAGAGATGAGCTTCGCCGGCCACCCGAACGACATGGCCTCGGCGATCTACGGCCCCGCGCCGCTGGCGGATGTCGTCGCAAGCGGGCGCATCCGCTTCACAGGCGATCTCGGGCGCGGGCAGGCCTTCGTGGACCTGTTCCGCCTTCGCCACCCCGTTCCCGCAGGAGAAGACGCATGACCCGCCTCATCCCGCATCTGTGGTACAGCGCCGAAGCCGAGGAAGCCGCCCGCTTCTACGTTTCGGTCATTCCCGACAGCCGCATCGACCACGTCTCGACGCTGCCCGTCGAAACGCCGTCAGGCCCTGCCGGCAGCGTCACCATTGTCGAGTTCACGCTGGCGGGCCAGCCTGTGACCGGCTTCACGGGCGGGCCGCTGGACCCGTTCAACCACGCCATCTCGCTGATGATCGAGTGTGACACGCAGGAAGACATCGACCGCATCTGGGACGCGCTTCTGGACGGCGGCACGCCCGAGGAATGCGGCTGGCTGCGCGACCGCTGGGGCGTCTCGTGGCAGATCGCGCCCCGGCGCCTGATGGAGATGATCCGCGGCGACGACCGCGCCGCCGCCGCCCGGACCGCCGAGGCGATGCGGGGGATGGTCAAGCTGGACCTTGCCGCACTGGAACGCGCCTTCGCGGGCTGAGCGTCACACAGCCCGGTCGAACTTGGTGGACAGGTGCACCAGGCTTTCCGAGGACCGGACCCCCGTCAGATTGCCGATGCGGTCCAGCACTTCGTCCAGCTCGGACGTCGAAGCGCAGCCGAGCTGCAGCAGAAGATCGACGCGCCCGCTGGTGGAATGCACCTTCTCGACGGCGGGAATGGCCTTCAGCCGGCCGAGGATGGCGGCCTGGGCGCGCGGTTCGATGGTCAGAAGGCAGGTCGCGCGGATGCGCGTGACCCGCGCGGCCTCGCCCAGCCGCAGGGTGTATCCTGCGATCGCGCCCGTGGTTTCCAGCCGTTCCAGCCGTGCCTGCACAGTGGACCGGGCAAGCTTCAGCCGCCGCGCCAGGACGGCGACCGACATCCGTGCATCCTGCCCCAGATGCGCGATGATCGCCCGGTCGGTGTCGTCCATTGTCCCCTCTTGTCGATCTGACGGCGCTGCCGGTCAGATTAACCGGCCCCGCACGACGATCCATCCTTTTCATCGCGCCGAATGCACCCCATAGGGCGCCGTCCGCGTTGAGCGGCCGAACCCCGGGCCATGGAAAGGATTGCGCATGGGACTGACCGAAGGCCACCAGGCCAAGACCGTCTGGGAAAACCCGGCCGAGATCGTCCGCAGCCTGCACCCCGAGAACCCGGTGATGGTCTTCGCGCCGACCGTGCTGCAGGACCGTGCCCGCGCCTTTCTGGCGGGCTTTCCCGGCCTTGTGACCTATGCCGTCAAGTCGAACCCCGACGAGGCGGTGATCCAGAACCTCGTGCAAGCGGGCATCCGCGGATTCGACGTGGCCTCGCCCTTCGAGATCGACCTGATCGGCCGCCTCGCGCCCACCGCCGCGCGGCATTACCACAACCCGGTCCGAAGCCGCGCCGAGATCGCCCATGCGGTCGGCGCGGGCATCAAGGCCTGGTCGGTGGACAGCCGGACGGAACTGGACAAGCTCTTCGAGCAGGTGCCGCCCGAAAACTGCGAGATCTCGCCCCGCTTCAAGCTGCCCGTGCTGGGCGCGGCCTATGACTTCGGGTCCAAGTTCGGCGCGACGCCGGAACTGGCGGCGGACCTGCTGCGCGCGGTCAATGACCGGGGCTACATCGCCTCGCTGACCTTCCACCCGGGCACGCAATGCACCGATCCCCACGCGTGGGAACAGTATATCCGCACCGCGCGCGAGATCGCCGACATGGCGGGGGTCCATCCCAGGCGCCTGAACGTCGGCGGCGGCTTTCCGTCCTGGCGCGTCCACGGGGTCGAGCCCGACCTGCCCGCGATCTTCGATCTGATCGGCCGCACCACGGCGGAAGCCTTCGGGGCGAACGCCCCGGAACTGGTCTGCGAACCCGGGCGCGGCCTTTGCGCCGACGCCTTCGCCATCATCACCCGCGTCAAGGCGGTCCGCGACGGGACCAGCGTCTTCCTGAACGACGGCGTTTATGGCGGCATGAACGAGCTGCCGGTGATCGGCAACCTCGACCGGCTGGAAGTGCTGACGCCCGAAGGCAAGCTGCGCGGCGAAAACAGCCACGGCCGCGTGGTCTTCGGCCCGACCTGCGATTCGGTGGACCGCCTGCCGGGCGAAATCTCGCTGCCCGACAACATCCAGGAAGGCGATTACGTCGTCTTCCATGGCGCGGGCGCCTATTCGGTCGTGACCAACACCCGCTTCAACGGCTTCGGCGAACTGCGCCAGCTGACGGTGATGGGCTTCGACTGATCCGCCACCGGGCGTCACCTCCCTTTCGGGGGTGGCGCCCCGACCTTACGCCACCTTGGCCTGCCGTGGCGCGATCCCGAGGCCCTCGCAGACCGCCAGCGTCATCTGCGGACGGTTGACCGTGTAGAAATGCAGCCGGTCCACGCCGCCCTCGATCAGGCGCCGGCACAGGTCCACCGCCATGTCGACGGCCAGCGCCCGCTCGCCCTCGGGGCCTGCCTTGGCGAAGGCCTCGTCCGCCCAGGCCGGCACGCTCGCGCCGCAGCGGGCGGCGAACTTCCGGGCGCCCGCCCAGCTCTGGATCGGCAGGATGCCGGGAATGATCGGCGCCGAAACCCCCGCCGCCGCACAGGCGTCGCGGAAGCGGAAATAAACGTCCGCGTCGAAGAAGAACTGCGTGATCCCGCTGGACGCGCCCGCCTCCACCTTGCGCTTCAGCCAGGCCACGTCGGCGGCGGTGCCGGGGCTTTCCGGGTGCGGCTCGGGGTAGGCGCCGCAGCGGATGGTAAAGCCGCCGTGCTCGGCGATCGCCTCGATCAGCTCGACCGAGTCCGCGAAGCCTTCGGGATGGGGCGCGAAGCGCGCCGCGCCTTGCGGCGGGTCGCCCCGCAGCGCCACGATCTCGCGCACGCCTGCCTTGGCGTAGTCCTCGACGATCCGCATCGTTTCCGCGCGCGAGGCATCGACGCAGGTCAGGTGCGCCGCGACGTTCAGCCCGTAGTTCGACGCCAGCGCGGTCACCGCCTCATGCGTCAGCTGCCGCGTCGTGCCGCCCGCGCCATAGGTCACGGACACGAAGTCCGGCCCCAGCGGCGTCAGGGCGTTCGCCGTTTCCCACAGCTTGAACGACTGGTCGAGGTTCCGGGGCGGGAAGAACTCGAAGCTGACAGAGGGAGTGGTCATCGCGGGTATCCTTTCACCCTTCTTGTGCCATGACCGGGGCTGTGAGACAAATTCATCTTCCACAACTTCGACATGAATTCCATGCATCTTGAACTGCGCCACCTTCGCACGATCCGCGCGATCCACGACCAGGGCGGCCTTGCCCGCGCAGCCGAGGTGCTGAACATCACCCAGTCAGCCCTGTCCCATCAGGTCCGCGCGCTGGAGGATCAGGCGGGCACCGTCCTGTTCCTGCGCCAGACCAAGCCCATGCGCCTGTCACCTGCGGGGTTGCGGCTGCTGGCACTGGCGCGGCAGGTCCTGCCGCTGGTCGAGGCGGCGGAATCCGAGATGCGCGGCGTCACCCAGGGCAGGATCGGGCGGCTGCATGTCGCGATGGAATGCCACGCCTGCTTCAACTGGCTGCTGCCCGCGCTGGACGCCTTCCGCCATCTCTGGCCGCAGGTGGACATCGACGTGCGCGCGGGGCTGGCCTTCACCGCCCTGCCCGCGCTGATGCGGGGCGAGGCGGATCTCGTCGTCTCCTCGGACCCCGAGGACCTGCCAGGCGTCGCCTTCGAGCCGCTGTTCGATTACCATCCCCTGCTGGTCGTGCCCGCCGCCCACCCGCTGGCGGGGTGCGACTTCGTGGAACCCGCCGACCTTTCCACCGAAACGCTCATCACCTATCCGATGGACCGGGCGCGGCTGGATGTCTTCTCGCATTTCCTCGATCCCGCGGGCGTCCGCCCGGCGGCGGTGCGAGAGATCGAGCTGACCGACGTCATTCTGCTGCTGGTCGCCTCGGGGCGCGGAGTGTCGGTCCTGCCCGACTGGGTGCTGCAGCGAGAGGCCGGCAACCCCGATCTCGTGACCCTGCCGCTGGGTCCCTCGGGCGTGACGCGCAGGCTTTACGCGGCGCTGCGCGAAGAGGACCGGAGGACGGGGTTCATGCAGGACATCCTGCGCCTTGCGCGCGAAGGTCGCTGAGGCACGGGAACCCGATCGCGGCGCGCGGGCGTTCCTGCCCCGGACAATCAGGGAAAAAGCTCATGCTCGCCTCGTTCCTCATGGGCCTCGTCGGGGGCCAGAGATCCATGACCCCGCTGGCCGCCGTCGCCGTCGCGGCCGCCCGGGGCGAACTGCCGCGCGACTGCGCCGCGCCGGACTTCCTGCGGGATCCGGCCGTCGCCAGCGGCGCCGTTGCCCTCGCCCTGGCGGAACTGGCGGGCGACAAGATGAAAAGCGCCCCCGACCGGATCGTGCCGGCGGGCCTTGCCGCGCGGCTGATCGTGGCGGGCTTCGCGGCGGGTGCGCTCGCGCCGCGCGGGCAGTTCTGGAAGGGCGCCGCGCTCGGGGGACTGACGGCGGTCGCTGCCTCCTATCCCGGCTGGCGCGCGCGCATGGCCGCGATGGAGGATCACGGCCAGACGCCCACCGGGCTGGTCGAGGATGCCCTGGTCGTGGGCAGCGCCGTCGCCATCCTGGCGGCCATGCGGCCCGACCCGGATGGCTGAGGGCCCGCGCTTCCCCGGCGTCAGGCGCCTTCACTTTCGGCGGCGGGCGGCCTAAAGGGGCCTGCCCCTCCCCCAAGCCCGTCAAGGAATCCCTCATGGCCAGCGCCAACCTCAACGTGATGATCAAGGCCGCGCGCAAGGCGGGCCGCAGCCTCGTCAAGGATTTCCGCGAGGTCGAGAACCTCCAGGTCTCGTCCAAGGGCCCCGGCGACTTCGTCAGCCGCGCCGACCGCGAGGCCGAGCGCATCATCAAGGAAGAGCTGCGCGGCGCCCGCCCGAACTATGGCTGGCTGGGCGAGGAAACGGGGATGGAAGCGGGCGAGGACCCGACCCGGCGCTGGATCGTCGATCCCTTGGACGGCACCACCAATTTCCTGCACGGCCTGCCCCACTGGGCCGTCAGCATCGCGCTGGAGCACAAGGGCGAGATCGTGGCCGCCGTGGTATTCGACCCCGCCAAGGACGAACTGTTCACCGCCGAGAAGGGCGACGGCGCCTTTGTCAACGACAAGCGCCTGCGCGTGTCCGGGCGGCGCGACATGAACAGCGCGATCTTCGCCACCGGCGTGCCCTTCGGCGCCAAGACCACGCTGCCCGCCACGCTGAAGGACCTGGCGCGGCTGATGCCCATCTGCGCGGGCGTGCGGCGCTGGGGCTCGGCGGCGCTGGACCTCGCCTACGTCGCGGCGGGGCGCGTGGACGGCTATTGGGAACGCGGCATCCAGCCCTGGGACGTGGCGGCGGGCATCCTGCTGGTGCGCGAGGCGGGCGGCTTCGTCGAGCCGCTGCGTGACGATGAAGGCCCCATCGCCGACGCGGGCACGGTGGTCTGCGCCAACCCGCAGCTTTTCGAAGGCTTCGCCGAAATCGTCCGCAGCCGCGACTGACGGACGCGCCAAGCGGCCTTGCGGCATCCCGGGCGGGATTTTCGGCGCAATCCGGCAGGCGGGTGCTTGACACTCGCTCCGCGCGGGTAAAGGCGCAGGGGTGATCCCTGCGCGGTGCCCCCCATGATTCACTCCAAGCCCGGCCCGGCCGCCTCGGCGTCCACCCTTTCCCCGAACCCGCCCGCGGGGCGGAGCGGCGACCGGCAGGGGCTGGCGATCCTGCTGACCTGCCTCGTCAGCCTGATCTTCGCGGTGCAGGACGCGGTGTCGCGCCACCTCGGCGCGGCCTATTCGCCCATCTTCGTGACGATGGTGCGCTACTGGTTCTTCGGGATCTTCGTCATCGCCATGGCGGCGCGCGGTCCGGGCGGATTGCGCGCGGCCAGCCGCAGCCACCACCCGCTGCTGCAGATCACCCGCGGCCTGCTGTTGGTGTTCGAGATCGTCATCATGATCGTTTCCTTCGTGAAGCTGGGGCTGATCGGGACGCATGCGGTCTTTGCCGCCTATCCGCTGCTGGTCGTGGCCCTGTCCGGCCCGGTCCTGGGCGAGCGCATCGGCTGGCGGCGCTGGGCCGCGGTCGCGGCGGGCTTCGCGGGCATCCTCATCATCCTGCAGCCGGGCGTGGGCGTCTTCTCGCCCTGGGCGATCCTGCCCCTGATCTCGGCGCTCATGTTCGCGATCTACGGGCTGCTGACGCGCATGGTCTCGGCCAGGGACAGCGCCGAGGTCAGCTTCTTCTGGACCGGCATCGCCGGGGTGGTCGGCATCACCGCCGTGGGCCTGTGGCACATGGAGCCCCTTGCGCGCGCCGACTGGCCCTGGATGGCCGCGCTTTGCGTGACCGGCACGCTGGGGCATTACCTGCTGATCCGCGCCTATTCCCTGGCCGAGGCGTCCAGCCTGCAGCCCTTCTCCTACACGCAGCTCGTCTGGGTCAGCGTGATCGGCGTCCTGATGCTGGACGAAAGGCTGGCCCCGAACGTGGCCGTCGGCATGGCCATCGTCGTGGGCGCCGGTCTGTTCACCTGGTGGCGGTCGATGCAGCGGACGCGGGCAGGGACAGCGCCCCGCTGACCGCCCCCGCGGGCCATGCAAGCGCAGACACGGGCTCGGGCGAGGCCGCGGGAACCCGCTCGGCCTGCGCGGCGGACGACACCTCGGCCGCCGGCGCAGGTTCCGGCGCGGGATCGGCGGAACCCGCGCCCGCGGAAGGAACGGCGCCCGCCCCGGCGCTCGGCGGCACCGCAGATGCCGGACGGGGCTGCGGCGCGGGCGCAAGGCCGACCTTGGGCGGGTCGAGGCTTTGCGCCACGGCGGCGATCTGCGCCTCGGGCCGGGGCGCCTCGGTCGCGGCCCCGGACAGCGCCCCGGCCACCGCCGCGATCCCCTGCGCGGCCACCTGGCCCGAGGCTGCAGGATCGGCGGCCATCGCCAGGCGCAGCGCGTGGTTCGCCGCCTCGGCCACCCAGGCGGGCGGCGCGGGCGGACGGGCCGACAGGGCCAGCATCAGCGGCCCCTCGGCCCGCTGCGGCTTCGAGACGCCCCCGCGCAGGTCCCAGCTTGGCACGAAGGGCACCGTGTGCCCGGCGATGCGGGCGCGATAGATGGGCAGCGCCTCGGCCACGCGCATGACGTAGTTGCGGGTCTCGTCGAAGGGGATCATCTCGACCCAGTCCACCGGATCGACGCCCTCGTCCCGCAGGTCGCCGAAATCCCGCAGCCAGCGCGAGGACCGCCCCGGCCCGGCGTTGTAGCCCGCCGCCACCAGCGCGACCGAATTGCCGAAGCGGTTGCGCAGCCCTTCCAGATAGGCCGCGCCCAGCCGCGCGTTGTAGCCCGCGTCCCGCGTCAGGCGCGCGAGTTCAAAGGTTTCGCCGATCACGCCCGCCATCTGCCGGGCGGTGTCGGGCATCACCTGCATCAGCCCGCGCGCGCCGACAGGGGACTTGACGGTGTGGTTGAACTCGCTTTCCTGCCGGGCAATGGCCAGGACCAGTTCCGGCGGCAGCCCGAAGCTGCCCCCCTCCAGCCCCGTCAGCGGGTAATGCAGCGCGGGATAGACGCCGCCCTTGACCGCCGCCGCCTTGGACAGCCGCAGCGCGTCCCAAGGGCGGCGCAATTCCAGCATCAGGCGGCCCATGCGGGCGATGTCCTCGGGTCCCGCGCGGTCGGTGAGATGCAGGAAGAAGCGCTGCGCCTGCGCAGGCTCGCCCGCCGCGATCAGCCACAGCCCGGCCTGGAACAGCCGGTTGCCCGACAGGGACGAGCCGCGCCAGTCGGGCAGGGACCGGGTCGCCGGTCCGGTCACGGCCAGCGCGGGCTGCATGGAGGCCCCGATCCGCTCGGCGGCCAACTGGCCGTAATAGGCGGTCTGATGCGCGGCGGCCTTTTCAAAGGCGGCGCGCGCGCCTGCCCCGTCGCCCAGCGCCTCGGCTGCGCGGCCCTGCCAGTAATGGCTCCGGGCAAGCGTGATGGGGTTGAAGCCCGTCACGGGCAGCCGGGCGAAATGCGCGGCCGCCCGGTCGGGCGCGCCCGACCGCAACGCGGCATAGCCCGCGATCCAGTCCAGGTCGACGGCATTGCCGTCGCCCGCCGGCAGGAAGTGGTTGGCGGCAAAGCGTTCGGCCAGCGCCCAGTCCCCCGCGCGCAGGGCGGCGCGGGCGTAATCCTTGCGCGGCCCCGCCCAGGCCGCCGGATCGCCCAGCGCCTCGGCCGAGGTCGAGCGTTCCAGCATCAGCTGCCGCGCCAGGTCCCCCTGCTTGGCGGCCACCCGCCAGCGGAAGCGATCAAGCGCCAGCCCGGCGTCGTTCCGCAGGTCGCCAGGCAGCGCGAGGATCAGCGGGTCCACGCCCGCACGACGGGCCTGCACGGCGATGCGGGCGCGGGCCAAGTCGGCCGTGGGGCCGGTCACGCGCGGCAGCATCCGTTCGGCCGCCGACCATTCGCCCGCGTCCAGCAGCGCCTGCAGGCGCGCGGGGTGATGCGCCGCGACCGCTGCGCCATGGGCGGCCAGAAAGGCCGTCTCGGCCGCGGCATCGAGCGCGGCCCCTTGGGTCCAGAAGCGGGCAGAGGCCTCGGCGCGCCTGTCCTCGGACTGGGCCGCGATCCAGGCGAGGGCACCGTTCAGGGTTTCGGGCAAGCGATCGCCGAACCAGGCCAGAACCTCGGGGGCGGGCAGGTCGGGGCGCAGAAGCGCCTCTCCGCGCCGGAACAGAAGCTCCATCCCCGGCCAGTCGGGGTTGCGCGCGGCAAAGTCGCGGTAATCGGGCCAGGTCCCCTGCCCCGCGCGCAGGCGCTGCCACAGGATCAGGTCGGCGGCGATGGGCCCCGACTGGCGCGCCGCCGTCTGGGCCGCCGTCCAGTCCTTTGCGGCCGCGGCCGCGAGCGCCCGGCGGATCGCGCCCGCGTCCTCGGCCAAGGCGGGCGGAACAAGGCAGGCCGTGGCCAGCGCCAGCGCGGCCAATGGGGGGATCAGGCGGTTCATGCGCGCCAATCTGGGGGCGGCAGGCCGCTGGGGCAACTCACAAGCGCGGCAGGCGCGCTTGGCAACCCGCGCGGCCGGTTGTATGCCGCCCGCGAAACAATCGTCAGGATCGTGCCATGTTCCAAGGGTCCCTGCCCGCGCTCGTCACCCCGCTGACCGGGGAGGGCAAGATCGACTGGCCCGCGCTCGAGCGGCTGGTCGAGTGGCAGATCGAACAGGGCAGCAACGGCCTGGTGCCCGTGGGCACCACCGGCGAAAGCCCGACGCTGAGCCATGACGAGCATCGGGCCGTGGTCGAGGCGGTCGTGCGCCATGCCGCCGGCCGTGTGCCGGTGATCGCGGGCGCGGGATCCAACAACACGCACGAGGCGATCGACCTTGCCCGGCACGCCTGCCAGGTCGGCGCGGACGGGCTGCTGGTGGTGACGCCCTATTACAACAAGCCCACGCAGGCTGGGCTGATCGCGCATTTCGCCGCCGTCCATGACGCGACCGACAAGCCGATCATCATCTACAACATCCCCGGTCGGTCCGTCGTGGACATGACGCCCGAGACGATGGGCGAGCTGGCGAAGCTGCCGCGCATCCTCGGCGTCAAGGACGCGACCGGCAAGCTCGAGCGGGTGTCCTGCCAGCGCATCACCTGCGGGCCGGACTTCCTGCAGCTGTCGGGCGAGGATGCGACGGCGCATGGCTTCAACGCCCAGGGGGGCCGGGGCTGCATCTCGGTCACGGCGAACGTCGCGCCCGCGCTTTGCGCGCGGATGCAGGCGGCCTGCCTTGCGGGCGACTATGCCGAGGCGCTGCGCCTGCAGGACCTGCTGATGCCGCTGCATATCGCGATCTTCATCGAGCCGGGCCTCGTCGGCGCCAAATACGCGCTGTCGCGGCTGGGCATGTGCGGGGAAACCGTCCGCCTGCCGCTGACGCCCCTGACCGCCCCTGTCCGCGCCCGCATCGACGCCGCCATGGCCCATGCGGGACTGATCTGAGGCGGCGGGCATGGCCTATGCCGTCCTGACGATCGCCATCGTCTTCGAGGTGATCGGCACCTCGCTCCTGATGGCCTCGCAGCAGTTCACGCGGCTGTGGCCGACGGCGGGCATGGCGGCGGCCTACCTCGTGTCCTTCTACTTCCTGTCGCAGGCGCTGAACCACCTGCCGCTCGGCATCGCCTATGCGCTGTGGAGCGGGCTGGGAATCATCCTGACGCTGGGAATCGGTATCTTCGTCTTCCGGCAGGTGCCGGACCTGCCCGCCGTGGTGGGCGTCGCGCTGATCCTGGCGGGCGTGGTGGTCATCAACGGCTTCTCGCAGGCGGCCGGGCACTGAGGGTCCGCCCGTCCGATCCGGCGGAGCGATCCGTGGCGCGGTCGCATGGGTATTTGGGTCAGGAAGAAACCCCGCTCAGTTCCCGGCGGCGGCAAGCGCCTTGGGCAGGGCTTCGGCGAAGGCGTCCAGTTCGGCCCTGGACCCGCAACTGACGCGGATGCAGCGGTTCTGCGGCGCGACCCACGGCATCCGCGCGAAGATCCCCTGCGCGCCCAAGGCCGCCAGCACCGCGCGGGCGAAACTGTCGTCGCCGCCGCAGTCGATGGCGACGAAGTTCGTGGCCGAGGGCAGCGCCGCAAGGCCGTTGTCGCGGGCAATGGCCGCGATACGCTCGCGCGCCTCGGCCACCCGGGCGACGGTTCGGGACAGGTGCGCGGTGTCGCCCAGCGCCGCCAGCGCGCCCGCCTGCGCGAGGCTGTTCACGCCGAAATGGTTGCGGACGCGGTCGAAGGCGCGGATCACCTGCGGCGCGCCGATGGCATAGCCGATCCGGGCACCCGCCATCCCGTAGGCCTTGGAAAAGGTGCGCATCCGCAGCACGCGCGGGTCCGCAGGGTCGATCCGCGGCAGGGCGGGCGCGAACTCGGCATAGGCCTCGTCGAGGATCAGCAGGATGTCGGCGGGCAGCGCGGCGACGGCGGCCTCGATCACCTCGGGCGGATGCCAGCCTCCCATGGGGTTGTCGGGGTTGCAGAGATAGACCATCCGCGCGCCGGTCTCGGCGGCCCTGGCCACCAGCGCGGCCGCGTCCTGCCGGTCGTCTCGGTAGGGGACGCGGACCAGTTCGCCGCCGAAGCCGGTGACGTGGAAGTCGAAGGTCGGATAGCCCCCCGCCGAGGTCACGACGCGGTCGCCCGGCGCCACCATCAGCCGCACGGCAAGGCCGAGCAGCCCGTCGATCCCCTCGCCCACGACGAGGTTTTCCGGCTCGCAGCCGCAATGGGCGGAAAGGGCTGCCTTCAGGTCGTGGTTCGTGGGGTCGCCGTATTTCCAGACCTCGGCGGCGGCCTGCCGCATTGCCTCAACGGCCAGCGGAGAGGGGCCGAAGCCGTTCTCGTTGGCGCCCAGACGCGCGCGGAAGGGGGCGCCGCGCTGGCGTTCCAGCGTTTCCGGCCCCACGAAGGGGACGGCATCGGGCAGGCTGGCGGGAAGGGGCGCGAGGGTCGGTGTCATGCGCGGATCAGAAGCGCAAATCCGCCGCCCTCGCAAGTGGTGGTTCAGCGGCCGAAGAGGCGGCCAAGGAAGCCGCGCGGCGGCTCGGGCGCAGGCGCGGGGGCCGGAACCGGGGCGGGCGCGGGCTTCTGCTCGGCCGGGGCCCGGGCGCGCAGCGCGGCCTCGCCTGCCGCGCGCACCTCGGTCAGCGTGGCGCCCGCGGTCAGCGCCTCGGGGTCCAGCCGCAGTTCGATCACGGCCAGCGTGCCTGCCGCCTGCGCGCGCTGGAAGGCCCCGGCGAAGTCCTCGTCGCGTTCCACCATCTCTCCGTGGCCGCCATAGGCGCGGGCCAGCGCGGCGAAGTCGGGGTTGAACAGGTCGGTGCCCGAAACGCGGCCGGGATAGTGCCTTTCCTGGTGCATCCGGATGGTGCCGTAGCGGCCGTTGTTGGCCACGATCACGATCACCGCCGCGCCTTCCTGAGCTGCCGTGGACAGCTCGTTCACCGTCATCTGGATGTCGCCGTCGCCCGCCACGCAGACGACCGTGCGCTCCGGGTGCCGGATCTTCGCCGCCACCGCCGCCGGAAGCCCGTAGCCCATCGACCCCGAGGTCGGCGCAAGCTGCGTGCCCACCCGCTTGAACTGGTGATAGCGGTGGATGAAGGTTGCGAAGTTGCCCGCGCCGTTGGCGATGATGGCGTCCTCGGGCAGGTTGTCCGAAAGCCAGGTCATCACCCGTTCCATCTTCACCGCGCCGGGCGTCTCCTTCGGCTGGCGCCAGGCCTCGTAATTCGCGCGCAGGCGGGCGGTCCAGTCGGACCACTGGCGCGGCGCGGGGGCGTCGGCGAGTGCCTTCAGCGCGGCGCGCGGGCAGGCGGCGATGCCGGGATCGGCGCGCCACAGGTGTCCGATCTCGTCGGGGTCGGGATAAACATGGATGATCCGGCGGCCCTGCGCGGCCGGGCTCATCAGCTCATAGCCGTTCGTCAGCGTGTCCCCCAGCCGCGAGCCGAGCGACAGGATGCAATCCGCCTCCCGCAGCGCCTCGCCCAGCTTGGGGTTCATGCCGACGCCAAGGTCGCCCACGGAATTCGGCAGGCGGTTGTCGAACAGGTGCTGGCGGCGGAAGGGCACCGCGACCGGCAGGCCCCAGGTTTCGGCAAAGCGCGCAAGCCGGTCGGCGTCCTCCTGCGTCCAGACGGACCCGCCGGGGATCACCAGCGGCCGCTCGGCCCCGGCCAGCGCCTCGGTGATCGCGGCCAGTTGCGCGTCCGAGATGCCGGGGACGGGGCGCGGCGCGGGCGTCAGGTCGGGGACGCCGGATTCGGCCGACAGCATGTCCTCGGGCAGCGCCAGCACGACGGGACCAGGGCGGCCCGACATGGCGAGGTCGAAGGCGCGGGCAACATATTCGGGGATGCGGTCGGTCGCGTCGATCTCGGCCGCCCATTTCGCGAGGCCGCCGAACATCTGGCGGTAATCGACCTCCTGGAAGGCCTCGCGGTCGCGGTCGGTGCGCGCGATCTGGCCGACGAAAAGGACCATCGGGGTGGAATCCTGTTTCGCCACATGCACGCCCGCGCTGGCGTTGGTGGCGCCGGGTCCGCGCGTGACAAAGCAGATGCCGGGGCGGCCGGTCATCTTGCCCCAGGCCTCGGCCATCATCGCGGCGCCGCCTTCCTGGCGGCAGACGGTGTTGGGAATGCCTGCGTCGTAAAGCCCGTCCAGCGCCGCAAGGAAGCTTTCCCCGGGGACCGAGAACACCCGCTCGACCCCGTGCGCCTTCAGCGCTTCCGCCAGTATCCGCCCGCCGTGCCGCATCTCGCCCGTCCTTTTCCAACCGTTCAAGCGGCGCGATCCTTGACGATGGCGCCAGCCGCCGCAAGGGCGTCAGCCGCGCGGGCGGCGGCCCTGTTCCACGCGCAGGTCACGCAGCCCTTCGACAAGGATCGCGCTCAGGATGCCGAAGTTCAGAAGGCCGTTGGCCGCGGTCATCCCGCCCATGATCCGCCATTCCGTCGGCAGCAGCACGTCCCCGAAGCCCAGGGTGGTGAAGCACACGACCGAGAAATAGACCGCCGTTTCAAGGTCGGGAAAGGCGCCCAGCGCCCAGAAGGACAGCGCCCACAGCCACACGCCGATCGTCAGAACCAGCATCGCCCACAGGCCCGAGCCGATCAGGACCACGAAGATCTTGGGCCAGTGCGGCTCGGCCACAAGCCAGCTGCGGCCGCGGGCCGAGGCGAGCTCCAGCAGGTAAAGCGCGGCGGCACCCACGGCGAGCGTCGCCACCATCACGATCGAGCCAAGCAGGATCTGCAGCGCCATCATCACCTCGGACGGGTCATGGCACCGGCATAGCCGCGCTTTGTCCGGGGGGAAAGCGGCCAAGACGGTTGCGCGGCAGGCGGCCACCGCCTATCTCACGCCGATCATGGCCCAAGCAAAATCAGACCCGAACTACAAGGTGATCGCCGAGAACCGGCGGGCGCGCTTCGATTACTTCATCGAAAGCGACATCGAGGTGGGCATCGTCCTGACCGGGTCCGAGGTGAAGGCGCTGCGGACCGGCCAGTCCAACATCGCCGAAAGCTATGCCAGCGTGGAAAACGGCGAGCTGTGGCTGATCAACGGCTACATCTCGGCCTACAAGCAGGCGGGCGTCTTCGGGCACGAGGAACGGCGCCACCGCAAGCTGCTGGTCAGCCGCAAGGAACTGTCGCGGCTGTGGCAGGCCGTGGGCCGCGAGGGCATGACGCTGGTGCCGCTGGTGATGTATTTCAACCATCGCGGCGTGGTGAAGCTGAAGCTGGGCGTCGCCAAGGGCAAGAAGAACCACGACAAGCGCGCCACCGAGGCCAAGCGCGACTGGGGCCGCGAAAAGCAGCGCCTTCTCAAGCAGGGCTGAGGGTCCGTTGCAGCGCCCGCGCGGGGGCGCTAAGGCTGGGCCCGCAGAAAGGCGCGAGGGGTGGCCATGACCGACGATCCGAAGACGCTGGTGTCGACCGAGTGGCTCGCCGCGCATCTGGACGACCCCGACCTGCGCATCATCGACGCAAGCTGGCACATGCCTGCCGCCGGGCGCGACGCCCGCGCCGAATACGAGGCCGCCCATATCCCCGGCGCGCGCTTCTTCGACATCGACGCCATTGCCGACAGCCGCAGCCCCCTGCCCCACATGGCCCCCCAGCCCGAGCTGTTCATCAGCCGCCTGCGCGCGATGGGCATCGGCGACGGGCACCAGGTCGTGGTCTATGACAACTCGGACACGCATTCGGCGGCCCGCGTCTGGTGGACCTTCCGGCTGATGGGCAAGACCGACGTCGCCATGCTGGACGGCGGCTTCGCCAAATGGCAGGCCGAGGGCCGCCCGGTCGAGGACATGCCCCCCATCACCCGCGACCGCCACATGACCGTGCAGCGGCAGGCGGCGCTGGTCCGCGACGTGACCCAAGTCGCGGCGGCGGCAAAGCTGGGCGACCACCAGATCGTCGATGCCCGCAGCGCCGCGCGCTTTCGCGGCGACGAACCCGAGCCGCGCCCCGGCCTGCGCGCGGGCCATATCCCCGGCGCCCGGAACGTCCCCTCGGGCCAGCTTTACAACCCTGACGGCACCATGAAGTCCCCCGAGGAGCTGCGCGCCGTCTTCGAATCCGCGGGCGTGGACCTGGCGCGCCCCGTCATCACCACCTGCGGCTCGGGCATCACGGCGGCCAGCCTCGCGCTGGCGCTGGAACGCCTGGGCAAGCGGGACTGGTCCCTTTACGACGGCAGCTGGACCGAATGGGGCAGCTACCCCGACCTCAAGATCGCAACCGGAGACGCCTGAATGTTCGGCAACCTGCAGCCCCAAGCCCCCGACAAGATCCTCGCCCTGATGGGCGAGTTCCGCGCCGACACGCGGCAGGGCAAGATCGACCTGGGGGTCGGGGTCTACAAGGACCCGACGGGGCTGACCCCCGTGATGCGGGCCGTCAAGGAAGCCGAGCGCCGCATCTGGGAAACCGAGACGACCAAGGCCTATACCGCGCTGACGGGCGAGCCCGCCTATCTGCAAGCGCTGTCCTCGATGGTGCTGGCCGATGCCCGGGACGACGCGCGCACGGCGATGCTGTCCACCGTCGGCGGCACGGGCGCGATCCGGCAGGCCTTCGAGATGGCGCGCATGGGCAACCCGGACCTGACCGTCCACGTGTCGGACCCGACCTGGCCGAACCACGTGTCCATGCTGAAGTTCATGGGCGTGCCTTATGTCGAATACCGCTATTTCGACGCCGAAACGCGCGGCGTCGATTTCGAAGGCATGAAGGCCGACATCGCGCGGGCCAAGAAGGGCGACCTCGTCCTGCTGCACGGCTGCTGCCACAACCCCACCGGCGCCAACCTGACGCTGGACCAGTGGGCCGAGATCGTGGCGATCCTGGACAGGACTGGGGCGGTGCCGCTGGTGGACCTGGCCTACCAGGGCTTCGGCGACGGGCTGGAAGAGGACGCGGCGGGCACCCGGCTGATCGTCCGCTCGCTGCCGGACGCGCTGGTGGCGGCGTCCTGTTCCAAGAACTTCGGCATCTACCGCGAGCGCACGGGCCTGCTGATGGTGCAGGTGGCGGCTGCGGCGCAGAAGGACCTGGCGCAGGGTGCGCTGGCCTTCCTCGGCCGGCAGACCTATTCCTTCCCGCCCGACCACGGGGCGCGGATCGTGCAGACGATCCTCGACGACGCGGCGCTGGCCGCCGACTGGAAGGCCGAGCTGGAGGAGGTGCGGCTGGGGATGCTGGGCCTGCGCCAGCAGCTTGCGGCGGAACTGCGCAGCCTGACCGGCAGCGACCGCTTCGACTTCATCGAGCGGCACCGGGGCATGTTCTCGCGCCTGGGCGCGACGCCTGAACAGGTGCGCCGGATCAAGGAAGACAACGCGATCTACATGGTGGGCGATTCGCGCCTGAACATCGCCGGCCTGAACCGCGACAGCGTGCCGATCCTGGCGCGTGCCATCGTCGAGGCAGGGGTCTGAGGGATCGCTGGCGGGGGGTCCGCCCCCCGCTTCCGGACATGAAAAAGCCGGGGTCCGCAAGGCGGCCCCGGCTTTTTGCTGGCAGGGTGGCTTGGCTCAGAGGCCGCGCGCAACCCGCTCGATGTCGCCGCGCGCCAGGCCGATGTCGCTCAGTTCGCGGTCGGACAGGGCGCTCAGCTGGCGCCGGGTTTCACGGACGTCCGACCAGTAGCGGAGGGAAGCGGAAACGCGCTCGAAAATGCTGGGGTGATGCGCCGCAGGGGCGCGGAGGGTGTCGATGGCAGCCATGTCAGAAACCTGTTGTTCTTGCGGCCCGCGCCTATCGCGGGCGATCTTCGTCGATGACGCTGATATAGGCAGATGCCGCCGTTTCGACCACGGACGAAGCCGAAAGCCAGCTATGTTGCCGGCGCATAACCTCTTGTAAGTTATAAATTCTTCACATAGCTCGCTTTTGCGTGAGGCTGCGAAGAAAAAACTCTCGGGTACGGCCGCAAAGAATGAATATTCGGCCTAAGTCCAGTTTCCGCGAACAATCCATCCCGTAGTGGCAATCTTGTCGCAGGCTCGCCCGCCCACCTCACCTGAATGGAACACTGCGTCACCGCCAGTCGCCCAGGCTGGCCTGCCACAAGGCAAGCGCCGCAACCGCCGCAGTGTCCGCCCGAAGGATTCGCGGCCCAAGGCTGATCCGGTGCACGCAGGGCATGGCCGACAGCCGGCGCCGCTCGGCTTCGGACCACCCGCCCTCGGGGCCCACCAGGATCGCCCAGGGGCCGCCCGGCAGGCCCGCCAGCGTCTCGGCCGGGCCGACCAGCGCCTCGTCTGCCCACAGGATGCGGCGGCCCTGGTCCCATCCGTCCAGCAGGCGCGACAAGGGCACCAAGTCATTCACGGCGGGCACGAAAGTGCCCCCGCATTGCTCGGCCGCCTCGACGGCATGGGCCTGCAGGCGGTCGCGGCGGATGCGTTCCGAATTGGTGTGGTCCGTCTGGACGGGCTGGATGCGCGCGGCGCCAAGCTCCGCCGCCTTTTCCACGATGAAGTCGGTCCGCGCCTTCTTGATCGGCGCGAAGACCAGCCACAGGTCGGGCGGGTCCAGTTGCGGCGCCGAAGGCGCCACCAGTTCGACGGTCCCTCCGCGCTTGGCCGCCTGCACCAGCCGCGCCGTCCATTCGCCCTGCCGCCCGTTGAAGACCGCGATCTCGGCCCCCGGGGACAGCCGCATCACCGTCGAAAGATAATGTGACTGGTCCGTGTCCAGGGGCACGGGTTGTCCCGGGTCGAAGCGGTGATCTATGTAAAGCCTGATCTTTCCCATGAGGGCGGACCCTATGCAGTCTGATGTGTCAACGCCACAGGTCACTGCAACGGTTGCGGACGCGCCGAGTGACAACTGGGTGGACCGGCTCGCCCCGCCCGCCTCGAGGCCGTGGCTGCGCCTCAGCCGCGCCGACCGCCCGATCGGGACCTGGCTTCTGCTGCTGCCCTGCTGGTGGGGCACGGGCCTTGCCATGATGGCCGACCGCCCGGCCTGGGTGGACCTGTGGGTGGTTGTGGCCTGCGCCATCGGCGCGGTCGTCATGCGGGGCGCGGGCTGCACCTGGAACGACATCACCGACCGCGACTTCGACGCCGAGGTGGCGCGGACGCGCTCGCGGCCCCTGCCCTCGGGGCAGGTCACGCTGCGGGGCGCCTTCGCCTGGCTGGGGGCGCAGCTGGCCTTGGGCGCGCTGATCCTGTTCACGATGAACTGGGCGGCGGTCCTGCTGGGGATCGCCTCGCTGGCGCTGGTCGCGGTCTATCCCTTCGCCAAGCGCTTCACCTGGTGGCCGCAGGTCTTCCTGGGGCTGGCCTTCAACTGGGGCGTGCTGGTGGCCTTTGCGGCCCATGGCGGCACGCTGCATCCCGCGCCCATGCTGGCCTATGCGGCGGGCATCCTGTGGACGCTGTTCTACGACACGATCTATGCCCACCAGGACGCCGAGGACGACGCCCTGATCGGCGTCAAGTCCACGGCACGGCTGTTCGGCAAGGACAGCCCGCGCTGGCTGCTGGGCTTTGCCGCGGGCGCGGTCCTGCTGCTGGCGGCGGCGGTGGCGGCGACGCGGCCCGCGCCACTGCCCGCGCTGATCGCGATGCTGGGCGTCGCAGGCTTCGCCGCGCACCTGTGGTGGCAGTTGCGGCAGTTCGACCCCGACAGCAACCCGCTGCTGCTGCGGCTGTTCCGGTCGAACCGGGACGCCGGGCTGATCGTCGCGGGGGCGCTGGCGCTGGCTGGGCTCGCCTGATGGACGCAGGCTTTCCGCGTTCCCACATGGGGCGAAGGACCGTCCCCGAACGAAAGGTCCGCTGATGGTCGAACCCACGCCCTCGTCTGCCCGCGCGCGCTGGCGGTCGCGCTTCCTCGGGCTGGTGCTGCTGGGCTGGGGCGCGGCGGGCGCCTACGAGGCCGCGCAATGGTCCGCCCCCCGGGTGGAACGCTGGCTGGCGGACCGGGTCGAGACCGCGCTGGCGGCAGGCGGCTTCGGCTGGGCCCGGGTGACCGGGGACGGGCTGACCGTCCGGCTGGAAGGGACCGCGCCGGACCCGGTCGCGCATGTCCGCGCCGTCGCCACAGCGACCGGGGCTGCGGCCTTCGGCCGGATCGAGGACGCCATCGCCATTCCTCCGCCGGCCGGCTCCGCCCCGCCGTCCTTCCGGATCGAGGTGCTGCGGAACGAGCAGGGCACCTCGGTCATCGGGCTGGCGCCGCGCGACACCGACCGCGAGGAGCTGATCTCCGAACTGGAACACGCCGCCGGGCCGGGCCGGCTGACCGACCTTGTCGAACTGACCGAGCTGCCCGCGCCGGAAGGCTGGCAGGAGGCTGTGGCCTTTGCCGTGCAGGCGGCCGTTCAGATGCCGCGCGCCAAGGTCTCGGTCACGCCGGGGCAGGTCCGCATCGACGCCGTGACCGACGGACAGGCCGAAAGGGCGCGGCTGGAACAGGCGCTGGCTGCCGTCGCGCCCGAGGGCGTAACGCTGGTGACGAACATTACCGCACCGCGGCCGGTCATCGCCCCCTTTGCGCTGGAACTGGTGCGGACGCCCGAAGGCACCCGCCTGAACCGCTGCGCTGCCGACAACGAGGCCGAGCGCGACCGCATCCTTTCGGCGGCGGCCCGGGCCGGCGCGGCGGAAACCGGTTGCGACCTGGGCCTCGGCGCGCCCTCGCCCCAATGGGAAGAGGCGGCGCTGGCCGGAATCTCGGCGCTGGACGCCCTGCCCGCAGGGCGGATGGAGATCAGCGGCACGCGGGTGACGCTGACGGCGCCCCATGACGTGCCGCAGCCCGATTTCGCCACCGCGCGCGACCGGCTGGCGCAGGCGCTGCCCCGCGCCTTCACCTTGACGGCGATGCTGGACCCCGCGCCCGAGACCGCGGACCCCTCGCCCCTGCGCTTCGATGCCTCGCTGAAGGATGGGGGCGTGCGGCTGCAGGGGGCAATCCCGGACGACAGCATGGGGGCGGCGCTGGAAAGCCTGGCAAGCGCCCGCTTCGGGCCCGTGGAAAGCGAACTGGCGGTGCGCGGGGACACGCCCCCGGGATGGACCGCGCGGATCATGGCGGCGGTCGAGGCGATGGACGGCCTTCAGGACGGCGCAGCCAGGGTCACGCCCGATCTGATCCGGCTCAGTGGCACGACCGGCAGTCCCACGGCCGCACAGGCCATCGCCGATCGCCTGGGGGCCCGGCTTGGAAGCGGGGCGGCCTATGAACTTGCGCTGATCTACGACCCGCGTTTGGACCCGGCGGTGGACCTTCCTTCGGGCGAGGATTGCGTGGACGCGCTGAACACCACCATGCAGCAGTCCCCGATCGGCTTCGAGCCGGACGGGGAGGCGATCGCGGGCGATGCGGCGCCGGTGATCGAGGCGCTGGCCGCCACCATGCAGCGCTGCGCGGGCTTCCGCATCGAGATCGGCGGCCACACCGACTCGCAGGGCGCCGACAGCATCAACCAGGACCTTTCCGCCGCCCGCGCGCGGGCGGTGCTGGCGGCCATGGCCAAGGGCGGGATCGACACGGCCAACCTGGCCGCCGTGGGCTATGGCGAAAGCCGCCCCCTCGCCCCCAACGACACGGAAGCGGGCCGCGAGGCCAACCGCCGGATCGAGTTCCGCCTGATCTCTCCCCATCCGGTGAACGAACGGCCCGCTGCGCCCACCCTCACCCGCGGCGTGACCGGAGGCCCTGCCCCGGCGCCCCCGACCCCCGCAGTGCCGGCAGCGGATGCGGCGGGCCCGGTACCCGCGACCGGGGACACGGCCCGGACCGGCTCCGGCCCCACGCCCGACGAGGTTGCCGCGTCCAAGGGCATCTCGATCCGTCCCGAGACGGTCACGCGCGACGGGGCGCGCCTGACCACGCCCGTCCCGCCGCCCCTGGTCGAAGGACCGGTGCTTGCGCCCGAGCCCGAGCCCGACGGCATCCGCCGCCCCCGCGCCCGGCCGGAGGAATAGGCGCGCAGTCGTGCGTGGCGGGGGGGGGGGCGATCTGCGCCCCCTGCGACGCGCCCGGAGCCCCGGTTCACGGGCAAGCGCCCGGCTCAGCCCTCGGCGGGCTTTTCGACAACCAGCGTGGTCCATTCCCCCAGGTCGTCGCGGCGCTGCACCGGCACGCCCGCTTCGGCATAGGCCTCGGCCACGGCGTCGGCCTGTTCAACCAGGATGCCCGACAGGATCGCCTTGCCGCCCGGCGCGAGGTGGCGCGCCATGTCGGGCGCAAGCTCGATCAGCGGCTGCTTGAGGATATTGGCGAAGACGAGGTCATAGGGCCCCGCGTCATGCAGCAGGGGATGGCCGAATCCCTCGGCCATCACGCATTCCACCCGGCCAGCAAGGCCGTTGGCGATCACGTTGGCCTGCGCCGTCTCGACCGCCACCGGGTCGATGTCCGAAGCAAGGACCACCCCCGGCAGCACCTTGGCCGCCGCCATCGCCAGGACGGCGGTGCCGCAGCCGATGTCGGCCACGCGATGCGGCGTCTCGCCGTCCGAAATCATGCGGTTCAGCGCCAGCAGGCAGCCGCGCGTCGTGTTGTGGTGGCCGGTGCCGAAGGCCATGGCGGCCTCGATGCAGAGCGCCTCGGCCCCGTCCGGCACCTTGTCGGCATCATGGGCGCCGTGGACGAAGAAGCGTCCGGCCTCGACCGGGGACAACTCGCGCCGGACATGGGCCACCCAGTCCACCTCGGGCAGTTCCGAGATGGCGAAGGGCTGCGCGCCATGGGCCGCCGCCAGAAGCGCCAGCGCGATCTCGTCGGGGCCTTCGGTGAAATAAACGCCGACCTCCCAGCGGTCCGAGCCGTCCTCGATCTCGAAGACGCCGCTGCCGACGGGCTCGGGGGTCAGGTCCTCGCAGTCCTCGGCCAGGGCCTCGGCGGCCTCGCGGCCCTGAAGGTGCGTCAGCGCGGTCCAGGTCGCCATCAGGCCGCACCGCCGGCTGCCACCGAGCTGCCGCCCGTGGACGAGGGCGAGGGCTCGGGGTTGCCGTCGATCTCGCCCGTGGCCGCCTCGTGCAGCGCGCTGGCCTGCGACGCCTGCACCCCCGTGCCGCGCAGGGCGCAATAGCCGTCCGGCACCTTGTGGAGGTATTGCTGGTGCAGGTCCTCGGGGGCCCGCCAGAAATGGTCGAGCGGCGCGATCTGGGTGGTGATGCGGCCATAGCCCTCGACCGCGAGGCGGTTGCCGTAATCCACCCGCGTCATCTCGGCGGCGGCAAGCTGGCTGTCGGTGGTGGTGAAGATGGCCGAGCGATACTGGTCGCCGACGTCGTTGCCCTGCCGGTTGCCCTGGGTGGGGTCATGATTTTCCCAGAAGAGCTTGAGGATCTGTTCGGTGCTGATGCGGCTGGGGTCATAGACCACGCGCACGACCTCGGCATGGCCGGTGCGGCCGCCGCAGACCTGCTTGTAGGTCGGGTTCGGGACCGTGCCGCCGGCAAAGCCCACCTCGGTCAGGAAGACGCCGGGCTGCTGCCAGAACAGCCGCTCGACGCCCCAGTAGCAGCCCATGCCCAGGACGATCTCCTCGAAGCCCGGGGGCGTGGGGGTGTCGAGCGGGCGGTTGAAGATGGCGTGGGTCGGGGTGGGCATGGCGTGCTCCTGTCGCTTTGGGGATGATCTAGGGTGCGGGGCGGTCCTGCACAACGGCTTGCGCGGGCGGGCGGTTCGGCGCGAGGTTCCGGGTGGAGAGGCCGGACCGGGGCGCTGCCCCGGACCCCGGGATATTTGCATCAAGGAGAACGACCATGCGTCCCGGACCGTTGAACCTGATCACCGACGTCGAGGGGCTGCGGGTCGGCAATGCCGGGGATGCGCGACTGAAGTCGGGCGTGACGGTGCTGACGGCCGAAGCGCCCTTTGCCTGCGGGGTGCACGTGATGGGCGGGGCGCCCGGCACGCGCGAGACGGACCTTCTGGCGCCCGACCGGCTGGTGCAGGCGGTGGATGCGCTGGTGCTGTCGGGCGGCTCGGCCTTCGGGCTGGGGGCCGCCGAGGGCGTGATGGCGGGCCTGCGCGCGGCGGGCCGGGGCTTTGCCGTGGGCGCGGCGCGAGTGCCGATCGTGCCGGCGGCGATCCTGTTCGATCTGCTGAACGGCGGCGACAAGGGATGGGAGGACAGTCCCTATCCGGCGCTGGGGCGGCGGGCCCTGGAAAGCGCGGGCACCCGCTTTGACCTCGGCACGGCCGGGGCGGGAACCGGGGCCATGACGGCGCGGTGGAAGGGCGGGCTCGGCTCGGCCTCGGCGGTGATGGAGGACGGGGCGACCGTCGGCGCGCTGGTGGCGGTCAATGCGCTGGGGTCGGTCACCGCGCCCTCGGGGCAGTTCTGGGCCGCCCCCTGGGAGATGGGGGCCGAGTTCGGCGGCCTGGGGCTTGGCGGGCCGTTCGATCCGGGCGATGAGCCGGTGCCGCAGAAGCGCCAGGGCGAGGCCACCACCATCGCCATCGTCGCCACCGACGCGGGACTGGACAAGGCGGGGCTGACGCGGATGGCGGTCGGGGCGCATGACGGGCTGGCGCGCGCCATCCTGCCCTCGCACACGCCCTTCGACGGGGACCTGGTGTTTGCGCTGTCCACGGGCCGGCGCCCGGCCGACCCGTTCCGGCTGGGCCATGCGGCGGCCTGCGTGCTGGCGCGGGCCGTGGCGCGGGCCGTCTTCGAGGCGACGCCTGCGCCCGGCGACCTCCAGCCCTGCTGGCGCGACCAAAGGTGAGAAGGGGCGAGGCCGCTGGCCCCGCCCCTATTTCGCCCTCAACAGGGAGGCTTCAGGCGATCAGCGGTAGACGTAGACGATGCGGCGGTCCTGGTTCACCAGCACCGGCTGGTCGTTCACGACCACATAGCGATAGTCCGGCTGGCCGGGGATCTCGTACAGCGTGACCGAGTCCGGGATGCCCGCGCCCACCACGACCTCGCCGTCCAGGACCACCGGCTGCTGCGGGTTGGCGGTGATGTAGGTGCGCACCTCGGGCGGCGGCTCGGGCGTCGCGGCATTGCCCGTGGCGCCCCCGATCGCCGCGCCGACCAGCGCGCCCACCGGGCCGCCCACGACCGCGCCCATGGCCGCGCCGCCCGCCGCGCCGACGGCGGTGTTCGGGGCCTCGGCGGGATTGGTCGCAGGCGCCTCGATCACGGTGACGCCGATGGTCTGGCGGTTGGGATAAAGCGGCTGCGGCTGCTCGCCCACCCTGGCGGTCAGGTAGTCGCCATAAGCCCAGCCCTGCTGGTCCTTGTAGGTGACCTGGCACCAGTTGGCGGCTTCGAGGCAGCCCGTGACCGAGACCTCGTCGCCATTGGCGATCACGCCCAGGACCGAGGCCGTCGATTGCGGGGCCGAGCGCAGGTTCAGGTCGGTCGCGGCCGTCGCTGTTGTCGGCGCCCCGGTTGCGGTGACCGCCCGGGCGGCGGGATCGGCGGCGGTCGCCGTGGCGGTGGGGGCGGCGGCATTGGGGGCGGCGGTGGGGGCCGCGGTCTGGGCCGAGGCGGCGCCCGCCAGCGTCAGGGCGGCGAGGGTGGTGGTCGCAAGCAGCTTGCGCATGGACATTCTCCGTCATGGTTCGGGCCGGGGCCCGTCGTGGGGCACAATGCCGGGCGGCGCGCCCGGGTTCATCCGCGCCCGATGACAGGCGCTCACGATCGCGTTCAGACAGGCGCTGGACATCCGCCCCCGCTGGTGCTGACCTTTGCGCGACTCGCAACAGACGCGCGACCGTCCGGAGGACGCCATGACCGCCCATGCCACCGACCTGAAGATGCTGCTCAAGGACCCCTCGCTGCTGGAAACCCGCGCCTTTGTCGCGGGCGAGTGGGTGGATGCCGACGACGGCGCGACCTTCGAGGTCAGGAACCCCGCCCGGGGCGACGTGATCGCCCGCGTGGCGGACCTGAGCCGCACCGAGGTCAAGCGCGCCATCGAGGCCGCGCAGGCCGCCATGAAGGACTGGGCCGCGCGCACCGCCAAGGACCGCGCCAAGGTCATGCGCCGCTGGTTCGAGCTGATGATGGAAAACCAGGACGACCTGGGCACCATCCTGACCGCCGAGCAGGGCAAGCCCCTGCCCGAGGGCAAGGGCGAGATCGCCTATGGCGCCAGCTTCATCGAATGGTTCGGCGAGGAAGCCAAGCGCGTCTATGGCGAGACGATCCCCGGCCACATGGCCGACAAGCGCATCACCGTGCTGCGCCAGCCGATCGGGGTCGTGGCCTCGATCACGCCCTGGAACTTCCCCAATGCCATGATCACCCGCAAATGCGGCCCGGCGCTGGCGGTGGGCTGCGGCTTCGTCGCCCGTCCGGCCGCGGAAACGCCCCTGTCGGCGCTGGCGCTGGCCGTGCTGGGGGAACGCGCGGGGCTGCCCAAGGGCATCCTGTCGGTCGTGACCTCGTCGCGGTCCTCCGACATCGGCAAGGAGTTCTGCGAGAACCCCCTGATCCGCAAGCTGACCTTCACCGGCTCGACCGAGGTGGGCCGCATCCTGCTGCGGCAGGCCGCCGACCAGGTGCTGAAATGCTCGATGGAACTGGGCGGCAACGCGCCGTTCATCGTCTTCGACGACGCGGACCTGGATGCGGCGGTGGAAGGCGCCATGGCCTCCAAGTTCCGCAACAACGGCCAGACCTGCGTCTGCGCCAACCGCATCTACGTCCAGGCGGGGGTTTATGACGAGTTCGCCAAGCGTCTCGCCCGCGCCGTGGACAAGCTGACCGTGGGCGACGGGCTGAAGGACGGCACCACCACCGGTCCGCTGATCAACGCCGATGCGGTCGAGAAGGTCGAGGAGCATATTGCCGACGCCCTGGGGCGCGGCGCGCAGATCGTCACGGGCGGCAAGCGCCATGACCTCGGCGGGTCCTTCTTCCAGCCGACCGTGGTCACGAACGTGCCCGCCGACGCCAAGGTGTCCACCGAGGAAACCTTCGGCCCCCTCGCGCCCCTGTTCCGCTTCGAAACCGAGGAGGAGGTGGTCGCCAAGGCCAACGACACGATCTTCGGGCTGGCGGCCTATTTCTACGCCCGCGACATCGGCCGCATCACCCGCGTGCAGGAATCGCTGGAATACGGCATCGTCGGCGTGAACACGGGCATCATCTCGACCGAGGTCGCCCCCTTCGGCGGCGTCAAGCAGTCGGGGCTGGGCCGCGAAGGCTCGCGCCACGGGATCGAGGACTATCTGGAAATGAAATACGTCTGCCTGTCGATCTGACGGGCAGCAGCAACGGCGCGGCAGGGGACCTGCCCCCTTTCCGCCGCCTTGCCTGCCGAAAGGCCCGGCCCGCAACCGGGCGCCTGAAGGCTATGAAGAATGCAGAACCGCCCGGAAAAGCCCCGGGCGGTTTCGCATCTGCCGAAAGGATGTTGCCTTGGAACGGGACCGGGCGGCCCCGGCCCCGCAGGGTCCGCCGGCGTCAGGCGACCAGCAGGTCGTCCTGCAGCCCGTCGACCGTGATGCCCTCGATCCGCAGCAGCCCGCCCGCAAGATGCAGGTCAACGCCGCCATCGCGCTCGGTGGCTCCTGCGATCAGCGTGGCGGCCGTCAGTCCGCGCGCCGCGCCCCCCTCGATGCGAAGCACGTCGATGTCGTCCTGGAAGTCGAGGATGCGGCCGCCCTGCCCCGCCGCGAAGACGAAGCTGTCCGCGCCGCCGCCGCCGGTCATCTCGTCCTGGCCGCCCCCGCCGGCCAGAACGTTGCGGGCGCCGTTGCCGATCAGGATGTTGTCGCCGGCATTGCCCGTCACCTGCACCGCGCGGCCGCCCCGGACCACGACCTTCTCGATATGGTCGCCCAGGATGATGTCGTCGCCCGTCATCACCGTGTCGAAGCCGCCCGAGGCAGCCTCGACGATGGTGTCGAGGGCGTCGCGCATGTAGGTGTCGTCGCCCGCGCCCCCGACCAGCCGGTCGGCGCCCATGTTGCCGGCCAGCGTGTCGTCGCCCGCCATCCCGAACAGCGTGTCCTGGCCCTCGCCGCCCGACAGGTAGTTCACCTGGCTGTTGCCCACGATGGTGTTGGCCACACGTCGTTGCCGGTGCCCCATTTGGCGAAGGACTGGATCAGCAGCAGCGCCTCGAAATGATCGGCCAGCTTGAAGTCGATGGTCGCGCGGATGCGGTCGATGCCGCCGCCCGCCAGTTCGACCAGCCTGTCCAGCGCATCGACGACGTAAAGGTCGTCGCCCATTCCGCCGACCAGCTGGTCCGCGCCCGCGCCGCCTTCCAGCGTGTCGTTGCCGCCGAAGCCCTGGATCGTGTCCGCGCCGTTCCGGCCCGAGATCCAGTTGCCGACCACATGACGGTCGCCTGCCAGCTGTCGTTGGCATAGCCGTTGTCGACGCCATAGGTGCCGCTGCCGTTGTAGGGCCCCGCATGGCCTAGGCCCAGCGCATGGCCGATCTCGTGCAGGTAGGTCTGGTAGAAATAGCTGTCGAAACCCTGGTTCGGCCCCTCGGCCCAGTCCGAGTCGATGTTGATGTGGACCGACCTGACCGTCGAGCCCCGGTAGTCCGTGACCCGCGCGGATGCGTCGTCGTCCACGTCATTCACGAAATGGATGTTGGCCGCGGCGCCCGCGCCCGAGGTCGTGTCGAAGCGGATGCCCGTCACCTCGGTCCAGGCGCTCAGGGCCATGCGCGCGACCCGCTGCTCGGCCGCGCTGAGGTCCGAGATGTCGCAGGTCAGCGTGTCCCCCGCGGTTGCCGCAAAGCTGTGGCGGGTGGTGCGGAGGTAGTCTTCCCAGAAGCCGTTCGTCAGGTAGCGCGCGATCTCGGTCATCGTGAGGCTGTCCGGACCGGTGCCGGGGCCCGGACGGTCGGACGAATAGCTGATCTGATAGCTGCCCGTGCGCATGGAAAAGCCATCCGCAACCAGATAATAGGTGCCGCCCGCCGCAGGGGTGAAAGTGAACTCGGAATGGTCGAGCGCGCCCGCGTCGTCGCTGTAGCGCACGGAAGAGCCGTAGCGGTCGACCAGGGTCAGGACCGTGTCCCCCAGCGTGATCCCGTCCATCTCGAAGGTGTAGGTCTGCCCGGCCGTCAGCCGCACCGCGATCCAGTCGCTGTCGTAGTAGGTCCCGACGCTGCCCTGGAAGACATCGCCCTCGCGCAGCACATAGGGGGTGCCGCTGCCCGAGGGCGCATCCGCGCCTTCGCGAATGGTGGCCTGAAGTGGCGCATGATCGAGGGCGAGGGGGGCGGGCGCATGGCCCCGGAACGATGCAGCAGTCAATCTAGGGCTCCGGTGAAACGAGGCGGGGGCGGACCGCGCCAATGAACCTGCGGCAGCCCCGTCTCACATAGCCGGACCAGACAAATCAGGCAATCTGCGGCACCCGCGCCCCACCTGTCCTTTCGGACAGGTCACATCAGCTCGACCGCCAGCGCCGTGCCCTCGCCCCCGCCGATGCAGATCGCGGCGACGCCCCGCTTCTTGCCCTGCTGGCGCAGCGCGTTGATCAGCGTCACGACGATGCGCGCGCCCGACGCGCCGATGGGATGGCCCAGCGCGCAGGCGCCACCGTTGACGTTCACCTTGTCGGGCGACAGGCCCATCTTCTGCATGAAGGCCATGGGAACGACGGCAAAGGCCTCGTTCACCTCCCAAAGGTCCACGTCGTCCTTGGACCAGCCGAGCTTCGCCAGCAGCTTTTCCGCCGCCGGAACCGGCGCGGTCGGGAACTCGGCCGGCGCCTGCGCGTGACCCGCGTGGCCCAGGATGCGCGCGATGGCGCCCTCGGGGTTGTCCGACAGCACCAGCGCCGCCGCACCGTCCGAGATCGAGGACGAGTTCGCCGCCGTCACCGTCCCGTCCTTGCGGAAGGCGGGCTTCAGCGTCGGGATCTTGTCGGGCCGCGCGTTGCCGGGCTGCTCGTCGGTGTCCACCACCGTCTCGCCGGCGCGGGTCGCGACCCTGACCGCCACGACCTCGTCGGCGAAGCGCCCTTCCGTGATGGCCGACTGCGCCCGGGTCAGCGAGCGCAGCGCATAGTCGTCCTGCGCCTGCCGGGTGAACTGGAACTCCTCGGCGCAGTCCTCGGCGAAGGTGCCCATCAGGCGGCCCTTGTCATAGGCGTCCTCGAGCCCGTCGAGGAACATGGAATCGATCACCTGCCCGTGCCCCAGCCGGGCGCCGCCGCGCATCTTGGGCAGCAGGTAGGGGGCGTTGGTCATGCTTTCCATCCCGCCCGCGACGACCGTGCGGGCGGACCCGGCGCGGATCGCGTCCGAGGCCGACATCAGCGCCTGCATCCCCGAGCCGCACATCTTGTTCAGCGTGACGGCGGGCACCGACTGCGGCAGGCCCGCGCCCAGCGCCGCCTGGCGCGCGGGCGCCTGGCCCTGCCCCGCGGGCAGGACGCAGCCCATCAGCACCTCGTCCACCTGCGCGCCGTCCACGCCCGCGCGGGACAGCGCCTCGGCGATGGCGGCGGCGCCCAGCTCGGGGGCGGTCAGGGGCGACAGGGCGCCCTGCATCCCGCCCATGGGGGTGCGGACGGCGGCATGGACATAGACGGCGTTCATGGGGATCTCGCGTGCTTACGGTTTGGCAAGGATTCTGCGCTAACCATGCCGGCAAGGACGGAGTCGCTGCAAGGGGCCAGCCATGAACATCACGATCGACGAGATTGACGGCGGCGTTCGCGCCCATGTGGCCGAGCCGCGGCTGGACGCGGCGCTGGCGATCCGCTTCAAGGACCGGCTGCGCGAGGTGGTGAGCCGGCACGGGCCGCTGATCCTGCTGGACCTGTCCGAGGTGAACTTCATGGACAGCTCGGGCCTGGGCGCGATCCTGGCCATCCGGCGCGCCCTGCCGCCCGGCCGGCGGATCGAGCTGACGGGGCTGACGCCCAACGTGGACCGGGTGTTCCGGCTGACGCGGATGGACATGATCTTCACCATCCATGGCGCCGGCGACGCGCCCGCCGCAACGGAGGCGGAGGCATGATCCGCGTCAGCCTGCCGCCGAACCGTTCCCATCCCCCGCGCGGAGAGCCGATGTTCCACCGCATCCTGGATGCCGACACGACCGCAGTCCAACAGGCGCTGATGGACGTCCGCGCGCGCTTCGAGGGCACCGTCCCCGACGACGCCCTGGCCCGGACGGAGCTGGTGCTGGCCGAAGTGCTCAACAACATCGCCCAGCATGGCACCGGCACGGGGAAGGAGCCCCTGCCGGGCGGGCCGCCCCGCCGGACCGTCACGATACACCTGACGGTGACCCGGCACGCGGGGGGTCTGGCCTGCGCGGTGACCGATGACGGGCCGCCCCTGCCGACCGACTGCCTGGCAGAGCCCGACCATCTTCCCTCGCCCGAACTGTCGGCGCTGCGGGCGGGCGGCTTCGGCTGGGTCATCATCCGCGACCTCACCCGCTCGCTGTTCCATTACCGCGAGATGAACCGCAACGTGCTGTGCTTCAACATCCCCCGCAGCGATGGCGGCGACATGCCGGTGCCGGACGGGGGCGCGGACAGCGCGGCGGTCGGCGCGGCCTGACGCCTACCCCTCGGGGTGGAAATGGTCGTGGATCGTCCGCGCCATCGCCGCCGAGATGCCCGGCGCGGCCTGCAGGTCCTCGAGCCCCGCGCGCGCCACCGCCTTGGCGCTGCCGAAATGCGCCAGCAGCGCCCGCTTGCGGGTTGCGCCCACGCCAGCGATCTCGTCCAGCGGGTTCGCCATGGCCTGCTTCGTGCGCCGCGCGCGGTGGGTGCCGATGGCCCAGCGGTGCGCCTCGTCCCGCAGGCGCTGGATGAAATACAGGACGGGATCGTTCATGGGCAGGGCCCGGGGGCGCTGGCCGGGACGGTGGAACTCTTCCTTGCCGTGGTCGCGGTCCTCGCCCTTGGCCACCCCGATCAGGGGAATGTCCTCGACCCCCATCTCGGCCATGATCCCGGCGACGGCGGACACCTGCCCCGCGCCGCCGTCGATCAGCAGCAGGTCCGGCCAGGCATCGGACTGGCGGTCCGGGTCCTCCTTCAGCAGGTGGGAAAAGCGCCGCGTCAGAACCTCGCGCATCATGCCGAAGTCGTCGCCGGGCGTGATCTCGGTGCCCTTGATGTTGAACTTGCGATACTGGCTTTTCATCCAGCCCTCGGGCCCTGCGACGATCATGCCGCCGACGGGGGCCGCGCCCTGGATATGGCTGTTGTCGTAAACCTCGATCCGGCGCGGGACCACGGGCAGGTCGAAGGCCTCGGCCAGCCCTTCCAGCAGCCGCCTTTGCGTGGCGCTTTCCGCCAGACGGCGCGCGAGGCTTTCGCGCGCGTTCCGCAGGGCGTTCGCCACAAGCGCCGCCTTCTCCCCCCGCTGCGGCACGCCCACGGCCACGCGGCGCCCCGCCCGGTCCGACAGCAGCCGTGCCATCAGGTCGGCGTCCTCGGTCCCGTGGCTCAGCAGGATCAGCCGCGGCGGCACCTTGTCGTCGTAGAACTGCGCCAGGAAGGCCTGCATGATCTCCTCGGCGGACTCCGAGCCGCCGGTGCGGGGATAGAAATCGCGGTTGCCCCAGCTCTGGTTGCCGCGGATGAAGAAGACCTGAACGCAGGCCTGCCCCGCCTCCATGTGCAGCGCCACGACATCGGCCTCGGCCACGCCCTTGGGGTTGATCGCCTGCACCGACTGGACGGCGGTCAGCGCCTTGATCCGGTCGCGCAGGGCGGCGGCGCGCTCGTATTCCATCGCCTGCGCCGCCTCGGCCATCTCGGCCCCCAGCCGTGCCTGGACCGCCGTGGACCGCCCCTGCAGGAAGCGTTCCGCATCCGCGACCAGCTCGGCATAGGCGTCCTGATCGATGCGGCCGACGCAGGGCGCGCTGCAGCGCTTGATCTGGTGCAACAGGCAGGGCCGCGTGCGGGACGAAAAGGTCGCGTCCGTGCAGGACCGCAGCAGGAACACCCGCTGCAACTGGTTCAGCGTCCGGTTCACCGCCCCGGCGCTGGCGAAGGGGCCGTAATAGTCGCCCTTTTCCGACTTAGCCCCGCGGTGCTTCTTGATCTGCGGAAAGGGATGCGCCTTGGACACCAGGATGTTGGGGAAGGACTTGTCGTCCCGCAGCAGCACGTTGTAGCGCGGCTTGAGCTGCTTGATGAGGTTCTGTTCCAGCAGCAGCGCCTCGGTTTCCGTGCGCGTGGTCAGGAACATCATGCTGGCCGTCTCGCGGATCATCCGCGCGATGCGCCCCGAATGGCCCGAAGGCCGGGCATAGTTCGACACCCGCGCCTTCAGGTTCCGCGCCTTGCCGACGTAAAGCACCGCCCCTTGCGCATCGAGCATCCGGTAGACGCCGGGGCTGGAATCGAGCCTGCGGCAGTAATCGGCGATCAGCCGGTGGCCGGTCAGAGGGGCTTCGGTCGGGGGTGCTGTGTCGTCCATGGGGCCTAGAAAGTGATTCCTGTCTCAGCCCGCAAGTGCGGGTCGGGCGCAACCGGATTTGTGTCCACGGAATCTGTGGACAACTTTGTGGATCGGCTGCGGACGATGATGCGCCCGGACAGGAATTCCAAGGGATTTCCACTTTTGCATAAAAATTAGGCAGATATTCAGGCCACTGTTTTTACTGAGTTTTTTCTTGAACTCGCCCAAGCCCATGATTCAGCGTGAGGATTCATGAATGTGGCGTGACACCCACCGGACGCGTGGACAAACCGCCGCAGCGTCACCCCCGCAGGGCTCAGGAGCCCAGGATGTCCGGCGTCTGCCAGCCCAGGTGCTGGCCGCCGTCCACGCAGATCAGCTGCCCCGTCACGGCCTTCGCATCGAGCAGATAGAGAAGGGCGCGCGCGATGTCCCCCGCGTCCGCCCCCCGCTGCAGGATGGTGGCGGCACGCTGGCGGGCGAAATGCACGTCGCTCTGCCGGGCGCCCTGCATCGTGGGTCCCGGCCCGATGGCGTTGACGCGCACATGGGGCGCCAGCGCCTGGGCCGAGGTGCGCGTCAGCCACCACAGCCCCGCCTTGGCCAGCGAATAGGTCATGAAGGCGGGCGTCGGCTTCAGCACCCGCTGGTCGATCATGTTGACGACCAGCCCATGCGCCACCGGCTCGCCGTCCCGCGCGGGGGGTGGCGGCAGTTGCGCCGCGAAGGCCTGCGTCAGGACGAACGGCGCGCGCAGGTTGGACCCGATGTGCCGGTCCCAACTGTCGCGCGTGGCCGTTTCCAGCGTGTCGTGTTCGAAGATCGAGGCGTTGTTGACCAGCACCGTCAGCGGCCCCAACGCCTGCACGACCGAGGGGATCAGCCCCTGCGTCTGGTCCTCGTCCAGCAGATCGGCGCGGAAGGCCTGCGCCCGGACGCCGAGGGCGCGGGCCTCGGCCGCGGTGGCCTCGGCCTCGGCGGCGGATCCGTTGTAATGAATGGCGATGTCATGGCCCCGCTCGGCCAGCGCCAGCGCCATCGCCCGGCCCAGCCGCTTCGCGGCCCCCGTGACAAGCGCCACGCCCTCAGCGGCCAAGGCGCAGCCCCAGAAGCCGCGCGATCAGGCGACGGAAGCCGGGGCCGAAGGCCAGCGCCATGGCCACCATGATCAGCAGGAACAGGATCACGGTCTTCAGCATGGTCAGCCTCCCGGCGTCAGCCGCGCGAAGGCGGCGCGCTCGGCGGCCGCGTCGATGAAGTCGTCGGCCGAGATGCCGAAGCGCCGCAGGAAGGGCACCCGCTGGCCATAGGTCTGGAAGCGGACCTTGTCGCCGAACAGGTCGCGCATCACGGGCTCCAGATGGCCGATGCCGTCGGCGAGGCCAAGGTCCACCGCCTCGCGCCCGACCCAGACATCGCCAGTGAAATAGTCGCGCGCAGGGTCCAGCCTGTCACCGCGGCGCGCGCGGACCTGCGCCTTAAAGGCCTCGTGGATCGGCTCGAGCAGGCGGTGCAGGCGGGCCACGTCCTCGGGCTTTTCCGGGCGGAACGGGTCCAGCCAGGACTTGGCGGTGCCGGCGGTATGGACGCGCCGCTCGATCCCGTGGCGGGCGATCAGGTCCGAAAAGCCGAAGCCCGCCGAGATCACGCCGATCGAGCCCAGGACCGAGGATTCATCCGCCCAGATCGTGTCGGCGGCGGTGGCGAGCCAATAGCCGCCCGAGGCCGCGACATCCTCGACAAAGACATGGACGGGGACGTGGTGGCGGTCGGCAAGCCGGCGGATGCGCGCGGCGATCAGCGAGGATTGCACGGGCGATCCGCCAGGCGAGTTCAGCGCGATGGCGACGGCCACGGGCTTGCCCCGGGTGAAGGCGCGCCCCAGCAGGGCCGCGAGCCCCGCGTCGGACAGCCCCGCGCCGCCGCCCGTCCGCGCCGCCACGCCGATGGCGCCCTGCAGTCGGATGACGGAAACGGTCGGGCGCCGGGGCGACAGGAAGGGGATGCGCATGGGTCCGAGATAAGCCCTGCGCCCCCACCCGGCAAGCCGCGTGCGGCGGATGCACGCGCGATGCAGACGCGAGGGGTTTTGCCCGCCTGCCCGTTGCGGCGCGGACGATCTGTCACCGGACCTGCCGCACGGAAGCGCAGAAAAGGAAAACGGTCCGCCCCGGGGCGTCGGGGAAACATTTCGTTCCACGTCGCGTTTAAAGCCGGATCGGCGGGCGCCGAGGGTCCGGCGGCCTGCGGAAAACGGTCCCCGGGCCGCGATTTTGCGTTCCGGGCCAATCCCTTGTTGCACGAGACCATGGGGGTTAGATGCCCTTGACCGGAAGGGAAGGCCGCCATGACCATCGAGATCGCGCAGATGACCCGGAGCTTCGGCAAGACTGCCGTGCTGCGCGGCATCGACCTGACGGTGGCCGATGGCGAGCTTGTGGCGCTGCTGGGTCCCTCGGGATCGGGCAAGACGACGCTTCTGAAGATCATCGCGGGGCTCGACTGGCCTGACGCGGGTCGGCTGACAGTGGACGGGGCGGACTGGCTGAAGCTCGACCCGCAGGACCGCCGCATCGGCTTCGTCTTCCAGAACTACGCGCTGTTCCCGCACATGACGGTGCGCGACAACATCGCCTTCGGCCTGACCGTGCGGCCTAAGGGCCAGCGCCCCGGCCGTGCCGAGATCCGGCGCCGCGTGGACGAGCTGCTGGGCTTCCTGCAGATCGGCGCGCTGGGTGACCGCCATCCGGCGCAGCTGTCGGGCGGCCAGCGCCAGCGTGTCGCCCTAGGCCGGGCGCTGGCGATCGAGCCGACGGTTCTGCTGCTGGACGAGCCCTTCGGGGCGCTGGATGCCGCCGTCCGGCGCGACCTGCGCCAATGGCTGCGCGGCGTCCATGACGCGACCGGCACCACCACGATCTTCGTCACCCATGACCAAGAGGAGGCCTTCGAACTGGCCGACCGCGTGGTGGTCATGGACCAGGGCCGGATCGTCCAGACGGGCGATGCCGCGACCATCCACGATTCCCCCGCCACGCCCTTTGTCGCGGATTTCATGGGCGCGTCGATCCAGTTGCCGGTGACGGTGCAGGGCGGGCGGCTGGCCGCGCCGGGGCTGGACGCGGGCCACCTGCCCGCCCGCCTGCCCGACGGCCCCGCGCGGCTGTTCGTCCGCCCCGAGGACCTGACCCCCGTTCCCGACCCCGGCGGCCCCTGGACGGTGGCCTCGGTGTCCAACACCGGCGCGCATCTGCGGCTGGTCCTGTCGGACGCGGCGGGCACCGAGATCCCTGCCGACCTGCGCCGGCGCAGCCCGCGCGCGGCCCAGATCGCCCCCGGCATGCGGGTCAACCTGCGCCCCGAACATGCCTCTGTCTTTCCTGCTGAAACCGCCTGAAAGGGTTCTTCCGATGAAACTGAGCGCAATCAAGGCGGCGGTGGCCGCGCTGGTGCTGGCGGCAACGCCCGCCCTGGCGCAGGACAAGCTGCTGAACGTTAGCTACGACATCAGCCGCGAGCTGTTCGAGGCGCTGAACCCCGTCTTTGCCGAAGCCTGGAAGGCCAAGTCCGGCAATGACGTGACCATCGAGCAGTCGCACGCGGGCTCGTCCAAGCAGGCGCGGTCCATTCTCGAAGGGCTGCCGGCGGATGTCGTGACCTTCAACCAGGAAACCGACGTGAACATGCTGGCCAAGGGCGGCATGGTCGCGGAAAACTGGCGCGAGGCCTTCCCGAACAACGCCTCGCCCTGGTATTCGGCACCGGCCTTCCTGGTGCGCGAGGGCAACCCCAAGAACATCCGGAACTGGTCGGACCTCGCGCGCGAGGACGTGCAGGTGGTCTTCCCCAACCCCAAGACGTCCGGAAACGGCCGCTACACCTATCTGGCGGCCTATGCCTTCGCGCTGCGCGAGAACAACGGCGACCAGGCGGCGGCGCAGGATTTCGTCCGCAAGATCATGGGCAACGTGCCGGTCTTCGACACCGGGGGGCGCGCCGCGACCCAGACCTTCGTCGAACGGGGCATCGGTGACGTGCTGGTGACCTTCGAGGCCGAGACGCGCCAGATCGCCGCGCAATATGCCGACCGCGGACTGGTGCCGATCACGCCGCCGGTCAGCCTGTTCTCGGCCTTCCCCGTCGCGGTGGTCGAGGAGAACACCGAAAGGAACGGCACCACGGAACTGGCGACCGAATACCTGAACTGGCTGTATTCCCCCGAGGCGCAGCGCATCGTGGCCGAGGGCGGCAACCGGGCGGCCAACCAGGAGGTCGCGGCCGAGTTCGCCGACAGGTTCCCGCAGGTCGAACTGCTGACCGTCGAGGACGTCTTCGGCGGCTGGGACAAGGTCGAATCCGAGCATCTCGCCTCGGGCGGCATCCTCGACCAGGTGTTCACCAACCAATGAGCCTGACTTCCGCCCCGGCCGTCCGGGCGAGGGCCGTCCTTCCCGGCTTCCGCCTGACGCTCGGCACGACGGTCCTGTATCTGTCGATCATCGTGCTGATCCCGATCATCGCCCTGGTCCTGACCGGGGCGGGGATCGGGCCGGCGCGGCTGTGGGCGATCATCACGGCGCCGAGGACGCTTGCGTCCCTGCGCATCACGATCACGGCGGCGGCGGTGGCGACGATCATCAACGCCGCCTACGGGCTGCTGATGGCCTGGGTGCTGGTGCGCTACCGCTTTCCGGGGCGGCGGCTGCTGGACGCGCTGATGGACATTCCCTTCGCCCTGCCGACCGCCGTCGCGGGGCTGTCGCTGACGGCGCTTTATTCCGCGAACGGCTGGTTCGGGTCGGTGCTGGAGCCCCTGGGGCTGCAGGTCGTCTATACGCTGGGCGGCATCGTGCTGGCGATGTCCTTCACCTCGATCCCCTTCGTCGTCCGCGCCGTCCAGCCGGTGCTGGAGGAACTGGACCCCGCGCTGGAACAGGCGGCCGCGAGCCTCGGGTCGCGCGGCTTCACCACCTTCCGGCGGGTGATCTTCCCGGCCATCATGCCGGCCTGGCTGGGGGGCGTCACGACATCCTTCGCGCGCTCGCTGGGCGAGTTCGGGGCGGTGGTCTTCATCGCGGGCAACCTGCCCTTCAAGACCGAGATCGCCTCGCTTCTCGCCTATATCCGGCTTGAGGAATACGACTACGAGGGCGCCGCCGCCATCGCGCTGGTGCTGATGGTGCTGGCACTGGTGCTGCTGTTCGTCTCGAACATGGTGCAGCTGCGCGCGGCCCGCCACGGGGCGGTGACGGCATGACGCGGGTTCTGCTGATCGGCGCGGCGGTCGTCCTGACGGCGATCATGGTCGTCGTGCCGCTGGTCTATATCTTCGTGCAGGCGCTGTCGGCGGGATGGGGGGCTTACGTTTCCAACATCCTCGACCCCGGCACGCTGCACGCGATCTGGCTGACCACGCTGGTCGCGGTGATCGTGGTGCCGGTGACGGTCGCCTTCGGCATCGCGGCCTCGTGGCTGCTGTCCAAGTTCACCTTCCGGGGACGGGGCCTGCTCATCACGATGATCGAACTGCCCTTCTCGATCTCGCCCATCATCGCGGGGATCTGCTACCTGCTGTTGTACGGGCGGCAGGGCTATCTGGGCGGCTGGCTTGCGCAGAACGACATCACGATCCTGTTCGCCCTCCCGGGCATCCTGATGGTGACGATGTTCGTCACGACCCCCTTCGTCGTGCGCGAGGTGCTGCCCCTGATGCAGGCGCAGGGGTCGGACCAGGAACAGGCCGCCGTCACGCTGGGGGCGGGCGGCTGGCAGGTGTTCCGGCGCGTGACCCTGCCCAACATCCGCTGGGCGCTGCTGTACGGGGCGGTGCTGACCACGGCCCGCGCCGTGGGCGAGTTCGGCGGCGTCGCCGTCGTGTCGGGCAGCATCCGGGGCAAGACCAACACCCTGCCCCTGCAGGTCGAACTGCTGTTCAACGACCTGAACGTGGTCGGCGCCTTCGCCGCCGCCACCGTGCTGACGCTGATCGCGCTGGTGGTGCTGGTCGCCAAGACCGTGCTGGAACGACGCGCCGGACGGCACTGACACGACCGCAGATCGCCGGCCCGGCGACAGGCTTACCACTGCCGAGCATCCTGCTGCTGCCCTGGCGGCTGGGCCACGCGCCCTGCATCCGGGCATCGGGCGGCCATGAACCGCCCCTGATCCGGCTCGGGCCTCCTGCCGGCAGGCCGTGGCGGTCTCTCGCCCGCATCCAGCACTGCCGCCCCGATCCGTTGCCCTGCACAGGGGCAGGCCCGTGCCCGCCACGCCCGTCCAGTGCCCATCTTCTTCGTCCAAATATCCCGGGGGTGCGGGGGCTGGCCCCCGCCCTTCGGGCGATCCGGAAGAATGCAGGCGCCCCCCTGAAACGAAAACGCGCCCCCGAAGGGGCGCGCTTGTTTCACCGGGGGCGGGCTGGCTCAGAAGCCGTCGCCGGGCACGTCCTTGCGGTGCTTGATCGGCCACCACAGGCGCTTGTTGGTCAGGTACAGCAGCACCGACAGCACGATCAGGAACAGCACCGAGACAAGACCCGCCTGCTTGCGCGCCATCATCTTCGGCTCGGCCGTCCACATCAGGAAGGCCGAGATGTCCTTGGCCAGGCTGTGCAGGTCGGTGGGCGAGCCGTCCTCGAAGGTCACGGCATCGTCCGACAGGGGCGGCGCCATCGAGATCCAGCCGCCGGGGAAGGCGGTGTTCTCGTAAAGCACGCTTCCCGCCTGCTCCTTCTCGTTGCCGGTATAGCCGGTCAGGATCGAGTAGATGTACTCGGGCCCGCCCATGCCGTTGACCAGCTGGCTGAGGCCGGTGCCGTAGGGGCCGTGGAAGCCGGCACGCGCCTTGGCCATCAGCGACAGGTCAGGACCCATCCCCTGGCCCACGATCTGGGGGAAGTGGTCGGTCGGGACGCGCGGACGCTCCTCGCCCGTCTCGGCGTCAACGACGCTGAGCTGCGCGGCATAGGCGCGGACCTGGTCCTCGGGCAGGCCGGGGCCGCCATGATCGGACAGGGTGCGCAGCGGCACCTGCTTCATCCCGTGGCAACCCGAGCAGACCTCGGTGTAGATCTGCAAGCCGCGCTGCAGCTGGAACTGGTCGTATTTCCCGAACGGCCCCTCGAAGCTGTAGGCGACGTCGTGGATCTCCTGGTGATGCACGGCCGCGCCGCCATCGGCAGCGACGCCGTGATCGGCGGGAACCTCGCCCTCGGCCCCTTCTGCGCCCTCGGTCTCGGTCGCGGCGGCGGTATCGACCGGCGCGCTTTCGGCCTGGGCCTCGTCGGGGTTCTGGATCGCGGCCGGGGCCTCGTCGCCCGGGGCGACCTCCAGCCCGGCATCGGCGCCGGCTTCAGCCTCGGCACCGGCTTCCGGCGCGGCCGCGGCATCCGCTCCGGCCGCGGGGGCGGCCTCGCCGGTCGCCTCGGACTGCGGATCGGCGGTGCTGCCCTCGGCCGGAGAGGCCGGGACGTCGGTGTCCGGCGCATCCGCCTCGACCGCACCCTCGGCGGCGGGGACGGGGGCGGCGGCCTGTGCCTCGGTCGCCTCGTCGGGCAGGCCGAAGCTCGGCGCGGCCGGAGGCTCGCCCGGCTCGGCGGTGGGGGTCGGGGTGATGACATCGGCGCTGCGATCCTCGACCACCTCCGGCTCGGCGCCGGTCGGCTCGGGGATGTCCGCGGCGGGCGCGGGCTGGTCGGGCGTCGCGCGCTCGTCGGCCGTGGCGTCGGCCTCGGGATTGGCGGGGGTCGAGGTCGGGCCGTCGGTCGCGCCGCCGGCATCCTCGTCGCCCACGTCCGCGCCCGAGGGCGCGCCGCCGCCCGGCGTCACGCCGGTCGTGTCGGCGGGCTCACCGGTCATTTCGCCCTGGCCGATCTGGCCGGTGCTGCCCGCGCGGGGCTGGCCCACGCGCTGCTGCACGGGACCGGTGCCGGTGGTGTCCATCGGCGCCGAGGTGCTGGGCAGGTCCGGGGTGCCGCCGGTGAAGCCGATGTCGGGCGGCTGCGGGGCGACGCCCTCGGGCCGCGGCACGGCGCCGTTCGTTTCGACCGTGCTGGTGCCGTCGGAGTCGCGGGTGACGGTGGTGCCCGGCCCCGCGGGGGCCGGCGCCTCGGTGCCGGGCTCGTTCAGCGGCACCGTCATGGTCGTCTGGGCATTCGCCGCCATCCCGAGGGACAGGGCCGCGACCGCCGTGAGCGTGACGTTTCTCAGGGACATTCGCGCCTCTCCTTACTCGGCGGGGGTGGTCAGACGCTCGTAATGAGCGTTCCAGTCTTCTTCGATGGTGTTCGGGATCGGCGACGGCCGTTCCATCACGCCGAGCAGCGGCAGGATCACCAGGAAGTAGGCGAACCAGTAGGTGGCGCCGGCCAGCGCGATATAGGGGTAGATCCCTTCCGCCGGCATCGCCCCCGCCCAGGTCAGGACGACGAAGTCGACCGCCAGGATCCAGAACCACCACTTGAAGGACGGCCGGTAGCGGCCCGAACGGACCCGGCTGGTGTCAAGCCAGGGCACCAGCGCCATCACGATGATCGCGCCGAACATCGCCAGCACGCCGAAGAACTTGGCGTCCACGATGCCGAAGGTCAGCCAGTTGACGGCCATCACCACCCAGACGTCGGCAGTGAAGGCGCGCAGGATCGCGTAGAAGGGCAGGAAGTACCATTCGGGCACGATATGCGCGGGCGTCGCCAGCGGGTTCGCCTCGATGTAGTTGTCGGGGTGGCCGAGGTAGTTCGGCATGAAGCCCACGACGGCGAAGAAGATCACCAGGATGGCGACCAGCGCCAGCAGGTCCTTGATCACGAAGTAGGGCCAGAACGGAACGGTGTCGCGGTCGGCTTCCTCGCGCGAGGTGCGGCGCACCTCGATCCCCGTGGGGTTGTTGTTGCCGGTCGTGTGGAAGGCCCAGAAGTGGACGATCACAAGCGCGGCGATGAGGAAGGGCAGCAGGTAGTGCAGCGAGAAGAAGCGGTTCAGCGTGGCGTTGTCCACGGCCGGGCCGCCCAGCAGCCAGGTCTGGATCGTCGCGCCGATGCCCGGGATCGCCCCGAACAGGCCCGTGATCACGGTCGCGCCCCAGAAGGACATCTGGCCCCAGGGCAGCACGTAGCCCATGAAGGCGGTCGCCATCATCAGGACGAAGATCAGGATGCCGATGATATAGGTGATCTCGCGCGGCGGCTTGTAGCTGCCGTAGTAAAGGTTGCGGAAGATGTGCAGGTAGACCGCGAAGAAGAACAGCGAGGCGCCGTTCGCGTGCAGGTAGCGCAGGAAATGGCCGCCGTTCACGTCGCGCATGATGTGCTCGACCGAGCGGAAGGCCAGGTCCACGTGAGGCGTGTAGTGCATCGCCAGGACGATGCCGGTGACGATCTGCATCACGAGGCAGACGGTCAGCACGATCCCCCAGATCCACATCCAGTTCAGGTTCTTGGGCGTGGGAAGGGTGGTGAAATCGACGATCAGCCGGACGATCGGCAGGCGCCGGTCGATCCAGCGCTCGGCCGAGGTCCTGGGTTCATAGTCATCGGTCGGAATACCGGCGGACATGCTCGCGCTCCTCAGCCCAGCTTGATGGTGGTGTCGTCCGTGAAGGACGCGACCGGGATATGCAGGTTCTGCGGCGCAGGCCCGCGGCGGATGCGTCCCGAGGCGTCGTAATGCGACCCGTGGCAGGGGCAGAACCAGCCGCCGAAGTCGCCCGCCCCGTCGCCGATCGGCACGCAGCCCAGGTGGGTGCAGACGCCGATCTGGACCAGCCAGCGGCCTTCCTCGTCCAGGGTGCGGTTCTGGTCGGCGGCGCTGGTGTCGGGCTTGTTGGCGTTCTGCGACTGCGTGTCGATCAGGGCCGCCCCGTCATCGGCGCGCGCGCGCTCGATTTCCTCGGCGGTGCGGTGGCGGATGAAGACCGGCTTGCCCAGCCATTTCACGGTGAGCTGCGTGCCTTCGGCGACGCCGCTGATGTCCACCTGGATCGAGGACAGCGCCTGCACGTCGGCCGACGGGTTCATCTGGTTGATGAGGGTCCAGGCGGCTGCCCCGGCCGCAACGGCGCCGGCACCGGCGGTCGCGTAATAGAGGAAGTCCCTCCGGGTGGCGCCGTGGTCTCCTGCGTGGTCTTCAGCGTGGGACACGGTCAATCTCCAATTCGGGGCCGACCTGCGGGCCGGGCCGATACGACAGGTCGGGCCGTCCATGGGACAGCCCTCGCAGCGGCGGTTCTAGCGGCACGGATTGCGCCCGTCCAGCCGCCAGCCGGTTCCGGGCTGACGCATTTGGCCGCATGTGTGGGATTTGTGACGTCCGGGGAAGCGGGGCCGTGGCCCCGGATCACAGGCATCCGACCCATTCGTCCGGCAGGCGGTAGGCGGAGGACCTGCCGCGCTTCCACAGGACGCGTCCGCCGTGCCGGGCGTAAAGCTCCATCTGCCGAATCGAGAACCGCCGCCGGTCGGCAAGGCGCAGGTCGGGACAGGGGGAGGCCTCGATGTCGGCGATCGCCTGGGCCAGGTGGCCCTCGCGATCCGTCCATGTCCCGATTCGGTGTCCGCTGCCCGCGGCATCGAAGCGGGCCACGGTTTCGCTGCGCTGCCTGCTGACCCGCAGGCCATGATCCTTGTCGGCAAAGCGCAGGTGCAGCAGCATCAGGTTGGGGTCGATCTGCATCGGCTGATCCCTCAGCCGGTGCTGGTTGCCCCCTTTCCGCGGCGGCCGGCGGAAGATGCAGGGCTTGGAATAGGCGACATGCATGAAGCCGTGGCGGCGCTGCGCGGTGATCGGACGGGTCCAGTCCAGGGCGCCCGGCTCTACGCTGGGGCGGTGGACGAGGTCGAAGCCCAGGGGCGACAGGGCCACCCCCTGCAGGTCCGCGTTGTCCAGGTAGCCGGCCAGATCACGCGCCGGCGCGCAGTCGGGCGCCGCAACAAGGAACTCGTCCGTGTCCAGCACGACGATGTGGCGGTAATAGCCCAGAAGACCCGCGACAAGGCCGAAGAACATCGCCACGCGCCGCGGCTCGAAGTCGCGGCCCTCGGGGTCATAGGGCAGGACGATCTGCGAGCAGCCCTGCGCCAGCCCGGAGATCCGAGGGTCGGAACCATGGGCCACGATGTGCAGGGCCTCGCGCGTGCCGGCCAGCGCGCCATGATGGCTGATCCAGCGCGCCAGCATCTCGTGGTCGCCGCGCACCATCGTGACGGAGGCCAGCGCGCGGCGGCTGGTGTCGGGCGCGCTGGACGCGGCCCCGTCCGTCAACCGCGCGGGTCCTCGCCTGCCGGGGCCGCGCCGCCCTCGGTCGGCGGAGCCGGGACGGCACCTTCGGCGGCGGGCCCGCCCGCTGCCGGCGGGGTCTGGGCCGCGCCCTCGCTTGAGGGATCGGCAGGCAGCGCCGCCGAGGGGGCCGCGCCCGCGTCGCCTTCCGAGGCCAGCCGGTCGTCCTGCCACTGCCCTTCGGCCACGCGGCCGCTGGCATAGCGCATGACGCCCATGCCCTGCCGCTTGCCGCCGACGAAGCTGCCCTCGTAGACGTCGCCGTTGGCATAGGTCGCGACGCCCTGCCCGTCGATCTCACCGGCCTTCCAGCCGCCCTCGTAGCGGAAGCCGTCGGGCGTCATCAGCACGCCCTGCCCTTCGCGCAGGCCCTTCACGAAGCCGCCGCGATAGGTGGTGCCGTCGGGATAGGTGGCCGCGCCCTCGCCGTGGCGCTGGCCGTCCTTCCAGGCGCCCGTGTAGACATAGCCGTCCGGGTGCGACATGGTGCCCAGCCCGTCGTTCTTCGCGTCCTTGAAGCCGCCCTCGTAGCTGAGGCCGTTGGCATAGGTCGCCTTGCCCTGCCCCTGGATGACGCCAAGGGCCCAGTCGCCCTCGTAGGCCGCGCCGTCGGGATAGGTGATCTTGCCCTTGCCGTCCGGCTGGTCGGCCTTGAGCGTGCCTTCGTAAACCGAGCCGTCGGGATACTGTATGCGGCCCTGGCCTTCCATCCGGCCGTCCACCCAGTCGCCGTCATAAAGATAGCCGTCCGTGCCGGTGAAGACGCCGGCGCCGTGGCGCTTGTCGGCGCGGAAGCCGCCCTCGTAGACGTCGCCGTTCACATAGGTCGCGCGGCCCTGGCCCTCGCGCCGGTTGGCGACCATGGTGCCCTCGTAGATGTCGCCCGAGGGCTGCACGAGCCGCCCCTGCCCCGACATCTGGCCCGCCGCCCAGACGCCTTCGTAGGACAGCCCGTCCGGCATGGTCAGCTTGCCCTGGCCCGCGCGCATCCCCGCCAGCATCCCGCCTTCGTAGACCGACCCGTCGGGATAGGTGATCCTGCCCTTTCCTTCGCGCACGCCATGCACCCAGTCGCCGTCATAGCGGTAGCCGTCGGGCTGGCTCAGCAGCCCCTTGCCGTGGTGCAGCGCCTTCTCGAACCCGCCCTCGTAGGTCGAGCCGTTGGCATAGGTCGCGCGGCCCTGGCCGGTGATCTCGCCCCCGACCCAGTCGCCTTCATAGGTGCCGCCGTCGGCATAGGTGATCTTGCCCTTGCCGTGGGGCTTTCCGTTCTCGAACTGGCCCTCGTAGACCGAGCCGTTGGGATAGGTCGCGCGGCCCATGCCCCGGACCTCTCCGTCCACCCAGTCGCCTTCGTAGCGATAGCCCGAGGGCAGCGTGTAGGTGCCGCGCCCGTGCTGCAGGCCGTTGCGGAAGGTGCCTTCGTAGACGCCGCCATCGTCATACTGCTTGGTCACCACGGCGGCCGCCTGCGCATGGGCGGAAGGGACGCCCAGGGGGATCGCCAGACCGGCAAGCGCCGCGAGGAGGATTGCGGGTTTCATCGCCTCAAGCCTTTCGTGGTCGCGGGTCTGCCGCCCGCTGTTCGGCGCCGGTCTAGCGCAGCCCGGGCCGCCGCGCAAAGCCCGAGACCGTGAGCGGGCGTCTTCCCCTTGCCCGGTCCCCGCCCTATCGTCGCGGGAAACCGACCGGAGACCCCGCGATGACCGACCGCTTCCGCCTGACCATCGCGCAACTGAACGCCACCGTGGGCGACCTTGCGGGCAACGCCGCCAAGGCCCGCGCGGCCTGGGACCAGGCAAAGGCCGCGGGCGCGCAGATGCTGGCGCTGCCCGAGATGTTCCTGACCGGCTACCAGACGCAGGACCTGGTGCTGAAGCCCGCCTTCCTGGACGACTGCCTGCGGGTGGTGGAACGGCTGGCCGCCGATTGCGCGGACGGCCCCGCCATCGGCATCGGCGCGCCCTGGCGGCTGGACGGCAAGCTGCACAACGCTTGGCTGGTGCTTCAAGGCGGGCGGATCACGGCGCGGGTGCTCAAGCACGAGCTGCCGCACAAGGAACTGTTCGACGAATACCGCCTGTTCGATCCCGGCCCGATCAGCGGGCCCTTCTCGGTCGAGGGCGTCCGCATCGGCAGCCCCATCTGCGAGGACGCCTGGTGGCCGGGCGTGGCCGAAACCTTGGCCGAGACGGGGGCCGAGATCCTGGTGGTGCCGAACGGCAGCCCCTATCACCGCAACAAGCTGGACCTGCGCATGGGCCACATGGTCGCGCGCGTGGTCGAGACGGGCCTGCCCTTGGTTTACCTGAACCTGGTGGGCGGGCAGGACGACCAGGTTTATGACGGGGCGTCCTTTGTCCTGAACCCGGGCGGCCACAAGGTCGTCCAGCTTGCCCCCTTCGAGGAGGCGGTGGCGCATATCGACTTCACCCGCACTTCCGAAGGCTGGCAAGCCGAGCGCGGCGAGATGGTCCCCCAGCCCGATGAATGGGAACAGGATTACCGCGCGATCTGCCTGGGACTGGCGGACTACGCGCGCAAGTCTGGTTTCCGCAAGGTGCTGCTGGGCCTGTCGGGCGGCATCGATTCGGCGCTGGTCGCGGCCATCGCCGCCGACGCGCTGGGACCGGAAAACGTGCGCGGCGTGCGGCTGCCGTCGGAATATTCCAGCCAAGGCTCGCTGGACGACGCCGAGGACCTGGCGCGGCGGCTGGGCATCCGCCTCGACACCCTGCCGATCAACGGGCCGGTCGGCGCGGTGACGCAGGCGCTGTCCGAGGTCATGGCCGGCACCACGCCCGACCTGACCGAGGAGAACATCCAGTCCCGCCTGCGGGGCGTGCTGCTGATGGCCTTGTCCAACAAGTTCGGAGAGATGCTGCTGACCACCGGCAACAAGTCCGAGGTCGGCGTGGGCTATGCCACGATCTACGGCGACATGGCGGGCGGCTACAACCCGATCAAGGACCTCTACAAGACGCGGGTCTTCACGACCTGCCGCTGGCGGAACGCGAACCACCGCCCCTGGATGAAGGGTCCGGCGGGCGAGGTGATCCCGACGGCGATCATCGAGAAACCGCCTTCGGCCGAACTGCGCCCCGACCAGACCGACCAGGACAGCCTGCCGCCCTACGAGGTGCTGGACGCGATTCTCGAAGGGCTGGTCGAAAAGGACGGCTCGGTTGCCGACCTAGTGGCGCGGGGCTTCGACGGCGACACGGTGCGGCAGGTCGAGCGGCTGCTTTATGGCAGCGAGTGGAAGCGCTACCAGGCCGCGCCCGGGCCGCGCGTCTCGCCCCGGTCCTTCTGGCTCGACCGGCGCTATCCGCTGGTCAACCGGTGGCGCGACCCGGCGGGCGGTTGAACGGAAGGCCCCGGTGGACTAGGTTGGGTTAGTCCACCAGAGGGTGCCGCCATGAAGACCGTCAACATGCACGAGGCCAAGACCCACCTGTCCCGCCTTGTCGAGGGCGTGGAAAAGGGCGAGCCCTTCATCATCGCCCGCGCGGGCAAGCCGGTGGTCAAGGTGACGCTGGTCGAGCAGCCCGCGCCGCGGCGGCTCGGCTTCATGCAGGGCCAGTTCGAGGTGCCCGACGACTTCGACGACATGATGGCTGACGAGATCCAGGCGATGTTCGAGGGCAAGTATGACGGCAGCGGGCTTTACGTCCCGCCCGACCGGCGGAAGCCCGAGGCGTGAACCTCCTGATCGACACGCATCTGCTGATCTGGGGTGCGGTGGCGATGCAGAAGCTTCCCCGAGATGCCGTGACGCTGATGAGCGATCCCGAGAACCGGCTGCATTTCAGCACCGCGAGCCTGTGGGAGATCGCCATCAAGTTCGCGCAGGGCCGCGCCGATTTCACGGTCGATCCGGCACCCTTCCGCGCCGGGCTGCTGGCGAACGGCTATCTTGAGCTGCCGGTCGAGGGGCGGCATTGCCTTGCCATTCCGACGCTGCCTCCGGTGCATGGCGATCCCTTCGACCGGATGCTGGTCGCGCAGGCCATGACCGAGGGGATGCAGCTTCTGACCGCCGACCGCCGGGTGGCCGCCTATGGCGGGCCGGTGCGGATGGTCTGAGGCCGGCGGGAGGGTCGCGATGCGCGAAAGCCACGTACCCTGCGCTTGCCCGCACTGAAGCCCGCAGGGTGCGCGCCCGGCACGCACCCTGCTGTTCCGCTCACACCACCAGGTCGAACCGCTGCCCTTCGGTCGTGCCGAAGACCTGCCGGTAGTGGCGGATCAGGTCGGCCGGGCCGGTCGATTTCTCGGGGTTGTCGGACAGCTTGACCGTGGGGCGCCCGTTCGCGGCGGCAGCCTTGCAGACCAGGCTGAAGGGCGCGAGCCCGTCGCCCGGCACCAGCCCCCGGAAGTCGTTGGTCAGAAGCGTGCCCCAGCCGAAGCTGACCTTGATGCGGCCGTGGAAGCGGCGGAACAGCGCCGCGATCTCGTCCACGTCCAGCCCGTCCGAGAAGATCACCAGCTTCTGCGCGGGGTCCTCGCCCCGGGATTTCCACCAGTCGATGGCATATTCGGTCAGCGCCACCGGGTCGCCCGAATCGATGCGGATGCCGGTCCAGCCGGCCAGCCAGTCGGGCGCGTTCCGCAGGAACCCCGGCGTGCCGTAGGTGTCGGGCAGGATCACGCGCAGGTTGCCGTCGTGTTCCTCGTGCCAGTCGGCCAGCACGCGGTAAGGGGCTTGGCGCAGCTCCTCGTCCGTTTCGGCCAAGGCGGCATAGACCATCGGCAGTTCATGGGCATTGGTGCCGATCGCCTCGATGTCGCGGCGCATGGCGATCAGGCAGTTCGAGGTGCCGGTGAAGCGCTCGCCCAGGCCCTCGATCATGGCCTGCACGCACCAGTCCTGCCACAGGAAGCTGTGCCGCCGCCGCGTGCCGAAATCGGCGATCCTGAGGTCGGGGCCGAGCCCCCGCAGCGCCTCGATCTTTTCCCACAGCCGCGTCATGGCGCGGGCGTAGAGCACCTGAAGCTCGAACCGGCCGAGATCCTTCAGCACGGCCCGCGAGCGCAGCTCCATGATGATGGCGAGCGCCGGGATTTCCCACAGCATGACCTCGGGCCAGCGGCCCTCGAAGGTCAGCTCGTACTGGCCCTCGCGCTTTTCCAGGTGATAGGCGGGCAGGCGCAGGTTTTCCAGGAACTCCATGAAGTCGGGGCGGAACATCTGGCGCTTGCCGTAGAAGGTGTTGCCCCGCAGCCAGGTCGACTCGCCCCGCGCCAAGGACAGGCTGCGCACGTGGTCCAGCTGCTCGCGCAGCTCGCCCTCGTCGATCAGGTCCGCAAGCCGGATGTCCTTCGAGCGGTTGATCAGCCGGAAGGTCACGTCCACGTCCGGCCGGTAGCGGAAGACCGACTGGCACATCAGCAGCTTGTAGAAGTCGGTGTCGATCAGCGAGCGGACGATCGGGTCGATCTTCCACTTGTGGTTATAAACGCGCGTGGCGATGTCGACGGTCGGGGTCATCATGAAAGCGTCACTCCTGCCGCGCGCATGGCGGCCTGCGCGGCCTCGCGCGAGCCGTTGAGGTCGATGGCGCGGGTCGCACCCTCGATCACGGTGGCCGAAAAGCCCAGCCGCGCCGCGTCGAGGGCCGACCAGGCCACGCAGAAATCATGGGCAAGGCCCACGAACCGCAAGTCCGTCAGCCCGCGGTCGCGCAGGTAGCCCGCAAGGCCCGTGGGCGTCCGGCGATCGTTCTCGAAAAAGGCGGAATAGCTGTCGATTTCCCGCCGGAAGCCCTTGCGGACGATCAGGTCCGCGCGGCGCAGGTCCAAGCCGGGGTGGAAGGCCGCCCCGTCCGAGCCGATGACGCAATGGTCGGGCCACAGGACCTGATCGCCATAAGGCAGGGTCGCGGTCCCGAAGGGCTGCGCGCCGGAATGGTTGCTGGCAAAGCTGGAATGATCCGCCGGGTGCCAGTCCTGGGTCAGCACAACGGCATCATGCTCGGCCATCAGCGCGTTGACAGGCCCCACGATCTCGTCGCCGCCCGCCACCGCCAGCGCGCCGCCGGGGCAGAAATCGACTTGAAGATCAACAACGATCAGGGCGCGCATGGGATTTCCCGGAATGGACGCCGAACCTTAGGAAGCCTGCCGGGTTGCGTCAATGTGAAGGCCGGTCGTGGCAGCCTGGGGGCGAACATTGCGGCACGCGCATGGCTGCGGCGCTGGCGGCAGGTCCGAACCGACCTGATCGATCCCGGACCCGCCGGAACCGAGGAGCAGAGGAATGACCGACCACAGCCGGATGGAAGCGTCGCGGGACCTGGAGGAGGACGTTCCCCCCGGACGCCCGGCGGCGATGATGTGGTTCCTGCGCGCGCTCGGCGTGGTCGTGGCCGTGGTCGTCCACGCCCTTCTCGGCGCGCAGCCGGACCTGACGCCCGACGCCCGCGCGGTCGCGGGAATCCTGGCGCTGATGGCGGTCTGGTGGATGACCGAGGCGGTGCCCCTGCCTGTCACCTCGCTGCTGCCCATCGTGCTGATCCCCGCGCTGACCCGGCAGTCCGTGGGGCAGACGGCCGCGCCCTATGCCAGTTCCACGATCTTCCTGTTTCTTGGCGGCTTCCTGATCGCCATCGCCATGGAGAAATGGAACCTGCACCTGCGGATCGCCCTTCTGACGCTGAGACGGGTCGGGCTGCAGCCCCGGCGGATGGTGCTGGGCCTGATGCTGGCCACCGCCTTCCTGTCGATGTGGGTGTCCAACACCGCAACCGCGCTGATGATGCTGCCCATCGCCACCTCGGTGCTGGCGCTTGTGCTCGAGCGCAGCGGCCGGGCGGCCGACGCGCAGGCGCTGGCCGCGGGCGCGTCGATCACCGCGTCCGTGGGCGACCGCAACATCGCCAATTTCGGCGTCTGCATCGTGCTGGCGGTGGCCTGGTCGGCCTCGATCGGCGGCATCGGAACGCTGATCGGCAGCCCGCCCAACGCCATTCTCGCGGGCTATGCCGCCGAAACGCTGGAGCGCGAGATCAGCTTCGTCAGGTGGATGATGATCGGCGTGCCCCTGGCCCTTGTCTTCGTGCTCGTCGGCTGGGTCCTGATGACGCGGGTGATGTACCGCTTCGACCTGCCCGAGATCCCCGGCGGCCGCGGGCTGATCGACGCGCAGATCCGCGACCTGGGGCCCCTGAGCCAGGGCGAGCGGATGGTGCTGCTGGTCTTCCTGGGCGCGGCCTTCTTCTGGACCGTGCCGAGCATCCTTGCCTCGGTCCCCGCCCTGAGGGCCGCCGCGCCCTGGCTGGGCAGTTTCGACGACACCGCGACCGCCATCGCGGCGGGGATCCTGCTGTTCATCCTGCCCGGCCGCGGCAGGACGCAGATGCTGCTGGACTGGAAGGACGCCGAGGAGGGCCTGCCCTGGGGCGTGCTGCTGCTGTTCGGCGGCGGCCTCAGCCTTGCCGCGGCGGTGTCCTCGACCGGGCTGGACGCCTGGTTCGGGCAGAGGGTGTCGGGCCTGGGCAGCCTGCCGACCGTCTGGGTGGTGGTGGCGCTGGTGGCGATCGTGGTGATGATCACCGAGATCGCCTCGAACACCGCCATGGCGGCGACGATCATCCCGATCCTGGGCGCCGTGGCGCCGGGGATCGGGATCGACCCCTTGCTGCTGCTGGTGCCCGCGACGCTGGCGCTGAGCCTTGCCTTCATGCTGCCGGTCGGCACGCCGCCCAACGCCATCGTCTTCGCCACCGGCCGCGTCACCATGGCGCAGATGGTGCGCGGCGGGGTGCTGATGAACACGGTCAGCGTCCTGCTGATCACGCTGGCGGTCTATCTGCTGGGCCCGATCGCGATGGGCGTCGCGTTCTGACCCCCTGCCCGCTTGCCTTCGGGGGCGCGGCTGGACTAGGCCGCGCCCATGTTCACCGTCGCCGCCCTTTACCACTTTGCCCCGCTGCCCGATCCCGACACCCGGCGCGAGCGCCTGCTGGCGCTCTGCCGGGCGCAGGGAGTGCGCGGCACGCTGATCCTTGCCCGCGAGGGGATCAACGGCACCATCGCGGGCCCCCGCGACGGGATCGGGGCCGTGCTGGCGCATCTTCGCGCTTGGCCCGGCTTCGAAAGCCTGGAATGGAAGGAAAGCGCCTCCGAAGCCCTTCCCTTCGGCCGGATGAAGGTGCGCGTGAAGCCCGAGATCGTGACCATGGGCCAGCCCGGCGTGGACCCCGCCGCCCGCGTCGGCCGCCATGTCCCGCCCGCCGACTGGAATGCCGTCATCTCGGATCCCGGCACGGTCGTGATCGACACCCGCAACGATTACGAGATCGCCATCGGCAGCTTCCGCGGCGCCATCGACCCCGGCACCCGCAGCTTCCGCGAGTTTCCCGACTGGTGGGCCGAAAACGCCGGGCGCTTCGCCGGCAAGCGCGTGGCGATGTTCTGCACCGGCGGCATCCGCTGCGAGAAATCCACGAGCTTCCTTGTGGGCCAGGGCGTGCCCGAGGTCGTTCACCTTCAGGGCGGCATCCTGAAATACCTCGAAGAGGTGCCCGAGGGCGAAAGCCTGTGGGACGGCGCCTGCTTCGTCTTCGACCGCCGCGTCAGCCTGACCCACGGGCTTCAGCCCGGCGGTCATGTCCTCTGCCACGCCTGCCGCAGGCCGCTTGCGCCCGGGGATACCGCCCGCCCCGAATACGAGGAGGGCGTGTGCTGCCACCTTTGCGCCGGTGAATACACCGAGGCGGACCGCGCCCGCTTCCGCGACCGTCAGCGGCAGGCCGAACGGGGAGAGCTGACTTAACCGGATATTAGACTCTGCCCTGTAAAGCGAGGGATATCCTTCAAGGGGCAACCATGACGATCCTTCCTCGCGGCACGGGCATCCGCCCGACCAGTGCCGAGATCCTGTTTCCTTTCCTCGGCGCCTCGCCCCTCCTCGTCCTCGGGGAGGATGACGACCCTGCCGGCATGGGCCGGAGGGACGGGGCGGCGGCCCCGCTCTGGGACCCTGCGGTTCCTGCAAGGGCGCAAGCGGCAGCCGTCGAGTCGGGCCATGGGGCGTGGGGTCATCCGCAGGCGCCCCGGGCGGTCGCCGACGAGGCCGGAGATCGCCCCGCGGCTGCCGTGGTCCTGTCCCGGGCCGAGGCGGCCGGCCGGCCCGGGCACGGCGTTGCAACCGACCCGCCGCACGGCATTTCACCCCGGGACTGGCCCCATGCGCAGGCGCGCCCGGACCTGCCCGAGCCATCGGACCGCGACTGGCTCGACCAGACCGCGCAGGCGGACGCCTTCATCTTCCTGCCCGGCCCGCCCAGCCGTGACCCTGCCGATGGCGCGGGCTCTCCGGCCATGCCCCTGGAGGCAGAAGCCTGGTTCGACCTGCTGGTCCTTCCGTTTGCGCCCGATCCGGGCATCGACTTCGGACCGGACGTGGTGATCATTTCCGATCACGGGCCGCTTGCGGCGGATCACGTCCTTCTTTGACGCAAGCCCGCGCCTCAGGCCACCTGTCCCACCCGGCCCGCCGCCATGGCCGCCATGTTGAGGATGTCGTTCACGGTCGAGCCGGTGCCGCAGATCTGGACCGGTTTCGGCACGCCGGTCAGGATGGGGCCGATCACCGTGGCGCCCGCCATTTCCTGCATCAGCTTGACGCTGATCGAGGCCGAATGCCGCGCAGGCACCACCAGGACGTTCGCGGGGCCCGTCAGGCGGCTGAAGGGATAGCGGGCCGCGGCCTCGGGGTTCAGGGCCACGTCCACCGTCATCTCGCCCTCGTATTCGAAATCGGCGCCCTGCCGGTCCAGCACCTTCGGCGCCTCGGCCATCTTGGTCGCCCGCTCGCTGACGGGATGGCCGAAGGTGGAAAAGGACAGAAAGGCCACGCGGGGTTCCATCCCCAGGGCGCGGGCCACATGGGCGCCGCGGGTGGCGATCAGGGCCAGGTCCTCGGCCTCGGGCCATTCATGGACCAGGGTGTCGGCGACCAGCACGATCCGGCCCTTGTGCAGCACCCCCGTGATGCCCACCGCCCCGTCCTGCGGCCGCACGTCGAAGACCTGCCCCACCTGCGCCAGCACATGCGAGGCCTTGCGCGTGGCCCCTGTCACCAGTGCGTCGCCATGCCCATGCGCCAGCATCAGCGCCGCGAAGACGTGCCGGTCGCGGCGGGCGAGCTTCAGCGCGTCCTCGCGGTCCACGCCCTGCCGTTGCAGCCGCTTGTAGAGCGTCTCGTGATACGCGTTCAGATGCGGCGAGGTGAGGGCGCTGACGACCTCGAGTTCCCGCACGGCGTCGGCCATCCCCTCGGCCGCGAGCTTCTCGGCCACGTCCGCCTCGCGCCCCACGACCAGCGCGCGGCCCAGGCCCCCGCGCTGCCAGGCGACGGCCGCGCGCAGCACGCGCGGGTCGTCGCCTTCGGCAAAGATCATCCGCGCCTGCGCCTGCCGCGCCCGCGCATGGATGCCCTGCAGGATCGAGGCGGTCGGGTCCATGCGCTGGCGCAGCGTTTGGACGTAACCCTCCATGTCGATGATCGGGCGCCGCGCCGCGCTCGTGTCCATGCCGGCGCGGGCGACCGCAGGCGGCACCACGTGGATCAGCCGCGGGTCGAAGGGAGTCGGGATGATGTAGTCGCGCCCGAAGCTGAGCTTGCGCCCGTAGGCCACCGCCACCTCGTCCGGCACGTCCTGCCGGGCAAGCTCGGCGAGTGCGCGGGCGCAGGCGATCTTCATCTCGTCGTTGATCGCGCGGGCGTGGATGTCCAAGGCACCCCGGAACAGGTAGGGGAAGCCCAGCACGTTGTTGACCTGGTTCGGATAGTCCGAGCGGCCCGTCGCCACGATGGCGTCGGGCCGGACGGCATGGGCTTCCTCGGGCGTGATCTCGGGGTCGGGGTTGGCCATGGCGAAGATGACCGGGTTCGGGGCCATGGACTTCACCATCTCCTGCGTGACCGCGCCCTTGGCCGACACGCCCAGGAAGACGTCGCAGTCCACCATCGCGTCCGCCAGCGTGCGGGCTTCGGTGGCGACCGCATGGGCCGACTTCCACTGGTTCATCCCCTCGGTGCGGCCCTGCCAGATGACCCCCTTTGTGTCGGCCATGATGCAGTTCTCGTGCCGCGCGCCCATCGCCTTGAGCAGTTCGAGGCAGGCGATCCCCGCCGCCCCCGCGCCATTGAGCACGATCTTCACGTCCTCGATGCGCTTGCCCGACAGTTCCAGCGCGTTGATCAGGCCCGCCGCGCAGATCACCGCCGTCCCGTGCTGGTCGTCATGGAAGACGGGGATGTCCATCATCTCCTTCAGACGGCTTTCGATGATGAAGCACTCGGGCGCCTTGATGTCCTCCAGGTTGATGCCGCCGAAACTCGGCCCCATCAGGCGGACCGCCCGGATGATCTCCTCGGGGTCCTCGGTGTCCAGCTCGATGTCGATGGCGTTCACGTCGGCGAAGCGCTTGAACAGCACCGCCTTGCCTTCCATCACCGGCTTCGAGGCCAGCGCGCCCAGGTTCCCGAGGCCGAGGATCGCCGTCCCGTTCGAGACCACCGCCACCAGGTTGCCCTTGGTGGTATAGTCATAGGCCGTTTCGGGGCGCTCGGCGATGGCCTGGACCGGGACGGCCACGCCGGGGGAATAGGCGAGGCTCAGGTCGCGCTGGGTCGCCATCGGCGTCGAGGGCACGATCTCGAGCTTTCCGGGGCATGGCTCGAGGTGATAGGCCAGCGCCTCCTCGGGCGTGATGCGCGATCGCTGCGGCTGGTTGCTGTCGGTCATGTTTCCCCTTCCCCGTTCCTGTCGCGCCAGAATGGCCGCAAGCGCCTGCGCTGCGCAATGCGTCCCGGCGCCCCTTGTCCGTGCCTAATCCGCCAGCCGCGCCGACACCGTCATGGGCCTGCCGCCGATCCGGTAATCCGCCGTCACCGTCAGGCCGGGCTTCGCCTCGACCAGCGGGCTGAGCGAACCCAGCGAGATCATCTGCCCCGGTTCCAGCCGCGCGCCGCCATGGCCGATCAGCCACAGCACCACGTCCAGAGGATGGCCCAGCAGCATCTCGCCCGTGCCGGTCACGGGTTCCGCGCCCCCGGCCTTCAGGCTGACCGTCAGCGCGGCGAGGTCGGCCACCGGGTCCGGCAGGTCGGCCATGGCCACCCCCTGCCCGATCACCCCGCGCCAGGGGATCACCCCATAGGCGGCCATGATCGGCCCGGTGGGCTTCACGCCCTCGGCCAGCGCCATGTCGGGCAGTTCGATGAAGGGCCGCACGTCGGACAGGCTGGCCGCGACCTGTTCCCGCGTGGTGGCCTCGTTGATGGCGGCGTCGGCGACGGTCACGACCAGGTCCGCCTCGTAGAAGGGCGAGCGGCTGCCCGCCAGGGACACCTCGGACCCGTCCTTCAGGATCATCGGCGCGAACAGCGCCCCCGCGACGGGGGCGGTGACGCCGAAGCGTTCCTGCGCGGGCTTCGAGGTGAAGCCGACCTTCCAGCCGACGGGCGACCCCATCTCGGCCTGAAGCACCTGGCGATAGGCATCATAGGCGCAGGCGGCATCCTCGACGGTGGCGGCGCCCGGATCGGGCAGGCGCTCGCCCGCCAGCCAGGCGCGCGCGGCCTCCTGCATCTGCGCGGGCGGCGGGCAGTCGGCCAGCGCCGGCCCCGCGGCCAGCACCAGCGCGGCAGCGATCAGTTTCATGGGAACCTCCCCTTTCCCGTTCCGGTCAACGCTGCCAGCGGGCCCCGCCCCTGTCCAATGGAATCCGGCAGCCCGGTTCCAAAGCCGCGCTGGCCCCTCTAGAACGGCAAGGTTCCGTGTGAAGGCCCGACCATGACCGACCAGCCGACCCCGATGATGGCCCAGTATCTCGCGATCCGCGAGGCCAACCCCGGCGCGCTGCTGTTCTACCGGATGGGCGATTTCTACGAGATGTTCTTCGAGGACGCGGTTTCCGCCGCCGCCGCGCTGGACATCGCCCTGACCAGGCGCGGCACGCACGGGGGCGAGCCGATCCCCATGTGCGGCGTCCCCGTCCATGCCGCCGAAAGCTATCTGCTGACCCTGATCCGCAAGGGCTTCCGCGTCGCCATCGCCGAGCAGATGGAGGACCCGGCCGAGGCGAAGAAGCGCGGCTCCAAGTCGGTCGTCGCCCGCGACGTGGTGCGGCTGGTGACGCCCGGCACGTTGACCGAAGAATCGCTGCTGGAAGCGCGGCGGCACAACTTCCTCGCCGCCTTCGCCACGGTGCGGGACGATTGCGCGCTGGCCTGGGTGGACATTTCCACGGGCGCGTTGCGGGTCGCCCCCTGCCCGCAGGTGCGGCTGGGGCCGGAGCTCGCCCGCCACGCCCCGCGCGAGTTACTGGCGCTGGACGGATCACGGCTGGACGACATCGCCGCCGAGGCCGGCGCCGCCCTGACCGAGCTTTCGGCGGCGAGCTTCGACTCCACTGCCGCCGTGCACCGGCTTTGCGTGCTTTACGGGGTCGAGACGCTGGACGGCTTCGGCCAGTTCACCCGGGCCGAGCTGTCGGCCATGGGGGCCATCGCGGATTACCTGATGTTGACCCAGCGCGGCCGGATGCCGCGCCTGTCGCCGCCCGTGCGCGAAAGCGGCGCGGGCGCCATGCAGATCGACGCGGCCACCCGGCGCAACCTGGAACTGACGCAGGCGCTGTCCGGCGGGCGCGAGGGGTCGCTGCTGGCCGCCATCGACCGCACCGTGACCGCCCCCGGCGCGCGCCTGCTGGAGCGCCGCATCTCGGCGCCTTCGCGCGACTTGGCCCTGATCCACCGGCGGCAGGCGGCCGTGGCGGCGCTGGTCGAGAACGCCCGCCTGACCGCCGACCTGCGCGACACGCTGGCGCGGGTGCCCGACATGGACCGGGCGCTCTCGCGGCTGGCGCTGGAGCGGGGCGGGCCGCGCGATCTCGCGGCGATCCGCAATGGCCTGACGGCGGCGGTGCGGATCGCCGCGCTGATCGGCGGTGACGATCCGCTGCTGGCCGAGGCGGCGAGCGACCTCGTCGGCCATGACGCGCTGATCGACCTGCTGGACGAGGCGCTGGTGGCGGACCCCCCGCTGCTTGCGCGTGACGGCGGCTTCGTCGCGCCGGGCTTTGACGCCGAACTGGACGACACGCGGGCGCTGCGCGACGAGGGGCGCGGCGTGATCGCCCGGATGCAGGGCGATTATGTCGCGGAAACCGGCGTCTCCAGCCTGAAGATCAAGCACAACAACGTGCTGGGCTATTTCATCGAGACCACGGCCACCCATGCCGAACGGATGCTCGCGCCGCCGCTGAACGCGCGCTTCATCCACCGCCAGACGACGGCGAACCAGATCCGCTTCACCACGGTCGAGCTGTCGGAACTGGAAACCCGCATCCTGAACGCCCGCGACCGCGCCCTGGAACTGGAGCGCGCGGTCTTCGACCGGCTGCTGCGCGCCGTGCTGGACCAGTCCGCCCGCATCGGGCAGGCGGCACGCGCACTGGCCGAGATCGACGTGGCCGCCGGTTTCGCGGACCTCGCGGCCGGCGAGGGCTGGACCCGGCCCCTCGTGGACGACAGCCGCGCCTTCGTGATCGAGGGCGGCCGCCACCCGGTCGTGGAACGGGCGCTGAAGCGGAAAGGAGAGCCCTTCGTCGCCAACGACTGCGCCCTGACGGACGGCAAGACCCCGGCGATCTGGCTGCTGACGGGGCCGAACATGGCGGGGAAATCGACCTTCCTGCGGCAGAACGCGCTGATGGCCGTGCTGGCGCAGGCAGGGGCCTTCGTGCCCGCCGCCCGTGCGCATATCGGGCTGGTGTCGCAGCTTTTCAGCCGCGTGGGGGCTGCGGACGACCTCGCGCGCGGGCGGTCGACCTTCATGGTCGAGATGGTGGAAACCGCCGCCATCCTGAACCAGGCCGATCCGGCCGCGCTGGTGATCCTGGACGAGATCGGGCGCGGCACCGCGACCTGGGACGGCCTGTCGATCGCCTGGGCGGTGCTGGAGCATCTGTACGGCGCGAACCGCTGCCGCGCCCTGTTCGCCACCCACTACCACGAGATGACCCAGCTTGCCGCCAAGCTGGAGGGCGTCGAGAACGCCACCGTCGCCGTCCGCGAATGGAACGGCGAGGTGATCTTCCTGCACGAGGTCCGCAGGGGCGCCGCCGACCGCAGCTATGGCGTGCAGGTGGCGCGGCTGGCCGGGCTTCCCCCGGCGGTGGTGGAACGCGCGCGCGAAATCCTCGACGCGCTGGAAGCGGGCGCCCGCGACGGTGCGGCGCGGCCGGCGGCGCTGATCGACGACCTGCCGCTGTTCCGCTCGGCCCCGCCCGCGCCCGTTCCCCAGCCCAGGTCCTCGGCGGTCGAGGAGCGGCTGCAAGGTCTCCAGCCCGACACGCTCAGCCCACGCGAGGCGCTGGATCTCGTCTATGAACTGGTGACGCTGGCGCGCCCCGCCTGAAAGGGGCGCGCGGGACCGGTCAGCGGTTGCCGGCCTCGTCCTCGTCGTCGCCCTCGTCGCTGTCGGGCAGGTTGAAGAAGCTGTCGGCGTCGAGATCCGCCTGCGGCTTCTCCTCGTCGCGGGTCAGCGAGAAGTTCTCCAGCCCCGCGATCGAGGACGGCAGGCGCGGCTCGTCGGGCATGGCCAGGCTCGATTCGGTGGACACGAGCTTGCGGCGCTCGTCGTCCGACATGACCTCGGTCTTGGACTTGGCGGCCTTCTGGACGGCGGCGTCCAGTTCCGACTGGCGGCAGAGGCCCAGCGCCACCGGGTCGATCGGCGCGATGTTCTGGATGTTCCAATGCGTCCGGTCACGGATCGAGGCGATGGTGGGCTTGGTCGTCCCGACCAGCTTGGCGATCTGCGAATCGGCCAGTTCCGGGTGAAACTTGACCAGCCACAGGATCGCGGCGGGGCGGTCCTGGCGCTTGGACAACGGCGTGTAGCGCGGGCCGCGGCGCAGCTCCTCGCCCTCGGCGGCGGGGTTGTGCTTGAGCTTCAGCTTGTAGGCCGTGTCCTTCTGGCCCTTCTCGATCTCGACAGGGTCAAGCTGGTTCGAGGCCACGGGATCGAAGCCCTTGACGCCCGCCGCGACGTCGCCATCGGCGATGCCCTGCACCTCGAGCTCGTGCATCCCGCAGAAATCCGCGATCTGCTTGAAGCTGAGCGTGGTGTTGTCGACCAGCCAGACGGCGGTCGCCTTGGCCATCAGCGGCTTGTTCATGGGTTGCTCCTTCGCAAAATCTCTCTCGGCCGGGAAACCGGGTCGGCCGCGTGGCCAGTCCACAATTTCGGGGGGAATTGCCGCCCCATATACGCTTCGACCCCCGCCGTTTGAACCCCCTTTTTCGTTGAACGCGCGGGCCCTAGGTTCGGACGCATGAAGCGCCTTGCCCTTTTCGCCCTGCTGACGCCGCTGCCGCTGGCCGCGCAGGACGGGGCGGGCGAGTTCGACTATTACGTCCTGTCGCTCAGCTGGTCGCCAAGCTGGTGCGCCACGGAAGGCCGGACGCGCGACGCCGCGCAATGCGCGCCCGGCCGGCGCGTCGGCTTCGTCGTCCACGGCCTATGGCCCCAGCACGAACGCGGCTGGCCGGACTGGTGCGAGACGCGCCAGCGCGACCCGTCCCGCCGGGAAAGCCGCGCGATGGAGGACATCATGGGCTCGGCGGGGCTCGCCTGGTACCAGTGGCAGAAGCACGGCCGCTGTTCCGGCCTTTCGGGGACAGACTACTACCAGGCGACCCGGGAGGCCGCGGAATCGGTCGGGATTCCTCCCGTGCTGCGCCTGCTGCCGCGCGACGTCCGGGTTGAGGCCGCGATGGTCGAGGACGCCTTTCTCGACGTGAATCCCGGCCTGACCCGCGACGGCATCACCGTGACCTGCGACGAGGGGCGGCTGGACGAGGTTCGCATCTGCCTGACCCGGGACCTGCAGCCCCGCGCCTGCGCCCCGGACGTCCGGCGGGACTGCCGCGCGCGGATGCTGATCGAGGCGCCGGGCTGAAGGACCACCCACCCGGCCCCATGCCTTGCGAAACCGCGTTCAGGCCGTCTGGCCAGCGGGTGCAGAAAGGCTCAGGCTGGTTTGCCCACCTTGACTGCTGGGAACGCGCGCTAGGGTGACCCCCCAACGGTCGCGTGTCCCTGGCAGGGCGCTGTTGTGCCAGAGCACGAAGATGTCCCAGCCAAGCTCGTTGCCGTCCTCGACCATCAGGCCCGGGAAATCCTTCGCCACGGCCTCTCGCACAAGGGTGTGGAGTTCGGCGGCTTCAGCGTCGGAAAGGGGGGCGATGATGTCCGTGACGGCGCATGTTCTGCCTGCGTGTTCAACAACAAGACGGCTTCGCGGATCACCCCAGTATTCCCGGGCATTGTCTATCCGCAGCTGGCGCAGCGGCGACCGAGGCTGCACCGGCATTGCCGCGCGGGCGAATGGGACACAATGGTCCCGGAACAAGGTCAGCATCGCCTCGGGACGCGAGGGCTCCCATGCAGCGCGCCCGAGCCACCCCGCAGCCAACCCGGCCGCGACGACGGACACCAGAACAGCAGCCCTCACTCTCCCACACGCAGCACGATCTTGCCGATGTGATCGCCCGCTTCCATGTGGGCATGGGCGGCTGCGGCCTCCTCCAGCGCGAACTCGGCGTCCATGACCGGGCGCAGCTTGCCGGCCGCGATCATCGGCCAGACATGGGCGCGCAACTCCTCGGCGATCCGGGCTTTCGCCAGATCGGACTGCGGCCTGAGGGTCGAGCCGGTGATCGTCAGCCGCCGCATCATCACGGGGGCAAGGTTCAGCGTGACCTTCGGCCCGCCCAGGAAGGCGATGAAGACCAGCCGCCCGTCATCCGCCATCGCCCGGATGTTGCGCGAAACATAGTCGCCGCCCACCATGTCGAGGATCAGGTCCGCGCCCCCTTCGGCCCGCAGCGCCTCGACGAAGTCCTGTTCGCGGTAGTTGATCGCCGTGGCGCCGAGGCGCGCGCAGGCGGCGCATTTCTCGTCCGAGCCGGCCGTGGCCCAGACCCGCGCGCCCAAGGCCGCCGCGATCTGGATCGCGGTCGTCCCGATGCCGGAGGACCCGCCATGGACCAGGAACCGCTCGCCCGCCTGCAGCCCGCCGCGCATGACGATGTTGGACCAGACGGTGAAGCAGGTCTCGGGCAGGCAGGCGGCCTCGGCAAGGCTCAGGCCCTCGGGCACCGGCAGGGCGTGATCGGCCGGTGCCAGCGCATATTCGGCATAGCCGCCGCCCGGCAGCAGCGCGCAGACGACATCGCCCACCTGCCAGCGGGTGACGCCCGCGCCCACGGCCGCCACATGGCCCGCGCATTCCAGCCCCGGCAGGTCCGAGGCGCCGGGCGGCGGGGCATAGTTCCCCTGCCGCTGCAGCACGTCGGGGCGGTTCACCCCGGCATAGGCCACGCGGATCAGGATCTGCCCGGCGCCGGGCGCGGGAAGCGGGCGGCGGGCGGGCTGCAGGACATCGGCCTCGCCGGGACGGGTGATCTCGACGACCGTCATCTCGTGGGGCAGCGACATCAGGCGCGCCCCCGGTGGCCGGGCGCCGGGGCGGGCCGGGGCTTGCGGATCCAGCCGGTCGCCAGCTTCGTCAGGGGTGCCGCGCCCGGAAGATCACGCAAGCCGGCCTTGAGCCTTTCGATCCGCATGACGTCGCCGATCCGGCGGTCGATGAAGGCGCGGGTGTCGGCATGGCCTGCCGAGTTGTCGCCCAGCCAGTACAGCACCGCCGCGCTGAAGACGGGCGCCAGCGTCGCGCGCTTGGTCCACCAGTTCACGTCGTCCGAGGAATCGCCCAGCCCGTTCCAGATCGTGTCCGCCGTTTCCCACATCAGCCGCGCGCCCAGAGCCGCGTTCTGGGGCAGGGCCATGACCGTCGCGCCCGCGCGCACAAGCTCGGGATCCGCCAGCGCCAGCCGCTGCCAGATCGCGTCGGCGATGCGGTCGCGGATGCGCCCCGTGCGGGGGCCTGCCGCCAGCGCGCGGGCCAGCGCCGCGTCGCCCTGACGGTGGTAGGCCGCGGCAAGGCTCGCGCCGCCCTGGGGGAAATGGACGCGCGCCAGGTCGGGCGACATTCCCAGGTCGCGGGCCCCTGCCAGCAGCGCGCGGTCGTTCATCCCCTCGAAAGGCACATGCGTCAGCGCGGCCTCCAGCAGCCGGTCGCGGTCGTCTTGCATCCGAAAAACCTCCGTCAGGGTGGACAAGCGGGGCACGCTGCGCTAAGGGGCTGCGTCCTGCAATCAAATCAACTCTAACCTAGGAAGGTGGTGACAACCACATGCAGGTGAGCGTTCGCGACAACAACGTCGAACAGGCGCTTCGTGCCCTGAAGAAGAAACTTCAGCGCGAAGGTGTCTTCCGCGAAATGAAGCTGAAGCAGCATTTCGAGAAGCCGTCGGTCAAGAAAGCCCGTGAAAAGGCCGAGGCCGTCCGCCGCGCCCGCAAGCTGGCCCGTAAAAAGGCCCAGCGCGAAGGCGCGCTGTAAGGCGCAAGCGAACCGGATGGTTCAAGGGACCCCCGTGGCCATGGCCGCGGGGGTTTTTCTTTGGGCGGCATGGTGCGGCATGATAGGCTGGGTCGCAGCAGGTGGTGCGCCGATGCCGAGCGTCAGCATCAGTTTCGCGAATGTCCCGGGGACCGAGGCCGCGCTGGGCCGGGCGGGCAGCCACACGGTCATCGCCGACCGGCCCGAGGGCATGGCCGGCGGCATGGGGCTGGGCTTCAACGGCGCGCAGCTGCTCGCCCTCGCGATCGGCGGCTGCTTCTGCAACGACCTGCGCTACATCTCGCATCGTCAGGGTCGGCGGATCGCCTCGATCTCGGTCGAGGTGACGCTGGAGATGGAGGGCGATCCCCTTGTCGCCACCTCGGTCGGGATGCGCGTGCGCTGCGAGACGGACGACGGCCTCGACGCCTCGGACCTGGTCGAGGAGGCCGGGCGGGGCTCGATGGTCGGGCTCTCGCTGCCCCGCGGGATTGCGGTGACGGTGACGGCGGAATGACCCTGCACCCTATCCCGCCCGCAGGCTCTGCCGCGCCAGCGCCGCGATCAGGTCGGTCTGGGTGACGATGCCCACGATCTCGTCGCCCTGAAGGATCGGCACCGCGTCGGTGCGGTGGGTGGCCAGATAGGGCAGCAGCGCCGCGATGGGCGCATCCGGCGGGACGCCGGGCGGGGCGGCCTCCATCACGTCGGCGGCGCACGTCGCCGTGCCCCGGCGCGGCAGCAGCTTCCTCAATCCCCTGACCGGAAGCGCCCAGTCGCTGGCGATCAGGTGAAGCTGGAAGATGACGCCGAGGAAGCGGCCGTCCTTCCCCACCACCGGCAGCGAGGTGAAGCCGTGGCGCGCGAAAAGCCCGGCCACCTCGCGCAGGGGCGCTTCGGGGCCGACGGTCACCAGGTCGCGCGACATGATGTCGGCGGCGGTCTGGACATCCGTGCGGTGGCTCGCGGCCTGGATCTCGGCGGCCGCGATCAGGCGGGCCAGGTCCTCGACGCCCAGGTTCATCGACTGGCGATAGCGGACAAGGATGTCCGACAGTTCCTGCTCGGTCAGGCCCAGACGCTCGACGGCCGGGGGATCGGTTGTGCCGTTCGGGTTCGGCTCGTGGAACTGGCGGAAGGGATAGCGGCGGCCCGTGGCGCGGGCGTAAAGCACCGCGACCAGAACCAGCAGCGCCGTGCCGGCGGCCACCGGCACCAGCGCGAAACCCAGGCCCAGGGGCGCGATCCGCTCGGCCCCCATCGCCACCGTCATGGCGACGGCCCCGCCCGGGGGATGCGTCGCCCGGCACAGCGCCATGACCACGATGGCAAGGCCCACCGACAGCGGCACGCAAAGCAGCGGGCCGGACACGAGGCGGCCGACCAGGATCGCCGTCACCGCGGCCACGGTGTTGCCGACGATGGCCGCCCATGGCTGCGCCAGCGGGCTGTTCGGCGCCGCGAACAGCAGGACCGACGAGGCCCCGAAGGGCGCGATCAGGTAGATGCCCAGCCGCAGGTCGGGCGAGAAGGCCAGCGCGCATCCGGTCGCCACCGCCAGCCCCAGCGCCGCGCCCAGGCCCGCCCGCAGCGCCTCGCGCAGGGGAACCGCGGCGATCGAGGGGCCGAGGGCGCGAAGTCGGGAATGGGCGGCTGGGGGCATGGAGCGCCTCATCGGAAGATGACGCAGCGGGGTAATGCGCCGGGCGGGAGGGTTGCAAGCCTGTCCGGGCGCAGGACGGCGACACGAGGCGCGGCGGGCCCGCTGGGGCAGGCAGCCTCCATGGCCGGGGATCGGGGAATTCCCCGGGGTTATCGCCTCAGACCGGCAATGCCGTGGATTGCAGCACCACCCTCAGCGCAAAGGAGGATTGCATCTGGGCGACGCCCGGCAGCCGCGCGAGGTGCTGGCGGTGGATGCGGGCGAAGTCGTCGGTGTCGGCGGCCAGCACCTTCAGCAGGTAGTCGGCCGAGCCCGCCATCAGGTGGCATTCGAGCACCTCGGGGATGGCGCGGACGGCCTTTTCGAAGGCGTCGAGCGTGGCGTCGCCCTGACCCGACAGGGTGATCTCGACGAAGACCGTGGTGGTCCGCCCCAGTCGGCGGGGGTCCAGAAGCGCCACATAGGCCGCGATGAAGCCCCCTTCTTCCAGCCGCTGGACGCGGCGGTGGCAGGCGCTGGCCGACAGGTTGATCCGCGCCGCGAGGTCGGCGTTCGAGATGCGCCCTTCCTTCTGCAGCACCGACAGGATGCGGCGGTCGGTCGGGTCGAGGTCAGGGCTCATCGGTCGGTCTTTCGGCGGCTGCGGGGCCAAGCCTAGCGGTGCCGGCAGCGGTCGCCAGAGGCAAAGTGATCAGCGTTCCGGGCGGGCGGCCAGCAGGTCGCGGATCTCGGCCAGCAGCGCCTCGGTCGAGGGGCCGGCGGCCGAGGACTCCGCCACCTGCTTGCGCAGGGCCGCGTCCTTGATGCGGTTGACGCCCTTGACCAGCAGGAAGACCACGAAGGCGATGATGAGGAAGTTGATCACCGCCGTGACGAAGCTGCCATAGGCGAAGACGGGGGCGCCCGCGTCGCGCGCGGCCCGCAGGGTGGGATAATCCTCGCCGTTCAGCGCCAGGAACCAGTTGGAGAAATCCGTGCCCCCCGTCGCCAGTCCCAGCACCGGCTGCAGGAGGTCGTCCACCATCGAGGCCACGATGGCGGTGAAGGCCGCCCCGATGATGATGCCGACGGCCATGTCCATGACATTGCCCTTGGCGATGAAATCGCGAAACTCCTTGATCATGACCTGTCCTTCCGCGGTCGGGTGTCGCTGGATCCAGACTGCCATGCAGACCGTTCACAACCAAATGTTTCACCGAGGAGCAGCCGAATGTTCGACCTGAGTGGCTTTCCCGTCACGAGCCGCTGGGCGCCCCGGCGCCCGGACGCGATCCAGCTTTACACGCTGAACACGCCCAACGGGTTCAAGGCGTCGATCATGCTCGAGGAATGCGGCCTCGACTACGACGCCCACCGCATCAGCATCGGCGACCCCGAGGACCAGATGACGCCCGAGTTCCTGTCGCTGAACCCCAACAACAAGATCCCGGCGATGATCGACCCCGACGGGCCGGACGGCAAGCCGATGGGCCTGTGGGAATCCGGCGCGATCCTGATCTATCTCGGCGACAAGACCGGCCGCTTCCTGCCCCGTGAAGGGGCGGCGCGCTATCAGACGATCCAGTGGCTGATGTTCCAGATGGGCGGGGTCGGGCCGATGTTCGGGCAGCTCGGCTTCTTCCACCGCTACCGCGGCTCGGAGATCGAGGACAAGCGCCCGCGCGACCGCTACGTGAACGAGGCGCGGCGGCTGCTGGGCGTGCTCGACCGCCAGCTTCAGGGGCGCGACTGGATCACGGGCGACTATTCGGTCGCCGACATCGCCACCGCCCCCTGGGTGCGGACGCTGACGGTCAACTACGAGGCGCAGGACCTGGTGGGGCTTTCCAGCTTCGCCAATGTCGCCGCCTGGATGGACCGCTTCCTGGCGCGTCCCGCCGTCCAGCGCGGCCTGACCGTGGGCGCGGCCTGAGGCCCGGGAACGCGGCGGCCCCGCGGTTGCCGCGCCCCCTGCGCGCCGCTATTGTCCCCGTCCTGTCCCTTCCCTGCCGGAGAGATCATGACGCCTGCCGACCTCGACACCGCACGGCAGTCCGCCCTGCTGGCCGCCCTGCCCGAGCCCCAGCGCGCCCGCGTGCTGGAAGGGGCGCAGGTCCAGTCCGTCGAGACGGGGCAGACGATCTTCCTGCAGGACGATCCGGCCGACGCGCTGTTCATCGTGCTGGACGGCTGGGTCAAGCTTTACCGCATTGCCACCAGCGGGACCGAGGCGGTGGTCAGCGTGATGACGCGCGGCCGCAGCTTCGGCGAGGCGGTGGCGCTGCGGGGCCTGCCCTATCCGGTATCCGCCGAGGCGATCACGCCAGCGCGGCTTCTGCGGCTGGACGCGGCGCGGCTGCGCCACATGCTGCATTCGGACCCGGCGATGGCGGCCTCCATGCTGGCCGCCGTCTTTGTCCATCTCCAGCATCTCGTCGGCCAGATCGAAGGGCTCAAGGCGCGCTCGGGCGTGCAGCGGGTGGCCGAGTTCCTGCTGGACCTGTCGGCGGGGCGCGAGGGCGAGGTGTCGGTCGCCCTGCCCTACAACAAGGCGCTGATCGCCGGGCGCCTGGGCATCAAGCCCGAGACGCTGTCGCGCGCCTTCGCCCGGCTGCGCGACCACGGCGTGCGGATCGAGGCGGCGATGGCCCATATCGAGGACGTGGACCGCCTGCGCGAGCTTGTGGCCGAGGACCCCGCCAAGGCCTGGCTGCGCTAAGGGCTTCAGCCCAGCGCGTAAAGCACCAGCGCCGCCAGTGCGAAGGCCCCGAGCCCCGCACCGAAGCCGCGCCGCGCGCCCGGCACACCGGCAAGCCCGAGGTAGCGGTTCAGGATCACCCGCGCCTTGAGCCATGCCAGCACCAGGATCGCCGCCCCCGCCACCGTCGCCGCCCAGGGGGGCGCATCGGGCCGCAGCAGCGACACCCCGGTTGCAAGGGCCGAGAGCGCGACAAGGGCAAGCCAGGCCCGGATCAGGGGATCGGAAGGGCGCATCGTCACAGCAGGTAGATCACGGGAAACAGCAGGACCCAGACGAGGTCCACCATGTGCCAGAACTGGCCCGCCGCCTCGACCGCATCCGCTTGGGCGCGGATGGCGACGATGCCCAGCAGGATCATGCCCGCCAGCACATGGGCTGCGTGGAACAGCGTCAGCAGCCAGTAGAAGGTGAAGAAGACATGGGTTTCCAGCCCGATCCCGCGCCGGGCGGCATCGGCATATTCGACGCCTTTCAGAACAAGGAAGACCCCGCCCAGCAGGATCGCCGCCGCGAGCCACCGCCGTGCAAGCGCCCGCTGCTCCGCCTCGGCGGCACGCACCGCCAGTGCCGCGACCAGCCCCGAGGTCACGAGCACCATCGTGTTCACCCCCGCCGACAGCCGGTGCAGCTGGTCCTGCGCCGCGGCGAAGCCCGCCGGATCGCCCAGCCGCAAGACCAGGAAGATCAGCAGCGCCGCGCCGAAGACAGCCAGTTCGCTGACGATCAGCACCCACATGATCAGCTCGCCCGGCAGACCGGTGCGGGGATGGACGGCCTCGGTCATGCGCCGACGAGCTGGCGGTAGATCTGCGGCAGCGCCTCGGTCAGCCTGTCGGGGTGCGGGATCAGCGCGTGCCCGCCCTGACCGAAGATGCGCGGGAACCAGGACTTGCCGTCGCGGTCCACGGTGATGCCGAAGACGGAATGGCCCGCGCGGCGCGCCTCGCGCACGGCCATGGCGCTGTCCTCGATGCCGTGGCGGCCCTCGTAATGGTCGAGGTCGTTCGGCTTGCCGTCGGTGATGACCAGAAGCAGCCGCCGCCTGCGCCCCTGCGCCGCCAGCGTGGCGCCGGCATGGCGGATGCCCGCGCCAAGGCGGGTGTAGAAGGCGGGCCGCAGCGCCGCGATGCGGGATTCCACTGCCGCCGACATGGGCTCGTCGAAGCGCTTGCAGGTCGTCACGAACACCCGGTCGCGTTTCAGCGAGCAGAAGGCCTGCACCCCCACCTGGTCGCCCGTCGCATCCAGCCCCCAGGTCAGGGCCGCCAGCGCCTCGCGCTCGATGTCGATCACGGCGCGCCCCGTCACGGCGCTTTCGGTGGAGCGCGAGATGTCCAGCAGGATGGACACGGCAAGGTCGCGGTTCTGCGGGCGCGACTGCTTCCAGACGCGGTCCGAGCCCTCGCCCGCGACCTTCAGCCCCACGCGGGACCGGACGGTCGCGTCCAGGTCCAGTTCGTCCCCGTCGCGGTGGCCCGTGGTGATGACGCGGCCCGGGCGCATCGCCTCGAACTGCCGGCGCACGGCGCGGATGCGGCGGCGCGCGGCCTCGTCGAAGGGATGCGAGGCCGCGGGATCGGCCGCGGGATAGCTGTCCAGCACGCGGGCATGGGCAGGCAGGTAGCGGCCTGCCTTCGCGTCCCATTCGGGATAGGTGAAGACGCCCGACAGCGCCTCGCGGTCCACGTCCTCGGGCGACAGGTCCAGGTGGACCTTCAGCCGCGTGGCGGGAGCCTTGCTGACCTGGCCGAGGCTCAGCTCCTCCTGGTCGTCCAGCGCCTTGCGGGCGGAATCCTCGTCATCGTCGTCCACCCGGCGGTTGAGGTTCAGGAACTCGGCCCAGCTGAGGATCGCCTCGAACTTGTTGATGATCAGGCTGTCCCTGCGCTCGGCCGCGTCGGCCTTCTTGCGGCGGGCGCGCAGGGTGCGTTCCTGGTGCTCGCCGGTTTCCAGCGCCTCGCCCTCGGCCTCGCGCGTCTCGACCCGGTCGGGAGAGGACGCCGCGCCCGCTTCCGTGACCACCCAAAGGGGCACGGGGCGCATCGGCTGATAGCGCCGGGGCGCTGCAAGGTCCGACAGGTCGCCGTCCAGCACCGCCAGCATCTCGGCCGCGCGAGGGGGCAAGGGAGTCTCATCGCCCAGCAGATGCCGCGCGACGGCCTCGACCGCCGCCTCCTCGGGTGGCAGGGCGGGACGCGGGCGGGCAGCCAGCACCAGCCCGCGCAATTCGTCGTAAAGCCCCGTCAGCCCCGGCGCGCTGTCAGCCACCCGCGGCACACTCGCCCGCGCAGCGGCCAGCCGCGCCAGGTCGCGGCGCAGGGGATCGTCGCCCACCTCGCGGGGGGCCACCAGATGCGCGGCAAAGGCGGCAAGCCACAGGTAAAGCGCCCCGTTCGCCTCGGGCGTGGGCAGGATCGCCAGCGTCGCGGGCAGGCGCAGGATGCCGCCGTCGAACTCGGCCGCAGGCAGCGCCTCGGCCTCGGTCCCCAGTCGCCGCCGCCAGCTCAGCCGGTGGCGGCTGACGCGGTCGGCGGCGGCCCGCATCTCGACGGAGTGGTCCCCGCCCAGACCCCGGAACAGCACCGCCAGACGCCCCGCGACCTCGGACAGGTCCACCCGTGCATCCTCGTGCACGGGCAGCGTATCAAAGCCGCTGGCAAGCCCGTGCCACAGCTTGCCGATGCTTTCCTCGGGCTCCCACGGCTCGATCTCGCGCCAGTCCACACGCGCGGCCATGACTGCACCTTTCTTCTTTGCACAAATATCCCGGGGGTCCGGGGGCTGGCCCCCGGCCCTCAGGTCTCAGCCCAGCACCGCCACGACCAGGTCGGCCAGGCCGCGCTTGATGTCGGCGTCGTCCGTCAGCGGCTCGATCATGGCGACCGAGATCGCCCGGTTCAGGTCCATGCCGCCCGCCACCAGCGTCGCCGCATAGACGACAAGCCGGGTGGACACGCCCTCTTCCAGGTCCTGCCCCTTCAGCGCCCGCAGCTTGCCCGCCAGCCGCACCAGCAGGGCGGCGCGGCGTTCGTCCAGCCCGCTTTCCTGCACGACGATTGCTGTTTCCTGCGCGGCGGGCGGGAAGTCGAACTCCATCGCCACGAAGCGCTGGCGGGTCGAGGGCTTCAGCGTCTTGAGGATGTTCTGGTAGCCGGGGTTGTAGGAGGCGACCAGCATGAAGCCTGGCGCGGCCTCCAGCTCCTCGCCCGTGCGGTCGATGGGCAGGATGCGGCGGTCGTCGGTCAGCGGATGCAGCACCACCGTCACGTCCTTGCGCGCCTCGACCACCTCGTCGAGATAGCAGATCGCGCCCTCGCGCACGGCACGGGTCAGCGGCCCGTCCACCCAGACCGTCTCGCCGCCCTTCAGCAGGTAGCGACCGATCAGGTCGGATGCCGACAGGTCGTCATGGCAGGCGACCGTGTAAAGCGGCCGGCCCAGCCGCGCGGCCATGTGCGACACGAAGCGGGTCTTGCCACAGCCGGTCGGGCCCTTCAGCAGCACCGGCAGGTCGTTCCTGGCCGCCGCCTCGAAGACCGCGACCTCGTCGCGCTGGGGCAGGTAGAAGGGGGCGTCTGCCCCCTCCGGTTTCGCATGAGCGTTCATGGACATCACTCCGCCGGGTGCCGGTGGGCCAGCTGGTCGCGGTGGACCTGCGCGGGTCCGGGCTCGACGACCTCGCGCCGCACGACGACGATCGAGTAGATGAACAGCAGCGCCCCCAGCACCACGGCGATGCCCGACCCGAAGCGCATCCAGTAGAAGATGCCCAGCTGGTCCTGCACGTCCATGTAGGCCTCGCCGTTCACCCGCTGCAGGTGCGTCTGCACCGTGCCCGCGAAGGTCAGCGTGAAGGTCATGAACAGCATTCCGCCCGACATCAGCCAGAACGAGGCCATGTTCAGCACCTGGTTATAGGGGTCGCGGTTACGCAGGATGGGCGCAGCATAGGTGATGATCGCCAGCACCAGGCAGACATAGGCGCCGTAGAAGGCCAGATGCCCGTGCGCCGCCGTGATCTGCGTGCCGTGGGTGTAATAGTTCACCCCGTGCAGCGTGTGCAGGAAGCCCCAGACGCCCGCGCCGAAGAAGGCCAGGACCGAGCAGCCGAGCGACCACAGCAGGGCGGCCTTGTTCGGATGGTCGCGCCGGCCCTTCCAGACCATGATGAAGGCGAAGGACATCATCGCGAAGAAGGGCACGATCTCGAAGGACGAGAAGATGGACCCCACCCACTGCCAGTAGGCCGGCAGGCCGATCCAGTAGTAATGGTGCCCGGTCCCCAGGATGCCCGAGAAGAGCGCGGTGGCCACGATGACGTAAAGCCACTTCTCGACGACCTCGCGGTCCACGCCCGTCAGCTTCAGCATCAGGAAGGCCAGGATCGAGGCCATGATCAGTTCCCACACGCCTTCCACCCACAGGTGGATCACGTACCACCAGTACTGCTTGTCCAGCACGATGTTGTGGGGGTTGTAGAAGGCGAACAGGAACAACAGCGCCAGTCCCCAGAGACCCAGCAGCAGCACGTTCGAGATGGCGGTCTTGCGGCCCTTCAGCACCGTCATGGTGACGTTGTACAGAAACAGCAGCGCGGCCACGACGATGCCCACCTTGACCCAGGTCGGCTGTTCCAGGAACTCGCGCCCCTGCGTGCCCAGGAAATAGTTCCCGGCGAACCAGTTGAAGATGTAGGTCAGCACCGCGCCCAGTGTGCCCACGACCATGATGACCAGTTGCAGCCAGGCGATGGCGGGCGAATGGATCTCGCGCTCGGCTTCTTCGGGAAGCAGGAAATAGGCCGCGCCGAAGAAGCCCAGCAGCAGCCACACGACCAGCGCGTTGGTGTGCAGCATCCGGATGATGTTGAAGGGCAGGATCTCGGCCAGGAAGTTCGGCTGGACATAGACATAGCCCATGGTCAGGCCGAAGATGACCTGCAGCGCGAACAGCGCCATGGCCACGCCGAAATAGGCGAAGGCGATCTTCTGTGTTGCGTATCTCATGATTGTCCCTCTCGCCTCAGCCCGCGTCGTTCGGCGGCCATTGCTGGGTGTTCACCGACCCCACGAACAGCAGGAAGTCGGAAAGCGCGCGATACTCCTCGTCCGTGAGGTTGAACTGCGGCATCTGCCGCCGCCCCTCGATCCCCGTCGGCATGGCGTCCATCCAGGCCTTCAGCGTTTCCATCGCGGCGTCGGGGTCGTCCTGCACCCCCCAGCGGCGCATGACATTGCCCAGCTCGGGCGCGAAATAGGCGCCCTCGCCCAGCAGCGTGTGGCAGTTGATGCAGGCCTTGTTCTCCCACACCAGCTTGCCCGCGGCGACGCTTTCGGTCAGGGCGGCTTTGTCCGTCGAGACGTTGACGGCATAAAGGTGGCTGTGGACGGACATCGCGCCGAAGATCGCGATGAAGAACAATGACCCGCCATAGAAGACGTTGCGGGCCATGCTCTTGGTCATGACGTCGCTCATGGCGGCGGTCCCTTCGAGCAGTTAACACAGGTCTACGGATAGCGGCAGCGTGGGACGAGGCCTTGCCCAAAGTCAACGGACCGTGACCTGGCCGTGATTTTCCCGCGCCGTCAGAGCGGCAGCAGCGCCTCGAGCCGCGCCTGAGGAAAGGCGCGCAGCGCGGCGTCGAGGGCGGGACGCTCCATCAGCACGGCGGCGGTGGACAGCGCATCCGCCACGGCGGCGCTGTCCGCGCTGACCGAAACCAGCGCCCAGCGCGGCCCCTGCCCGCGCGGCCCGAGGATATGCGCGCGGTCCCCCGCCGGACCGATCCGCGTTCCGAAGGGGGCCGAGGTCGCCAGCGCCCGGCCCCGCAGCGTGAGCTCGCGCAGCCGCTCGCCGGCGGGCGTCTCGATTCGCGCCTGCCAGCCCGAGGTGCCCAGCGCCCGGACCTCGCCCGCGTCGATCAGCACCTCGGCCAGCCGGTGACGCGCGGCCACCTCGGCCAGCCGGTCGGCGGCGAACCCTTGCGCGATCCCGTTCAGCGTCAGCGCCATGCCCGGCCGCGCCAGCCGGATCTCGGCCGGGCCGGCGCGCAGCCCTTCCCAGCCGACCAGCGCAAGCGCGGGCGCTTCGTCCTGCCCCAGCCGGCGCGCCTGCCACAGCGGCTGCACGGTCGGGTCGAAGGCGCCGCCCGTCGCGGCATGGACGCGCCCGGCCAGGTCCAGAAGCGCCAGCATGTCGTCCGAGGGATGGGCCAGCCGCCCCAGGGCATTCAGCCGCATCAGCTCGGACCCGCCGAACAGCGAGAACTGCCGCTCGACCGACCGCAGGGCGCGTTCGGCCTCGGCGAAGAAGGCGCGGGCGGCGGCGGGGGTGCCGCCCTCGACCGTCAGCGCGACATCGGCGCCCAGCGCCACGCCCTGCCAGTGGTGGCGGGTGGGCGCAGCGGCGGCGGGCAAGACCAGCGCGCAGGCCGAAAGGGCAAGGAAACGGCGGCGGGGCAGGATCATGAGGCGTCCCCCTTGACCGGGCGCGGCGAGGTCCAGACGGGCCACAGCGCCAGAAGGTAAAGCACGAAGGCCAGGATCCACAGCGCCCCCGCGCCCAGCGTGCCCGCCGCGTGGAACGAGCCGGGCCAGGCCGAGGCCGCCCAGCGCAGCAGGGTGGCCAGCGGGATCAGCCCGTAGGCCAGCGCCACGGTCGCGGGGGCGCGCAGGGGGCGGCCCGAATGGCCGATGCTGGCGCGGCTCATCACCGCCAGCGTCATGCCGCCGATGGCGCCGACGCCCAGAATGTGCAGCGCCCCGATCTCGGACCCGAGGCCCAGCAGCGCGAGGCCCCAGGCCAGCAGCCCCAGCGCCAGCATGGCATAGCCCGCGTGCAGCGCCCAGACGATCGGCTCGCCCAGCGTGGACAGCCCGCGCCAGCCCGCCAGCCGCAGCCCCGCCGCGATCCCGGCGGCGGTGGCGACGGCGCCGGTCGGCAGGTCGGGCGCGCCCGCAAGCGCCAGAAGGGCCGTCAGGATCGGCAGGGCGACGCCCGCGATCTCAAGCGGCTTGCGCGACACCGGGACCGGGGACGCGGGATTCCCGCGCAGCAGCGCGTTGCGGGTGAAGGCCGGGGTGACGCGCCCGCCCAGCACCGCGATCATGGCCGAAACCGTCAGCAGCCCGCCGCGCATCCCCTGCGCCTCGGTCGCGCTCCAGCCGATCCAGTCGAGGTGGACCAGGAGGTTCGAGGTCCAGAACAGCGTCAGCAGCGCGATGAACATCAGGTTCTGGGGCTTGGGCCTGATCATCAGCATCGCCACCATCCGCGCGCCCAGAACCGGCACGAAGGCCAGGTCCAGCAGCGCCACCACCCCGGCGGGCAGCGCGCCCGAGAACCAGACCGCGACACGCCCCGCCAGCCACAGCCCCGCGACCAGCGCCACGAAGCGGTCCGTGGGCGCGGGCGCGCCGGTCCAGTTCGGCACCGCGGTCAGGAAGAAGCCGCCCAGCGCGGCGCTGGCGAAGCCGAAGACCATCTCGTGCGCGTGCCAGGCGATGGGGCCGGGGGCGAAGGGCAGCTCGGCCGCGCCCGCCGTCCACAGCAGCCAGACGGCGATGGCGGCCACCGCGTAAAGCCCTGCGGCCATGAAGAAGACGCGCCAGCCGTCGCGGAAAAGGATGGGCAAGGACGGGGTTGGGGTTGGGGTGGAGGAAGCGGTCATGGTCATGACGTCACCTGCTGGGACCGGAAGGCCGGCGGTTGTTCGGAGCCCGGCGCCGCTGCGCCGGCATGGGCGCCCGCGGGCACCTGGGTGGGTTCGATGGGCGGCGGCACGGGGCCGGTCGCGGGCGCGGTGGGGACGGGCGGCGCCTTGAAGCCGCCCGCGCCCCGCGCCCGGCGCTTGAGGACGGGACAGGTGTTCTCGTCGTCCATGATCGTCTGGCAGCGCAGGCACATGACGCATTCGTTGGGGTTGATGCGCCCCAGCGGGTCGATCGCGCCCACCGGGCATTTCGTTTCGCACAGCCGGCACTCGCGCCCGCACTGGGGGCGGCGCTTGAGCCAGTCGAAGATCTTCAGCTTGGCCGGGATCGCCAGTCCCGCTCCCAGGGGGCAGACATAGCGGCAGAAGAAGCGCTCGATGAAGAGCCCCGCCCCCAGCAGGGCCAGCGCGTAAAGGACGAAGGGCCAGGGCCGCAGGAAATACATCGAGATCGCGGTCTTGAAGGGCTCGGCTTCGGCAAGGACCAGCGACCTTTCCATCGAATAGAAGGACAGCGCCACGATCGCCACGAACAGCGTGTACTTGATAACCCACAGCCGCTCGTGCAGCGCCTGCGGCACGGCGATCTGGCGCAGGCCCAGCCTTTGCGCCGCGGCGTTGGTCAGTTCCTGCAGCGCGCCGAAGGGACACAGCCAGCCGCAGAAGACGCCCCGGCCCCAGAACAGCATCCCCAGGGCAACCGCCGACCACAGCACGAAGATCAGCGGCGCCACCAGGAAGGTTTCCCAGTGGAAGCCTGACAGGAGCGCGTGCAGGAAGGCCACAACCTGCACGATGGACAGTTGCGCGTTCAGGCCCCAGCCCAGCACGACCAGCGTGACGAACAGATAGGCCAGCCGCACGCGCCGCCACAGGCCCGCGCGGCGCACCAGCCATTCCTGCCCGAAGAGGATCAGCCCCAGCAGGCCCAGCATCGCGCCCACCACGGCGACCTGGGGCTTCTTGGCCTGCCAGAACTGCTGCCACAGCGGGATCTCGGGCACGGGCGGGGCCAGGCGGAAGGCCTCGGGGACGCTGACCTGCGCAGACAGCGGCAGGGCAAGGGTGCCCCCGTCCCCGGCGGCCGGGCGGGTCGCGGTGACGGTTACGGTGAAGGGCTGCGTCAGGTCGATGCCGCCGCGTTCCGGGTCGGCGTTGATGCGGAACACGCTGCGTTCCGTGAAGGACGGCGCGCCCTCGGCGGCGATGCGGTTGACTTGGGCATAGCCCTCGGCGGCGGGGGTCAGGGTGACCTCGCCCTGGGTCACGGCGATCCGCTCGAATGTCCCGGCGCGCTTCCATCCGGTGCCGCGATGGCCCGTAGCCCCGCGCGAGAAGACCGCCAGCAGCGCCTCGCCCGAGGCGCGCGCGCCCGCGACCGCATTGAAGGGCTGCTGGCCCAGCAGGCTGCGGCCCGCGGTGGGGGTGTCGATGATGCCGGCCCAGAATTCCAGGAACGGCTCGTCCGAGGGGGTGGGCACCTGCCGCGCCCCGGCGAAGGCCCGGGCGGCGTCGGCCATGCTGGCGCGGGCATGGGACAGCGCCCCCATGGCCTCCAGCGCCGCCCAGTCGGCGGGCTGATAGGCCACGCGGTCGATCACGCCGCCCTCGCCCTGCGCGGCGCCCAGGATGCGCGCGGTCCGCAGGACGCCGTCCCGGATCACCCCGGTCGAGACGGTGGCGCGGGAAATCACGTCGGGAAGGCCCTCGGCGTCCTCGCCGGGGCGGGTCGTGTCATAGCCGCGGAAGCCGTCCACATAGGCGGCGATGTCGGCGTCCGAGATGCCCAGCGTCAGCACGGGTTCCGCATGGCGCATCAGCCGCGCCCCCGCCACGCGCCCGTCCGGCGCGACGGCCACAAGCACGTCCAGCGGGCGCCCCGAATAGCCGGTCGAGTTCGCCAGTTCCCAAGTCGAGCCGATCAGGCCCAAGGGCTGGCCCTCGGCCTCGACCCGCCAGCCGGGAACCGGGGCCTCCTGCCGCGCCACGCCGGGCTGGCGGTCCGGCGGCAGTTGGAACAGCGCGGCGGCAAGGGCCGCGTCGGGGGACGCGGGCGCGCTCGCCTCGGCGGACGCGGAGAGCCCCGTGCCCCCCTCCCGCGCCAGGGCCGGAACGGCCCCCCAGCCCAGAGCCGCCAGCGACAGCATGGCGGCGGCGCGGGCAAGGCGGCGAAGGGGTGCGGACAGCTTCATGGACATCCCCCCGATGGACCCAGCGAGTTCGCGGCGGCGGTCAGGCGCTGCAACCGCGAGCAGAGCGTCACAGTCGCCGGAAACTTCACAGCGTGCCTTAACCGAAGTCAAAGACTTGTGATCGAGGGACGCTAACCTCATCCTCGCCTCACCAGCAGAATGGAGAATCTTCATGAAGTTTCCAGCGCATACAGCCAGGACATCGCTTCTGGCGTCTGCGGCTCTGGCCATGGTGTTCGGCGCGGGCATCGCGGCGGCCCAGACCGCCGCGCCTGCCCCCGCCGCGCCGGCCGAAGCAACGGCACCCGCAAACGACAGCGCCGCACCCGCCGCCGCGGCCACGACCGAGGCCGCCCCGGCCGATGCGCAGGACCCCACCGACGCGACCGCCGGGACCGAAGCCGCCCGCGACACCGCGGGGACGGAAGCCGCGGCCGACATCAACGAAGTCGAAGGGCCCAAGGCCGGACCCGACACCCCGGTCGAGGAACTGCCGCGCTCGGAAGGCGCGCAGCTGCCCAGCGAAGAACAGAAGACGCTGAAGTCCGACGTCCAGGACCACACCTCGAAGCCGCAGGACCAGTATGAGCCGGCCCTGACGACCCTGTCGCAGGAATCGATCCCCGCCCCCGGCGCCCCCGAGGGCATCCCGGCGCTGACCCAGGCCCAGTTCGACGAGGCCAACACCATCTACTTCGAGCGCTGCGCGGGCTGCCACGGCGTGCTGCGCAAGGGCGCGACCGGCAAGCCGCTGACGCCCGACCTGACGCGCGAGCTGGGCTTCGACTACCTGCACAGCTTCATCGAATACGGCTCTCCGGCCGGGATGCCGAACTGGGGCACCTCGGGCCAGCTGACGCCGGAACAGGTGACGCTGATGGCGAACTACCTGCTGCTGGACCCCGCCGCGCCGCCCGAATGGGGCATGCCGGAAATGCGCAACTCGTGGAAGGTCATCGTTCCGCCGGAACAGCGCCCGACCGAGAAGCAGAACGACTGGGACCTGGAGAACCTGTTCTCGGTCACGCTGCGCGACGCCGGCCAGATCGCCCTGATCGACGGCGGCACCTACGAGGTCCGCAAGGTGCTGGACACGGGCTATGCCGTCCACATCAGCCGGATGTCGGCTTCGGGCCGCTACCTGTTCGTGATCGGCCGCGACGCCAAGGTGGACATGATCGACCTGTGGATGGAGGACCCCTCGATCGTCGCCACGATCAAGGTCGGCGCCGAGGCCCGTTCGGTCGAGACCTCGAAGATGGAGGGCTGGGAAGACAAGTACGCCATCGCCGGGTCCTACTGGCCGCCCCAGTATGTCATCATGGACGGCGCCACGCTCGAGCCGCTGAAGATCGTCTCGACCCGCGGCAACATCTATGACGAGCAGACCTACCACCCGGAACCCCGCGTGGCGGCGATCCTGTCCTCGCACTACCGGCCCGAGTTCCTGGTCAACATCAAGGAAACCGGCAAGATCCAGCTGGTGGACTACACCGACCTGAAGAACCTCAAGGTCACGGAGATCGAGGCCGAGCGCTTCCTGCATGACGGCGGCCTCGATTCGACCAAGCGCTACTTCATCACGGCGGCGAACGCGCGCGGCAAGCTGGTGGTCATCGACACCAAGGAAGGCAAGCTGGCGGCGATCACGGAAACGGGCGGCGAGACCCCGCACCCGGGCCGGGGCGCGAACTTCACCCACCCGGTCTTCGGGCCGGTCTGGGCGACCTCGCACCTGGGCGACGAGTCGGTGGCCCTGATCGGCACCGATCCCGAAGGCCACCCGGACAACGCCTGGAAGATCGTGGACAGCTTCCCGGCGCTGGGCGGCGGCTCGCTGTTCGTCAAGACGCACCCGAACTCGAAATACCTGTATGTTGACGCCACGCTGAACCCCGACGCGGCGGTGTCCGGTTCGGTCGCGGTCTTCGACACCACGCAGATGAAGGGCGACGGCTCGGACCCCGAGGTCATCACCCTCAACATCGCGGAAATGGCCGAGATCACCGAAGGCCAGCCGCGCGTGGTGCAGGGCGAGTTCAACAAGGACGGGACCGAGATCTGGTTCTCGGTCTGGAACGGCAAGGACCAGCAGTCGGCCATCGTCGTGATCGACGACAAGACGCTGGAACTGAAGCACGTCATCAAGGACGAGCGGCTGGTCACGCCGACCGGCAAGTTCAACGTCTACAACACCCAGAACGACATCTACTGATCGTTCGATCCGGAAGGGGCGCGCGGGCCAGCCGCGCGCCCCACCCATCCCCAGCAGAAAGCCGCAAGGGAACAGGCACATGGCGGGCAAGGTCTATCTTATCGGCGCAGGACCGGGCGACCCCGAACTGCTGACGGTCCGCGCGATGCGCCTGCTGCAATCGGCCGAGATCGTGGTCCACGACCGGCTGGTCAGCCCCGAGATCATGGCGCTGATCCCCCCCGCCGCCCGCCGCATTTCCGTCGGCAAGTCCGCGGGCTTCCATTCCGTCCCCCAGGACCAGATCAACGGGCTTCTGGTGGCCCTCGCGCGCGAGGGCCACACCGTCCTGCGCCTGAAGGGGGGCGATCCCCTGATCTTCGGCCGCGGCTCGGAAGAAGCCGAGGAACTGGCCGCGGCGGGCATCTCCTATTCCTATGTCCCCGGCATCACCGCCGCGCAGGGCGCGGCCTCCTCGACCGGCGTGCCGCTGACCCACCGGGGCCTTGCGACCGGAGTGCGCTACGTCACCGGCCACCGGGCGCGCGACGAGGTGCTGGACCTCGACTGGTCGAGCCTCGCGGACCCCGACACCACGCTGGTCGTCTACATGGGCGCCGCCAACATGGCCGAGATCGCCGCCCGGCTGATCGCCGCGGGGATGCCCGTGGACCTGCCGGTGCTGGCCGTCGCCCATGCCACCACCCCGCGCGAGGCGCGGATGCTGTCGGACCTGACCCATATCGGCGCCGACCTGGCCCGCGCGCCGATGGAGGCGCCGGTCCTGTTCATGATCGGCCGCGTCGCGGGCCTTCATGAAACCGCCGCCCTGCCCCTGCCGCGCGATTTGCGCGCCGCGCACCTGCGGGTCGTCGGGCATGGCTGAGACGGGCCTGATCGCCGCGGCCGTTCTGGCGGCTGCGGCCTCGGTTTCGCTGGCGGCCGACATCTCGCCCCAGCGGCAGGCCGAACTGGAGCACATGGTGATCCAGGACTGCGGATCGTGCCACGGGCTGACGATGAAGGGAGGCCTGGGCAAGCCCATCACCCCCGAGGCGCTGGCGGGCTACGATCCCGAGGGTCTTGCCGCGATCATCCTCGACGGCGTGCCCGGCACGGCGATGCCCCCCTGGCGCCCGCTGATCGCCGAGGCCGAGGCCCTGTGGATCGCCGAATACCTGAAGACGGAGAAGACCCCATGATCCGTGCCTGCCTTTCCGCGCTGGCCCTTGTCCTGCCCCTCGCCGCCCATGCGCAAGGTGGCGTCGGGTCCGCCCTGCCCGGCACCGCCGCCGAGGCGCGCGGCACCGGCGACCTGGGGGTGGTGATCGAGCGGGCGACGGGATCGGTCCTGGTCGTGGACCAGTCCGACCGCGCGGCGCTGTGCCGGGTCGAGGGACTGGGGGACCTTTCCCATGCCTCGCTGACCTTTTCCCCCGACGAGCGCTTCGCCTATGTCTTCGGCCGCGACGGCGGGCTGTCCAAGGTGGACATCCTGACCTGCACCCTGGAAAACCGCGTCGTGCAGGCGGGCAACGCCATCGGCGGGGCGATCTCGGACGACGGGAAACTGGTCGCGGTGTCGAACTATGAACCCGGCGGGGTCAAGGTCTTCGACGCGGACACGCTGGAACAGGTCGCGGACATCCCCATGGGGTCCAAGACCGTGGGGCTGGCGGATGCGCCGGGGTCCCGTTTCGTCGTCGCCACCTGGGACACGGGCGAGGTCTGGGTGCTGGACCATTCGGCCGATCCCGCCGATCCGCAGGTCACGCAGGTGAAGGGCGTGGGGGCGAACCCCTATGACGCGCTGATGACGTCGGACGGACGGACCTACATCGTCGGGCTTTTCGGCGAAAAGGGCCTGACCACCATCGACCTGTGGGCCGACCCGCCCCGGCCCCGCCGCATCCTGCCCGATTACGGCAAGAACCAGCCCGACCTGCCGGTCTACAAGATGCCGCATCTTCAGGGCTGGACGCTGGCGGGCTCGACCTATGCCCTGCCCGCCGTGGGGCTGCACCAGGTGCTCTGGGCGGACGCCGCCAGCGGCGCGGAAACCGGCCGCACGGATGTCGCGGGCCAGCCCGTCTTCGTCACCGCCCGCCCCGACGGGCGCGAGCTGTGGGTGAACTTCGCCACCCCCGACAACGGCACCGTGCAGGTGATCGACGGCATGACCCGCGAGGTGAAGCAGACGCTGCAACCCGGCAAGGGCATCCTGCACATGGAATTCACCCCGCGCGGGCGCGAGGTCTGGCTGTCGGCCCGCGACGACGACAAGGTCGTGATCCTCGACACCCGCACCTACGAGAAGCTGGGCGAGATCGAGGCCCGGGCGCCTTCGGGCATCTTCTTCACCACCCGCGCGCACAGGACCGGCCTATGACCGAGCTTTCGCCCGACTGTCTCGATACCCGCCTGCTGGACGAGTTCCAGCGCGACCTGCCGCTGGTCCCCCGCCCCTTCGCCGCGATGGCCGAGGTCCTGGGAACCACCGAGGCGGATGTGCTGGAACGGCTGGAACGCCTGCAGGACTGCGGCCGGATCAGCCGCGTCGGCGCGACCTGCCGTCCGAACACGGCGGGCGCCTCGACGCTGGCCGCGCTGGCGATCCCCGCGGCGCGGATCGAGGAGGTCGCCGCCATCGTCGGCGCCGAGCCGGGGGTGAACCATTCCTACCTGCGCGAGGACCGCTGGAACCTGTGGTTCGTCGCCACCGCGCCGTCCGAGGACGAGCTTGCCGCCTGTCTGGCCCGCATCGAGGCGGCCTCTGCCCTGCCCGTCCTGTCGCTGCCGCTGGTCCGCCCCTTCAACATCGACCTCGGCTTCCGCCTGCGCGGGCCGCGCGAGCCCCTGGGACTGGACCGCGCGCCCGACATGGAGGCGCTGCGCGAGGACGACCGTCCGCTGATGCAGGCGCTGTCCGAGGGGCTGGACCTCGTGCCCGCCCCCTTCGCCGCCCTGGCGGACCGGCTGGGTCATGACGAAACCGAGGTCATCGCCCGCATCCGGGCGCTGGCGCGGGCCCGCATCCTGACCCGCGTGGGCGTCATCGTGCGCCACCGGGCGCTCGGCTGGGCGGCCAATGCGATGGTGGTCTGGCAACTGCCCGAACCCGGCATCGAGGCGGCGGGCCGGGCGCTTTCGCAGGTGCCGGGCGTGACGCTGTGCTACCAGCGCCGTCTGGTGCCGGGCGTCTGGGACTGGCCGCTCTTCTGCATGATCCACGCCCGCTCGCGCGAGGAGGCGCTGGAAGTGCTGGACCGCGCCTGCGCCCTGCCGGACCTGGCCGGGGTTCCCCACAAGATCCTGTTCTCGACCCGCTGCTTCAAGCAGCGCGGCGCATTGATCGAGGCCGCATGACCCGCCCTTCCCGCACCGTCCTGCCGCCCGAGGCACTGGACCCCACCGACCGCGCCATCCTGAACGCGCTGCAGGACGGCTTCCCCCTGACCCCCTGCCCCTATGACGATGCGGCCGCCGCGCTGGGCATCACGGGCGAGGACCTGATCGCCCGCCTGTCGCGTCTGCGCGATCTCGGCGCGATCACCCGCTTCGGGCCCTTCTTCGACGCGGCCGCCATGGGCGGGGCCTTCTGCCTCTGCGCCATGGCCGTGCCGGCCCGTCGGTTCGACGAGGTCCTGACCAAGGTCAATGCGCACCCGGAGGTCGCGCATAATTATGAGCGCACGCACGCGCTGAACATGTGGTTCGTGCTGGCGACCGATTCGCCCGAAGGGATCGAGCGGACGGCGCAGGCGATCGAGGGCGAGACGGGGCTGAAGGTGATGCTGTTTCCCAAGCTGGAAGAATATTTCATCGGCTTCCGGGTGCAGGCATGACCGCCACCCTGGACCCCATCGACCGTGGCATCATCAAGGCCACGCAGGCCGGGCTGCCGCTGGTGGCCGAACCTTACGCCGCCGTGGCCGAGGCCGTCGGGCTGACCGAGGCCGAGGTGATCGACCGCATGAGCGCCATGCAGGCGCGCGGCATCATCCGCCGCATCGCGGTCGCCCCGAACCATTATGCGCTGGGCATGACCGCCAACGGGATGAGCGTCTGGGACGTGGCCGACGACCGCATCTCGGACCTGGGCGCGCGGATCGGGGCCTTGCCCTACGTGACCCATTGCTACCAGCGCCCGCGCGCCCTGCCCGACTGGCCCTACAACCTGTTTGCCATGCTGCATGGGGAAAGCCAGGAAGAGGTCGAGGCGAAGCGCGCCGAGGTCGCCTCGATCCTGGGCGCGGCCTGCCGGGGCCACGACATCCTGTATTCGACCCGCATCCTGAAGAAGACCGGGTTGCGGCTGCGCGATGAATAAAAGGGGGCGCCGATGTTCCGCCTGACCCAATACATGCACCAGCTTGTCGAGCCCACGCCCGTCCGGCGGCGGGGCACGCCCGGCTCGGTCAAGCCGGTGGTGATCTGGAACCTGACCCGGACCTGCAACCTCAAGTGCCGCCACTGCTACACGGTCAGTTCGGACCACGTCTTCCCGGGCGAACTGACGCATGAGCAGGCGCTGGGCGTGCTGGACGACCTGTCGGCCTTCCGCATCCCCGCGCTGATCCTGTCGGGGGGCGAGCCGCTTTCCCGCTTCGACTTCTGGGACCTCGCGGAACGCGCGCGGGCCTTGGATTTCCGCCACCTGTCGCTGTCCACCAATGGCACGAAGCTCGGCGAGCCGGGCGTGGCCGACCGCGTGGCGGCACTGGGCTTCGATTATGTCGGCATCTCGCTTGACGGGATCGGGGCCACGAACGACTGGTTCCGGGGCGTCGAGGGCGCCTTCGCCAATGCCCTGGCGGGCGTGCGCGCCTGCAAGGCGCGGGGCGTCAAGGTGGGCCTGCGCTTCACCATCACCAGGGACAACGGCGACCAGCTGCCGCTGATGCTGGACCTGTGCGAATCCGAGGGCGTGGACAAGTTCTACCTGTCGCATCTCGTTTATGCCGGCCGCGGCGACAAGCACCGGGGCGAGGACCAGGAGCACGCCCACACCCGCCGCGCCATGGACCTGCTGATCGAGCGCGGCTGGGACGCCGTGTCGCAGGGCCGCCCGCTGGAGATCGTGACCGGCAACAACGACGCCGACGCCGTGTGGTTCATGCGCTGGGCGGAACGGAACTTCGACGCGGCCACCGTGGCCCATGTGCGCGAGCATCTGGTGGCCTGGGGCGGGAACTCCTCGGGTCTGGGCGTCGCCAACATCGACCCGCAGGGCAAGGTCCATCCCGACACCTACTGGTCGGACTACACGGTGGGCTCGGTGAAGGAAAAGCCCTTCAGCCAGTGGTGGACCGGGGACGACCCGATGCTGGCCACGCTGCGGACCCGGCCGCGCCCGCTGAAGGGGCGCTGCGGCGCCTGCGCCTTCAAGGACGTCTGCGGCGGCAACACCCGCATCCGCGCCCTGCAACTGACCGGCGACCCCTGGGCCGAGGACCCGGCCTGCTACATGTCCAATGCCGAGATCGGGGTCGAGGACGATCTCGAACGCCTGACCGTGAGACCCTTCCGTGGAAAAAGCCATGACCCCGCGCATCGTTTCTTCTGAAAGACGCCTTCGGCGGGGGTATTTGGGTCAGAAAGAAGTCCTGTGGGCGGCGGCCCTGGCGCTGGCGCCGCTGGCGGCAGGGGCGGACGCGGCGGCGGATTACGCCGAGCATTGCGCGTCCTGCCACGCCGAGAACCGGCTGGGCGGCACCGGCCCCGCGCTGATCCCCGAAACGCTGGCGCGCGCGAAGAACCTGGACCAGGTGATCGCGCATGGGCGGCCGTCCACGCAGATGATGGGATTCGCGGACGAGCTGTCGCCCGAGCGCATCGCCGCGCTGGTCGGGTTCATCAAGGCTCCGCTGGCCGAGACGCCCGTCTGGACCGCCGACGACATCGCCGCCAGCCGCGAGATGGTGGCGGACTACGCCCCCGCCGGAAAGCCCGTCTTCACCGCCGATCCCATGAACATCACGCTGGTCGTGGAAACCGGCGACCACCATGTCAGCGTGCTGGACGGCGATACCTTCGACGTGCTCGACCGCTTCGGCACGCCCTATGCGGTGCATGGGGGACCCAAGTTCAGCCCCGACGGGCGCTTTGTCTTCGTCATGTCCCGCGACGGCTGGGTCGAGAAATACGACATCTGGTCCCTGCGGGAGGTCGGCCGCGTCCGCGCGGGCCTCAACAGCCGCAACATCGCCATGAGCCATGACGGCAAGTGGCTGGCCGTCGCCAACTACCTGCCGCAGACGCTGACGATCCTGTCCACCGAGACGCTGGAGCCGGTACGCGTCATCAACGTCAAGGCGCAGGATGGCACCCCCAGCCGTGTCAGCGCCGTGTATCAGGCACCCGAGCGGAAAAGCTTCATCCTCGCGCTCAAGGACGCGCCCGAGATCTGGGAGGTCGCGACCGATCCCGAGGCGGGGCCCTATTACGACGGCTATGTCCACAGCTTCGAGAAGGACGCGACCGAGGCCTTCGGCGCGCAGGAGGGGCTGTTCGCCCGCCGCCGCATCCGCACCGAGGAACCCTTGGACGATTTCTTCTTCGATCCCGGCTACAGGAACCTGATCGGCACCAACCGCGAGGGCACCAAGGGCGTGGTCATCAACCTGACCAGCGGCGGCAAGGTGGCCGAGCTGCCCTTGCCGGGGATGCCGCACCTGGGGTCCGGGATCACCTGGGACCGGAACGGCCACAAGGTCATGGCGACACCCCATCTGGACGAGGGCGTGCTGTCGGTGATCGACATGACCGACTGGACGCTGGTCAGGCAGATCCAGACAAATGGCCCCGGCTTCTTCCTGCGCAGCCACGAGACCAGCCCCTATGTCTGGGCCGACGTGTTCTTCGGCCCCCACAAGGACGAGGTCCATATCATCGACAAGCAGACGCTGGAGATCGTCAAGACCGTGAACCCCGCCCCCGGCAAGACCGTGGCCCATACCGAGTTCACGAAGGACGGCAGATACGCGCTGGTGTCCATCTGGGAGGACGAGGGCGCGGTCGTCGTCTATGATGCGAAGACGCTGGAGGAGGTCCGGCGGCTGCCGATGAGGAAGCCCTCGGGGAAGTACAATGTCTGGAACAAGATCACCTTCTCGGACGGAACCAGCCACTAGGCGCAACCTGCTGCGGCTGGGGCTGATCCTGTCGCCCTTCGTCTGGGGGGCGGTGGCGATCAACCTGTTCATGCTGGGGCTGATCTCGGCCTCGGTCGGCTGGCCGAACCTGTCGCCCGTCGCCACGCTGATCGTGGCCGTGCCGCTGACGCTGCCCGCCACGTGGCTTGCGGCGCGCTGGGTCGGCGGGCTGATGGATCAGGCGGAACGCTAGCGCCGGGCCGCGCGCCGGGCGAAGGCCAGCATGGCGCCGATCAGCCGCCTGCGCGCCCCCCAGGGCGGCCGGGCAAGGCCCGTGCTGGCCAGGCGCGGCTGCACCATCACCGGGCGCTTCTTGGAAAACCGCGCGAAGCCGTCGAAGCCGTGGTATTCGCCTGTTCCGCTGGCCCCGACGCCGCCGAAGGGCAGGTTCAGCTGGCCCACGTGGAACATGCAGTCGTTAAAGGTGACGCCCCCTGACATCGTCCGCGCCAGAACCTCGTCCTGGCGCGCCCCGTCCTCGGCGAAGCAGTAGAGCGCGAGCGGCCTTGGACGCGCGTTCACGAAGGCCAGCGCGTCGTCCAGCGTGGGCGCGGGGATGACCGGAAGGATGGGGCCGAAGATCTCCTCGCGCATGAGGGCGCTGTCCTCGGGCGCGTCGAAGACCAGCATCGGCGGCATCAGGCGGCCATTCGGCCCGGCAGGGACGGGAGCCAGTTCCACCACGCGCGCGCCGCCCTCGCGCGCCTCGGCCACGAGACCCTTCAGCCTTTCGAGGTGCCTGTCCGAGATGATCCGCGTGTAATCCCCGTTCAGTCCGTTCGGGAACAGGGCGGCGACGGCGCGGCGGGCCTCCGCCTCGAACTCGGCCATGCGCGACGGCGGGACCAGCGCATAGTCGGGTGCGACGCAGGTCTGGCCCGCATTCAGCAGCTTGCCCGTCATCAGCCGGGGCACGGCGCGGCCCAGGTCGGCGCTGTCGTGCAGGATGGCGGGCGACTTGCCGCCCAGTTCCAGCGTGACGGGGGTCAGGTTGTCGGCGGCGGCCCGCATCACCTCGCGGCCGACGCGGGTCGAGCCGGTGAAGACCAGGTGATCCAGCGGCAGGCGCGTCAGGGCCCGGGCCAGCGCCGCATCCCCGGTGACGACCGCGACCTGTCCGGGCGGAAATGCCTCGGCCACCAGCGCGGCCAGCGCCTCGGCGGTCCGGGGTGCCAGCTCGGACGGCTTGACCAGCACGCGGTTGCCGGCGGCCAGCGCATCGACCATGGGCCCTAGTGTCAACAGGACCGGATAGTTCCAGGCGCCGATCACCCCAACCACGCCTAAAGGCTGGTATTCGTAGAAGGCCCGCGCCGGCCACAGGAAGCGCGAGCCCGCGACCCGGCGGCGGCGCATCCAGCCGCGCAGATGGCGCCGGGCATGGGCGATCTGGTCGTAAAGCGGCAGCAGTTCCAGCAGGCGCGTTTCGGCGGCGGTGCGCCCGCCGAAATCGGCGTCCACGGCGGCGATCAGTCCGTCTTCGTGCCGCCCCAGCGCCCGGGCCAGGGCCGCCAGCGACTTGCGGCGGTCGGTCACGTCGGGACGCGGTCCGGCCGCGTCCGACAGGTGCCGAAAGGCCAGCGCAAGCGCCGGGTGGTCGGGGTCCAGGGAGGCTGTCGTCTGGCTCATCGCGTCCGCGGGTTCAGGTGGCACCAAGCTTAGCGCCCCAAGGTCGAACCGTCGAGATGATGCTGTTCCACCGGATAGAACGCAACAAACGTGAAAAAGATGCTTGTTTTGTGAAACAATGTCGGGTCTTGTGCCGCAGGGAAGGAAAGAAGCCGGAAACACGGTCCGCATGACGGAACGCACCGGCCAAGCGGAGGAACAGGCATGGAACTGGCCGAACAGCCCGGCGCCGAGGTGGCGCTCGGGGGGATCGAGACCCTGACCGAGCCGAAGAAGGCCGAAGCCTGGATGCGGCCGGTCGAGCTTGTCGCCGCCGCCCTCCTGGCGGTGATGATGGCCACGGTGCTGGCCAATGTCGTCTGCCGCTATGTCCTGAACCAGCCGCTGGTCTGGGGCGATGAACTCGCCTCGCTGGCCTTCATCTGGATGGCGATGCTGGGCGCGGCCATCGCCGTGGACCGGCACGAGCACCTGCGCCTGACGATCTTCCTGCCGCTGATCCCCGAACGCCTCCGGGGGTGGATCGAGGTCGCGGGGCTGGTCGTCACCTGCATCCTGCTTCTGCGCCTGCTGCCCGAGGCGGTGAGCTACGCCTACGAGGAGTCCTTCGTCACCTCGCCCGCGCTGGGGCTGCCGATGTCCTGGCGCGCCTCGGCCCTGCCCGCGGGGATCGGGCTGATGGCGCTGCTGATGGTGCTTGCCACGCTCCGCACCCGGAACTGGGGCGCGATCCTGTCCTCGCTGCTGCTGGTCGGGGCCGTCGGAGGGCTGTTGTGGGCGGGGAAGCCCGGCCTTGCCGCCATCGGCAACTGGAACCTGCCGATCTTCCTCGGCCTCGTGGTCGCGGTCCTGCTGGTGATCGGGGTGCCCATCGCCTTCTGCTTCGCGACGGGAACGCTCGCCTACCTGACCTTCGCCAGCCACGCCCCCGTCTTCGTGATGATGGGCCGCATCGACGAGGGGATGTCCTCGCTGATCCTGCTGTCGGTGCCGGTCTTCGTCCTGCTGGGCTGCATCCTCGATGAAACCGGCATGGGCCGGGCGATCGTCAACTTCCTCGCCTCGCTCCTGGGGCATGTGAAGGCGGGGATGAGCTATGTGCTGCTCGGCTCGATGTTCCTTGTTTCGGGGATTTCGGGGTCCAAGGTGTCGGACATGGCGACGGTGGCCCCGGCGCTGTTCCCCGAAATGCGCAGGCGGGGCCATTCCCCGGCCGAGATGACGGCGCTGCTGGCCACCGGCGCGGCGATGGCCGACACGGTGCCGCCCTCGATCGTGCTGATCGTGCTGGGTTCCGCCGCGGGCGTGTCCATCGCGGGGCTGTTCAAGGCGGGCTTCGTCATCGCCATGGTGCTGCTGCTGGTGCTGGCGGCTCTTGCGCGCTGGAAGGCGCGGGACGAGGACATGACCGGCGTCCGCCGCGCCCGCCCCGGCATCATCGGCCGCACCCTGCTGGTGGCCGCGCCCGCGCTGGTGCTGCCCTTCCTGATCCGCAGCCTCGTCGGCGGCGGCATCGCCACCGCGACCGAGGTTTCGGCCATCGCCGTGGTCTATGCCTTTGCGATCGGCGTCGTCCTGTACGGCGGCATCCCGCGCCGCCGGATCGTGCCGATGCTTGTGGAAACCGTCGCCATGTCGGGGGCGATCCTGCTGATCCTCGGGACCGCCTCGGCCATGTCCTGGGCGCTGACGCAATCGGGCTTCGCCCGCGACCTGACCGCGACCATGACCGCCCTGCCGGGGGGCGCGGCGATCTTCATGCTGGCCTCGGTCGCCATTTTCCTGGTTCTCGGCTGCGTGCTGGAAGGGCTGCCCGCCATCGTCCTGCTGGCGCCGATCATGTTCCCGCTGGCCCGGGCGCTGGGACTGAACGACATCCATTATTCCATGGTGATCGTGACCGCGATGAACATCGGGCTGATGGCGCCGCCCATCGGCATCGGCTTCTACATCGCCTGCAAGATCGCCAATGTCTCGCCCGACGCCGTCATGGGCCGGATCTGGCCCTACCTCGTCGCGCTGCTGGTGGGCCTTGGCGTGATCGCCGCCGTGCCCGCCATTTCCACCGCCTTCATCTGAAGCTGATCTCTGGGAGGAGAGAACCCGTGAAAACCAACCGCCGCACCCTGCTGATGGGGGCTGCCGCCCTCGGCCTTGCCGCGCCCTTCATCCGGCCCGGCGCCGCCCGCGCGGCCGAGTTCACCTACAAGCTGGCCAACAACCAGCCGATGACCCACCCGACCAACATCCGCGCGGCCGAGGCCGTGGCGAAGATCCTCGAGGAATCGGACGGGCGCGTGGACATCCAGGTGTTCCCCTCGAACCAGCTGGGCGCGGACACGGACGTGCTGGGCCAGCTGCGCTCGGGCGGGGTCGAGTTCTTCCTGCTGTCGCCCCTGATCCTGTCCACCCTGATCCCGAACGCGGCCGTCAACGGCGTGGGCTTCGCCTTCCCGGACTATGACGCTGTCTGGTCCGCCATGGACGGAGAGCTTGGCGCCTATGCCCGGTCGCAGATCGAGGCGGGCGGCCTGATCGTGCAGGAAAAGATCTGGGACAACGGCTTCCGCCAGACCACCTCGTCGCGCGGGCCGATCACCACGCCCGCCGATTTCGAGGGCATGAAGATCCGCGTGCCCGTGTCCCCCTTGTGGACCTCGATGTTCACGGCCTTCGGCGCGGCGCCGACCTCGATCAACTTCGCCGAAACCTATTCGGCGCTGCAGACGGGCATCGTGGACGGGCAGGAAAACCCGCTGGCCATCATCTCGACCTCGAAGATGGCCGAGGTGCAGAAATACTGCTCGCTGACCAACCACATGTGGGACGGCTTCTGGATGCTGGGCAACCGCCGCGCCTGGTCCGCGCTGCCCGAGGACCTGCAGCAGATCGTCTCGAAGAACTTCAACGAGTCGGGCATGGCGCAGCGCCAGGACGTCATGGCGCTGAACAAGTCCCTGCGCGGCGAGCTCGAGGCGGCGGGCATGACCTTCAACGAGGTCGATCCGGCGCCCTTCGAGCAGAAGCTGCGCGAAGCGGGCTTCTATGCCGAATGGAAGGGCAAGTTCGGCGACGAGGCCTGGGCGATCCTTGAACGCTCGGTCGGCCGGGCACTGGCCTGACATGGGGACGCAGGCGCCCCTTTCCGCGGCATCCCCTGCCCTTGCGGGCGGGGCGCAGGCCGTGGACCGGGCGCTTGCGCTGCTGGCCGCGGTGGGGCGCGCCCCGCCCGAGGGCGCGCCCCTGTCGGCGCTGGCGCAGGCGGCGGGGGTGGCCAAGCCCACGGCCCGGCGGCTGCTGATCTCGCTGATGGGGGCGCATCTGGTCGAACAGGACGCGGGCACGCGCGCCTATCACCTGGGCGCGGGGGCCTTTCTTCTGGGACTGCGCGCCGGGCGGCGGCACGACATGGCCGAACAGGCCGCCGATTGCGTGGCGCGGCTGGCGCGGGACAGCGGCGACAGCGCCTTCCTGCTGGTGCCGCAAGGCGACGAGGTCGTCTGCCTGATGCGCGAGGAAGGCGCCTATCCGATCCGCACCCATGCCCTGCTGGCGGGCGACCGCAACCCGGCGGGCGTCGGCGCGGGCGGCATCGCCCTGCTGGCCGCCCTGCCGCCCGACGAGGCCGCCGCCACGCTTGAGCGCATCGCCCCCGCCACCGCCGCCCGGATGGGCGAGGCCGCGGCGCACCTGCCCGCCGACGTGGCGCTGGCGCGGGAACGGGGCTGGGCGCTGAACCCCGGCCGGGTCGTGCCGGGAAGCTGGGGCGTGGCGGTCCCGGTGCTCTGGCCGGACGGCCGCCCCGCCGCCGCCCTGACCGTCGCCGCCGTCGAGGCCCGCATGGGTCCCCTGCGCCAGGCCGAGCTGGTCCGCATGATGCAGGCCGAGGCCGCGCTGATCGGGGCGCGGCTGGCGCGCCCCCTCACCCCCGGCGCAAGCCCTGCGCCGCAACCGACGCTTCGCACCGCGAAAGGATAAGCCATGACCGAGCCGCTGATCGTGGGCTGGGCCCACACCCGCTTCGGCAAGTCCGAGGCCCCCGACACCACCGCCCTGATGGCCGAGGTCGCGGGCCCGGCGCTGGCCCATGCCGGCGTGACGGCAGATCAACTGGACGGCATCTTCGTCGGCGTCTGGAACAACGGCTTCTCGCGCCAGGACTTCCAGGGCGCGCTGGTGGCGATGGGGACGCCGGAACTGGCGGGCGTGCCCTTCATGCGGACGGAAAACGCCTGCGCCACCGGCTCGGCAGCGCTTTACGCCGCCGCCGACTTCATCGCCTCGGGGCGGGGCCGCGTCGCGCTGGTGATCGGGGCCGAGAAGATGACGGCGACCCCGGTGGCCGAAGTGGGCGACATCCTGCTGGCCGCCAGCTACGTCCCCGAGGAGGCGGACGTCGAGGGCGGCTTCGCGGGCGTCTTCGGCCAGATCGCCAACACCTATTTCCAGCGCCACGGCGACCGGTCCGAGGAACTGGCGATGATCGCCGCCAAGAACCACGAGAACGGCACCCGCAACCCTTACGCCCACATGCAGAAGGACTTCGGGGTCGAGTTCTGCAACACGCCGTCCGACAAGAACCCGCGCGTGGCGGGGCCGCTCAGGCGCACCGACTGTTCGCTGATCTCGGACGGGGCGGCGGCCATCGTGCTGGCGGATGCCGAGACGGCGGAAAGCCTGTCCCGCGCCATCCGCTTCCGCGCCCGGGCGCAGGCGGGCGACGTGCTGGCCCTGTCACGCCGCGACCCCATCGCCTTCGCCGGCGCGCATCGCGCCTGGGCGCAGGCGCTGGACCAGGCGGGCGTCGGGATCATGGACCTCGATCTGGTGGAAACGCACGACTGCTTCACCATCGCCGAGATGATCGAATACGAGGCGATGGGCCTTGCCGCGCCCGGCGAGGGCTGGAAGGTCGTGCGCGACGGCACCACGCGGATGGGCGGCGCGCTGCCGGTGAACCCCTCGGGCGGGCTCAAGTCGCGCGGTCATCCGATCGGGGCCACGGGCGTTTCCCAGCACGTCATGGCCTGCCTGCAACTGGCAGAGGAAGCGGGCGAGATGCAGGTGCCGGGCGCGAAACTGGCCGGTGTCTTCAACATGGGCGGCGCGGCGGTCGCCAACTACTGCTCGATCCTCGAGAGGGTGAAATGAACGACGCGACCCTGCCCGCCGCGGGGGTCGCGGCGGCGGCCCTGCCGGTGTCCACGCGGGTGATGAACCTCGCCACCTTCCTCACCCAGTCCGCCCGCCGCCTGCCCGATCAGGTTGCGCTGGTCATGGGCGAGCGCCGCTGGACCTGGGCCGAGTTCGAGGCCCGCACCGATGCGCTGGCAGTCGCGCTTCAGGACCGGCTGGGGCTGAAGAAGGGCGACAGGGTGCTGTGCCAGTCGCAGAACTGCCCCGAGATGATGCAGGCCATGTTCGCCGTCTGGCGCGCGGGCGGGGTCTGGGTGCCCGCGAACTTCCGCCAGACGCCCGAGGAAGTGGCCTATCAGGTGCAGGCCTCGGGCGCGGTGGGGCTTGTCTGCAACGCGGCCTTCCCCGACCACGCCGCGGCCTGCGGCGATCTGGGCTTCACGCTTTCCATCGGCGGCGGTGCCTTCGGCACCTCGCTGGAAGCGCTGACCGAGGACTACATGGGCCAGCGCCCCCGGGTGGCGGTGGTGGACCGCGACGATCCCTGCTGGTTCTTCTTCACCTCGGGCACCACGGGGCGGCCCAAGGCATCCGTTCTGACCCATGGGCAGATGGCCTTCGTGGTGACGAACCATCTCGCCGACCTGATGCCGGGGCTGACGCCCGCCGACGCCTCGCTGGTCGTGGCGCCCTTGTCGCATGGCGCGGGCGTCCACCAGCTGACGCAGGTCGCGCGCGGGGTGAAGACCGTGCTGATGCCGTCCGAAAGGTTCGACGTGGACACCGTCTGCGCCCTTATCGCGGAATGGCGCGTGTCCACCATCTTCACCGTCCCCACGATCCTCAAGCTGATCGTCGAGCATCCCGCGGCGGCCACGGCCGACCTGTCCTCGCTGCGCTATGTCATCTACGCCGGCGCGCCCATGTACCGCGAGGACCAGAAGCGCGCGCTGGAGGTGCTGGGCCCGGTGCTGGTCCAGTATTTCGGCTTGGGCGAGGTCACGGGCGCGATCACCGTCCTGCCCACGTATCTGCACAGCGCCACGGATGACGGCCTGACCGGCACCTGCGGCTTTGCCCGCACGGGGCTTGAGGTGCAGGTGCAGGACGACAGCGGCGTTGAGGTCGCGCCGGGCGAGACGGGCGAGCTTTGCGTGACCGGCCCCGCCGTCTTCGCGGGCTACTGGAACAACCCCAAGGCCAATGCCGAATCTTTCCGCAACGGCTGGTTCCGCACCGGCGACCTCGGCCACATGGACGCGCGCGGCTTCTTCTACATCACCGGGCGCAAGTCCGACATGTTCATCTCGGGCGGCTCGAACGTCTATCCGCGCGAGGTCGAGGAGAAGATCCTGACCCATCCCGCCATCAGCGAGGTCGCCGTGCTGGGGATGCCCGATCCCCTGTGGGGCGAGGTCGGCTGGGCCGTCTGCGTCCCGCGCGAGGGCGCGGCGGTCACGCCCGAGGACCTGGCCGCGCATCTGGACGGCAAGCTGTCGCGCTACAAGCTGCCGCGCCGCTTCGTGATGTGGGACGCCCTGCCGAAGTCGGCTTATGGCAAGATCACCAAGAAGATGATCCGCGAGGAGTTGGAACGGCAGGGCTTGGCCGGGGACGCGCAGGCATGACCCCGGACGCAGCCGGGGCCCGGACGGACACGGAGCCTTCCGGGCGGAAGGCCCGCATGGTCCACCCCGGCCCGCGTGCGGCCCGGCGGGTGCAGGCGGCGCGGACGCGGCTGGTGCCGGTCGCGGGCACCCTCCTCGCGGGCGAGACGGTGATGGCGGGGGTCGCGCGGCTCTTCGCCGAGGCGGGCTGTCCGGGGGGCGTGGTCTTCCTGGACGGCGTGACCTGCGATCCCATGCGCTATGTCCTGCCGGCGCTTTCCCGTGACGCCTCGCACGCGGCATGGTATTCGGACACCTTCGCCCCCGAAGGCCCGGTGCGGATCGAGAGTGCCACCGCCAGCGTCGGCCAGCGCGAGAGCGCGGCTTTCCTGCATTGCCACGGGATCTGGGGCACGGGCGAAAGCAAGACCATGGGTCACCTGCTGCCGCTGGACAGCGTTGTCGCGCAGGATGCGCCCGTGACCGGCATCGGCGCGCGGGACGCCTGGTTCGACTCGCGCCCGGATGCCGAGACGAACTTCACCCTGTTCCAGATTTCGGGCGGCCAGTCCGGCGCCCATGGCCTTCTGGCCCGCATCGCGCCGGGCGAGGATGTCGTGACCGCCGTCGAGGCCCTTTGTGCCGGTGCAGGGTGGAGCGATGCCCGCATCCACGGCCTCGGCAGCATCGACCATATCCTGTTTCAGGACGGCACCCGCGTCGATTGCCTTGCCACCGAACTGCGCTTCGCGGGCGCGCGGGTCGAGGGCGGCCGCGCCCATCTGCCGATCGACGTCGTGGACATCGACGGCACCATCTCTCACGGCGTGCTGGCGCGCGGGGCGAACCCCGTGGGCGTGACGCTGGAAATCCTGATCGAACCACCCAAGGACTGACCATGACCACCAAAGTTGCCCTCGTCACCGGCGCCGCGCGCGGGATCGGCCTTGCCGCCACCGAGATCTTCCTGGAACGCGGCTGGCAGGTCGCCATGGTGGACCGCGACGGGGACGAGCTGGCCACCGCCTCGGGCACGCTGCAGGGCGTCCATCCCATCGTGGCCGACGTGTCCATCCCCGAGCAGGTCGAGCAGATGCGAGACCAGGCGCTGGCCCGCTTCGGCCGCATCGACGCGCTGGTGAACAACGCCGGCGTGGCGCTGTTCTCGCGCGCGCCGTCCGTCAGCTTCGCGCAGTGGCGCGAGGTGATGGCCACGAACCTCGACGGCGTATTCCTGTGCACCCAGGCGCTGACGCCCGCGCTGGCCGAAACCAAGGGCGCCATCGTCAACATCGCCTCGATCTCGGGGCTGCGGGCCTCCACGCTGCGGGTGGCCTATGGCACCTCGAAGGCCGCCGTCATCCACCTGACCAAGCAATATGCCGCCGAACTGGGCGAGTTGGGCATCCGCGTGAACTGCATCGCCCCCGGCCCCGTCCGCACCAAGCTGGCGATGGCCGTCCACGCGCCCGAGATCATCGCCGCCTATTACGACGCGATCCCGCTGAACCGCTATGGCGAGGCGCGCGAGATCGCCGAAGGCATCGTCTTCCTGTGCTCGGACAACGCGAGCTTCGTCACCGGCCAGACCCTGGCCGTGGACGGGGGTTTCGACGCGACGGGCGTGGGCCTGCCCGCGCTGCGCCGGGGCGACTGAGGCTCAGGCCCGCTGGTACTGCGAGGCCGCGATCAGGTGGCGGGTATAGTCGCTGCCTGACCGGCCCGCCCGCAGGTCGGCCACGTCCAGCCGGTCCACGATCCCGCCCGCCTGCATCACCGCCAGCCGCTGGCAGAGATGGCCGATCACCGCAAGGTCGTGGCTGACCATCAGGTAGGTCAGCCCGCGATCCGCCCGCAGGTCGGTCAGCAGGTTCAGGATTTCCGCCTGCACCGACACGTCCAGCGCCGAGGTCGGCTCGTCCAGCAGCAGAAGCTCGGGTTCCCCGGCCAAGGCCCGGGCGATGGCGACGCGCTGGCGCTGGCCGCCCGACAGCTGGTGGGGATAGCGGAAGCGGAAGCCGCGCCCCAGCCCCACGTCGTCCAGCAGCCGCACGATCCGGCGGTCGATGTCGTCCATCCCCTGCAGGGTCAGCGTCTCGGCCAGCACGCGGTCCACCGTGTGGCGGGGGTGCAGGCTGGCATAGGGGTCCTGGAAGACCATCTGCACGCGGCGGTGGAAGGCCGCGCTGCGGCGGGCGCCCGACAGGGATTCGCCCGCGACCTCGATCCGGCCCGACCAGTCGGGGGAAAGGCCCGCGATGGCCCGCAGGACCGTGGACTTGCCCGACCCGGATTCGCCCACCAGCCCGAAGCTTTCGCCGCGGCTCACCCCAAGGTCCACGCCGCGCACGGCGTCCACCCGGTCGGGCGGATGGCCGAACCAGACGCGCAGGTCCGCGACCGACAGGATGGGCGCGGTCATCGCAGGCCCCCGGGCAGGGCCTCGGTCATCGAGGCATCGACCAGCGGACCGTCGCGCCAGGCCTCGGCCCGTTCCAGCACGGGCAGGCGGTCCACGGGCGCGTCCAGCCGCGGCAGGCTGTTCAGCAGGCCCTGCGTATAGGGATGGCGCGCCGAATGCAGGTCGCGGGCGGCCAGCGTTTCCACGATGCGGCCCGCATACATGATCAGCACCCGGTCGCAGAACTGCGCCACAAGATTCAGGTCGTGGCTGATGAAGATCAGCCCCATGCCCCGGTCGCGCACCAGGTCGTCCATGATCCGCAGCACCTCGGCCCGCACCGACACGTCCAGCGCCGAGGTCGGCTCGTCCGCGATCAGGATCTCGGGGCCGGCGGCCAGCATCATGGCGATCATGATGCGCTGGCCCATGCCGCCCGAGACCTCGTGCGGATAGGACTGGAAGACCCGCTCGGGATCGCGGATGCGGACGGCTTCCAGCATCTCCAGCGCCTTCAGGCGCGCGGCGGCGCGGCCCGCGCCGCTGTGCAGGCGGTAGGCCTCGACGATCTGGTCGCCCACGCGCATGACGGGATTCAGGCTGAACTTGGGGTCCTGCATGACCATGGCGATGCGGCGGCCCCTGATGCGCCGGCGCTCGCGTTCCGGCAGGTTCAGGATGTCCTGCCCGCCCAGGGTCAGCGCCTGCGCCGCCACCTGCCCCGGCGGCCGGACAAGGCCCAGGATCGCGCGGCCGGTCATGGACTTGCCCGAGCCGCTTTCGCCCACCACGCCCAGCCTTTCGCGGCCAAGGTCGAAGGACACGCCGCGCACGGCCTCGAACATCCCCTGCCGCGAGGGGAAGCTCACGCGCAGGTCGCGGACGGACAGAAGCGCGCTCATTCCCCCGCCCCCTTGGGATCCAGCACGTCGCGCAAGCCGTCGCCCAGGAAGTTGAAGGCGAGGCTGACGAGGAAGATGGCGATCCCCGGCATCGCCGCCACCCACCAGTGGTCGAGGATGTAGGTCCGCCCGTCCGAGATCATGGCCCCCCATTCCGGCGCCGGCGGCTGCGCGCCAAGGCCAAGGAAGCCAAGCCCCGCCGCCGACAGGATGATCCCCGCCATGTCCAGCGCCACCCGAACGATCAGCGAGCTGAGGCACAAGGGCCAGATGTGCAGGATCAGCAGCCGCGGCGCCGAGGCGCCCTGCATCCGCGCCGCCGCGATGAAATCGGCGTTGCGGATGGTCAGCGTCTCGGCCCGCGCAAGCCGCGCGTATGGGGGCCAGCCGGTCAGGGCCAGCGCAAGGACGGCGTTGGTCACGCTGGGGCCCAGCGCGGCCACGAAGGCCAGCGCGAGGATCAGCTTGGGGAAGGCCAGGAAGATGTCGGTGATCCGCATCAGCACCTGGTCCACCCAGCCGCCCGCGAAGCCCGCGACCGTCCCGATCAGCAGCCCGATCAGGGGCGAGATCAGCGCGACCGTGCCCACGATGAACAGCGTGATGCGCGAGCCCCAGATCAGCCGCGACAGGATGTCCCGGCCCAGCGCGTCGGTGCCCAGCCAATGCTCGGCGGATGGCGGTTGCAGCCGGTCGGCCAGGTCCTGCGCAAAGGGGCTTTGCGGCGCGATCCACGGGGCGAAGATCGCGGTCCCCACCAGCAGGACCAGGATCACCAGCCCCAGCAGGGCCAGGTGGTTCGACCGGAACACCAGCCACCCCTGGTAGAAGGCCCCCAGCCGCGCCTGCCGCCGGGTCTGGGGCGCATCCGTCAGAAGCCAGTCGCGCAGGGAAACGTCGCTCATTTCGACCTCGGGTCGAGGACGCGGTAAAGGATGTCGGACAGAAGGTTCAGCACCACGAAGCAGGTGCCGACAACGACCGTGCCGCCCAGGACCGCGTTCATGTCGCCCGCCAGCAGCGCCTTGGTGATGTAGCTGCCGATGCCGGGCCAGCTGAAGATGATCTCGGTCAGGACGGAGCCTTCCAGAAGCGAGCCGAAGCTCAGCGCGATGACGGTGATCAGGGGAATGGCGATGTTGCGGAAGGCATGGCCCCAGACGACGCGCCATTCCGGCAGGCCCTTGACCCGCGCGGTGGTGATGTATTCCGCCGACAGCTGTTCCAGCATGAAGCTGCGCGTCATGCGGCTGATGTAGGCGAGGCTGAAATAGCCCAGCAGGCTTGCGGGCAGGATGATGTGGCTGAAGGCGTCGCGGAAGGCGGGCCAGTCGCCCGCCAGCGCCGTGTCCAGCAGCATCAGGCCCGTGCGCGTCTCGACCATGCCGTCGAACAGGATGCCCTGCCGTCCCGGCCCGCCGACCCAGCCGAGGATGCCGTAGAAGACCAGCAGGCCCATCAGCCCCAGCCAGAAGATCGGCACCGAATAGCCGACTAGCGCCACCACGCGCGCCACCTGGTCGATCCAGCGCCCGCGGTTCGCGGCGGCGACCACGCCCAGCGGCACGCCGATCACGACGCCGATCAGCGTCCCGAGGCTGGCCAGTTCCAGCGTGGCGGGAAAGACGCGGCGCAAGTCCTCGGCCACCGGATGCCCGGTTGAGATCGAGCGCCCGAAGTCGCCCTGCAGCACGTCCCCGATATAGCGCAGGAACTGGATCACGAGGGGCTGGTCGAGGCCCATCGCCTGACGCGCGGCGTCGTACTGGGCCTGCGTGGCGCGCTCGCCCACGACCTTCAGCACCGGGTCGATCGGCATGACCCGCCCGATGATGAAGGTCACCAGCAGCAGCCCCAGCATCGTCAGGACCAGCGATAAAAGCACGCCGCCCACGCCGCGCAGCCGCCGCCAGGCGGGGCTGCGGGAACGGGACTGCGGCCCCGGCACTTGGGCGGTTTCCAGGCTCACCCGCTCACTCGCCCTTGGTGACCTGCTTGTAGGGCGCGCTGATCACCGAGCCGCCGGTGGACCAGTTCTGGACGTTGGCCTGCATCCCGTCCCGTGCCACGCGCTGGAACAGCGGGATGATTGGCGCCTCGGCCTGATAGCGCTTCTGCAGGTCCACATACATCTGGCGGCGCTTCTCGGTATCCTGCTCGACGGTCGCGGCGTCGACGGCGGCGTTCATGTCGGCGGGCACCGCATAGGCGTTGCGCCAGGCCAGAAGGCCGGTCAGCCCGGCCTCGTCCGAGTTGTCGGGGTTGTAGGCGAAGGTCCCCGCGTTGGTCTGGGGGTCGGCGTAATCCGGGCCCCATTCGCCCAGGAAGATCGGCACCTCGCGGGCGCGATAGGCGTCCAGCACCTGCGCGCCGGTCATCTGCTCGATCTCCAGCGTCAGGCCGACCTGGGCCATGGCGTTCTGCAGGGACTGCGCCACGTCCAGGTATTCGCGGATATCGCGCACCTTTGTCGTGACCGTGCCGCTCGTGATGCCCGCGTCGGTCAGGATCTTGCGGGCCTTTTCCACGTCATAGGTCCAGGGGTCCTCTTCCAGCGCGCCGAGGTAGCCTTCGGGCAGGAAGGCCTGGTGCGTCTTCCACTGGCCCTTGAGGAACGAGGCCTCCATCCCGGCGTAATCGACCAGGTATTTCATGGCCTCGATCACCGGGGGCTGGGACAGCAGCGGGTCCTTCTGGTTCAGCCCCATGTAGAGGATGCGGCCCTTCAGCTCCTCGCTGAACTTGATGGCAGGGTTGCCCGCCAGCGCGTCGACGTCGGTGGGCGTCAGGTTGCGCGCCACGTCGATGTCGCCCGCTTCCAGCTGCAGGCGCTGGGCGCTGGATTCCTGCACGTTGCGCACGATCACCCGCTTCATCGCGGGCGCGCCGCCCCAGTAGCCGTCGTTGGCGACAAGCTGGACGACCTCGTTCGGGCGCCAGGCGGCCAGGCTGTAGGGCCCCGAGCCCGCGCCGTTGGTGGACAGCCAGGCATTGCCCAGGTCGTCGCCCTGGGCGTTGGCCATCACCGTTTCCTTGTCGATCACGGCGGCGTTGCTGGCAGCGAGGCAGTTCAGCACGAAGGACTGCGCATAGGGCTTGTCCAGCCGCAGGGTCAGCGTCCGCCCCTCGGCCGTGATCATCTGGTCCACGTTTTCGGGCGTGAAGCCGAACTGGGTCAGGATGAAGGCCGGGGTCTTGTTCAGCTTGACCATGCGCTGCAGCGACCAGGCGGCGTCTTCGGCGCGGACGGGGTTGCCCGACTGGAAGGTCACGCCTTCGCGCATGGTCAGGGTCAGGGTCAGCCCGTCACTGCTCATCTGCCAGCTTTCGGCAAGGCTGGGCTGATAGCCCTTGGACAGGTCCAGCGCGTCGAAATCGACCAGGCGGTCATACAGGTTCTGGGTGACGTCGTTGCCCGAGAACTCGAAGCTCTGCGCGGGGTCGAGGCTGATGATGTCGTCGATCTGCGCGGCGACCACCAGCGTGTGGGCGGGGGTCTCGGCGTAAGCCGCCGGGGCAAGCGCGAGGGCGGATGCCAGCAGCAGCGCGCGGGCGGAAAACGAAAGCGTCATGGTCCTGTTCCTGTCGGTTCTGGCGCCGGTCCTCGTCGTTCGGCCGCGGGCAAGCGCATGGGAAGACTGGCCGGTTCGTCCGGCTCTGCATCGTTGGTGCGCCATCCTGCCCCGCGACGCAAGCATCACGATGGCGCAACCCGGCCCCCCCCGTCCGTGTTGTCCGTCAGACGAATGCGGGGGACGATGATGACGCCAAGATGGCCCGAGCGGCTGTGGATCGTGCGGCATGGCGAAAGCGCGGGCAACGTGGCGCGCGACTTCGCCTATCAGCAGGGCCTGCCCCGGATCGACCTGACCGGCCGGGACGTGGACGTGCCGCTGTCGCCGCTGGGCGAACAGCAGGCGCGCGCCCTGGGCCGCTGGTTCGCCTCGGGGGCCGAGGACGGGCGGCCGAACGTCGTCCTCGCCTCGCCCTATCTCCGGGCGATGGAAACGGCGCGGCTGTTCCGCGAGGCCGGGGGCTGCCCCGCCGATACCCGCATCCACCTGGACGAGCGGCTGCGGGAAAAGGAATTCGGCATCCTCGACGGCCTGACCGGCCTCGGCATCCGCGCCGAGCATCCCCAGCAGGCGGAACTGCGCGCATCACTGGGCAAGTTCTACCACCGCCCGCCGGGGGGCGAGAGCTGGTGCGACGTGATCTTCCGCCTGCGCGCGCTGATGGACACGGTCGGGCTGCATCACGGCGGCTGCCGGGTGATGATCGTGGCCCACCAGGTCGTCGTCCTTTGCCTGCGCTACCTCATCGAGGGGCTGACCGAGCAGGAGATCCTGGCCATCGACCGCGAAGGGGATGTCGCCAACTGCTCGATCACCGAATACCGCTGGGAGCCGGGCGCCGAGGGCACGGACGGCGGGCTGCAACTGATCCGCTACAACGTCACCGCGCCCATGGAGGCCGAGGCCACCCCCGTCACCCGCGAGCCCGACGCGATCGTGGGGAACCGGGGATGAGCGGCGCCCAGGTTCTGGACTCGGTCTGGCTGCGGCGCCATCCGCTGCCGGTCCACCCCGAGGACACCGACAAGAACAGCCGCGGCCGGCTGATGCTTGTCGGCGGCTCGACCCTGGTGCCGGGCGGGCTGACGCTGACCGCGACCGCGGCCTTCCGGGCAGGCGCGGGCAAGGTGCAGATCGCCCTGCCCGAGCCGCTGGCGATCCCGACCGGCATGGCCATGCCCGAGTCGGGGATCTTCGGCCTGCCCACCGGCCCGGACGGAGAAATCGCCGATTGCAGCCCCGTCGCGGACAAGCTCGCCCCCTGCGATTGCCTGGCGCTGGGCCCCGCCGTGGGGACCACCGAGGCAGGCGGCGTGATCCTCGACAGCCTGCTGCCCCATGCAGGCAGCGCGCCCGTCATCATCGACGCGGCCGCCGTCTGCGCCGGGATCGACCGCCAGGACGCCATCGCCGCCCTGCCCGGCGGCGCGATCCTGACGCCCCATGTGGGCGAGATGGCCCTGCTGACCGGCCTTCCCGCCGCCGAGATCGAGGCCGACCGCGAGGCCGTGGTGCTGGAACAGGCCCGGCGGCTGCGCGCGGTCGTGCTGATCAAGGGCGCGACCACCGTGATCGCCAGTCCCGACGGCGAGATCATCGTTTATGGCGGCGGCGGCGTGGGGCTGGCGACGGGCGGCTCGGGGGACGTGCTGACGGGCATCATCGCGGGCCTCTGCGCGCGCGGGATGCCCGCCTGGGAGGCGACCTGCTGGGGGGTCTGGCTGCACGGAGAGGCCGGGCGGCGGCTGGCCGAGCGGCTGGGGATGATGGGCTTTCTTGCGCGCGAACTGCCCGGCGAGGTGCCGAGCCTGATGCGCGGGATCTAGGCGCGGGCCGCGAGGCCCGGGCCCAAAAACCCCTTCCCCGCCCTTGCAACCGGGGCCCAAGGGGGGGATGTGTCCCTGCATGGGCCAGACGCGGCGCCCCGGCGCGCCTGCATCTGCTGGCGGCACAAGCGAAAGGATCACCGGATGTCAGGCTTCACCCCTCATGGAAAGCATCTGATCGGAGGCGAGTGGGTCGCCGGCGAGGCGACCTTCAAGTCGAGCCCCGCCCATGGCCCCGCGCATGACTTCGCGGTCGGCACGCCGGAACTCGTCGCCCGCGCCTGCGCGGCGGCGGCCGGGGCCTTCGACGCCTATGCCGCCACCACGCGCGAGGAACGCGCCCGCTTCCTCGAAGCCATCGCCGACGAGATCGAGGCCCGCGCCGAGGCGATCACGGAAATCGGCACCCAGGAATCCGGCCTGCCCGAGGCGCGGCTTGGGGGCGAGCGCGGGCGGACCACCGGCCAGTTGCGGCTGTTTGCGGACCACATCCGCAAGGGCGACTATCTCGACCGCCGCCTCGACGCGGCGCTGCCCGACCGCGCGCCGGCCCCGCGCCCCGAACTGCGGATGATCCAGATGCCCATCGGCCCGGTCGCGGTCTTCGGCGCCTCGAACTTCCCGCTGGCCTTCTCGACCGCCGGCGGCGACACCGCCGCCGCGCTGGCGGCGGGCTGCCCGGTCGTGGTCAAGGGCCATTCCGCCCATCCCGGCACCGGCGAGATCGTCGCCGAGGCGATCCTTGCCGCCATCGAGAAGACCGGGATGCCCAAGGGCGTCTTCAGCCTGATCCAGGGCGGCAACCGCAAGGTCGGCGAGGCGCTGGTGACCGATCCGCGCATCAAGGCCGTGGGCTTCACCGGCTCGCTGCAGGGGGGCCGGGCGCTGTTCGACCTTTGCGCCCAGCGTCCCGAGCCGATTCCCTTCTTCGGGGAACTGGGGTCCGTGAACCCGATGTTCGTGCTGCCTCATGCAGCCGCCGCGCGTGGCGAGGAGATCGGCAAGGGCTGGGCCGGGTCGCTGACCATGGGCGCGGGCCAGTTCTGCACCAATCCCGGCATCGCCGTTGTGATGGACGGACCCGACGCCGACCGGCTGGTCGCCGCCGCCAAGGCCGCGCTGGAACAGGTCTCCCCCCAGACCATGCTGACCGACGGCATCGCCCAGGCCTATCGGCAGGGCGTGGACCGGATGGGCAAGTCCAATGCGGTGAAGCCCGTCCTGACCACCGACAGCGCCGAGCGGAACGCCTCGCCCAACCTTTACGAGACCACCGCCGACGCCTTCCTGGGCGAGGACGACCTGGCCGAGGAGGTCTTCGGCCCTCTCGGGCTGGTGGTGCGCGCAAGCTCGCCCGCGGACATGGAGCGGATCGCCCGCGGCTTTCCCGGCCAGCTGACCGCGACGCTGCAAACCGATCCGGGCGATGCGGACCTTGCCCGTCGCCTGCTGCCGATCCTCGCGCAGAAGGCGGGCCGCGTGCTGGCCAACGGCTTCCCGACCGGGGTCGAGGTCGCGGACGCGATGGTCCATGGCGGGCCCTACCCCGCCTCGACCAACTTCGGCGCGACCAGCGTAGGCACGCTGTCCATCCGGCGCTTCCTGCGGCCGGTGTCGTTCCAGAACCTGCCCCCCTACCTGCTGTCGGGCGATCTGGCAGGCTGAAACGGACAGGGCCGCCCCTTCGGGCGGCCCTTCGCTTCCAGAAGGTCAGCGCGAGGTCAGGCGCTCGAACTGGTTGGCGGTCAGGTAGCCGGTGGCCGTCAGGTCATTGGCCTGCTGCCAGGCGGCGATCGCATTGCGGGTGCCGCGTCCGAAGCTGCCATCGACGCCCCGCGTGTCGAAGCCGCGCCGCGTCAGCCCGGCCTGCACGGCCCGGCGCTGCTCCCGGCTGAGGTTCAGCACCGCCTCGGCCTGCGCGGCGCTTCCTCCCGAGCCTGCGCCCGCGTTCGACGAGGAACCGCCTGCCGCGGGCGCGCGGCCCTGCAGGATCTCGGTCGCCTGCGCACGCGTCAGGGCCCCGGTCTGGGGATAGTTGCGGTCGCGCTGCCACAGCGAGATGGCGCGGCGGGTGCCGGGGCCGAAGTTCCCGTCAAGCCCGTTGGTGCTGTAGCCCAGCGCGTTCAGCCGGCGCTGCACGGCGACGCGCTGGTCGGCCGTCAGCGAAGCCGCGCCCGCCTGGGTGTTCGGCGTGGAAACGGTCCCGCCCAGCCGCCGCACGCGTTCGCGCGCCTGTTCGGCATAGGCGCCTTTCGGGAACTGGCGCAGATAGGACTGATAGGCCGACAGCGTGTTCGTCTGCTGCGCCTGCGAGAAGGCGGCGCGGTCCTGTTCCTGCTCCAGGTACTGGCGGGCGATCCCGCCCACGATCTCGCCCACGTCCTGCGCCTGCACGGGCGCGGACAGCAGCGTCGCGGCAAGGGCCGCCGAAATCATCCTCCTGACCATCAAAGGTCCCCTTCTTTTCCTGTGGCGCCCCGGCCGGTGCGCGGGCGCAAAGCTGGTGCCCCATGGCGGGGGCGGCTGAGGGATATAGCGCCACGCGCGCCATCCGGTTCCCGCAACCTTTGGGCTGTCTGTTTCCAAGCGTTTAAACTTGCAACGGGAATCCTGCCCCGACCGCTTGCGGGCGCTTGCCAGCGAAACGCGCTTTGGCCAGTCTGCGCGGCGGAGGAACGGGGCTGCGCGGAACGGACCGCGCATGACACCCAGACAAGGGAGAAAGAACATGGCGAGGTTTTTCGCATCGGTCGCGGTCGCGGCCCTGCTGGGCGTGCCGGCCTGGGCCGAGGTTTCGGACAACAAGGTCAGGATCGGCATCCTGAACGACCAGTCGGGCGTTTACGCCGATTTCGGCGGCATGGGCTCGGTCGAGGCGGCGAAGATGGCGGTCGAGGATTTCGGCGGCACGGTGCTGGACGCGCCCGTCGAGATCGTCTCGGCCGACCACCAGAACAAGGCCGACATCGCCAGCAACATCGCCCGCCAATGGTACGACACCGAACAGGTGGATGCGATCATGGAACTGACGACCTCGTCGGTCGCGCTGGCGGTGCAGGCGCTGAGCGCGGAAAAGAAGAAGATCGACCTCGTGACGGGGGCGGCGACCGCGGACCTGACGGGCAAGGCCTGCTCGCCCTACGGTTTCCACTGGGCCTATGACACCCACGCGCTGGCCGTGGGCACCGGCGGCGCGCTGGTCGAGGACGGAGGCGACAGCTGGTTCTTCCTGACCGCCGACTATGCCTTCGGCTATTCGCTGGAGGAAAACACCTCGGCCATCGTCAAGGAAAAGGGCGGCACGGTGCTGGGCTCGGTCCGCCATCCGCTGGCGGCGACGGACTTCTCGTCCTTCCTGCTGCAGGCGCAAAGCTCGGGCGCCAAGGTCGTGGGGCTGGCGAATGCGGGGCTGGATACCCAGAACGCCATCAAGCAGGCGGCCGAGTTCGGCATCGTGCAGGGCGGCCAGCGCATGGCCGGGCTTCTGTTCACCCTGGCCGAGGTGCACGGGCTGGGGCTGGAAACCGCCCAGGGGCTGACGCTGACCGAAAGCTTCTACTGGGACCGCACCGACGCCAGCCGCGAATTCGCCAACCGCTTCAAGGAACGCACCGGGCGGATGCCCAACATGGTGCAGGCGGGCACCTATTCGGGCGTGCTGCATTACCTCAAGGCCATCAAGGAAGCCGGCACCGACGAAACGGAAGCCGTCGCCGCCAAGATGCGCGAGCTGCCGGTCAGCGACGCCTTTGCCGAGAACGGCCGGGTCGGGCCGAACGGGCGCATGATCTCGGACGTCTACCTTATGCAGGTGAAGTCCCCCGCCGAAAGCAAGGGCGAGTGGGATTACTACGACATCAAGGCCACGATTCCGGGCGATCAGGCCTATCTGGACCCGGCGAAGTCGGGCTGTCCGCTGGTCCGATAGGAAAGGCCGGCGGGGCCGGGGCGCCCGGCTCCGCCATTTGCGCGACTCCTCCTGCTAACGTCTTGCTTCAGGCATGAACTGCGGCAATCATCCGAGGCGCGGAGAGACATAACGGGCGCAAGGAAAGCGCTGCCCCGGGCCCACAACCCGGGCAAAATCGGGAGGACTACATGAAGTTTCTTTACATCACCGCCGCCACGGCGGCGCTGCTGGCTGGCGCGGCCTCGGCGCAGGAAATCTCGGACGGCAAGATCAAGATCGGCATCCTGAACGACCAGTCGGGCGCCTATTCGGCGCTGGGCGGACTGGGCTCGGTCGAGGCCGCGAAGATGGCGGTCGAGGAGGTCGGCGGCACCATCCTGGGCATGCCGGTCGAGATCGTGTCGGCCGACCACCAGAACAAGGCGGACGTGGGCTCGTCCATCGCCCGGGAATGGCTGGACGCCGGGCAGGTGGACGCGATCATGGACCTGACCACCTCGTCGGTGGCGCTGGCCGTGCAGACGCTGGCCGGCGAACGCAACAAGGTCACCATGGTCACCGGCGGCGGCACGACGGAACTGACCGGCAAGGCCTGCACGCCCTACAGCTTCCACTGGGCCTATGACACCCATGCGCTGGCCGTGGGCACCGGCAGCGCCGTCGTGGCGGAGGGCGGCGACAGCTGGTTCTTCCTGACCGCCGACTACGCCTTCGGCTATTCGCTGGAGGAAAACACCACCAAGACCGTCGAGGCAGCCGGCGGCAAGATCCTGGGATCGGTGCGCCATCCGCTGAACAACACCGACTTCTCGGCCTTCCTGCTGCAGGCCCAGGCCTCGGGGTCCAAGGTGGTCGGCCTCGCCAGCGCCGGGACCGACACCCAGAACGCCATCAAGCAGGCGGCCGAGTTCGGGCTGACCCAGGCGGGCCAGAACCTCGCCGGGCTGCTGCTGATGATCTCGGATGTCCATGGCCTCGGGCTGCAGGCGGCCCAGGGGCTGTACCTGACCGAGACCTTCTACTGGGACCGCGACGACCAGTCGCGCGACTTCGGGAACCGCTACAAGGAACGGACCGGCGCGATGCCGACCATGGTCCAGGCGGGGACCTATTCGGCGGTGCTGTCCTATCTCAAGGCGATCGAGGCCGCGAACAGCGACGATGCCGCCGCCGTGTCCAAGCAGCTCAAGAGCATGACCATCAACGACGCCTTCGCCCGCAATGCGACCGTGGCGCCGAACGGCCGGCTCATGAACGACGTCTTCCTGATGCAGGTGAAGACCCCCGAGGAAAGCAAGGGCGAGTGGGACTATTACAACGTCCGCGCCACGATCCCCGGCGCCGAGGCCTACATGAAGCCGGCCGAGGCGGGCTGCCCGCTGGTAACCGGATGAGCGACGTCCACAACGACGAGGAGCCGCGGGTGGTGCTGTCCGCCCGCGGTCTCGGCAAGGACTTCATGGGCTTCACGGCGGTCAACAACGTGAACCTGGATGTCCACCACGCCCGCATCCACGCGCTGATCGGCCCCAACGGGGCCGGCAAGACCACCGTCTTCAACCTGCTGACCAAGTTCCTGCAGCCCACGCGCGGCCAGATCACGCTGCTGGGCACCGACATCACGAAGATGAAGCCCGATGCGGTCGCCCGCATGGGGCTGGTGCGGTCCTTCCAGATCTCGGCCGTCTTCCCGCACCTGACGGTGCTGGAAAACGTCCGCGTGGCGCTGCAGCGCCCGGCCGAGCTGCATGTGCAGTTCTGGCGCTCGCTCGGGGCGCTGGACGTGCTGAACGGACGCGCCGAGGTGCTGATCGACGAACTGGGGCTGACGCCCTGGCGCGACGTGCGCGCCGCCGACCTTTCCTATGGCCGCAAGCGGGTGCTCGAGATCGCGACGACGCTCGCACTCGACCCGCAGGTGCTGCTGCTCGATGAGCCGATGGCCGGGATGGGGCACGAGGACGTGCATACCGTGGCCGAGATCATCCGCGAGGTCGCCCGGCACCGCGCGGTGCTGATGGTGGAACACAACCTCTCGGTCGTGGCCGACATCTGCCACCACGTGACCGTGCTGCAGCGGGGCGAGATCCTGGCCGAGGGCGATTACGCCACCGTCGCCGCCGATCCGCGCGTGCGCACCGCCTACATGGGGACCGAAGCATGAGCACGCTTCTGAACGTGGCCGGGCTGAACGCCTGGTATGGCGAAAGCCACGTCCTGCATGGCGTCAACATGCAGGTGAACGAGGGCGAGACGGTCTGCATCCTGGGCCGCAACGGCATGGGCAAGACCACGACGCTGCGCTCGATCATGGGCATCGTGCGCAAGCGGACGGGCCAGATCACCTTTGCGGGACAGGACGTGCTGGCGATGCCGCTGCACCGGACCGCGCGGGCGGGCCTGGGCTTCGTCCCCGAGGAACGCGGCATCTTCGCCACCCTGTCGGTGGACGAGAACCTGATGCTGCCCCCCGTGGTGGCGCCCGGCGGCATGACGCTGGACGAGATCTACAGCCTGTTCCCCAACCTCAGGGAACGCCGCAACAGCCCCGGCACCAAGCTGTCGGGGGGCGAGCAGCAGATGCTGGCGATGGCGCGCATCCTGCGCACCGGCGCGCGCTGCCTGCTGCTGGACGAGCCGACCGAGGGGCTGGCCCCCGTCATCATCGACGCCATCGGCGCGGTGCTGCGCGAACTGAAGGCCCGCGGCATGACCGTGGTGCTGGTGGAACAGAACTTCCGCTTCGCGTCGCGCGTCGCGGACCGCTTCTATGTCATGGACCACGGCGTGATGACCCACGAATTCCCGGTGGGCGAGCTGAACGCCCGCATGGACATGCTGCACGAAACGCTGGGAGTCTGAGATGACGATGATCTTCGGAATCCCGATCCAGGCCTTCATGGGCCAGATCCTCATCGGGCTGATCAACGGCTCGTTCTACGCGCTGCTGTCGCTGGGGCTGGCCGTGATCTTCGGCCTTCTGCGCGTCATCAACTTCGCCCATGGCGCGCAATACATGCTGGGGGCCTTCGTGGCCCTGCTGGCGCTGAACTGGCTGGGCATCAACTACTGGTTCGCGCTGATCCTGGCGCCGCTGGTGGTGGGCGCCTTCGGGGCGCTGGTCGAACGCACCATGCTGTCGCGGCTGTATCAGCTGGACCACCTTTACGGCCTGCTGTTCACCTTCGGGCTGGCGCTGACGCTGGAAGGCACGATGCGCTGGTATTTCGGCGCCTCGGGCCAGCCCTACGCGGCCCCGGCGGCGCTGACGGGGGCGGTCAACCTGGGCTTCATGGTGCTGCCGATCTACCGCGGCTGGGTGATCCTCGCCTCGCTGATCGTCTGCCTTGCGGTCTGGGCGCTGATCGAGAAGACGCGGCTGGGCGCAACCCTGCGCGCGGCGACCGAGAACCCGACCCTGGTGCAGAGCTTCGGGATCAACGTGCCGATGCTTCTGACGCTGACCTACGCGCTGGGGGCCGGGCTTGCCGCCATCGCGGGCGTGCTGGCGGCGCCGATCTACCAGGTCTCGCCCCTGATGGGCTCGAACATCATCATCGTGGTCTTCGCGGTGGTCGTGGTCGGCGGCATGGGCTCGATCATGGGCGCCATCGTCACGGGCTACCTGCTGGGCGTGGCCGAAGGGCTGACCAAGGTCTTCTACCCCGAGGCCTCCAACATCGTGATCTTCGTCATCATGGCGATCGTGCTGATCCTGCGCCCCGCAGGCCTGTTCGGAAAGGAAGCCTGAGATGGCCAGGACATCCGAAATCCCGACCTCCGAGCCGGGCTCGGTCCCGACCATGGGCCGGGGCGTGCAGCTTCTGCTGCTGGCCCTCGGCGCGGTGGTGCTGATCGGGGCGCCCTTCGTGGTCTATCCCGTCTTCGCGATGACCATGCTGTGCTTTGCGCTGTTCGCGGCGGCCTTCAACCTGCTTCTGGGCTACACGGGCCTGCTGTCCTTCGGCCATGCGGCCTTCTTCGGGGGCGCGGCCTATTTCACGGCCCATGCCGCCAAGGTCTGGGGCTGGAACCCCGAGTTCGCGCTGGCGCTGGGCATCCTGGGCGCGACGGGGCTGGGGCTGGTGATCGGGGCCATCGCCATCCGCAGGCAGGGCATCTACTTTGCCATGATCACCCTCGCGCTGGCGCAGATGTTCTATTTCTTCTGCCTGCAGGTGCCCTTCACCCATGGCGAGGACGGCATCCAGGCCGTTCCCCGCGGACTGCTGTTCGGGTTCATCGACCTCAACGACACGATGACCATGTACTTCTTCGTGCTGGCGGTCTTCGTGCTGGGGCTGCTGCTGATCTGGCGCTTCGTGAACTCGCCCTTCGGCATGATCCTCAAGGCCATCCGGGAAAACGAGAACCGCGCCGTCTCGCTGGGCTATGCGACTGCGCAGTACAAGCTGGGAGCCTTCGTGATGTCGGCGGCGCTGGCGGGCATGGCCGGCGGGCTGAAGGCGCTGGTGATGCAGTTCGCCACCCTGACGGACGTGGACTGGCACATGTCGGGCCAGGTGGTGCTGATGACGCTGATCGGCGGCATCGGGACGCTGCTGGGCCCGGTGCTGGGCGCGGGCATCGTGATCGCGCTGCAGAACCTGCTGGCGACCTCGGCCTTCCCGGTCACGATCATCACCGGCCTGGTCTTCATGGTCTGCGTCATGCTGTTCCGCCGCGGGCTGATCGGGGAACTGGCCCATTCCCGCCTGGGCCGCGCCCTGGGGCTGCGCCCGCCGGGCTGAGGCGCTGCCGACCAAAGAAACCAAGGCCGCCGCGATCCCTTCGCGGCGGCCGCTTCATTTTCGGGCGCGGGCGGGGACCGTTTGCCGGGGCAGAGTCGTTGACTGACACGTGATCGCGCCCGAGCGCGCGGGACTTCATCGGGCTCTCCGGCAGACGGCCGGGCGGCACGGCATCAGGCAACAGCAGCATCGGATGGCTCTCGTGAACGACAATGGCGAACAGCGGGGCGGAAACCCCAGCTTGCTCAAGAAGGACATCGACCAGGGGCTGACGGGGGACAAGGTCAGCTATCCCGACCCCGCGGCCTCGCCCCTGGGCACGGATGACGAGGCGGCGGGCACCCCCAACACGCCCCAGCAGGTGGCCATGGCCCGCAGCATCGAGCGCGAGCAAGGCGCTCAGGCAGGCCAGCGGGCCCCGGACTTCGGCAACGACAAGCGCGGACCGGGCCGGGCCTCCATCGTGATCATCGCGGGGATCGTGGCGGTAGGCCTTCTGCTGCTGGTGGCGATGTGACGACCCGCGCGCCGGGAAAGGTTCCCGGCGCGCCCGGACCTCACTGCATGGCCTCAAGCCGGACGGGCACGCCCTTGTAGGCCGGGGTCTTCGACATCCGGTCGTGCAGGCCCACGGGGATGACCGGGTTCACCTCGGGGTAATAGGCCGCGACGCAGTGGTCTGGCAGGTCATAGGCCGTGACCGTCAGCCCCGCGACGCCGCGCGGGTGCCCGTCCTCCTCGGCGCAGACAAGCCGCACCTTCTGCCCTTCGGCCAGTCCGGCCCGCGCGATCTCGGCCGGGTTCATCAGCACGATCATGCGGTCGCCCGACAGCCCCCGCAGCCGGTCTGAAAAGCCGTAGATCGTGGTGTTGAACTGGTCGTTCGAGCGCAGCGTGACCAGCGTGTATTCCCCCGGCCCCAGCGGCCGGCTCAGCCCCGAGTTGGACTCGGGCACCGAGAACTCGGCCTTGCCGCTTTCGGTTTCCCACCGGCGCTCGCGCGCGGCATTGCCCTTGTAGAAGCCGCCCGGCTCGTGCATCCGCCGCTCGTAGCCCAAGAATTTGTCGGGCCACAGCGCCTCGATGCAGGCGCGGACGCGGGAATAGTCGGCCACCCAGTCGTTCCAGGGAACCTGGGGATTGGGCTCCAGCGTGGCCCTGGCGATCCCCGCCACGATCGCGGGCTCGGACAGCAGCATCCGCGCGGCGGGTTCGTTCCGGCCCAGCGAGGCGTAGATGTGGGACAGCGAATCCTCGATGGACACCACCTGCGGGCCGGACACCTGCTCGTCCTCCTCGGACCGCACCAGACAGGGCAGCAGCCAGGTCTGCCGCCCCGGCAGCAGGTGCGAGCGGTTCAGCTTGGTCGCCACGTTGACGATCAGGTCGAGGCCTTCCCATGCCGGCATGACCCGGCCCGAATCCGGGATCGAGATGGCGAAGTTGCCGCCCATCTGCAGGAATCCCCTGACCGAGCCGTCGAGAATGCCCTGTGCCGCCTCGACGGTGGTGTGGCCCGTCTCGCGCGGGGGCGAGAAGCCGAACATCCGGCCCATTTCGTCCAGGGGCACAAGCTCGGGCTTTTCCGAGATGCCGACCGTGCGCTGACCCTGCACGTTGGAATGTCCCCGAACGGGCGAGATCCCCGCGCCCAGCCGCCCGATGTTGCCGCGCAGCAGCATCAGGTTGACCAGCATCCCCAGCGTCTCGCCGCCCCGGACATGCTGGGTCAGGCCCATGCCATACATGGCGATCACGCGCTTGGACCGGGCATAGGCCGTGCCGACCTCGCGCAGGTGGTCGCGCGACAGGCCCGACAGCGCCTCGATCTCGTCCCAGCCCGTCGCATCCGCATGGGCCTTCAGCGCCTCGAAGCCGGTGGTATGCTCGGTCAGGAAGCGGTGGTCGAGGATGCCGCCTTCGGCCGTTTCCAGTTCCAGCACCCGCTTGATCAGGCCGAGGATCGCGGCCATGTCGCCGCCCGGCCGCACCTGCAGGTAAAGCTGTGAGATCTCGGTCGAGCCGCCCAGCATCTGGGTGATCTGCTGGGGATTGCGGAAGCGCAGCAGCCCCGCCTCGCGCACGGGATTGAAGGTGATGATCCGGCAGCCGCGCTGGCGGGCCTGCTGCAGCGTGTGCAGGAAGCGCGGGCTGTTCGAGCCGGTGTTCTGGCCGAAGAACAGCATCAGGTCGCAATGGTCGAAGTCTTCCAGCACGCAGGTGCCGACGGGCGATCCGATGAACTTCTTCAGTGCCACGCTGGTCGTCTCGTGGCACATGTTCGAGGAATCGGGCAGGTTGTTGTGCCCGTACATCCGCGCGAGAAGCTGCCACATGAACGAGGTTTCAAGGCTCGCGCGGCCCGAGGTGTAGAAGACGACCGACTTCGGGTCCAGGCGGCGCAGGGCGGCGCCGATGCCCGCAAAGGCCTCGTCCCAGGTGGTTTCCACATAGCGACGCGTCTCGGGATCGAAGCGCAAGGGATGGGTCAGGCGGCCCAGCGACTCGAGTTCGTGGTCGGACAGCTTGCGCAGGTCCTCGACCGTGCGGCTGGCGAAGACATCGGGGTCGCAGGTGCGCCGGTCCAGGTCCCAGATCGTGGCCTTGGCGCCGTTCTCGCAGAACTCGGCCAAGTGCGGCTTGGCGGGCTTGGCCCAGGCGCAGGAGGTGCACATGTGGCCGTTGGGCTTGTTCTGGCGCCGCAGCGTGTCCAGCACGGCGGCGGTCGGCGGCTGGCCCACGATGACCTTGCTGATGCCTTCCAGCGATCCCCAGCCACCGGCGGGACCGCCGTAATGGGGCGTGTCGGGATCCTGCTGCGTTTCGGGATCGGTTCGCTTCTGGCTCATGGCGGCCCCCCGGCTACGCAGGCGCGGGCTGTGCCTGCCGGAAGGAAGGCCCGGGCGATCCCCGGGGTTCCAGAAGATGCCAATTATCAGAGCCGCCTGACCCGCCGGGCCGCCGCCTGCCGGGCCCAGCCCTGCGGGACGGGCGCGGCCTCGCCCCGCGCGATTTCCGCCAGCCGCTCGCTGATCTCGGGCGGCAGATAAAGGTAGTCCCAGTCGAACTGCGCCTGCCGGAACAGTCCCGCCAGGTCCATGACCTCGACCCGGCCGTCCAGGAACAGGCAGACCTGTTCCTGGCGCAGTTCGCCCAGCATGCGGTTGGCATGGACCGGGGTCATGCCGCAGGCCTCGGCCAGATCGGTCTGACTGATGGGCAGGGGGCAGCCGTTCAGCCCGCAAAGGCCGCGCGCATATTGCCGGACCAGGGCTTCGGCAAACAGGCTGGCGATCCGCGCCCGGCCCGTCAGCCTTCCGTTGCGAAAGGTCCAGTAGCGTTCGATGGCGGCGTCCAGCAGCGTGACCTGCCACAGCTTGTCGTAAAGGTCGGGCGCATCCTGCCGCAGGTCCGAGATGGCCGCATGCGGCAAGGCGCAGACCCTGGCAGGAGCCAAGGCCACGATCTCGTGGTCGCTGTGGCCCAGCCGCCAGGTCGGCAGGTCGATGAAGTCGCCCGGGATCAGCAGCCCCAGCAGTTGCCGCCGCCCCTGGTGGTCGGCGCGATAGCGGCCCGCGAACCCTTCAAGCAGATACGAGCAGGCGGTCACGGGCACCCCGGCCTGCACCAGCTTGTGCCGGGGCCGGACCGTCGCGGCAGCCCCCTGCAGGGATGTGACCAGATCCGCCTCGGAGCGTGTGAACAGTTGCGGGTAGGCGCGATGAAGGTCGAGTCCCTGCAATCCCCTCTCCTGCCCGGCAGCGTTTCCTGGTGGCGGCATGCTTCAGGAAAGAGGTGAAAATTCCCCCAACTGCCCTCGACTCACCCCTCACTCCCAACGACAGGAAAGGAAATCGGTTCAGCCGGGAAGGCGCGCGTGCCGCAGCGTCACATGGTGGCCGGGCACCGCCACATCGCGGCAGGCCTGGAAAGCGCGGTGCCGCGCGCGTCAGGCCCCCCGGCGGGATGCCGGGATCGCCTGAGCCTTCGGGCTGGCGCAATGGGGGCATTCGGCCAGCGGAACACTTCGCAGAAGCAGCATCAGGTCGGCCTGGCGCGAGGTCAGGGTCTTCTGGAAGATGTTGCGAAGATGGAAGTTCACGGTCGTCAGATTGATCGACAACTCGTCCGCGATGTCCTTCAGCCGCAGCCCCCTGGCCAGAAGCTCGGCCACCGCGGCCTCGCTGGCCGTCAGCCCGGCCGCCTGGGCGATAAGCCGGGCGCCCAGCCGCCGTGCCTCCTCGAAGCCGAGGATCAGCGCCATCATCATGGGATCGCCGGGTCTGAGCGGCAGCGAGCCGAGATCCGACAGGACGACCAGCCTCCAGTTGTCCTGCGGAAGATCCTGGCTGATCACGGCGGCCGAGTGGTGGCAGCCGCCCTGGCGCAGGCTGTCGTAGGCCGCGCCGATGGACTGCATGTAGTCGGCCTCGCCGATGGCATGGCGCAGCCAGTTGCGGGCCGGGGGCGCAAGGCCCTGCGACAGGCGCCGCGCGGCGCGGTTCGAAAAGCAGATGCGCCCGCGCATGTCCAGCAGCACCAGCCCGAAGTCCAGCTGGTTGACCGCCCGCACCAGCCCGGCCACGGCATCATCCTGGTGGGGGTGTCCGTGCACCGAGGCAATCCGCGCCGCCAGCCGAAGCTGGGCGTCGATGGCGGCCACCAGCAGGTCGTAATCCACCGGCTTGACCAGGTAGTCGTCCGCCCCCGCGCGCTTTCCCGCCAGGATGTCCGAGCGGTCCGCAAATCCCGTCAGAAGGATGAAGGGCACGTCGTTCAGGTCCGGCCGCGTCTGGCGCACCCGGCGCAGGAAGGTCATGCCGTCGATGCCCGGCAGGGTGATGTCCGACAGGATCAGGTCGGCGCGAACGCTGTCCAGCCGGATCAGGGCCGCCTCGGCGCTGGTCTCGGCCAGGACCTCGTATCCTGCCTCGGTCAGCACCGCCGCAAGGTCGTCCAGCAGATCGCCCTCGTCCTCGCAGACAAGGATGATGGCGCGCTCCTCCTCGTCCGGTTCCTGGGCGGGGGGACGCTCAGGCGTCGCCACGGCGCACCTCTGCCCGGCGGCCGGGCGTCGCGGAGGGGCCGGGGGCGACGCGCGCGGCCATGGTCCCCGCACCCGCCGCCGGAAGCATCAGGTCGAAGCGCGAGCCGCTTTGCCCGTCGCTGGTGACACGGATCGTCCCGCCCTGGATCTCGGCCAGCCTGCGGGCCAGCCACAGCCCCACGCCGCTGCCCGGCTGGCCCGTCGCGCGCGCGCCCCGCCAGAAGCGCTGAAAGATCGCCTCCTGATCGGCCAGGGGAATCCCCGCGCCGTGGTCGATGACCGAGATGACGGCCATTCCCCGGACCTCGGCCGCGCAAAGTTCGACCGGGTTGCCGGCGGGCGAGTACTTCAGCGCATTCTCGACAAGATTGGCCAGCGCGTGAAAGGCAAGGACGGGATCGCAGAGGATGCGCATCCCCGCCGGACCCTCGGGCAGGACAAGGCGCTGGCGCCCGTCCCCCATTCCCTCATGCGCCATGATCATGCCGACCAGATCCTGCAGCGGGACCGGACGGGGGTGAAGCAGGGGCGTCCCGCCCTCGACCGCGCCGGCCAGCATGGCCTGGTCCATGAACCGCAGCACCTGGCTGACCTGCCGCCTGATCCGCAGCAGGGCCGCGCCGTCCTGCGGCCGCTGGGCAAGGTCGGGACGCGACAGCATCCGCTGCGCGGCGCTGTCGATCACCGTCAGCGGCGCGCGCATCTGATGCGCGATCACGGCGGCGATGTTGCGCAGATAGGCGGCAGAATCGCAGGCGCGCTGAAGATCCAGCTGAAGCTTGCGGTCGTCCTGGACGCGCCGCAGCGTCCACAGCAGGCACGAGACCAGCCATGCCAGCCCCAGAAGCCCCGCCAGCACGGCCGCCGCCCCCAGCACGAGGATGCCGTAAAGCCGCGCCGCCCTTTCGGCCTGCTGGGCCTGGTGGGCGCCCTGGACACGCGCCCCGGCCCGGCTCAGCGTCCGTTCCAGCTCGGTAAGCCTGGCGGCCAGACCGGCGAGGTCGCCCGGGCTGTAGGCAACAACCGCCGGATCGCGGTCGCGCAGCTGGATCAGGGCGTTGGCGATTTCGTCGTCCAGGACGGCCGCCGCCGCAGGACGGTCGCGCAGCACGGGTTCGAGCTGGTCCAGGCGGCGCAGCAGCAGGTGGTAAAGCCGGATGAACTCCTGTCTGGCGGCGGGGTCCCCCGCATGATGCTCGGCGGCCTCGTTCAGCCGCAGGGCCTCGACCGCCGCCTGGGCGTAAAGCCGGGGCATGTCGGCCGTCGGGTCCTGCAGCGGGCGCGCCTCCATCCGCCACAATTGCACCGAGGCGAAGACCGTCACCGCCAGCGCCGCCGCGATCAGCAGAAGCGGCAGCACAAGGCCGGGGTAGGACGCCAGCGCCTGGACGGGCAGATGGCCCCGGACCTCTGCCGGCTCGTCATCCGGCGCCGCAGCCGATGTCCCGTCGATCACCTTGCTTGCCATCGGCAGATTCCCTGCTGAAACCGGGACGGGCCGGATGCCATCATGCACCTGCGCCCCGGATTGACCAAGACCCGATGCGGCCGATCAGGCGGCCGCATCGGCGCAGACTTCGGCCAGGGCCGAGGAAACCGCATCCAGCTCGCCCTCGCTCCAGGTCGGGTCGACGAGCAGGCACAGGCTCGTCTCGCCCAGGGACTGCGCCACGGGCAGGGCCTCGGGCGGATGCAGGCCGGGCGCGGCGAAGATCGCCTCGCGGTAGATTTCCGAGCAGCTGCCCGTCAGGATCGGCTGGCCGCGCGCCGCCATGGCGGCCAGGATGCGGTCGCGGCTCCAGCCGGGGGCCAGCCGCTCGGGGCGGAGAAAGGCGTAGAAGCGGTACCAGGCATGGGTCACGTCCTCGGGCGGCAGGGGGATGCGCAGCAGGTCGCTGTCCGCCAGCGCCGCCGCCAGCCGCAGCGCGTTGCGCGCGCGGGCGGCCTGCCATTCTGGCAGACGCTTCAGCTGGACGCGGCCCAGCGCGGCCGAAGGGCCGGTCATCCGCAGGTTGGTGCCCGGCCCCGCCGCGTGCAGCCAGCGGAATCCGGGCGGCGGGTCCTTCTGGAACACCAGGGCGCGGTCCTTGCCGTGGTCCTTGAAGCTCCAGATCCGGTCGAACAGGGCGTCGTCGTCGGTGACGATCATGCCGCCCTCGCCGCCCGTGGTCATGATCTTGTCCTGGCAGAAGCTGTAGGAGCCGAGCGTTCCGAAGCCCCCCACGGGCCTGCCGCCGATGGCCGCGCCATGGGCCTGGGCGCAGTCCTCGATCACCCAAAGCCCGTGCCGCGCGGCCAGGTCCATGATGCCCGCCATGTCGCAGGGCCAGCCGGCGAGATGGACGGGGATGATGCCGCGCGTGCGGGGCGTGATCAGGGGCGCGATGGTCTCGGGCGTGATGTTCTGGCTGTCCGCGTCCACGTCGGCGAAGACGGGCACGCCGCCCCCCAGCAGCACGCAGGCGGCCGAGGCGACGAAGCTGCGCGGCGTCACGATCACCTCGTCGCCGGGTTGCAGGTCCAGCGCCCGCAGGGCCGCGTCCAGCGTCACCGTGCCGTTCGCCATGGCGATGGCGTGGGCGGTGCCGACGTGATCCGCGAACTCGCGTTCGAAGGCCGCGACGTCGGGGCCGGTCCAGGCGTTGACGCGGCCCGAGCGCAGCACCGCCGCCACGGCCTCGACCTGTTCCTCGTCATACTCGGGCCAGAAACGGGTTCGGTGCATGGCTCACTCCACCAGGCGGATTGCGACAAAGGCCTCGGCCGCGGCGCGGTGGACGGTCGCGCCGCGCAGGGTCGCCAGCGCCCTCAGCGCGGCGACCGAGCGTTCGTGGGGCGGCGCGCGCTGCTGGCTGGCGAACAGGGCGAAGGCGTCGAGCTTGCGGTCGAGCGTGGCCGAGATGTCCACGAACAGGTTCGGCAGGAAGGCCGGGGACAGGTAGGGCGCGTTCCAGTTGGTTTCCGACAGCGTCTCGTAGGCGAGGACCCGGCGGGGATAATGCTGCTGGTGGGGCCGGGCCGCGACCAGCGCCGACAGGAAGCAGAGCTGGTGGTCCAGGTGGATGTCGCCCGGATGGGGGGCGAAGACCGTCACCGGATCGACCGCCCGCACCAGCCCGCCGATGGCGGCGTTCAGGTCGGCATGGGCCATTTCCCCCAACTCGGCCGCAGGGCAGTCGAGGAAATGCGTCTGCGTGATCCCCAGGGCATGATGCGCGGCATCGGCCTCGGCCCGCACGGTGCGGGCCTGCTCCGGCGAAAAGCGGGGCGCGCGGCCGGTGGTGACGATGGCCACGTGGACCTCGGCCCCCGCCTCGGCCAGCCGGGCCATCGTGCCGCCGACGCCCAGCACCTCGTCATCCGGGTGGGGGGCCAGGACCAGCACCGGACCCCCGCCGTCAAGCAGCCCCATCGCGCGCGCCCCCCAGCATCTCGTGCCGCCGCGGCGCCGGGCCGCTCCATTCCGTCAGGTCGAGGCAGCGACCGTCGCCGCACATCACCGTCAGGGCGTTTCCGTCCATGTCCTGCACCTGCCCGGGCAGGCCGATGAAATACCCCTCGCGCGGGTGCAGCCGCGCGGCGGTCACGGCGATGGGACCGCCCGCGCCTGCGGTCAGCGCGCCGGGATAGGGCGGGCCCACGGCGCGGACCAGCCGCTCGATCTCGGCCGCCGGGCGTCGCCAGTCGATGATCCCGTCCTCGGGGCGGCGGCGGGCGCAGACCGTGGCCCGGGCGTGATCCTGCGGCGTGGCAGGACGCTCGCCCCGGGCAAGGCGGTCCATCAGCGGCGGCAGCAGCGCCAGCATGGCACCCACGCTGCGGTCGTAAAGCGCGCGCGCGGTCGTGCGGTCGGGGTCGATAGGAAAGACCGCCTGCGCGGCGACGGGGCCGCTGTCGGTGCCCTCGTCGATCCAGAAGAGCGTGGCGCCCCCCTGACGCTGGCCGGTCAGGATGTGCCAGGGAATCACGGCGCGGCCCCGCATCCGGGGCAGGGCCGCGGGATGGAAGCCCAGCACGCCCAGCCGGGGGATCGCCAGGAACTCGGGGCCGACCAGCTGCGACCAGCCGATGACCAGGATCACGTCGGGCGAAAGGGCACGAATCGCGGCCTGTGTCTCGGGGGCCGAGGTGCGGGTGCTGCGGTGCACCGGCACCCCGTGGCGCGCGGCCAGGGGCCCGAGATCGGCGAAATCCGAATGGTTGCCGGCCCGTTCCAATGGCAGCGTCACCACCAGCGCGGGGGCGTGGCCCGCTTCGCACAGGGCCGCCAGCGCCTGCGCCGAGCCCTCGACCGCGCCCACGAAGACCGAGATCACGACATGGCCCCCGCCATCTCCATCTCGGGGGGCGCCGCAGGCTGCTGGTCGCGCAGCCAGTCCTGGGCGGCCCGCAGCCGCCCTTCATGCCGCCGCTCGCCACGCAGGGCGACGCCCAGCGTGTCCCAAAGGATGCGCAGGTCCAGCCCGAGGCTGCGATGGGCGACATACCACAGGTCCAGCGCCAGCTTCTCGGCGTCGCTCAGCCGGGTGTTGCCGCTGACCTGCGCCCAGCCGGTCAGCCCCGGCCGCACCGAACTGCGAATCACCCCCGGCGCCCCGAAGCCGCGCAGGGTCGATTCGAGCAGCGGGCGCGGCCCGACCAGCGCCATGTCCCCCGCGATGATTCGGTCCAGCTGCGGCAGCTCGTCCAGCCGCAGGCGCCGGACGATGCCGCTGACAGGGGTCTGCCGCTGCGCATCGGGCAGAAGCTGGCCGTCGGGACCCCGGGCCTCGGACATGGTGCGGAACTTGGGAACAAGGATTGCGCGCCCGCCCTGCCCCACGCGCGGCTGGCGAAACATCAGCGGCCGGCCCAGATGGGCCAGCAGCAGCCCGGCCGTCAGCAGCCGGAACGGCAGGGTCAGCACCAGCAGCGCCCAGACCATGAGCAGTTCTTGCCATCTCGCCATTGCGAAACGCCGTCATCCAATTCAATTGCCAGAATTGCCCGAAAGCCGGGAATTCAACTCAGGATTTAATCCCGGATCGAGCGGCTTCCTTTGGACTCGGGGATTGAACATCCGTCGAAATCATCATGGATCAGGGATGGGCATAATTTCAAGAATTGTATTTGGCAGAGAACGACAACGGCGTAATGTGCAGGCACGACTCTGTTGTAGGCCGCACGAGGAACTGCCGATGTCCGAAACCCGGGTCATGCATGTCATCACGGGAACGGCACTTGGCGGGGCCGAAATGATGCTGCTGCGCTATCTGCGCGCGATGGGGGACGCCCGGGCAGGGCATGTGGTCGTGTCGATGATGCCCCTCGGGGCGTTGGCGGCCGAGATCGCGGCGCTGGGGGTGCCTGTGCGGACCATGGGCGTTGCGGGCGCCGCGGGACTGCCGGCGGGCGTGATGCGGCTGGTGCGCCTGATCCGCGCACATGACCCCCAGGTGCTGCATTGCTGGATGTACCATGGCTGCCTTGCCGGCACGCTGGCGGTGCTGGCGGCGCGGCGCGGGGACATCGGGCTTCTGTGGGGGATGCACCATTCGCTGGCCGACCCGCGACGGGAAAAGCGGATGACCCGTGCGGTCTTCGCGGCGCTCAGGCGCCTGGCGGGGCGGGCGGACGTGATCACCTACTGCTCGAGGGTGGCGCGCGACCAGCACCGGAGGCAGGGGCTGTCGGACGCGCGCGACCGGCTGATCCCCAATGCCATCGACTGCGACGAGTTCAGGCCCGACCCGCAGGCGCGGGCGCGGCTGTCCGCGCTGGCCGGAATCCCGCCGGGGCGGCTGATCGTCGGCAGCGTCGGGCGCAACCACCCGATGAAGGACCACGCCGCCTTTGCGCGCTGCATCGCCGCGCTGGTCCGCATGGGCCACGATGTCCATGGCGTCGTCATCGGCGGGGGCCAGCCCGGCGGCCCGGCCGAAAGGCAGGCGGCGGCCGACGGCATCGCCGACCGGCTGTCCGCCATCGGCCCGCGCCAGGACATCCCGGCGCTGGTCCCGGGCTTCGATCTCTACCTCCTGTCCTCGGCCTGGGGCGAATCGATGCCGCTGGCGGTGGCCGAGGCGCTGGCCTCGGGCGTGCCGGCGGTGGTGACGGACGTGGGCGACAGCCAGTGGTTGGTGGGCGAGGCGGGCGCTGTCTGCCCGCCGTGTGACAGTGAGGCGATGGCGCAGGCGGCGTCCCGCATCCTGTCGCTGCCCGCGGCCCGGCGGGCCGGACTGGGCAGCTGCGGGCGCGAGCGCATGATCGCCCTGATGTCCATGCCCCATTACGTCGAACTGCACGAAACCGCCTACCGCGACGCCCTGGTCCGTCGCGCGGCACCGAGCCAGCAAGGGGCCGTTGCATGAACGCACCAATGCGCGAAGGCCCGGTCCCAGGCCACTTCGCCTCGCCGGGCGGCGGCTACCGGGCCGAGGACATCCTGAACCTCGTCCGCCGCAACATCTGGCTGATCCTGGCCATCTGCGCGACAACGCTTGCGGTGACGGCGGGCTACCTGTCGGTCCAGCCCGACATCTACCGCGCCCAGGCCGCGATGGAGCTGACGAACTCGGAGGTCCGGCTGAGCCAGATCGACGCGCAGTTCGAAAGCTACGAGCTGAACAGCGCCCGCATCGCCACGGTGATGGACGTCCTGCGCTCGCGCAACTTCGCCCAGACGGTCGCCACCAACCTGGACCTGTTCGACAACCAGACCTTCCTGCCGCGCCCCCAGGACCAGCCCAAGCCCGACAAGGACACCTGGAAGCGGATGGTGGTGGACTACCTGCTGGCCTCCTACAGCGTGCATCGCGCGGGCGAGAGCCTTGTCATCACCATCCAGACCGAGGCGCAGGACCCCCAGACGGCGGCCCGCCTGGCCAACGGCATCGTGCGCAACTTCGTCGAAACCTCGGTCCGCGATCAGACCAAGGTCATCGACAACTCGGTCGCCTACCTGCGCGGCCAGGTCAACGCCCTGGGCGAGGAGCTGTCCCAGAAGGAGGTCGAGCTGGCCGAGCTGATCCGGACCAGCGCGCTGGACGACGCCGACCTTCCGGTGCAGCTGCGCCGCGAGCTGAACCACCTGACCTCGGTGCTGGCGAACCTGGAAGGCGACGGGCAGGGCAACAGCACCGAAGCCGGGCAGATCCGCGCCCAGATCGCCACACTGGAATCCCGACTGGACGAGCGGACCCGCAACGAACTGGCGAAGAACCGGCTGGAACGCTACATCGACCTGCTTTCGACCCGCTACCAGACGGCGATCGAGCGGCTGAACGAGATCGAGCCGCGCAAGGACATCCTGCAGGCCGACGCGCGCCAGATCTCCAAGGCCGAGATCCCGGTGGCGCCCGCGGCGCCGAACCGCGGCGCGACCCTGGCGGTCGTGCTGGCGGCCTCGCTGGTGCTGGGCTTCCTGCTGGCGCTGCTGCGGGGCGCGCTGAACCGGACGGTCGAGGACGGGGCGCAGGCGACCCAGATCAGCGGCCGGCCCAACCTGGCGACGATCCCCCATGTCCGGCGCCGGGGCGTGCTGGCGCGCCGCCACGACCCGGTGAGCCTGCTGCGCCGCTTCCCGCGCTCGGGCTTCTCGGAATCGCTGCGCTCGTTCTTCACGATCTGGTCCAGCCAGCGGCGCGAATCCGACGCGCCCAAGCTGGTCATGGTGACCTCGGCCTCTCAGCACGAGGGCAAGTCCACCATCTCGTCCGCCTTCGCGGCCTCGGCCGCGCTGGACGGGCTGCGCGTGCTGCTGCTGGACTTCGACAGCCAGCACGCGGGCGCGTCCGACATCCTGCATGTCCAGGCCGAGGGCCTGCCGGTGGCCGCGCTGGCGGACGGCTCAGCGTCCTGGCGCGACGCGGTCCGGCCCGTGCCCGACTTCGAGCGGCTGGATGTCCTGAGCTTTCCGGCCGGCACAAGCTGGACCAGCCGGCTGATCTCGACCTTCGCGGCCCGCGTCGTGCCCGACCTGCGCGAGGAATACGACTTGGTCGTGCTGGACACGCCGCCGGCACTCTCCAGCGCGGACGCCGTCCGCTTCGGCACCATCGCGGACGAGGCGCTGGTCGTCGTCCGCGCGGGCCAGACCACCGAGGGCGCGCTGCAGGCCACCATCCAGAAGCTCGAGCGCGCGGGCATCGTTGTCGGCGGCACCCTGGTCAACGACGTCGAGACGCGCCTTTACCGCCAGCACAGCAACGGCGCAGGCCATGAATACGCGTGAGCGGCGCAAGCCGTGGTTGCGCCGGCCCCTGGCCCTTGCCTGCGCGGCGGCGCTTGCGCTCATGCCCGCGCTGGCGGCGGCCCGGCCGGCCTTTCCCGGTGCGGTCGGCTTTGGCGCGGAAGCGGGCGGCTGGCGCGGCGGGCGGCTGATCGCCGTCACCTCACTGGCCGACAAGGGCGCGGGCACCCTGCGCGCCTGCGCCGAGGCCACGGGCCCCCGCGTCTGCATCTTCCGGGTGGCGGGCACGATCACGCTGAGCAGGCCGATCATGCTGCGCTCGAACGTCTATGTGGCGGGCCAGACCGCGCCGGGCGGCGGCATCCAGTTGCGGCTGGGGCGCTCGGACCATGGGCCGCTGGTCGTCAAGGACGCCGAGGACGTGGTGATCCGCTTTCTCAAGCTGCGCCCCGGCACCGGGGGCATGGTCAGCGCCAACATCGATGCCCTGACGGTGGAAAACGCCCGCCGGGTTTATGCGGGCAACCTGTCGATGGCCTTCGCCAGCGATGAGACCTTCAACATCCATGTGTCGGGCGCGACCGCCAGCGACATCACCCTGGCCGACAGCATCCTGGCCTACAGCCTGGACCGCGCCAACCATCCGGACGGGGCCCATTCCAAGGGGGCGCTGATCTGCTCGGACGAAGGACGGAACCCCCAGTGCGGGCGCATCAGCCTGATCCGCAACCTCTTCGCCCATCACCGGGACCGCAACCCCGACGTCAAGGCGACGGCGGCCGGGCCGGTCGAGATCGCCAACAACATCTTCTACGACCCCATCAGCCAGTTCGGCGAATTCTACGACCTGCTGGGCGAGGCGCGGATCGCCTACGTCGGCAACCTGGCGCTGACGGGCCAGTCCAGCACGCCGCGGGCGGGCACGGCGGTCGAGGTGATCGCCAAGATCGGCGGCAACCCCATCTCGGTCTGGGAAGAGGGCAACCTTGCCTTCCGCCAGAAGGACTGCGGCCCCCGGCACGCGATCCCGATCCTCGACGGGCCTGCGCTGGTGCATCGCGCGCCCCTGCCCCCGCCGATGACGGTGACGCCCGTGGCGGCGAACACGCTGGAACGCGTCCTGCCCGCGCGTCTGGGCGACGTGCTGCCCGGTGGCGGCCACCGCGACGCGCTGGACCGGCGGGTCCTGAACGACCTCGCGCGCTGCGAGGGGCGCGTCATCGACCAGCCCGATCAGGCGGGAGGCTGGCCCCCCATCGCCCCGGCCCCGCCGCCACCCGACCAGGACGGCGACCTCCTGCCCGACGACTTCGAGCGCAGTCACCCCGGCCTGCGCCCCGACCGCGCCGACAACCCCTGGGCCGACCCGGACGGCGACGGGATTCCGGCGGTCGAGGCCTGGCTTGCCGGCCTTGCGGGCGACCGATGAGCGCGGGGGCGGGCACCTCACCCCGGGCCGGGATGCGCCGCCGGCTGCTGCGCAACCTGGCCTGGGTCGGCTCGTCCCAGGCGGTGATCGCGGGACTGGGACTGGTGTCGCTGGCGCTGACGGCGCGCGCCCTGGGCCCGGCGGGTCTGGGCATGCTGGCGGTGATCGAGGCCTATTCCCGCAGCATCGCCCGCCTTCTGCATCCCGAGCCTTGGCAGGTGGTGATCAAGCACGGCGCCGAGGCGCTGGAAGCGGGCGACAACGAGCGGTTCGAGCGGCTGGTCTGGCTGTCCCTGATGACGGACCTCGTGCTGGGGCTTGCGGCGGCGGTGGCGGGGGTGGCGCTGGCGGGACTGGCCACGCGCTGGATGGGCGCGGTCGGCGACCAGACGGCGCTGCTGGCGCTGGGCGCGACCGCCGGGTTGCTGGCCGCGCGCCCGACCGCCATGGGCGTGCTGCGGCTTTACGACCGCTTCGACCTCCTGGCCCGGATCGACATGGGCATCGCCCTGCTGAGGCTGGCGCTGGTCGCGGCGGTCTGGGCGGCAGGAGGCGGGCTTTCCGCCTTTGTGCTGGTGTTCGTCGCCTGGACGGTCGCGGACGGGCTGCTGCCGATGCTCTTCGCCCTGCCGCAGATGCGCCGGCGCGGGCACCGCCTGCGTCCAGCCTCGCCCCGCCGGATCGCGGCCGAGAACCCGGGGCTGCTGCGGCTTTTCGTCAACAGCAACGTCAATGTCACCCTGCGCCAGTTGCGCCAGCGCTTCGACATCGTGCTGCTGGCGGGCGTGCTGCCGCCGGCGGCGCTCGGCCATTACCAGATCGCCCGCCGGATCGGAGAAGCGGCGCTGCGGCTGGGCCGTCCCTTGGGACAGGTGACCTTCCCGGAATTCGCCCGTCTGGCCGCGCGCAACGACCGTTTGCGGCTACGCCGGCTGCTGGTCTGGTCCTCGCTGGGCCTCAGCGCGGCGCTGCTGGTGATCCTGGCGCCCGTGGCGATGCAGATGGACCGGCTGCTGCCGCTGGCCTTCGGCCCCGCCTTCGCGGGCGCGGCGGCCAGCGTCAGCATCATGGCGGCGGCAATGGCGCTGTACATGGCGGGGCTGACCACCGGCCCCGCGCTGATGGCGCTGGGGCATGACCGGGCCATGACCGTGATCACCGGGGCCACGACCGCCCTGTTCTTCGCCGCGCTGATCCCGGCTGCCCGGGTCTGGGGGGCCGAGGGCGCGGCGGCGATGCAGTTGGTGGGCAACGCCCTGTGGCTGGCCGCATGTCTTGTCGTGGCCCTGGGGGCGGTGCGCCCGCAGCCGATACAAAGACAGGCCGCGACATGACCGCCACGGGCGCCCGCGCGGTTCCCTGGGGCGCGCTGCCGCACGGGCAGGCCACGGCCCCTGCCCGTTCCCCCGGCTTCCACCTGGCGGTTCTGGCCGTGTTCCTGTCGCCGATGAACTATCTGCGCACGGACATCATCTACTTCACGGCCTCGGACGTCGCGGTGGTCATGGCGCTGGCCGTCATGCTGTGGCAGGGCGCGCTGCCCCGGCGCCCCTTCGGCGGCGCCACGGGCCTGTGGCTCGCCGGGTTCCTGATGCTCGGAACGGGGCTGATGCTGGGCTCGATCGCCCATGCGGCGGGCGTGGACCTGGGCAAGGTGATGGCCCAGTACGCCTTTTCGCTGCTGCTCGTGCCGCTGGTCGTGGCCGGGCGCAGCCTGGCCGAGACCGTGGTGCTGGCGCGGGCGCTGGTCCTGTCGATCGTCGTGGTCATGCTGTTCGGCATGTGGATGATCCATGTCGTCCCCGACCCGCCCTTGTCCTTCGTGTCCCACAACAACCGCATGCGGTCGCTGGTCGAGCGGGAAAACGAATGCGCGGCCATGGGGGCGGTCGGGCTCGTGTTCCTGCTGGGGCTGTGGCAGGCCGGCCTCGCCCGGCTGTGGGAGCTGCTGGTCGCCCTGCCGATCCTGGCCTACGGGATCATGCTCACCGGATCGAACACCGGGCTGATGTGCGCGGCGCTGGGGGTGGGCATGACCATGGTCTTCGCGCCGTCGGGCCGGCTGATGGTCTTCGTCCTGGCCGCGGCGGCAGCGATCTTGGCCCTGGGCACCGCCTTTCCGGCGCTGGTGCCGGATGTCTTCCGCACCCGCGTGCTGGAAGGGATCACGGCGGGCGATCCCAACTTGTCGGGCACCTTCACCGACCGCCTGCTGCTGATCCAGGAAGCCTTCCGCCTGGCCGACGACCGCCTGCTGATCGGCATGGGGGCGGAGCAGTTCCGCAACATCAGCGTCTTCGACGCGCCGGTCCACAACACCTATCTGCTGCTTCTGAACGAAGGCGGGCTTCTGTCGCTTTGCGGGCTGGTGGTGCTGATGCTGGCGGGGCTGCCCGCGCCGCTGTCGCACCTGACGGACCGCCGCCACCGCGGGGTCGCGGCGACGACGCTGACCATCCTGCTGATCTTCGCCCTGATGCTGAACACGTTTCCCCATTTCTATGCACGGTTCTGGAACGTCCCCCTGATCCTTGCCCTGTCGCTGTCCTGTGCCCTGCCACAACACCACAGGACCCGCCCGACCCGGAGTGCAGCCCATGCGTAATCTCCTTCTTTCCGCCCTGCTGGTCGCCCTGGGGGCCACTTCCGCCCTGGCCGAGCCCTATCGCCTGCACGCGCAGGACCAGCTGCTGGTTCGCGTCGTCGACTGGGATCCCGATGCCAACGGCCTGGCCGAATGGGCGGGCGTCTCGGGCGAATACCTGGTGGCGTCGGACGGGACGCTGCAATTCCCGCTGGCGGGCACCGTCACGGCCGAGGGGCAGACCCTGACCAGCCTGCAGGAACAGTTGGCCGCGGCCCTGGGGCGCAACGCCGGCCTCGACCGCCCGCCCCATGTCACGGTCGAACTGGTCGAAAGCCTGCCCGTCTATGTGCTGGGCGCCGCCCAGACCCAGGGCGCGGTCGCCTATCGCCCGGGCCTGACCGCCCGGCAGGCGCTGGCGCTGGCCGGAGGGGTCTACCGGAACCTGGCCACCGCCGACCCCATGCAGATGGCCCGGATCGCGGGCGAGGCCCGCCTGGCTGCCGAGGAGCTGCGCCAGCACGAGGCCGAGCGCGCCGCGATCGAGGCCGAACTGGCGGAACTGGAAGGCCCCGACACGCCTCCCGGCGGCCAGCTCCCCGCAGACGCCGACCTGCGCAGCCGGCTGCAGGTTGCCGACCGGGTAGCGCGCAATGCCCAGGCGGCCAGCCTCGACAGCCTGCAGCAGCTTCTGCGCGACAAGGCCGACAAGCTGCGCCAGCAGATCGTCCTGCGCGACCAGCAGCTGGCCGACAACCGCCGCGATCTGGAGGGCATTGCCGAGCTGAAGGAAAAGGGGCTGGCCGTGAACGCCCGCGTCACCGCCCTGACCACGGCCATCAACGACATCGAGGCCAAGCGCCTGGACCTCGAGGCGACCCTGCTGATGGCCGAGCAGCAGCTGAACGAGGCCGAGCGCGCCCGCGCCGCCATCATCGACGACGCCCGCAGCGACAACCTGCAGAAGCTGGCCGAGCTCGAGGACGACATGGCCGCAGCGGCGATCCGCCTGGGTACGGCCGACCGGCTGCTGACCCAGGCCATGCTGGCGGGCGAGCTGGCGCCCGAACCGGACGCGGCCGAGCAGCCGGGCTTTGTCGTCACCCGCGCCACCGATGGCACGCCTGAGCGGATCGAAGCCGCGCCGGACATGGCCCTGGAACCCGGCGACGTGCTGGAAATCACCCTGCCCGGCGCTTCTGCTGCGTCCCCCCGGCCGGTCGCGGCGGCACCCCAGCCTGCGCCCCTGGGGCAGGTCGCGGCGGCGGACCCGGGCCTGGCGGCGAGATGACGGCACCGGTGCGCGTGTTGTTCCCCTTTGCCGGGGGGGACCTGGTCGGCGGCAGCCACCAGTCGGCGCTGCGCCTGGCCGCGGGGCTGGACCGCAGCCGCTATGAGCCGGTCGTGCTGGTGCATGGCGAGGGCGGCCGGGTCGCGCGCTTCGCGGCCCAGAACGGGCTGGCGCCGATCCGTCTCGACCGGCCCCCGATCATCGCGCCGCGCTACAGCCGCAGGCCGGGGGACGCCTCGGCCCCGGGTTATCTGCTGACAAGCCTTCCGCGCCTTGCGCACCTGCTGCGGCGCTGGAACATCGCCATTGTCCACACCAACGACGGGCGGATGCATCTGACCTGGGCGCTGCCCGCGCGCCTGGCGGGGTGCCGGCTGATCTGGCATCACCGGGGCGATCCCGAGGCCCTGGGCGTGAACCGCGTGGCGCCGCTTCTGGCGCACCGGGTGGTGTCGGTCTCCGACTTCTCGCGCCCCGTACGGCCGGTGCGGCCGCTGGGCGACCGGCTGCGCGTGATCCGCAGCCCCTTCGACAAGCCTGCCGCCCAACCCGACCGCGCCGCCTGCGCCGAGGCCCTGCGCGCCCGTATCGGCGCGGCGCCCGGCGCGGTCGTGCTGGGCTATTTCGGCGCGCTGAACGGGCGCAAGCGGTCGGACCATTTCGTCCGCGCCGTTGCCGAAATCCGCCGCGCCCTGCCCGGCGAGGACATCCACGGCGCCATCTTCGGCCGCCCCGAACGCGACTGCGATCCGGTCGAGCGCGAGTTGCAGGCGCTGGCCGGGTCGCTGGGGATCGCCGACCGCATCCACCTGATGGGCCATGTCTCGCCGGTGGAACCGTCGCTGGCGGGCGTCTTTGCCCTGCTGGTGACAGCGCGGGGCGAGCCCTTCGGCCGCACCCTGATCGAGGCGATGCACCTGGGCACCCCGGTGATCGCCACCCGCCACGGCGGCAACCCCGAGGCGATCGAGGACGGGCGGAACGGGTTCCTGGTCGATCCCGACGATCCCGCCGCCTTTGCCGCTCCGGTCCGCCGCCTGCTGACCGAACCCGGGCTTGACGACCGCATCGCGGCCGCCGCGCGCACGGACCTCGACCGCTACAGCACGGCCGAGCACCTGCGCCGCGTGCAGGCGCTTTACGACGAGGTTCTGGAACAGGCATGACGCGCAAGCCCGACTTCATCATCGCAGGGGCCGCGAAGTCCGCGACGACCTGGCTTCAGCAGTCGCTGCAGGCCTCGCCCGACATCTGGATGCCCGACCCCGAACTGCATTTCTTTTCCCGCAGCTACGGGTCGGGCTTTCCGTCCTATCTGCGCCACTTCGCGGATGCGCCCCCGGGCGCACTGCTGGGCGAGAAGTCGAACTCCTACCTGACCATGCCCGAGGCTGCCGGCCGCATCCACCGCCACCTGCCCGGCGTCCGGCTGGTCTTCCAGTTGCGCGACCCGGTGGCGCGCGCCTATTCCGATTATTGCATGCTGTTCCGGCGCGGCGAGGTGGACGGCGACGTGGCGCGCCACCTCGGCCCCGACCGCGCCGCGCAGGGCCGCTTCCTGGCAGACGGCTGCTATGCCGACCATCTGGAACGCTTTATCGCGCTTTTCGGGGACGAGCCGATCCTAGTCCTGTTGTACGAGGATGTCCGCCGCGACCCGCGACGCCAGCTGCGCCTGCTGGCGGACCATGTCGGCCATTCGGGCGCCTTGGCCCCGCCCCTGGCCGAGCGCGTGAAAGACGCCCGCGCCGCAGCCGTCCCGCGTCCCTTGCGGCGGCTGGTGGCCCCCTTGCGGCCGGTTCTGGACCCGATCCGTGGCACCGCCCCCCTGCGTGCCCTGAGGGGACTGGTGGCCCGTCCCTATCGTTATCCCCCGCTGGACCCTTTCCTGCGGGATGAAATCGCCGATTTCTACAAACCCCAGATTGCCCGACTGGCCGTTTTGACAGGCATCGATCCCGAGGTGTGGAGCAGCCGCGGCTGAATTCCGCACCCGTTCAGGGCTTCGTCTGGCGCCTTCCCGAACGAACGCATTCATCTTGCCGACCTTTTTCCACGAATCAGTTTGCCGGACGAATTAGGCTAACGATTTGGGGACAAGAGAGTGCGGCTGCCGGAATTATACTTCCGGTTGTTATTTTGCCGGGTCCGAAGGTCATTTCCAACCCGCCTGCCGCCGCCCGGAATAGGCTGGGGAATGTCTTTCCGTTAATATTCATTAACATGCATTAACTACTTCCGGTCCCCCTCCATTCACATGGGGCGGGTGCGCGGCTGCCGGCGCAAGACTGCTGGCAGGGGTCGCTTCCGAACGATCCCGCTTCATCCGGGCAGGACTCGACACACCATGCACGCAGACGTCGGAGACACGGGAGAGGGTTTGAACGCGGCCATTCGCGCCCAGGCCGCCAGCCTGAAGGCGCAGCTGCATGCCAACCACAAGCTGGTCCTTGCCGATGCAGTGGGGGTCGTGCTGGCCTGCGGAACGGCCCTTCTGCTGTCGGCGGGCCCCCATTTCGGCATGACCGAACTGGCTGCCCTGCCCCGGCTGGTGGCGCTGGTGCTGCTGGTGGGAATGCCCGTCTTCACCTGCTTCGGCTTCTACCGGCGGCACGCGCGCTCGTCCTCGCTGCCGGATCTGCCGATCCTTGTGCCGGGAACGGCCACCGCGCTGCTGGTCGCCCTGTGGATCGAGCACGCCACCGACCTTGTTCCCGAGGCGCCGCTGACGACCTGGCCGATCCTGCTTCTGGCGCTGATGCCGCTGCTGGGTGGCGCGCGGCTGGTTGCCCGCCACCGCGAGATCCTGCGCCTGGGGTCGCGCGACACGGCCGACGCCCCGCGCGAGCCGGTGCTGCTGGTGGGCACGGACGCCTCGGCCGACCTGTTCCTGCGGGCAATCCGCCAGGGGCCGGCGCGCTACGACGTCATCGGGATCATCGACAGCTCCAGCACCAGCGCCAGCCTTCTGTTCCACAGCGTGCCGATCCTGGGGGCGGTGCGCGATCCGGGGCCGGTGCTGGCGCGGCTGGCGGCCGCCAACCGCCTGCCCCGGCAGATCTTCCTGACCGGGCCGGTCACGCATTTCGACCGCGACGGCATGGCGGTGCTGCTGAAATGGGCGGAAGGCCGGGGCATCCGCGTGCGCTCGCTGCCCGACCTGACCGACCCCGACCAGCGCCGCATCCCGCCGGGCGGCGCCCTGCGCGACATCGACCCCGAGGACGTCCTGACCCGCCCGCAGGCGCGGGTCGAGCGCCAGCTTCTCGCGCTGACCTACCAGGGGCGGCGGGTGCTGGTGACGGGCGCGGGCGGGTCCATCGGCAGCGAGATGGTGCGCCAGATCGCCTCGCTGCGTCCGGCCGAGATCGTGCTGATCGAGAATTGCGAGTTCAACGCCTACCAGGTCGACCGCTCGCTGGCCCGCCACTTTCCCGACGTCCCGCGCCACCTGCATATCTGCTGCGTGCGCGACCGGGAAAAGCTTCTGGCCCTGTTTCGCCAGCACCGGCCCGAGCTGGTCTTCAACGCCGCCGCCCTGAAGCACGTCCCCTTGGTCGAGCAGAACCCGGCCGAAGGCGTGCTGACCAATGTCATCGGCGCCCGCAACGTCTCGGACGCCGCCCGCGACGTGGGGGCCTTGGCGATGGTCCAGGTCTCGACCGACAAGGCCGTCAACACCACCAACGTCATGGGCGCCACCAAGCGCGTGGCCGAGTTCTATGCCCAGGCGCAGGATCTCATCACCCGCGAGATCGGCTGCGAGACGCGCTTCTTCGCGGTCCGCTTCGGCAACGTGCTGGGCTCGTCGGGCTCGCTGGTGCCGTTGTTCCAGGAACAGATCGCGCGCGGCGGTCCGCTGACCGTGACGGACCCGCGGATGGAGCGGTATTTCATGACCATCCGCGAGGCGGTGGAGCTGACGCTGGTCGCGGCCGCCCAGGGGTTGCGCAATCCGAACGAAAGCGGGCGCATCTTCGTTCTCGACATGGGCAAGCCCATCCGCATCGTGGACCTCGCCGAGCGCATGATCCGCATGGCAGGGAAAGAGCCCGGCCGCGACATCCGCATCGAGTTCGTGGGCATCCGCCCCGGCGAGAAGCTGTTCGAGGAACTGTTCGACCGCAACGAGGTCGTCCGCCCCGCGGGCTTCGCGGGCGTCAACTGCGCCGTGCCGACGCCCGTTCCGATCTCGCGGCTGCGGGCCGCGATGGGCAAGCTGGAACAAGCCGCGCGCGCCGGGGACGAGACCACGCTGCGCAGGCTGCTGGCCGAGCTGGTGCCCGGCTACCGCGCGGGCGGCGCCGAGGAACCGCAGGACAAGGTCGCATGAACCGGATGGTTTCCCCGCCCGGCGGCCACTCGCAGGCAGGCGCGGCGCCGCGCCGGGTCATGGTCATCGGCTCGCTGGGCTGGTCGCTGGTCAACTTCCGGCTGGACCTGATGCGGCGGATGCGGGCTAACGGCCACCATGTGACCGCCGTCACCCCCGACCTGGACGGCGAGATCCGCCAAAGGCTGGAATCCCTGGGCATCCGCACCGCCACGGTGCCGATGCAGCGCACCGGGATCAACCCGCTGGCCGACATGGCGACGATGGAGGCCCTGCGCCGGCTGATGCGGCGCGAGCGGCCGGATGTCGTGATCCCCTACACCATGAAGCCCATCGTCTATGGCGCCATGGCCGCGCGCCTGGCGGGGGTTCCGGCCTGCTATCCCCTGTTCACCGGGCTGGGCTATGCCTTCTCGGACCCGCGCCCGCGCGGCAAGCGGCGCATCGTGCGCGACATCTCGGTCGCGCTGCACCGGCTGGCGACGGGGCGCGTGGACCTCGCCTTCTGCTACAACGACGCGGACCGCGACGACATCCGCCGCCACCGGATGATCCCGCCCGACGCGCGGTTGGTGGGGGTCCCCGGCTCGGGCGTCGATACCGCGCGCTTCGCGCCCGCGCCCCTTCCGCCGGGGCCGCCGGTCTTCCTGTTCGTGGGCCGGATGCTGCGCAGCAAGGGGGTCGAGGACGCCCTCGCCGCCGCCCGCCTGCTGCGGGCGCAGGGGCTGCCCGTCCGGCTGGAACTGCTGGGCCCGACCGACAGCAACCCCGACGCGATCGCGCCCGAGCTGCTGGCGCGCTGGCAGGCCTCGGGCGAGGCGGTGGTGCTGGGCGAAACGCGCGACGTGGTCCCGCACCTGCACCGCGCCCATGTGGTCGTGCTGCCGACCCGCCTGCGCGAGGGCGTGCCGCGCACCATCCTCGAAGCCATGGCCTGCGGCCGCCCCGTCATCACCACCGACGCGCCCGGCTGCCGCGAGACGGTGGCCGACGGGCGCTCGGGTCTCGTGGTGCCGGCGGGCGACGTGCCCGCGCTGGCCCGCGCGATGGGGGCCTTCGTCGAGGACCCCTCGCTGGTCCGGCGCATGGGGGCCGAGGCGCGCCGTCAGGTCTGCGAGCACCATGACGTGGACCTGGTCAACCGCATCATCCTGACCGCGACCGGGCTTGAGGCCGAAGGCGACAGCCGGGCGCTGGAACGGGAGGCTGCGGCATGACCTCGGCGGCCCTGCCCCTTCGCCCCGAGGCGCGCACGGCCTTTCTGCGCTTCCTCGCCGTGGGCGTGCTGAACACCGCCTTCGGGTATGGCGTCTACGCGGCGGGCGTGCTGGCCGGGCTGCCCGCGCAGGCGGCGCTGGCGCTGCAGTTCCTGCTGGGCGCCTTGTGGAACTACCGCCTGCACGCCCGGCTGGTCTTTGCCGTGCGGGGCTGGGGCCGCCTGCCCGCCTATGTCGGCGCTTATCTGCTGATCTGGGCGCTGAACGCGCTGGCGTTGCGCGGGCTGCTGGCGGCGGGCATGGGGCCGCTGGCCGCGCAGGCGCTGGTCCTGCCCGCGACGGTTATTCTGTCCTGGGGGCTGATCGGCCGCGTCATGGGCTTTCACGCAGCAGGGGGCCGGTCATGAGCGTCACCGACCTGCCCGCCCCCCGCAGCCTGTCCCGCCAGGCGCTGCTGGCCATGCTGGCGGTCGGGGGCCTGCTTCTGCTGGGCGCGGCGCTTTACGGGCGCATCATGGGCTTTGACCTGCGCCGCGACGAATGGATGTTCGTCCCGCCCGCCGCCACCCTGGGGGACTGGGCGCTGTATTCCGGGCAGTTCTACAACCACGTGCCCTACTCGGCTTGGGCCTTCCGGGCGGTCCACCTCGCGTTGCCGGGGCTGGATCTGCTGACGTCGGCGCGGCTGACGGTCTTTCTGGCCTGGCTGCTGCTGCTGGGCGGGGCCTTCTGGGCGGGCTGGCGGATCGCAGGCTCGGCACGCGTGGGCCTGTTCGCGGCGGCGATCCCCCTGGGCAGCGAGACGCTTCTGTCGCAGGCCGGCATGGCCGCCACGAACAACCTGCTGCCGCTGCCCTTCATCCTGCTGGGGCTGGCGCTGTTCTCGGCGGCGCACCTGAGCGGGCGCTCGCCCTTCGGCCTCTACTTCGCGGCCGGGCTGTCGCTGTCGGTGGCGGCCGGGATGAAGGCCAGCGCCATCGCCTTCGTCCCCGCGGTCGTGGCGGCCTGCTTCCTGCTGCCGCGCGGCCTTCCCCTGGCCCGGCGTGCGCGGCTGACCGCGCTGCCGGTCGCGCTGGGCGGGCTTGCCGGGGCGCTGCCGCTGTTCTGGCTGGCGCTGACCGAGCCCACCTTCTTCGACCATGTGCTGCGCTATCATTCGGGCCCGCACGTCGCCTTCTGGCAGGCCAATGCCGCCCTTGAGCCGGGGCTGGCCATGGGGCTGCCGGGCAAGGTCCAACTGGCGCAGGGCGCCTGGCTGGCCGGTGGCGCGATCCTGGGACTGTTCGTCGCCGCAATGGCCTGGACGATGCGCCCGCGGCAACCCGCGCGCGGGACGGATGGTGCGCGGGCCGCGCAGGCGGCGGCGGTGGCCGGCGCGGCGATGCTGACCGCGGCGGCGCTGGCCTTTGTCCCGACCCCGGCCTTTCCGCAGTATTTCGTCCAGCCGCTGGCGGGGCTTCCGGTGCTGGCGGCGCTGGCGATCCGCGCCCTGCCGCCGGCGCCCCGGTCCGTCCTGCTGCGCGCCCTGCCCGCCGCCGTCGTCCTGATGGGGGCGGTCGCGCTGCCGCGCCTGGCCACGGGGCTGGCCGACCTGCGCCACCCCGACCGCCTGACGCCCGCGCGCCTGAGCCACGGGGCCGAGGCGCTGGCCCGCCTGGCCGCCCCGGACGGGATCGCCGCCGGGCCGGTCGCCACGCTGTCGCCCCTTTATCCCCTGCAGGCCGGCCTGCCGATCTATCCCGAATTCGCGTCCGGCCCCTTTGCCTGGCGCGTGGCGGGCCACATCGCCCCCGGCCTGCGCGCATCCTACGTCATGGCAGGCCCCGAGGACCTGGCGCGGCTGTTCGATGCCCGGCCTCCGGCGGCCATCCTCACGGGCTTCGATCCCGCGCTGGAAACCCCGCTGGAAGACTATGCCCGTGCCCATGGCTACCAGCCCAGGGCCATCCCCGAAATCAACGACCGATACGGGACCGGAACGCTCTGGCTTCCCGCCGGCGCAATCCCGGACAATCCAGGAGGCACTCCATGAAGACGATCCTGCTCGCGGGCGGCCTCGGCTCTCGCCTTGCCGAGGAAACCGTGGCCATCCCGAAGCCCATGGTCGAGGTCGGCGGCCGCCCCATCATCGCCCGCGTGATGGATATCTACTGCCAGTTCGGCCACACCGACTTCATCGTGGCCGCCGGCTACAAGGCGATGATGCTCAAGCAGTTCTTCGCCAACTACCACCTGATCGCCAATGACATCAGCGTTTCGGTGGACACGGGCGAGGTGCGGCTGTCCCCCATCAGCAAGGGCGGCTGGAACGTCTCGGTCGTGGACACGGGCGCGCATACCATGACCAGCGGGCGCATCGCGCGCCTGCGCGACTGGGTCGGGGACGAGACCTTCATGGTCACCTACTCGGACGGGCTGGGCAACGTGGACATCGGCGCCCTGCTGGATTTCCACCGCAGCCACGGCAAGCTGGCGACCGTCACCGCCGTCCAGCCCCCTGCCCGCTTCGGCGCGATCGAGCTTGCGGGCGACCGGGTGCAGGCCTTCACCGAAAAGGTCCGCCGCCACGACACCTGGATCAACGGCGGCTTCTTCGTCTTCGAGCCCGCCGTCTTCGACTATCTCGTGGACGAGATGGAGCCGCTGGAGCAGACGCCCCTGGCCCAGCTGACGCAGGACGGCGAGCTGATGGCCTATCGCCATTTTGGCTTCTGGCACCCGATGGACACGGTGCGCGACCGCAACACGCTGAACGAGCTCTGCATGGAGGACACGCCGCCCTGGCTGTGCTTCGACGAAAAGACCCGGCGGCGCGAACACCTGGCGCTGGCGATATGAACGACCTCCGTCACCATACCGGCCCCGGTCCCGCCGCCGATCCCTTCGGCGGGGCCTTCACGGGCCGCCGGGTGCTGCTGACCGGGCAGACCGGCTTCAAGGGCGGCTGGCTGGCGATGTGGCTGGACCGGCTGGGGGCCGAGACGCGGGCGGTCGCGCTGCCGCCCGACACCCAGCCGGCGCTGTATCACCTAGCGCGGATCGACACGCTCTGCGACAGCCGCTTCGCCGACATCAACACGCCCCGCGACCTTGCCCGCGCGGTCGCGGGCTTCCGGCCCGACCTCATCATCCACATGGCGGCCCAGGCGATCGTGCGCGACGGCTACGACCGCCCGGCCGAAACCTTCGCCACCAATGTGGTGGGCACGGCCAACGTGCTGGAAATCGCCCGCGCCGCCCGCGACGGGCTGAGCGGCGTGATCGTCGTCACCTCGGACAAGTGCTACGACAACCGCGAATGGGACTGGGGCTACCGCGAGACCGACCGGCTGGGCGGGCGCGACCCCTATTCCGCGTCCAAGGCCTGCACGGAACTGGTGGCCGAGGCCTACCGCCAGTCCTTTTTCGCCGAACCCGCGGGGCCGCAGCTGGCCACCGTGCGCGCGGGCAATGTCATCGGCGGCGGCGACTGGTCGTCCTTCCGGCTGATCCCCGACATCGTGCGCGCGACGCTGGAAGGGCGCGAGACGGTGATCCGCAACCCCGCCAGCCTGCGGCCCTGGCAGCATGTGCTGGAACCGCTGGCGGGCTACCTGTCCATCGGCGCGGCCATGCTGGACGGGCGCGGGACCGAGGTCGCGGGGGCCTGGAACTTCGGCCCCGACAATGACGCGGCGGTCCCGGTCGGCACCCTTTGCGCGATGCTGGCCGAGGCCTGGGGCGAGGGCGGCCCCCGCTTCCGGGTCGAGCCGCCGCCGAACGCGCCGCACGAGGCCGGCATCCTGCGGCTCGACAGCACCAAGGCGCGGCAGCGCCTGGGCTGGCAACCCCGGCTGTCGCTGCGCGAGGCGCTGGCGATGACGGCCGCCTGGTACCGCGCCCAGGCCGCGGGCGCCGACATGCTGCGCCTGTCCCTGACCCAGATCGCCGAATACGCGGCCCGCCTGCGTCCGGCCGTCCTTCCCTTTTCAGTTTCCGCCCCGCAAGCCAGCCAGTTTTCCGTTTCACGAGGGTGATATGCGCGTCAATTACGGCCAGACCGTCCATGGAGAGGAAGAAATCGCCGCCGTCACGGCGGTGCTGCGCAGCTCGACCCAGATGGGCAAGCATGTGCGCGAGATGCAGGAGCGGGTGGCCGCCCTTTTCGCCAAGCGGCACGGGATCATGGTGAACTCGGGCTCGTCCGCGAACTTCCTCGCGGTCGCGCTGCTGGACCTGCCCGCGGGGTCCGAGGTCATCACGCCCGCGCTGACCTTCGCCACCACCGTGGCGCCCCTTCTCCAGCACGGGCTGGTGCCGGCCTTCGTGGACGCGGCCGAGGGCACCTACAACATCGACGCGGACCGGATCGAGGCGATGATCGGCCCCGACACCCGCGCGATCATGGTGCCCTCGCTGATCGGCAACCTGCCCGACTGGCCCCGCATCCGCCGGATCGCCGACGCCCACGGGCTGAAGGTGATCGAGGACAGCGCCGACACCCTGGGCGCCACCATCGGCGGGACCAGCACCGGGACGTGGTCGGACATCTCGACCACCAGCTTCTACGGCAGCCATGTCATCAACTGCGCGGGCAACGGCGGGATGCTGTGCGTCAACGACGAGGCGCTGGCCCGGCGCGCGCTGCTGCTGCGGTCCTGGGGGCGGACCTCGTCGCTGTTCGTGGAAAGCGAGACGATCGAGAACCGCTTCAACGTGGACCTGGACGGCATCCCCTATGACGCCAAGTTCCTGTTCGAGGAACTGGGCTACAACATGGAGCCGTCCGAGATGGGCGCGGCCTTCGGGCTGGTCCAGCTTGGCCGCCTTCAGGCCAACATCGCCGCGCGCGAGGCGAACTTCACCCGCCATCTCGACTTCTTCTCGGCCTACGGGGACTGGTTCATCCTGCCCCGGCAGCTGCCCGAGTCCGTCACCGGCTGGCTGGCCTTCCCGCTGACCGTCCGGCCCGAGGCCCCCTTCACCCGGCGCGACCTGCAGATCTGGATGGAGCGCCGCGACATCCAGACCCGGCCCGTCTTCACCGGCAACATCCTGCGCCAGCCCGCCATGCGCAACCAGCCCCGGCGCGAGGCCCCCGGCGGCTATCCGGTTGCCGACGCGGTGATGCGCGGCGGCATCCTGATGGCCTGCCACCACGGGCTGACGGACGACCAGATCGACTACATGCACGCCTCTTTCCAGGACTTCGCCGATCACGCCAGCAGAAAGGCCGGATGATGAAGGACCAAGCCCGCCGCCCCGACCAGCTCGACCGCTGCCGCGCTTGTGCCTCGGACAACCTCATGCTGTTCCTGCCGATGGGCGACCATCCGCCGGCCAACATGTTCGTCCGCCCCGAGGACCGCGACGCGCCGCAGCCGGCCTTTCCGCTGAACACGCAGGCCTGCCTGGATTGCGGCATGATCCAGGTGGCCGACCAGATCCCGGACGGCTTCTTCACGCATTACCTTTACGTCCCCTCGGGGGCGCGGACCATGCACGGCCATTTCGAGGGCCTGGCCGGCGTCCTGACCGACATCGCCCAGGGCGGCCTGATCGTGGACGTGGGCTGCAACGACGGCCTGATGCTGTCCTTCGCCAACCGCATGGGCGCGCGCACGCTGGGGATCGACCCGGCGGCGAACCTTGTCGCCAATGCCGCCGCGAACGGGGTCGAGGTGCATGTCGCCTATTTCGGCCCCGAAACCGCGGCCGAGGTCCGCGCCCTGCGCGGTCCGGCGCAGGTGATTTCCACCACCAACACGCTGAACCACATCGGCGACCTGCACGGCTTCATGGAGGGCGTGCGCACGCTTCTTTCCGATGACGGCTGGTTCGTGGTCGAGGTCCCCTGGGGCCGCGACATCCTGCTGACCAACCAGTTCGACAACGTGTATCACGAGCACATGTCCGAGATGAGCCTGATGTCGCTGGTGCGGCTGGCCGAGGCGACGGGCATGGCGGTGGTGGACGTGACGCGCCTTCCGGTCCACGGCGGCTCGATGCGGGTCTTCATGCGCAAGGCCGGGGCCGCCCAGGCCCCCTCCGCCGAGGTCACCGCCATGCTGGAGGCCGAGCGCGAGGCCGGAATGCAGAGCGCCGAGGCCTTCGTCAAGTTCGCGCAACGGGTCGAGGACATCCGCGACCGGCTGGTCTGGATGCTGGCCGATCTCAAGGCCGCGGGCGCATCCATCGCGGGCTACGGGGCGGCGGCCAAGGGCAACACCCTGCTGAACTATTTCGGCGTCGGCCCCGAGACGCTGGACTATCTGGTGGACCGCAACCCGCTGAAGCAGGGCACGCTGTCGCCGGGCGTCCTGATCCCGATCCACGGTCCCGAGATCATCGCCGAAACGAAGCCCGACTACCTTCTGGTGCTGGCCTGGAACTTCTTCGACGAGATCCGGGACCAGTTGCACGACTACGAGGCGGCGGGCGGCCGGTTCATCGTGCCGCTTCCCTACCCCCGGATCGTCGGCGGCGCCGAAGGGTAAGGCCATGGCACGGGTGCTGATCACGGGGGGGACGGGCTTCATCGGCTCGCATCTCGTGCGCGACTGCGTGGCGCGAGGAGAGGAGGTCACCGTGCTGGCCCGCCCCGGCAGCGACCCCTGGCGGCTGGCGGATGTCGCGGACCGCATCAGCCTGGTCCGCGCCCATCCGCTGGACGCCCCCGCAGTCGCCGCGGTGGTGGCCCGCGCCGGTCCCCGGCGGGTCTTCCACCTGGCCGCCCGCACGCGGACCCCCGCGCGGGACGACCTGTCGGACCTGGAAGACGCGACCGCCGCCAATGTCGCGCCGCTGCGGGTCCTTCTGGACGCCCTGCGGCAGCTGGACGACCCGCCCGCGATCGTCCGCACCGGATCGCTGGCGGAACTGGGCGAAACGGACCGGGTGCTCGACCCCGACGCGGCCGAGCGCCCGAGGGATGGCTACGGGCTGTCCGCGCTGATGGGCACCCATGTCCTGCGCCTGGCGCGCGCGCGCCTGGGCCTGCCCGCCGTCACGGCGCGGCTGTGCCTGACCTATGGCGGCGACCAGTCCCCGGATTTCCTGGTCCCCGGCCTGATCCGCAAGGCCCTGTCCGGCCTTCCGGCCAGGGTGCTGCGGCCGCAGGCGCAGCGCGACCTGATCCATGTCCGCGACTGCGTGGCGGCCTTGCGGCTTGTGGCCGACCATGCCGCCGCCCTGCCGCCCATCGTCACCGTGGCGACCGGGCGCCCCCTGCTCGCGGGCCATCTCGCCGACGCCGTCGCGGCGCTGGTGGCGCGGCCCGATGCCCTCCTTCCCCCGCCCCCGGCCGTCCCCGCCACGGCCGCGCATGTGGTGTCCAGCCGCCCTTCGCCCGAAATCACCGCCCTTGGCTGGCAGCCGCACGTCGGGCTGGCCGAGGGCCTGCGCGAAACGATCACCTGGGAGCGGGCGCGCATCATGTCCCCGCAGGAGTGCCTCGCATGACCCTGATCTCGATCCTGATCCCCTGCCTCAACGAGGAAGAGAACATCCGCAGGTGCCATGCGCGCGTCGCGGCGGTGCTGGACGGCCTCGAGGATGTCGAGGCCGAGATCATCTTCACCGACAACCATTCCACCGACCTGACCTTTGCCATCCTGCGCGAGATCGCCGAGGAGGACCCGCGCGTCCGCGTGTTCCGCTTTTCGCGCAACGTGGGCTACCAGGCCTCGGTGATGTTCGCCTACAAGGCGGCGCGGGGCGACTGCGCGATCCAGCTGGACAGCGACCTGCAGGACCCGCCCGAGCTGATCCCGACCATGCTGGACCTTTGGCGCCAGGGAAATCAGGTCGTCTACGGGATCCGCCGCAGCCTGCCCGACGGCCCGGTAGTGGCCGCGCTCAGGCGGGGGTTCTACTGGTTCATCGACCGCGTCAGCGCCGACGACCTGCCGCGCAACGCGGGCGAGTTCCGCCTGACCGACCGGGTGATCCTGGACCAGATCCGCCGCTCCGAGGACCGCTCGCCCTACATGCGCGGCATGATCAGCGCCATGGGCTTCCGGCAGGTGGGCTTCGACTACGACCGCGCGGCGCGGGCGGCGGGACAGTCCAAGTTCCCCTTCCGCGCCATGCTGGGGCTGGCGGTGGACGGGCTGGTCAACCATTCGCTGCTGCCGCTGCGGCTGGCCTCGACCGTGTCGCTGCTGGCGGGGCTGTTCACCTTCCTGGTGCTGCTGGGCTATCTGGTGGGCAAGCTGCTGTTCGGGCAGGAATGGCCGCCGGGCTTCGCCACGCTGGTGGTGCTGCTTCTGATGTCGATGACGCTGAACGCGATGTTCCTGGGGATCCTCGGCGAATACATCGGCCGCATCTTCCTGCAGACCAAGAACATCAACGCCCCGATCGTCGAGGCCGCGCTGAACGCCCCCGGCCCCGTCACCCCCCTGCGCATGGAGGCCGCCGAGTGAGGCTGTTGATGATACAAGGCGGCTTCGGCACGGGCGGAGCCGAGAAGATCATGGCCGCGATCGGGGCGCATCGCCACGCGCAAGGGGACGAGGTTCACGTGGCGGGCATGTTCATGCCGCCTGCGGGCCCGTTCTTCCACTATCCGCCCGACGTCCGCCTGCATCTCCTGGCCGACGGCGCGCGGCCCGACAAGCTGCTGCACCTGCGGCGGCTGGCCGCGATCCGGGGGCTGATCCGCCGGGTGCAACCGGACGTGACCCTGTCCTTCCTGACCAAGGTGAACTGCCTGACGATGCTGGCCGCGCGGGGGACGAGCATCCCGGTCGTCATCTCGGAACGCAACAACCCGCTGATGCAGTCGCCCGGCTTCTGGAACCGCGCCCAGCAGGTCCTCGCCCATGGCGCGGCCGGGATCGTGATGCAGACCAGGGGCCAGCATGACGACCTGTCCCCGGCGCTGCAGGAACGCGCGGTGGTGATCCCCAACTTCTGCGACGCGGTTCCCTTTCGCCGCGCCTCGCCCGGCCCCGACTGCCATTTCGTCGCCGCAGGGCGGCTGGACCGGCAAAAGGGCTTCGACCTGCTGATCCGGGCCTTTGCCCGGGTGCCCCATCTCGGCGCACGCCTGACCATCTTCGGAGAGGGACCCGAGCGCGCGCCGCTGGAGAACCTGGTCCGGGCCTCGGGCCTGGAGGGCCGCGTCTCGCTGCCCGGCATCGTCCGTGGGCCGCAGGAATGGCTGGGGGCGGGGCATGTGCTGGTGGTCAGCTCGCGATTCGAGGGGTTTTCCAACGTCGTGGCCGAGGCGACCTGCTCGGGCCTGCCGGTGGTATCCTTCGACTGTCCCTACGGCCCTTCCGAGATGATCGTCGAAGGCCGGAACGGTTTTCTGGTCCCGCCCGGCGACGTGGCGGCGCTGGCGGGCGCAATGACGCGGCTTGCCGCCGATCCCGCCTTGCGCAACCGCCTGGGCCAGGCGGCCCATATCGCCGCCGCCCGGTTCGAGCAGGGCCGGATCATGGCGCAATGGGACGCCGTGCTGGGCGCCGCGCTTCAGCCGCGCAGGGCGGCGATGGCCTGGTCCAGCTGATCGAGGCTTCCGATCACTGCCCCTGCCGCGTGGTCGGGGGTGGGCGGGCTGCCTTCGTGCACGCGGCCGGGCCGCAGGATCTGGACCGTGATCCAGCCCATCCGGTTCGGCGCAAGGAAGTCCTTGGCCGCGTTGTCCGCGACATAGACGCAGGTCCGCCCGCCCGAGGCGGCGGCGACAAGCTCATAGGCGCGCGGATGCGGCTTGCCGTAGCCCGCCCCCCATTGCCCCGTCGGAAGGACAAGGTCGAAATGCGCCTGCAGGCCCAGCGCCGCGATCTTGTTGCGCTGCGTCTGCTCGACCCCGTCCGAGATGAGGGCAAAGCCGCGATGCCCACCCAGATAGCGCACCGCGTCCGGGCACAGCCCGATCCGGGGCATGTGGCTGCGATACAGTTCGATCAGGTCGGGCACGAGTTCCGGGTCCAGCCCAAGTTCCTGCGCCGCGCGATCGAAGATGGCGCGCCGCTCGCCTTGCGCGAAGAGCTCGCGGCAGGCACCCGCGAACCGGGCACCGAGGCCCGGCGGGACCGCGCCCCGCGCTTCCAGCCAGTCGCCGGCCGCGCGGTATCCGCTGAAGGCGAAGTCGCGTTCCAGATACAGCGTGTCGTCCAGGTCGAAGACGATCCGCTCAGCCAAGGAAGACGGCATCGTCATAGCGCAGCATCGTGACGCCCTCGCGCCAGCCGTCATGGGCGCGGCAGGGGCGGCCGTCGATCTCGTCCAGCAGCCAGTCGGCAAATCGCGCGCCCGCGTGATGGGCCAGCGGATAGCCGCCGCCAAAGCGGGCGTTGACCTCGAAGACGCGCGGCCCGTGGCGGGGATCGTCGATCACCTGGAAGCACAGGACGCCCCGCGCGCCGGGCAGGGCGGCGGCCACCTTGCGGGCGATGGCGGCCAGGTCGGCCCGCCGCTCGGTCCGGCCCTTTTCCACCTCGCCCGCGCGGGTCTGAAGCCGCAGGTGCGGGATGGCGCAGCGCAGCTCGCCCGCCTGGTCCAGGAAGATGTTGACCGTGTATTCCGGCCCCGACAGCCGGGTCTGGAAGATCATCGGCTCGGGGAAGCTCTCGGGCAGGTCGCCGGGCGAGGCATAAACCGCAAGACCCCGGCTGGCGCTGCCGCCCGCGGGCTTGGCGAAGACAGGCCAGCCAAGGCTTCGGGGGTCGGCGCGCAACTCGGCCTCGGTCCGCGTCTCGGGGACAGGCACGCCCGCCGCGCCCAGGACCTGCATCGTCAGGTGCTTGTCGCGCACGACGGCGATGGTTGCGGGGTCCGAGACATGGACCCGCGCGCCCAGGGCGGCAAACCGTCCGGCAGCCTCGGCATAGGCGGAAAGCTCGGTGTCGATGGTGGGCACGACCAGCCGGATGCCGTTTTCCCGCACGATGGCCTCGACCGCCTCGGCAAAGCCCGGCGCGTCGCAGCGCGGCACCGCATGGGCGGCGTCGGCCAGCCGGCAGGCCGCCGAAAGATCGGGGTTCAGGTCGCAGGCATGGACGACTCCCGCCCCCGCCTCGCGGAAGGCCGCAAGCAGCGCCGCCCGCCGGCCGGCCGAGGAAATCAGCACCGGCGGCTTGTGATCCTGGTCCATGCTCGTCCATCCGACCGGGGTTTGCCCAAGCTGTAGCAGGGCTTCGGTTTTCCGCCAATGGGACCGTTGGGGCAGGCCCGCGCGGCCGCCGCTTTGACAAGCCGCCGGGCAGGCCCTTAGGTTGCAGGCCCAAGGGAAACGGGGGACCAGGGATGCTGAAGACGATCCGGGGCGAGGCCGTCCCCGCGCTGGGGCTGGGGACATACCAGCTGACCGGACCCGAGGGCGAGGCCGCGATCCGCAGCGCGATCGCCATGGGCTATCGCCATCTGGACACCGCCATCCGCTATGGCAACGAAATCGAGGTCGGCCGCGCGATCCGCGACAGCGGCGTGCCGCGCGACGAGCTGTTCGTGACCACCAAGATCTGGCCCAGCGACCTGCGCCCGGACGACGTCCATGCCCGCATGGCCGAAAGCCTGGACCGGCTGGGGCTGGACCGGGTGGACTTGCTGCTGGTCCACTGGCCCGCCCGCGACATCCCCCTGGGCGAGACCCTGGCCGCCTTTGCCGCCGAAAGGGCCGCCGGCCGCACCCGGCTGATCGGGGTCGCCAACTTCACCCTGCCGCTGCTGGACGAGGCACTGGACGTCCACAAGGCGGACCTGTTCTGCAACCAGGTGGAATACCACCCCTTCCTGTCGCAGGCCCGCCTGCTTGAGCGCATGGCCCGGGCCGACATGCTGCTGGTGGCCTATCTGCCGATCGCGCGGGGCGCGGTGGCCGACGTGCCTTTGCTGCAGCAGATCGCGGCGCGCCACGGCAAGACACCCGCGCAGGTCACGCTGCGCTGGCTGGTCCAGCAGGACCGCGTGGCGGCGATCCCCCGTTCATCCAGGCCCGCGCGGCAGGCCGAGAACCTCGACATCTTCGACTTCGCGCTGTCCGGGGACGAGATGGCCGCGATCCACGGCCTCGCCGAGGGGCGGCGCTACTGCGACTATGACTTCGCGCCCGACTGGGACGACTGAGCGCGGCTTCGACCCCTCCGCCGCGCATGAAAGGACGACATGCCCCGCCTGATCTTCATCCTGAACGGTCCCAACCTGAACCTGCTGGGCAAGCGCCAGCCCGAGATCTACGGGCACGAGACGCTGGCCGACGTGGAACGCGACTGCGCGACGCTGGCCGCCGAGCTGGGCGTGGACATCCGCTTCCTGCAATCCAACCACGAGGGCCAGCTGATCGACTGGATCCACGAGGCGCGGGACGCCGCCGCAGGCATCGTCATCAACCCGGCCGCCTTCACCCATACCTCCGTCGCCCTCCTTGACGCGCTCAAGACCTTCGACGGGCCGGTGATCGAGGTCCACATCTCGAACGTCCACCAGCGCGAAGGCTTCCGCCACCATTCCTATGTCAGCCTGCGCGCCGACGGGGTGATCGCGGGCTGCGGGACGGAAGGATACCGCCTCGGACTGCGGCGCGTCGCGTCGCTGACGGCGGACTGAAGGCGGCGCCGCTTTCCCGCGGACTGCGCGGCAATCGTGCCGGCGGCGGGCGCTGTCCTGTTGCCGGACGGGGTGCCTGCGTGTAGCATTCGTCAAAGTGTCTGGAGGACGAAGATGATCGTCGGTTCCGAGGACAGTCTTTCCCTTCTTCGCTGCCCGCGGACGATGGCTCCCCTCGCGCGGGTCGCGCCCGACCGCCTGACCTGCGCCGACGGTCACAGCTACGCGGTCGTGAACGGCAAGCCGGTCCTGATCGACTTCGCCGACTCGGTGCTGGCCGAAGAGGAGATCGCGCGCTCGTCGGGCGGCAGCCAGATTGCCCGCCACGATTACGGCGGGCTCAAGCGCGGGGTGAAGCGGGTCCTGTCGCCGACCCGGAAGGAAACCGTGCAGAACGTGCGCCGGCTGATCGCCGATCTCGAGGCGACGGGGCGCCCGACCCGCCTGCTGGTCGTTGGCGGCGGCAGCATCGGCCAGGGGATGGAGCCGCTTTACGACCATCCCGACATCGCCGTGCTCAGCTTCGACATCTATGATTCGCCTCATGTCCAGTTCATCGCCGACGGCCATCACCTGCCGCTGCCGGACGGGATGTTCGATGCCGTGGTCGTCCAGGCCGTGCTGGAACATGTGCTTCAGCCCGCGCAGGTCGTGTCCGAGATCTGGCGGGTCCTGAAGGACGACGGCCTGGTTTATGCCGAAACGCCCTTCATGCAGCAGGTGCACGAAGGCCCCTATGATTTCACGCGCTTCACCGAAAGCGGGCACCGTTACCTGTTCCGCAACTTCGCCCATGTGGCGTCGGGCTCCTGCGGGGGGCCGGGCATCCAGTTCATGTGGTCGGTGGATCATCTCGCCCGCGGGATCTTCCGCTCGAATGCGGCCGGGAAGCTTGCCAAGCTCGCCTTCTTCTGGACGCAGTACCTCGACCGGCTCATTCCCCCGGCCTATGCGCAGGACGGCGCAAGCGGCGTCTTCTTCTATGGCCGCAAGGCGCCCCGGCCCATGACCCCGCGCGAGATCATCCCCTATTACCGGGGGGCGCAGAAGCCCCGACCCGCACGGTCCGGCGCCGAGGCCGTCCCGGACGCATCCGGCGCCCACTGACCTGATCCCTCCCGTCCCGGAACAGTGCCAGGCGGCTGCCGGGGCGGCATTCGGTTACGTCCCGTTCCAGAGATCCTCGCAGCCGGACGGGCGATCCGCGCCCTGGCACGGCAGACGGCCGGTTGCAGTCATGAAAGGACCCGCGCAGCAGGGCTGCGCGGGTGGTCTTGCTGCCGCGTCACCAAACAAGAAACAGGCAAGCACATGAAACAGGTGACATATTCAAGACGATCGTCTTGATCGCCATCAACCATTCTACGCCCTGCGTCGCAATCTGTCCAAAAAGATATGGAGCCGTTCTTCTTAAACTATCATGGGCTGTTTCCCACTTTTTCCTGCCCAGGCAGGCTTTTCAACATCATCGGGATCGTCATCCGAGACCCGCCGGCCGGCCCCGTGCGCCGGATCGCAATTCCCTGAAACATAGCTTCCCGGCCAGGTTGCGAGAGGGCCCTCCTGCGCATCCACGCCCCCTCTGCAGGACCATGCGATTCTCCGGCGACAGGCCGCCCGAGGGGGTTATAGACTGGTCCGCGATTGAGCCTGCCCCGAGGAGAACATGGACGAGCGCAAGGTCGAGAACGCGGCCGAGGCCGTGAGCCGGACGGCCCGGCAGACGCAGGATGCCGCGGAAAGCGCCGCAAGCGCGGCCGAGGACACCAGCGCTGCCGCGCAGCAGACGACCCAGGCGGCATCGAGGACCTCGGAGGCCGCACAAACCTCGGCCAAGGCAGCGCAGGTGACGGCCAAGGCCGCCGTCGTCACAAAGGACAGCGCCGAGCGGCGCACCGAGCTTGCGGGCGACCGCACCGTCTTCGCCGCCGAGCGGACCTATGCGGCCTGGGTGCGCACCGGCCTTGTCGGCCTTGCCAGCGGCATCGGCGCGCGCGCCCTGCTGGAAGGGCTGATTCCCGGCTGGATGATCATGGGCCAGGCCTCGGTCCTGATTCTCTTCTCGATCTTCTGCTTCATCGCCGGGGTGTGGCGGCAGATCTTCCGGACCGAGCTGCTGGCGCCCGACATCCGCAAGCTGCCGGGCTGGGTGCTGATCTCGATCAACCTGTTCCTGGCGCTCGTGGCGGCGGCAGCCCTTGTGGGGATATGGGTGCACGGGGAGGCCTGACGGCCTTCCCGGCAGGTTGCGAAGGGGCGGCGTTCCCGCCGCCCGTCCCGTGTCAGGCCCCCATCGTGGCGATGTCCATGACGAAGCGGTATTTCACGTCGCCCGCCAGCATCCGCTCGTAGGCGGCTTCGATCTCGTCGGCGCGGATCATCTCGATGTCGGCGGTGATGCCGTGCTCGGCGCAGAAATCCAGCATCTCCTGCGTTTCGGGGATGCCGCCGATCATCGAGCCCGCGAGGCTGCGGCGCTTCATGATCAGGTTGAACACGTTGGGCGAAGGATGGGGCGTCGCGGGCGCGCCGACCAGCGCCATGGTGCCGTCGCGCTTGAGCAGCACGAGGAAGGCGTCCAGATCATGCGGCGCGGCCACGGTGTTCACGATCAGGTCGAAGCTCTGCGCGTGGGCGGCCATCTCCTCGGCGCTGCGCGACACGACCACCTCGTGGGCGCCCAACGCCTTGGCGTCCGCGATCTTGTCGGGCGAGGTGGTGAAGGCCACCACATGCGCGCCCAGCGCATGGGCAAGCTTGACCCCCATGTGGCCCAGCCCGCCGATGCCGACGATGCCCACCTTCTTGCCCGGTCCCGTCCCCCAGTGGCGCAGCGGCGACCAGGTGGTGATGCCCGCGCAGAGCAGCGGCGCAACGGCGGCCAGCTGATCCTCGGGGTGGGTGATCTTCAGGACATAACGTTCGTGCACGACGATGGCTTGCGAATAGCCGCCCAGCGTGTGGCCGGGCGCGTCGGGCGTGGGCGAGTTGTAGGTGCCGACCATGCCGTCGCAGTAGTTCTCCAGCCCTTCCCCGCAGTCGGGGCAATGCTGGCAGCTGTCCACGATGCAGCCCACGCCGACGAGGTCGCCGACCTTGTGGGCGGTCACATGGCCGCCCACGGCGGCGACGCGGCCCACGATCTCGTGGCCGGGCACGCAGGGATAGATCGTGCCCGCCCATTCGCTGCGGACCTGGTGCAGGTCCGAATGGCAGATGCCGCAAAAGACGATCTCGATCTGCACGTCATGGGGGCCCGGCTGGCGCCGGGTGATCGCCATTTCCTCCAGCGGGCGGTCCGCGGCGGAGGCTCCATAGGCAAGGATGGTCATCCGGAGGTCCTTTCGGTGGGATGATGAAGGCGCGGCCCCGGCCAGGGCGCGGGCGCGCGCGGAAGCGGAGGCCCCCTATGCCTCAGAACGGCGGCCAGGGGAATGCACCGGGAACAGGAAGGGCAGGAACGGCCCCCCTTGCAAGCGGGCCGGCAGGCCCCGCCGGAAGGGCGTCTGGACCCGGTCGGCGCGACGGCCATGCCCCTGCGCGAGGCGCGAGAGGCTTCCCGCAGGGCCGGGGCGCGGCGGAACGGCCCGGTCCTCTGCCGGGCGAATCGCAAGCTCTGGACGCAGCCGCCGAATGGCCGCATCCTCGATCCGGCGCATTCCGTTCCAGCAGTTTCCAGACGCAGGCAAGGGTTCATCATGCATCAACCGATACTGACGAGGCTGTCCTTCGTGGTGGCGCTGTGGGCCGGGGCAGCCCCGGCCTTCGCCGCCTCGCCTGCCCCGGTGGAAGGGCAGAACGGCATGGTCGTGACCGCCCAGCACCTCGCGTCGCAGGTGGGCGTCGACGTGCTGAAGGCGGGCGGCAACGCCGTCGATGCGGCCGTGGCGGTGGGCTACGCGCTGGCGGTGGTCTATCCGACGGCGGGCAACCTCGGCGGGGGCGGCTTCATGACGATCCGCATGGCCGACGGCACCACGACCTTTCTGGATTTCCGCGAGCGCGCGCCGCTGGCGGCCACCAAGGACATGTATCTCGGCCCCGACGGCAACCCGATCCCCGGCGCCAGCACCGAGACCTACCTTGCGGTCGGCACGCCGGGCTCGGTCGCGGGCTTCGAGATGGCGCGCGAAAAATACGGCACAAGGCCGCGCGAGGAACTGCTGGCCCCCGCGATCCGGCTGGCCTCCGAGGGTTTCGTGCTGGAACAGGGCGACATCGCCTCTCTGGCCGAGGGCAACGAGCGGCTGGCCCAGGACCCGGCAGCGGCCGGGATCTTCCTGAAGGACGGCAAGCCCTATGCCATGGGCGACCGGCTGGTGCAGGCGGACCTGGCGAAGTCGCTGACGCAGATTTCCGAAGGCGGGGCCGACGCCTTCTACAAGGGCGGGATCGCGGACCTGATCGTCAAGGCCAGCCAGGCCAATGGCGGCATCCTCGCCCGCGAGGATTTCGAGCAGTACAAGGTCCGCGAGATGGCGCCGGTGACCTGCAGCTATCGCGGCTACGAGATCGCCTCCTCGCCGCCGCCGTCCTCGGGCGGGCTGATCATCTGCGAGATCCTGAACGTGCTGGAAGGCTATCCGATTTCCTATCTGGGCTACGGCTCGGCGGAAACCACGCGGCTGATGGTCGAGGCGATGCGCCACGCCTATGTGGACCGCAACACCGCGCTGGGCGATCCCGACTTCGTGCAGAACCCGGTCGAGAAGCTGACCAGCAAGGCCTATGCCGACGAGATCCGGTCGCGCATCGACGCCTATCGCGCGGGCGTCAGCGCGGACCTCAAGGTCAATGTCTCGCCCGAGTCGCCGGAAACGACGCATTACTCCATCATCGACAAGGACGGGAACGCCGTCGCCGTCACCTATACGCTGAACGGCTCGTTCGGGACGGCCAAGGTCGCGGAAGGGACCGGCATCCTTCTGAACAACGAGATGGACGACTTCACGGTCAAGCCGGGCGTGCCGAACCTTTACGGGCTGGTGCAGGGCGAGGCCAACGCCATCGCGCCCCGCAAGTCGCCCCTGTCCTCGATGAGCCCGACCATCCTGTCCAAGGATGGCAAGCCCTTCATGGTGATCGGCAGCCCCGGCGGATCGCGCATCATCACCATCACGCTGCAGGCGATCATGAACGTGGTCGATCACGGCATGGACCTGCAGGAGGCGATCGATGCGCCCCGCATCCATCACCAGTGGCTGCCCGACCGGGTCTTCATGGAACCCCGCGCGCTGTCGCCCGACACCCTGCGCCTGCTGACCGGCATGGGCTACAACGTCGGCATCGACCCCGACTGGACCATCTGGGGCGAGGCGGCGGGCATCCTCGTGGGCGGCAAGAACCTGGCCCAGATCGAGGACGGCGACGGGACCGGCTATTACGGCGCCATCGACAGCCGCGCGAGTGCCGGGGCCGCCATCGGCTATTGAGGGCAGGACCGGGGGCCGCCCCGCTGGCGGCCTCTCTCAGCCCGCCTCGCGCGCGCGGCACCCCTCGCCCATGCTGACCGCCAGCGCCGCGACCTGTTCGCGGATGTCCGGGATGGCGGTGATTTCCCAGAAGGCCGCGCGCGAGACGGGACCGATGGCGAACAGCCCCTCGATCCGCTCGCCCACGGCGTCCCGGACGGTGCAGTCCGGCGCCACGTCCAGCCCGATCTGCAGCGGATCGAGCCGCGCCTGCCCCCGGGCCATCATGGCGCGGACAACGGGCGAGCCATGCTGGCGCAGGTCGCGGCGGATGCCCCGGCAGTCGATGACGCGCGCGGCGGGAAACTCGACCCGGCCACCCTCGCCGTGCAGGCGCAGTTCGGCGATCACGCCGTCCCTGCCGGGGCGCGCCGACAGGAACGCACCCCGCATCACCCGAAGCTGGCCGCGCGCCATGGCCTTGCCGATCCGGTCGGCCGAGGCCGGGGGCACGCGGTGGCGGTGGACGTCCCACCAGGCCACGGCATGGCGCAGGAAGCGCGCACGCTGCTCGGTGGACAGGCCGGTCCACAGCCGGCGCACATGGGGACGGATCGCGTCGATGGCGTCGCGCCAGCTGCCGCCCTGCGCCTCGGCCTGCCGCGCAAGCTGGCGGGCCCAGCGGAACAGGGCGCTGACCGGGGCGCCCAGCGGCACATCGGCGACCGACAGGATCAGGGGCACGGCCGGGCCATGTTCGCGCGGCAGCAATCCGCGCCGCGACAGGGCCACGATCTCGCCCCGGTGGCCCTGCGCCAGCAGCGACAGCGCCTGGTCGATCATGGACAGCCCCGTGCCGATGATCAGCACGCGCCCGTCCGGGTCCGTTTCGGGGATCGCGTCCCATGCGCCGGTCAGCAGCCCCGAAGGGTCGCTGTCCGGGCGGCTGTGCCCGGTCGCAAGGATCACCTGATCGGCCAGAAGGCTCGTTCCGCTGTCAAGCTCCAGCACGAAGCCCGCGCCCTTGCGGCGCAGGCCGGTACAGGTCTGGCGGATGCAGGACAGCCGCCCCCTGCCCGGTCCCGTCTGCCAGGCACGCAGCAGATCCGACAGATAGGCGCCATAGGTGGGGCGCCCGACGAAGCACAGTTCGTCCGAGGGCAGGCCCGGCCGGGCTGCCAGCCAGCGGCGGAAATGATCGGAATCGCGGGCGAAGGCGCTCATGTTGCTGACGCGGGTGTTCAGCAGATGGCCGGGGTCCTGCGTGGAATAGGCGATGCCGCAGCCCAGCATGTTGCGCCCTTCCAGGATCGTGACGCGGAACCCGGCATCCCTGCGGTCCAGAAGGTGGATCGTCATCAGCACGCCGCTGGCGCCCCCGCCCACGATCACGACATGGCGCGCCCCGGCATGCGGCGGCTCGGGGGGACGGGTGGCGTTGTGCGTCAAGAACGTCATGAGGCCTCTCCTTCGCGGACAACGGTGACAGGGGGGCTTGGCAGGGGGCGGGGGCCGACCTGGTCGGGCCGTCCGTCCGGCACGCTGCGGGGCGTGATCGATCTGGCGGGCATCAGGCTCTCCTGCCGAATACATCCGTATATATCTATCTGTCTAATCGAGATTTGGATTCCAAATTTCTGCCGAACAGGAGAAAGACTTTTCCCCTCTGGCTCTCGCAGCAAGACAACCGCCCGATTTCTGCCGTCGCGGACGGTGGCGACAGAGAAAGCCATTCCCCGACACGCCCCTGTTGCGACAGGCGGCTTCTGCGTCCCGCCCGATCTTTGGAATGGCTCCATGCGGGTTCTGCATCCACAATCATCTACAAGACGAGTCGTTATTCAGGAGAGCGAAATGCCCCCTCGCATCGTTGGCTTCTCGGGCAGCTTCAGCAGCCCCTCCCGGACACGGGCGCTGGTCGATCTGGCCGTGTCGCGTTCCGCCCGGCGCTTCGGCTGCGCGGCGGCAAGCTACGAGATCGCGGACCTCCAGCCGTCGCTGGGGCAGGCGCAAAGCGCCGATCAGCTGGACCCCCTGCCCCGTGCCATCTTGGGCGCGATCCTGTCGGCGGATGCGCTGGTCGTGGGAACGCCCGTCTACAAGGGCAGCTTCACCGGCCTCTTCAAGCACCTGATCGACCTGATCGACCCGGTGGCGCTGGCGGGCAAGCCCGTGCTGCTGACGGCGACCGGCGGCGGCGACCGCCACGCGCTGGTGATCGAGCACCAGTTGCGCCCGCTCTTCGGCTTCTTCGAGGCCGCGAGCCTGCCGACCGGCGTCTATGCCGGCGGGGCCGACTTCCGCGACGGCCAGCCCGCCTCGGACGCGCTGCTGGCCCGCCTCGACCGGGCGGTCGAGCAGTTCGCGCCCTGGCTGTCACAGGACCAGGCGGCGGCCATCTCGGCCGCCTGATCCCTTCACCCGACCGGCCCGCATGAACCCGCCTTTCCGGCGGGGTGGCCCTTCTCACCCCGAAAGGACCCTGGACATGACCCGCAAGATCCGCCTTGGCGCTTTCCTTCCCGGCAGCGGCCAGCACATCGCCGCCTGGCGCCACCCCGACCAGCCCGCTGACGGCGCCACCAGCCTCGCCTTCCACGCCGACCTGGCGCGCGAGGCGGAACGCGGCCTTTTCGACGCCTATTTCCTGGCCGACGGCCTTGCCGTGGCCTTCGGCGGGGGCACCGAGGGCGGCAACGCCAAGGTCGCGGGTTTCGAGCCGGTGACCCTGTTTGCCGCGCTGGCGCCCCTGACCCGGAACCTCGGCTTCATCGCCACCGCCTCGACCACCTACGAAGAGCCCTACAACACCGCGCGCAAGTTCGCCTCGCTGGACCTGATCTCGGGCGGACGCGCGGGCTGGAACGTGGTGACGACGGCGACCGAGGCCGCCGCGCAGAACTTCAACCTCGACCGTCAGCTGCCGCATGGCGACCGCTACAAGCGTGCGGTCGAGCATGTCGAGGTCGTCAGGAAGCTGTGGGACAGCTTCGAGGACGACGTCTTCATCCGCGACAAGGACACGGGCGTCTTCTACGACACCTCCCGCGTCCATTACACCGACCACGCGGGCGAGCATTTCAAGGTTCGCGGCCCGCTGAACGTCAGCCGCAGCCCGCAGGGGCATCCGGTGATCGTGCAGGCGGGGCAGTCCGAGGACGGGCGCGGCCTTGCCGCCGCCACTGCCGAGGTGATCTTCACCGCCCATCAGCGGCTGGACACCGCCCAGGAGTTCTATCGCGACATCAAGGCCCGCGCCCGCGGCTTGGGACGCGATCCGGGCCACATCCTGATCATGCCCGGCGTCTCGCCCTTCGTCGGCCGGACCGAGGCCGAGGCGCGCGAGAAATACGACCGCCTGACCGGCCTGATCCTGGAGGAAGACGGCATCGCCCTGATCAAGGGCCTGACCGGCGGCTCGCTGGACCTGACGGGCCATGACCTCGACGGGCCGCTGCCGGAACTGGCGCATACCGAGGGCAACCAGTCCCGGCAGGCGCTGATCCGCCAGATCGCGGACGAGAACAACTTCACCATCCGCCAGCTTTACCAGTGGGTCGCTTCGGCGCGGGGCCATTTCACCGTGGTGGGCACGCCCGTCCAGATCGCGGACACCCTGCAGGAATGGTTCGAAAACGAGGGCGCGGACGGCTTCAACATCCTGCCGCCCTGGCTGCCGACGGGGCTGACCGACTTCGTGGACCTGGTGATCCCGGAACTTCAGCGGCGCGGGCTGTTCCGCACCGAATACGAGGGCCGGACCCTGCGCGAGAACCTCGGCCTGCCCTATCCCGTCAACCGCCACGCCGTCGCCCGCGCGGCCGTGCACGCAGCGGAGTAAGTGCCATGGTGCTGCAACTCCTCGACCCTCCGTTCCAGGCCGCCACCTCCCCAGCCGCCGCGATCCGGCGCCGGACGGGGGTCGGGGCCCGGGGCTTCGCCGCGCGCTGGGGGCTGCTCATCGGCTTCGTGATGCTGTGGCAGGTGTCCTCGACGCGGGGCTGGGTGAACCCGGCCGTCTTCCCGCCCCTCGACACCATCGCGGCGGCGCTGTGGAAGGGCCTCGCCTCGGGCGCGCTGCTGGACGACATCGCCATCAGCCTGCGGCGCTCGGGGATCGCCTTCGGGGCGGCGGTGGCGCTTGGCATCCCGCTGGGACTGTTCATGGGCCAGATCAGGGCGGTGGAACGGGCGCTCGACCCGGTCCTGCAACTGTTCCGGCAGACCTCGGCCCTGGCGCTTTACCCGGTGTTCATCCTGCTGCTGGGCCTGGGCGAGGCGTCCAAGGTTTTCGTGATCTTCTGGGCCACGCTGTTTCCCATCCTGCTGGCGACGATCGGCGGCGTGAAGCAGGTGGACCGCAAGCTGATCGAGATGGCGCGCACCTTCGGCGCCAGCCGCCTGACGGTCTTCCGCCGCGTGGTGCTGCCCGCCTCGGTGCCCGCCATCTTCGTGGGCCTTCGGCTGTCGGCCACCACGGCGCTGCTGCTGCTGATCGCGGCCGAGATGATCGGCGCGAACAAGGGCGTCGGCTTCCAGGTGATGAATGCCCAGTACAACTTCCAGATCCCGCTGATGTTCGCGGCCATCTTCCTGCTCGCCGGTCTCGGCCTGGCCGCGAACATCGTCCTTGTCCTGCTGCAGCGGCGGCTCTGCCGCTGGGCCGACATGACGCGCTGACCCTTCCCCCTTTTCACCAGGACCACGACCATGACCCTCTCGCTTCGCAAGCTCGCCCTGACCACCGCGCTCGGCCTTGCCTTTGCCGGCGCCGCGCAGGCCGATGTGACGATTCGCTATCTCGCCAGCCACGGCGGGCTGAGCGCCCACGAACTGGCCGGGGAACTCGGCTACTTCGACGGCACCGGGATCACCCTGGAAAACGTGGGCTACGCCAGCGGCGGACCCGAATCGCTGATCGCCCTGGCCGGCGGCAGCGTGGAACTGGGCAGCGCCGCCACGGCGGCCGTCCTGAACTCGATCGCCGGCGGCAACGACTTCGTGGCCGCCTTCCCATCGAACGGGATCAACGACGAGGTGCAGTCGATCTTCTACGTGCTGGAGGACAGCCCCATACGCGGCATCGGGGATCTGGCCGGCAAGACCATCGCCGTGAACACGCTGGGCGCGCATCTCGACTATACCGTGCGCGAGGCGCTGCACGGCAAGGGGCTGCCGCAGGACGCGGCGAACCTGGTGACCGTTCCGGGGCCGCAGCTGGAACAGGTGCTGCGCTCGGGGCAGGTGGACGTCTCGGCCTTCGGCTACTGGCAGACGACCTTCGAGGGCCTTGCCCGTGAACATGGCGGCCTGCGCGCGATCTTCGACGACACCGACGTGCTGGGCGAGATCGCGGGCGGCTTCATCGTCCTGCGCCGCGACTGGGTGGACGCCCATCCCGCCGAGGCCCGCGCCTTTGTCGAGGGCTCGGCCCGGGCGCTCGACTACGCCCGCGACAACCCCGAGGAAACCCGCGCCATCTTCGCCCGCGTGCTCGAGGAACGCGGCGAGAACCCCGATGTCGCCAGGTTCTTCAAGGGCTACGGCGTGCGCAAGGGCGGCCGGGCCACGGAGCGCGACCTGCAGTTCTGGATCGAGGTGCTGGAACGCGAAGGCCGGTTGGAACCCGGCAAGCTGAAGGCCGCGGACATCCTGTTCGCGCCGGCACAGACCGTGGCGGCCAAGTGATGGGCGCGCACCAGACCTTTCCGCGCGGGGCCGTCAGGATCCACGGGCTGTCCAAGTCCTTCACGCTGAACGGCGCGGCGCTGCCGGTCCTTCGCGACATGAACCTGTACATCCGGCCGGGCGAAAGCCTGGCCGTCGTGGGCCCTTCGGGCTGCGGCAAGACCACGCTCCTGCGGGTGCTTGCGGGGCTCGAGGCGCCGGACGGGGGACAGGTCAGGATCGACGGTCGTCCGGTGCAGGGCGTGGGCACCGAACGCGCGGTCATCTTCCAGGAACCGCGCCTGCTGCCCTGGCTGACGGTTCTGGGCAACGTGGCCTTCGGGTTCGAGGTGCGCGGCGTGCCGAAGGCCGAGGCCGAGGCGCAGGCCCGCCAGAACATCCGCCTCGTGGGCCTGGGAGAGTTCGAGGACGCCTTCCCCGCCCAGCTTTCGGGCGGCATGGCCCAGCGCGTCGGCATCGCCCGCGCCCTTGCCGTGCAGCCCGAGATCCTGCTGCTGGACGAGCCCCTGGGCGCGCTGGACGCCATGACGCGGATCACCATGCAAGACGAACTGGCCCGCATCTGGCGCGAGCAGCAGGTGACGATGATCCTTGTCACCCACGACCTCGAGGAGGCGATCTTCCTGGCCGACCGGGTGCTCGTCATGCCGCGCGAGAAGGGAACGCCCCCGCGGCTGATCGACATCGACCTGCCCCGGCCCCGCGACCGCAGCGAAGCCCGCTTTGTCGCCATGCGCCGCAGGCTGATGGCCGAGTTCGGGCTGCACTGACCCGCGGCCGGGCGATGGAACGTCCCGGTCCCCGCCTTTCGTGGCGGGGGCCGGTCCTTGCGCGGCGATGGTCAGGCCGAGCCCGTGTCCACCCGGACGATGACCGACAGGCCGGGGGCGAGATACTCGCCCTTCTCCTGCCCCGGATCGATCGAGATGCGGACCGGCAGGCGCTGCACGATCTTGGTGAAGTTGCCGGTGGCGTTCGACCCGGCCAGCAGGCTGAACTCGGAGGCCGTGGCCGGAGAGAAGGATTCGACCCGGCCGGTGAAATGCCGGTCCTGCAGGGCATCGACCGTGATGTCCACGGCCTGCCCCAGCTTCATGCCGTTGACCCCGGTTTCGGGAAAGTTGGCGACGATCCAGATGTCCTGACCGACCAGCGGCGCCAGCGCGGTCCCGGCGGTCACGTACTGCCCCAGCCGCGCCGAGACCTGCCCCAGCCGGCCGTCCTCGGGCGCGTGGATCTGGGTATTGGCAAGGTCGATCCGGGCCAGTTCGACCGCCGCCTCGGCGCTGGCGATGTCGGCCTGTCGCGCGCTGACCTGGGCGCGGGCGCTCTCGATGGCCTGGACCTGGACCTCCAGCTGCGCCTCGGCCTGCTGGACGGCGGCGGTCGCCTGCTGGCGGGCCAGCGCCGCCTGCTCGCGCGCGGTTTCGGTGGACACCCCCCGGGAGGACAGCTCCTCGGCGCGGGTGAGATCGGATTCGGCCGTGGCCAGCCCCGCGCGGGCCGAGGCCAGCGCCGCCTCGTCCGCGCGCCGCACCGCCTCGGCCGAGCGGACGTTCTGCTCGGCCACCGCGAAGGCCGCATGGGCGGCCTCCAGCCCGGCCTCGGCCTGGGCGAGCTTCTGGCGGAAGATGCGGTCGTCGATACGCGCGATCAGGTCGCCCTGCTTCACCTGCTGGAAGTCCTGCACGTCCACCTCGCTGAGATAGCCCGACAGCTGCGGCGCGATCGAGGTGACGCGGCCGCGGACATAGGCGTTCTCGGTCGTGGGCTGAGAGGGGGCGAAGGGCGGCAGGTGCCAGGCGAACAGGATCAGCAGCACGCCGGCGATCCCGATGAGCGCGATCACGAAGGTCGGAAGAAGATGGGTCTTGTTCATGCGGGGGAACCGGGGTCAGAGGCGGAGGGGGGCGACAGGCGCGCAGCCAGCCGGTCGCGCGCCACGTGCAGAAGCAGCACGGCAAGCGCCGCCAGGGATGCAAGGAAGATCAGGAAGTACAGGTCGTTGTAGGCCATGACATAGGCCTGCGCGGCGGCGTCCTGCGCGATCTGCGCAACGGCTTGGGCGCGGCGCGCGGCCATGTCGGGCAGCTGCGGGGCAAGGGCGGCCATGCGCTGCGCGATCTCGGCCGCGATGGGGGCCGAGGTGGCGCGGATCTGCTCGGTCAGGGTCTGCAGGTGGAAGGCCTGCCGCCAGTTGACCAGCGTGTTGAAGATGCCGCCGCCGATCACGCCCCCGATGCTCTGGGTCGACAGGAACACGATCAGGAAGGACAGAAGGTAGTTCGGCCCCTTCTTCAGCGCCGCCATCAGCCCGACCATCATGGCGGGCGGCATGAACAGCATCCCCGCAAAGCCGATCATCGCCTGGCTGACCAGCATCTGCTCGGGGCGGGTGTCCAGCGTGGAATGGGAATCCATCCACGCCCCCGCCGCGATCAGCACCAGCGCGACGAAGTGGAACTGCGGCTCGCGTCCCGGCTTGATCCAGGCGATGCAGGCGAGCGCGCCCAGCAGGCTGGCCGCGCAGATCACCCCGAACAGCACCGTCATCTGTCCGGGCGCGACGCCCAGAACCTGGAACATGCGCGGCGCGCCCGTGCTTTGTTCCGACAGAAGCAGCCGGAACAGCAGCAGCGTGCCCGTCAGGTGCAGCATGGCCGGGCTCATCAGCCAGCGGATGTCCAGCAGGGGCGAGGCGCGGTGCGTTTCGATCAGCAGCGCCGCCGTGACCGCCGCGACCGAGGCCGCCATGAGCCCGCCGATCCAGGGCGTCGCGGTCCACCAGTGGATCGGCCCCATGATGGCGCCCACGGTGATGCCGCCGAAGCCGAAGGCGATCAGCCCGAAGCTGAGCAGGTCCATCGGCCGGATGACCTTCTCATGCGGAACCGGCGTCAGCCGCAGCCGGTAGACCAGCACCAGCGAGACCAGCGCCATGCCCAGCACCAGAAGGTGGATGCGCATCAGCCCGCCGTCCCCGATCAGCGCGGGCGAGATCACGCGCGCCAGCGACGGCCCCATCATCAGCAGGCACAGGGCCATCGGCAGGCCCAGCCGCATCTTCCATTCCCGCGACAGGGGCTCGAGGAAATACAGGAAGGCCAGAGTGGACAGGGGCGCCGAGGTCACGCCCGCCAGGAACTGCATCACCACCGCCGAGCGCAGGTCCTCGATCCAGACCGAGCCGAAGGCCACCGTGACATAGCAGATGATCCCGACCTCGGCGAAGCGGCGCAGGCCGAACTGGGTGCGGATCTTGGTCAGCATCAGCGGCAGCGACGAACGCGGGACCAGGTAGGCCGCCATCAGCCAGCTGGCATCCGTGGCCGAGATCCCGAGGTCACCCGCGAACTGCTGCACGTTGGCCGAGACGAAGCCCTGACCCAGCCCCTGCGACATCGCCAGCATCGCCCCCGCAAGGACATAGGCCAGCGCCCGGCCCAGCGGCATGGCCGGTGGCGCGGGCGGTGCGGCAGGCGCCGGTGCCTGGGCGTCGGGCGTGCTCATTTCTGGTTCATCCGCGCGGCGTTGTCGGCCAGCTGCTTCAGCGCGTCGTGAAGCCCGGCCTGCTCCTCGGGGGTGAAGCCTTCGACCAGCTTCTCGTGGATGCTGTCCATGTAGCCCGTGACGGGCAGCACCCTGGCCTGCGGGGTCAGGAACAGCGCCCTTTTGCGCGCATCGCCGGGCAGGCCCCGGCGCTCGACAAGGCCCTCGGCCTCGAGCAGGTCCAGCTGGCGCTTGAGGCTGGGCGCCTCGACCCCCATCGCCTGGGCAAGCTCGGCCTGGGTGGCACCCTCGTGCCGCATCAGCGCCGAAAGAACCCTTGCCCGCGAGAAGGACAGCCCCAGTTCGCGCACGTGGTGGTCGTAGTTGCTCCGCAGCTCCTTGAGCAGGCGGAACAGGGTCGCGGCGATGGGGCTCTGGTCAGGCATGGCGGGCTCGGGGTGGTTCACATGATAGTTAGCGTGCTTGGTAAGTTTTTCAAGCCCGGACAGCGGGTCCCCGGGGCTTCGCGCCGGCTCGTTCTGCGGCCCGACAATGCCCGTCCCGGCGCGGTCAGATGCCGCGCAGCGCCCCCATCCAGCCCAGGCTGTCCTCGGTCCGTCCGGGCGGCCTGTATTCCGCGCCGATCGGCCGGTCCCAGCCGATGCCGGCCAGCACGCCCATGACATGGCGGTAATCCAGCTCGCCGTGGTCGGGCGGCCCCCGGTCGGGGACGGCGGCGATCTGGACATGGCCGATCACGGGGGCCAGCGCTTGCAGCCGCCGCGTCAGATCCCCTTCCATGATCTGCAGGTGATAGCAGTCGAACATCAGCCGCAGGTTCGGGTGCCCGGCGTCGGCGATGATCCGCGCGGCCTGGTCCGAGTGCCGCAGGAAATAGCCGGGCGCGTCATGGTGGTTCAGCGGCTCGATCAGGACCGTGGCCCCCTGCGCAGCCGCGCGGGCGCAGGCATGGTCGAGATTGGCCCGGAAGGCCGCCTCGGCTTCCGGCCCCTGCGCAAGGCCCGCCATGACATGAACCGCGCCGCAGCCGATGGCGGCGGCATAGTCCAGCGCGCGGTCGATCGCGTCCCTCGCCTCGGCCTCGCGCCCCGGCAGGGCGGAAAGGCCGTTCTCGCCCGGCCGCCCGCGCAGGGTGTTGAGGCCCAGCATCTCCAGCCCCGTGTCGCGCAGGGCGGCCGACACCTCGGCGGGCGGGGTGTCGTAGGGCCAGTGGCACTCGACCGCGTCGAAGCCCGCCGCCTGCGCCGCCCGGATCGCCTCGGCCAGGGGGCGGTCCGCCCAAAGGAAGCCGAGGTTCGCGGAAAAGCGCATCACCCCTGCCCCGCCCCTGCGCGGCCCGGCCCCGCTGCCCGCCTCATCCCTGCGAGACGACCTTCTGGGTCTGCTCGCCCAGACCCGCGATCCCCAGGCGCATGACCTCGCCGCCCTTCAGGAAGACCTTGGGGTTCTGGCCCATGCCGACGCCGGGGGGCGTGCCGGTGGTGATGACGTCGCCCGGCAGCAGCGTCATCAGTTGCGAGCAATAGGCGACAAGCTCCGCCACGCCGAAGACCATCGTTTTGGTCGTGCCGTCCTGGTAGCGCTTGCCGTCCACCTCGAGCCAGATCGAGAGGTCCTGCGGGTCGGGGATCTCGTCCGCCGTCACCATCCAAGGGCCGATCGGGCCGAAGGTGTCGAAGCCCTTGCCCTTGTCCCAGGTCGCGCCGCGTTCCAGTTGCCATTCGCGCTCGCTGACGTCGTTGACGACGCAATAGCCCGCGACATGGTCCAGCGCCTGACCGGCGCTCACGCCCGAGGCGGGCTTGCCGATGACGATGCCCAGTTCGACTTCCCAGTCGGTCTTGGTCGAGCCTTTGGGGATGCGCACCTCGTCGTCGGGACCGACGATGCAGCTGGTCCACTTGTTGAAGACGATGGGCTCCGAAGGCACGGGCATGTTCGATTCCGCCGCATGGTCGGCATAGTTCAGGCCGATGGCGACGAACTTGCGGACATTGCCGACGCAGGGGCCCAGGCGCAGGTCGCGCTGGGGCGTGCCCTCGACCAGCGGCAGGTCGGCGGGGTCCAGCGCGGCCAGGCGGGCCAGCCCTTCGGGCGTCAGCACCTCGTCCGCGATATCGGCGACATGGGCCGACAGGTCGCGCACGCGTCCCTGGTCGTCCAGCATCCCCGGCTTTTCCGATCCGGCAGGACCATATCGCAGCAGTTTCATGGGCACTCCCCCTCTGGCCAAGTCGCAGGGACGATAGGCGAGCCGGCAGGATGCTGCAATCTGGCATACCAGATCCTGCGGCTTTTCCGCGGAAGCCGGGGTGCCGCCGCGTTCTTGCGCGGCCGGGACGGCATCCTCTTGCAGGCCTGTGAACGCGGACGCAGTCTCTGGCGATCACTGAGGGGGGAACACCATGCTGCTTGGCCGGATGATGCACCAGCCGCTGTCGGTCGGCTCGCTGATCGACCATGCCGCGCGCTACCATGCCGACACCGAGATCGTTTCGGCGCTGACCGAGGGCGGGTTCGAGCGGACGACCTGGGGCGAGGTCGGCGCGAACGCCCGCCGGATCGGGTCGGCCCTGCGCGCGCGGGGGCTGGAACCCGGCGACCGGGTGGGCACGCTGGCCTGGAACAACCGCCGCCACCTGGAACTCTACTTCGGCGTGCCCGGCGCGGGGATGGTCTGCCACACGCTGAACCCGCGCCTTTCGCCCGAGCAGCTGGCCTATATCATCAACCACGCCTCGGACCGGATGCTGTTCGTCGAACGCACGTTCGTGCCGCTGATCGCGCCCCTGCGTGACCAGCTTTCCAGCCTGCGCGGCATCGTGGTCCTGGGTCCGCGCGACGAGGCGCTGGCCGCCGAACTGCCGGGCCTTCTGTTCCACGACGAGCTGCTGGCCGAGGGCGACCCCTCGGCGCCCTGGCCCGCCGTCGAGGAAACCTCGCCCTCCTCGCTCTGCTACACCTCGGGGACGACGGGGAACCCCAAGGGCGTGCTTTATTCCCACCGCTCGACGCTGCTGCACGCGATGTCGGTGAACAACCGCGACGGACTGGGGATCGGGGCGGCGGATTCGGTCATGCCGGTGGTGCCGATGTTCCACGTCAACGCCTGGGGCATCCCCTATGCCGCGGCCGCCGTCGGTGCGCGGCTGGTCATGCCGGGGCCGAGGCTGGACGGGCAGAGCCTCGCGCGGCTGATCATCGACGAGCGGGTGACGATGGCCGCGGGCGTGCCCACGATCTGGCTGGGGCTTCTGGACGCGCTGGAAGCCTCGGGCGAGCGGCCCGAGAGCTTCAAGCGCAGCATCGTCGGCGGCTCGGCCCTGCCGCCCTCGATGCGCGCCGTCTTCCGCGACCGCTATGGCGTGGAACTGATCCACGCCTGGGGCATGACGGAAACGAGTCCCCTGGGCACCCTGAACGCGCCCAAGGCCAGGCACCTTGCCCTGCCCTTCGAGCAGCAGGACGAGATCGGCACCGGACAGGGTCGCCCGCCCTACGGGGTGGAATTGCGGATCGTGGATGCCGAAGGTCATGTCCTGCCCACCGACGGCGAGACCGAGGGCGAGTTGCAGATCCGCGGCCACTGGGTGCTGGACAGCTATTTCGGGCAGGAGAAGCCGGCCACGACCTGGGACGGCTGGTTCGACACGGGCGATATCGCGACGCTGGACCCCGACGGCTACATGGTGATCCGCGACCGCTCCAAGGACATCATCAAGTCGGGGGGCGAGTGGATCTCGACCGTCGATCTGGAGAATATCGCCATCAGCCACCCCAAGGTCGCCAACGCCGCCGCCATCGCCGCGCGCCATCCCAGATGGGACGAGCGCCCGGTGATCTGCGCGCAGAAGCGCCCGCAGAGCGACCTGACCGAGGACGAGCTGCTGGAATGGTACGAGGGAAAGGTGCCGCGCTGGCAGCGGCCCGACCGGGTGATCTTCGTGGAAACCCTGCCGCTGGGGCCGACCGGAAAGGTGGTCAAGGCCAGGTTGCGGGAAGTCCACGGCAACGTCCTTTGGGACGATGCGATGGCCGAGATGCAGGCCGCACGCGATCCCCAGGAAGACTGAGGGGCAGGCATGAAGAAGGGCGCCCGAGGGCGCCCTTTCCTTTTGTCGCGGCTCAGGCGTCCTTGTCCCAGCCCGAGATCTGCTTGGAGTCCATGAACTCCTCGAGGCCCCAGACCCCGCCCTCGCGCGCCCGGCCCGACGCCTTGACGCCGCCGAAGGCCGAGCCCCGGCCCCGGCTCACGCCGTTCATCTCGATCATCCCGGCCTTGAGCTGCCGCGCCAGGCGGTTGCGCCGCGCGCCGTCCTGCGTCTGGACGTAGTTGGTCAGGCCGTAGATCGTGTCGTTGGCAAGTTCGACGGCCTCTTCCTCGGTATCGAAGGGGGTGATCGACAGCACGGGGCCGAAGATCTCCTGCCGGAAGATGGTCATGTCGGGGGACACGTCGGCGAAGACGGTCGGGCGCACGAAATAGCCGCGGTTCACGCCCTCGGGCAGGCCGGGGCCGCCGGCGACCAGGCGCGCGCCCTCGTCGATGCCGGTCTGGATCAGGCCCTGGATCTTGTCCCACTGCTGCTTGCTGACCACGGGGCCGATGTGCTTGCCCGGCTCATGCGCGCTGCCGACGGTGGTTTCCTCGGCCACGCGCTTCGCCGTCTCGATCGCCTGCTCGTAGAAGGAACGCTCGACCAGCATCCGGGTCGGCGCGTTGCAGGACTGGCCCGAGTTGTAGAAGACGTGCCGCGTCCCGCGCGTGACCGCCTTGTCGTCGGCATCGGCGAAGACGACGTTCGCACCCTTGCCGCCCAGTTCCAGCGCCACCTTCTTCAGCGTATCGGCCGCGGCCTTGGTGATCGCGATCCCCGCCCTGGTCGAGCCGGTGAAGGACACCATGTCCACGTCGGGATGGGTCGAAAGCTGCGTGCCCACGCCCGCGCCGTCGCCGTTCACCAGGTTGAAGACGCCCGGGGGCAGTCCGGCCTCGTGCACCATCTCGGCAAAGACCATGGACGAGATCGGCGCGATCTCGGAGGGCTTCAGCACCACGCTGTTGCCCGCGAGGATCGCCGGGATCACCTTCAGCGTGACCTGGTTCATCGGCCAGTTCCATGGGGTGATCAGGGCAACCACGCCGACCGGCTCCCACGCGACCATGCTGGTGGGGGCGTGATCCCCGAGCGGACGGATGAACTCGAAGTCGCGGAAGCTGTTGATGAAGGTCTCGATGTGGAACGAGCCCGAATCCGCCTGGTCGTTCCGCGACATGTCGGTGGGCGCGCCCATCTCGCAGGTCATGGCATGGGCCACGTCGTCGTTGCGGCGCTTGTAGACGTCCAGCAGGCGCTCGGCGAAGGCCAGCCGCTCGGCGGGGGGCGTCGCGGCCCAGCCGGGCTGCGCGGCCTTGGCCGCCGCCACCGCGCGGTCGGTGTCGGCCTGGCCGCCCACCGAGATGACGGCGAAAGGCTCCTCGGTGGTGGGGTCGATCACCTCGAGGTCGCGTGCCGCGGCGGGGTCCACCCAGGCGCCGTCGATGTAGAATTTCCGCTTGTCCGCCAGTTCGGCCATGTCGCATCCCCCTTGTCGGCTTGTTGTCGGCCAGCAGCGTTGCACCGGGCCACCGCCGGCGCAAGGTCGGCGGGGCTGACGATCTGACCGAAGCCGCCGACGTTCCGCCGGAAGGCACCCCGCCGCGCCATGGCTGGCTTTTCGCGCCGCAGGGATTATCTGTCTGAAAACGTGCCGCCCTGAAGGAGCATCCCATGGCCCTGCGCATCAACGACACCGCGCCCGACTTCACCGCCCGGACCACCGAGGGCGAGATCCGCTTCCACGAGTGGATGGGGGACAGCTACGCGATCATCTTCAGCCATCCCCGCGACTTCACCCCCGTCTGCACGACCGAGTTCAGCGTCGTGGCCCAGCTGGTGCCCGAATTCGAGAAGCGCAACACCAAGGTGCTGGGCGTCTCGGTGGACAGCCTGGATGACCATGGCAAATGGAAGCGCGACATCGAGGCGGTGGCGGGCGTTCCCGCGAACTTCGCCATGGCCGACGACACCTCGCTGACCATCGCCCGGGCTTACGACATGTTCCCGGCCGACGTGTCCCTTCCCACCGAGAACCGCACCCCGGCGCATACGGCGACCGTGCGCAGCGTCTTCATCATCGGGCCGGACAAGAAGGTCCGGCTGACGATGACCTACCCGATGTCGGTGGGCCGCAATTTCGCGGAAATCCTGCGGGCGCTGGACGCGGTGCAGGCGACGGACGGCGTGCCGATCTCGACCCCCGCCAACTGGAATCCCGGCGAGGACGTGATCGTGGCCCTTTCGCTGAACGACCAGCAGGCCGAGGAACGCTTCGGCAAGGTCACAAGGACCCTGCCCTATCTGCGCTATGTCGCGCAGCCCCAGCGCTGAAAAGGAAACGCCCCGGTCCTTGCCGGGGCGTTTTCCGTTGGGGATCAGCCGCAGGTCACGCTGACCAGGCGGCCGCTGCGGTCATATTCGAAGTTCAGCCGCGTGGGGTTCAGATCCCGGGTGACCGGATCGCCCGTGCGGTAATGCCGGTATTCGGTGCCGGCCGCCACGGTGATCGCGGGGGACTGCTGACCCACGTACTGCTGATACTGGTCCGCGATGCACTGCGTTGACGCTGACGGGACGACAATCGTGGTGCTGGGCGGCGGAGCCATGACGCAACCCGCAAGGGCGGCGCTTCCAGGGATGGCGAGGGCAAGGAACAGGCGCATGGCAGACTCCTTTGTCTCGGGCTGCAACGCGGATGCCCGGCCACCCGGTTCCGGTCTTGCGGCCCCGGGCGCGCAGACGTGATGCAGCCGCCCGGCCAATGAAAAAGGCCGGGGCGAACCCCGGCCTTTTCCTCAGTTCTTTTCCTCGACGATCCGCACCAGGTGCGGGATCGAGCTCACCATGCCGCGGATCGCAGGGGTGTCCTGCAGCTCGCGGGTGCGGTGCATCTTGTTCAGCCCCAGGCCCTTCAGCGTCGCGCGCTGTTCCTTGGGGCGGCGGATCGGAGAGCCGATCTGCTTGACGACGATGGTTGCCATGTCGCGTCTCCTCAGGCTTCGGCCAGAGCGGCCGAGTCGACCTCGGCGCCACCGGCGTTGGCGGGTTTGGCGTCCTGCGACGGCAGGATCTCGGCCACCTTCTTGCCACGGCGGTTCGCCACCGAGCGGGGCGAAGCCTCGGCCTTCAGGCCGTCGATGGTCGCGCGGATCATGTTGTAGGGGTTCTGCGACCCCAGCGACTTGGCCACGACGTCCTGCACGCCCAGCATCTCGAAGACGGCGCGCATAGGGCCGCCGGCGATGATGCCGGTCCCCGGGACGGCCGTCCGCATTACGACGCGGCCCGCACCGTGGCGGCCCTCGATGTCGTGGTGCAGGGTGCGACCGTCGCGCAGCGGCACGCGGACCAGGCTGCGCTTGGCCTGCTCGGTCGCCTTGCGGATGGCTTCCGGCACTTCCTTGGCCTTGCCCTTGCCGAAGCCGACGCGGCCCCGCTGGTCGCCGACGACGACCAGAGCGGCGAAGCCGAAGCGCTTGCCGCCCTTGACGGTCTTCGACACGCGGTTGATCGCGACCAGACGGTCGGCGAATTCCGGGGTTTCCTCGCGCTCGCGACGATCGTCGCGGCGGTCCCGGCGCTGTTCACGTTCTGCCATCAGGCATCCCTTTTGCAATGGCGCAGGCTCAGGCGCCGATTGAGTCCGATCCAGGTGGGCGGCCATGAGACCGCCCCCGGATCATCGGGGTGGCGCTTGCCGCCACCCGCAGTCGCTTAGAACTTCAGGCCGCCTTCGCGGGCCGCGTCGGCAAGCGCCTTGATCTTGCCGTGGAACAGGAAGCCGCCGCGGTCGAACACGACCTCTTCGACACCCTTGGCCTTCGCGCGTTCCGCGATCGCCGCGCCGATCTTGGCGGCGGCCTCGACGTTGTTCTTGCCGACAACGCCCAGATCCTTTTCCAGGGTCGAGGCGGAAGCCAGCGTCACGCCCTGCGCGTCGTCGATCAGCTGGACGCTGATGTTCTTCGACGAGCGGTGGACGGACAGGCGCGGACGGCCGTTGGCCATCTCGCGCAGTTTGTTCCGGACGCGCAGGCGGCGCTTCTGGAACAGCTCTCGTTTGTTCAGTGCCATGTCCGCGATCCTTACTTCTTCTTGCCTTCCTTGCGGAAGACGACCTCACCCTTGTAGCGGATGCCCTTGCCCTTGTAGGGCTCGGGTTTCTTCCACTCGCGGATGTTGGCGGCGACCTGGCCGACGGCCTGCTGGTCGATGCCCTCGACCACGATTTCCGTCTGCTTGGGCGCGTTCACGGTCACGCCTTCCGGAGCCTCGAAGTTGACGTCGTGGCTGTAGCCCAGAGCCAGCTTCAGGGTCTTGCCCTGCATCGTGGCCCGGTAGCCGACGCCCTGGATCTCAAGCTCGCGCTTGAAGCCCGTGGTGACGCCGGTGACGAGGTTCGCCACCATCGACCGCGACATGCCCCACTGCTGGCGCGCGCGCTTGGACAGGCCCCGCGGGGTCACCGTCACCTTGCCGTCTTCGACCTTCAGCGTCACGTCGTCGGTCGCGGTGAAGGAACGGGTCCCTTTCGGGCCCTTCACCTCGATCGTCTGGCCGCTGACATTCGCCGTCACGCCCGAGGGCAGTTCGACCGGCTTCTTACCAATCCGAGACATCCCGCCCTCCTTAGAACACGGTGCAGAGGACTTCGCCGCCGACGTTGGCGTTGCGAGCCGCTGCATCCGTCATGACGCCCTTGGGCGTCGACACGATCGAGACGCCGAGGCCGTTGCGGACCTGCGGCAGCGCCTTGGCGCCGGCGTAGACGCGGCGGCCGGGCTTGGACACGCGAGCGAGCTCGCGGATCACGGGGGCGCCCTCGAAGTACTTGAGGCTGATTTCAAGCTCGGCGTGACCGGCTTCGGTCGTCACCTGCTCGTAGCCGCGGATGTAGCCCTCGGCCTTCAGCACGTCCAGGACCCAGGCGCGCAGCTTGCTGGCCGGGGTACGGACGGTGGATTTTCCGCGCATCTGAGCGTTGCGGATGCGGGTCAGCATATCGCCGAGCGGATCGTTCATCGACATCTTCCCTGCTCCCTTACCAGCTCGACTTCACCAGACCGGGGATCTGGCCGAACGAGCCCAGCTCGCGCAGCATGATCCGCGACAGCTTCAGCTTGCGGTAGTAGGCCCGCGGACGGCCGGTCAGCTCGCAGCGGTTCTTCAGCCGGGTGGCCGACGAGTTGCGCGGCAGCTCGGCCAGCTTCAGCGTGGCCTTGAAGCGCTCTTCCATCGGCTTCGACTGGTCATTGATGGTCTCGTTCAGAGCAGCGCGCTTGGAGGCGTACTTGGCCACCATCCGCTCGCGCTTCTTCTGACGTTCGATCATGGATTTCTTTGCCATATCGTTCTTCCTTCGCGCGGATCAGCTGTTGAACGGCATGTTGAAGTGCTTCAACAGCGCCTTCGCCTCGGCATCGGTGCGCGCGGTGGTGGTGATGATGATGTCCATCCCCAGCACTTCGTCGACCTTGTCGAAGTTGATCTCGGGGAACACGATGTGCTCCTTGAGACCCATGGCGTAGTTGCCGCGGCCGTCGAACGACGTGCCCTTGACGCCGCGGAAGTCGCGGACGCGGGGCAGCGCGATGTTGATCAGGCGGTCCAGGAATTCATACATGCGGTCGCCGCGCAGGGTGACCTTGCAGCCCAGGGGCATTTCCTCACGCACGCGGAAGCCGGCGATCGACTTCTTCGCATGGGTGATGACGGCCTTCTGGCCGGCGATCTGGGACAGTTCCTCGGCGGCCTGCTTGACCTTCTTGGTGTCCTTGACCGCCTCGCCCACGCCCATGTTCAGGACGATCTTGTCCAGGCGGGGGATCTGCATGTCGTTCTTGTAGCCGAACTCTTCCTTGAGCGCGGCGCGGACGCGGCTGGCATATTCCGCCTTGAGCCGCGGGGTGTAGGTCGATTGATCCAGCATCAGATCACGTCTCCCGTGGTCTTGGCGAAACGGACCTTCTTGTCGCCTTCCATGCGGAAGCCGACGCGGGTCGGTTTGCCGTTGGCGTCCATCAGCGCGAGGTTCGACAGGTCGATCGGCATGTTCTTGGGAACGCGGCCGCCTTGGCTGGTCTGCGACTGGCGGGTGTGACGCAGGGCGATGTTCACGCCGTCCACGACCGCCTTGTTGTCCTTGGGAAGAACCTGCGTGATCTCGCCGGTCTTGCCCTTGTCCTTGCCGGTCAGGACGACGACGCGGTCACCCTTCTTGAGCTTGGCGGCCATTACAGCACCTCCGGCGCAAGCGAGATGATCTTCATGAAGTTCTTGGCGCGCAGTTCGCGCACGACCGGCCCGAAGATACGGGTGCCGACCGGCTCGCCCTGGTTGTTCAGGATGACGGCGGCGTTCTGGTCGAAACGGATGGACGTCCCGTCCTCGCGCTTCACTTCCTTGGCGGTGCGCACGACAACGGCCTTGCGGACGTCGCCCTTCTTCACGCGGCCGCGCGGAATGGCTTCCTTGACGGAGACGACGATGATGTCGCCGACCGACGCATAGCGCCGGTGCGATCCGCCCAGAACCTTGATGCACTGCACCCGGCGCGCGCCGGAGTTGTCAGCGACATCCAGATTGGTCTGCATCTGGATCATGGTTTGCTCCCGACCTTTGGGGACCGGTTGCAGTCCCGGCCCCAGGGTTTCGCTAAATCACAAGCGGGCCGCATGGCCCGCCGCGGGTTCGGTTCAGGCCTCGGCGGCCTGGGTCACGGCGTCGTCCGTCAGGACGGTCCAGCGCTTGGTCTTGGACATGGGCGCGGATTCGATGATGCGGACCGAGTCGCCGACCTTGAACTGGTTCAGCGCGTCATGCGCGCGGTACTTCTTGGACGAGCGCACGATCTTGTGCAGCACGGGGTGCTTGAAGCGGCGCTCGACCAGGACGGTGATCGTCTGCTCGTTCTTGTCGCTGGTGACGCGGCCTTGCAGGATGCGTTTGGGCATGAAACCGCTCCTCAGTTCGACGCGGCCGCCTGGGCGGCCTTCTGGTTCATGACGGTCAGCACGCGGGCGACGTCCTTGCGGACCGAACGCATCCGGGCGGTCGATTCGATCTGGCCGGTGGCCTGCTGGAAGCGGAGGTTGAAGGCCTCCTTCTTCAGCGCGACCAGCTGCTCGCGCAGCTGCTCGGGGGTCTTGTCTCTCAGTTCCTGCGCTTTCATGGCGCCCTTCCTTTCAACATCACCGGAGGGCCCCAGCCATGCTGGGCCACCCTGATTCCCGGTGGAGTTCGAGATGAAGGCCTGCGCATACGCGGATTCGCCGCGTGAAGCAAGGAAAAACGAAGAAAGCCCCGCCATTGCGGCGGGGCTTCCGAAGGCGGGGTTTCCCCTGCCGATTACCAGTCTTCGCGGTGCACGATGCGGGTCAGGACCGGCAGCTTCTGCGCGCCCAGGCGCAGCGCCTCGCGGGCGATCTCGTCATCGACGCCGTCGATCTCGAACATGATCCGGCCGGGGTGGACGCGGGCGGCCCAGAAATCGACCGAGCCCTTGCCCTTACCCATACGCACTTCGGTCGGCTTCGACGACACCGGCACGTCCGGGAAGATGCGGATCCAGACGCGGCCCTGACGCTTCATGTGACGGGTGATCGCGCGGCGGGCCGCCTCGATCTGGCGCGCGGTGACGCGCTCGGGTTCCGTCGCCTTCAGCGCGTAGGAGCCGAAGTTCAGGTTGAACCCGCCCTTGGCCTCGCCGTGGATGCGGCCCTTGTGCTGTTTGCGGAACTTCGTCCGTTTCGGTTGCAGCATTGTTCCCTACTCCTCAGCGCGCGTCGCGGTCGCGATCGCGGCGCGGACCGCGCGGACCCGGACCTTCCTGCGCCTCGGTGGCGCGGCGGTCGTGGGCCTGCGGATCATGCTCCATGATCTCGCCCTTGAAGATCCAGACCTTGACCCCGATGATCCCGTAGGGGGTCGAGGCTTCGGACAGCGCATAGTCGATGTCGGCGCGCAGCGTGTGCAGCGGCACGCGGCCTTCGCGATACCACTCGGTCCGCGCGATCTCGGCGCCGCCCAGGCGGCCCGCGACGTTGACGCGGATGCCCAGGGCACCCATGCGCATGGCGTTCTGCACCGCGCGCTTCATGGCGCGGCGGAACGACACCCGGCGCTCGAGCTGCTGGGCGATCGACTCGGCCACCAGCTGGGCGTCCAGCTCGGGCTTGCGGACCTCGACGATGTTGAGGTGCAGTTCCGAGTCGGTGAAGTTCGCCAGCTTCTTGCGCAGCGTCTCGATGTCGGCGCCCTTGCGGCCGATGATGACGCCCGGGCGGGCGGCATGGATCGTCACGCGGCACTTCTTGTGGGGACGCTCGATGATGACGCGGCTGACGCCGGCCTGCTTGGCTTCCTCGTGGATGAACTCGCGGATCTTGACATCCTCGAGCAGCAGGTTGCCGTAGTCCTTGCTGTCGGCGAACCAGCGGCTGTCCCAGGTGCGGTTGACCTGCAGGCGCATCCCGATGGGGTTGACCTTCTGACCCATTACGCGAGCTCCTCGGCAGCGGCTTCAGGGGTGGTGGTGGCTTCGGCCTGGCGGTTCGAGGCCGTGCGCTTCTGCGACTTGGCGGCCTTCTTGGCAGCCTCGGCGGCGGCGTCGATCTCGCGCACCGTGATGGTGATCTCCGAGAACGGCTTCATGATCTTGCCGAACCGGCCACGGGCGCGCGGACGGCCGCGCTTCATCACCATGTTCTTGCCGACCCAGGCCTCGGCGACGACCAGCTGGTCGACGTCCAGGTTGTGGTTGTTCTCGGCGTTGGCGATGGCCGACTGCAGGCACTTCTTCACGTCGCCCGCGATGCGGCGCTTCGAGAAGGTGAGATCGGCCAGCGCCTTTTCCACCTTCTTGCCCCGGATCATGGCGGCGACGAGGTTCAGCTTCTGCGGCGAGGTGCGAAGCATCTTGGTCTTCGCCATCGCCTCGTTGTCCGCCACGCGGCGCGGATTCTGTTCCTTACCCATGACGGTTACTTCCTTTTCGCTTTCTTGTCGGCCGCGTGACCATAGTAGGTCCGGGTCGGCGAATATTCACCGAACTTCTGGCCGATCATCTCCTCGGTGACGTTCACGGGGATGTGCTTCTGCCCGTTGTAGACGCCGAAGGTCAGACCGACGAACTGCGGCAGGATGGTCGAACGGCGCGACCAGATCTTGATGACGTCCGACTTGCCGGATTCGCGGGCCTTCTCGGCCTTGCGAAGAACATAGGCATCGACGAACGGGCCTTTCCAAACAGAACGTGCCATGGATCAGCGACCCTTCTTCGCGTGACGCGACCGCAGGATGTACTTGTCGGTCGACTTGTTGGAACGAGTGCGCTTGCCCTTGGTGGGCTTGCCCCACGGGGTCACCGGGTGGCGGCCACCCGAGGTCCGGCCCTCACCACCACCATGCGGGTGGTCGATGGGGTTCATGGCGACGCCGCGGACGGTCGGGCGGATGCCCATGTGCCGCTTGCGGCCGGCCTTGCCGAGGTTCTGGTTCGAGTGGTCGGGGTTCGACACGGCGCCGATGGTCGCCATGCATTCCTGACGCACCAGACGCAGTTCGCCCGAGGACAGGCGGATCTGCGCATAGCCGCCGTCGCGGCCCACGAACTGCGCGTAGGTGCCGGCCGAACGGGCCAGCTGGCCGCCCTTGCCGGGCTTCAGCTCGACGTTGTGGACGATCGTGCCGATCGGCATGCCCGAGAAGGGCATCGCGTTGCCGGGCTTGATGTCGGCCTTGCGCGACGCGACGACCTTGTCGCCGACCGCCAGGCGCTGCGGGGCGAGGATATAGGCCTGCTCGCTGTCTTCATAGCGGATCAGCGCGATGAAGGCGGTGCGGTTGGGGTCGTATTCGATGCGCTCGACCGTGGCGGGCACGTCGAACTTGGTGCGGCGGAAATCGACCACACGGTACAACCGCTTGGCGCCACCACCCTTGTGCCACATCGTGACGCGTCCGGTGTTGTTCCGGCCGCCCGTCTTGGTCAGACCTTCGGTGAGGGTCTTGACGGGGCGTCCTTTCCAAAGCTCCGAACGGTCGATCAGTACCAGCCCGCGCTGGCCAGGCGTCGTCGGTTTGTACGACTTAAGTGCCATGGTTTCTGTCTTCCGTTTGCCTTGGACCAAAGGTCCGTTTCATTCGAAAAGCACCGCGGCCCCCGAGAATCCCGGGGGCCGCAGATTCGTTACCCTTATCAGAGGCCGGTGTTCACGTCGATGCTGTTGCCAGCCTCGAGCATGACATAGGCCTTCTTGACGTCCGAGCGGACGCCGGGGCGGCCGCGGAAGCGCTTGGTCTTGCCCTTGGTCAGGACGGTGTTGACCGCCTTGACCTTGACGTTGAACAGCGCCTCGACGGCGTCCTTGATCTGCGGCTTGCTGGCCGACTTGGCCACCTCGAAGGTGACGGCGTTGGCAAGCTCGCCCGCCAGCGTCGCCTTTTCGGTGATGATCGGCTTGACGATGACGTCGTAGTGTTCGGGTTTCGCAGCCATCACACGGTCGCTCCTTGATCGGCAGCGGCGGTCTGCGCGCCGTTCAGCCGGGCCTGCAGCGCCTCGACGCCCGCGCGCGTGATCACCAGGGTGTCGCGCTTGAGGATGTCGTAGACGTTGGCGCCCATCGAGGGCAGGACATCCACGCCTTCCAGGTTGCGGGCGGCGCGGGCGAAGTTCTCGTTCACCTGGGCACCGTCGATGACCAGGACGCGCTTCCAGCCCTGCTCCTTGACGGCCTTGGCCAGGACCGAAGTCTTGGCGTCGGTCATGTCCAGGTTCTCGAGCACGACCAGCTTCCCGCGCGAGGCTTTCGCCGACAGCGCGTGGCGCAGGCCAAGGGCGCGCACCTTCTTGGGCAGGTCAAAGGCGTGGCTGCGCGGGGTCGGACCCTTGTAGACGCCACCCTTGCGGAAGATTGGCGCCTTGCGCGAGCCGTGGCGAGCGCCGCCCGTGCCCTTCTGGCGATAGATCTTCTTGGTCGAGTAGCTGACGTCCGACTTGCCGAGCGTGGCGTGGGTGCCCGCCTGCGCCTTCGCCCGCTGCCAGCGGACGACGCGGTGCAGGATGTCCGCGCGCGGCTCCAGCCCGAAGATGTCGTCGGGCAGCTCGATGTCCCCGGCCTTGCCCGAGGAAAGCGAAATCACGTCGAGTTTCATTTGCTCTCGTCTCCTTCGGGGGCAGCGGCGTCGCCTCCGGCCGCGATGGAGGCCTGAGCTTCGGCCAGAGCGGCCTCCTGGGCGGCGGCTTCGGCTTCGGCGGCGGCGAGACGCGCGGCTTCTTCCTCGGCGGCAGCCTGGGCGGCGGCTTCCTCGGCCAGACGCTTGGCTTCACGCTCGGCCGACCGCAGCGCGGCCGGGTAGATCGTGTTCTCGGCCGTCGGCTTCTTCACGGCGTCCTTGATCGTGACCCAGCCGCCCTTGGAACCGGGGACCGAGCCCTTGACCATGATCAGGCCGCGGTCGGCGTCGGTGCGCACGACCTGCAGGTTCTGGGTGGTGACGCGCACGGCACCGAGGTGGCCGGCCATCTTCTTGCCCTTGAACACCTTGCCGGGGTCCTGGCACTGGCCGGTCGAGCCGTGCGAGCGGTGGCTGATCGACACGCCGTGCGAGGCGCGCAGACCGCCGAAGTTGTGCCGCTTCATGGCACCAGCGAAGCCCTTACCGATCGAGGTGCCGGCGATGTCCACGAACTGACCCGCGAAGTAGTGGGCGGCGATGATCTCCTCGCCCACGGGGATCAGGTTGTCCTCGGACACCCGGAATTCGACGATCTTGCGCTTGGGCGCGACATTGGCCTTGGCGAAGTGGCCGCGCATGGGGGCGGTCACGTTCTTCGGCTTCGCGTCGCCCGCGCCCAGCTGGAGCGCGGTGTAGCCGTCCTGACCGGCGGTGCGCTGCGCGACCACCTGCAGGTTGTCCAGCTGCAGCACGGTGACGGGAACCTGACGGCCGTCTTCCAGGAACAGCCGGGTCATGCCCAGTTTCTTGGCGATAACACCAGTCCGCATGTTGATCCCCCTCAGACCTTGATCTCGACGTCCACGCCGGCGGCGAGGTCGAGCTTCATCAGGGCGTCAACGGTCTGGGGCGTCGGGTCGACGATGTCCAGCAGCCGCTTGTGCGTGCGGATTTCCCACTGGTCGCGCGACTTCTTGTCGATGTGCGGACCGCGCAGGACGGTGAATTTCTCGATCTTGTTCGGCAGCGGGATCGGGCCGCGCACCTGCGCGCCGGTCCGCTTGGCGGTGTTCACGATCTCGGCGGTGCTGGCGTCCAGCACGCGATAATCGAACGCCTTGAGCCGGATACGGATGGTCTGGCTTTGCATCAAAGCATCCCTCAATCGGGGATTTCAGTCGAGAGGCTGACGTCGCACCACGCGGCGCCAGCATCGGACCTTGGAAAACTGGAAGGCCGCCCCCGTTATGGGCGGCCTTGTCAGGCGCAACCGATTCGCCCGCAGTGCTGCGGAACCGGCGACGATGGCGCTCAATGCACGATTACGCCCCGCGCGTCAAGCGCCTGCCGGGCCCCTGGCGTCCGTGCGCCTGCATCCCCCGCGTCAGCGCAGCTTTTCTGCAAAGAAGGCCATCGTGCGCTCCCAGGCCAGCGCCGCCGCCTCGGGATCGTACCGCGGAGTCGTGTCGTTGTGGAAGCCGTGGTTCACGCCTTCGTAGAAGAAGGCCTGGTAGTCCTTGCCGTTGGCCTTCAGCGCCGCCTCGTAGGCGGGCCAGCCCTCGTTGATGCGCGTGTCCATCCCTGCGTAATGCAGCATCAGGGGGGCGCGGATCGCGGGTACGTCCTCGGCTTTCGGCTGGCGGCCGTAGAAGGGAACCGAGGCGCGCAGGTCGGGATAGGCCACGGCCAGAGCGTTGCAGACGCCTCCGCCATAGCAGAAGCCCACGCAACCCACCGCGCCGGTGCTGTCGGGATGGTCGCGCAGGAACTCGTAGGCGGCGAAGAAATCCTCCATCAGCTTTTCGGGGGGCAGGCTCGCCTGCATCTCTCGCCCCTGCTCGTCGCTGCCGGGATAGCCCCCGAGGCTGGTCAGCCCGTCCGGCCCGAAGGCAAGATAGCCCGCCTTGCCCACACGGCGGACGACATCCTCGATATAGGGGTTGAGGCCGCGGTTCTCGTGGATGACCAGAACAGCGGGCAGCTTGCCGGCGGCCTCGGCCGGACGCACCATCAGCCCTTCGATGCGGCCGGTGCCTTCGGGGCTGTCATAGGCGGCACGCTCGGCCCGGATCGCGGGATCCTCGGGGGCGACCTGCTGGGCCAGGGCATAGTTCGGCTGCAGGGCCTCGAGGATCGCGGTCGCCGTCACGCCGGCGGCGGCATATTGTCCGGCCTGCTTCAGGAAGTCCCGCTTGGTGATCTTGCCATGCACATAGCCGTCGAAGATCTCCAGGATGCGCGGATCGAAGTCGGATGCGCGCTTGCGTCCGTCGTGAGTCATGTCGGCTTTCCCCTTCCCTGACCACCTGACAATGCCGGCGTTCGGATGCGGCATCGGTCCAGAGAGAGGATGGCACGCTTTCATGCAAAAAGCCCGCCCCTTTGGGGGGCGGGCGTGTCGCGATATCGGGTGGGAGCTTTCGCTCCCGTCCGATCACTCGATGATCTTGGAGACGACGCCGGCGCCGACGGTGCGGCCGCCTTCGCGGATGGCGAAGCGCAGCTTTTCTTCCATCGCGATTGGCGCGATCAGCTCGACCTCGAACTTCAGGTTGTCGCCCGGCATCACCATCTCGGTGCCCTCGGGCAGCTTGACGGTCCCGGTCACGTCCGTGGTGCGGAAGTAGAACTGCGGGCGGTAGTTCGCGAAGAACGGCGTGTGGCGGCCGCCTTCCTCCTTGGTCAGGATGTAGGCCTCG
>NZ_NSJZ01000049.1 GCF_002287065.1 Paracoccus salipaludis
AACACCGTGGACCATGTCGTCCCGCATCGGGGCGACCCCGAGCGGTTCTGGGACCAGGACGGATGGCAGCCGCTCTGTGCGTCCTGTCACAGCCGCAAGACCGCTGCCGAGGATGGCGGCTTCGGCAACCGCCGGCCCGACCGCGGGCCATCCGGCTGACCCCGGGGGGAGGTCAAATCTCAGGCCGGTTCGACGTCAGGACCGCGCGCCAAGCTTTCTGCATCCGTGGCCAAAATGGCGAGGGGGGGGTAGCCCCCGATCCGAAGGAACTATTCCATGCTCGATCGTGAACTCGCCGTCGCCTATCGGCCCCTCGACAGCCTGGTGCCGTATGCGCGGAATGCCCGCACCCACAGCGAAGCGCAGGTGGCCGAGATTGCCGGCTCGATCCGCGAGTTCGGCTTCGTGAACCCGGTCCTCATTGCCGAGGACGGCACGCTGATCGCCGGTCACGGGCGGGTGCTGGCGGCGCGGTTGCTGGGGATGGAGACCGTGCCGACGATCACGCTGGCGGGGCTCTCGGACACCCAGCGTCGTGCGCTGGTGCTGGCTGACAACCGGATCGCGCTGAATGCCGGGTGGGACGAGGCGCTGCTGGCGCTGGAGCTCACAGATTTGAAGGAGGCCGGGGTCGATCTCGGCATCATGGGCTTCGAGGATGGGGAATTGGATCGGCTGCTGGCCGGGACCGAAGATGCAGATCAAGGATCCACCGCGCCTGTGGTTATCCCCGAGCCGCCGCGCAACCCGGTCTCGCGCACCGGCGATCTCTGGATCCTCGGCGATCACCGCCTGCTGTGCGGCGACGCGACCTGCCACGACGACGTCCGCCGGCTGATGAACGGCGAGCGGGCGGTGCTGTTCGCGACCGATCCGCCATATCTGGTCGATTACGACGGCAGCAATCACCCGACGCGCAACAAGGATTGGTCGCAGTCCTACGGCGTCACCTGGGACGACAGCAGCCAGGGGGCGGAGCTGTATGACCAGTTCATCGGCGCGGCCGTGGCGGAAGCAATCACCGAGGACGCCGCGTGGTACTGCTGGCACGCCTCCCGCAGGCAGGCGATGCTCGAGGCCTGCTGGGAGAAGGCCGGCGCCTTCGTCCACCAGCAGATCATCTGGGTGAAGGACCGCGGTGTTCTGACCCGGTCCCACTACCTCTGGAAACACGAGCCTTGCTTCATGGGCTGGCGCCGCCCGAACCGCCCGCCGAAGGTGGCGGACGAGACGCTGCCCTCGACCTGGGAGATGCCCAGCTTCGCCAGGGACGACCGGCCCGATCACCCGACGCCGAAACCGCTCGACGCCTTCGGCATCCCGATGCGCCAGCACGTGGCGCGCGGCGGGCTCTGCTACGAGCCGTTCTCGGGCTCGGGATCGCAGATCATGGCGGGCGAGGCCAACGGCCGCCGCGTCTTCGCGATGGAGATCAGCCCGGCCTACGTCGATGTCGCCGTCGAGCGCTGGCAGGCGGAGACCCGCAGGGACGCGATCCTCGATGGCGACGGCCGGACCTTCGCCGAGGTGACGGTCGAGCGCCTCGGCGCGATAGATCAGAACGAGGGGTTCGCCGCATGAGTCAGTCACGCACCATGTCGCTGGTCGAGTCGCTGGCCAACGTGATCGTCGGCTATGGCGTGGCCGTCGTCACGCAGATCCTGATCTTCCCGCAGTTCGGCTGGAATCCGACTCTGGCGCAGAACATGAGGATCGGCGCGGTGTTCACGGCGGTGAGCCTCGCTCGATCGTTCACCTTGCGGCGGTTGTCTGAACGAATGGAGAGGCATTAGGTCGCTGTCCTTCCCAACGCTCAGTCCGCACTGATCTGCCGCAACAGGTACCACTGTGTTCAATCGGGGGCGCGAACGCTGCCGCGACGATCTTCATCGCCCTTTTCCGTCATGGCCTCGATCACCTTGGCACCGTTTGCAACCGCACGATCAAACGCAGCATTCGGTCCTCATCACCACGAGGTATCAGGCGGCACCGTCGACAAGTTCCAGCGCACCATCCGCCAAGGGCCTCTGCAGTAAACGTGCCTCGCTCCAGGGCGCGGACATCCACGTCAACCACTCGGCAGGCTCGGTCAGGATCACCGGCATCGCCTTGGGGTGGACGACGGCGACCTCGGCATTCGGGGTTGTCGTGAGGAATGCGAACAGGTCGTCTGTGGTCGCGCCGTCCTTGACCTTGCGCACCGAGGTCCAGCCCGGGACGTGGATGCCGGCAAATGCGGCTGGCCGCCCGTCCGCGGGCGCGAACCACTGGTTGCCCTCTCCCTTGCCGCGCGGCTCGGCGAAGGCTGTCAGTGGCACGAGGCAGCGGTTCGCCGGGCCGAGCCAGCGCCGCCAGTGAGGCGAGCCGGTGTTGCGGACGTTGGTGACCCCAGGGTCGCGGGCGGTCTTCAGGACCGAGGGCGGTGATGGCAGTCCCCATCGGGCCTTGGCCAATTCGCGCTCGCCGTCCAGGCCGATCCGAACGATCGGCGCCATTTGGTCGGGGTAAATCTCCGGCTGGGCAGGAAGGTTGCCGAGCTTGTCCACGGCGGCAAATAGCTGCCGCATCGCCTCTTGGGCACGAGTCTGGCTGTAGAGATTGCACATGCCTACGAGATGGCGTGTCCAGCTGCCACTCGCAATGCGGAAAGAGGGACATCAGGATCATGGCTGGCCGCAAACCGCTCCCGACGCAGCTGAAGCTGGTGAAAGGCACAGCGCGCCAGCACCGAATGAACCCTGCCGAGCCGCAGCCGGTCGTAGCCATTCCAAATCCGCCTGAGCACCTCGACGCTGAAGCTGCGGCGAAGTTCGCCGACATGGCAATCCTTCTGGCCCGGCACGGGGTGATGACCGAACTCGATGCCGGGGCGCTGGCCCGCTACGTGGTGATCTGGCGGCGCTGGCTCGACGCCGAGGCGGAGGTAAAGCGCCGCGGCCCTGTGGTGAAGACCGTGGGCGGCAACATCATCCAGAATCCGTTTCTGGCGGTGGCGAACAAATGCCTGGCGCAGATGGGGCAGATCGAGAGCGAGTTCGGGTTGACGCCGTCGAGCCGCAGCCGGATCCGCACGGCGGCG
>NZ_NSJZ01000050.1 GCF_002287065.1 Paracoccus salipaludis
GCCGGGCGACCTGCTAGGGCAGCGGTGCTATCTGGGGCTCGACCTCAGCGCCACAACCGACCTCACGGCCCTTGTCGCGTTCTTCCCCGACAGCGGCGACGTGCGCGCCTGGTTCTGGGCGCCCCGTGACGGGCTCGAGGAAGCCGAACGGCGCGACCATGTGCCCTATCAGCTTTGGGCCCGGCAGGGGCTCCTCGAGGCAACCCCCGGCCGCGCGATCGACAAGAAATGGATCGTGCATCGCCTGGGCGAGATCGTGCAGGACTATGACGTGCAGGCCCTCGCCTTCGACCGTTGGAAAATGGACGAGGTGCAACGCTACATGGCCGACGAAGGGGTGAAGCTGACGATGCAGCCTTGGGGGCAAGGTTTTCGTGACATGAGCCCGGCCATCGACGCCCTCGAGACCGCCATCTTGCAAGGCACCCTGCGGCACCCCTCGCATCCCGTGCTTGACTGGTGCCTGTCCAACGCCGTGACCATGACCGACCCGGCAGGCAATCGAAAGCTGGTGAAGGACAAGAGCCGGGGCCGCATCGACGGCGCCGTGGCCCTCAGCATGGCCGTAGGGGTTGCCGCCCGCACCCCGGCGAAGAAGCCGAGCGTCTATGCCAGCCGGGGGCTTATCGCCGTAGGGGCATAAGCAAGGCTCAAATTGACCCTTGCTTCGGCACCCCATGCCGGGTTGCCGCGCGAGGGCGAGGCGCAACCGTAGATCGAATTGATACACGGTTGTCCGGGCACCCCACGCGCGCGCGGGCGAGAGAAAAAAGAGATCAAATTGACCCCGTTAATCCGCACTCCCCCCACGCGCGCGCGGGCGAGAGGCACCGGCGGTTCGGTTTGCGGGTTTTCTTGCAACCCGCAAGTTCCTCCACGCGCGCGCGGGCGAGAGGCACCCCACGGCGGGTTGCCGCTAGGGTTGCTTGCATCCCCTAGCATGTGCTAGCATATCCTAGCATATGCAACCTGCCCCCGAGGGGGCGACCCTCGAGGACCAGATGAAACTACACGAGCTGCAAGAAGCGCGTTCGCGGACCATCGCAAAGATGCGTGCCCTGACCGACAAGGCCGAGACCGAGACCCGCGACCTGTCCGACACCGAAAGCGCCGAGTTCGGCACCCTGAAAGACGAGGTGCGCGCCCTCGACGGCAAGATCGACCGCGCCAAGTTCCTGGCCGAAGCCGAGCGTTCCGCGCCTGCCATCGTCCACAACGGCACGGGTGACGGCCGGTTCGAGGATCGGGCCCGCGACTTCTCGCTGGTGCGCGCCATTGGGGCGGCAATGGGCGAAGACGTTGACGCCGGGTTCGAGCGGGAAATGAGCGCCGAGGTGAAGCGCCGTTCCGGCCGCAAGTTCCAAGGCATCGCGGTTCCTGACCAGTATTTCACCCGCACCATGCTGACGACCGGGGCCGCCGCGCCGCTCTATCCGACGCAGCACCGGGCCGACCTCTACATCGACATGCTGCGGGATGCGCTGGTTATCGGCCGCCTGGGGGCAACGGTGCTCGACAACCTGGTGGGCGACCAGGACATTCCCAAGCAGACCGGCAGCGCGACGGCGCAATGGGTTGCCGAAGACCAACCCTTGACGGAAACCGACCTCACCTTTGACGATGTGACGCTGAGCCCGCACACGGTTGGCGCCCTGACCAGCTACAGCCGCCGCACCCTCATCAACGCCGTGCCTGGCATTGAGGACATCGTGCGCCGCGACCTCGCCTATGTCATCGCGGCCGCCATCGACAAGGCCGCCCTTATCGGTGACGGCACCGGCAACACCCCGGTTGGGGTGGTGAACGCCGAAGGGGTGCACAACCTGACGCTGGCAACTCCGAGCCGGGCGGAAGCCCTCGCCATGCCTATGGCGGTGCTGAGCGCGAACGCCGCTTTCGGCAACCTGGGTTGGGCCCTGAGCCCGGCAGCGGCGGCGGTGCTGATGAACACCATGCAGGTGACGGGTGACGCGGGCGGCGGCTACATCATGGACGGCGGGCAGATCGCCGGATACGGCCACGCCCTCACCAATGCCCTGCCGAACGGAACCGCCATCTTCGGCGCCTGGTCGCAACTGCTGGTGGGTTACTGGTCCGGCACCGACATTCTGGTGAACCCGTTTGCCGACGAAGCCTATCGCCGGGGCCGCGTCATGGTGCGTGCGATGCGCGACGTTGACGTGGGTGTGCGGCATGGCGAGAGCTTCGCGGTTGCCGACGATGTGACGGCGGTGCCTACGCCGTGACCGAACGCCGGGCCGCCATAGAGCTTCGCAGCGTGGGGGGCGGCAACGCCCTTCGCCTCGCTGGCTATGCCGCCGTCTTCGACAGCCCGTCCGAAGACCTGGGGGGCTTTGTCGAGTATGTGCGGCCCGGTGCCTTCACCCGGACCCTGCAAGGCAACCGCCTCGACCCCTTGGCCCTGGTGCATCACATGCCGCATCTGGTGCTAGGGCGCCGCTCTGCGGGCACCCTGAGGCTGGCCGAGGATAGCCGCGGGCTTCACTTCGAGGTGGACATGCCCGACACGACCACGGCGCGCGACCTGGCCGTGAGCGTGGAACGGGGCGACATTCGGGGCGCATCCTTCGCCTTCACGGTGGCGCCGGGCGGCGATGCCTGGACCGTCACCGGCGACCGGGTGCAGCGCGACTTGCACGACCTCGACCTTCACGAAATCACCATCACCGCGACCCCGGCCTATCCCGACACCGAGGTGGCCCGCCGCGCCTTGGCAACCCTCACTGCACCCCGCCTGCGGGTTGCCCGGCGATGGATGGAAACCCTATGAGCCTGCTGCGCCGCATCTTCGGGGCGAAGACCGAAGCCCGTTCCTCGAGCACCTGGGACCGCATGAGAGACGGTTACGAGGTGCAGGACATGCCCCTGACCCCGCCTCTGGCCGAGAACCTGAGCGGGGTTTTTGCCTGCGTCCAGATCATCAGCGAGACCATCGCCAGCCTGCCCCTGCTGGTTTACCGC
>NZ_NSJZ01000051.1 GCF_002287065.1 Paracoccus salipaludis
CGCACAGAGCGGCTGCCATCCGTCCTGGTCCCAGAACCGCTCGGGGTCGCCCCGATGCGGGACGACATGGTCCACGGTGTTGGCCGGGGTCAGTCGGTCTCGGCGCTGGCACTCGGCGCAGAGCGGGTGGCGGGCCAGAAACAGCCGCCGTTCCGCGAGCCACCGGGCCGAGCGATAGAGCGCACGGATCACCGGATCACGTCGGCGGTCAGTGTCGCGGTCACGTTCGCGCTTGTCGCGCCGCCCCACAGGGCGATGGATGGGCGGACGCTGCGGCATGAACGCCTCGCGCGAAGAACAAAACGGGTTGGAAAAGACCGGGGGCGCTCCTGGCGCTCGTCTCCCGATCATATGCTCTGCATAGCACGGATCTGTTGCACGTGTCGAACACGAATGTGTTGCAACACTTTGGACTCGCTCACGCATTCAGCCGCGCCGCGATCTTCGTCAGCGCCAGCTGCCAGCGCCGCCACGCCGTGGTCCGGTCGCAACCCAGCTCGCCGGAGATGACCTTCCATGGCACCCGCGCCGCCCGCGACCAGATCAGCTTGCGTTCGGCCTCGTTGATCCAGAGTGCCCAGTCGAAGGTGCGTTCAAGCGCCGAGATCGCCTGCGCCGAGGGCACCACCCGCATCGGCTCCGGCTCCATCGCCGCGATCTCGCGGGCGCTGCGCAGGATCTGCGGCCAGTGGCTGCCGTGACCGCGCGGGGCAGCGGAGGGGAGCCTGCGCAAGGTGCGGAACGCCTCGGCGAAGTGATCGGCGACATCGTCGGCAGTCCAGTTGCGCTCAACCATCGCCGCGCCCTCCCTCACTAGCGCAGGGGCCGTAGAGCTTGCGTCCCAGTTGCGCGATCATCTCGCGCTCCGGCCAGGTCAGCCGCGGGTCGTCCACGCTGACCGCCAGCAGACCCATCTCCTGCCAGCCATCACGCTTGACCTCATCGGGGCTGCGCCGCGTGCCGCCGTAGCCGGGGGGCGTGTAACGCATCGTCGTCAGTTTCATTCGGGCCATCGTCATCTCCTGTCGTTCTGGCCGCAGTGGTCGGGGGAGGCGGAGACGAAAGAGAACGGCGGACCGCGGGCACGGACGTCACGGATGGGGGGCTCGGCCCCGAGGCCGGCCCTCCCATACGTAGTATGGGGGGTCCCGTTGTTCGTCCTCCAAAGCAAGTAAGTCTCTGTAGTAAAACGGGAAAAGAGGACGAACAGAGGTCGAACAAGAGGACGAACATGTTCGTCCTCGTCCTGCCCTAATACATTGATTTTGCAGGATTGAGGACGAACAACGGGGGAGGACGAACATGTTTGTCCTGAGGTCGAACAAGAAATCCGGGAGGACGAACAACCGCGGTCGAGGACGATTTCACGCATGGTCGTCCTCCGGATCGGGCCAGTCGCAGGGGTCATCCAGCTCCATGCAGAGGCCGTTGGCGGGCGACTTGTAGTGGCTGGCAACGACCGGTTTGCCGGTCGACAGCACCTCGCCGGTCTCCGGATCGACCTGCGCCTCGCGGCCGAACACCATGCCGTGGACGCAGAGATATCCGAACCGCGAGCGGACGACCTCGTGGGCGAATTCGGTGCCATCGCGCAGGAAGCGGATATAGCCCTTGGTGCTCAGCACATTGATGCGGTCACGGATGGTCGACTGGCTCCCAAGGCCGAACTGGTTCTCGAATGCCTCGCGGAACTGCGTCGAGGTATAGAGCCGCCCCTCGGCGGCCTCGGCGAGCAGGATCGAGAGGATGACGTCGCGCTTGCGATCACGCTCGGCGTCGTGCCGCGCACCCATTTCCTGGCCGACCAGGCGCTCGAAGCGGTTGTCGATCTCCACCCACGTCCCCCCGATCTTGTCGACCAGCTTCGGCTCGAGCGCCGGGCCGTTGCGCAGTTCGATCTCGAGGCGGCGGGCGGTGCTGTCGTCGTCGGGACGGTGCAGGATCAGGCCCGTGGTGTAGTAACCCCGGAGAGCACTGGCACCGGAGAGAGCCAGGAATGGGTCGTCCTTCACCTGCTGCTTCGAAAGCTTCTTCGTGTGGTGGACGAGGATGACGCCGGCATCGGGGTTGACCGCCGCCTGCAGCGCTTCGACGCGTTCCTTGAGGAAGAACATCATCGCGCTGTTGTCGTTCTCGCCGGCGCTGCTGCCGTTCGGCCCCGTCGGCCCGCCGTCGAAGACGTTCCGGATCGGATCGATGCAGATGATATCGGGCGGGCTCTCGGGAAAGGCGCTCCGGATCGCCTCCAGCACGCGGGTGACGCCACCTTGGTCGAGCAGCAGCTTCAGCCGCGGGGTGGCCACAAAGCCGTCACGGGCGGCAACAAGGACTGCGGATGGCAGGCCGATCTGGTGGAGGCGCTCGCGCAGGTAGTGATACTGCAGCTCGGCCTGCAGATAGAACACCCGCAGCGGCCGCGGCGGCGTGAAGCCGAGGAACGGCACGCCGGCAGCCATGTGGACGAGCCAGGAGATCAGGAAGTCGCTCTTGCCGACCTTGGGCGCGCCGCCGAGGACGAGCAGCCCGCCCGGGGTGAGCACGCGTGGGGCGATGATGTCGTCGGGCAGCGCGCTGCGGTCATCGAGCAGCTGGCCGAGGCTGAAGCAGTCCAGCGGGCCTGTCGGCGCCTCCTGCCGCGGCGGCTGCGCAGGTCCGTTGCGCTCGAGATGTCGCTGCCAGAGCCGCCGGGTCTCGGCCTTGAGGCGATCCTCGGACCAACTAGGCCGCAACATGGCGGCGTTGTAGCCGCAGATCGCCTCCCAGGCCTCGTCGAGGCTGAGCCGGCCTTCGTGGGCTTGGCGGAGGTAATAGCCGATCGCGGCGC
>NZ_NSJZ01000052.1 GCF_002287065.1 Paracoccus salipaludis
GCGCCGCGATCGGCTATTACCTCCGCCAAGCCCACGAAGGCCGGCTCAGCCTCGACGAGGCCTGGGAGGCGATCTGCGGCTACAACGCCGCCATGTTGCGGCCTAGTTGGTCCGAGGATCGCCTCAAGGCCGAGACCCGGCGGCTCTGGCAGCGACATCTCGAGCGCAACGGACCTGCGCAGCCGCCGCGGCAGGAGGCGCCGACAGGCCCGCTGGACTGCTTCAGCCTCGGCCAGCTGCTCGATGACCACAGCGCGCTGCCCGACGACATCGTTGCCCCGCGGGTGCTGACCCCAGGCGGGCTGCTCGTCCTCGGCGGTGCGCCCAAGGTCGGCAAGAGCGACTTCCTGATCTCCTGGCTCGTGCACATGGCCGCGGGCGTGCCGTTCCTCGGCTTTACGCCGCCGCGGCCGCTGCGGGTATTCTACCTGCAGGCCGAGCTGCAGTATCACTACCTGCGCGAGCGCCTTCACCAGATCGGCCTCCCGTCCGAAGTCCTTGTTGCCGCGCGCGACGGCTTCGTCGCCACCCCCCGGCTGAAGCTGCTGCTCGACCACGGTGGCGTCACCCGAGTGCTGGAGGCGATCCGGAGCGCCTTTCCCGAGAGCCCGCCCGATATCATCTGCATCGATCCGATCCGGAACGTCTTCGACGGCGGGCCGACGGGGCCGAACGGCAGCAGCGCCGGCGAGAACGACAACAGTGCGATGATGTTCTTCCTCAAGGAACGCGTCGAAGCGCTGCAGGCGGCGGTCAATCCCGATGCCGGCGTCATCCTCGTCCACCACACGAAGAAGCTTTCGAAGCAGCAGGTGAAGGATGACCCGTTCCTCGCTCTCTCCGGCGCCAGCGCGCTGCGGGGTTATTACACCAGCGGCCTGATCCTGCACCGCCCCGACGACGACAGCACCGCCCGCCGCCTCGAGATCGAACTGCGCAACGGACCGGCCCTGGAGGCGAAGCTGGTCGACAAGATCGGGGGCACATGGGTCGAACTGAACGCCCGCCACGAGCGTCTCGTGCGGCAGGAGGTGGGGGCCCGTCTCGACGCCGAGCGCGATCGCAAGGCCGAGGTGATCCTCGACGTGCTCTACGAAGAGGCTGCGGAAGGCCGGCTCTATACCTCCACCCAGTTCGCCTCGAACTTCGAGAACCGCGCCGGCCTCGGCAGCCAGCACACCATCCAGGACCAGCTCAACGTCCTCGCGACCAAGGGCTTCATCAAGTACCAGCGCAACGGCGCACTCTACGGCCTGCCGCTGGTCCGGTCCCGCTTCGGCTACATGTGCGTCGAAGGCATGCGCTTCGGCCGCGGGGAACAGGTCGATCCCGAGACCGGGGAAATCACGGGCCAGGGGCTCGCAGTCCTTCCGAGCCACTACCGCTGCGCGTCCTCGGGGGCCGCGCTCGAGGTCGAGAACCCCTCCGTCTGGGTCTGGCCGGAGGTCGTGGATGTCTGACAAATCGCGTGTCCGACATAAGTCGAAAATGTCAGACTTCCGGAATTGTCTGACTGATGGCTTTCTTTTCAATGACTTACGGAAGTCGAAGTCAGACATGTCTGACTTCCTTGTCCGACTTCTTCGGAGGCAGAAAAGCAAGCAATATCAACTCTCTGACTCGCATAACAAGTCGAACAATGAACCTCCCCATACTACGTATGGGAGGGCCGGCCTCAGGGCCGGACCCCCCATCCGTGACGTCCGGGCCCGCGGTCCTCCACGTCACCCCTCGTCTCTGCCTCACCCGATCACGACGGCCAGAATGACAGGAGATGACGATGGCCTGCAAGACGATGACGATGATGCGCTTCTCGCCCCGCGGTTACGGTGGCACCCGCCGCGACCCCGATCAGGTCCGGCGGGACGGCTGGCATGAGCTGGGGCTGCTGGCGGTCTCGGTCGACGATCCGCGGCTGACCTGGCCCGAGCGCGAGATGGTCGCGCAGCTGGGGCGCAAGCTCTATGGGCCCCGCGCCGGCGAGGGAGGGCGCAGCCATGGCTGATCGCGAATGGACCGCGGACGATGTGGCTGACCACTTCGAGGAGGCGTTCCGGACCCTGCGCAAGCTGCCGCCGGTCAAGGCGCAGCGCTACTTCGGAGCCTGGCCGCAGGTGCTGCGGACGAAGCGCGAGATCGCCGCGATGGAGCCCGAGCCGATGCGCGTCTGGCCGTCGGCGGCGGCCATCACCCGGCTGGAGCGGACCTTCGATTGGGTCCTCTGGATCGAGGAGCCCGAGCGCAAGCTAGTCTGGTCGCGGGCGGCCAAGGTGCCGTGGAAGGTGATCGCGGGCGAGATGGGCTGCGACCGCACCACCGCCTGGCGGCGCTGGCAACTGGCCTTGACCGTCATCGCGGCGCGGCTGAATGCCGAGTGACTCCAGAGTGTTGCAACACATTCGTGTTCGACACCTGCAACAGATCCGTGCTATGCGGAGCATATGATCGGGAGACGAGCGCCGAGAGCGCCCCCGGTCTTTTCCACCCCGCTTCATCCGTCTCGTGAGGCATTCATGCCGTTGCGCCCGCCCATCCATCGCCCGGTGGGGCGGCGCGACAAGCGCGAACGTGACCGCGACACTGACCGCCGACGTGATCCGGTGATCCGTGCGCTCTATCGCTCGGCCCGGTGGCTCGCGGAACGGCGGCTGTTTCTGGCCCGCCACCCGCTCTGCGCCGAGTGCCAGCGCCGAGACCGACTGACCCCGGCCAACACCGTGGACCATGTCGTCCCGCATCGGGGCGACCCCGAGCGGTTCTGGGACCAGGACGGATGGCAGCCGCTCTGTGCG
>NZ_NSJZ01000053.1 GCF_002287065.1 Paracoccus salipaludis
GGTCGGTGTCGTGCCGCAAGCCGGTCTGGCGCGAACGTCCGCCTGACAACCTCGAGATCCGCAAGGCCATGCAGGAGATCGCAGCCGTGCGCCGCAGGTTCGGCTATCGGCGGATCGGTCTGCTGCTGGAGCGCAGGGGCATGCTGATGAACCCCAAGAAGCTTTATCGGCTCTATCGCGAGGAAGGCTCGGCAGTGAAGTGGCGACGGAGCCGGAAGCGCGCCCGCGGCACCCGCACGCCGATACCGGTGGCCTTGGTGCCAAACCAGCGTTGGTCGCTCGACTTCGTGGCCGACACTTTCGGCGCCTCGCGCAAGTTCCGCATCCTGGCCGCAATCGACGATTGCTGCCGTGAGAACCTGTACTTAATCGCAGATACGAGTATCGCGGGGACGCGGGTGGCGCGCGAGCTGGACGCGCGGGTGCGGATCTACGGAAAGCCTGCCTGCATTGTCAACGATCGACGAGGATCGGAAAACGATTTAAGGGGTCGTTGTCCCGAGGAGGGGCACCGAGTTCACCAGCCGAGCCATCCTGAAGTGGGCCGAGCAGAACGACATTACTGGAGACACATCGATCCCGGAAAGCCGCAGCAGAACGCCTTCATCGGATCCTTCAACGGCAACCTTCGCGATGAACTGCTTGACGAGGAAATCTTCGATGCCCTCAAGAATGCCCGCCGCAAGATTGCCCTTCGGAGATATGACCGCAACGCCGTCAGGCCGCATTCCTCGCTTGGCAACCTCACGCCGCTCGAAGCGCGCCAGACGATTGCGCTGCCTGATGGCGCCGCGCCCGGCGCGATTGCCTCAAATCCACCCGAAGACTACCAATCTAAAACCCCAGGCTCTCGTTATGACCGAGGGACCAACCGGGTCAGGTTAGTAGCCAAACAAGCTCCTGACAAATCCAGCAACCACGCGAGCGCAGGTCAAGACTCGCAACGCACGATGCTGTAACTTTTTATTAAGCTCTCTCCCGCAAGCTGAGTTGAGTCGAACAAACGGGCTTGCGTGACTTCGAGCGAAATCTGCCAGATTTCTTAGTCAGCGCAAGTTCCAATGTTTCGCACCACTGCTAAAGCTAGAGAGTAGGTATAAGTAAGATTGCTGGGTTGCAGAGACTGGATATCATGGAAGGCAAAAACGCGACTGACAAGCTTGGGGGCCTTGGAGGGGCTGACAGCCTGTGGGAAGGCGCAGGTTCCGGCACGCTCTGGGGCGGCGAGGGCGCCGATGTCCTGATCGGAAATATAGGCGCTGATTTCTTGGACTGGGGCTCTGGCTTTGACTGGGTCACCTACTCGGATGCGGGAGCAGCCGTGATTGTGAGTCTTGTGGATGGGCCTCAAGCTGGACGGGCGGAAGGCGACACGCTTTTCAACATCGAAGCAGTTGTCGGCAGCAGATATGGCGGCGTTCTGACCGGTAGCTGGGGCCCAATACACTAAACGGAGGCGCAGGAACGATCTGCTGAATGGATCTGCCGGAAACGACATGCTGATTGCTGGATCCGGAGACAACACCCTTCTGGGAGCAAGCGGCAGCGACACCTTCGAGCTCTATGCGTCGAACAGAAACAGCCACGCGGGGATCTCCAACCTCGAGGTCGGGCGTGATGTTGTCGAATTGAACTTAGAGGGCGGCGAACTGATCGAAGGTGTCGCTCCAATGCCTCTTACGGATAGAGTCGGTGTAAGTCTTTTGCTGGGTGGGTTCATCATCAACATCCTTAGCGTCACAGTACAAGAACTGAAAGGGGCAGATTAGCTCAATCTGACAAACTGGGAGCCTTACTGGCCTTAATCCTTCTTTCTGTGCTCTCTCCGACGCGGTAAGGAATGCCCGCGATAGACCACATCTAATTACATTGCTAGGTGCTGTATCCTGATGCAGAAGCGGCGTCAATGTAGTCTGTCCATATGAAATAAGATTGAAGCGGCGTGTCAACGACAGAACCACAGCTTTTTCGTGCAATGAGTGAAGACTGGATAGGTAATCGCCACCCTCTAGTCAATTGTTTAACTATGGTGGCGGGATAAAGATAGCACACAACTTCAGGAGATAAAGTGGATATTGATTTCCTAGAGGGCAACTTCGATATTCAAACGCTCAGGCTGCTGTCCGGTTCAGGTCCTGATATCACGGTGCGTTACAATGGCTCACCTGTGTTTGTGGCGGGAAAGGCAGTTTTGCTTTTCAACGCCTATGATGCGCTCGAGATGGCATTAAGGGACGAACTGCTGTCAACCATCTCCGATCAGGATCTGGTCGATCTCATCTGCGGATTTATGTTAGACGACTTCGCTTGCGCAGTAGAGGAAGCTCGCGACGCTTCCGATCTCCAGAACTGGCTTACAGCAGCGAATCTTTCCGCAGCCTGCATGATGGGCACGGTCCTGCCTAGAAAAATTATTCGGCGCATATCGGTGCGCCTGCGGAGCTGCCTAAGGCGACTTCGCAATTTAACAGGTTTAAAGGATCTTGTATTCAGCTAAGATTTTAGTCGTTTGCTGAATTCTGGCTAAAGCTTGCTTAGGCTCCAGACCCATTGTTTCTGAGCGCTCGCCATGATTCAGGCTTCGCAAGGAGACCTGATTCATGAGCAACCTTTTCTGGCTGAGCGATGCGCAGATGGCACGCTTGCGGCCGTTCTTTCCCAAAAGCCATGGCAAGCCTCGCGTTGACGATCGACGTGTGCTCAGCGGCATAATCTTCGTCAACCGCAATGGGTTACGATGGTGCGACGCCCCGAGGGAATATGGTCCGGCGAAGACGCTG
>NZ_NSJZ01000054.1 GCF_002287065.1 Paracoccus salipaludis
CGCCGCCGTGCGGATCCGGCTGCGGCTCGACGGCGTCAACCCGAACTCGCTCTCGATCTGCCCCATCTGCGCCAGGCATTTGTTCGCCACCGCCAGAAACGGATTCTGGATGATGTTGCCGCCCACGGTCTTCACCACAGGGCCGCGGCGCTTTACCTCCGCCTCGGCGTCGAGCCAGCGCCGCCAGATCACCACGTAGCGGGCCAGCGCCCCGGCATCGAGTTCGGTCATCACCCCGTGCCGGGCCAGCAGTTCCGCCATCTCGGTGAACTTCGCAGCCGCTGCGTCGTCGAGATGGTCGGGCGGCAGCGGCACCGCCACGACAGGCTGCGGCTCGGCGGGGTTCATCCGGTGCGGCCGCGCCGTGCCTTTCACCAGCTTCAGCTGCGTCGGGAGCGGTTTGCGGCCAGCCATGGGAAGAGTCCTGTCGGTCCGTCGCTAGCGCGATATGCTTGCGGTCAGCCCCACGCTTCCCATATCATGCTTGCATGAACAGCAAGCATCGCAAGACGCTCCAGGTTGTGTTCACCGATCCCGTCTCGGGGTCGGTCGAGTGGGCCAGCATCGAGGCATTGCTGGTCGCGGTCGGCTGCCGGATCATCGAAGGCAGCGGATCGCGGGTGAAGTTCGAGAAGGATGGGGAGATCGAGAGCTTTCATCGCCCCCATCCGGCGAAGGAAGCAAAACGGTATCAGGTTCGCGCCGCACGCGCCTATCTGGTCAGACTAGGGATCGAGCCATGAGCAATGTCATGACCTGGAAGGGCTACAGCGCCCGCATCGAATATGACGACGAGGACGGCATCTTCTTCGGTCAGATCGCCGGGATTCGCGACGGCGTCGGCTTTCATGCCGACAGTGTCGCGGAACTCCGGACGGCGTTTCACGAAGCGGTGGACGATTACATCGAGACCTGCGCTAGGATCGGCAAGGAGCCCGATCGCAGCTATTCCGGCAAGGTCATGTTCCGCCTCAGCCCTGACATCCATCGCAAGGCGGCCATCGCCGCCGAGTTGCGTGGCATCAGCCTCAATCAGTGGGCCGAAGAGGTGCTGCAGGCCGCAACCGAGTAACCCACATGGGCAACGGCAAGGACATAGCCGCCGACCACGTTGGCGATCGCCTCAACCAGCGACATGGCTCGGGTCTGCTTCATGCCGCTTCCTCCTGGCTCTCGTCGACGCCGCCCAGCCGCTCGACCCTCACCTCGGCGAAGGTCCGGCCATCGCCGTCGAGGATCGCATCCTTGCCGGTCTCGGCCTGCCAGCGCTCCACGGCGACATCGACATAGGCGGGGCTGATCTCCATCGCGAAGACGCGGCGGCCGTTGGCCTCGCCCGCCATGATCTGCGAACCGGAGCCCGAGAACGGCTCGTAGCACAGCCCGCCGCGGGCGACGTGCTGGCGCATCGGGATGCCGAAGGCGTCGAGCGGCTTTGGGGTCGGGTGATCGGGCCGCTCGTCCCTGGCGAAGCTGGGCATCTCCCAGGTCGAGGGCAGCGTCTCGTCTGCCACCTTCGGCGGGCGGTTCGGGCGGCGCCAGCCCATGAAGCAGGGCTCGTGCTTCCACAGGTAATGCGAGCGGGTGAGCACCCCGCGGTCCTTCACCCAGATGATCTGCTGGTGAACGAAGGCGCCGGCCTTCTCCCAGCAGGCCTCGAGCATCGCCTGCCTGCGCGAGGCGTGCCAGCAGTACCACGCAGCATCCTCGGTGATGGCCCCGGCCACGGCGGCCCCGATGAACCCGTCGTAGAGCTCCGCGCCCTGCGAACTGTCGTCCCAGGTCGTGCCATAGGAGGCGGACCAATCCTTGTTGCGGGTCGGGTGGTTCGAGCCGTCGTAATCGACGAGATATGGCGGGTCAGTGGCGAACAGCACCGCTCGCTCGCCGTTCATCAGCCGGCGGACATCGTCGTGAGACGTCGCGTCGCCGCAGAGCAGCCGGTGATCGCCGAGGATCCATAGATCGCCGGTGCGCGAGACCGGGTTGCGCGGCGGCTCGGGGATAACGACCGGCAGGGTCGAGCCTTCCTCGTCCCCCTCGGTCCCGGCCAGCAATCGGTCCAGCTCACCATCCTCAAAGCCCAGGATACCGAGGTCGAGCCCGGCCTCCTTCAAATCTGTGAGCTCCAGCGACAGCAGCGCCTCGTCCCAACCGGCGTTGAGCGCGATGCGGTTGTCCGCCAGCACCAGTGCCCGCCGCTGGTTGTCGCTGAGCCCGGTCAGAGTGATCGTCGGCACCGTATCCATGCCGAGCAGTCGCGCCGCCAGCACCCGTCCGTGACCGGCGATGAGCGTGCCGTCCTCGGCGATCAGCACGGGGTTGGTGAAGCCGAACTCCCGGATCGAGCCGGCGATCTCGGCCACCTGCGCCTCCGAATGAGTGCGGGCGTTGCGGGCATAGGGCACGAGGCTGTCGAGCGGGCGGTAGTCGATGGTGAGTTCGCGTCCGGACACGGGCGGTTTCCTTCGGTTTTCGTGGCTGCACCCCCCCCCTCGCCATTTTGGCCACGGATGCAGAAAGCTTGGCGCGCGGTCCTGACGTCGAACCGGCCTGAGATTTGACCTCCCCCCGGGGTCAGCCGGATGGCCCGCGGTCGGGCCGGCGGTTGCCGAAGCCGCCATCCTCGGCAGCGGTCTTGCGGCTGTGACAGGACGCACAGAGCGGCTGCCATCCGTCCTGGTCCCAGAACCGCTCGGGGTCGCCCCGATGCGGGACGACATGGTCCACGGTGTT
>NZ_NSJZ01000055.1 GCF_002287065.1 Paracoccus salipaludis
ACCAACGGCCAGGTCGAGCGAATGAACCGCACGATCAAGGACGCGACCGTCAAACGCTTCCATTACGACGATCACGACCAGCTCCGCACCCACCTGTCAGACTTCATGGCAGCCTACAACTTCGCCCGCCGGCTCAAGACCCTCGGCGGGCTCACACCGTATGAATACATCTGCAAGATCTGGACATCCGAGCCAGACAGATTCATCCTAAATCCGATCCACCAGATGCCGGGACTGAACACCTAGGTTAGCAGGAAACACTGTGGAGGGCGGGAAGCCACCCGCCTCCCGGTGTTGATATTCTCACTCAGTCAGCGACTGCTTCAACGCAGTTGTCGCTTGGTCGACGGCCGCTTTCGCTTCCGGCACCACTGCACCCATGCCGAAGAACTCGTGGGTCACGCCCTCGTAGGTCTTCTGCTCGACGTTGACGCCCTGTTCTTCCAAGGCGGCGGCAAGCTGCTCGCCGTCGCTGAGCAGCGGGTCGATCTGGGCGTTGATGATGGTGACGGGGGGAAGGCCCGCCAAGTCGGTGCGGTCCTTTAGGTCCACCCGCGGGTCTGTCGCCTGTGACATGTCAGTAAAGGCGTTCTGGGCGAACCACTCCATCGCCGGCTTCGACAGCGGCTTGGCATCGGCATGGGCTTGGTAGGACGGCGTGTCCATCTCGTTGCCGGCAATCGGATAAACACTGAGAATGTGCCGAGGCAATGTGAGCTTGTTGTCACGGGCGTTCAGGGCCACGTTGATCGCCAGGTTTCCCCCCGCGCTTTCTCCGGCGACCGCCACGCGGCTCGCATCGGCGTTTAGGCTGCCGGAGTTCTCGATCAGCCACGCATAGGCGGCGTTGGCGTCCTCATGGAAAGCCGGGAACTTGTTTTCGGGTCCCTTGCGGTATTCGACCGAGGCGACCACTGCCTCCGTTCCCGCCGCCAACGCCCGGGCCGAAGCGTCATAGGTGTCGATGTCGGCGATCACCCAGCCCCCGCCGTGGAAATAGACGATCAGCGGAAAGGGACCCGACCCCTCAGGCGTATAGATGCGGATCGGCTGCTGGCCGCCGCCCGCGTCCGTATAGGTGACATCGCGCGTCGCGATGGCAGCCAGCTTGGGATCCATGCTGATCCCGCGATCCTTCATCAGCGCCATCACGGCATCTGCAGGCGTCGGTTCCTGGCGCTGTTCCTCGGGCGACAGCGTTCCGATGGGATCGGCCCCCAGTTCCGCCAGCTTGTCGAGGACCGACTGCATGTCCGCGGTAGGCTGGGCCTCGGACAGGGCATCTATCCCTTCCGTGGTTTCTGGATCAGTGGCAGCCGCAGGCGCCTGAGCGGGCGCGGGAGCCGTGGTTGCGGGCTCCTGTGCAGTTGCAGGCGCCGTGGCCTGCTGGGCAACCGCGCCCTGCGAGGCAAGCAGCACCAGAGCCGTGGAAACCGCCAACGGCGACGTTGATCGAAGAAGGCGCATGATAACTTCCTTTTGGGACAGCCTTGACCAACCTCGCTTCACGAGGTTCGTTCCCGAATTTGAAACTGATTGGCCCTGAAAACTGCCATGCCCCAGCCTGCGCTGAGACTCGTCTGCTTCGGCGCAAGGGCAGTAGCCACGGCGGAGCGCGGCCAACTAGGGTCAGGACCCATTGATCTGCCTGCTGCTGCGTGATTCAGGCTCCGCGAGGAGACTGATCGATGAGCAACCTTTTCTGGCTGACCGATGAGCAGATGGCGCGGCTGCGGCCTTTCTTTCCGAAGAGCCTTGGCAAGCCGCGTGTTGATGATCGGCGTGTGGCTCTAGTGGCATAATCTTCGTCAACCGCAACGGGTTGCGATGGCGGGACGATCCCCGAGAGTATGGTCCCGCGAAGACGCTTTACAGCCGTTGGAAGCGGTGGGGCGACATGGGCGTCTTTGCTCGTATCATGGAGGGGTTGGCCGCGGAGGACCCAGAACCGAAGACGATCATGATTGATGCCACCTACCTCAAGGCGCACCGGACGGCGACCAGCCTATGGTCGAAAAAAGGGGGCGCGGCCGACTGATCGGTCGGAGTTCGAGGGTCAGAAAACGATCCACGAGATCGTTTTCCCGAGAACGGGTGGCATGAACACCAAGTTGCATGCCGTCACCGATGCCCATGGACGGCCAATCCGGTTCTCCATGACCGCAGGCCAGGTCAGCGACTACACTGGCGCCGCGGCCTTGCTGGGAGGTTTACCCTCAGCGGAATGGTTGCTGGCCGACCGGGGCCATGATGCCGACTGGTTCAGAAATGCGCTGAAAGACAAAGGGATCACTCCCTGCATCCCGGGGCGAAAGTCTCGTGGTCGGCCCGTAAAATATGACACGCGCCGCTACAAACGCCGCAACAGGATCGAGATCATGTTCGGTCGGCTGAAGGATTGGAGACGCGTCGCCACGTGTTGCGACAGATGCCCGAAGGTCTTCCTCTCCGCCGTCGCACTCGCCGCAACCATCATGTTCTGGCTATGAAACTTAACGAGTCCTGACTCTAGC
>NZ_NSJZ01000056.1 GCF_002287065.1 Paracoccus salipaludis
GAAGCAGTCCAGCGGGCCTGTCGGCGCCTCCTGCCGCGGCGGCTGCGCAGGTCCGTTGCGCTCGAGATGTCGCTGCCAGAGCCGCCGGGTCTCGGCCTTGAGGCGATCCTCGGACCAACTAGGCCGCAACATGGCGGCGTTGTAGCCGCAGATCGCCTCCCAGGCCTCGTCGAGGCTGAGCCGGCCTTCGTGGGCTTGGCGGAGGTAATAGCCGATCGCGGCGCTGGCGCCCTGGAACCGGGTCCAGTCATCCTGCGCCCCCTCGCGCACCGGCGTGGTCAGGACGTCATCGACTGCGGGTTTGCTACCGGCGTTGAAGTCGAACCACGCTGAGCCTGAGGTTTCCGGGGTGAGCGCGGGCATCGCAGCGACGAGGGCCGCGAACTCAGCCAGATCGACCTCGATGTCCTGATGGGAGATGATCCGCACCGCGGATTTGCGGCCGTACTTGCCGTGGATCGTGCCCGGCACCCGGATCGGCTGGTGGGCGGAGCCGAAGCTGTCATCGCCGCCGACCTTCAGCGCGATCTCGGCACGTAGCCGGCAGAGCCGGGCCAGGTCCTCGCCCTCGGCCGGTTCGGTCAGCTTCCACCACAGATGCAGCTTGGGCTGTCCGCCCTCGGTCATCCCGCCGCTCTCGATGGTCAGCGTCGCCGGGCCGAGGTTGCGGATCAGGTGGTCCCGCTTGGCGGAGATGTCGCCCTCGTCGAGATCGACGACCAGCGCCTGCATCTGCCGGACATGCTCGGCGCGACCTTCGCCGCTGTTTCCGACCGTGCCGGGGATCACATAGATCGCGCGCCCGACGGAGGCGGCGGCTCGCGCGGCTGTGGCGATGATCTCGGGCGCGCTCGCGTCTGCCGGGATCCAGCGCAGGTCGTTCGACGGCACCGGCGTCACGCCCTTCTCGGGCAGACCGCGCAGCGGGATCAGGCCGTCGCACCAGGAGAAGACCGCGTCGACAAACCGCGCGATCTGGTCGCGATCGATGCCGGGCGCGCTCATTGCAGCCGCCCTTCGCCCGGCGCCAGATCGGTCGGATGGACATAAACCGCAAACAGCGGCTCACCGTCGCCGTGCAGGCCCGCTGCCTCGAAGAAGTAGTACCGATCCGGGATGACCAGTTCGGTCAGTTCCCAACGCCGGTAATATCCCGGCAGGCGTTTCAGAAGATCGGGCGGCGGAACGGGCGGCAGCGTCATCGATCAGGCTCGTGAACAGGGGCTTCACCTGGTCAAAAGCCAACCCCGCACGCCGATCAGGACATTGAGGACGGGAATAATCTGTGATATCTATTGCTTTATGTGATATCGATGGAGGCGGCCGTGGCCCAGATCGTCGTGCGACAGATCCCCGACGAGGTGCATCGCGCCCTGAAGGCGCAGGCGGCCGCCCATGGCCGGAGCGCCGAGGCTGAGCTGCGCGAGATCATCGCTCGCGCGGTTCTGCGCGAGGGCCGGCCACGTGCAGGCGATCTGATGCGCCGCTTCTGGTCCGGTGCCGAGACCAGCGACCTCACGCTCGAGCGCGACCGCACCCCCGTGGAGCCGGCCTGCTTCGAATGATCATCCTCGATACGAACGTCGTCTCGGAGACGATGAAGCCGGTCCCCGAGCCCCGGGTGATCGACTGGCTCAACCGCGAGGAGCTGAGCACCCTGCATCTGACCACCGTCAGCCTGGCCGAACTACGGTTCGGCATGGCGCGGCTCGAGCCCGGCCGCCGCCGGGATGATTTTGAGGTTCGGCTCGAGCGGATGCTGACGGAGGTCTTTCCCGGCAGGGTCCTGGGGTTCGACGCAGCTGCGGCGAATGCCTTTGGCGCGCTCGTCGCGCTGGCGGAGCGGCACGGGCGGACGGAGAGCTTCCCGGACGGCGCGATCGCCGCAATCGCTGCGGCGAATGGCTATCCCGTCGCCACCCGCGATGTCGCGCCGTTCATCGCCATGGGCGTGGACGTCGTCGATCCGTGGGACCCGATCCCTCCTGGCCCATGATACTGCCGCAGCGCCACGACGGCGCGCTGGTAGCGCTTCCGAGCCGCGGGTTCCGACAGGCCGAGCGCCATACCCATATCGATCTGGCTGGCACCATCCAGCGCCACGCCGAGAACCAGGTCCGCGTCCCTGCCGATGACTGCGGTGAGGTCGCGCCGCAGTTCCGCACGCAGACGCAGTTGCTCCGCCCATGAGGGTGGCGCCTCCAGCCAGTCCGGCTCCAGCGACGCGCAGGATTGTTGTCGGGCAGTTTCTCGTCGGGCGGCACGCAGCAGGTCGCGCTCGACGTTCCAGAGCACGGTCGCTGCGATCCGGTTCACCCGGCTGAGGTCAAGCGTTCGGACTTGCTCGGTCGTTCGCGCCAGCAACTCGGACGCGATCTCGTCGCGGCTGCCGACGCCCCGCTGCAGGCAGCGGCCGCGGATCGCATCCAGTCCCGGCCAGAGTGCCAGCAGGAGCACGCTCAGGGCCAGG
>NZ_NSJZ01000057.1 GCF_002287065.1 Paracoccus salipaludis
GAAGCAGTCCAGCGGGCCTGTCGGCGCCTCCTGCCGCGGCGGCTGCGCAGGTCCGTTGCGCTCGAGATGTCGCTGCCAGAGCCGCCGGGTCTCGGCCTTGAGGCGATCCTCGGACCAACTAGGCCGCAACATGGCGGCGTTGTAGCCGCAGATCGCCTCCCAGGCCTCGTCGAGGCTGAGCCGGCCTTCGTGGGCTTGGCGGAGGTAATAGCCGATCGCGGCGCTGGCGCCCTGGAACCGGGTCCAGTCGTCCTGCGCCCCCTCCCGCACCGGCGTGGTCAGGACGTCATCGACTGCGGGTTTGCTACCGGCGTTGAAGTCGAACCACGCTGAGCCTGAGGTTTCCGGGGTGAGCGCGGGCATAGCAGCGACGAGGGCCTCGAACTCAGCCAGATCGACCTCGATGGGCTGCTGGTCGACGATCCGGACCTGCGCCGTCCGTCCATATTTACCATGGATCGTCCCGGGCACCCGGATGGGCTGATGCGCCGAGCCGAAGCTGTCATCGCCGCCGACCTTCAGCGCCATCGCCGCCCGAAGCCGGCAGAGCCGGGCCAGGTCCTCGCCCTCGGCCGGTTCTGTCAGCTTCCACCACAGATGCAGCTTGGGCTGTCCCGCCTCCGTCAACCCGCCGCTCTCGATGGTCAGCGTCACCGGGCCGAGGTTGCGGATCAGGTGGTCCCGCTTGGCAGAGATGTCGCCCTCGTCGAGATCGACGACCAGCGCCTGCATCTGCCGGACATGCTCAGCGCGGGCCTCGCCGTTGTGTCCGACCGTGCCGGGGATCACATAGATCGCACGGCCGACCGAAGCGGCGGCCTCTGCCGCGGTGGCCATGATCTCGGGCGCCCCCGCGTCTGCCGGGATCCAGCGCAGGTCGTTCGGCGGCCCTAGCGTCACGCCCTTCTCGGGCAGGCCGCGCAGCGGGATCAGGCCGTCGCACCAGGAAAAGACCACGTCGACAAACAGCGCGATCTGGTCGCGATCGATGCCGGGCGCGCTCATTGCAGCCGCCCTTCGCCCGGCGCCAGATCGGCGGGCTGGACATAAACCGCAAACAGCGGCTCACCGTCGCCGTGCAGGCCCGCTGCCTCGAAGAAGTAGTACCGATCCGGGATGACCAGTTCGGTCAGTTCCCAACGCCGGTAATATCCCGGCAGGCGTTTGAGGAGATCGGGCGGCGGGACCGGCGGCAAGGACATCGATCAGGCTCGTGAACAGGGGCTTCACCTGGTCAAAAGCCACCCCCGCACGCCGATCGGGACATTGAGGACGGGAATAATATGTGATATCTATTGCAGGGTGTGATATCGATGGAGGCGGCCGTGGCCCAGATCGTCGTGCGACAGATCCCGGACGAGGTGCATCGCGCCCTGAAGGCGCAGGCAGCCGCCCATGGCCGGAGCGCCGAGGCTGAGCTGCGCGAGATCATCGCTCGCGCGGTTCTGCGCGAGGGCCGGCCACGTGCAGGCGATCTGATGCGCGGCATCTGGTCAGGCGCCGCGATGGACGGGTTCTCAGTCGAGCGCGACCGCACCCCCGTGGAGCCGGCCTGCTTCGAATGATCATCCTCGATACGAATGTCGTCTCGGAGACGATGAAGCCGGTCCCCGAGCCCCGGGTGATCGACTGGCTCAACCGCCAGGAGCTGAGCACCCTGCACCTGACCACCGTCAGCCTGGCCGAACTGCGGTTCGGCATGGCGCGGCTCGAGCCCGGCCGCCGCCGGGATGATTTCGAGCTTCGGCTCGAGCGGATGCTGACGGAGGTCTTTCCCGGCAGGGTCTTGGGGTTCGACGCAGCCGCCGCGAATGCCTTTGGCGCGCTCGTCGCGACGGCGGAGCGGCACGGGCGGACGGTGAGCTTTCCGGACGGCGCGATCGCCGCCATCGCTGCGGCGAACGGCTATCCCGTCGCCACCCGCGATGTCGCGCCGTTCATCGCTATGGGCGTGGACGTCGTCGATCCGTGGGACCCGATCCCTCCTGGCCCATGATGCTGCCGCAGCGCCACCACGGCGCGCTGATACCGCTTCCGGGCCGCAGGTTCCGACAGGTCAAGTACCTTGCCCATCTCAAGCTGGCTGGCGCCATCCAGCGCCACGCCGAGAACCAGATCCGCGTCCCTGCCGATGACTGCGGTGAGGTCGCGCCGCAGTTCCGCACGCAGACGCAGTTGCTCCGCCCATGAGGGTGGCGCCTCCAGCCAGTCCGGCTCCAGGGACGCGCAGGATTGTTGTCGGGCAGTTTCTCGTCGGGCGGCACGCAGCAGGTCGCGCTCGACGTTCCAGAGCACGGTCGCTGCGATCCGGTTCACCCGGCTGAGGTCAAGCGTTCGGACTTGCTCGGTCGTTCGCGCCAGCAACTCGGACGCGATCTCGTCGCGGCTGCCGACGCCCCGCTGCAGGCAGCGGCCGCGGATCGCATCCAGTCCCGGCCAGAGTGCCAGCAGGAGCACGCTCAGGGCCAGG
>NZ_NSJZ01000058.1 GCF_002287065.1 Paracoccus salipaludis
GCAGATCGTCCACATCGACCTTGAACTGTTCAAGGATCGTCTTGACGACGTCAGACGAGGTCAATGCCAGAAGCAGATGTTCGGTGTCGACCTCGCTGCGCCCGAATTCCCCGACCTTCTGTGCGGCATCCTGCAGCAGCTTGTTGCCCTGTTCGCTCAGCCGGTCGGCGATGGTGCGTCCGCCGCCGCGCCGCGATCCACGCCGCGGCGCGCCCTCGCCGAAAGTGGCGTCGACGACAGCGTCATCGCCGTCACCCATGGAGCCGAGCGTGCCGCCTCGCAGCGGACTGTCACCAAAGAGGCTGCCGAAACCGCTCTCGCCGAAGAATTCGTCAAGAAGGGAACGCCGCCCGAACAGGGACTCCAGCGGCGAGGCGCTGCGCCCCGACCGGCGCGCTATTTCGCTGTAGTGCTGATCGCACAGCTCCATGTTCTGAACCCTGCCGTTCACCGAGGCGCGCACGCGCGCCGTCGCCGGGCGACCGCAAATATCGCAAGCTCCGTTTGCCATTCGTCTTCTCCGTTTCTTTATTCAGTCAGGGTTGTCCGCCGATCATCTGCGCCAGTGACAGTGTCACGCAGCGACCGCTTCCGTTCTTTTCACCTTGGACCCAATTGCCACCAGATCGGGCTCGTCCAGTGTCTCACGTTGCAGGAGATCCTGCGCCGATTACTCAAGAAGATCCAGTCTTCCCTTTCATACCGATTTGCTCTCTCTAGCGTGAAATCTGCGCACGTATGCGCTCGAGAAGTGCGAGAAGAACACGCCTCTCGTCGACTGATAGGTCCGGTAAGATGTATTCCTTCAACGCGGCTCGTCGGGGATCTAATTCTCGCAAGATTTTTTGCGTCTTTCTCGTCGGCACAACGATCTGCGACCGCCGACGATTCGGTGACGGCGAACGCTCAACCCAGCCGCCGCGCCATGCGGTCCACGAGTTGCACGGCTGTCGCACTGCCGACTTCCAGCCGCGCCGCGGGGTCGCCGATCGCGAGGCCCGCGACTCGTCCACATGGGCGACTGCCATCCACGACAGTCGCGTCTGACCGGTCTCACGGCTTTCATCGTCGATCCGCTGCTGGATGTGCTGGGCGACCCGATGGATCGTCGTCCCGATCAACGCATTGTCGGATGCAATCATCATTTGACCTACAAGGATCTGTTGGTCTTCGCGAAGCTCCATCAGACGCCGCTAGAGATTGAAATGCTAGCATGAATTATGCCTGCGTGGTATCATTGTGGCCGTAGAATCAAAAAAGGTTTCATGATCGATATCTCTTGCCGTGGCGCTCGATCCGCGAACGGCGTACTGCGGATCGTTATCTTCCGAACTGAGGAGGAGAAGCCGAAGAGAATTGAGATCAAGGCAGCCTGTGAGGAGCTGGCACGATGAGCACCGACATCACGCCAGCCACCGAAAAAACGCCGGCTGACGCGCGTGAAACCGCTGGCGGCGGCCGCATCTACCGCCCGCGGACCGATATCGTCGAGACCGATCAGTGTGTCTCCGTGATGGTCGAAATGCCTGGCGTCGCCGCCGATGTGGTCGAAATCACGTTTGAAAACCGCGTGCTGACGATCCGCGGTAAGGATGAGCCGATGCGGCCAGAAAACCTGGCACTTGCCTATACTGAATATGCCGAGGGCGATTTCGAGCGTGACTTCACGCTTTCCGAGAACTTCGACCCCGACAGGATCGAAGCCGAGATGCGTGGAGGCGTCGTCACTTTGACGCTTCCCCGAGCCCCTGAGGCCAGCCGAAAAGGATCGCCGTCAAGGGCGCCTGAAAACCGAAGGAGACCATATCATGCAGATCAAAGACCTCATTCCCTGGGCTCGCAACGACGGCACGCCAGATGCCAAGAGCATCGAAGATAACCCGATAGCGACACTCCAGCGCGAAATGAACCATGTGTTCGGGAACTTCTGGAACCGGGTCGGTCATTTCGCAGAGCCCTTTGGCAGCGGCGAGGCGAAATCCGACGTGGTCGAGACCGACAAGGCGATCGAAGTCGCGATCGAGCTGCCGGGCATGGAGATGAAGGACATCGAGGTGACGGTCAACGATGACATGTTGACCGTGAAGGGGGAGAAGAAGATCGAGCGCCAGGAGGAGAAAAAGGGATACTACCTTTCCGAGCGCAGCTACGGCGCGATCTACCGGACAATTCCACTCCCGCCCGGTGTGGATGGCGAAAAGGCGCAAGCATCCTTCAGGAACGGGGTTCTGACGATCAAGCTGCCGCAAACGCCCGAAGCCCAAG
>NZ_NSJZ01000006.1 GCF_002287065.1 Paracoccus salipaludis
AAGCCGAGGCGCGGGAGCCGAGGCGCGGGAACAAGGGTTGGGTGGAAAGGCGCCAGGAGCGGCGCGCAGCCGAGCAGGCTCAGGCGCGGCATGCAGCCGAATGAGGGTCGAGGCGATCAGAGCAGCGGCGATCCCTGCTTCCCCGCATGTCCGGGCCGGGCTGCGATGGCGGAGGTCTCCGCCCGACCCGGCCATGCTCCGGCGGGTCCAACTGCGACATTTCTAAATTGCCCCGACAGCGACACATTAACTTGGTGACAACATTGTGCGTGGTGGCCGATCCTCCCTTCTGCGCAGAACAACATCGCCTCGCTGCCGTCGATTTCCGGCTTGATCCTCTGGGACACCCGCAGTTCGCCCCCTTCGCCCTAGTCAAGTTCGCCACGTTCGATCGAGTTGGTGACAAGTGTGAAACAGCAGCCCAATCACCTCGGCCGCTGCAGTGTTCCGGCTCACCGGCGGGCCGTTGGGCGACCAGTCGGCCCGTCCGTCACTAGCGTGCTGCTGGTTCAACGCATCCATGATCAGATCGCCCAGGTCGAACGAAGCGGCCGGATTGCGCATGACGGACTGGAGGATGCGCCAGATCACGTCCATGCGTCCTTTCAGGTGCCCGGCATAGCTGTCCACCGTTGTGGCGCTTTCTACCGACCAGCGAATGAGTACGCGCATCAAAGCGTTGCTGTTGCCCACCTGCCGCCAAATGTCGCGCTGACTTGAGCGCGGGATAGTACGCGGACGGACAAAAGCGTGTGTAATCAAGATCGCTGCTGTCTGGTCGCTCGCGGCGGCGCACGGCTGTCGCGATGCGATAGTCGAAGACGAATTCTTCCAGTCATCACTCAGATGGGGCAGATGGTCCAGGAGGTTGCGGACCTTCCTGCCAGCCAAGGCATCTCATTCCCGACCAGCTGTGATCCTGGACCGATGCCCCAAGACCACCAAGGCCGACATATCTGTATAAAGCCATTGAAGTAATTTGTTTCTTTATCCGGCACCGAGGCACGAGCCGCCCGTCGCATTGCCGCGCGGCCTCGCGTTCGCTTGCGGAACTGCGGCAGGTCATGCACCCGCCGCAGCCCTCTTGTTGCGCTTACATCGAAGACATCCGGTCCATCACGAGCGAGGTCTCGTTCCCCTGACAGGCAGCCATCAGGGCCGCGACCTGCGGGTCGGACGAGGTGCTGCCGCCTGCATTGGTCGATGCCCCTGCCCCGGATTCTCCCGCTGCCATGGTTCCGCCCGAAGTGGAGTTGTCTCCACCGGACGCTCCCATGCCCGCACCGGACGAGCCCGCGCCGCCTGCCACGTCGGACGACCCGGACGCACTGCCGCTGCCTGCCGTACCTGCGGACATGCCGGACCCTCCGCTGCCCGAGGCAGCACCGGACGTGCCGGAGGCGCTGCCGCCGGAGGCCGCAGAACCTGCTGCCCCGGCCGACCCGCTGCCGGACATGTCCGCCCCGGTGCCGCCGGTCGAGCCGGCCGAACCGCTTGTGCCTCCGGCGCCGGTCGCACCGCTGTCCGCCCCGGTCGAGGACCCGCCCGCGGCGCCTGTCGATCCGGTAGAGGACCCCATGTTCGCGGTGCGAAGCGTGCTCATGGCGGTCATCTGCTGATCGGCGCTGAGCGCCATGAAGTCGGCGCAGGTCATGGTTGCCGGATCTGACGCCTGGGCGAACGCGCTCCCCCCGAAGCTCGCCACGATGCCTGCAATCGCTAGCTTGCGTGCAAGATAGTGCATGACTTTCCTCCCATCATGCTCGGCATCAACTGCCGGAAGGGAAACCCCTGCCGGAAGCGCACGTTCCGACGGGATGGATTCAAGAATGTTGGCCGAAGCCTGCTAAATCCCGGAAGTAGGGGATGAATGAAGCCACATATGTTGCCGTCTTGAGCGCAGGCTGAACCGGAACTCTCGCCCTCGCTGCGTGGTAGTCCGAGGGAGTGGTGGTGCAGCGAGGCGCCCATGTCCTTCCAAGGCGAAGCTTTTCCTTTCCCCCGAGCAGCGCCCACGCGCCTCGACCCTACGGGAGAATGTCTGTGGGACGCCGACCCGGCGGTGCCCCACATGCAGCTCTGGGGCGGCTGCGAATACACGGTGAACCGCGTGGGTGACCGTTTCTTCGACCAGTCGATCCGCTCTGGCCATCACGACCGCATCGGCGACCTTGAACTGTTCGCGGGCCTTGGCCTGCGCGCGCTGCGCTATCCGGTGCTGTGGGAACGCGTCTCGCCCCGTTATCCGGGCCAGAATGATTTCGGGTGGAGCGACGAGCGCCTGGCCGAGCTGCGCCGGCTGGACCTGCGGCCCATCCTGGGCCTCGTGCATCACGGCAGCGGCCCTGCCTATACCAGCCTTGTCGAGGACAGCTTCGCGCCCGGCCTTGCTGCCCATGCCCGCGCCACCGCCGAGCGCTACCCTTGGGTGCAGGATTGGACACCGGTCAATGAACCCCTGACCACGGCGCGGTTTTCCTGCCTTTACGGCCACTGGTATCCTCACCTGCTGGATGAGGATGCCTGCTGGCTGGCCCTCTTGAACCAGATCGACGCCACCCGCGCCGCCATGCGGGAAATCCGGCGCGTGAACCCTGCGGCGCGGCTGGTGCAGACCGAGGATCTGGGGTTCTGCCATGCCACGCCGCCGCTGGTCCGGGAAGCTGCGTTTGAGAACGCCCGCCGCTGGCTGACGTGGGATCTGCTTTGCGGCGAGGTGGTGCCCGGCCATCCGATGTGGACGCTGCTGGCTGAACGAGGCTTTGCGCAACGCCTTCAGGCGATTGCCGACGACCCCTGCCCGCCCGATGTCATCGGCGTCAACCACTACCTGACCAGCGAGCGGCTGATCGACCATCGGATCACGCGCTATCCCGGCGTCGGCCCTTCGGCCGAAAGCGGCGGCCGTTATGTCAATGTCGAGGCGATCCGTGCCGTTCCGGGAGCGCTGGTCGGCATCGAGGCGCTGCTGCTGCAGGCTTGGAACCGCTACCGCCGCCCCCTCGCAATCACCGAATGCCACAACGGCTGCACGCGCGAGGAACAGGCACGCTGGTTCCTTCAGGTCTGGCGCGCGGCGCAGCGTGCCCGTGCGCACGGAGCCGAGGTCGAGGCCGTCACCGCCTGGTCGCTGCTTGGGGCCTATGACTGGGACCGGCTGGTGATGACCGACGCGGGCCGCTACGAATGCGGCGTCTTCGACATGCGCGCCGGCAGCCCGCGCCCGACCGCCATGGCCGCGTTGCTGCGGGCGCTGGTGCGCGGGGACCGCCCGCTTCACGCCGCGATCCTGGATATGCCGGGATGGTGGGACAGTGACCGGCGGCTCTGGCCCTGCGCCAGTCCGCCGCCGCCGTCCTGCCCTCCGGCGGTTGCCGAACCGGCCCCCGACCCAACCTGCGCGCAGATGACTGCGCGGCCGATCCTCGTCACGGGGAAAAGCGGGACGCTGGGCCGGATGTTCGCCCATGTCTGCGACCTGCGCGGCCTGCCCTTCGCGCTGACCGATCGCCGGGTGCTGGCGATCCACGACACGGATTCGGTCGCGGCCGCGCTTGATCAGCTTGAGCCTGCGGCCGTGATCAACACCGCCGGGCTGGTGGACATCGACCGCGCAGAGGCCGAGCCCGAACTGTGCTTCGCCGCCAATGTCGAGGGCCCTGCGAACCTTGCCCGCGCCTGCCGGGATCGGGGCATCGGCTTTGTGACCTTTTCCTCGGATCAGGTCTTCGACGGCGCCAAGGGCAGCGCCTATCTTGAAGGCGATCCCACCAGTCCCCTGAACACCTATGGCCGCAGCAAGGCCGAGGCCGAGCGCTGCGTGCTGGACATCAACCCCGAGGCGCTTGTGATCCGCACCGCGGCCTTCTTTTCGCCCCACGACGTCCACAACTTCGCCGTCCATGCGGTCGAGGCGCTGCGCGCAGGCCGTCCCTTCGCCGCCGCGCAGGACAATTTCGTGTCGCCCACCTATGTGCCCGACCTCGTGGACGCCGCGCTGGACCTGCTGCTGGACGGGGAAAGCGGCATCCGCCATCTGGCCAGCCACGGCCGCCTGTCCTGGGCCGAGTTCGCGCAAAGGATCGCCACGGCGGCCGGCCTCGATCCCGCGCTGGTCGATCCGGTCGAGGCCGCAAGCCTGAGCCTGCCGGCCGAGCGTCCGGCCGACGCGGCGCTTGCCAGCGAACATGGGCAGTTGCTTGCGGAAATCGACGATGCCATCGCGCGCTTCCTGCGCGACTATCCGGCCTCGGCGCCGCAGGCGTGCTGAAGATTCAGGGAAATCGCCCTGTGCTGGCCGCCAAAACTTGAGTGTTCGAGTTGAGGGCTACTGTCTGGCCTTCTTATCTCGGGCAGACAGCCAAAGCCCCGGCGACCGTACGTTCACGAGACGACGAAAACGGCGGGGTGCCACGCAGGCACCCGCAACCGCTCAGCAACCAGGGCACCGGCACACGGCGCCCTGGATCCGCAGCAGATCATCCAAGGCGATAGTTGGGGCTTTCCCGCGTGATCTGGACGTCGTGCACGTGGCTTTCCTTCAGCCCTGCGCCGGTGATGCGGACGAACTGGCAGCCGCCGCGCATCTGCTCGATGGTGGCGTTGCCGGTATAGCCCATCGCGGCGCGCAGGCCGCCGACCATCTGGTGCAGCACCGCCGCGACCGCGCCCTTGTAGGGCACCTGCCCCTCGATCCCCTCGGGGACCAGCTTGTCCGACGCCGCGTCCTTCTGGAAATAACGGTCGGCCGAGCCGCGGGCCATGGCTCCCAGCGAGCCCATGCCGCGGTAGGACTTGAAGGAACGGCCCTGGTACAGGATCACCTCGCCCGGGGACTCGTCGGTGCCGGCGATGGCGCTGCCGACCATGGCGCAGGTCGCGCCAGCGGCAATGGCCTTGGCGAAGTCGCCCGAATACTTGATCCCGCCGTCCGCGATCACCGGCACGTCGCCAGCACCCGACACGGCATCCATGATCGCTGTCAGCTGCGGCACGCCCACGCCCGCGACGATCCGGGTCGTGCAGATTGAGCCCGGCCCGATCCCGACCTTGACCGCGTCCGCCCCGGCATCGACCAGCGCACGCGCCGCATCGGCGGTGGCGACGTTGCCCGCGCAGATCTCGACATCCGGGAAGGCCGTCTTCAGCCGCGACACGGCCAGCGCCACGCCCTCGGAATGGCCATGCGCCGTGTCGATCACGACCAGATCCACGCCCGCGTCGATCAGGGCCGAGGACCGCGCGAACCCCTCGTCGCCCACAGTCGAGGCGGCCGCGACGCGCAGCCGTCCCTGGTCGTCCTTCGACGCCAGCGGATTCAGCACCGACTGCTCGGTGTCCTTCAGCGTCAGAAGGCCGGTCAGCTTGCCCTGCCCGTCCGTCACCAGCAGCTTCTCGATCCGGCGGGCCTTCATCAGGCTGATCGCCTCTTCGCGGTCGGCGGGCTCATGCAGCACGGCCAGGTTGTCCGAGGTCATCATCACGCGAACGGGCGTCCGGTCGTCGCTGGCGAAGCGCATGTCGCGGTTGGTGACGATGCCGACGACGCGGCCGGTCCCGTCCACCACCGGAAAGCCTGTCACGTTATAGCGCAACTGCAGCGCCTTGGCGTCGGCCAGCGTCTGGTCGGGCGTCAGGGTGATCGGGTCATAGACGATCCCGGATTCGAACCGCTTGACGCGCCGGACCTCCTCGGCCTGCTTTTCCAGCGTCAGGTTGCGATGGATGACGCCAAGGCCGCCCGCCTGCGCCATGGCGATGGCCATGCGGCTTTCCGTCACCGTGTCCATGGCGGAACTGACCAGCGGGATGTTCATGCGGATGCGGCGCGACACGCGCGTGGTCACGTCCGCGGTCGAGGGCATCACGCTGGAGGCGGCCGGAACCAGAAGAACGTCGTCGAAGGTCAGCGCCTCTCGAATCTGCATCGGAGTGATCCTGTCAGTGGTTCGTTTGGCAGTTTTCCCTTTCACGCAGGCGCGGGAAAGTCCAGCGGCCCCGTCAGGCAATCGCGGCGTTCGAGCGTGCCGGAAGGCGGTTCTGCATCCATTCCCGCAGCACCATCACGAAGACGGGAAGCACGACCAGCGTGGCCAGCGCCAGCAGCAGTCCCGCGATGACCCGGTGCGGCTCGGTCGGTTGCGCCGTCCACAGCGCCACCCAGGCCGAGGCCGTCAAGGCAAGTGCCAGTGCGGGCGCGCCCCAGAAGGCCGAGAAGCCCCCCGCCAGCAGCCAGCGCGCGCCGAAGACCATTGCCAGCACACTCCCCAGCGCGGCCCATGCGAGCAGCGTTCCCGCCCCGGTCCAGCCTAGCCCAAGCGCCAGGATCGCCATAGCGGCCACGGAAGCGGAGTGCAGCGCCAGCAGCACCCGCAGCGGCGCGGGAACGCGCGCGGTCAGGATCTGCCGCAGGCTCAGCACCCAGATCGCCAGCGCGGCAAGTATCGCAGGCAGGGCCAGTGCTCCTGCAAGGATCGGCCAACCCAGTGCCAGCGCGGCCCGAGAGGCGACTGCCAGCCCTGCAAGGCTGAGGTGCCAGTCCGGCGACACCTGCCGCCGTTCCGCCGGTCCCTCGCGCAGGACGCGCGCCAGCGTTGCCAGCAGGACCGCATGGCACAGCAGTCCCAGGCATAGCAGGACAAGGCCCGCGCCCCTGTTCATCATCGCGCCGACCAGCGCCGCCAGCAGGTAGAGGCACAGGACCCCCGCGGCGACTCCCGTCCGGCCCGGCAGGATCGCCACCTCCTCGGCAAGCACGGCAGGGCGCCGCGCAAGCTTGCAGGCATAGGCGAACAGCGCAAACGCGGCGAGTGCCGTGACCATGCCTCCCAAGAGCTGCGCCAATCCTGCGGGCAACGCGAAAGCGCGAACGCCTCCGGCCCAGGCGAGCGACAGTTCCAGCGCGGCCAGCAGGGAAAGGAACATCACCGGGGGGACGCGGCGGAAACGGCCCTGCGGCACCGGGCGGGGCATGGCGAAATGCAGGCGGTCACGGCTCATGCCGGCATGATCGCAGGCGGACCGCCCGCTGCCAAGCGTGGCGGTTGAGATACGCCCCCTGCCGCGCCTTCAAGGCTACGTTGCGTCACTTGAACTTCAATGATTGACCCAATTGCTTCAGGCCCCACAGATGTAGGGCAAGAACCCGCTGAAGGGCGGATTTCGGGAGGGAATGCATGAAACTGACTTTGACTGGTGCCGCTGCATTGATGCTGACGGCAGCGCCGCTTTTCGCCGGCGGGATCGAGCGCGCGCCGCAGTCGCTCGCCATCCTGTTCGAGGAAGGCAATTACGTCGAATTCTCGGCCGGTCGCGTCAATCCCGATGCGTCGGGCCGCGACGTTGCACTGTTCGGTGGCCGCTCGACCGGCAACGTGGCCGAGGACTATAATTTCGCCGGTCTCGCTTACAAGCATCAGTTCAACGACCAGCTGTCCGCGGCCCTGATCGTGGAACAGCCTTACGGGGAGGACATTTCCTATCCGCTCGACGGCTCGCTCGCTCTTGGCGGCACCTACGCCTATGTGGACTCGACCACCTACACGGCGCTGCTGCGCTACAAGATGGACAACGGCTTCGGTGTCCACGGCGGGTTGCGCGGGTCCGAGGCGAACGGCGAGGTCAACCTGCAGGGCCTCGCCTATGGGCCGGTCTCGGGCTACAACGTCGAACTCGACAGCGCCTGGGGCTGGGGCTACGCGGTGGGCGTCAGCTGGGAAAAGCCCGAGATCGCGGCGCGCATCTCGCTGACCTACAACTCGGAAATCGAGCACGACTTCGACACGACCGAAAGCGGCCCGGGCGTGGACCCGGATGGCCCCGGTCCCCTGCCCTCGCTGCCGCTGCTGAACGGAGAGTCGGAGACCACCGTCTCGACCCCGCGGTCTTGGAACCTCGAGGCGCAGACCGGGATCGCCCCGGACACGCTGCTGTTCGGCTCGATCCGCTGGGTCAACTGGTCCGAGTTCCGGGTGGACCCCGAGCGGTTCGTGACGGTGACCGGCGGCGGGCTGGTCGAGCTGGAGGACACGACCACCTACACCATCGGCGTGGGCCGCAAGTTCACCGAGAACTGGTCGGGTTCGGTGTCCTTCGCCTATGAAAAGGAAGGAGACCGCCTGGTTTCGCCGCTGGCTCCGACGACCGGGCGGCAGGGCGTGACGCTTGCCGCGGTCTACAACCAGAACAACTGGAAGATCACGACGGGCATCAGCTACGTCAAGCTGGGCGACGCGGACCCCGAAACCGGGACGCCCGACCAGAAGCGCGCCGAGATCCGCGACAGCGACGCGCTGGGCTTCGGCATCCGGATCGGCTACCGCTTCTGACCCCTGCCTTATCAGTCGACCAAGGCCCCGCCACGGCGGGGCCTTTTCCTTTCCGGCACTGCGGCCTAGGAAACCCTCCGGTGCGATCAGAGGTGAGCCAGCAGATGTATTCCAGCGGCAAGGCATGGCGCGACGCGCCCGAGAAACGGGTCATGCTGTTCGGGATGTCGGGCCTGGGCAAGACCCATGTCGCATCCATGCTGCGCCGGTCAGGCGAGTGGTTCCACTACAGCGTCGATTACCGCATCGGCACCCGCTACATGGGCGAACTGATCGCCGACGACTTCAAGCGCCACGCCATGAAGGTGCCGCTGCTGCGCGAGCTTCTGATGACGGACTCGGTGCGGATCGAGTCGAACATCACCTTCGACAACCTCGCGCCGCTTTCGACCTATCTGGGCAAGCCCGGCGATCCCGCGCGCGGCGGCCTGGCCTTTCACGACTACAAGCGCCGGCAGGACCAGCACCGCACGGCCGAGATCGCCGCGATGCTGGATTCGGGCCATTTCATCACCCGCGCCAGGGAAATCTATGGCTACCGGCATTTCGTCTGCGACACCTCGGGGTCGATCTGCGAGGTCGTAGACCCCGAGAACCCCGACGATCCCGTGCTGCGGGCCCTGTCGTCGCTGATGCTGCCGGTCTGGATTCGCGGCACCGAAGCACATACCTCCGAGCTGATCCGCCGTTTCGATCAGGCGCCCAAACCGATGTATTACCAACCCGCGTTCCTTGCCGCGGCGTGGGAGGATTACGGCCGCGAGAACCCCGGCAACGTCGATCCCGACGCCTTCATCCGCTGGACCTATGCCCGCGCTCTGGCCCACCGGCGCCCGCGCTATGCGGCGATGGCCCGGCGCGGCGTCACGGTCGAGGCGGACGAGGTCGCCCGTGTCGCCTCGCCCCGGGATTTCGTCGATCTGATCGCTGCTGCAATCGACCGGCAAGACCGAAAGGAAGACTGATGCCCATCACCCTGCCCGAGAACCTTCCCGCCTTCGACATCCTGCGGAACGAGGGCGTGATGGTGATGAGCCCCGACCGCGCCGCGCGCCAGGACATCCGCCCGCTGCGCATCGCGCTGCTGAACCTGATGCCGAAGAAGATCCAGACGGAAAACCAGTTCGCCCGCCTGATCGGGGCGACGCCCCTGCAGATCAACCTGTCCCTGATCCGCATGTCGGACCACGAATCCAAGAACACCGCCGCCGACCACATGGAGTCCTTCTATCGTCCCTTCAGCGAGGTGGAGGCGTCGGGCGACCGCTTCGACGGGCTGATCGTCACGGGCGCCCCGGTCGAGCACCTGCCCTTCGAGGAAGTCACCTACTGGGACGAACTGCGTCGTGTCTTCGACTGGACGCGCACCCATGTCCATTCGGCCTTCGGTGTCTGCTGGGGCGGCATGGCGATGGCCTGGCACTTCCACGGGCTGCCCAAGCATCTGCTGGACGACAAGGCCTTCGGCTGCTTCCGGCATCGCAACCTCGCCCCCGCCTCGCCCTATCTGCGGGGCTTTTCGGACGACGTGCTGATCCCGGTCAGCCGCTGGACCGAGGTGCGGCAGCAAGACATCGACGCACGGCCCGAACTGAGGACACTGCTCGCCTCGGACCAGGTGGGGCCTTGCCTGGTCGAGGACGCGGCAAACCGCACGCTCCTGATCTTCAATCATCTGGAATATGACTCGGGGACGCTGAAGGACGAATACGACCGCGACGTGGCGGCGGGGAAACCCATCGGGGTGCCCGCGAATTACTATCCCGATGACGACCCCGCGCTCTGCCCCTCGAACCGCTGGCGCAGCCACGCGCATCTGCTTTACGGCAACTGGATCAACGAGATCTACCAGAACACTCCATTCGACCTGAACGACATCGGAAGGGATTGAGATGGCACGGAAGACGGCTTCGCCCGAGATCCCCTTCGTCGGTGCGATCAGCCGCTTCTTCCAGCACGACGCCCCGCCCGATCTGCGTCGCACGATCGGGCAGGCAGGCAAGGACGACATCCTCGATCCCGACTTCCCGTATCGGGGGGAAATGTCCAGGCGGGATTACGAAAGCCGGGCCCAGACCTTACAGGTCGAACTGGTCAAGATGCTGCGCGACGTGATTGCCACCGGCAAGCGCGTCGTCGTGCTGTTCGAGGGCCGAGACGCCGCCGGCAAGGGCGGCACGATCGAAGCCATGCGCGAGAACCTGAACCCGCGTTCCGCCTATATCGTCGCGCTGCCCACGCCGACGGGGCGCGAGGCCGGGCAATGGTACTTCCAGCGCTACGTGGCCCAGCTGCCGACCGCGGGGGAAATCGCCCTGTTCGACCGCAGCTGGTACAACCGCGGCGTGGTAGAGCGGGTGTTCGGCTTCTCGACCGATGCGCAGCGCGTGCAGTTCTTCCGGCAACTCCCTGATTTCGAAAAGATGCTGGTCGATGACGGCATCGCCATGGTCAAGCTGTGGCTGAACGTCGGTCGCGCCGAGCAACTGCGCCGTTTCCTCAACCGCGAGAAGGACCCGCTCAAGCAGTGGAAGCTGAGCCGCATCGACGTCGAGGGTCTCGGGCGCTGGGACGACTATACCGTGGCGATCCGCGAAACGCTGTCGCTCAGCCACACGCCGGTCGCGCCATGGACGGTGATCCGTTCCGACGACAAGCGGCGGGCGAGGATTGCGGCCATGCAGACGGTGCTGAACCGCATCGATTACGCGGGCAAGGATCCGGCCGCCGTCGGCACGCCCGACCCCCAGATCACCGGCGGACCCGAGATGCTCGTGCGCTAGGCGGCTGCATCGCAGACCGGCAGCCCGCCCGCCGATCAGTAGGTCGAGAAGCTGAAGCCGATGAAGGTGTCCTCCTCGACGAACTTGTGCCCCAGTCGGATCGACAGTCTTTTCGTCACCGGCGCCGAGACCAGCACCGTCGGCGTCGGTTCTCCACCCTCCTCGTGCCACAGGGACAGCTGTGCGCCCAGACCCGAGGGCATGTGCGTCAGCCCGCCGACCAGCAGGGACGCATCCTCGATGCTGGTATAATCCGCCATCAGGAAAGTCCCCCAGTCGCCGTATTCGGCCCAGCGGTCCACTGACAGGCGAATGCCCAGGCGAAGGTTGGCGCAGCGGTCGCCCTCGGCGTCGAAGCAATGCGCCCATCGCTCGTCCTCGACCTCCCACCAGCCGATCTGTTCGGCCTTGAGCGCCGGACCCGCACGCAGCTTCCAGGGCGCGCGGTCCGGCCCGACCTGCCATGTATAAAGGGCCGAGGCGCGGGCCCAGGGCTCGTCGTCGTCCTGTCCCATGGCCAGGCCCCAGACGACACGTCCCCGCTCGACGTTGGTGGCCAGCAACCCGCCGTCCTTCCACAGATCCACCTGCGTCCATGTGCCATCGCCTGCGGCGGCCGGGGACCCGAGGCTCAAAAGCGGAACGATCGTCAGGACGGCAAGGCGCATGGGCGATTCCCTTCGCCCCCCGGTCTAGGTCAGCGATGGTTGATATAAGGTTAACGCGGGGCATGCCTTCTGCTTGCTTGCCGGGCCTCCGGGTCCAGCCTAGTATCTGAACAAACGTTCATTTCCGGGAGGGAAAACATGGACCTGTCGAACGCCCGCGCCATCGTGACCGGCGGCGCCTCGGGGCTTGGCGCGGCGACCGCGCGGCATTTCCGCGCGCGCGGGGTGCAGGTCACGGTGCTGGACCGTGACGAGGCGGGCGCCGAAGCCGCGGCCGGACTTGGCGCGCATTTCGCCCGGGCCGACGTCACGGACGGGGATTCGGTCGCCGCGGCCATTGCTCAGGCGGTTGATCGCATGGGCGGGATCGACATCTGCGTGAATTGCGCGGGCATCGTCGTGGGGGAAAAGACTGTCGGCCGGGACGGACCCCACAGCCTCGACAGCTTCCGCCGAACGATCGAGGTCAACCTGATCGGCACCTTCAACGTCCTGCGGCTCGCCGCCGCCGAGATGGCCCGGAACGGCCGGGACGAGGACAATGGCGTGATCGTCAACACTGCCTCGATCGCCGCCTTCGACGGGCAAAGCGGACAGGCGGCCTATGCCGCGTCCAAGGCCGCCATCGCCGGGATGACGCTGCCGATCGCCCGCGACCTGGCCCGCAACAAGATCCGCGTCTGCGCCATCGCACCCGGCATCTTCGGCACGCCGATGCTGCGCGGGCTTCCGCAGGACGTGCAAGACAGCCTGGCCGCCGAGGTCACCAACCCCAAGCGCCTGGGCGAGCCCGAGGAATTTGCCCGTCTCGCGGCCTTCATCGTCGAGAACGGCTACATGAACGGCGAAACGATCCGCATCGACGGGGCGTTGCGGATGCGCTGAACCCCTCGCGCCCGAGACCCAGATGACCGACGAAGCCGTCCCACCCGACAACAGCCGCCCCCTCGATTGCCTGATCGTCGGCGGCGGGCCCGCCGGTCTTACGGCGGCGATCTATCTTGCGCGGTTCCACCGCCGCGTCACCGTGGTGGACAAGGCCGAGGGGCGGTTGCAGATGATCCCGCGCACCCGCAACCATCCGGGCTACCCGCAGGGCGTCACCGGAAGCCAGCTGCTGGCCGACATGCGCGAGCAGGCCGTTCAATACGGGGCGAGCCTTCTGACCGGAGAGGTCACGGCTCTGCGGCGCGACGGTGACCTGATCGTGGCCGATACGGGCCAGGGCGAGATGAAGGCGCGGACGGTCCTGCTGGCCACGGGGGTCGTGAACCACCGCCCGCCCGTGGACGAGGAGACCCATGCCGACGCGGTCGCGCGTGGCCTGCTGCGGTACTGCCCGATCTGCGACGCCTTCGAGCAGACGGGCAAGCGCATCGGCGTCCTGGGCGGCGACCGTCACGCGCTGGCCGAGGCGCTGTTCCTGCGCACCTACAGCCGGGACGTCACCTGCGTCGCCCTCAGCCATGTCGAACTGACCGCGGACGAGCATGCCCAGGCCGATCAGGCCCGCATCACCGTTCTGGATTCACCCATGTCCGCGCTGCAGTTCAAGGACAGCTCTGTCGAGGTCACGCTGGCCGACGGCGACCATGTGACCTTCGACACGCTTTATGTCGCGCTGGGGTCGCACACCCGCAACGACCTGGGTGCGATGCTGGGGACTGATCTGGAAAACGGCCAGTGCTTCGTGACGGACGACCACCAGCACACGACGGTGCCGCGCGTCTATGCCGCGGGCGATGCGGTCGAGGGGCTGGACCAGATCGGCGTGGCCATCGGCACTGGCGCCCGTGCAGCCGTGGCCATCCACAACGACCTGCGGAAAGAGGACGGCCACACGCTGCCCGGGTGAACCGCAGAGGGTCGTGACCGCCGCGCCTTTTCATGCGCGCGATCCATGCCCCTCGCCCGCCGGCCAAAGACACAATTGTTGCTGGCTTGGGGGTGTCGCAGCCGGAACTTCGCGCCGCTGGGGCGGTTCTCATCCCAGCAACATCCCACGGAGGTCTAGATGACGGACGCCCGCGAATGGCTGGTCATGTGGCTGCGCGACGCTCATGCCATGGAGGAGCAGGCCGAAACCATGCTTGCTGCTCAGGCCGAGCGGATCGACAACTATCCCGAGCTTGAACAGCGCATCCGCCAGCATCTTCAGGAAACCAAAGGCCAGGCTGACCGTCTGCGCGAGTGCCTTGAAGGCATGGGGGAAGGCACCTCGGTGCTCAAGGATGCCAGCGGCAAGCTGATGGCCACCGCGCAGGCCGTGGGCGGCGCCTTCGCGGGCGACGAGATCATGAAGGGCTCGCTGGTCAGCTATACCTTCGAGCAGATGGAGATCGCCGCCTATACCGCGATCATCGCCGCGGCCGAACACCTGGGCGAGACAAAGGTGGCCGAAGCCGCCCGCACCAACCTGCAGGAAGAGGTCGCCATGGCCGACTGGCTGAGCAGCCACCTGCCCGGCACCACGCGTGCCTTCCTGGACCGCGCCGCTGCGGGCGACCCCGCGGCCAAGCGCTGACACCTCCCACCCTCAACCGCGAGCCCGGACAGACCGGGCCTCACCCCGCGAAGGAGAGACCATGAGAACGCTGATCCTTTCCACCGCCCTCGGCCTTGCGACGATAGGCGCGGCCTGGGCCCAGGGCATGACCGCGCAGGACTTCGTCAACCAGGCGGCCAGCGGCGGCCTGTTCGAGGTCCAGTCCAGCGAACTGGCCCTGCAGAAATCGCAGGATGCGAACGTCCAGGAATTCGCCAAGCAGATGATCACCGATCACACGGCGAACAACCAGGAACTGATTGCGACCGCCCAGGCCGAGGGGCTGACGGTGCCGACCCAGATCTCCAGCCCCCAGGCCGAGCTGATGCAGACGATCCAGGGTGCTGAAGGCGATGCCTTCGACACCGCCTATGTGCAGGCCCAGACCACCGCGCATGAAACGGCGGTGACGCTGTACCAGACCTATGCCCAGGGCGGCGACAACCAGGCGCTGGTGGCCTACGCCCAGAAGAGCCTGCCCGCGCTGCAGCAGCACCTGGAGCATGTCCAGGGCATGGCCAAGAAGTAATCCGCCGGATCTCACGACGACTGCCGGTGTCCAGGACGCCGGCAGTTTTCCTGCGTTCGCCATTCATCGGGCAAAGCCATTGAACTCCCCCACATCGCCGCAGATCGCCGAAACCATCATGGCCGAAGACAGCTTGACCGAACATTGGGTGTGCCTTGCGGGCGGCAATGCGCTGGGTGCCTTCCATCTTGGCGCGATCGAGGTGCTGCTGGACGCGGGACTGCCCGTTCGCCGTGTCGCTGGCGCTTCCATCGGGGCCATCACGGCCGCTCTGTGGCTGGGCGGCCCCAGAGAGATGGCGAAGCAAAGGATGCGGGCCTTCTGGGCGCGGGCCGTGGACCGGTCGGTCTTTGCGGGGACGAGGCCTGCGCGGCAGACCTCGGCGCTGCGGGCGCTGCTGGGCGGGCGGCCGTGGCTGTTCAATCCGACCCTGCCGGGCATCTGGGCCATGCATTTCCTTGCGCCCAATGATGACCATCTTCATTCCACCGCGCTGATGCGCCAGACCCTGGCCGAACTGATCGACTTCGATCACCTGAACAACGGCGAGACGCGCCTGATCATCAGTGCCCTGGATCAGGAAACCTCCGAGGATGTGGTCTTTGACAGCGCGACCACACGCCTGACCGTCGATCACCTGATGGCCAGCAGCGCCCTGCCGCTGATCTTTCCTCCGGTCAGGCTGGACGGGCGGCTGCTGGTGGATGCGGGCCTTTCGGCGAACCTTCCGGTCACCGCGATCTTCAGCGACCCGCCGGAACGGAACACGGTGTGCTGGGCTATCGACCTTTGGCCTCCCACGGCTCGACGGGCGCCTTCGCCGGACACGGTGGCGCGCCGTGCGCAGGACCTGATGTTCGCGGCCCAAAGCCGCCACGCGCTGGAGCGGCTGACCGAGGCGCTCTCTCCTCGGCTGCAGGACGCGGGGATCGGGGTCGCGGTGCATCACCTCGGCTACGATGGCGGCGACTGGGAGGTTGCGGCCAAGGCCTTCGACTACTCGCGGGCTGCGCTGGAACGGCGCCGCCGGGCGGGGGCGGCCGAGATGACGCGGGTGCTGTCCGGCCATGCGCCGCTGCAAGGGGGCGGGTTCAGCGTCTTCCGCCACGTCCTTGAGAACTGACGCCTGCGGCCGGCATGCCCGTCAGGCCGGCAGGGTGTCGAACGCTTCGGACAGCCGGTCGATGGCGGCTGCAAGCCTGTCGTCGATCACCCGCAGATAACGCGTCCAGTCCATGTAGCCGGACAGGGGCTGCGCGCCGTCCGAGATGCCGCGCAGCCCGATCATCGGCACCCCGAAGGCAAGACAGGCGCGGCATACGGCAAAGCTTTCCATGTCCACCATATCGGCATCGATCGCGTCGTAACCCGATCCCGACACGATCGCGGCGCCCGACGACAGGCGCGCCTGCGGGACGCCGGGAATGCGGAAGGGCAGCGGCACCTCGGCCGGCAGGTCCAGCCCCGGCGTGATCCCGCGCGGGAAGCCCAGGGCCGACACGTCCATGTCGCGATAGGATACGGACACCGCCTGATAGACGCCCCCCTGTTCCAGCGCGCGTGATCCCGCACTGCCCATGCAGACGACCGCATCCGGCAGCCCGCCTTCTGCGGCAAGGCGCGCCAGCGCGGCCGAGACGGTCAGGGCTGCCTCGACCGGGCCGATGCCGGTCATCAGGGGCGTCACGCGCTGGCGCAGCGCGGGGCCGTATTCCTCGGGCGCGGCCATGACAAACAACACGCGGTGCCTTCCGATCAGGTTGGGACGTGGCTGGGCGTCCGGCCGCGCGTCCAGCCGCACGGGGCGCAGGGTGGCGATATTGTCCCCGCTGCCGTCCATTCCGTCCATCGTCCGCCCTTTCGCTGATCCCGATCAGGGACTTGCCAGATGCCGCTCGCCGAGAAAAGCGTTCCTTGCTGCCAAGGCATGGTCACATCCCTGCCAGTCCGATGTCACGGCTGCATCGCCGCTTGCCCCGCTGCCGGGCCGCCGCTAGCGTCCTGTTCAAGCACCAACCCCGGAGTCCTGCCCGTGACCTTCCTGCGCACTTCCGCCCTTGCCCTGGCCCTTGCCGCGCCCGGCCTCGCCATGGCCGCCGATCCCCAGCTGACCGTCTTCGACTGGGCAGGCTTCGAGGAACCGGTGATCTTCCAGGGCTATATCGACAAGCACGGCGACAGCCCGACCTTCGCCTTCTACGGCGACGATGACGAGGCGTTCCAGAAGCTGTCCTCGGGCTTCCGCGCCGACGTGGCCCATCCTTGCAGCCAGATGGTGTCGAAATACCGCGACGCCGGCCTGATCGAGCCGTGGGATGCGGCGCGCATCCCGGCAGTGGCCGATATCGACCCCCGCTTCCTGAACTCCGAGGTGTTCAAGGACGCCGAGGGGCTGTGGTACATCCCGACCGATTTCGGCGCGACCGCCATCGCCTACAACACCGAGAACGTCCCGGCCGAGGATGTCTCGACCCTGCAGGTCTTCGTCAACCCGGCCTATCAGGGCCGCACCTCGCTGCCCGATTCGGCCGATGACGTCTGGGCGCTGGCCTACCTCGCGACCGGCGTGACCGACTGGACCAGCGTCACCGACGAACAGTTCAAGGCCGCCGCCGACTGGCTGCGCCAGGCCCACCAGAACGTCGCCGCCTACTGGGCCGACCCGGCGGAGCAGTCGCAGCTGATGGCCTCGGGCGCGGTGGACGTGGCCTGGTCCTGGAACGACGCGATCCCGCTGCTGCAAGCGGAAAACTATCCCATCGGCTTCCAGCGCCAGGCCAAGGAAGGCTCGTCCACCTTCTTCTGTGGCTTCGTGAACCTGAAGAACGGGCCGGGCAGCGAAGACAAGGCCTATGACTTCGTCAACGCCTGGCTGGCGCCCGAGGCCGCCAAGGGCCTGCTGGACACCATCGGCTACGGCCACACGAGCACCAAGGCGCTGGCGACCGTCGCCGACGATCCTCGCGTGGTCCAGAACCTCGGGGCCATCGACGCCCCGGTGCTGGCCCAGACCCCGAACGACCCCGCGCAGCGCGAACGTCAGCTGGCCGAGTTCGAAAAGATCAAGGCCGGCTTCTGAGCCGACGCTTCGACGTCCCCGGGGCGGCCCGAAAGGCCGCCCCTTCGCATGACCGCGCCCACCCCTGACCGCACGAGACCTGCCATGAAACGCCGCAACTTCCTGTCCACTGCCGCTTTCGGCTCGGCCGCCACGATGCTGGCCGCCCCGGCCCTGGCACAGGCACAGCCGACCGTCACCTGGCGGCTGACCTCGAGCTATCCGAAAAGTCTCGAAACGCTTTACGGCATCTCGGACCATGTCTCGCGCCGCATCGCCGAGGTGACGGACGGCGGCTTCCAGATCCAGCCCTTCGCGGCGGGTGAACTGGTGCCGGGCCTTCAGGCGCTGGACGCGGTCAGCGACGGCAGCGTCGAATGCGCCCACACGCTGGGCACCTACAACATCGGCAAGGACCCGACCTGGGCCTTCGACACCTCGCTGCCGTTCGGGATGAACACGCGCCAGACGACGGCCTGGCTGCTGCATGGCGGCGGGCTGGACCTCATCAACGAATTCATCGCCGGCGCCAACGTCCGCACGATCCCGTCCGGCAACACGGGCGCGCAGATGGGCGGCTGGTATCGCAAGCAGATCACCTCGGTCGAGGACCTGCGCGGGCTGAAGCTGCGGATCGCGGGACTGGGCGGCACCATCCTGTCGCGGCTGGGCGTCGTGCCCCAGCAGATCGCGGGTGGCGACATCTATGCGGCGCTGGAACGCGGCACCATCGACGCGGCCGAGTTCTCGGGGCCCTTCGACGACGAGAAGCTGGGTTTCCAGCGCGTCGCGCCGCATTACTACTATCCCGGCTGGTGGGAGGGGACGGCCAACGTCGGCCTTTACATCAACCTCGACGCCTGGAACGCCCTGCCCGCGCATTACAAGGCCGCGCTGGAGACCGTCTGCACCGAGGCGCTGACCCATTGTGTGGCGAAATACGACAACGGCAACCCCGAGGCGCTGATGCGGCTGATCGCGGCAGGTGCGCAGGTGCAGGCCTTCCCCGACGACGTGCTGGCGGCAGCCTTCGCGGAATCGCGCAAGCTTTACGCCGAATATGCCGAAGGCAACGAGAACTTCCGCAAGATCTACGAGCACTGGTCCGCCTATTGGCAGAAGCAGCAGCAGTGGCTGCGCGTGGCGGAACTGCCCTATGATTACTTCACGTCCGGTCAGGTCGGGCGCTGACGACAGGGCGGCCCCCGGGGCCGCCCATTCCCATCAGAGGTGAGTGATGACCCGCGAGGAACTTGACCGCATCGCCTTCGACCAGCCCGCCTTCGCCCGGCTCCTGGGCTTCCGACTGGTCTCGGCCGAGCCCGACGAGGTGCTGGCCGAACTGTCGGTGACCGAGGACCTGTCCAACCGCAACGGCGTCATGCACGGCGGCGCGATCATGGCCCTAGCCGACAACATCGGCGGCACCGCGACCATGATCAACCTGCCTCAAGGAAAGACGACCACGACGCTGGAAAGCAAGACGAACTTCCTGCGCCCGATCCGCATCGGCGACACGGCGCGGGCGCGCTGCGTCCCGCTGCACAAGGGGCGCACGACGATGGTCTGGCAGACCACCATCACGCGCGGGGACGGCAAGACCGCCGCCATCGTCACGCAGACCCAGGTCGTGATCGACTGGAAGGAATGACGTCGCGACCCGCCGTCAGCGGTTCTGGCCGGTGACGGGATCGACCCGGATCTCGACCTCGCGGCCCTCGGTGGTCCTGTATTCGACCTCCCAGTAGCCGTCGTCGTCCCAGGACACGTCCTCGATGTAGGCGAGGTTCTGCGCGCTGCCCTCGACGGTGGCGATGATGCGCGACAATGGCTGCGCGTTGGGCGGAGGAGGCGTGTCGGCCATCGCGCCCGCGGGCAGGGTCAGTCCGGCAAGGGCCAGCGCGGCGAATCCGGTGCGGATCATGTCTTGTCTCCTTTTCTCCGACACCGCCCACAACGTCCCTCGGGCGCGGGTGTTCCGGCCGGCGGCCATGCGTCCCCGCCCCCTTGCAAGGGCTGCGGAGGCCCCCTAGATTGGTCGCGTTCGGGTTCGCCCGGACTATGGACATAAACGCGCAGGTAATAAGCGGATCGGACCCGGGGGCGGTACCCGGCGGCTCCACCAGAATCCCTTCGTTGGGGGCAAATGGGGCCGAAACAGGATCGACGAACGTCTAAAGCTGTTTGCTTTGTCTCGGTGAGCTACCACCGTTATCGGTGCAAAAAGTACAGTTGCCAACGACAACCGTGCTCCGGTGGCTCTGGCTGCGTAAGCAGTTCGAGTTATCGAAACCTAAGTCCTTGCGCTTAGCCGCGTAAGGCGGGGTTCGCAGGCACCTGGCAACAGAAGCCTGCACTTCCCTTTTCTTTTCCTGCTGCTTCCGTTTCCCCGGTGGATGTGGCACGTCTTTGGCCCAGACATGGGGCGACGATGCTGATCATCCATCACCTGAACGAAAGTCGCTCGCAGCGGGTGATCTGGCTGGCCGAGGAGTTGGGCCTGCCCTACCGCATCCAGCATCACAGCCGCGGGTCGGACTATCTTGCGCCGGAAAGCCTGAAGCGCCTGCACCCCCTGGGCAAGGCCCCGCTGGTGGAACGCGACGGCCAGATCCTGGCGGAAACCGGCTTCATCGTGGAAACCCTTGCGCGCGGCACCGACCTGCTGGCCGAGGGGCCCGCCGGGGACGCGGTGCGCTATTGGCTGCATTACGCCGAGGGTTCGGCCATGCCGCCGCTGGTGATGAAGCTGGTGCTGTCCAAGGTGCCGGATAGCGCGCCCCGCCTCATGCGTCCCGTTGCCCGTGCGCTGGTGGCCGGGGTTAACAAGGCTTACCTCGGCCGTGAACTCGACCGCCATGCCGCCTTCTGGGAACAGACGCTTGCCCGCAGCGGCTGGTTCGCGGGCGACCGCCTGACCGCCGCCGACGTGATGATGAGCTTTCCGGTCGAGATGGCGGCCCTGCGTTCCGACCTTTCCACGCGGCCCGCCACGCGCGACTGGCTGACCCGGATCCACGCCCGTCCCGCCTATGTCCGGGCCCTGCAGGCGGGCGGCCCCTACAGCGGCGCGGCCGCAGGTTGATGACGATGAACGACATGACCGAGACCCCCGAAGACCTGATCGCCCGCATGGGCGCCTCTGCCCGCGACGCGGCGATCCAGTTGGCGCAGGCCCCGTCCGATCAGAAGGACGCCGCCCTGAATGCCGCCGCCGATGCGATCCTGCTGGCGGAAGCCACGATCACGCAGGCCAATGCCGAGGATCTGGCCTATGCCGCCGAAAAGGGCCTGTCGGCGGCGATGACCGACCGCCTGCGGCTGGACCCCGCCCGCATCCGCGCCATCGCCGACGGGCTGCGCACCGTGGCTGCCCAGCCCGACCCGGTGGGTCGCGTGCTGGCCGAATGGGACCGGCCCAACGGGTTGCATATCCGGCGCGTGGCGACGCCCATCGGCGTGCTGGGCGTGATCTACGAAAGTCGCCCGAACGTCACCGCCGACGCGGGCGCGCTTGCGCTGAAATCCGGCAATGCCGTGATCCTGCGCGGAGGCACGGACAGCATCCATTCCTCGGCCGCGATCCAGCGCTGCATGGCGCAGGGCCTGCGGCAGGCGGGCCTGCCCGAAGCCGCCATCCAGATCGTGCCCACCCGCGACCGTGCGGCGGTGACGGCCATGCTGCGGGCGCAGGGATTGATCGACGTCATCATCCCGCGCGGCGGCAAGGGCCTTGTCGGGCTGGTGCAGGCCGAGGCACGGGTGCCCGTCTTCGCTCACCTCGAAGGCATCTGCCATGTTTACGCGGATGGCGCGGCCGACCTCGACAAGGCCCGCCGTGTCGTGCTGAACGCGAAGACACGCCGCACCGGCATCTGCGGCGCCGCCGAATGCCTGCTGATCGACCGCGCCTTTTACGGGACGTATGGCGACATCCTGATCCGGGACCTTCTGGAAGCGGGCGTCGAGGTGCGGGCCGAGGGCGAACTGGCCGAGGTTCCCGGCACCGTTCCCGCCCGGCCCGACGACTTCGGGCGCGAGTTCCTGGACAGCATCATCGCCGCGCGGCTGGTGGACGGCGTGGACGAGGCCATCGCCCATATCCGCCGCCATGGCTCGGGCCATACCGAGTCGATCCTGACCGAGGAAGACGCCGTGGCAGAGCGCTTCTTCCGCGGCCTCGACTCGGCCATCCTGATGCGGAACGCCTCGACCCAGTTCGCGGACGGGGGCGAGTTCGGGATGGGCGCCGAGATCGGCATCGCCACGGGCAAGCTGCATGCGCGCGGCCCTGTGGGGGCCGAGCAGCTGACCAGTTTCAAGTACCTGGTGACCGGCGACGGGACGATCCGGGGCTGAGCGTCAGAAGCTGATCTCGGCCCCGCCGGCATCCACCTTCCAGGCGATGGGAAGGCGATGATCGGCCGCCAGGGTCCCCAGGACGGCGAAATGCACCTCGGAGGGCGCGGGACTGGGGTTCTGGCCCGGGCCCGCGTCCAGCCAGCGCCACAGCGAAGGCTCGGGCCGGGTGCGCGAGGCATGGCCCGCCAGCCGCCAGCCCTGCCCCTTGCGGGCGACAGTCACCTTTCCGCCCCAGGGCATCGCCGAGTCCATGCACATCAGCGCAAGCAGCAGCATCCGCGTCTCGATCCGCGAGGCGTCTCCGCCGCCCTCGACCTCCACCGTCAGCCGTGCGTCCCGGGCATAGCCCTGCGCAAGCTGGGTGATCTCGGCCACGGCGACGCGCTGGTCCGCCGGCGCATGGCCGAAGGCCATCCGGTAGTAGCGCACCCGCGACCGCGCCGCGCGCACGCTGTCCCCGATCAGCGTCAGTTCCGGCGAATTGGCAAGTCCGGGATGGTCGCCCGACATCTCGAGCAGCTCGACGCCGTTGCCGATCGCGCCCAGAGGAGAAACAAGGTCGTGGCACAGCCGCGCCGCGACCAGGCTGGCAAGACCCGCACCGGTCGTGGTGTCCAACGGTTCCACCGGGATTGTGACCGGGTTCATCGTCCGCTAGCCTCCGCAGGCCCGCCAAGCGAAGGAAGGCCGATGACCATAGAAATCCTCGAACCCGGAATGCTGGTCCGCAACCGCGAGGCGCCCGAGTGGGGCGTGGGACAGGTGCAGTCCCGCATCGGCGAACGGGTGACGGTCAACTTTCCTGAAATGGGAAAGCAGGTTCTGGACGGCCGCAGGGTTCGCCTGGAACTGGTCACGGACAACTCCTAACTCGATAAAATTCAATTGAGTTCATGACTTCCTTGCAACCATTAAGCGTGTCAAGCGGATTTCCGCCGACGATGATGTCGTCGCATCAGGGCTGCAGCCCCTTTGCAACGCAGCCGCATGGGAGTGCGTCATGAAGGCCGATCCGGGCTGGCTGTCCGTCCGTCTCGCAGCCGACGAGCATGATCTGCACGCCGCGCAACGCCTGCGTTACCGCGTCTTCGTCAAGGAACTCGGCGGTGACGGCCCGCTGGTCGATCACGCGGCCCGGCTTGAACGGGACGAGTTCGATGCAGTCGTGGACCACCTGCTGCTGGTCGATACCCGCCGCGACCCGGCCGGGGGCGATCACGTCGTCGGCGCCTACCGCCTTTTGCGCAGCGACGTCGCCGAAGGCTTCGGGCGCTACTACTGCGACGACGAATACGACCTGACGCCGCTGCGCGCCTCGGGCCGCCGCATGGTGGAACTCGGGCGGTCCTGCGTGGACCCCGATTTCCGGGGCGGCTCGGGGATGTTCCTGCTGTGGAACGCGCTGGCCGACTATGTGCTGGACCACGGGATCGAGATCCTGTTCGGCGTCGCCAGCTTCCACGGCACGGATGTCGCGCCGCTGGCGCAGGCGCTGTCCTGGCTGCATCACCATCACCTTGCGCCGCCTGACCTGCGCCCCGTCGCGCGGGGGCCGCAGTTCCAGCGGATGGACCTCGTGCCCTCGGATCAGCTTGACCGGCGTGCTGCGATGGCGGCGATGCCCGCGCTGATCAAGGCCTACCTGCGGCTGGGCGGCGTCGTGGGCGAAGGGGCGTGGATCGACCGCGCCTTCAACACCACCGACGTCTTCCTGCTGATGGACACCGCAGCCATGTCGGACCGGCACCGGAAATACTATCAGGATCGCTGGCAGGGCGCATGACGGCCCCGCACGACGCCGATCCTGCCCCCCAGCGCGGCTTCTCGGGCACATGGAGGGGGGAGCCGCCCCCCCTGCCGCCCCGGCCGACGCCTCTTGGCTGGCTGCTGGTCGCCCTGCGGGGAACGGCGGTCATCTCTGTCCTGATGGCTGGCGTTCTTCTGATCCTGCCGATGCGCGCCGCCGAAAGCCTGGCCGCCGGCCGCCGCCGCCCTGTCACCGGCCCTTGGGTTCAGGGCGTGTGCCGCCTGTGCCTGTGGCTTCTGGGCATCCGCTGGCGCAGGCAGGGCCGGCCGATGCGGGGTGCAGGGGCGATGGTGGCCAACCATTCCAGCTGGCTGGACATCTTCGCCCTGAACGCGGCGGCGCCGGTCTTCTTCGTCAGCAAGGCCGAGGTTTCCGGCTGGCCCGGCATCAACGTCCTGACCCGCGTGACCGAGACGCATTTCGTCACCCGCGATCCGCGCCTTGCGCGGCAGCAGGCGGCCCAGTTTGCGGAACGGACCGCGCTCGGCCACCGGCTGCTGTTCTTCCCCGAGGGCACCAGCACCGATGGCCGCCGCGTCCTGCCCTTCAAGCCAACCCTGTTCCAGGCCTTCCTTGACCCCGCGCTGCCGCCGGGCCTTGCGATCCAGCCGGTCAGCGTCTGCTACGAGGCGCCCGCGGGGCGCGACCCGCGCTTTTACGGGTGGTGGGGCGACATGGACCTCGGGCCCCATCTGCTTGCGGTGCTGGCGCAGCCCCGGCAGGGCCGCATCACCGTCACCCTGCACCCGCCGGCTCCCGTCGCGGGTCACGACCGCAAGTCACTGGCCGCAGCGGCCGAGCACGCCGTCCGCTCGGCCGCCTAGAGGTTACAGCGGCCAGACCAGCGGGATCATCAGGCAGGCGGCGATCCCCGTCACGATGTCCAGCGGGATGCCCAGCCGCATGAAGTCGGTGAACCTGTAGCCTCCGGGCCCATAGACCATCATGTGCGTCTGATAGCCGATGGGCGTGGCGAATGCGACCGAGGCCGAGAACATCACCGCGACGACAAAGGGGCGCGGGTCATGCCCGAGCTGCGTGGCAAGCTCGATGGCGATGGGCGTCAGGATCACCGCGACCGCGTTGTTCGACAGGATCTCGGTCATGACCAGCCCGAGGAAATAGACCGCGATCAGCGTCCAGAAGGGACTGAGGCCCGACAGCGACGGCGCCACGGCATCCACGATCAGCTTGACCGCGCCCGTGGCCTCCAGCGCCTCGCCGATGACCAGCATGGCGAAGATCAGCGCCAGTAGCCGCGCCTCGACGAAGCCGAAGGCCTCGTCGGGGTCCACGCAACCGGTGATCAGGACGACGGCCGCGGCCAGGAACGCCAGCCCCATGATGGGCGCCACGTCCAGCGCGGCCAGCAGCACGACGGCCAGCAGGGCGGCCGTGGCGATGGGCGCATGGCGGCGGCGGAAGGCCTTGGTCGTCGGGTGCGACACGTCCACCAGGTCCATGTCGGCGGCCAGGCGGGCAATGTCCTCGCGCGCGCCTTCCAGCAGCAGCGTGTCGCCCACCCGGATCTCCAGGTCGTCGAGCTGCCGACCGATATTCTGGTTCCGGCGATGCGCGGCGATGGGGTAAACGCCGTAGCGGCGGCGCAGGCGCAGGTCGCCCAGGCGCCGTCCGATCATCCGCGCGCCGGGCGAGATCAGCACCTCGACCATCTCGGTCTGGACCGATGACAGCTTGTCGAGCGTCCGCAGCGACTTGTCCTGCTGCATTTCCAGCAGATCGGCCATCCCCGACCTCAGCACGACGCGGTCGCCGGCCTCGAGCACGACCTCGGCCATGTTGCGGCGCAGCGAGGCGTCGCCCCTCAGCACGTCGATGACGCGCACGCCTTCGCGCTGGAAGATCTTCACGTCGGCGATGCCCATGCCGACGATGTTGCTGTCTTCGGGGATCGCGATCTCGGTGAAATAGCGCATCTGCGAGCGGTCGGTCAGGAACGAGGCCATGGAGCCCCGGTCGGGCAGCAGCCGCCATCCGACCAGCGCGATGAAGGTGGCACCCGCCGCCGTCACGGCCAGCCCCACGGGGGCGATGTCGAAGATGCCGAAGGGTTCCAGTCCGCGGGCGCGCACGACGCCGTCCACCAGCAGGTTGGTCGAGGTGCCGATCAGGGTGATCATGCCCCCCATGACCGTGAAGTAGCTCAGCGGCATCAGCAGCTTGGAAGGCGAGATGCCCGCCTTGCGCGCAACCTGGATGACGATGGGGATCATCACCGCCACGACGGGCGTGTTGTTCATGATGGCCGAGGCAACGCAGACGAAGGCGAACATCGCGGCAATGGTCATCAGCGGCTGGATATCGGCCCGCGAGGACACGATCCGGCTCAGGTGGTCCAGCGCCCCGGTGCGAAGAAGGCCGCCCATGATGATGAACATGAAGGCGATGGTCCAGGGCGCGCTGTTGGACAGCACCCCGACCGCATCGTCGAAAGGCGCAAGCCCCAGCACCAGCATCAGCGCCGCGACGCCGACCGCGATCACCTCGGGGGGATGGCGTTCGCGCACGAACATCACGAACATCAGGGCAATGATGACAAGAGTGGTGATGGCGGCAGTCTGGCCGGTCAACGCGATGCCGAACATGCGGGAAACCTCGTGCTGCAATCCGCGGTAGAGCGGCGGAGGCGACGGATGCCCGATTTCCGGACAGGCCGCAAGGAAGGGGACGCCTTCAGGCGGCGGGTTGCAGCCGCCCGCCGTCGCGCACTGGCCGGATTTCGGTGGCCAGACCGGTACGGTCGTCGGTGACCACCAGCACGCCCGACAGGGTGGCCTCGCCCTCGGCCGGGGTGAAGCGGTCGCGCCCCATGCCGGTCAGGAAGCGGCGCATCGGCTCGGCCTTGTCCATGCCGATGACGCTGTCATAGTCGCCGCACATTCCGGCGTCGGACTGATAGGCCGTGCCGCGCGACAGGATCTGCGCATCGGCAGTGGGCACATGCGTATGGGTGCCAACGACAAGGCTCGCGCGGCCGTCGCAGAAATGGCCCATCGCCATTTTCTCGCTGGTGGCCTCGGCGTGGAAATCCACCACCGCCGCCTGCACCAGCCCGCCCGGAGGATGGGCGCGCAGCACCTGGTCCACCGCGCTGAAGGGGTCGTCGAAGGGTCGCTTCATGAAGACCTGCCCCAGCGCCTGGACCACCAGCACCTTGCGGCCGCGCCCGTCCTGGAAGACCCGGTGGCCCCGGCCCGGCGCCTCGCGGGCAAAGTTCAGCGGCCGCAGGACGCGCGGCTCCTCGGCCACGAAGGACAGCATGTCCTTCTGGTCGAACGCGTGGTCGCCCAGGGTGATGCAGTCGGCACCCGCGTCGAGGATCAGCCGCGCATGAGGGCCCGTCAGGCCCATGCCGCCGCTCGCGTTCTCGCCATTGACGATCGTGAAGTCGGCCTTCAGCCGCGCCTTCAGCCCCGCCAGCCGTTCCGTGATCGCCCGCCGACCCGACCGGCCCATCACGTCGCCAAGAAAGAGGATTCGCATGGGGCAGGGTTACTCCTGCGCAAGGGTCGACTCAAGCATCGTGGCGGGGAATGCCTTCCGCGGAACGGAAAGCCCCGGATCGGCCGAAAGTCTCCCCTCGCCACTGCCATGGGGCCGCGCTATCGAAGGCGGCATGAGCCCCCAAGATTCCCCCCGAGGACTTGCCCTTGCGATCGGCGCCTACCTGGTCTGGGGGCTGATGCCGTTGTATCTGCACAGCCTTGCCCATGTGCCGGCGGCCGAGGTGATCGCGCACCGCATCCTGTGGTCCCTGCCGATCGCGCTGGTGGTGCTGCGCCACAACGGGCAGGTCGGAACCGTGGTGGAGACGCTGCGCCAGCCGCGGCTTGTGGCGATGGCGGGTCTGACGGCGGTGCTGATCTCGGCCAACTGGCTGGTCTATGTCTGGGCGGTATCGAACGGCCAGGCGCTGCAGGCCGCGCTGGGCTATTACATCAACCCGCTGTTCAACATCCTTCTTGGCTGGGGCCTGCTGGGCGAACGGTTGAGCCGCCCGCAACTTGGCGCGGTCGCGCTGGCGGCTGTGGCCGTCGCCCTGCTGACCGTCGCCTCCGGAGAGCTGCCGGTCGTCGCGCTGTCGCTGACGCTGACCTGGGGCATCTACGCCTACTGCAAGCGCCGCCTGCCGCTGCCCCCGAACGAGGGCTTCACCGTCGAGGTGCTGCTGCTGCTCGTGCCCTCGCTGGCCTATGTGCTGTGGCTGTCCGCGACGGGCCAGAGCCATTTCGGCGCGAACCTGCATGACACGCTGCTGCTTGCGGGCACCGGCGTCATCACTGCCGGGCCGCTGATGCTTTATGCGAACGGCGCGAAGCTGGTCCGCCTGTCCACCATGGGCGTGCTGCAATACATCGCGCCGACGATGGTCTTCCTGATCGCCGTGCTTGCCTTTGGCGAGCCGTTCGGCGGCGTCCAGCAGGTCGCCTTCCCGCTGATCTGGGCCGCGCTGGTTCTTTACACCCTGACGCTGATCCCGCGCCGGGCCTGACGTGTCAGTCCGCGTCCCGCTTGTGAAGGGCGACGCGCAGCCGGGGACGCGCGCGCACCGCCGTGAAGACGGCATCGACCGCCGCCTCGGCCACCAGCCCGACCATGGCCCCGGCCACGACATCCGTCAGGTGGTGCTTGGCGCGCGGCACCTGGACAAGCCCGACCACGCCTGCCGCCGCAAGCAGCGCGCCTTGGGCGCCCGGCGCCACGCGGCCGATGGCGCGGGCACCCGCAACCGCATCGGCGGTATGGCCGGAGGGGAAGGAATTGAAGTCATGCTCGTCCGGGCCGTTGAGGCCGGTTTCGTAATGCCCCTCGTCCAGCAGCTTGTTGGGACGGGTGCGCACGACTGCCGACTTGATCCGCCCCTTGATCTGCGTGGCGAGCCATAGCGAGGCAAGCGCCCTCGCCCCCCCTTCGGCAAGCCGCGGCTGGCGGGTCAGAAGTCCCGCGACGGTCGCCGCTGCCGCCAGCGTGAAGGCCGGAGGCTGGTCGCTGATCTCGCTGAGAAAGCCCAGGGCTTCGACAGCAGGATGGTCGCGCAGTTGCCCCGCCTCGACGGACAGGGCGACGTCGGCCTCGTGGATCGTGTCGATGATCGTGTCGCTCATGCCGGATGAACCCGGCCGGCGTGCAAAGGTTGCCGCACGCCCGCCGGAATCAGGCGGCGATCACTCGACTGTCACCGACTTGGCGAGGTTACGGGGCTGGTCCACGTCCGTCCCCTTGGCGAACGCCGTGTGATAGGCGAGGAACTGCATCGGGATTGCGTAGATGATCGGGGCAAAGGCGCCGCCGCCCGAGGGCATCGTCAGCACCGCATGGGCGCCCTCGCCGCCCGCCTCGACTCCCTCGGCGTCGGACACCAGCAGCACCTGACCGTGACGCGCCATGACCTCCTGCATGTTCGACACGGTCTTGTCGAACAGCGGGTCGGTGGGCGCGATCACCACCACGGGCACGTTGCGGTCGATCAGCGCGATGGGTCCGTGCTTGAGTTCACCCGACGCATAACCTTCCGCGTGGATGTAGCTGATTTCCTTCAGTTTCAACGCGCCTTCCAGCGCGATCGGGAACAGCGCCCCGCGGCCGAGGAACAGCACGTCCTGCGCTTCGGACAGCCAGTCGGCCAAGCGGCGGCAGTCATCGCCGGCACCGACGGCCTGGCTGACCAGCGAGGGGACCGAGGTCAGATCCCGGATCTGCGCCGAGAGTTCCGCCGGGGACATCACGCCGCGGTCGGCGGCGGCCTTCAGCGCCAGCACGGCCAGCACTGCCAACTGGCAGGTGAAGGCCTTGGTCGAGGCGACGCCCACCTCGACCCCCGCCAGGATTGGCAGGGCGATGTCCGCATCCCGCGCGATGGCCGAGGTGCCGACGTTCACCACGCCCACCGTCTTGGCCACCTTGTCCTTGCAGTAATGCAGCGCGGCCAGCGTGTCCGCCGTCTCGCCCGACTGGCTGACGAAAAGGGCCCAACTGCGGGGCGACAGGGGCGGCTCGCGGTAACGGAACTCGGACGCCACATCGACGTCGCAGGGCAGGCCCGCCAGCCGCTCGAACCAGTATTTAGCCACATAGGCCGCGTAATAGGCGGTGCCGCAGCCGACCAGCGTCAGCCGGTCCACGTCGCGGAAATCGACCGCCTCGGGCAGCACGATCCGCCCGTCCTTGATGTAGTGGCTCAGCGCGTCGCCAAGGACGACCGGCTGCTGGGCAATCTCCTTCGCCATGAAGTGCCGGTAGCCGCCCTTGTCGATGGCGGTCGCACCCACGTCGATCCGCGCCGTTTCGCGGTTGGTCTGCTGTCCCTCCGCGTCGAAGATCGCCGCGCCGTCACGCGTGATGACGACGTGATCGCCGTCTTCCAGATAGGTGATGCGGTCGGTAAAGGGCGCCAGCGCGATGGCGTCCGAGCCGAGGAACATCTCGCCGTCCCCGTGCCCCAGCGCCAGTGGGCTGCCCTTGCGGGCACCGATCATCAGGTCGCCCTCGCCTTCGAACAGGAAGGCCAGGGCAAAGGCCCCCTGCAGCCGCGCCAGCGTCGCGCGCACGGCCTGCACCGGGTCCATCCCCTGCGCCATGTGCAGCCCGGTAAGCAGGGCCACGGTTTCGGTGTCGGTTTCGGTCTGGGCGGCGATGCCGTTGGCGGCGAGGCAGGTGCGCAGTTCGCGGAAATTCTCGATGATGCCGTTGTGAACAACCGCCACCGGGCCATGCCGGTGGGGGTGCGCATTGCCCTGGGTGGCGGCACCGTGGGTGGCCCAACGGGTATGTCCGATCCCTGCCCGGCCTTCCAGCGGGTCCAGCACCAGCAGGTCGGACAGGTTCACCAGCTTGCCGACGGCGCGGCGGCGGTCCAGCCGGCCCTCGCCGTCCACGGTCGCCACGCCCGCGCTGTCATAGCCGCGGTATTCCAGCCGTTTCAGCGCCTCGACCAGTTGCGGCGCCACCTGGTTCTTGCCCAGTATCCCGATGATTCCGCACATCTTACGCTTTTCCCTTCGCCGCCCGCAGCGCCTGCATGATCCGTTTCGCCAGCCCCGCCTTGGTCACCTGGCGGGCGCGGCCCAGCCCCAGTGCCTCGTCCGGCACGTCCTGGGTGATGACCGACCCCGAGCCCGTCATGGCCCGGTTGCCGACCTTGACCGGCGCGACCAGCATCGTGTCCGAGCCGATGAAGGCCTCGGCCCCGATCACCGTGCGGTGCTTGCCGACGCCGTCATAGTTGCAGGTGACGGTGCCCGCGCCGATGTTCGTGCGCTCGCCCACCTCGGCATCGCCAAGGTAGGTCAGGTGGCCGACCTTCACCCCCTCGGCCAGCACCGAGTTCTTGATCTCGACGAAGTTCCCGACATGGACATCGCCGCCCAGTTCCGCCCCGGGCCGCAGGCGGGTGAAGGGACCGACAGTCGCGCCGGCGCTGACGTGGCAGCCCTCGAGATGGCAGAAGGGCAGGATCTCGGCCCCGCTTTCGACGGTGACGCCGGGGCCGAAGACCACGTTTTGCCCAAGGATCGCGTCGCGGCCGATGAAGGTGTCGAGCGAAAACCAGACCGTCGCGGGGTCGGCCATCGTCACGCCGTTCTCGAGCATCTCGTCTCGGCGACGGGCCTGGAACGCGGCCTCGGCGGCGGCCAGCTCGGTCCGCGTGTTGATGCCGAGCGTCTCGGCCTCGTCGCAGGTGACGACGGCGGCGCTGCGGCCTTCCTGACGCGCCAGACCCACGACATCGGTCAGGTAGTATTCCCCCGCGGCATTTTCGTTGCCCAGGCGGCCCACGAGGTCCCGCAGCAGCCCCGCGTCGGCCGCCATCACGCCCGAGTTGCAGAGCGCGATGGCCCGCGTCGCCTCGTCGGCGTCCTTGTACTCGACGATGCGGTCCAGCTTGTCGCCCCGCACCACCAGGCGGCCGTAACGGCCCGGATCGGCGGCCTCGAAGCCCAGAACGACCACGTCCGCCGGATGGCTGACCAGCGCGGCGAGCGTATCCGCGCCGATGAAGGGCGTGTCGCCGTACAGCACCACGACCTTGCCCTCGAAACCGTCCAACAGCGGCAGGGCCTGCGCGACGGCATGGCCCGTCCCGAGCTGCTGTTCCTGCAGCGCGATCTGCGCCTCGGGGTCCAGCTTCGCGACCGCCTTCCCGACCGCATCGGCGCCATGTCCCGCGACGACGATTACCCGTTCTGGATCAAGGCTGCGGCCTGCGGCCAGCGCATGGCCCACCAGCGGCACGCCCCCGAGCCGGTGCAGCACCTTGGGCAGGTCCGACAGCATCCGGCTGCCCTGCCCCGCCGCCAGCACCACCAGCGCCACCGCCTGATCCGTCATCCGCCTGTCCCGCCCGTTCATTGATCTTTGCCCGTGTTCTAGCTAGGCGCGCTGCAAGACGGAAGGGTGCGCCCGGTCACAGAATTTGTCGAAAGGTTACGGAACATGGGCATGGATCGCGGCACGGTGGTCTTTGATCTGGACGGCACGCTGGCCGACACCGCAGCGGACCTGATCGCCGCCGCCAACGCCTGTTTCGAAAGCCGTGCCTTGGGGCGGCTGCTAGACCCGGCCGCCGATGCGGGCATCGCGTTCCACGGGGGCCGCGCCATGCTGCGCGCGGGCTATGCGAGGGTGCCCGCCGACACGCTGCTGCCGCCGGACGCCGAGGAGGTGGACTTCCCCCGGCTGCTGTCCTTTTACGACGACTGTCTGGCCGACAGCACCCGGCTTTACGACGGGGTCGAGGCTGCGCTGCACGCCTTGGCCGCAGACGGCTTCCAGCTGGCGGTCTGCACGAACAAGCCATTGACGCTGGCCGAGAAACTCCTGTCAGCCTTGAATGTGCGTGAACATTTCAAGGGCATGATCGCGGCGGACAGCCTGCCCGTCCGCAAGCCCGACCCGCGACCCTATCGCGCCGCTGTCGCGCAGGCAGGCGGAGAGGTCGCCCGGTCCTTCCTGCTGGGCGATACCGAGACGGACGTGAAGACTGCACGGGCTGCGGGCGTGCGCGTGTCCCTGATCGGCTTCGGACCGGAAGGCGCAGGCATCTCGCGGCTTGCGCCGGATCATGTGCTGGACCGGTTCGCGGACCTGCCAGCGCTCGCGCGGGAGTGGCTGGCGTAGCGAGGGGCGCCGCCCCTCGCGCCTGCGGCGCTCACCCCGGGATATTTGGGCGAAGAAGAAGCCTTCCGGGCCTCAGCCAGCGAGAAGCGCGGCGAGTTCGGCACGCAGGCCGGCGGCGTCGGCCTGATCGGGCGCGCCCCGGCGGGCCAGCGCTGCATCGGCGCGGGCCTGCGCCTCGGGGCTCATGCGGGCGGCGGCCTCGACGACCTGGGCGAACTCGGCACGGGTGAGATTGCAGGCCAGCACCAGATCGCAGCCCGCGGCGATTGCGGCGCCGGCGCGCTCGGCGGGGGTGCCGCTCAGCGCGTTCATGCCGATGTCATCGCTCATGAGCAGGCCCCGGAAGCCGATGCGCTCTCGGATCAGCCGGATCACGGCGGGCGAGGCTGTCGCGGGGCGGTCGTCCAGTTGCGTCAGCCGGATATGCGCGGTCATCCCCAGGGGCAGGTCGTTCAGCGCGCGGAAGGGGGCAAAGTCGCTGCCGTCGAGGTCGTCCACCGCCATGTCCAGCACCGGCAGGTCATGGTGGCTGTCCACCCGCGTCCGGCCGTGTCCGGGCATGTGCTTGACGATGGGCAGCACTCCGGCAGCCAGCAGCCCCTCTGCCGCTGCCCGGCCCATCAGGGCCACGGTTTCGGCATCCGTGCCGAAACAGCGGTTGCGCAGAAAGGGATGGGTCGCCTCGTCCGCGACATCGAGGCAGGGCGCGGCATCCGCGTCGATGCCCACGGCGCGCAGTTCCTGCCCCATCAGGCGGTGCCGCAGGCGCACGGCGTGGGCACCGTCGGCGGCGCTGTCCATGGCGGCGGGCCAATCGGTCCAGTGCGGCGGGCGCAGGCGCTGGACGCGGCCGCCTTCCTGATCGACCATCACCATCGCGTCCCGGCCCACCGCCGCGCGCAGATCCGAGGTCAGGCGCCGCAGCTGGTCGGGATTGTCCACATTGCGGGCGAAGAGGATGAAGCCCCAGGGGTCCGCCTCGCGCAGGAAGGCGCGCTCGTCGGGCGAAAGCGACAGGCCCTCGACCCCGAGGATCGTCGCGCCGTGGTTTGCGGACGACGAAGCCCCGGCCTGGACGGACGGGGCTGTCGTGATCGCGGGGCCAGGAGCCGTCGTGCCGGTCACTGCGCCGCTGCGGGGATGCAGTCGTTGCCGGCAGCGATCAGGGCGGCGCAGAACTTGCGCGCCTCGTCGCGGGATTCGAAGCCGGCGATGCGCAGGCGATAGAAGGTGCGGCCGCCCGCCTTGTGCGGCTGGACCACCGGGGCCTTGCCCGCGAACAGGTCACCGTAGCGGCCCGAGATCCGGCTCCACTCGCTTTCGGCGATGGCGCCGCTGTCGAAGGCGCCGATCTGGACCAGGGGCGCACCCGAGGCGACCTTCACCGCCGGGGTCTCAACAGGCGCCTCGGCAGCAGGCGCGGCGTCGGTGACAACGGTCTCGGCTGCGGCAGGCTCGGCGACGGACGGGGCCACCGCGGCGATGCGGCGCGGACGCGGCAGCGGACGGCTGGCGTCGGCGACAGCGGGGGCGGCGCCCGCCTCGGCCAGGGCCGCGGTGATGGCGGTATCCATCGCAGGCTGGCCGTTCGTGTCCGTGACGGCTTCGGCGATCGAGACGCTGTCGGCCTCGCCGGGTGCCACGGCGGGCACGCCCGTGGCCATGGCGGCGGCCTCGGCCTCGGCTTCCAGGACGGCCTGCCGCGCGGTTTCGGCGTCGGTCATGGCGATGGCCGGGGCACCGGCGGGTTCGACGACCTCGTCGATGGTGGCAGGCTCGCGCGCGGTGGCGCCAAGCTCGCCCATGGCCACATCCTGCCCGTCCAGCGCGGTGGGCGCCGGAGCGATGGCGACACGCTCGACCGGGGCGCTTTCGGTGCCGGCGGCGACGTCGTTGACGGCCAGGCCTTCGCGGTCCGACAGCATCCCGCCGGGTTCCTGGGGCGCGATCCGGGCCTCGCCCTCGACCGCGCGGATGACGGGGACACCCGACACGTCGCGGACGACCAGCTGATAGCCCCAGACGGCCAGGGCGAACATCAGCACGACCGAAACCAGCGCGCCGAGATAGTGGGTCAGCCGCGCGACGCGGCCAAGGACGCCGGTTCGATCGGACAGGCGGCCGACGTCCGGCTGGGCCTCGAAGCGCGCCTCGTCCCAGTCCTCGGCGTGCCAGTCATGCGCCCTGTAGGGAATGTCCGTGTCGCCGTGCCCGTAAGACCCGCGCGAGTCGTCGTACCCGCCGGAGCGGAAATCCACCACCGTCATCGTATCCTGTCCTGCCTGTCCACCGGTTATGGCCCGGCTTTCGTTGACCGCTCGTCACTCCTTGGCCGGGTGCGTCTTGGTCAGCGCATTTCCTTTGCCGGAGTGACGCCCAAGATACCCAAACCCGCTGAAATGACAACGCCGACCGCACGGGCAAGTGCAATTTTCGCCGATGTTGCGGCGATGTCACCATCCTGGACGAAACGCAGCGTGGTCTCGTCGTTGCCGCGATTCCACAACGCGTGCAGGTCCGAGGCGAGGTCGTAGAGGAAGAAGGCGATCCGGTGCGGCTCATGCGCGCGGGCCGCGATTTCCACCGTGCGGGGCCATTCCGAGATGCGGCGGGCCAGCGCCAGTTGCGCCGGATGATCCAGGGAAGCGAGGTCCGCCTGCGCCAGCGCCGTGTCGGAAATGTCCGCGCCCATCTCCTCGGCCCGGCGCAGCACGCTGTTGATGCGGGCGCTGGCGTACTGGACGTACCAGACGGGATTGTCCTTGGACTGTTCCAGCACCTTGTCGAAGTCGAAGTCCAGCGCCGCGTCGTTCTTGCGCGTGAGCATGTGGAACCGGGTGACGTCGCGGCCCGCCTGTTCCACCACGTCGCGCAGGGTGACAAAGGTGCCCGCGCGCTTGGACATCTTGAAGGGCTCGCCGTTCTTGAACAGCTTGACCAGCTGGATCAGCTTGACGTCCAGCGGCACGCGCCCGCCCGACAGGGCCGAAACCGCCGCCTGCATCCGCTTGACATAGCCGCCGTGGTCGGCGCCGAAGATGTCGATCAGCGCGTCATAGCCGCGGTCGATCTTGTCCCAGTGATAGGCGATGTCGGGGGCGAAATAGGTCCAGGAGCCGTCCGACTTCTTGACCGGCCGGTCCACGTCGTCGCCATGCGCGGTCGAGCGGAACAGCGTCTGCTCGCGCGGCTCCCAGTCCTCGGGGGTCTTGCCCTTCGGAGGTTCAAGCACGCCCTCGTAGATCAGGCCCTCGGCGCGCAGGCGGTCAATGGCGGCCTCGATCCGGCCGGTGCCGTAAAGCGCCTTTTCCGAGGAATAGACATCCATGCGGACGCCCAGCAGGTCCAGGTCTTCGCGGATCATCTGCATCATGGCGTCGGTGGCGAACTCGCGGACCTCGGCCAGCCACTCCGATTCCGGCTTGTCGAGCAGGCTGTCGCCATAGCGCGCCTTCAGCGCCTCGCCCACGGGGATCAGGTAGTCGCCGGGATAAAGGCCCTCGACGATCTGGGGCTCCAGCCCGTGCGCCTCGCGGTAGCGTTCGTAAGCCGAGCGCGCCAGCACGTCGACCTGCGCCCCGCCGTCGTTGATGTAGTATTCGCGGGTGACGTCCTCGCCCGCGAACTGCAAAAGGTTCGCCAGGGCGTCGCCGAAGACCGCGCCGCGCATATGGCCGACGTGCATCGGCCCGGTGGGGTTGGCGCTGACGAACTCGACGTTGATCCTTTCGCCCTGCCCGGCCGGGACGCGGCCATAGCTTTCGGGGGCAGAGAGTGCCGCGCGCAGCACCTCGGCCCAGATGCCGGGGGCAAGGCGCAGGTTCAGGAAGCCCGGCCCCGCGACCTCGGCGCTTGCGACGCGGGGATCGCCCGTCAGGCGGGCGGCCAGCAGGTCGGCGATCTCGCGCGGCTTCATGCCCGCGGGCTTGGCCAGCACCATCGCGGCATTCGTGGCCATGTCGCCATGGGCGGCGTCGCGCGGAGGCTCGACCGCGACGGCGGTGAAATCGAGGTTGCCGGGCAATTGGCCCGCTTCGGTCAGGTCGGTCAGCGCGCGGATCACCAGGGCGCGGATGTCTGCGAAGATGTTCATGTCTCTCTCATCCTGTCCACCCTGCGATAGCGAAGCGGCCGGTCCGCCGCAACCAAGGGCGCGATGTTCCGGCGCAACTTGAAACGGTTGCGGGGCGCTCCCACCTTCATCTGCACGCGCTTTTCATTGACCTGCGGCACGTTCTGCTGTAGGGGCGCGGGGCCCGCATCCGGCGGGCGACCGAGGGGCGCATGGAAGGCCGCGTCCCGCTTATCGCGCGATTTCGCGCGTCGGACAGCGACACCTCCTTTCGAAAGACCCCGATGACGAAATTCTCCGATCTCAAGCTCGACCCCAAGGTTCTGCAGGCGATTGCCGAAGCGGGCTATGAGACCCCTACCCCCATCCAGGCGGGCGCCATTCCCCCGGCGCTGGAAGGCCGCGACGTGCTGGGCATCGCCCAGACCGGCACCGGCAAGACCGCCAGCTTCACCCTGCCGATGATCACCCTGCTGGGGCGCGGCCGGGCGCGGGCGCGGATGCCGCGCAGCCTCGTGCTGGCGCCGACGCGGGAACTGGCCGCGCAGGTGGCCGAGAACTTCGACACCTATGCCAAGCACACCAAGCTGACCAAGGCGCTGCTGATCGGCGGCGTGTCCTTCGGCGAGCAGGACAAGCTGATCGACCGCGGCGTGGACGTGCTGATCGCGACGCCCGGCCGCCTTCTCGACCACTTCGAGCGCGGCAAGCTGCTGCTGACGGGCGTGCAGATCATGGTCGTGGACGAGGCCGACCGGATGCTGGACATGGGCTTCATCCCCGACATCGAGCGGATCTTCCAGCTGACCCCCTTCACCCGGCAGACGCTGTTCTTCTCGGCCACCATGGCGCCCGAGATCGAGCGGATCACCGACACCTTCCTGCACGCGCCCGAGCGGATCGAGGTCGCGCGCCAGGCCACGACCAGCGAGACGATCACCCAGCGGCTGGTGGAACTGACCCCCACCCGCAGGGACCAGACCGCCAAGCAGAAGCGCGAGCTGCTGCGCGCGCTGATCGACTCGGAAGGAGAGGGGCTGAAGAACGCCATCATCTTCTGCAACCGCAAGACGGACGTGGACATCGTCGCCAAGTCGCTGAAGGCGCATGGCTATGACGCGGCGCCCATCCACGGCGACCTGGACCAGCGCGTCCGCATGGCCACGCTGGACGGCTTCCGCGAAGGCACGCTGCGCTTCCTCGTGGCCTCGGACGTGGCTGCGCGCGGGCTCGACATTCCGGCGGTCAGCCATGTCTTCAACTTCGACCTGCCCAGCCATGCCGAGGACTATGTCCACCGCATCGGCCGCACCGGCCGTGCCGGGCGCGAGGGAACGGCCATCTCGATCGCCACGCCGTCGGACGAGAAGTACCTTTCCGCCATCGAGAACCTGGTGAAGCAGACCCTGCCCCGCGCCAGTGCGCCCGAAGGTTTCCGCCTGTCCGATGCGGCGCAGAAGCCGCCGCGGCCTGCGTCCGAGCGCGGCAATTCGCGCGGCGCGCCGACCCGCACCCGTTCGCGCCGCAGTCCGCTGCGCGAGGAATCCGTGAAAGAACCGGTGGAGGCAGCCGAGGTGGTCGTCGAGGAAAAGCGCACGTCCGAACGTGCCCCCGAGCCGCGCGCGTCGAATGGCGGCGCCGCACGCAATGGTCGCGCCGAGGAACGCCAGGAGCGTCCGTCCGAACGCCGCGATGAGCGCCGTGACAACGGGCGTGATGACCGCCGCGACGACCGGCGCGAGCGTTATCGCGACCGCGACCGGGGGCCCTCGGTGGTCGGCATGGGCGACCACACTCCCGACTTCCTGCTGACCAGCTTCAGCGACGCGTTGGCCGTGACCGAAGCGCGCATGGCCGCGAACGCCAACAAGCCCGCGCCGCTCGAGCCTGCGCGCGACGAGCCGAAGGCCGAAGCGCCCGCAGCGGAACCTGTTGCCGTTGCCGTTGCCGAAACCCCGCAGGCCGAGGCCCCCGAGGCTGAAGCGCCCCAGAAGCGGACCCGTACGCGCCGCAGCCGCTCGACCCGCGCGGTGGCGGAGGCCGAGACGGTTGCCGGACAGGCTGAGGCTGCGCCTTCGGGCGATGCGGCGGTGGCCGAGGTCGAGGCTGCTGCAGAGCCCGCGCCCGAAGCGCAGGCCGAGAAGCCTGCCGCCAAGAAGCGCACGACCCGCACGCGCCGCAAGTCCCCCGCCAAGGAGGCAAAGGAAAGCGCCGTCGAGGCCGCTCAGGCCGAGCCGGTGGCACCTGAGGCGGACGGGAACGCGATGCCGCAAGCTCCCGCCGGGTCCGAGGCCGAAAGCGGCGGCGCCGATGCCGCGGCCGCTCAGGCGGACGAGGCCACGGCTTCCGCGGGCGAAACTGCCGCTCAGGCGGCGGAGGGCAGCGAGGCAACCCGCGCCGGCGCCCCGGAATCCGCGTCGGAGGCCGTTGCCGGGATCGAGGCGGATGTCCCCCAGGACGACCGTTCCGAACCGGACGCAGCCGCCGAGCGCAACGATCACGCCCAGGCGGACGCTGCCCTGCCCGTGGCCGGGGACGACCGTTCCGGCACCGAGGCCGAGGCTGATGCCGCGCGGGACGCCGAGCCCGCCGTCGCGGTGAACGGCGCCGAAGGCGCCTGATCCCGGCCATGCGCCCGGCCGAGGCGTCGCTTGCCCCCCCGCGGCCGCGCCTCGCCCGGCGCGGCGCGCTCGGCTGGATCGCGGCGGATATCACCATCGGCCTTGCCGCCGCCCTGGGCCAGGCCCCTTGGGGGCTGTGGCCGCTGACGGTGCTGGCGCTGGCGGCAACGCTGTGGCGCGTGGGCCGGGCGCCCTCGGCCCGCGCCGCCGCGCTGCAGGCGCTGGTCATCGGCACCGGGCATTTCGCGCTGGCGCTGTTCTGGATCATCCAGCCCTTCCTTGTGGAAGCCGAGATCTATGGCTGGATGTCCCCCTTTGCCCTCGTGCTGACGGCGGCGGGCGGCGGGCTGTTCTGGGCCATTCCGTCCTGGGCCGCGCATCGGCTGGGCTGGGACGCGCGCAGCCGCCTCGGCGCGGTCGCGCTGGCCCTCCTGATCTCGGACTGGCTGCGAGGCTGGATCTTCACCGGCTTTCCCTGGGCTTTGACGGGCCATGTGTGGATCGACACGCCAGCGGGGCAACTTGCCGCCTGGTTCGGGGCGATGGGTCTTTCGGCGCTGACGCTGGCGGCGGCGCTGCTGCTTGCCCTTGGCGCGGCAGATCGCCGCCCCCTGCACGGGCTGGCCAGCGCGGCCATGCTGGTCGCCGCCGCATGGTTTGCGGGGCTCGCCCGGCTGGACCAGCCGCTGCCGCCTGACCGGCCCGAGATCATCCGCCTTGTGCAGCCGAACGCCGACCAGACCCTCAAGTGGAGCCCCGAGTGGGCGCCCGTCTTCTACCAGCGCCTGACGGAGCTCTCGGCCCTGCCGCTGAAGCCGGAAATGGGGATCGGCTTCCCCGACGCGGTGGTCTGGCCCGAAACGGCCGTGCCCTTCCTGCTGGAGGACGCCGGGCCCGTGCTGGCCGACATTGCGCTGTCCTCGGGCGCGCCCACGATCACCGGCATCCAGCGCAGCGAGGGCGCCGCCTGGTTCAACAGCCTGGCCGAATTCACCGCCGATGCCCGCATCGGAACGGTTTACGACAAGTTCCACCTGGTTCCCTTTGGCGAATACATCCCCTGGGGCGATGCGCTGGCGCGCTTCGGCATCACCGCCTTCGCGGCGCAACATGGCAACGGCTACAGCTCGGGCCCCGGTCCGCAGGTCCTGAAGCTGGAGGGACTGCCCCCCTTCCAGCCGATGATCTGCTACGAGGCGATCTTCGAGCGCCACCTGATCCGCGCCGAACGCCCGGCCTGGATCCTGCAGATCACCAACGACGCCTGGTTCGGCACCTGGTCGGGCCCCTACCAGCACCTCGCGCAGGCGCGGCTGCGGGCGATGCAGTCGGGGCTGCCGGTCCTGCGCGCGGCCAACACCGGTGTCTCGGCGGCCATCGACGCGCAGGGCCGCATCCGCGCCACCCTGCCGCTGAACCAGGCGGGCGTGATCGATGCACGCCTGCCCGGCGCCCTGCCCCCGACGCTGTGGTGGCGCTGGGGCGATGCGCCGATGCTGGGGCTGATGGCCGCGGCGCTGGCTGTGCTGGCATTTGGCCGCAGGCGCAAGACATTGACGTGAAAGGGCCACTCGCGTAGGCCAGTTCCTGACCCCCACAACGGCTTCCTGGCGTGGCGCGGTCTTGAACCCAATGGAGCGATCATGTCCCGTCAGAACTACGTCTTCACCTCCGAGTCCGTCTCGGAAGGGCATCCTGATAAACTGTGCGACCAGATTTCTGACGCGGTTCTTGACGCGCTGCTGGCCGAGGAACCCGCCGCCCGCGTCGCCTGCGAGGCCTTCGCCACCACCGCGACGGTCGTGATCGGCGGCGAGATCGGCCTCAAGGACGAGGCCCGGCTGGCGCAGGTGATGGGCGACGTGCCCGAGATCGCCCGCGCCGTGATCCGCGACATCGGCTACGAGCAGGAGAAGTTCCACTGGAACACCTGCCACGTGCTGAACTTCCTGCACCAGCAGTCGGCCCATATCTGGCAGGGCGTGGGCAACGGCGGCGCCGGCGACCAAGGGATCATGTTCGGCTATGCCGTGAACGAGACGCCCGAGCTGATGCCCGCGCCGATCCAGTATTCGCACGCGATCCTGCGCCGTCTGGCCGAGGCCCGGAAGTCAGGCGCGGAACCGACGCTCGGCCCCGATGCCAAGTCGCAGCTGTCCCTGCGCTACGAGGACGGCAAGCCCGTCGAGGTCACGCAGATCGTCGTCAGCCACCAGCACAAGGACGAGGCGCAGACCTCGGACGACATCCGCGCCATCGTGGAACCCTATGTGCGCGAGGTGCTGCCGCAGGGCTGGCTGACCGGGAACACGGTCTGGCACGTCAATCCGACCGGCAAGTTCGTCATCGGCGGCCCTGACGGGGACGCGGGACTGACGGGGCGCAAGATCATCGTGGACACCTATGGCGGCGCGGCACCGCATGGCGGCGGCGCCTTCTCGGGCAAGGACCCGACCAAGGTCGACCGCTCGGCCGCCTATGCGGCGCGCTACCTGGCGAAGAACGTCGTGGCGGCGGGCCTTGCCGATCGCTGCGTGATCCAGCTGAGCTATGCCATTGGCGTGGCGCGGCCCCTGTCCATCTATGCCGACACCTTCGGCACCGGGAAGGTGCCCGACGCGCAGATCGAGAAGGCCGTGGCCGAGGTCATGGAGCTGACGCCCCAGGGCATCCGCGACCAGCTGGACCTGTGCAAGCCGATCTATCGCCGCACCGCGGCCTATGGCCATTTCGGCCGCAAGCCCGAAGCGGACGGCGGTTTCAGCTGGGAACGCACGGACCTGGTCGAGGCTTTGAAGAAGGCCGTCTGATCCCCTCGGAACGTCAGCAGAAAGGCCCGCCGGAAACATCCGCGCGGGCCTTTTTCCGTCCCGGGCCGCCGATGCCGGGCCATCCCGGCATGCGGGGGCTTCCTTCTACTCGGCCGGGGACAGCACCGTGATCCCCCGTGCGCCCGCGCGGGCAAGCGTCGGGTCCAGCGACATCGTCACGTATTCGCCGCGCCGCCAGCGTTCGGACAGGTCGTCGTAATGGCGCGACAGGGGATGCCCGGACTGTCCCGTGGCGATCACGAAGACCGAGCTGTCCGGGTCCGCAAGATCATAGACGCCGCGATAACCCGCGCCTCCGACGGCGGCCCAGGGGTTTTCCTCGGCGCCCAGAACCGGTGCGCGCGCGATGCTGGAGCCGTCGCCCGAGGTGGGTTGCACCAGGCTGACGACCCAGTTCAGGATCGGCATCCGCCCCAGTGCGGGATGGTCGTGGCGCGCGACATGCGCATCGCCCCAGCGCCAGCTTTCGACATCCGGGCCGAAGCGCGCCGAAAGGTCGATCAGGGCCGCGTCCAGCGCCTGCCGGGCAATGGTGGCGCAGTCCTCGACCGGGGCCGACTGGACCACGTCGCACCAGGCGGCGGCACCGTCGGTATTGCGGAAGACACGCTCGATGAAGGCGGGGCGCAGGCGACCCGCCAGTTGGGTCGCCAGACCGCCAAGCTCGTCATGCGTCAGCCGTTCCTGAAGGCGGCGCATCCAGGCGGAATAGATCAGCGGCTCGGGCAGATGCTCGCCCATGTTGCCGTCCCATTCGGCCAGCAGCGCCAGGGCGTCCTGCCGCTGCCGCTCGGGCGTGCCCGGGGCGGCGGGCTCGCCCGTGAACCACAGGTTCGCCCCCACCAGCGGCAGAAGCGCGCGGGCCGCCGGGCTGACGGTGTCGAGCTGCGCATCGATGAAGCTGTCGCGCGAGTGGATCTCGCGCAGGGCCAGCAGGCGCGACAGCCGCGACAGCCGCAGCGGATCGTCGCGGTCATGGCCGAGGCTTTCGGGGACCGGGGGCGCGATCTCGGGCGTCGCGGCATCGGAACCGGCCGCGCTCCCGGCAGGGCCGGCCTGCGGCTCCTGCGAGGGAACGCCCGCCGCGATCGGAACCACCGCCACCCCGGCGGCCGGCACCGTTGGCTGGGCGGGCGGCGGGATCAGCGCCGTTCCGGCACCCACCGCCGTTTCGGCGCCAGTGGCGGCCACGATGCCCTGCAGGGGTGAGGTCACGCGCAGCGGGGCGTCGGATGGCAGCGGCTCGAGCCAGCGGGCGCGCGCGTCGCGGCCCGGCGCAGGCATCCGGCCGCCCGTGGGATGATCCGCCGGGCGGCGCGGGATCGTTCCTGCCAGCACCTGCGCCACGCCCTTGGCATCTGCCAGCGTGACCTCGACCGCCGGGGCCACGATGCCGGCGACGGCCCGCTGCGCCTGTCCGCGATCGGTGGACTGCATCAACGCGATCAGGGCGGTCATGGTCGTGTCCTGTTCGGACAGGCCGGTCCAGCGCAGCGAGGGAACGTAGCCGGCGGGCGTCACCTCGGCCAGGCCCAGGTGCGCAGGCGGAATGACGGGGCCCGCGTCGCTTTCGCGCAGGGTGATGCGGCGGTCCTCGGCGTCCAGCACGCGGATCACCTCCTGCCGCGTGGCAAAGTCGCGCCAGCCCCCGTCGGCCAGGTAGCGGTCGGGGGCGCCGGGCTGGACCTCCTCCATCACGATGTCCTGGTCGTCCACCCAGGCGGGCGTCAGCCCCCAAGCAAGGCCGGGATTGCGTCCCGTCAGGATCGCGGGAATGCCGGGGATCGTCCCGCCGATGACGCTGCCCGCCTGCAGGTCCATCCGCGCCAGGTACCACAGCGACGGCGTCGTCAGCGCGACATGGGGGTCGTTGGCCAGCAGCGGTGCGCCTGCGGCCGTGCGCTCGGGCGCGGCGGCGAAGGCGTTGGCGGTGGCGCCGCGCCCCACGCCCACGTAGCCCACCAGCGACGCGAACCAGTCCGGCGCCGCTTCCTCGGCCGGGGTCACGAAGCGCGCGCCCCCGCCGAACAGCGACGCATAGGGCGGCAGCGGCGGCTCGCCCACGCCGCCCGTCAGATCGCCTGCCCGCTCAGGCACCGCCAGCGAGACGCGCGCCCGCGTCACCTCGGCCGCGACCTGCCCCGAGGCCCCTGCCGCCACCAGCTTCAGGATCGCCAGCGAATCCGCAGGCTGCCAATAGGCGATGTCGCCGGGCAGCAGGAAGAACTCGGGCGCGCCTCGTCCCAGGGCGCCCTTGTTCACCTGCTCGACCCAGGCATTCACCCCGTCCGCATAGGCCTGCAGCGCGGCGCGGGTCGGCTCGTCCTGTGCCTCCAGCGACGCCTCGGCGTTCCGCCACAGCCCCAGCCGGCGGGAAAGGTCGTCGGCCGCATAGGCGCGTTCGCCGAACATCTCGGCCAGCCGCCCCTGCGCCGCGCGCCGCAGAACGACCATCTGGAACAAGCGGTCCTGCGCATGGGCAAATCCCAGCGCGAAGAAGGCGTCGTGATCGGTCGTGGCCAGGATGTGGGGGACGTTCTCGGTCGTGCGGACGATCTCGACCCGCTGCTCGATCCCCGGCAACGCCAGTTGGGCGTCATAGTCCGGCAGCGAGCGGACGGCGAAATACCAGGCCAGCACCGCCGCCCCGACGAAGCCGATCATCAGGCCGATGGTCAGCCGGACCAGCCAGCGAAACAGCGAGAGCATGAGGGGCGGAGGTCCTTGAAAACGAGGGCCGCCGGTTGACCGGGGCACGGGGGCAATGGAATGTGCATGGCTGATAGGGCAGGCACGACGGCTTTTCAACGCGGCAGACCGGGAGATATTCGATGGCGCGAGTGGCATTCTTGGGACTGGGCGTTATGGGCTTTCCAATGGCAGGCCACCTGGCTGCCGCGGGGCATGAGGTGACGGTCTACAACCGCACCCCGGCCAAGGCCGAGGCCTGGTCCACGCGCCACAAGGGCCGGCACGCGACAACGCCGCGCGCCGCCGCCAAGGGCGCCGAGTTCGTAATGGCCTGCGTGGGCAACGACGACGATCTGCGGCAGGTCTGCACCGGTGAGGACGGCGCCTTCGCGGGCATGACAAAGGGCGCGATCTTCGTCGATCACACCACCGTGTCCGCGCAGGTCACGCGCGAACTGTCGCAGGTCGCGCGTAACGCAGGCTTCGGCTTCGTGGACGCGCCCGTATCGGGCGGCCAGGCCGGGGCCGAGAACGGCCAGCTGTCCATCATGTGCGGCGGCTCGCCCGAGGATTACGCCGCAGCCGAGCCGGTCATGGCCGCCTATGCGCGCATCTGCCGCCGGATGGGCGACAGCGGTGCGGGGCAGCTGACCAAGATGTGCAACCAGATCGCCATTGCCGGGGTGGTGCAGGGCCTGGCCGAGTCGCTGAACTTCGCCGAGCGCGCGGGCCTGTCCATTCCCGAGGTGGTCGAGGTCATCAGCCAGGGCGCGGCCGGAAGCTGGCAGATGCAGAACCGTCACAAGTCCATGGCCGAGGGCAAGTTCGACTTCGGCTTCGCCGTGGACTGGATGCGCAAGGACCTTGGGATCTGCCTTTCCACCGCCGACGAGACGGGTGCCAGCCTGCCCGTCACCGCGCTGGTGGACCAGTTCTACAAGGACGTGCAGCAGATGGGGGGCGGACGCTGGGACACCTCGTCCCTGATCGCCCGGCTGCGGCGATGAACGGCCCGATCATCCACAAGGGCGCGGGCGAGCCGCGCCCCGAATGGTTCGAGGAAACCTTTGCGGCGAACGGCTGGAGCGGATCGTGGCGCAACGGTGTCTATGACTGGCACCATTACCACGCGACCACGCACGAGGTGCTGGGCTGCCATGCCGGCTGGGCCGACATCCAGCTTGGCGGTCCCCAGGGCGAGATCCACCGGATCGAGGCCGGTGATGTTGTCGTGATTCCCGCGGGCCTCGCCCATCGCAACTGCGGCCAGAGCGAGGACTTCTCGGTGGTCGGCGCGTATCCCGGCGGCCTCACCCCCGACATGCAGGAGGGCGAGGGCGATCCCTCCATCGCCCTGCCCCGGCCCGACTGCGACCCGGTGCTGGGCCGGGGGCGCGGCTTTGCCGCCTGACCTGCCCGCAGGTTTCACGCCCTACCCCAACCCGGATTCGGGCGTCGCCGCCTATCGGATCGGGCGCGACCACATCGACGTGGCTTTTCGGGAAGGTGGCATCTACCGCTATTCCGTCCTGTCGGCGGGACGCACGAATCTGGACGAGATGGCCCGGCTGGCTCGCGCGGGCGCAGGGCTCGCGACATTCATCAGCCGCGTGACCTATCATCTCTACGAGCAGCGGTTGGAATAAGCAGGAGCACGCCACTTGCGCGCGGCCGCGTCGGCAATAGGCCCGGGGCCGCCGAAGGGCGGGAAACTATCTTGACGTGAGAAGTAAAGTGGCAGCCCGTAGGGGAGTCGAACCCCTCTTTTCAGGTTGAAAACCTGACGTCCTAACCGATAGACGAACGGGCCACCTTTGGCGCCTTGCAGCGTTTGCTGCGTGGCGTGGAGCGGTGTTTAGGCAAAGCTCCGGAGGGCCGCAAGAGGAAAAATCAGGGTCCGGTGATTTTTCTTCATCTTTCCTCTCAAATCCTTGGAAAGGCCCGATGTTGTGCCGCTCAGACCGGCTCGGCGGCGTCGTCCAGGCGCAGCCTGACGCGCTGGCGCCCCCCGTAGGTGGACAGTTCCAGCTTCCCCGCGAGATGGAACCGCCGCCCCCGCGCGCCCAGCAGCGCCGGACCCAGCGGACCCTGCATCGCCCCCCAGGCAACCACGTCCAGGGGAGGCGCGCCGGGGCTGCGGGCGCGCAGCCGCAGGTGGCCCTCGCCCATGGTCTGGACCTGCTCAAGGATCTGGTCGGACAGGGCGAAGCGGGGCGCAGGCGCGCCCGCGCCGAAGGGACCGGCGCGGTCCAGCGCCTCGATCATCTCGAAGCTGGCGGCGCGGGCGTCCAGCAGGCCCGAGATCCGCAGCGCGCCCGTCACCTGCCCCTGCATCGACCCGGCGACCAGCTCGGACAGCCGGGCCATGGCGGCCGGGATGCCGGCCGCATCGACCGTCAGGCCCGCAGCCATCGCGTGGCCCCCGCCCCGGACGATCAGCCCCTCGGCGGCAAGCCGCTGGATCGCACGGCCGATGTCCACGCCGGGGACCGACCGCGCCGAGCCCTTGCCGATTCCGCCCGAGACGCCGATCACGACCGAGGGGCGGCCGGTGGCTTCCTTGAGCCTCGCCGCCACGATCCCCACGACGCCGGGGTGCCAGTCCTCGCCCGCCGCCCAGGACAGCGTCGGGTCGGCGCGCGCTTCCGACTGCGCCAGCGCCGCTTCACGCACCGCGCCCTCGATCGTGCGGCGGTCGCGGTTCAGCGCGTCCAGTTCCTGCGCCAGCGCCCCGGCCTCGGCCGGGTCCGTGCAGCTGAGGCAGCGCGCGCCAAGGTCCGCCCGCCCCACCCGGCCACCCGCGTTGATCCTCGGCCCCAGCAGGAAGCCCAGGTGGAAGGCCGAGGGCGCGCTGTCCAGCCGCGCCACGTCCGACAGCGCCACCAGCCCCGGCCGTGCCCGACGCGCCATGATGGCAAGCCCCTGCCGCACGAAGGCGCGGTTGACGCCGACCAGCGGGGCCACGTCCGCGACGGTCGCCAGCGCCACCAGGTCCAGCAACGGCATCAGTTCGGGCTCGGGCCGCCCCTGCGCGCGCAGGACGCGGTTTGCCTGAACCAGCGTCAGGAACACGACACCCGCCGCGCAGAGATGGCCAAGGGCGCCATCCTCGTCGGCCCGGTTGGGGTTCACCACGGCCAGAGCGGGGGGAAGAGTCTCGCCGCCCTGGTGATGGTCCAGCACGATCACGTCGGCCCGGCCGCGCGCGGCCTCCAGCGCCTCGTGGCTCAGCGTGCCGCAGTCCACGCAGATGATCAGGCCGTGGTCCTGCGCCAGCCGGTCGATGGCCGGGACATTGGGGCCGTAGCCTTCATCGATGCGGTCGGGGACATAAAGCGTGGCGTCGCGGCCTTGCGCGCGCAGCCAGCACAGGATCAGCGCCGCCGAGGCACCGCCGTCCACATCGTAATCGGCGAAGACGGCGATGCGCTCACCCGCCACGACGGCAGCCACCAGCCGCTCGGCCGCGGGCCCCATGTCGCGCAGGCGCAGGGGATCGGGAAGCAGCTCGCGCATGCGCGGCTCCAGGTGGCCGGGAACATCGGCGGCGGTCACGCCCCGGGCGGCGAGGATGCGGGCGACCGGCAGCGGCAGGCCCGCGGATTGCGCAAGGCCCTCGGCCAGCCGTTCTTCGGCAGGGTCGGGGCCGGACCAGCGCCGCCCGGTCAGCGAGCGCTCGACATTAAGGAAGGCAGTCATGGTCCGCTTGTCTCCACCCGGGGCATACAGTGCAAGGCCGACAGGTCATCCGTCCCGCCGATGTGAATGGCGCGCCCGCGTCGTGGCCGGACCGGGGCGCTGCCCCGGACCCCGGGGTACTTGCGTCAGGAAGAATCACGGCGCCCGGCTCAGGGATCAGCCGGACAGCGAGGGAACTGACGCGGCAGGAGGCCGCCCCTCCCGTCCGATCGGCGGCTGTTGTTCTTCTTCGCCTAAAATATCCCGGGGTCCGGGGCAGCGCCCCGGTCCGGCGTCTCAGGCAGGTCCGCCGCTCAGTCCTTGAAGCTGCGGCTGTCCTTGATCTGGTCCCAGGCCCAGACCACCTCCTGCAGGCGGTCCTCGTCCGAACGGTCGCCGCCGTTCATGTCGGGATGCAGGTCCTTGACCAGCGACTTGTATTGCTTGCGGATTTCCTGCTTGGTCCAGCTATCCTTGGCATCCAGAATCTCCAGCGCACGCCGCTCCGTCGGGGGCAGCTTGCGGGTCGCGCGGGCGCGCGCCTCGGGGCTGGTGCCATTGGCGCCCAGGATCTCGAGCGGGTCGTCGACGCCGTGGCGCGCCCAGGCCTGTTCCTGCGTGGCCCGGCCGAAGGGACGCGTCGGACGCTCCCACACGGTGGCGTTGTCCAGGAACTCCTGAAACTCGGCCTCGGACTGGCCCTGGAAGTAGTTCCAGTTGGTGTTGTACTCGCGCACGTGGTCCTTGCAGAACCAGTAGTAGTCATCCAGATGCTTCGGAGACTTGGGCGCGCGATACTGGCCGGGCTGGGTGCAGCCGGCCTTGTCGCATTTGCGGGTCGATGTCTCAAAGGCGCCGGACATGCCGCGGCGACCCTTGGACCGCCGCTTCTTGTCCGAGGCGGCGGAAATATCAAAACCAAACGGGTCGCTGTTGGACATGAAGGGCCTGCTTTTCGACTCGGGACGGGGAGTGTAGGGCTTTTCGCCGGAAGAAAAAGGGGGAGAGCCCGAAATGAAGCAGAGTATTGCCCAGGAAATGCAGGCGCGGCTGGCAGCGCTGGAGCCTTCGCGGCTGGAGGTGATCGACGAAAGCGAGCAGCACCGCGGGCATTCCGGATGGCGCGACGGCGGGCAGACGCATTTCCGCATCCGCATGGCCTCGCCCCGCTTCCGGGACCTCGGCCGGGTGGAACAGCACCGGCTGGTCAACCGGACGCTTGGCGACATCGTGCCGCGCATCCACGCCCTGGCGCTGGAGCTGTCGGCGGGCTGATTGCCCTCATTTGTAGGCTGTTAGCGCCCCCAGACTGGACGCAACCCCGGGGCGGGCCTAAGAGCGCCTGCAAACGGCCAGCGAGGGAAACCACCGATGAACGCCTCTACCACCGACTTCAACGACCGGATGCTGTCGCTGGGCCTCGCCCGCGTCAGCGAGGCGGCAGCCCACGCCTCGGCGCGGCTGATCGGCCGTGGTGACGAGAAGGCCGCCGACCAGGCCGCCGTGAACGCCATGCGCGAGCAGCTGAACATGCTCGACATCAAGGGTGTCGTGGTCATCGGCGAAGGCGAACGCGACGAGGCGCCGATGCTGTACATCGGCGAGGAGGTCGGCAGCGGCGAAGGCCCCGAGGTGGACATCGCGCTGGACCCGCTGGAAGGCACCACCCTGACGGCCAAGGACATGCCGAACGCGCTGACCGTGATCGCCATGGCCCCGCGCGGCACGCTGCTGCACGCGCCGGACGTCTACATGGACAAGCTGGCGGTCGGTCCCGGCTATGCCAAGGACGTGGTAAGCCTGGACATGTCCCCCAGCGAGCGGGTCCATGCACTGGCCAAGGCGGGCGGCGTCCGTCCCGAGGACATCACCGTCTGCATCCTGGAACGTCCGCGCCACGAGGAGATGATCGCCGAGGTCCGCGCGACGGGCGCCGCGATCCGCCTGATCACCGACGGTGACGTGGCGGGCGTCATGCACGTGGCCGAGCCCGAGAAGACCGGCATCGACATGTACATGGGCTCGGGCGGGGCGCCGGAAGGCGTGCTGGCGGCCTCGGCCCTGAAATGCATGGGCGGCCAGATGTGGGGCCGGCTGCTGTTCCGCAACGACGACGAACGCGGCCGCGCGGCCAAGGCCGGCATCACCGACCTGAACCGCATCTACACCCGCGACGAGATGGTGACGGCGGACGTGATCTTCTCGGCCACGGGCGTCACCAACGGCTCGATCGTCAGGGGCCTGCGGCGCGAGCCGAACTTCATCGAGACGGAAACGATCCTGATGCGGTCCAAGACCGGCTCGGTCCGGCGGATGATCTATCGCAACCCGATCCGCTGATCCCTCTCCCCCAGCAAAAAGGCACGGCCGCCGCAGTTCCCTGCGGCGGCCGTTCCGTTTCTGGTGACGAGAAGGCCCCCCGGTAACGGGGACCTTCCCGGCCCGCTCAAGTCGCCTTGGCTTCCTGTGTTGCGCGCTTGCGGCTGAACAACCGCGTGATCAGCACGAAGAACACGGGAACGAAGATCAGCGTCAGCGCCGTCCCGGTGAAGGTACCGAAGAAGGTCGCATAGCCGATCGCGTGCCGCGCACCCGCCCCGGCGCCCGACGACAGCACCAGCGGCAGAACACCCAGACCGAAGGCCAGCGAGGTCATCACGATCGGGCGGAAGCGCAGCCCGGCGGCCTTGCGGACCGCTTCGACGGCGCCTTCCCCGTAGACTTCCATCCGCTCGCGGGCAAATTCCACGATCATGATGCCGTTCTTGCCGGTCAGACCCACGACGGTCAGCAGGCCGACCTGGAAATAGACGCCGTTCGCCTGGCCGCCGAACCAGGCACCGATCAGGGCGCCAAGAACGCCCACGGGCATCGCCAGCAGAACCGCGATCGGGATTGTCCAGCTTTCGTAAAGCGCGGCCAGGCACAGGAAGACGGTCGCCAGCGCCAGCGCGTAAAGCGCCATCGCCCCTGCCCCGGCTTCCTTTTCCTCAAGCGACAGGCCGGTCCACTGCAGGGCGAACCCGGGCGGCAGCTGGCCCGCCAGACGCTCCATCTCGGTCAGGGCGTCGCCGGTCGAATAGCCCGGCGCGGGCATCCCGTCGATCGCCATCGAGGACAGCGCGTTGTAGCGCTTGACCTGCTGCGGACCATAAACCCAGTCCTGCGTCGCGAAGGTCGAGAAATCGACGAAATCGCCGTTCGCGTTCTGCACCCGCCACAGTTCCAGGTCCCGGGGCGCCGTCCGGGCCCAGGGCTCGCCCTGGACATAGACGCGCTTGATGCGGCCCTCGTAGATGAAGTCGTTGACATAGCTGCCCGACCAGATGGTGGCCAGGAAGGCGCCCACGTCGGTCGCGGTCACGCCCACGGCGCCCGCCTTGGCCCAGTCGATGTTCAGTTCGAACTGGGGAGCGTCCTCGACCCCGTTGGGGCGCACCGCCGTCAGCACCGGGCTCTGGCTTGCCATGCCCAGCAGCATGTTGCGCGCTTCCAGCAACTGCTCGTGCGTCTGGCCGGCGGCCGCCGTCAGGTAGGCCGAGAAGCCGCTGGCGTTGCCGAGTTCCATCACCGCGGGAGGCACGATGGGAATGACCATCGCCTCGCGGATGCCGCCCATCAGAGGACCGAAGGCGCGCGCGCCGATGGCCTGGGCCGAGCGCTCGGGATCGGCACGCTCCTCCCAGTCCTTCAGGCGGACGAACATCATGCCCATGTTCTGCCCCTGCCCCGCGAAGGAGAAGCCGCGGACCGAGAAGACCGACTCGACGTTCTCGGCCTCGGCGGTGGTGTAGTACTCCGAGACCCTGGACAGGATCGCCTCGGTCGCCTCGGCGGTCGTACCGGTGGGCGCCTGCACGATGGTCAGAAGGGCGCCCTGATCCTCTTCGGGCAGGAAGGCGGTGGGCGTGCGCTGGAACATCAGCACCATGCCCCCGACCAGCAGGCCGTAGACGAGCATCATCATCAGCGGACGTCCGGTGGCAAAGCGCACGATGCCGCCGTAGCCGTTCGTCACGTGCCCGAAGTTGCGTTCGAAGAAGCCCCCGAAGCTCGTGCCCAGCCAGCCCAGCATGCTCTGCCTGCGGCCCTGCGCCGTGCCGTTGTGCGGCTTGAGGATCGTCGCGCAAAGCGCGGGCGTGAAGGTCAGCGCGATGAAGACCGACAGCATCATGGCCGAGACGATGGTGACGGCGAACTGCTTGTACATCTCGCCGGTCGAGCCGCCGAAGAAGGCCATGGGGACGAACACCGCCGAGACGACGATGCCGATGCCGACCAGCGCGCCCGAGATCTCGTCCATCGACCTCCGCGTCGCCTCCACGGGGCCGATATGCTCGTCCCGCATGATCCGCTCGACGTTCTCGACCACCACGATGGCATCGTCCACGAGAAGGCCGATGGCCAGCACCATCGCCAGCATGGTCAGCGTGTTGATGCTGAAGCCCAGCAGCGCCATGATCCCGAAGGTGCCCAGGATCACGACCGGAACCGCCAGCGTCGGGATCAGCGTCGCCCGCAGGTTGTGCAGGAAGATCAGCATCACGATCACGACCAGGACGATCGCCTCGATCAGCGTGTGGACCACCGCCTCGATCGAAAGCAGCACAAAGGGCGTCGTGTCGTAGGGAATGACGTATTCGACCCCCGCAGGCATGAACTCGGCCAGTTCCGCCATGCGCGCCTTGACCAGCTCGGCCGTTTCAAGCGCGTTCGCGCCCGAGGCAAGCTGGACCGCCATGCCCGAGGCGGGCTGGCCGTTGAAGAAGCCGGCGATCTCGTAGTTCTCGGCCCCCAGTTCGGCCCGCGCCACGTCGCGGAGAAGGACAAGCCCGCCGTCCACCTCGGCCCGCAGGACGATCCGCTCGAAATCCTCGGGCGTGCGCAGCAGCGACTGCGCGGTGATCGTGGCGTTCAGCTGCTGGCCCTCGGGCGCGGGCATCGCGCCGAAGGCGCCGGCCGAGATCTGTGCGTTCTGCGCGCGGATCGCGCCCACGACCAGGTCGGGCGTGAGGTTGTAGTATTTCAGCTTGGTGGGGTCCAGCCAGATGCGCATCGAGTATTCCGACCCGAAGACCTGCACCTTGCCCACGCCCGTCAGGCGCGAGATCGGCTCGACCATGTAGGAGTTGAGATAGTCCGACAGGTCCGTCGCCGTGCGTGTCCCGTCGGACGACACCAGCGCGACGACCATCAGGAAGCCCGTGGCCGATTTCTCGACCGTGATGCCCTGGCGCGTGACCTCGGCGGGCAGCCCCGCCTCGGCCTGTGCAAGCTTGTTCTGGACCTGCACCTGCGCGATGTCGGCATCGGTTCCCAGGGCGAAGCTCAGGGTGATCTGGGCGATGCCGGTCGAGGTGGTCGAGGATTCGATGTTCCTCAGCCCGTCCAGACCGGTCATCTCGCGCTCGATGAGCTGCACGACCGTGTCGGCCGAGGTCTGGGCCGAGGCGCCGGGATAGACCGCGGTGACGACGATCGAGGGACCGGCGATCGAGGGATACTGCGAGATGGGCAGCCGCAGGACCGAAAGGACCCCCAGCCCCATGATGATGATCGCGATGACCCAGGCGAAGATGGGCCGGTCGATGAAGAAGCGGGCCATGCCTCAGTCCCCTTGCGCCGGAGCGGCCGGCGCTTCAGCGCCCGGTGCGGCCTGGGCCTCCGGGGCCGAAGCCGCGCCGGGCGCGGATTGCGCCGCCGTTTCTGCCGGATCGGGTGCAATCTCGACGGGAGCGCCGGGCGCAACCTTCTGGAAGCCGGTGGTGATGATCTGGTCGCCGGGATTCAGCCCTTCGGAGACGACCCAGTTGTTCTCGTCCGAGGTCAGAACCGTCAGCGAGCGCACCGCAACGGTGCCGTTCTCCACGACCCACACGTTTGCCGCGCCGCTCTGGTCGCGCATCACCGCCGATTGGGGAACCAGATAGACGCCCTTTTCCTCCATCTGGGGCAGGATGACCTCGACATAAAGGCCGGGCAACAGCAGCTTCTCGGGGTTCGGGAAGGCGACGCGCAGGGTGATCATGCCGGTGGTCGGCTCGACCTGCGGCTCGGCCGCGCGCAGTTCTCCCTTGACCGGGTATTCGTCGCCGGTGGGCAGGATCAGCGTCACCTGCCCCGTGGCCAGGACGCCGCCGCCATGCTGGGACTGCCGCCAGCGCAGCAGGTCGTTCGCCGACTGGGTCACGTCCACATAGACCGGGTCCAGCGTGCGGATCACGGTCAGGGGACTGACCTGCTGTGCCGCGACCAGCGAGCCGGGCGTGGCCTGCGAAAAGCCGATCACGCCCGAGATGGGCGCGCGGATCGTCGTGCGCTCGCGGTCGATCTCGGCCGACTGAAGCTGGGCTTCGGCCAGTTGCAGCGCGGCGGCGGCGGCGTCGCGCGCCGCGGTCGCTGCGTCGCGCGCGGCGGCCGAGGTGGTGCGATTGCTGAACAGGTCTTCCGCGCGCTTCGCCTCGCGCTCGGCGAGTTCGAAGTTCGCCTGGGCCTGCGCCACCCCTGCCCGCGCGGCAGCGGCCGCGGCGGCGTAGCTTTCGTCCTCGATCTGGTAAAGCGGCTGACCTGCCTCGACCTCGGTGCCTTCGTCGAACTGGCGATCGCGGATGATGCCCGACACCTGCGGCCGCACCTCCGAGATCGTCGAGGCCTTGATCCGGCCCGGCAGACGCGCGGTCAGGGTGTAGTCGATGGGCTGGGCCGTCAGGACGGTGACGGTCGGGGTGGGCGCCTGCGCCGAGGCGGCGCAGGGCGCAAGGCCGATCAGCAAGGCTCCTGCGAGCCCGATGGCGGAGCGGGAAAGAGGTAATTGGAACATGAGGAACTTTCAGGTCAGCGCTGAGGGAGAGCTTGCTTGGTTTTTGGCGCGCGAGCGCACCGGATGTCGAGAACCGAGTTCGGGTCCGGTCCCGGCGGGCGCGGGCTGTCGCATTGGCGGGCACGGGGGGCGGCCCCCTGGTCCGTGCGCAGCATGGTCATGAGATGGCGCAGCAGCCTTTCGCCTGAAAGCGCCAGCGGGAAGCATTTGTCCGACCGGAGCCATTCGGCCAGCAGGCCGCCGATGGTGACCGTGATGTACAGCTCGGCCTCGGCAACCGTGATCCTGGGGTTCAGCGTGCCGTTGGCCTCGGCCCGCTGCATGACCGTCCGGATCAGGGCCCGCATCTCGGCATGGATGCGGGCGACAGCCTCGCGTCCGTCCTGTCCGATCGTCAGGTCGGACATGATCCGGAAGATGCGCTGCTCGCCTTCGTTGACCTCGAAGGACCGAAGCGCCTCGGCCGCCGCCAGGAACAGGCAGTCCAGGGGGTCCGGCGTGTCCGAGGCGATCACGCCGGTCAGGATCTTTTCCTGCGGCAGGAACGTGCGCGCATGAAGCGCCGCAAGCACGTCGGCCTTGTCGCGGAAGTGCCAGTAGAAGGCGCCCCGCGTCAGGCCGGCCGCGCGCGAGATCAACTCGACCGTGGCGGCAGCATAGCCCTTTTCGCAGAACATCCGTTCGGCCGCATCCAGGATGGCGGCGCGGGTCTGCTCTGAATCTTCCTTGCTTCGCCGCATCGTCCCTTCGCCTCAGCAGGCGCACATACAGACAAACATGAATGTATGTAACGCCGGCGACGGCTCGCGGAAAGAGCTTTTCTCTCGGGCCTGCCCGAGGAACTGCCGGCCGGAGGCTCCGGTGGCGAGCATGTAGGACGGCAGGTGCAACCAGGTCAGGACAGCCTAGCTGCGGCGACGTGTGCAACCTGGAGTTGCTATAGTTACGACAGCGGCAGTCCCCGCCCGGGAAGAACGACGAATATCGGGTGGTCTATCATCTGGAGGGTTAACATATAATTAACTGATACGACGCTATATTTTTAGGGAGACGACTTGCTATCCAACTCGACTATCACATGCTCGTGATGATTTGTTACCGTTCGTTATACAACTTTAACGATTGTTTAGGGAATGACTGTTAGGTCGAATGTCATCGGGTACGGAGGGGAAAATGTCCGCGACAACCCAGACCAACATGATCAACCTGCAAGTCTTTGCCGAGGACCAGGCGAGGATCGACAAGCAGAATGGCACCTATGCCGCCAACCTCGCCGCCGATGAAAAGTATTACCTGTGGCAGTCGTCGTTCCAGACCATCCCGATGGGGATGGAGAACCAGCCCGAAGCCTACGCCCAGCAGCTTCGCCTCAACCTGCCCGACGTGAACACGCTGCGATTGCCGTTCAACGCCTTCTCGTTCAACCCCGACGGCTCGCTGCACCCGGAGTATGAGCGCTTCATTCTCGAGGCCGCGAAGCAGGGCTTTCAGATCGTCTTCAACTACTCCGACGGGGATATCCAGCGGTACGGAGGCGAGATGGACCCCGCCTCGGCCGACCAGATGCGGGCACAGCTTCAGGGACCCATCCACGACCGGATGATGCAAAGCTGGGAGCAGATGCTCGACTGGCTCGACCAGCATCCCCAGGCGGCGGCGGCCGTCTATGCCCTCGAGGCCGTCAACGAGCCCAACACCTATGCCCGTGCAGAGGACCGCACAGGCAACACGGGCGAGTTCGTCCGCCTGTATGGCGATCACATGGCCGAGTTCGCCGAACTGGTGCAGGATCGGTCGGACGCCCGCGTCATGATCGGCGGCTTCGCCTATTCGGCCAGGTTCGACGTGCTTGCGTCCACGGGCTCAAGCGACGGCCAGGGCTCGGTGCTTGACCAGATCCGGGCTGCGGCCGGCAGCGACCTGGTCTGGTCGGCCCACCTCTACCCCGAGTGGGCCAGTGCCGCCGGGCAAGAGATCGACGGCTTCGAGGCGCTGATCCGCCAGAACTACGGCGTGCTGGAGGGTGACGACATCATCCTTACCGAAACCAATGCGCTGGGGGGCGACGCGAACAACCCCTGGGGCAGCAACCCTTCGTTCTGGATGGCCCGGGCATATGAGGCGTTCCTGGATGCGGGCATCGGCATCGGCTGGTTCCCCGGCGCGGAAACGGGGCAGTCCGCCTTCCTGTCGATCGACAACGGCTGGCAGATCCGCTTCCGTCATCCCGACAGCTTTGCCCATGGCATGAATGCCCTCACCATGGGTCAGAGCGATCGCGCACATGCCGGGGACGAAGCGATCACGGCGCGCCTGCTTGCAGGTTTCGTCACCGACGAGGAGCGCGGCCCGACCGGCCTTGACGGCCTTGGCTATGCCGTGGGCTACGGCGGCAACGACACGCTGACCGGCATCGACAATGCGATGAACATGCTGTTCGGCGGCGACGGTAACGACGTCCTGATCGGCCGCGCCCACCGTGATCACCTGTTCGGCCAGCACGGCAATGACACCCTGCATGGAAACGGCGGAGATGACGTCCTGTCCGGGGGCGATGGCGACGACCTCCTTCAGGGTGGGACGGGCAGCGACCTTCTGACCGGCGGGCGCGGGGCGGACAGCTTCGTGTTCGCGGATGGAGGCGACGATGTCGTCACCGACTACCGCAGGGAACAGGGCGACACCCTTACCCTGGCCGGTCGGCTGTGGAGCGATGCCGAGCTGGCGGCCACGGGGCAGTTGATCGACTCGGACGGCGACGGGGCGGCGGATGACCTGGCCATCACCTGGGAACAGGGTCGCGTCGTGCTGATGAACTACGGCATCATCCGCCGCGACGGCATCGTGCACGGAACGGCCAGGGACGACCTGATCGAGGTTGGATGGACTGACGCCGAGCGCGACAAGCTGAACTGGACCGGCGGGCAGATCGACGCCGGCGAAGGAAACGACACCGTGACCGGAAGCATGTCCGACGACACGATCCTTGGCGGGGCGGGCAGCGACGCGCTGACGGGCCGCGCAGGGCGCGATGTCGTCAACGGAGGTACCGAAAACGACACGATCACCGGCGATACCGGCGACGACATGCTGATCGGCGGCGACGGCAACGACAGCATTCACGGCGGAGCCGATCAGGATGTGCTTTACGGGGATGCCGGCAACGACTCGCTGGACGGCGGCGATGGAAACGACACCCTGTACGGCGGCGCGGGCGACGACACCTTGGCCGGCGCCGGCGGCGACGACAGCCTGGTCAGCGGGGAAGGAGACGACGTCATCACGGATGCGCGTGGCCGCAATGTCTTGTCCGGAGAGAACGGAAACGACACGATCACCGGAGGCGCGGAGCAGGACACCATCTATGGCGGCTTCGGCCAGGACAGCCTTGCAGGCAATGGCAGCGATGACGTGATCAGCGGCGGGGCCGACAACGACTGGATCTCGGGCGGCGAGGGCAATGACCGGCTGCTTGGCGATGACGGTTTCGACACCCTGATCGGGGGTGGCGGGAACGATACCATGCGCGGCGGAACCGGCGCCGATGTGATCAGCGCCGTGCGCGGACTGAACGCGATGTACGGCGAGGATGGCAGCGACGCCATCACGGGCGGCACGGACGCCGACACGATCGACGGGGGTGCGGGCAACGATGTCCTGTCGGGCGGGGCCGGTGCCGACATGATCCTGGGCGGGCTCGGCCATGATTCGCTGATCGGCGGCGATGGCGACAACAACCTGAACGGCGGCGACGGCCAGGACACGCTGCGCGGCGGGGCAAACGACGACACGCTTGTTGGGGGCACGGGCAACGACCTGATCGGCACAGGCAAGGGCGTGGACTCGGTCAACGCCGGCGAGGGCGACGACCGGATCGAGGTGGACATGACGGGCACCTCCTCCAACTATCTGACCGGGGGCGAGGATGCGGATCGCTTCGTGTTCCTCAATGCACAGACCACGGGCGTGAGCCGCGCCAGCATCATGGACTACGATGTGTCCCAGGACATGCTGACCATCAACGGCCTGACCGGCTACGCGGCAATCTCGTCGTCGAAGTCCTTTGTCAGCCTTCAGGATGTCGGCAACGACGCAGTCCTGAGGTTCGGCGACGACGTTTATGTCTTCAAGGGGATCGACGCGGCCGACTTCTACTGAGGACGTCCGCAAATAACGGGGGCGCTTGCACGGCAAGCGCCCTGATCTTCAGCGGTCGCCCGGCTCTGTCCGTCCAGGCGGCCGCTGCCTGGGTCAAGGCCGCGCTCCCTTGGGGACGGTGCAAGTTTCAGCCCCGGATCTGGCGGCACGGCGTGGACCCTGACCGGGCCAACCATCCCTGCCTGCCGTGAGCGCCACGACCGATTTCCTTGGCGGTCCTTCCTTGTCAGTCATGCCTGCCCAAGCGGCCGAAGCGTGCGGGCGGGACGGTGCCTGCGGAGGACACCGACGTTTATACAGCCGAAGTCACCTCGGTCCCGACCTCGCCGCCTGATTGCCAGCGCGCGAACTCGTCAAGGATCATGCTGCGGAAGATCGACCCTCCCAGGCCGAGCGGACGGGCGCGGCGGTGGATCAGATAGCATGTGTTGGCGCCCCGGCTGCCGCGAAGGGCGATCTCGCGGATGTCCCCCCGTGCCACCCAGGGGGCCGCAAAGGCCTCGGGCATGAAGCCAAGGTAGCGCGAGGACAGGATCAGCAGCATCCGCGACAGGATGGTGGGCGCGAGGTCGGAGACAGTGAAGGCACCCACGAAGTCCGAATAGTCGGCCTCCTGCGCGACCTCGGCCGCAACGAAGTCATGGCGGCGCAACTCCTCCATCGTCAGGCAGGCGTCGTCGCGGGGAAACAGCGCGTGGTCCTTGCCGCAGAAGAGGCCCATCCGTTCCTTGCAGACGGGCGTGGCGACCAGCGCGTCGCTGCGGCGGATCAGGGCGGTGAAGCCCAGGTCCGCCGAACCTTCCAGAACCGACGCAAGCACGTGGTCCGGAGAGGTCATCCGCAGGTTCAGTTTGAGCTGGGGATAACGGTCCTTGATGCGGGCGATCGCGCGCGACAGGGGATCGGCGAACTCGAACAGGAAGCTGTCATCGGCGAACATGGACACTTCGCCCTCCAGCTTGTGCGTGGCGGCCCCGATGAAGTCGGTAAAGTGACCGATCTCGCTCATCAGCTGGATGGCGGCGGAATGGACCATCCGCCCCTGTTCGGTCAGCCGGAATCCCGAGCGGCCGCGGTCGCATAGCCGCATCGACAGACGCGCCTCCAGCCGCGAAAGCGTCAGGCTGATCGCCGACTTGCCCTTGCCCAGCCGCCCCTGCGCGGCAGTGATGCCGCCCGCCTCGACGATCGCGATGAACTCGCGCAGGGCAGCGATGTCGATATCCGACAGGTTTCCGCGGAAGGGTGTTCCGGAATGCGACACTGGCCTTCTCCCTGCGGCGGACGCGCGAAGGTTTTCAGTTCGTCAAACCTCGGTCAAGCACTCCGGTGTCGACAACCGCCGGGTGCCCGGGCAGTCTTGCCGCGCCCGGCTTTCCCAATCCCGCAGGACTTCCGCCCATGGACGACATGACCAACTTCGGCAACACGGCCGAGGCACGCGACATCCGCCACCATTTCCACGGCTACACCAACGCGCGCCGCCACATGGATGTGGGTCCGCTGATCATCGAGGATGGCGAGGGCATCTATGTCACCGACAACAACGGCAAGCGCTATATCGAGGGACTGGCCGGGCTGTGGAGCGTGGGCGTCGGCTTCAGGGAACGTCGGCTGATCGAGGCCGCGACGCGCCAGCTGGAAAAGCTGCCCTTCTACCACAACTTCGGCCACAAGAGCCACGGGCCCGCCATCGACCTGTCCGAGAAGCTGGTCGAGATCGCGCCCGTCCCCATGAGCAAGGTCTTCTACACCAACTCGGGGTCCGAGGCGAACGACACCGTGCTGAAGATGGTGTGGTACCGCTCGAACGCGCTGGGCAAGCCGGAAAAGAAGAAGGTCATCGCCCGCAACCGCGGCTATCATGGCGTGACGATCGCGGCGGCCAGCCTGACCGGCCTGCCCTTCAACCACCGCTCCTTCGACCTGCCGCTGGACCGGGTGCTGCACACCACCTGCCCGCATTACTGGAAGGAAGGCCGCGACGGCGAGAGCGAGGAACAGTTCGCCACCCGCTGCGCCGAGGACCTGGACGCCCTGATCCAGCGCGAGGGGCCGGACACCGTCGCCGCCTTCTGGGCCGAGCCGGTGATGGGCGCAGGCGGCGTGGTCGTCCCGCCCAGGGGTTACTTCGACAAGATCCAGGCAGTGCTGGCCAAATACGACATCCTGTTTGTCGCCGACGAAGTCATCTGCGGCTTCGGCCGGACAGGCGAGATGTTCGGCTCGACCACCTACGGCATCCGGCCCGACGTGATGGTGATGTCCAAGCAGATCACCTCAAGCTACGTGCCCTTCTCGGCCATCCTGATGAACGAGCGTTTCTTCGCCCCCATCGCGGATGAAAGCGACCGCATCAGCACCTTCGGCCATGGCTACACGGCCGGCGGCCACCCGCTTGGCGCGGCCGTTGCGCTGGAAAACCTCGCGATCATCCAGGAGAACGATCTGGTCGGCAACGCGCGCGAGGTCGGCGCGCATTTCCGCGCCCGGCTTGAAACGCTGAAGTCGAGCCCGCTGGTCGGCGAGGTCCGGGGCGTCGGCCTGATCGCGGCGGTCGAGCTGGTCGAGGACAAGCAGGCCAAGTCCGTGAGGACACCGGGCCGGCTGGGCGCGCTGATGAACGCGGCCATGCACCGCAACGGGCTGATCTCGCGCAACATGACGGACACCGTGGCCTTCTGCCCGCCCATGATCATCACCCGCCAGCAGGCCGACGACATGTTCGAGATCGTCGCCAGGTCGCTTGCCGAGATCGAGGCCGAGGTCGGCGCGCCGGGCTGAGGCAGCCTGATATCCCCGATCGAAGTCCCTGGAGGAAGCGCTTCAGGGGGTCGCCGATCACGGACGCCTGGTAGCCGCCCTCCTGCACGATGACCGGGATGCGGGCCGAGGTGACAACCCGGCCCGCCTCGCGAAATGCTCCGGTCGTGACGCGGACAAGGCTCAGCGGGTCTTCGGCATGGGTGTCGTAGCCGAGTGCCATGACCAGCGCCCCTGCCCCGTGAGCGGCGGCCGCGTCGAAGCCTTGGCAGATCGCGGCAAGGAAGGCCTCGCCCGAGCCGGGGGCCAGCGGGATGTTGAGGTTGAAGCCCTTGCTCTCGCCCCTGCCCCGCTCGTGAACGCGGCCCGTCAAGAAGGAGTTACAGGCATCGGGTCCACATGGACTGACAGGGTCATGACGTCGGCGCGGTCACAGAAGATCGACTGCGCGCCGCCCTCGTAATGGGCGTCGATGTCCCGCACCGCCACATGGTTTGCGGCTGGCCGCCTGGCCGAACAAGGCGGGCATCCTGTCCGACAGCGCCACGGCTGTGGCCGACGTGCGCCATCCCGACCCCATGGCCGTGATGGCCGAGCGGGTGCGCCGCGACGCGCAGCCCGCCGCCATCGCCGGATGCACGGTCCGAATCGAGGACGAGTGGTCTTGGGGCGGCGACATCTTCGGCCCGGATCTTGTCGGCACCGTCCGATCAGATGCGGTCAGGTAGGGATGGAAGTGGCGGAACATCAGGTGCAGACGTGGCACGATCTGGCCACGATCTGGCCCACGGCGATGATCTTCACCCCTTGGAAACAGGAAATCGCCGACAACAACGCCGAGGACCCCGCCCGAGGACCTCAGCGCCGGCCAGAACGTCCTGCTGCACGCCGCGGCAAGCCGTGCCGACCGCTGACCTGCGCAGCCGCCCCGTCTCCTATGTCCCGGCGGGCTCGCTCTGCGTCGTCAGCCAGTCCGCAAACAGGGCCACCGTCCCGCCGGGCTCTCGCGCGGGATGGATCAGCGCATAAGGGCAAGGCCCCGCCAGCGAGATCGGGCTGACCGGCACGAGCGTCCCGCGATCCAGGTCCGAGCGAGCAAAGATGTCGGGAAGCAGGGCTGCGCCAAGACCGGCACGGGCGGCGGCGATGACCATCTCGAAATGCTCGAAGCGCGGACCCCTGATGCCATCCACCTCAAGCCCCGCTGCGGCCAGCCAGTCGGCCCACAGGTGCGGGCGCGTTGTCTGCTGGATCAGGGGAACGCCCGCGAGGTCGCCCGGCACGGGCAGGTCGGGTGCGGCCACCACGATCAGCCGTTCGGGCAGGATCGGCATGATCGCGGCCCCTGCCGGTGCCAGTTCGGCCCGCTGGATCGCGGCGTCGAAGGGGCTGTCGTCGAAATCCACCGGCGCCAGCGCCGATGTCAGGTCCAGCGACACGCCGGGGTGACGCGCGGCGAAATCGGCCAGCCGTGGGATCAGCCAGGTTGCGGCGAAGGTCGGCAGGACGGCCAGCCTCAGGACCTGCCGGCTGCCCCCGAAGGCCATGATCTTGCGCGCCGAGCGGTCGAGGTCGTCCAGGATGCCCTCGGCGTCACGCAGCATGGCCCGGCCCGCGTCCGACAGGACCATCCGCTGCCGGATGCGATGGAACAGCGTCACGCCCAGCCGGTCCTCCAGCGTGCGGATCGCGCGGCTGACGGCGCTTTGCGTCAGGTTCAGCGCTTCCGCCGCGCGCGAGGCCGAGCCGAGCCGCGCGCACAGCACGAAGGCGCGCAGTTCGGGAATGCTGGGCGTATGGTGGGACCGGAACGAGGTCATGAGTTTGCCTCATGGGTTTGAGGATTATTCCTCGCTACCAGCCCCCGCGCGGGACTGGTAGTCAGCCCTTCAAAGAATGGAGGCACCGCATGGCCGCGCTGAAACCCAAGGACGCCCCGGACCTGAGCCGCTTCGGCTGGGAAGACCCCTTCCGCCTGAACGACCAGCTGTCCGAAGACGAGCGGATGATGCGCGACAGCGCCCGCGCCTATGCGCAGGAAAAGCTGCAGCCGCGCGTGATTGCCGCCTACCGCGAGGAAAAGACCGACCCCGCCATCTTCCGCGAGATGGGCGAGATGGGCCTTCTGGGCGTGACCATCCCCGAGGAATACGGCGGCTTGGGCGCTTCCTATGTCAGCTACGGCCTTGTCGCGCGCGAGATCGAGCGCGTGGATTCGGGCTACCGCTCGATGATGTCGGTGCAGTCCAGTCTCGTGATGTATCCGATCTACGCCTACGGATCCGAGGAGCAGCGGCGGAAATACCTGCCGAAGCTGGCGTCGGGCGAGTTCATCGGCTGCTTCGGCCTGACCGAACCCGATGCGGGGTCCGACCCCGGCGGCATGAAGACCACCGCCAGGAAGACCGCGACCGGCTATGTGCTGAACGGCACGAAGATGTGGATCTCCAACTCGCCCATCGCGGATGTCTTCGTGGTCTGGGCCAAGTCCGAGGCGCATGGCGGCAAGATCCGCGGCTTCGTGCTGGACAAGGGCACCAAGGGCCTGTCCGCGCCGAAGATCGAGGGCAAGCTGTCCCTGCGCGCCTCGATCACCGGCGAGATCGTCATGCAGGACGTCGAGGTGGGCGAGGACGCGCTGCTGCCGAACGTCGAGGGGCTGAAGGGTCCCTTCGGCTGCCTCAACCGCGCGCGCTATGGCATCAGCTGGGGCGTCCTCGGCGCGGCCGAGTTCTGCTATCACGCCGCGCGCCAGTACGGCCTTGACCGCAAGCAGTTCAACCGTCCCCTGGCGCAGACCCAGCTTTACCAGCTGAAGCTGGCCAACATGATGACCGAGATCACCCTGGGCCTTCAGGCCTCGCTTCAGGTCGGGCGGCTGATGGATGCGGCGCAGGCCGCGCCCGAGATGATCAGCCTCGTCAAGCGCAACAACTGCGGCAAGGCGCTGGAGATCGCGCGGATTTCCCGCGACATGCACGGCGGCAACGGCATTTCCGAGGAGTTCCAGGTCATGCGCCACGCGCAGAACCTGGAAACCGTGAACACCTATGAGGGCACGCACGACGTCCACGCGCTGATCCTCGGCCGCGCCATCACGGGCCTGCAGGCCTTCGCCTGATGGGGGCTCCACTGGAAGGGCTGCGCGTCGTCGAACTGGCGCGCATCCTCGCCGGTCCCTGGATCGGCCAGACGCTGGCCGATCTGGGCGCCGAGGTCATCAAGGTCGAGGCGCCCGAGGGCGACGACACCCGCCGCTGGGGCCCGCCGTTCCTCGAACGGCCTCGGCCCGACGGCAGCACCGAGCGTGTCGCCGCCTATTTCCACGCGGCGAACCGTGGCAAGACCTCGCTCACCTGCGACTTTTCGGATGCCGAGGACCTCGCGCGGCTCAAGGCGCTGATCGCCACGGCTGATGTCGTGGTCGAGAACTTCAAGGTCGGCGGGCTGAAACGCTTCGGGCTGGACTACGAGAGCCTTGCGGCCGGGAACCCGCGCCTCGTCTATGCCTCGGTCACCGGCTTCGGACAGAACGGGCCGAGGGCCACGCAGCCGGGATACGACTTCCTGATCCAGGGCATGTGCGGGATCATGGACCTGACCGGGGAACCGGACGGAGAACCGCAGAAGGTCGGGGTCGCCTGGATCGACATCTTCACCGGGCTTTACGGCGTCATCGGCATCCAGGCGGCGCTGGCGGAACGGGAACGCTCGGGCCAGGGCCAGCACGTGGACCTGTCGCTGCTGGATACGGGCGTGGCGGTGCTGGCCAACCAGGCGATGAACCAGATGATCGGCGGCATGACGCCCCGCCGGCTGGGGAACGCCCATCCCAACATCGTGCCTTATCAGGCCTTCCCCGCCTCCGACGGCCACGTCATCATCGCCTGTGGCAACGACCGGCAGTTCGCGGGCCTCTGCCGCGCCCTGCGGCTGGAGGGGCTGGCCGAGAACCCGGACTATGCCACCAACCCCGCCCGCGTGGCGAACCGCGCGGCGCTGGTGCCGCTGATCGCCGAGGCCACCACGCGGACGACACGCGCCGCCATCATCGCCGCGCTGGAAGAGGCGGGCGTCCCCGCCGGACCGATCAACAGCGTGGCCGACGCGCTGGCCGAACCCCAGATCGAGGCGCGTGGCCTCAGGATCGCTCCCGAAGGGATAGCCGGGCTGCGCACGCCCATCGCCTTTTCCCGCAGCAGGCTGGTGCTGGACCGCGCCGCGCCGCTTCTGCCGGACCGGGAGCCCTGACCCGGTCTCCCTGCCCCGGCGCTTTCATCGCGTGAGCCGGAGGGGAGCCGGCCACGAAAGGCCGCATCGCTGACCCCGGCGCTGCCCGACGGGCAAGCCTGATCCATCGGGCACCCGGCACGGGCAAGGGCAAGGGCAGCCGCGCCTGCAAGTCATCAAGAACCACACGGCAGGCAAGAGGAGGAAACATGCCTATCCGATACTGGACCTTCGCGGCGGCGCTCGCCGCATCGGCCCTGGTGTCCGGCGCGTCGATGGCGCAGGGGACCTATCCCGACCGGACAATCACGCTTGTCGTGCCCTATGCCGCGGGCGGGCCGACCGACACGGTGGCGCGGCTTGTCGCCGAGCCGATGGCCAAGGCCCTTGGCCAGCAGGTCATCATCGAGAACATGGGCGGCGCCAGCGGCACCATCGGCGCGGGCCAGGTCGCGCGGGCCGAGCCCGACGGCTACACGCTGATGCTGCACACCTCGGCGCAGGCCACGAACGACCTGTTCTACGACAAGCTGGCCTATGGCTCGCGCGAGGCCTTCCAGCCTTTGGGCGTCGTCAGCCACACGCCCATGACCCTGGTGGGCCGCAAGGACCTGCCGCCGGGCACGGCCGCCGAGGCGCTGGACCATATTCGCGAAAGCGGCGACGGCGTGGCCTTCGGCAATGCCGGCGTCGGCGGTCCGTCCTATCTCTGCGGCCTGCTGATCGAAAACCGGCTCGGGACGCCGATGGTCATGGTTCCCTATGCCGGGACGGGCCCTGCGCTGACCGACCTGCTGGGCGGCCAGATCGACTTGATCTGCGAGCAGGCGACCAACACCATCGGTCATATCCGCAGCGGGGCGGTCAAGGCCTATGCCGTGACCAGCGCCGAGCGGATGCCCGCGCTTCCCGACCTGCCGACCCTGGCCGAAGTGGGGCTGGAGGGTTTCGAGACAACCGTCTGGCTGGGCCTGTATGGCCCCAGGGACATGCCGCAGCCGGTGGTCGACAAGGTCGTGGCCGCGCTCCAGTCCGCCCTGCAGGACCCGCTTGTCACGGAACGCTTCGCCGAGCTTGCCACCACCCCTGCGGCCCCTGACGAGGCAACGCCCGAAGGGCTGAAAGCCACGCAGGAAGCCGAAGTCGCCAAGTGGAAGGACCTGATCGAGGCGTCGGGTCTCAAGGCCGACTGACCGCGAAGGACCTGCCGGGAGGCCGCAGCCAGCCTGCGGCCTTCCGGTGCCCGGGAACGGTGGCTCGGTCGCTGCCGGGCGCGGGATGGCGCAAGGCAGGGCCCGGACGGCCCGAGGACGTTCGGGCCCATGGTCCCCGGAACGGAGCATGTGCCCCGCGACCGGAGCGGAGCTTTTCGGCGGCCTTTCAGACAGGCGCATCGGGCGACCTCACGCCCGCATAGAAGCCGGAAACCGATCCAAGCCATGCAGGCGTCTTCTGGCAAGGCACCCCGGTCGGGCCTGTGCCGGCAGACGCGCAAGGCCTGCGTCTTCGGTCTTGGGAGTGCAATCCGGCGCGGAACCGGAACTATCGGCCCGGCATGCCAGACACCGCGCGCTCTTGGCCGCTTGCGACGACCCGGCGTCGCCGCCCGCTTCCACAAGCGGACAATGTCACCGCAAGGGCAGATGGCGGAGACGAAGCCCGCCATTTTCCTGTTTTATCAGTAGCATGGCGTTGCACGATGGCCGCCAAACCCCACAAAAAGTGGGACTGCCTGTCGCCACCTGTTGCGCCCTGTCGCGCCCTGTTGCATTGTGAATGTGGGGTAATACGCCGGGTGTCAGAATGCCAAAGATGGCTGCGGAACTCTCCGCCATAGAGGTGAAGCGGCTTCAGCATCCGGGCCGGGGCCGGAACGTCCTGTTCCCGGTGGGTGGAGTTGCCGGGCTGGTGCTGCAAATCACGCCCAACGGCGGGCGCACTTGGCTGTTGCGGGTGCAGGTGGGAGCCAAGCGCCGGGAAATCGGCTTGGGCGGCTATCCCGATGTGACGCTGGCGATGGCCCGCGACCGGGCGCGCGAGGCAAAGGACCAGATACGGCGCGGCATCGACCCGGTGGAGGAACGCAAGGCGGCCAAGGCGGCGCTGATAGCTGCCCAGCACCGGGGCTTGTCCTTCGCGGATGCCGTGGACCGCTACCTTGCCGCCAAGCTGGATGCCTTCAGGAACGCCAAGCATCGCCAGCAATGGCGCAACACGCTCGACAGCTACGCCCTGCCGGACCTTGGCCCCATGCTGGTGCAGGACATTGGCACGCAGGACGTGCTGCGGGTGCTGACCCAGCCGGTGGACGACGCGGGCGGCACCCTCTGGCAAGGCAGGACCGAAACGGCATCCCGGCTGCGCGGGCGCATCGAGGCGGTGCTGTCCTGGGCGACGGTGGCAGGCCACCGCACGGGCGACAATCCGGCGCGCTGGGCCGGGAACCTGAAGGAACTGCTGCCCGCCCCGTCCAAGGTGGCGAAGGTGGGCAATCACCCGGCGGTGCAGATTGACGATGCGCCCCGCTGGTTCGCGGCCCTGCGCCAGCGCGAGGGCATGGGCGCGCGTGCGCTGGAGTTTGCGGCCCTGACCGCCACCCGCTCGCAAGAGGTGCGCGGCGCGCGCTGGGATGAAATCGACCTTGAGGCCGGGCTGTGGATTGTCCCGGCGGCACGGATGAAGATGGAGCGCGAGCATCGGGTGCCGCTGACGCCCGACGCGGTGGCGCTGCTGCAAGCCCTGCCGCGCTTCGCGGACAATCCGCTGGTGTTCCCGGCGGCCCGTGGGGGCGAGTTGTCCGACATGACCCTGAGCGCGGCCATGAAGCGGCTGCATCAGGCGGACCTGGATGCAGGCAACTCCGGCTTTGTGGACCGGGTGAGCAAGCGCCCGGCGGTGCCGCACGGGCTGCGGTCCACCTTCCGCGATTGGGTGGCCGAGCGGACGCACTATCCCGGCGACATGGCCGAGGTGGCGCTGGCGCATCGCGTGGCAAGCGCGGTGGAGGCATCCTACCGGCGCGGAGACATGGTGGAGAAGCGCCGCAGCATGATGGCGGCATGGGCGGATTACCTGACCGGCACGAGCCGGGCGGGCGGCAAGGTGGTGAGGTTGGGCTAGTGGCGGTTCCGAAGGATTATGTCTGGTTAGCGAAGGTCAGGGCAGAACTTGAGCGCGAGCACATGCGGAAAGCTGACTTGCTCACCGATGACGAGGCGAGGCTCACGGCGATAGAAAATACCATGGATGACATGTGGCAGTTGCTTGCCGCCATTCCAGTGTTTGCCCGATCTTCAACTGCGGAATGGGTAGTACTGGAGGCGCGGGACAAAGTGGACCCAGGCCTCATGCGCTGGCCTGCCGGCTACTATTCACTAACGGATAATGGCCGAGTGGACGTTCACACTTGCAAGCTTATCGGAGGCCTTTTCTCAGGCTCTGACCTTCTGGTTAGGTCTGCCGATTTCAAGGCTTGGCAGAAAGATAGAAAGCCTCGCAGCAAAGGGGGCAGGCCAGAGCATCCTGCAAAGGCATTGTATGCCAGCCAAGGATTCAAGCGAGGAGATAGGAGCATGAACGTACTCCAAAAGGAGATGGCATCCGTCACCGGAAAAGAGCCGCCAAGCGAGACGACCATCCGCACTTGGGAGCGTTCAGCGAAGTAATTTCAACGGGAACCCCCCTGCGAAAACCCTGATTCGGGTTTTCGTGGTTTCCGCAGTCTGACCTGACGCGGCGAGCCGCGCCAGATTGCACCCAACGCCAACCCGTTGGAGTGCATCGCATGGTCCCCGAAACCTACCTGTCCGACATTCAGCTTGCCGCCCGCTACAGCGTCCACCGCACTACGCCCTGGCGCTGGGCGAAGGCTGACCCGACCTTTCCCAAGCCGGTGACGCTGACGCCCGGCTGCACCCGCTGGAAGCTGTCGGAAATCGAGGCGTGGGAAGCGTCCCGCGCGAACGCCGCCGCATAAGGAAACCCCCACCCGAGGCAAACGGGCGGGGGCGGTAATATGTGCGGCGGGGATAGCTGCATCATACCGTTTCACGCCCGGCCCTTCAAGGAAAGAGGCCGAGACATGGCATCGAATGACCGCTGGTATTCAAGTCCGACGCAGGTTTTCTGGACCTGCGAAGCCCTTATCCGGGGCCGCATCATCAGCACGAAATCCGAAATACGGGCCGTTAAGGGCTGGCGTCTGGCCGCTATCGTCCACCGCCTGAAAGACGATTACGGCTGGCCCATCCTGACCGACTATCGCGGCCCGGAAAACGTGGCGCATTACCGGCTGGAACCCGGCACCGACATTGCCCGCCTGCGCTTCCCGCCCAGCGCCAAGAGCCTGGCCGATGGGCTGAAAAGCGGTGACGCATGACGGCGCTGCGGATTGCGCTGCTGGTGCAGCGGTTCGGCATTAGCCCCGATCAGGCGGTGATGCTGGCGGGCTTCGTGTGGGGCTGCGGCCATGAGTGACGCGCGCGCCCTGACCCTCGCCCTTCGCGGCAAGTGGTATCGCCGTTACGGGCTGGCCTGCTGTCCCGCGCATGGGGACCGGCGGCCCAGCCTGACCCTGGCCGATGCCCCGGACGGGCGGTTGCTTCTCAACTGCAAGACCGGGTGCAGCTTCCTGGACGTGTTGGCTGCCCTGCGCGACCGGGGGCTGGTGGACCGGATGGACCGCCCCCAGCCGCCCAGCGCATCCGAGATTGCCCGCCGCCGGGTCGAGGATGAAGCGGAGGCCGTGAAGCGGGAAAAGCACGCGCTGGCCGTCTGGAACGAGTCCATTCCCGTTCACGGCACCTTGGCGGACACCTACCTGCGGGGGCGGGGCATCACCTGCCCCCTGCCGGACAGCCTGCGCTTTCATCCGGCGTGCTGGCACGGGGCGACCGCCCAGCGCCTGCCTGCGCTGGTGGCGCGGGTGGACGGGCTGCCCCGGCTGGCCGTGCATCGCACCTACCTGCGGGCTGACGGCAGTGGCAAGGCCGAGGTGGACCCGCCCAAGGCGATGCTGGGCGCGGCGCTGGGCGGCGCTGTGCGAGTCGCTGACGGGGAGGGGCCGCTGGTGGTGGCCGAGGGCATCGAAACCGCCTTGAGCCTGCCCAGCGGGCTTCTGCGCGGCCCTGCAACCGTCTGGGCCGCCCTGTCCGCCGCAGGCATTGCCGGGCTGCGTCTGCCCGCTGGCATCCCGCACAAGCTGACCATCGCCCCGGACGGTGACACGGCAGGCCTTGAAGCCGCGCACAAGCTGGCCGAACGCGCGTCCGCCCTGGGCTGGACCGTGAGCCTCTTGCCTGCCCCGGATGGCCGGGATTGGAACGACATTCTCAAGCTGAAAGGGGCCGCCGCATGAACGCGATGCCCGATACCGTAACCCGGCTGCACGCCGATGAAACCGCCTTCACGTCCGAAGGCCCGCAGCCGCTCTTGCGGGAAATCCCGGCGGGCGAGGCTTATCCCGTTCACGCGCTGGGGCCGCTGCAAGCGGCGGTGGAGGCGGTGCAGGCCATGACGCTGGCCCCTGTCGCCATTCCTGCCCAAAGCGCCCTGGCGGTGGCATCGCTGGCGGTGCAGGGCTTCGCGGATGTGGAGACGCTGGGCGGACCCCGCCCGCTGTCGCTCTACGCCCTGACCATCGCCCGCAGCGGCGAGCGCAAGAGCGCGTGCGATGCGCCCCTGATGAGCGGGCTGCGCGCCTTCGAGCGCGAGCGGCATGAGGCACAATCGGGCGAGGTCAAGCGGTGGCGGGACCGCCACGAACTGTGGAGGGCGCAGCGCGAAAGCATCGTGGCCTCCGTGAAGAGAAAGGCGGGCAATAGCGGAAAGACGCAGACGGAAGCGCAGGCGGACCTTGAGGCGCTGGGCGAGGAACCCGCACCGCCGCCCAACCCTGACCGCACCGTGACCGAGCCGACCTATGAGGGGCTGACCCGGCTGTTCTTCGAAGGGATGCCGAGCCTTGGCATCTTCTCGGATGAAGGCGGGCAATTCCTGGGCGGCTTTGCCATGTCCACCGACAACCGGCAAAAGACCCTGGCCGCTCTGAATGACCTGTGGCAGGGCAACCCGATCCGCCGGACCCGGCAAGGCGAGGGCAGTTTCACCCTTCACGGGCGCAGGCTGGCGGTTCACCTGATGGTGCAACCCGGCGTGGCACGCGACTTCATGGCCGACCCCAAGGCCGACGACACGGGCTTCCTGCCGCGCTTCCTGATCTGCGAACCCGCCAGCACCATCGGCACCCGTCTGCACGCCCTGACACGGCAGGATGATGGGGCGGTGCAATCCTTCGCCCGGCAACTGCAAGGCATCCTGACCCGCGACCTGCCAATGGACCATCGAACGCGCGCGCTGGAGCCTCGCACGCTGAAACTGGACCCGGACGCCCGCGCCCTGCTGATCGAGTTTGCCGACAGCATCGAGGAACGGCAGGGGCCGGGGGGCGAGTTGTCGAGCGTGACCGGCTATGCGTCCAAGGCCGCCGAACAAGCCTGCCGCATCGCGGGCGTGCTGACCCTGTGGCGCCACCTGAACGCAGCGTCTGTCGAGGCCGAGGACATGGCGTCCGCAATCGAGCTGGCCGACTTCTACCTGTCCGAGGCGCTGCGGCTGGCCGACGCCGCGAAGGTGAGCGAGGAAACCGACCGGGCCGAGCGGCTGCGCCGCTGGCTGGTGGAGGAATGGCCGCACCCGGAGGTGCTGACCGGGGACGTTGTGCAGAAAGCCCCCATCCGGGCGCTGCGCGAGACCAAGGCCGCAACCGCTGCGCTGGGCACGCTCGAACGGCACGGCTGGGTGGCGGCGCTGCCCGCCGGGACCGTGGTGCGGGGCGCGGCCCGCTCTACCGCCTGGCGCATCGTGAAGGGGAGCAGCCATGCTGTTTGACGCCCGCGCCGCGCTGGCCCGCATCCGTGCCGAGACCCCTGCGGTTCCTGTCGAGGAAACGCGAACGGAACCGGCCCCCGGTGCTAATCGTGCTAATCGTGCTAAACCGCACCCACAGGCAACGGCTGATTTAGCACCTTTAGCACGTTTAGCACGCCCCCAGCCGTCCGGGCCGGAAAACGCGCCCATGCCCGGCGGTGCCGTTGTGCTTCCCCTTTACGGCCCTTCTTCCCGCCCGCCCCCTGCGCCCAGCAGCCCGGCTGTTCCCCTTCATGGGGGAATGGTGCGGCTGGACTGGTCCGGGGAATGGGTGAGCCGCGACCGCTGGGAGGTCATGTCGGACCTTGAACGCCACGGCCCGCAAGGGCGGCTGTTCTGCGGCAGGTGCTGGCGCTTGCAGAACCGCGACACGGCGCTGGCCTGCCTGGACGGGGAGGCTTGCCAATGAGGCGATATGCTGGACCCAAGGGGGCAGAACTGGCCGCCCGCCGCAAGGCCGCCGGGCTGACCCAGCGCCAGCTTGCCGCGAAGGCCGAGGTGGGCCGGACGGCGGTGCAGTATTGGGAAGCGGCCCCGCATCTGGACCCGCACGGCTGGGCAGTGAGCCGCATGGCCGAGGCGCTGGGCTGGGTGCTGGGGCCAGTTGTTTGCACCACTACGTACGCGCGCGGACATGGGCTGTTAGACCCCTTCGAGGCAATGGATGCCTGGGCTGCGCGCCAGCTTGCCGCGTATCGGGAACGAGAAGCCCAGCGCGCCGCCCGTCGCTGCGTCCGCTGCGGGGCCAAGACCCGCAAGGGCACGCCCTGCCGCAACAAGTCCGAGCCGGGCAAGCGCCGCTGCAAGTTTCACGGGGGGCTGTCCACCGGCGCGCGGACGCCCGAGGGCATCGAGCGTATTCGCCAAGCCCAGCGCCGCCGCTGGGCCAAGGCGCGGGACAAGTCAGCTTCCGCGCCGACCGGCAATCAGGCACCTGACCCGGCTGTGACCCGCGATTTATCAAAGGCCGTCCCCCATGCCCGCACCTGACCCGCACGGCATCACCATCGAGGAACGCCCGCAGGGCTGGGGCGTGCTGGTGGAAACCTTCATGCTGTCGGGACGCACGCAGCGCATGGCCCGTGCCAAGTGTATCCTGCGGAACCTGGCCGCGAACGGCTGGGCGTGCCGCTGGTGCGGCGGCCCGGTGCCCGAGTTCCGCCGCGCCGATGCCCGCTACTGTGGCGAAGGCTGCCGCAAACGTGCCGCCCGGTCCCGCCGGAAGGCAGAGGCGCGGGCTTCATTTCCAGACGCCGACGCGCGCGGGATGGGGTGATAGGGACGGACGCCCCGGATGCCCCGAAAAGCGGCTTGGCGCTGTCCCCTTCGCGCGCTGTGCCCCCTGCATGGGCCAGCCGCCCGGAAGAACCTGAAAGCCCCCGCCAGGATGGCAGGCCCGCCTGCACCCTAAGAAAACCCTAAGACGCCGTTGCCCCTTCATGGGGTGAAAGCCGCCCGCTATAAGGCGCTGGGCGGGCTGGCCCGCTTGAAAAACAAACAAGAGGAAATCAAGCGCATGGGGTGATGCCCGGCGGCCTGATTATGCCACGCCGTAAAAAGGGAGCCAGACGTGAGCCGGGCGCACCTTTTTTGTCGCGGTTTAGCGCAGGCGAATGGGGCTGCCGGTCCCGGCGGCAAGAGCGCCTGACTTTCCATCCGCCCCGCCCTTGCGCGCGCGTGAGACACGAAAACCTGTGTTAGCGTTCATGGCGCAGAAAGCCGCCGGTCCTGTCTGGAAGGCCGCCGCACCTTCTGACGCCCCCCCGGTTCAGGGACCGTGCCGAGCGGGGCTTCGCAATAGGGGCGCGCGAGGCCCGGGGCCGGGCTAGACTGTGGCGCGGGAAAACGAGGTTGGCATTGGCATGGCGCTGGCCGCAAACCCCTGCCTGCGCCGGGCTAAACAGGGTTGGGGATGCCAACTCGGGTGCAGCCGTGAGCGCCGCGCAGCCCGCGTGAAGTTCTACCCTATCCGCCGGGCAGCTTTCGGGGAAAACGCATCGGGGCCGCCGGTCACGGAAGGGACGGGGTGCCTTAAACTCCGGGGGGGGCGGGATGAAAGCTGGCAGGCTTCTGTCCGCTGACCGGCAGCCCAGCGCGCAGCACGCATCTGCGATTCAGGAAAAGGGCTAGGCCGCTGATTCAGCGCGCATGGACAGGAACAGGACACGCCGCGTCCACCTGTCGCACCACGCAGCAACCAAGCGTTTTCAGTATGGCGGGCATTTCGGCGGGTAAGTCGTCAAAACCGCCAAAATATCTATTGGAATCAATAGGTCGTGGCGGAGACGAAGGGATTCGAACCCTCGAGACGGTTTCCCGCCTGCACCCTTAGCAGGGGTGTGCCTTCGACCACTCGGCCACGTCTCCGCCGCGGGGTCTAGCAGCAGGAAGCCGAGGGAAACAAGGGCTTTCTGGAAGCAGACGCGAGAAATCTGCGGCGTCTGCTGCACAGCGCCACAGCACAGGACGACGCAAGAACGCGCATGGATATATGGCGAAAATTTGGCGACGCCTGTTCCCGCAGCGTTCCATCACGTTGAAGCTGGAGGATTAGGCGGCGCCTCCTGCAGGGCAATCCCGGTCCGCACCGTCAGGTCCAGCATCTGCTCGCGAGAGAGCACCAGAGATCGTCGCTATGAGGCCATCTGAAACATTCGAGGCTACCGCAGCACGTTGACTTGGTTTCCAACTGCGGGGGCGCAGAAGGTCCTCAGCGGACGCTCGTTCGATGCGTCGTGCCGCAGCTTGATTCACTCATGCCGCCCTTCGTGTCCTCTGCAGCTTTCATGAGCGCCTACGTTCGCGCTACCCAACGAAGCGTTCCATTCCTGTAGCAGCAAACCTGTCCTCCAAGTCTCGGTCCGGCTTATCCGCCCAGCGGCAAGCTGCTCCAGCACGGCACAACGCTGCTAACGGAGCGAACCCCAAAGGCAGCTTTCACGAAGCGGGTGGCGGCCTTCGGGCGTGTAGCGATAATCTGAAGCTCAGTCATGACGGCGGGCCATCACGACCACCCTGCAAGTGTCAGCCACCTCCCGCAGAACCACGCCTCCCCTGCAAGCCCGGCTCGGTCGGTGCGCTATTCGGCCGGTTCCGCTTCAGGAAAGGTCCAGGTGCCGCTCAGGACCTCGGGTCGGGGCCGGTAGAGGCGAACCATGTAGTTCCACCCCGGGTCGATCGGCAGGCAGTTCGGGATGTCGCCCTCGCAGCCGCCGAACTGCACCGAGACCGAGCCGTCCGCGGCCGTCTTCGCGGTGATGTTGTTGACCGAGTAGGCGTTCAGGTCGTTCGGCGCGAAGTAGCCTTGCGCGTTGTAGCGGCTGATCGACCAGAAGCCGTCGACCGGCACGTCGGGCGGCACGACGAGCCGATATACCGTCTCGCCGTCGTTCCTGGCGGGCGTGACGTTGAGGTAGAGCGCATCCTTCTCGGGATTGCCGCCCCAGGCCGAGGCGGTACCGATCAGGTGTCGGACCGGATCGACCTCGTCGGCGGTGCCGAACATGCCGTGGGTGTCCGGCAACGACTCGGCCAGCACGAGAAGCGCGTCGCGGATGCGGTCCTGGCTGGCCTTGTCCCACCTGGGCACCTCGAAGGTGCCGGGGCCGCCCGGCTGCTCGATCCGCATGGCATCCTGCAGGCGGTGCACGGCCTCGACATCGGTAGGGTCCTCGGGGTCGACGAGGGTGCGCGCCGATCATGGCATAGCGCGTGCCGACCCCATCCCGGTCGTAGGTGTAGCTGCCGGCGTCATAGCGGGTGTCGATGACGTAATGATCGCCGGTGATGACGATCACCGACCGGAACCGGCCTTCGGCCTCGGGCAGGACGATGGTCACGGGACCGGCGTCAAGGTCCACGACCGCCGTCGAGTAGAGGGTGTCGCGATTGGCCCGGATGACGGTCTGCGTGTCGATCTCCATCGGCGTGCGGTGATGGAAGAAGCGCCCGATCCCCTCGGCCTCGGCAACCGTGTGACCGAAGTAGGGCGCTGCCATCCGCATCGTGGATGCTGACGAGGTAGAACTGACCCGCGCCGAGGCGCTTGGTGGCGACATAGGCAAAGGTGAAGGTCACCCCCGCGGATCGACCGGATAGGCGTCGGGGTCGCTGTAGCCGTTCTGCAGCGCCTGCACGAGTTCGGCTGGAACGGGAAAGGTCCACTGTCCTTCCGGTGTGAAGAACCCCGGGTAGAAGGCATCATAGCGCGCCTCGAGCCAGGCCCGAGCCTCCTGGGCGGCCGCGTCGAGCAGCGTTGTCATCTCGGCGTCGGGCGCAAAGGGCTGGCCCTTCTCGATCCCGATCGACCGGAGGTAGTCGATCATCAGGCGGTCGCGTTCGAGCCAGGGTTCGCTCTGGACGATGCGGGTGAGGTTCTGGAAGAAGCTCGCGTCGTAGCGGATGGTGGCGTCGAAGAGGACGTCCCAGGCGTCGGTGTAGACGGTGGGGGGCGGGTTGCCGGCCTCGGCCAGGGGATAAACCTCGACCTGCATGGCGTAGGCGCGGGCACGCTCGACCTCGTCCTCGTCGTGACTGGCGAGGGTCGAGCGGAACAGCATGTAGCCCCCGAACGTGTCGGACTGCAGGGCCGTAAAACCCTCCGGCACGGGATCGGCATGGCCGGGCAGTAGCAGCACGAACTTGCCCCCCTTGCCCTGATCGGCGCCGTGCAGTCCCAGGTCCTCGATCGGCACCTGCCAGGTGGTGACGATGTTGCCGTTGAGCGAGCCGCCCTCGGCAGGCGGGATCTCCAGCACGACGGGTCCGTCCGTCAGGTCGAAGAACGCCATGAAGTAGAGCGTGTCGGGGCTGGCGTCAGGGTCTGGTTCTTCAGGTGAGGGGCTTGCTCCAGTAGACGACCTGGTTCACCTCGCCGTCGGTCTTGGTGAGCATCTCCTGCAGCATGAGGTCGTAGTTGACGGCAGGCATGCCCCATATCACCGCCTCGACGGCACGCCGCTCGATGGCGGCGCGCTCGGGTGCAGCCGGCGTGGCTTCCTCGGCAGAGGTTGTAACGGGGATAAGCGTTGCAAGGGCAAGGGCGGCAAGAAGGGCTGCTCTCATGACGAACTCACTCCTGACGGTTCAGCACGCGCCGGTCTCCACCCGCCGGATGGGTATCTTCCGGTGCATCGAAGGAGCCGATCCTGGCATTGGCCCGTCAACGATGCCTTGTCAGTCGCATGCAGACTGGCAGCCTTCGGGCAGAAACAGGGCACGGCAGAACGCCAGCAGCAATGTGGATCTCAACCTGTCTGTCTTGCGATCATTCCAGTCGGTAACAGCGCTTACCATGTGCCTCCCGTTTCGCTGACAGGATTTGATTTCGTGGTGCCGCCCGGACCCGCGTTCGTGCAACCGAGCCTGAATGGCCCGATCAATGAGGTTTCAGCGCGGTGAAATGCGTTGCCCGGAAATCTGGGATGGGCCGCTCTCTTTGAGGAGGGTGCATTCCCTCTTGCATGTCCACCATCAGGTCCGACATCCGATCGCGGGGAACGACCAGCACCTCCGTGTCATCCATTGTCACGGTCAGCCCCGCAGGCGTCATGCCGATGCAAGCGGACAGGACCGGCGCCTTGATCTGTTGCCAGATCGCGGGGTGACGGGCGGTTGCGTGACGGCCGGTGCGGCACCGGCTTCCACGGCCGCAAGACGCGCCAGATGCCGAGCAGGTCCGCCTGCGCACCTCCTCCACGGCCTTGAGGCGGGCGGCAAGGTCGCCCGGCTCAGCGCGCAGTTCGTCAACTTGTCGCCGTTCAGGTCGACCGCCGGGGGCAGCCGTCCCGGCGAGGACCGGGCGGCGGATCACTATGTGATGGCTAGCCATTCCGCCGAGGCGCAAGCAGCCGTTCATCGACGGGGCGGATCATCGACGAAACAGAGGCGCTTGCCCCTGCCCGTCCGCGCTACCCGACAGCCGCGGCTTTGCGACTGACCCGAGACGTTCTCAGATCGGAGCAGAGGCCGAACTCGATCCGGCCCGGCCCGACCTCACTGGCCGAACCCGATTGAAGCGCCAGCCCCTCGGGACGTCCCCGACCTTCTCAGGCGTTGAACAGGAAGTGCAGGACGTCGCCGTCCTTGACCTCGTAGGTCTTGCCCTCGACGCGGAACTTGCCGGCTTCGCGGGCGCCCGCCTCGCCCTTGCCCGCGACGTAGTCCTCATAGGCGATGGTCTCGGCGCGGATGAAGCCCTTCTCGAAGTCGCCGTGGATCACGCCCGCGGCCTGGGGGGCGAGCGTGCCGCGCGTGATCGTCCAGGCGCGCGCCTCCTTGGGGCCCACGGTGAAATAGGTCTGCAGGCCGAGAAGCGCATAGGCCGCGCGGATCAGGCGGTCGAGGCCCGCCTCCTCCAGCCCCATCTCGGACAGGAACATCTGCGCCTCGTCCGCGGGAAGCTGGCTGATCTCTTCCTCGATGCGGGCCGAGATGACCACGTGGCCCGCGCCCTGCTCTTTCGCCATGGTGGCGACAGCGTCCGAGAAGGCGTTGCCCGTGGCCGCGTCTTCCTCGGCCACGTTGCAGACGTAAAGAACCGGCTTGGCGGTCAGCAGCTGCAGCATGTCCCAGGCCTTGCGGTCGTCCTCGGCCACCGTGATGGTGCGGGCGGGGCGGCCTGCCTCCAGCGCGTCCCGGGCCTGCTTCAGCAGGCGCTCCTGCGCCACGGCTTCCTTGTCGCCGCCCTTCAGCTTGCGCTGGAGGTTCGCAAGCCGCCGCTCGACCGATTCGAGGTCGGCGATCATCAGCTCGGTCTCGATGGTCTCGGCATCGGCCACGGGGTCCACGCGGCCCTCGACATGGGTGATGTCCCCGTCCTCAAAGCAGCGCAGGACATGGGCGATGGCGTCCACCTCGCGGATGTTGGCCAGGAACTGGTTGCCCAGGCCCTCGCCCTTGCTGGCGCCCTTCACAAGGCCCGCGATGTCCACGAAGGTGATGCGGGTCGGGATGATCTGCTTGGACCCGGCGATTTCGGCCAGGGTGTCCAGCCGCGGATCGGGAACGGCGACCTCGCCCACGTTCGGCTCGATCGTGCAGAAGGGGAAATTGGCGGCCTGCGCCGCGGCGGTGCGCGTCAGGGCGTTGAACAGAGTGGACTTGCCGACATTCGGCAGCCCGACGATACCCATGCGAAAGCCCATGATCCGATCCCTTCCAGCTTTGGCGCGCTATCTAGGTCACGGGGACCGGGGCGTAAAGCGGGCCGCGCTGGCGCTTTGGGGGCGGCGCCGGTAAAGCTTGAGGCGCGACGCAAGCAGAAGGCCCCGGCATGACCCTCGACACCCCTCAGCGCCCCGCCACCCGCATCGACAGGCTGTTCGCCCGGCTGTCGTCCGAGGACCGCAAGGCCTTTGTCGCCTACATGATGGCCTTCGACCCCGATCGCGACAGCTCGCTGGAGATCATGCGCGGGCTGCCCGGCGCGGGGGTGGACATCATCGAGCTGGGGATGCCCTTCACCGATCCCATGGCGGACGGGCCGACGATCCAGCTGGCCGGGCAGCGGGCGCTGGCGGCGGGCGGCAGCGTCTCGGGCGTGCTGGAGATGGTGCGCGACTTCCGCAGGCACGACGCGGACACCCCGGTCGTGCTGATGGGCTATTACAACCCGATCTATGCGCGGCTGGGTGGCGTGGACCGCTTCCTGGCGGAAGCCGCCGAGGCGGGCGTGGACGGGCTGATCGTCGTGGACCTGCCGCCCGAGGAGGATGCCGAACTGTGCATCCCCGCGCAGGAGGCCGGGCTGAACTTCATCCGGCTGGCAACCCCCACGACCGACGACCGGCGCCTGCCGGCGGTCGTCAGGAACACCTCGGGCTTTGTTTACTATGTCAGCGTGACGGGCATCACCGGTGGCCCTGCGGCGGACGCGGCCGAGGTCGCCCCCGAGGTCGCGCGCATCCGCAAGGCGGCGGGCCTGCCCGTCGTCGTGGGCTTCGGCATCTCGACCCCCAAGGCGGCCGAAGCGGTGGCGAAGGTCGCCGACGGCTGCGTCGTGGGCTCGGCCATCGTGCGCCAGATCGGCGAGGGCAAGCCCGTGGCCGAGGTGATGGACTTCGTGCGCAGCCTGGCGGAAGGTGTGCACCGGGCCTGAACGCGGCCCTTGCGGAGCTGCTGCAAGGGGGCGCTGCCCCCGCCCTCCGGGCTCCCCCGGGATATTTGATCGAAGAAGAAGCACATGCCGGACAAGCGGGCGACAGATGCGGTGATCCGGGACGCCGATGCCGGGGACGCGGCCGGGATCGCGGCCATCTGGAACCCGATCATCCGCGACACCGCCATCACCTTCTGGCCGACCGAGCGCAGCGAGGCCGAGATCGCCGGGATGATCGGGGCGCGGCAGGCGGCGGGCCATGCCTTCCTGGTGGCCGAAACGCCCGACGGAATCGCTGCATTCGCCACCTACACCCAGTTCCGCGGCGGCGCGGGCTATGCCCGGGCGCTGGAGCATTCGATCCATGCCCATTCGGGCTTTCGCGGGCAGGGCCTTGGCGCGGCGCTTCTGGCGGCGGTCGAGGATCATGCGCGGGCGCGGGGCGGGCGGCTGATGATCGGCGGCATCACAGGGTCCAACGCAGGTTCGCTGCGCTTCCACGAACGGCACGGTTATGCGCGCTGGGGCGTCATCCCGGCCGCCGGGTGGAAGTTCGAACAGTTCCATGACCTCGTGCTGATGGGCAAGGACCTAGCTCGGCCCGACGATGGCATTCCCGGCAGCTAGTATTTCTGCCGCCCTTTTCCATGACCTTCTCTTTCGCTAGGGTCGGGATCATGGACGACCTCGCGCTTGCCGCCCACGCGCCTCCGCACCTGCCCCCGCCCCGCGGGTTCTGGCAGCGTATCGGTGATCGGCTGGCCGCGCTGATGGGGGGGACGCGCGCGGCCGTGCCGCCGGAACGCTCGGTCGCCTTCACCATCGGCGTGATCGCGCTGGGCGCGAAGATCGCCAAGGCCGACGGCCGCGTCGCGCGCGAGGAGGTCGCGGCCTTCCGCCGCATCTTCAAGATCCCGCGCGCCGAGGAACGCCACGCGGCCCATGTCTTCGACCTGGCGCGCAAGGACGTGGCGGGCTTCGACCTCTGGGCGGAACGCCTGGCACGGATGTTCCCGCCGGGCGACCCGGTGCTGGTGGACGTCCTGGACGGGCTTTACGTCATCGCCACCTCGACCGCGCACGACCTGCACGAAGCCGAACAGGTCTTCCTGGACGAGGTCGCGCGTATCTTCGGCATCTCGTCCGCGGATCACGCCGCCATCCGTGCCAGCCGCCTGCCCGACGCCCCCCGCTGCCAGTGCTGCGAGGTTCTGGGCATTCCGCCGGGCACGCCGCTGGACCAGGCGCGCAAGCGTTATCGCGAACTGATCCGCGAGAACCATCCCGACCGCGCGCAGGCCCACGGACTGCCCCCCGAGGCGGTGCGGCTGGCCGAATCGCGCACCCGTGCGATCAACGAGGCCTGGGCCTCCTGGCGCGCGCAATACGGCTGAAGGAACCGGTGCCTGCCCTGAAAGGTTGGCAGGGCGCGCGGGATCGTCCCGCCCGATCGCAGGACCGCCTCGGATGAGCCGCTTCGCCCTGACCGCCGCCCTGGCGCTTTCCCTTGCCGGTTCGGCGCTGGCGCAGGGCACGCCCTTCGAGATGCCGCGGGCCGACGACCCTCCGCCGGGCGCGGACACGTCCCCTGAACTGCCGGACAGCGAGGGCGGCAGCCTGCTGGAAGGCCTGCTGAATGATTTCGTCACCCGCGCCCAGCCACACCTGGAGGGGCTCGCGCGCGACATGGGCGGGCTGATGGAGGATTATCGTCCCGTCTTCGAGGAACTGTCGAAGCTGATGGACGACATCGGCAACTACCAGATGCCGCCCGAGCGTCTGCCCAACGGCGACATCCTGATCCGCCGCAAGGCCGATGCGCCGCCGCCTCCGCCGCTGGGGGATCTGCAGAACCTTCTGCCGGAACCCGCGCCGGGGCCCACGCTGCCCCCGGACACAGGCGGGAACGAGATCACGCTCTAATAGCGCAGCCTCGCGAATTGCGAGCGGTCCGAGGCCGCCCTTGCCTGCCCCAGCGTGACGATGCCCTGGCGTTCCAGCAGCGGGATCATGCGGCGGAAGACCTCGGCCGTCGCCAGCGCATCGCCCAGGGCCGTGTGACGGGCGCCGATCTGCACGCCCAAGCGCGCGGCGATGGCCTCGAGGCTGTGGCTTTCCTCGGCCGGGTGCAGGATCGAGGACAGAAGCAGCGTGTCCAGCACCGGATGATCGAAGCGCAGGCCGGTTGCGGCTTCCTTCAGCTTGAGGAAGCGCATGTCGAAGGCAACGTTGTGGCCCACCAGAACGCTGCCCTCGGCAAAGCGGTGGAAGACCGGCAGGACCTGCGCGATGGCGGGCTTGCCGCGCACCATCTCGTCGCGGATGCCGTGGATGGGGATGCCCGCCTCGGGGATGGGGCGTTGCGGATCGACAAGCTGGTCGATGGTTTCCCCGTTCAGGATGCGGCTGTTCAGGATGCGGACGGCGCCGAGCTGGATGATTTCGTCCCCGCCCATGGGATCGAGGCCGGTGGTCTCGCAGTCGAAGACGGTGAAGGCCAGTTCCGACAGGGGACGCGCGTCCCCGGCATCCGCGTGGGCGGCCGCGAACAGGTCGAAGTCGTAGAACTCGGGCCGTCCGCCGATCGGCGCATCGGCGGGCGCGGTCTCGACGGCGGCGAGCGGCAGCAGCAGGCGGAAGAAGGGCCGCCCGTCATCGCGGTTGCGGTCCAGCCAGATCTCTCCGCCGTGCCGGTCCACCACGTCGCGGACCGAGGCTGCCGCCGCGCAGGATTCGGTTCGCTCGTCCGGCAGGGCGCTGAGGTCGCGGGGGTCAATCGGGGGGGCGCCCTCGCGCAGAACCCAGCCCAAGTCCAGATGCGCGTGGCTGCCCGCCCGCGCCAGCCGAAGCCACAGCACCGGATCGCCGCCCAGCGACAGGATGCGTGCCGCAAGGTGGTCCAGTGCCGCGATCAGGCCGAAGCTGTCGATCCGCAGCCACAGGTCGTCCTCGACCGGAAGGGTGGTGATCGGCGCATTGGCCGTCCCTTGCAGCTTGCGGATCGCGGCTGCCATCAGGTCCGTGGCCAGCATGTCGTGCAGCGGCCAGCGCGCGGAAAGTTCCGCGCCCGGCTCGTCCTCGGACAGCAGCCGGTCGCGCATCCGCGCCACCTCGTCCCGGATCACGCCCAGGAAGCGGTCGTGGTCGGCAGGCGCGAGGTCGGGATAGTCCAGCATCTCCAGCGCGGCCTGCATGTTGGCGATCGAGGCGCGGCCCTGCTCGGCCATGCGCAGCAGTGCCCCCTCGCGCCGCGCCTGGCGCTGCTGGTCGCGGGTGATGTCGTCCACCAGCAGGACATAGCCCCTCAGCCGGTTGTCCGCGGCCTCGGCGTGGCGGACGGGGGCAAGGCTGATGCGCAGCAGGTGCCCCAGCGGGGTCGCGGTCACGACCTGCGCGACGGCGGCATGGGGCGAGACGCCACGCGCGATCCGCCCTTCCACCGTTTCCAGCGCATGGGCGATGGCGGCGGTGTCCAGCACGGCATGGATCGAGCGCCCCAGTCCCACCAGTTCGGCCCCGTCCTGCGGCGACAGGTTGCGCGCAAGCCTGCGCATCCGCGCGTTGAACAGCAGGATGCGGCCGTCGCGATTGCAGACCACGACCGCGTGGTCCAGTTCGTCCATCAGCGTGGCCAACTGGTCGCGCTGCTCGGCGACGCTGCGGCTGGCCTGCTCGACAAGCCGCGCCATCTCGGCGCGCAGTTCCTGCCGGTCGCGGGCGAGGCTCTCGATCTCGGCGGCCAGTGCGCGGGTGGCGGGCGTGGCCGGCGCCAGTTCGGGCAGGCCGGCCGCGTTTTCCTGCGCGGCGAGGATGCGCGTGGCCGCCAGCAGCCGCGAAGGCGCAAGCACCCAGGCCCGGTAAAGCCGCCGGGCCAGCCACCCGGCCAGAAGCGCCGCCGCCAGCCACCACAGGATCAGCACCATGCCATGGGTTTCCAGCGCCGCGGTCCCTGCCGCGCGCAGCGCCGCGCCCTGGGGACCCAGCGCGCCCAGAAACAGTGCCGCACCCAGGACGACCCACAGCGCCAGCGCGGCCCCGGGGGCCAGCACGGCCGCCACGAGACCGCGCCCGCTCATGTCAGAAGCCCGCGGATACGCTCCAGCAGCTCGGCGGTGGCGAATGGCTTGGTGACATAGGCGTCCGCCCCGGCCCCGAGGCCGCGCGCCATGTCGGTCGGCCGCGCCTTGGCGCTGAGCATCAGGATGCGCGTGCCCGCGATGGAGGGATCGGCGCGCACCGCCTCGCAGACCTCGAATCCCGTCAGGCCTGGCATCGTCGCGTCCAGCAGGACCAGCGACGGACGCTCGCGGCGGATCAGGTCCAGTGCCCCGGTGCCGTCCCCGGCGGTCAGGATGCGGTGGCCCTCGCGCCGCAGCATGAACTCCAGCGAGACAAGGATGTTCGGCTCGTCGTCGGCGATCAGGACGGTCCGGGTCATGCCGATCCCTCGCTTTCCGGCAGGGGCAGGCGGATCACGAAGCAGGTCCCTTCGGCGGGCTCGACCCCAAGCGTGCCGCCGTGGCCTTCCACGATGCGGCGGCTGATGGGCAGGCCGAGGCCCGTGCCGGGCGGGCGTGTCCCTTGCGGTCCAAGGCGGCGGAAGGGCTGGAACACGGCCTCGCGCTGCTCGGGCGGGATGCCGGGGCCGTTGTCCCGGACGCGGATCACGGCCTCGCGCCCGGCCTCAAGGCTGATCGTGATCTGCCCGCCCCCGTCCGGCACCACCCTGGCGGCGTTCGACAGCAGGTTCAGCAGCACCTGCAACAGCCGGTCGCGGTCGCCGGGCGCCACCACGGCCCCGGCCGGCAACTCCAGCGCGATCCGCGCGTCCTTGCCGGCCAGCAAGGGCGAGGCCAGCCGCACGGCCTCGCGCAGCAGATCGCCAAGATCCACGGCCTCGCGCCGAAGCTCGGCCTGATCCGACCCCAGCCGCGCCACGTCCATCACCTCGTCCACCAGCCGCCCCAGCCGCTGCGACTCGGCGGCGATGATGGACAGGAAGCCCTGCCTCTCGGCGCCGTCCATGTCGGGGGCCTGCATCATCATTTCGGACAGGGCGCGGATCGTGGTCACGGGGGTCCGCAGCTCGTGGACAAGGGCGGCGACCGCCTCCTCCTGCCACAAGGGCGCGCGGTCGGCCCCGGCGCTCATACCGCCAACCGGAAATGCTGGGTGATCCAGGCGCGGAAATCGGCCACGATCGCCAGCGCCTGCTTGAGGCCCTGCCGGTTCAGCGTTCCCAGCGCGTCCAGCCGGATCAGGTTGCCCGGCGCGCGCCCCTCGGCCAGCTGGGCCAGGTTGCTGTCCAGCTTGACGGCCATCAGCAGGTGCAGCGCGTCCGTCAGGTCGCGCGCGCGTGCCGCGTCCATGTGGCCCGCCTCCACCAGCGCGGCCAGCCGGTCGGCCGTCGAGAGTTGCGGCAGGCGGTATTGCAGCGCCAGCGCCCGCGTCCCCTGCACAAGCGGGAATATCCCGAGCTTCTTGATATCGATCTCGGCCGCCGCGCGCCCCGTCAGCCCCGGCAGCCACCGCCACCAGCTTCCGTCCTGCGAGAAGCTGTGCACCGAGCCCGCGAAATGCGCGAGATAGGCGTCGTTGCCCGCCATCAGGCGGCCCATGTGCGCCCGCAGCTCCTCCAGCAGGCGCGCGTCGCCCGCGACCGGCAGCGCATCCATGAAGATCGCAAGGTTCATCGGACCCTCGGGGTCGCTGCCGTGGACCCAGCCGCCGATGGCGCTGCGGAAACCCGAGACGGTCTGCCGCCATTCAGGGCGGCTGGCCATGATCCCGCCCGGGCACGGCGGATAGCCGAAGTCGGCCAGTGCGGCGGTGAAGGCCTCGGCCGCCTCGGCGGCGGCGCGGGGGTCGTAGCCGTCGCGCAGGATCAGCCCGTTGTCCTGGTCGGTGCGCATGATCTGCTCGCCCCGCCCCTCGCTGCCCATGACGATGAGGCAGCTGTCCTCGCGCAGGTGGGGGTCCGCGACCAGTTCCCACAACCGGCGGAAGACGGCGCGGTTCAGTTCGTTGACCATGCCGGCAATCACCTCGACCCGGACGCCGTCGCCGTGCAGCACACCCACCAGCGGGGCGATCTGGTCGGCGGCGGACTTGAGTTCGGCGACCGTCTCGGCCTGGGCGGCGGCCAGCGCGATCAGGTGGGAATGGTTGGCCAGGAAGCTCATCAGGTCCAGCTGGCCCAGAACGCCGACCACCTGGTCGCCCTGGCGGACGACGACGCGGTGGACCCGGTGGCGCAGCATCAGGATCATCGCCTCCAGCAGCTCGGCATCGATCGGGACCGACACGGCGGGAAAGCTCGCGACCTCGCGCACGGGGATGGCGGCGGGCGGGCGGTCCAGCAGCAGCACGTCCCGCAGGTTGGTGGTGGTGAAGACCCCCAAGCGCCCCTCGTCCCGGACAAGGGCGTCGCCCAGGCCGCGCTCGGCCAGCTGGCGGCACAGCGTCAGGACATCGAGGCCCCCCTCGACCACGAAGGCCTTGCGCAGAAAGGCATCGCCCACGCGCGAATGGATCAGCGACAGCGCCTCGCGCCGGACATGGGGATCGGCGGGCGCGTCAAGGGAAACGGCCGGACCCGAAGGTCCGGCCGCAGTTTCGTGCAGGGGGCGCTCGCCGCTCAATGCGCCGAGGCCGCGGCCGCGCCGATCCCGGTCTCGGACCGGATCTGCTGCGGCACGTAGCCCGCCTTGTCGATCGCGGCACGCCGGCTCTTGTCGGTGACCGAGAAGAGCCAGATCCCCAGGAAGGCCAGCGTCATCGAGAAGAGCGCGGGCGAGGTGTAGGGGAAGGGCGCCGAGCCCGCCTCGTTGCCCAGCGTGGCTTCCCAGACCGACGGCGACAGGACCGTCAGCACCACCGACGAGATCAGCCCCAGGAAGCCGCCGATCACCGCGCCGCGCGTGGTCATCCCGCTCCACAGCAGGGACAGGAACAGCACCGGAAAGTTGGCCGAGGCCGCCACGGCGAAGGCCAGCGACACCATGAAGGCGATGTTCTGCTTTTCGAACAGGATGCCCAGCAGGACCGTCACGACGCCCAGCGCCAGCACGGTGATGCGCGACACCCGCAGTTCGGCCGCGCTGTCGGCGTGCCCCTTGCGGACGACGGTCGCATAGATGTCGTGCGACACGGCCGAGGCCCCCGACAGCGTCAGGCCCGCCACGACCGCCAGGATCGTCGCGAAGGCCACCGCCGAGATGAAGCCCAGGAAGATGTTGCCGCCGACGGCGTTGGCCAGGTGCACGGCCGCCATGTTGTTGCCGCCGATCAGGGGCGCGCCCAGAACGCCGCCTTCCAGGAAGGCCGGGTTCGTCAGCACGAAGGTGATGGCGCCGAAGCCGATGATGAAGGTCAGCATGTAGAAGTAGCCGATCCACACCGTCGCCCACATCACCGACTTGCGCGCTTCCTTGGCCGAGGGAACGGTGAAGAAGCGCATCAGGATATGGGGAAGGCCGGCGGTGCCGAACATCAGCGCCATGCCGAAGGAGATGGCCGAGATCGGGTCCTTCACGAAGTTGCCCGGCCCCATGATCGACCGCCCGGCCGTCGCCGCCTCGTCGGGCGCCTGGCCCGCGCCGGTGGCGATGTCGGTCTTGATGCGGACGGATTCGGCGAACAGGCGCTCGAAGCTGAAGCCGTAGGCCGACATGACCATGAACGCCATGAAGGACGCCCCGCCCAGCAGCAGGCAGGCCTTGATGATCTGCACCCAGGTTGTCGCGGTCATGCCGCCGAACAGCACGTAGATCATCATGAGCCCGCCCACGATCACCACGGCGACCCAGTATTCCAGCCCGAACAGCAGCTTGATCAGCTGTCCCGCGCCGACCATCTGCGCGATCAGGTAGAAGGCCACCACGACCAGCGTGGAAATGGCGGCGAACATCCGCACCGGGGTCTGCTCGAACCGGAAGGCCGCCACGTCGGCAAAGGTGAACTTGCCGAGGTTCCGCAGCCGTTCGGCCATCAGGAAGGTCAGGATCGGCCAGCCGACAAGGAAGCCGATCGAATAGATCAGCCCGTCGAAGCCGCTGGCCATCACCGCGGCCGAGATCCCCAGGAACGAGGCCGCCGACATGTAGTCGCCCGCGATGGCAAGGCCGTTCTGGAAGCCGGTGATGCCGCCGCCCGCGGTATAGAAGTCGGCCGCCGACTTGGTGCGCCCCGCCGCCCATTTAGTGATGAACAGCGTCAGGACGACGAAGACCGCGAACATGCCGATGGCAGTCCAGTTGGTCGGCTGACGCACCGCCTCGCCTTCGATGGCGCCGGCGGCCATGACGGCCGACGGGACCGCAGCCAGCGCGGAAAGGCCGAGCACGCGGCCGATGGTCAGGAAAGCCCTCATTTCAGCGCCTCGCGCTTGATGCGATCGGTCAGGTCGTCATATTCGCGGTTCGCCCGCAGCACGTAGATCGCGGTCACGACGATGGTGAACAGGATCACCCCGAAACCGATGGGAATGCCCCAGGTCATGACGCCGTCGCCGATCGGCGTGGCCAGCGTCTGCTTGCCAAACGCCACCAGCAGGACGAAGCCGTAATAGACGATCAGCATGGCGATGGTCAGCGTCCATCCGAAACGGAGCCTTCGGGTCCGAAGCTCGTTGTAATTCGGATTGGATGCGATGCGTTGCAGCATCGGGTCCAGCATGGGAATGTCCCTCCTCCCTAGGTATCTGCCCTTTTCTTGTCCGGGACGCGCCGGCGATGCGCCGCGTTCCCGGTTCCTTCTGCCGGGCTGGGACGGGTCCGGGCCCTCCCCAGCCCGGTGGCACGATCCGCGTCAGGCGCGGTTCATGCGGTTCTCGATCAGTTCGTTGACGACGCTCGGGTCCGCCAGCGTCGAGGTGTCGCCGAGGCTGCCATAGTCGTTCTCGGCGATCTTGCGCAGGATGCGGCGCATGATCTTGCCCGACCGCGTCTTGGGCAGGCCCGGCGCCCACTGGATCAGGTCGGGCTTGGCGATGGGCCCGATCTCGGTCCTGACCCAGGTCTCGAGGTCCTTCCGAAGGTCCTCCGAGGGCATGACGTCGTTCATCACCGTGACATAGGCATATATGCCCTGCCCCTTGAGATCGTGCGGATAGCCGACCACGGCGGCCTCGGCGACCTTGGGATGGGCGACCAGCGCGCTCTCGATCTCGGCCGTGCCCATGCGGTGGCCCGACACGTTGATGACGTCATCGACGCGGCCGGTGATCCAGTAATACCCGTCCTCGTCCCGCCGGCATCCGTCGCCGGTGAAGTAATAGCCCGGATACTGCGAGAAATACGCCTCCTCGAAGCGCTGGTGGTCGCCCCAGAGCGTCCGCATCTGCCCCGGCCAGCTGTCGGCGATGGCCAGCACGCCCTCGGCCGGGTTGCCCTCCTGCACGGCGCCGGTGCTGGCGTCCAGCACTTCGGGCCTGACCCCGAAGAAGGGCAGCGTCGCCGCGCCGGGCTTGGTCTCGATCGCGTAAGGCAGGCTGGTGATCATGTGCCCGCCGGTCTCGGTCTGCCAGAAGGTATCCACGATCGGGCATTTCCCCTTGCCCACGTGCTTGTCGTACCAGACCCAGGCCTCGGGGTTGATCGGCTCGCCCACGGAACCGAGGATGCGCAGGCTCGACAGGTCGTATTTCTCGACCCACTCGGGCCCCTGGCCCATGAGGCTGCGGATGGCGGTCGGCGCGGTGTAGAACTGCGTGACCTTGTGCTTCTCGCAGACGGCCCAGAAGCGGCCGGCGTCGGGATAGGTGGGCACGCCCTCGAACATCAGGGTCGTCGCCCCGTTCGCCAGCGGGCCGTAGACGATGTAGCTGTGGCCCGTGACCCAGCCCACGTCGGCGGTGCACCAGAAGACGTCGCCGTCTTGGTAGTCGAAGGTGTACTGATGCGTCATCGACGCATAGGCTAGGTAGCCGCCCGTCGTGTGGACGACGCCCTTGGGCTTGCCCGTGGACCCCGAGGTGTAAAGGATGAACAACGGGTCCTCGGCCCCCATCGGGCGGGCGGGGCAGTCGGGGCTCGCGTGCTCCATCAGGTATTTCACGTCAACGTCGCGGCCCTGCACCCAGGTCGTCTGGTCGCCCGTGTGTTTGACGACAAGGCAGCGCACCCTGTCCGAGCAGTGCAGCAGCGCCGCGTCGGTGTTCGACTTCAGCGCCGTCTTGCGGCCGCCGCGCGCCGCGGTGTCCGAGGTGATGACCAGCTTGGCGCCGCAGTCGTTGATCCGGTTCGCCAGCGCGTCGGGCGAGAAGCCCGCGAAGACGATGGAATGGATCGCGCCGATCCGGGCGCAGGCCAGCATCGCATAGGCGGCTTCCGGGATCATCGGCAGGTAGATCACGACGCGGTCGCCCCGCATCACGCCCTGGCTCAGCAGGACGTTGGCAAAGCGGTTCACCTTTTCCGACAGCTCGGCATAGGTGATGTGCTGGGCGGGCTGGTCGGGATCATCCGGTTCGAAGATAATCGCCGTCTGCTTCGCGCGCTTGGGCAGATGGCGGTCCACGCAGTTCACGCAGGCGTTCAGCACCCCGTCCTCGAACCACTTGATCGAGACCTGGCCCAGCGTGAAGTCCGTGTCCTTGACCTTCGTATAGGGCTTGATCCAGTCGAGGCGCTTGCCCTCGCGGCCCCAGAACCCGTCAGGGTCCGACAGCGATTCCGCATAACGCGCCTTGTAATCCTCAGGCGTCACGTGGGCCTTGGTGAACCCTTCGGGAATGGGATGCCTGGCAACGGCTTCGACGGACGACATGTGACCTCCCTTGCACTTGTAGGCCCGCGACGGCTCCCCCCGGCGCAGGAACCCGGACGGCGACGCATCCGGGCTGAACCAAGCCTAACAATGGTTTTGGGCTTGTCACATGCAAATATTGCAAAACTATTTCCGGATGCTGCCATGGCTGTAAAAGTCGCCTGCGGCATTCTGCAGCAGGAAATTGCAATGACCGATTTGTTTCCCGATCCCCATCGCGTGCCGGACGCCGCGGCCCTCGCGCAGGCGCGCGCGATCCTTGAAGCTGCACGGGACGCGGTGCTGTCGGTTCTGGACCCCCAAGGCTGGCCGATGGTGTCGCGCATCGCGCTGCAGGCCGATGCCGAGGGGCGACCTCTCGCCATGCTGTCGGACCTGGCCCTGCACACGGCGGCGCTGAGGGCCGACCGCCGCGCGGCCCTGCTGCTGGACGCGCCCGCCAAGGAGCCCGGGCGCGGCATGTCCCTGACCCACGCGCGGCTGTCGCTGCAGGTCGAGGCCTGCCCGGTTCCCCCCGCCGAGGACGAGGCGCTGCGCCGCGCCTGGGTCGCGCATGACCCGAAGGCGGCGGTCTATGCGCGCCTGGGGGATTTCCGGCTGTGGCGGATGCTGCCGCGCGGCGGATTGCTGAACGCGGGCTTCGGCCGAGCCTACCGCCTGACCGCCGCCGACCTTGCCTTCGGCGGGCATGACGAAAGGCCCGGCGACTGACCGCCGGGCCCTGCCCTTTCCCTTCGCCCCGCCCGGGATCTATTCGGGCTGGTCCATCCTGACCCTGAGGGCCATCGTCCCCCGCACGGGCTGCGAGAAGTCCAGGACCACCTGGTTCTTCGCGCTGCCCTGCCCGGTGGTGATCGAAGGCAGGTCGGTGTTGCGCGCGCCGCTCGCGGTCTGGATCGCGCCCTCGGCCACCACGGACTCGACCTTCATCGAGCGCCCGTCGAAGGGCAGAGCGCCCCCGGTCGCCACCACCCAGCGGGCGGCGGCCGTGTTCTGGCTGTGGCTGATCGACAGCGGGTTCGTCGTCGGCGTCCGGACCCCGTTGAAGGTATTCCCCTCGAACCGGACGTTGCGCATCTTGCTGGCATCCAGGTCGGCGAAAGTCCTGTCCACCCGCTCGACCCGGTCGATCTGCGAGTAAAGCGACTTGAACACGTTGCCCATCACCGTCAGCCCCTGCAACGAATGCCCGCTGCCATAGGGCTTGATGACGATCCACGAGAAGTTCGCCACGGTGTGCGAACACAGGAAGGTGTTGCCCGTCATCGTCAGGCCGCCGAACGGGGGCTGGCCGTCCGAATCGGGGCTGGGGTGATGTTCGTTGGTCCATTCGACGCTGGCGTTGTCGATGTAGTTCCCCGTGACCGTCACCTGCGCGTTGCGCCCCGTCAGCACCAGCCCCGCCGTCCGCAGGCCCGAGTTCTGGCTGTCGCCCTGGAACCAGTGGTTGCCCGTGATCAGGTGCCCACTGCCCGCCGCCACGCAGAAATGGCCGAACCGGACAAAGCGGTTGTCGCGGATCTTGGCGTCGTTGTTGTTGATGTTCAGGCAGACGCTGGTGCGGTCCTGCGCGGGCCGGCCCATGTCGTCGGCCATGAACTCGCAACGGTCGATCAGCAGCCCTTGGCAGGCCTCGCCGATCGAGGTGATGCAGCGATCCTTGGCGCGGGTGAAGAAGCAGTCGCGGAAGGACCAGAGGCCCCCCTGCGGCGGCAGCATCACGCCGCTGGCGATCCCGTCCAGCCCGAACTCGACATTCATGAAATAGAACCGGTCCACCTGCCGGACGCCCGAAAAGTCGAAGGCATAGCGATAGCGCAGGAAGCTGTAGTTGCGGGTGCCCGCGCCGCCATGAAGGGGCTGCGACAGGGTCAGCGTGCCCGCGGCGATGTTTTTCGCGCGCACATAGACCTCGCGCCCGACGCCGGGCCCGGTCACGCGCGAGCCGACCTCGATCGCCGCGACCTGGGCCACGTTGCGCAGCTCCTCGCCACGGGCGGGGTCGTAGGTCGCGGCCGAGGCCACGGTGCGCGTCGCCCAGGCGGGCCCGTCCACGACGGCGATCTGTCCGTTCGCGACGACCCGCCGCGTGGAAAACTCGGTCAGCCCCGGAGCGATCTCCCCGATCACCAGCGGCTCGGTCAGGTTCACCGTGCGGCCGCAAAGGTCGAAGATGTTGTGGTCGCTGTAGTCCAGCAGCGCCTGCATTCCCCGCTTCATGCCCTCGGTCTCGTCGCCGAAGGCGTCGGCATAGCTGGGCAGGTCGAAGTTGCGCCTCAGCGCCAGCCGCGCCGTGCGCGGCATCCGCAGCTTGCCCACGAAGCGGACCGGCTCGCTCATGCTCAGGTCGCCGTTGATGAGATAGGTGCCGGCGGGAACCAGCACCTGCCCGCCGGCGGCCGCCGCATCCGCGCGCAGGAAGGCCGCGCGGTCGTCCGTCACCCCGTCCCCCATCGCGCCATGGTCGCGCACGTCCACCCAGTCGATCATCGAGGGCACGAAGGCGGCGGTCACATCCTCGATCTTCAGGTTCTCGATGCGGACCGCGCCGCCGTTCGGCCCGATCAGGTCCAGCCCCATGTGCCCCAGCGTGGCGGTTGGCCCCCAGCCCATGTTGACGCCGGGCCGCACGGCGGTGCCCACGATGGCCGACACCTCGACCACCGTGCCATAGCCCGGCAGCGCCACGGCGGGCCCGCTGTCGGGCACGCCCCCCACGCGCTGGCGCTGCGCTGTTCCCGGCCATCCTGCGACGCGGACAAGGGGCAGGTTGCCCGCGATCCCCTTCACCCGCGCCGAGATCCGCAGGTAGGTGCCGGGAAAGATCGGCGTTTCCCCGGTGAAGCGGATGCGCGTGACATCCGCCTGCTTCACGACCTCCAGACAGGCGCCGAAGTCCTGGTCCGCCGGAACGATCGCCGCGTTTGGGGCGCCGGCCCAGGTCGCCTCGCCCGAAAGGCCGTTCGCCTGGGACCAGGCGCCCAGCCCCGCGCTGAAGCCGGGAGGCATCAGTTGCAGTCCGGCGGTGATGGCGATGTTCATGCGCTCTCGTCCTCTCTCAGGGCGCGAGGACGAAGGCCCCGCGGTCATGCGAGGGAACCTGCCGGACGAGCGTTGACGCGCCGTTAACCGACCGGGCGGCGCAACGGGGAACGCGGCAACGGGAAAGCGCGATCCCCTGGGCGCAAGGCCTACTCGGCCGCCGCGCCCTGAAGCTCTCCGGCCAGGGCGCGCTCGATCAGGGCGCGGGTTTCATCGACGCCGTAAAGCGCGATGAAACCGCCGAAGCGCGGCCCCTGATCGGCGCCCAGCAGCACCTGGTAGAGCGCCTGGAACCAGTCGCGCAGCGGCTCGAACCCATGTTCGGTCCCGACGGCGAAGACCATGGTCTGCAAGGCTTCCGCGTCGGCGGGCTGATCCCACGCGGCCAGCCGCCTGGACAGGTCCTCCAGAGCCGCGCGTTCCTTGTCGGTCGGCGCGCGGAACTGCCGGGTCGGCGCCACGAAGTCGTTGAAGTAGCGCACGGCGAACTCGGCCGCGGCATCCAGGTCGGGATGCGTTTCCGGCGAAGCCTCGGGCGCATAGCGGCGGATGAAGCCCCAAAGACCGTCCTTGTCCTTGGCCCCCGCCACCGAGGCGAGGTTCAGCAGCATCTGGAACGGCACCACGAGGTTCGACTCGGGCACCTTGCCGCCGTGGATATGCCAGACGGGGTTTGCCAGCTGCTGCTCGGGCGTCTGGCCCGGGAAGGCGCGCAACTGCTGATGGTATTCGTCCACGGCCTTGGGGATGACGTCGAAATGCATCCGCTTCGCCGTCTTGGGCTTCTGGTACATGAAATAGGACAGGCTTTCCGTGGCCGCGTAGGTCAGCCATTCGTCGATGGAAAGGCCATTGCCCTTGGATTTCGAGATCTTCTGCCCGTGCTGGTCCAGGAACAGTTCATAGGTGAAATGCTCGGGCGCGCGGCCGCCCAGCACCTCGCAGATGCCGTCATAGATCGGCGTGTTGGTGGAATGGTCCTTGCCATACATCTCGAAATCGACGTCCAACGCCGCCCAGCGGGCGCCGAAGTCGGGCTTCCACTGCAGCTTCACATGGCCGCCCGTGACCGGCAGGGTCCATTCGCGGCCCGTCTCGTCGTCGAAGGTGATCTCGCCGCGCACGGCGTCCACGTTCTTGATCGGCACGTACAGGACGCGGCCGGTTTCCGGGTGGATCGGCAGGAAGCAGGAATAGGTCTGCTGCCGCTCCTCGCGCAAGCTGGCCAGCATGATCTCCATGATCGCGTCGTAACGTTCGGCCGCCAGCCGCAGCGTGTCGTCGAACTGGCCCGACTTGTAGAACTCGGTCGCGCTGATGAACTCGTATTCGAAGCCGAAGGTGTCCAGGAAGCGGCGCAGCATGGCGTTGTTGTGGTCGCCGAAGCTGGGATATTCACCGAAGGGATCGGGCACCGAGGTCAGCGGCTCCTGCAGGTGCTGCCGCAGCATCTCGGTGTTCGGAACGTTGTCCGGGACCTTCCGCATCCCGTCCAGGTCGTCGGAAAAACAGAACAGGCGCGTGGGGATATCGCTGATAAGTTCGAAGGCGCGGCGGATCATCGTGGTCCGCGCGACCTCGCCGAAGGTGCCGATATGCGGCAGGCCCGAGGGCCCGTAACCGGTCTCGAACAGGACGTATCCCTTCTCGGGATCCTTCTTCTCGTAACGTTTCAGCACCCGACGGGCTTCCTCGAAGGGCCAGGCCTTGGAATTCATCGCCGCATCGCGCAGGGTGGTCATGGGTGCTCTCCGTCCGTTCGGCATTCGCCGTAATGGCCGGTCCGTGCATCGTCAATATTTCCAATCCTCTCGCGGAGCCGCCGATGAGCCTCGACCTGCCCTCTTTTTCCCCCTGTGACGCCCTGGTCGCCGTGATGGTGGCCATTTCGGCCTCGGGCAAGGGTCTGGGCACGGCCGAGATGGTGGCGATCGAGCGGCTGGTGGACCATACGCCGGTCTTTGCCACCTATGACATCGACCGGCTGCGGGCCGTGTCCCAAACCGTCCTGACCATCTTCGAGGACGAGGAGGGCCTTGACGCGCTGTTCGGCCTGCTGCGCGAGGCGCTGCCACCGAAGCTGCACGAAACCGCCTATGTGCTGGCCTGTGACGTGGCGACTGCCGACGGCAAGCTGGGGCAGGACGAACTGCGGATGCTGATCGAACTGCGCGACGAGCTGGAGATCGACCGCCTGCACGCCGCCGCCATCGAACTGGCCGCGCGGGCGCGCAACCAGCGGCTTTGACTGCAAGGACTCAGGTTTTCCCTGCAATGCCCCGATGGGCCTAGATTTCCGGTGGCAGCGGATGGAACGGCTCGGGCGCGGTCACGCTTGCCGCAACCAGGTCGCGTTGCAGCAGCTTCGCCCGCCTGACCCAGGCAAGGCTTCCCTCGGGCCAGTCCTGACCCTCGGTCGCCGCGCGACGCCGATCGTCCGCGACCAGCGCGGCAAAGGCGACCTCGGCCCCCTGCAGAAGGGTCGCATAGCCCGCAAGGCAGGACACGAAGTTCAGCGTCCCGGTCTTGGCCTGGACCAAAGGCGCCCCGCCCGCCCCGCTTCCGCCCGCGTCCGGGCCCAGCACGTCACGCAACGGGTCGGCGTTCAGCAGCGGCCTCAGTTCCCCGCGCGCGGCGGGCCGCGCCAGCATCCTTGCCAGCACCCCGGCCGAGATGCGGTTCCCCGCGCTCAGCCCCGAGTGATCAGCCAGTTGCGCCGGGCCTGCGCCGGTTTCGGCCAGCCATCCGGCCATCGCCTGAGCGGAGGCCACCTGCCCGTCCGCCCCGCTGGCGGCCAGCCCCACGACCTCCGCCGTCAGGTTGGTCGAGTGCTTCAGCATCCCGTGCAGGATCGCGGGCAGCGGTTCGCTGTCGCGCCGTGCGATCTCGGCCCCCGAGGGTGCCGTGTCGATCACCTCGGGCGCGGGCAGTGGCAGTCCGGCCGCGCGGGCGAGCGTCTGGAAGACGTCGCCCGCATAGGCCTCGGGGCGGCGCACCGGCAGCCAGCGGGTGCCGCGCGCCGACAGCCCCCGGCGCGGGATGTCCCATTGCTCGCGCCCGCCGCTCGCCCCATGCAGATAGGCGCCCCCGCCGGGACGGACCGCCGCCGCGATGCTGTAGGCGCGGGGCGAATGTCCCTCGGCCCGCGCCTCGAGGCTCAGCGCGCAGTCGGTCTCGCAGCGCCAGCCCAGATGCACGCGGTTGAAGTTGAGGATCATGCCGGAAATGGCGGGATTATAGGCCAGATGCGCCGCCTGCCCTGGCGCGATCTGCTCGACCCGCGGCAGCGCCCCGCCCCAGACGACGAAGCGCGCGGGCCGCCAGTCCCCCACCGCCCGCGCCGTGTCCTGCGCCAGGGCCGCCAGCCCGTCCGTGTCCAGCGTCGGATCGCCCCCGCCCGCCAGCACCAGCGTGTCGCCATCCCGCAGCACGCGCGTGGTGAAGCGGTGCCCCGCCCCCAGCCGGTCCAGCGCGTAAAGGGCCGTCACGGTCTTCAGCGTGCTCGCGGGCGGCAGCATCATGTCGGGCTGGACGGACATCCCCGCCGTGCCGCTGCGCAGGTCGATGGCCACGAAGCCCAGGTCGGCCGCACCCAGCCTGGCGCGTTCCAGCATTTCCGCAGGGGAAGGCAACGGCCTGCGGCGCGGGCGGTCGGCCCAAGCGGGCGCGGCGAAGCTGGTCGCAGCCGCAAGCCCGGACAGAAGAAGCGTTCGTCTTTTCATTATCATGGCGCCCAGTCTTAAGCCCGGACCCGGCGACGGCCAACCCGGCCCGCCTCGACCAGCCAGGCCACCAGCGCCAGACCCACCACCAGCAGCAGCCAGGCCCAGGGCGGCAGCAGCGGCCGGATGGCAAGGCCGTCCACGGCCTCGGCCTCGCGCGGGGTGATGGCGATCCAGGGGCGCTGGATGCCTTCGCCATGAGCCTGCCGCTCGACAGAAACGGTGCGCAGGTCCGGCACACCCTCCGACAGCGGCAGGACCGTGCCGTTCGTGGCTTGCGCCAGCGGCTCCAGCCGCGCGCCGGTGGCGACGGTCTGCTCGAACTCGCGCGGGGCGCTGGGGCCGACCGCCACGACGCGCGACAACTCGCCCTCGGCCAGCCGGTACAATCCCGGTCCCGGCGCCTGCCAGCGGCCGGTGAAGCGGCCCTCGCCCGCAGGTTCCAGCGTCAGTTCGGCCGTCGCGCCATCGGCCTGGGTGATCGTCACGGGACCGACCGCATCCTCCATCGTCCGGCGCGTGACGATCAGGCCAAGGTTGCCCGAAAGCTGGACCTGCAGCGACTCCTCCTCGAGGTCCGGTTCCTTCATCGACCAGTGGGCCACGCGGCGCAGAAGCTCGGCCTGCGGCCCGCCGCCCTCGAACCCCCGCGCCCACAGCCACACCTGGTCCGAGGTCAGCAGCGCCACCCGCCCCTCGCCCACGCGGCTGGCGATCAGCAGCGGCCGGCCCTCGTCGCCGGTCATCAGCACCTCGGCATCCGGCTCGGGGATCACGTCGCCCATCCGCAGCCAGCGGCCCCAGTGGGGCGCATCCGTGCGTTCGGGGTCGGGCGCGCCGGGCAGCGCGGCGGTGACCGGATGGCGGCGGCCTTCTCCGGTCAGTTGCGGCAGGAAAGGCGCGTCGAGGAAGAGCCCTGTCGGCCGTCCCGGCAGGATCGCGCCCAGAGGCGACAGGTGCAGGCTTTCCACGCTCGCCGCCTCGGACCCCGAGGACACCAGCAGCGCGCCGCCGTTTTCCACGTAACGGCGGATGTTGTCGAAATAGGCGGAGGGCAGGATGCCGCGCACGCTGTAGCGGTCGAAGATGATGAGGTCGAAGTCCTCGATCCGCTCCTCGAACAGCGCCTCGGTCGGAAAGGCGATCAGCGCGAGTTCATCGACGGGAACCCCGTCCATCTTGTCCGGCGGGCGCAGGATGGTGAAATGCACCAGATCGACATTCGTGTCCGATTTCAGGATGTTGCGCCAGACGCGGCTGCCGGGATGCGGCTCACCGGACACCAGCAGCACGCGCAGGCGGTCGCGCACGCCCTCGATTTGGATGGCCGCGCGATCGTTGAGGTCGGTCAGCTGCGGCGGCTCGCCCTCGGGCGGGTCGATCGAGACGGCGACGACGTTCTGGCCCGGATGCTCGGGCGTCACGGGGATGTCCAGCGGCATCCCCGGCGGGATCGCCACCACCTCCTCGCGCGCGCCGTCGATTGAGACGCGCAGGGTGACGGCCCGGCCCTGGACCTCGTCGGGAACGGCGCCCTGATCCTCGACGCGCAGGCGGATCGTCACGGGCTGGCCGATCAGGCCGAAGGCGGGGGCTTCCTCGACGACCAGCCGCCGGTCCCAGTCCGAGGGCTGGCCCGTCAGCAGCACATGGACCGGCGCGGGGGCGGTCGCAGGCAGCGAGGGGGCGTCGTGCAGCTGCCCGTCGGTGACGACGATGGTGCCCGCGACGCGCGCCTCGGGTTCGGCGGCCAGCGCGCGGGTGATCGCCTCGCCCAGGCGCGTGCCGTCGGGATCGTCGCCGACCGTGATGCGGCGCAGCTCGGTCCCCGGCCTTGCTGTCAGGCGTTCGGCAAAGGCGTCCGCCGCCGCGCGGGCCTGTTCGGCGCGGCCCGGCAGCGACTGGCTCGCACTCTGGTCCTCGACCAGCAGCACGATGTCCGAAAGGCCCCGGCGCACGCCCGTTTCCAGCGTCGGCCCTGCCAGCGCGGCTGCCGCCGCCAGCCCCGCGAGACCCCGCCACGGCCAGCCGCGCAGGCCCCGCCACCAGGCCAGCCCGGCCGCCAGCAGCGCCAGCGCCACCAAGGCCGCCACGAAGGGCCAGGGCAGAAGCGGATCGAAGCCCAGCCGCGTCATGGCAGCAGCCCCGGCACCTGCAGGGGCGGCGGCTCGCCCTGCTCGCGTCCCAGCCGTTCCAGCAGTTCGGGAACATGGACCTGGTCGGACTTGTAGTTCCCGCTGAGCGCATACATCACGAGGTTGATGCCGAAGCGCAGCGCCAGTTCGCGCTGCCGCTCGCCGTCGTAGCCCGAGCCGATGACGTAGCGCGGGCGGCCGAACTCGTCCTCGGCCCAGGCCTCGGCCCAGGAATTGCCGCCGATTACGACCGGCGAGACGCCGTCGTTGGACGGCCCGAAGGCGCCCTGCTCGGCGCTGGCCTGCGCGGCCTCGACCCAAACGGTCGCGCCCTGCCAGCGGCCCGGAAAGTCGTCCAGCAGGTAGAAGGCACGGGTCAGCACGTGGTCGGCCGGCACAGGGCCAAGCGGCGGGATGTCCAGCGGCGCGGCCAGTCGCTGCAACGCCTGCGCCGAGCCCGGCGCGCCCGTGCCCGCCAGGTCGCCGTCGCGCGTGTCGAACAGGATCATGCCCCCTGTCCGCAGAAAGCGGTTCAGCCGCGCATAGGCCTGCGGCGAGGGTAGCGGCTGGCTGTCGGTGATCGGCCAGTAGAGGAAGCTGAGAAGCGACAGGTCGTCCTCGTCCAGCGCCACGGCGACGGGCGTTCCGGGCTCGACCGTGGTACGCGCCCAGAGGGCGGCGGTCAGCCCCGCCAGCCCGAGGTCCGAGGCTTCGTCCACCTCGAGATCCCCCGTGACCACATAGGCAAGCGCGCTTTCCCCCGCCGCCTCGGAAAGCCTCGGGTCCAGTTCGTCCTGCGCCCGTCCCATGGCCGGCGCCAGCGAGGCGGCGGCAAGGGCCAGCAAGCCGCGCCGGGTCAGACGGACGCTCATGCCGCGGCCCTCCGTCCGCGGCGGCTGCCCGCGATCAGCGCGCTGCCCAAGGCGTCGGCCGCCAGCAGCATCCCCGCCAGCGCCAGCAGCCACCCGCCCAGGGGCGTGCCGGGGGCGGTGCCGGTCGCCTCGACCGTGGCGCCGGGCCATGCCGCGGGCACCAGCGGACCGCCGCCCGCGTTCAGCGCCGCCCGGCGCTCGGCCGCCGCATAGACACCCGCCGGGGCCAGCGGGCCGGGACCAGTCACGAAGTCAGGGGCCGGCACGGGGGCGAGGCCCTCGGGCTCTCGCGGGCGGCCGAAGCCGTCCAGCACCAGTTCGGCGGTCCAATGCGCGGCCTCGGCGGGATCGGCGGGCTCGGCCGGGCTGCGGCGAGCGGATTGCACCATGCGATCCAGCATCCCCACGAACAGGCCGGACAGGGCGAGGTTGCTCCACTCTGCATTGGCCGTGGTGTGGACAAGCATGACCTGCCCCTCGCCGAAGGGCGCGCGGGTGACCAGCGGCGTGCCGTCGGCAAGCTGCACGAGGGTGCGATCCGGCAGTTCGGGGTCGGGTTCCGGCAGAAGCTGCGCGCGCACGGTCACGTCGGCGGGAATGGACAGCCCCGCGAACAGCCCGTCAGTCGGGAAGGCCGCGATGGCGCGCGGCTCGCCCCAGCTAAGGGCGCCGCCCGCGTCGCGTCCGCCGGGACGCAGGCGCACCGGCAGCAGCGGGTCGTCGGCCAGCGTTTCCTGCGCGGCGACGCGGGGACCGGCGAAGCGGATCAGCAACCCGCCCTCGTCGACCCAGTCGGCCAGGGCGTCCGCCTGCGCGCCCGGGGCGGCATCGACCAGAACCACGACGTCGGGCGCGGCGGGCAGCACGTCGGCCAGGCCGCCCTCGACAAGGTCAGCCGAAGGGGCCAGCGCCTGTCGCAGATAGTGCAGCGGCGACAGCAGGCTCTGGCCTTCCGTTGTGCGGGCATCGCCCACCAGCGCCACCTTGCGCCGCCGCACGCGGTCGTCGGCCAGGACCACCGCGCCCGCCGAGGCCTCGCCCTCGATGGCGAAGCGGGTGATGCGGTTGCGCAGCTCGGGCGGCAGGTCGATGGGAAGGGTCGCGGCGATGGTGCCGTCCCCTGCGGCCACGGGCTCGGGCGGGGTCATGCGCGCCAGTTGGCGCGGCACACCCTGCGGGTCGGGGCCGATCGCCAGCACGTCGGGCAGCGGCCCCGGCGCCGAGGCGCGCAGCACCAGCGAGGGTTGCGGCGTGCCCTCCAGCGCCAGGGATCGCAGGATTCGCGGCGGCGGCACAACGGTCACGGCCCCGCGCGACGTCAGCGCGGCCAGCAGCCCGGCGTGACCGGGATGGTCCAGCCCGTCCGACAGCCACAGCGTGTCGAAGGCGGCGGGTGCTTCGGCCAGCATCGCTGCGGGGTCGTCGGGATAGCGCGTGGCCCAGGGCTGCGGCGCCGCGGCACGCAGGGCGGCTGCGGCTTCGGCGGCGGTCCCGAAGACCGGCCCGGCGCCGCGTCCGCCCTGCCCGTCCGCGATCCACAGCGCGACGGGGCGGCCCTGCCCCTCGGCCTGCTCCAGCGCGGCGAGCCCGCGCGCCTGCGCCTCTTGCCAGCCCGGCGCGGCGGCCCAGCCGGCATCGGCCAGCACCAGCAGCGGTCCCGAGCCCGAGGTTTGCGGCCCCGGCTTCCAGACCGGTCCGGCCAGCGCCAGGATCGCCGCCGCCACCGCCAGCAGGCGCAGCACCAGCAGCCACCAAGGGGTGTGCCGTGTGATCGGCGCAGGGTCGGCCAGCCCCAGCAGCAGCGCGGTGCCGGGAAAGACCACCTCGCGCGGCGCGGGGGGTACGGCGCGCAGCAGAAACCACAGCACCGGCAGCACGGCGCCTGCGGCCAGCATCCACGGCACCGCAAAGCCCAGGGGGCCCAGCACCATCATGGCGCGAGCGCCTCGTACAGCCACATCAGCGCGACCGAGGGCACGGCGGCCGTGTCATGCGTGCCGAAGCGCCAGCCTGCGCCCGCCGCAAGGCGCGACAGTTCGGCCCGCCGTTCCGCCAAACGCGCCAGATAGGCATCCCGCAGGCCCGAGGCGTTGCGCGTCGAATGGACATCCCCGCCGGGCGAACGGAAGCGCACCGCACCACCGAAGGGAAAGCTTTCCTCGACCGGGTCCAGCACCTGCAACAGCGCGCCGGGACAGCCCAGCGCCGCCGCCTCGGCGAGGAAACCCCGCAGCGGCGCGGGATCGCCGAGGAAGTCCCCGAATAGCACGACCCGGCGGTGCGACCGCAGCGTTTCCCGGCCCGGCAGCTCGTCCTGCGCGGCCAGAAGGTCCCGGCCCAGCGCCTCGGCCTGCGTCCGGCCCGCCTTGGCCTCGGCCGCACCGACGCCGACCCGCTCGCCTCCCCGCAGAAGGACCAGCCCCAAGGCCAGCGCCAGCAGCCGCCCCCGGTCGCCCTTGGTCGGCCGCGCGGGATCCCCCGTCCAGCCCATCCCCGCCGCGCCCGAGACCCACAGCGCCGCCGACTGCGGGGCCTGCCGCTCGCGTTCGCGCACGAAGGCCGCGTCGGACCGGGCCGAGCGGCGCCAGTCGATCAGTCCCGCCGGATCGCCCGCCACGGCCGGGCGGTATTGCCAGAAATCCTCGCCCGTGCCCGCACGGCGCAGACCATGGGCGCCCGGATCGACCGTGACGGCCAGACGCTCGGCGGCCAGCATCAGCTCGGGCAGGCCGGCGGCGGCCGTTTCGGAGCGCAGGCGCAGCGCGACCGCGTCCTCGCGCGCGGGCCCGCTGGCGCGGCTGGACCGGAGGGGGCGCATCGCGGGGCTCAGGCGGCCGCCCGCAGGCTTTCGCCCATCAGCCGGGCGATCACGGCATCTGCGGATTCGCCCCGCGCGCGGGCGGCAAAGGACAGCGCCATGCGGTGACGCAGCACGGGCGCCGCCATGGCGGCCACGTCGTCCAGCGTCGGCGCGAAGCGGCCCTGCAGCACGGCCCGCGCCCGCGTCAGCAGCATCAGCGCCTGCGCCGCGCGCGGCCCCGGCCCCCAGACCAGCGTGTCGCCCAGCCAGCCCGGCGCCTCGGCGCTGCCGGGACGGGCCGCGCGCACGAGGTCGAGGATCGCCGCCGTCACGCCCTCGCCCACCGGCATGGCGCGCACCAGCCGCTGGGCCTCGATCAGCGACCCGGCGTCCAGCACGCCGTGCGGCCGGTCCCGGTCCAGGCCGGTCGTGGCCAGCAGGATCGCGCGTTCGGTGTCGCGGTCGGGATAGTCGATGTCCACCTGCACGAGGAAGCGGTCCAGTTGCGCCTCGGGCAGCGGATAGGTTCCCTCCTGCTCGATCGGGTTCTGCGTCGCCAGCACGTGGAAGGGGCGGCCCAGCGGGCGATGCTGGCCGCCGATCGTGACCTCGCCCTCCTGCATGGCCTGCAACAGCGCCGACTGGGTGCGGGGGCTGGCGCGGTTGATCTCGTCGGCCATCAGAAGCTGCGTGAAGACCGGCCCCTCGACGAAGCGGAAGGCGCGGGTGCCGTCGGCGCGCATGTCCAGCACCTCGGAGCCGAGGATGTCCGCCGGCATCAGGTCCGGCGTGAACTGGATGCGCGCGCTGTCGAGACCGAGGACCGTGGACAGCGTATCGACCAGCATGGTCTTGCCCAGGCCCGGCTGGCCTACCAGCAGCGCGTGGCCGCCCGACAGGATCGCGGCCAGCACCTGTTCCACCACCTCGTGCTGCCCGACGAAGCGCCGTTCGATGCTGGCGCGGGCCTCGGTCAGCCGCGCGGCCAGAAGGGTGGCATCCGCGACGAGTTTATCTTCTGCGGCCATGACTCTGCCTCTGGGGCTGCTATAGTCCCGACCATATTGAGGGACGACGGAAGGCTCCACTGGCAATGACGGACATGAGGGAAAATTCCGGGCACGATCGCGCGACCAGGGGCGGCAGCATCGCCGAGGCCGCGCGGCAGGCAAAAGGCCGCGGCCCCGCGCCCGTCCACCTGTGGAACCCGCCCTACTGCGGCGAGATGGACCTCGAGATCCTGCCCGACGGCCGCTGGATCCACGAGGGCACGCCCATCGGCCGGCCCGAGATGGTGCGGCTGTTCGCGTCCGTGCTCAAGCGCGAAGGGGACAGGTTCTTCCTTGTCACGCCGGTCGAGAAGCTGGGGATCCGGGTCGCGGACGCGCCCTTCCTGGCGGTGGACGCGGACATCGACGCGGACGAGATCCGCTTCACGACGAACGTGGGCGAGGTGGTCGTGGCCGGTCCGGACAACCCCATCCGGGTCGAGCAGCGGGACGGCGCCCCCCGCCCCTATGTCCATGTCCGCAGGGGCCTTGACGCCCTGATCGACCGCAAGACCTTCTATCGGCTGGCCGAGGCCGCACAGCCCGATGAACTCGGGCGGCTGACCCTGCGCTCGCACGGGGCGACCTTCGTGCTGGAGGCCTGAATGGCGCGCTTTGCCGCCAACCTGACGTTCCTCTTCACGGAACTGCCGATGCTGGAACGCTTCGCCGCCGCCCGCCGTGCCGGGTTCGAGGGCGCCGAGGTGCTGTTCCCCTATGACCTCGCCGCGCCCGAGCTTGCCTCGGCCGCGCAGGCCGCGGGGGTCGAGTTCGTTCTGATGAACACCCCTCCCCCGAACTGGGCCGGCGGTCCCCGCGGCTTCGCGGCCATCCCCGGCGGAGAGGAGCGGTTCCGCCGCGACTTCGACCGCGCCCTGCGCTTTGCCCAGGCGCTGCGCTGCCGCCACATCCACGTGATGGCGGGGCGGGCCGAGGGCGAGGCCGCGCGCCGGACCTTTGTCGAGAACCTGCGCTGGGCCTGCGCGCGGGCGCCCCATGCCAGCCTGCTGGTCGAGCCGATCAACCCCGGCGACATGCCCGGCTATTTCCTGGCCGGCTTCGATCAGGCAGCCGAGCTGATCGACGAGGTGGCCGCGTCGAACCTCGGCCTGCAGTTCGACGCCTACCACGCCCACCAGATCACTGGCGATGTCATCGCCTGCTGGGACCGCCATGCCGCCCGCGTCCGGCACATCCAGATCGCGGGCGCGCCCGGCCGCCACGAGCCCAAGGGCGGCGAGATCAACTTCGCCGAGTTCTTCCGGCGTGTGGATGCCTCGGGCTATCGCGGCTGGGTGGGGGCGGAATACATGCCCGCCACCACGACCGAGGCCGGGCTGCGCTGGCTGCGCGAGGGCGGGGCATAGGGCGGCCGTGAAGGCACGGCGCGCGGCAAGCACGCATCCTGCGAGCGACATGTCCGGCCGGGCGATCGAGCCGGGGGCCCGGACCGCCGGGCATCGCACGCATCGCCCTTTGGGACAGCTGCGCCTCGGGTGCGCGGCGCCTTCCGCGATGCCGTCCCCAGACGGATGCCTTCGCCACGGATCTGACATCCTCGCCACGCCCACACCCCCTGCCCTGGCCCTTTCCCGCGTCGCCGGTTCCGGGCCGCGTACATGACGGCTCAGGTTCTTGCAGCCCTGTCGCCGGTCGTCCTGCTGATCGCGCTGGGGTTCCTGCTGCGCCGGCGCCGCTTTCTGGACGACCGCTTCTGGCCCCAGGCGGAACGGCTCAGCTACTTCATCCTGCTGCCAAGCCTGTTCTTCCACGGGCTCGTCACCGCCGACACCGAGGCGCTGCCCATCGCGGCGCTGACCTTCACGCTGGTCGCGGCGATCCTGGGGGTGGCGGCACTGGCAGTGGTGCTGCGGCCGCTGATGGGGATGGACGGGCCGGGCTTCACCTCGGTCTTCCAGGGCAGCATCCGGTTCAACAACTATGTCGGCGTGACGCTGGCCGCGGGGCTGTTCCCGCAGAACGGCGTCGCGCTGGCGGCGATCTGCAACGCGGTGATCGTGCCCACGGTCAACATCCTCTGCGTGCTGGTCTTTGCCCGCCACGGCACCGTGCGGCTGGGCCTGCGCGGGGTCGCGCGGCAGCTTGCCACGAATCCTCTGGTCGTGGCCTCGGTGGCCGGGATTGCGGCCAAGGCGGCAGGGTTGCAGATGCCGCCGGGGATCGGACCCGCGCTGCGGTCCCTGGGCGCGGCCTCGCTGCCGCTGGGGCTTCTGTGCGTGGGCGCGGCGCTGGAGTTCGCGGGTGCGCGGCGCTGGGTCCGCCCGGTCGCCATCGCCTCGGTGCTGAAGTTCGGAGCGATGCCACTGGCAACCATGGCCGTGGCCCTGCTGGCCGGGCTGGACGGCGAAGCGCTGGTGACGGCGCTGGTCTTCCAGGTGCTGCCGACGGCCTCGTCCTCCTACATCCTCGCGCGGCAGCTGGGTGGGGACGCGCCGCTGATGGCGGGCATCACCGCCGTCCAGACGGTGCTGGCCGTCGCGGCGATCCCGCTGGTCCTGGCCCTGCTGCTCTAGGCCCGGGGACCGAAGCTTTCGACCCACTCGGTCAGGCGCGGCAGGCTGTGGCGTTTCAGGTCATAGCTGCTGGTGATCGTCGCCCGCGCCGCCGCCTTCAGGCGCCCGGCCTGCGGGTCCCCTTCCAGCGCGCGGATCAGGGCAGCCTCCAGCGCGGCCCGGTCGTGGAACGGCACAAGGCGGCCGTTCTCGCCATCCCGGATCAGTTCGCGCACCGGCTCGGTGTCCGAGCCGACGATCAGGCAGCCCGCCGACATCGCCTCGGTCAGCGACCAGCTGAGCACGAAGGGATAGGTCAGGTAGCAGTGGACGCGCGACACCTGCAGCGTGGACAGGTAGGTGCCATAGGGCACGCGGCCGAGGAAATGCACGCGGTCGAGCGGCAGGCGGTCCCCGACCTCGGCCAGCATCTTGGCCTTCCAGCTTTCGGCGTCCGACGGCTTGCCGCCATAGCTGACGCCATCGCCCCCGATCAGCACCACCTGCGCCTGCGGCCGTGCCGCCAGCACGGCGGGCAGCGCGCGCATGACGACATGGAAGCCGCGATAGGGTTCCAGCGAGCGCGAGACATAGGTCAGCACCTCGTCGCCCGCGCGCAGGACGCGGCCATCGGGCAGCGCCAGGGTGGCCGCAGGATCGGGCCGCACGCGTTCGGTGTCGATGCCGTCGTGGATGACGGTCAGCTTGGACCGCAACTCGGGCGGGAAGCTGTCGGCCTGATAGCGCGTGGGCGACAGTCCCGCATCCGCCTGCACCAGCCCCTGGATCAGGTGGGCCGAGCGGGCCACCGTGCGGACCCGCGCCTCGTCCGTGCCGGGGCTGATCTCGGGGTCGAAGCCCACGTCCTGGCCGCGCGTGCGGTACATCAGTTCGGCATAGACCAGCAGCTTCGCCTCGGGCCAGATCTCGCGCAGGAACAGCGTCTCGCCCCAGCCGGAATGGCCGAAGATCACGTCGGGGGCGTAGCCGTGGCGATCCCTCAGCGCCCGCGCGCCCCGAGCGGCCAGCCAGCCTCGTTCGGCCATCTCCGCATAGGTGCGGCCCAGGGTGTTGCTGGTCGTGACCTGCGGGGGCTTGGCGTATTTCACCACCCGCACCGGGCTGGGACGCTGGTTCCCTTCGTCCGTCATCGCCAGCACGTCATGGCCCCGGGCGGCGAGCGCCGGGGCAAGATGGGGGAACTGGCCGGGAAAGTTCTGGTGAACGAAAAGGATCTTCACGCCGGGCGGTCTTTGCTGTCGTGGAAGGCCGCCGCCATCAGCGCGCGGGTGTAGTCGCTTTGGGGGGCATCGAAGACCTGCGCGGTCGTGCCCTGTTCCACCACATCGCCCGCGCGCATCACCATGATCTGATGGCTCATCGCGCGGACCACGCGCAGGTCGTGGCTGATGAACAGGAAGGCAAGCCCGTGGCGGCGCTGAAGATCGCGCAGAAGCTCGACGATCTGGACCTGCACGGTCATGTCGAGCGCGCTGGTCGGCTCGTCCAGCACCACCACCTTGGGTCGCAGGATCATGGCCCGCGCGATGGCGATGCGCTGCCGCTGGCCGCCGCTGAACTCATGCGGATAGCGGTCCATCGAGGCGGGGTCGAGGCCGACCTCGGCCATGATCCCGGCCACCATCTCGCGCGGGTCGCGGCCCTTTTCGACGCCGTGGACGCCCAGGCCCTCGGCGATGATCTGGCCCACGGTCATGCGGGGGCTGAGGCTGCCGAAGGGGTCCTGGAAGACGATCTGCATGTCGCGGCGCAGCCGGCGGAGGCCCCGGCCCTGCAAGGCGGAAATGTCGCGGCCCATGTAGACGATGGGCCCATTGCTTTCGATCAGCCGCATGATCGCCAGCGCCAGCGTCGTCTTGCCGGACCCGGATTCGCCCACGATCCCCAGCGTCTCGCCCGCCCGGACGCGCAGGGTCGCGGCGTTCACCGCCTTGATGTGGCCCACGGTGCGGCGCAGGAAGCCGCGCTTGATCGGGAACCAGACGCGCAGGTTCTCGGTCGAGACGATCTCGGGCGCGGCAGGGTCGATGGGCTCGGCGATGCCCTTGGGCTCGGCGGCCAGCAGCTTGCGCGTGTAGGGATGCCGGGGGTTGCGGAAGATCTGCTCGACGGGGCCCTGTTCCACGATCTCGCCGCCCTGCATGACGCAGACGCGGTCCGCGATCCGGCGCACGATCCCGAGGTCGTGGCTGATGAACAGCATCGACAGCCCTTCGTCGCGCTTGAGTTCGGCCAGCAGGTCGAGGATCTGCGCCTGGATCGTCACGTCCAGCGCGGTGGTCGGCTCGTCCGCGATCAGCAGTTCCGGCCCGTTCGCCAGCGCCATCGCGATCATGACGCGCTGCCGCTGGCCGCCGGACAACTGGTGCGGATAGTCCGCCAGCCGGCTTTCGGCGTCCCGGATGCCGACGCGGGTCAGCAGTTCCACGATCCGGGCGCGCGCCGCCGCGCCGGTCAGCCCCTGGTGCAGGGCAAGGCTTTCGCCGATCTGACGTTCCAGCGTGTGCAGCGGGTTCAGCGAGGTCATCGGCTCCTGGAAGACGAAGCTGATGTCGTTGCCGCGCACGGCGCGCAGCTTTTCCTCGGGCGCGCCGATCATCTCGGTGCCCTGGTAGAGGACGCTGCCCTCGATCTGGGCCGAGGCGCCCAGCAGCCGCACGGTGGCCAGCGCCGTGACCGACTTGCCGGACCCGGATTCACCCACCAGCGCCACGGTCTCGCCGCGTTTCACCGTGAAGCTGACGCCCTTGACGGCGGGGGTCGAGCGCCCCTCGTTGACGAAGCTGATGCGCAGGTCGCGGATGTCGAGGACGGCATCGGCGTCGGCCTGGGGCCGGGGCTCTGCCCGCGATCCGGCGGGGAGTGCGCCGTCCGCGCGGCGGGGGGCCTGGACCGGGACGGCAGCGGCCTCACCAGCGGCCGGGATGACCGGGGGAACGGACGCGGCGGGCGGGGCCGCGGGATTGCGGGGATCGTTCACCGGAAGGTCTTTCGCGGGTCGAAGGCGTCGCGGATGCCTTCGAAGATGAAGACCAGAAGCGACAGCATGATGGCGAAGGTGAAAAAGGCGGCAAAGCCCAGCCACGGCGCCTGCAGGTTCTGCTTGGCCTGCAAGGCCAGTTCCCCCAGCGAGGGCGCCGAGGCGGGCAGGCCGTAGCCCAGGTAGTCCAGCGCTGCGAGGCTGGAGATCGTGCCTGTCACCACGAAGGGCAGCATGGTCAGCGTCGCCACCATCGCGTTGGGCAGGATGTGGCGGAACATGATGGTGCGGTCGTTCACGCCCAGCGCACGCGCGGCGCGGACATATTCGAAGTTGCGGGCGCGCAGGAACTCGGCCCGGACGACGCCCACCAGCGCGGGCCAGCCGAACAGGATCGAGACGAAGACCAGCAGCCAGAAGCTGCGTCCGAGGATCGCAAACAGGATGATGATGACGTAAAGCGACGGGGTCGAGCCCCAGATTTCCAGCAGCCGCTGGAAGATCAGGTCGGTGCGCCCGCCGAAATAGCCCTGCACCGCCCCCGCCGCGATGCCCAGGGCCGAGGCGATGACCGTGACGATCAGCGTGAACAGGATCGACAGCCGGAAGCCGTAGATCACGCGGGCCAGGACGTCGCGCGCGGTGTCGTCGGTGCCCAGCCAATGCGCGGCATCGGGCGCCGAGGGCGCGGTGCCGACGTTGTTGATCGTGCGGTAATGATAGGGGATCGGCGGCCAGAGGGTCCAGCCGCGCTGGATTTCCTCGCCGTTCACGGTGCCGGCGCTGCGGGCCTCGGAGATGGTGTCCTCGGGCTCGTCCCAGCATTCCTCGCGCCCGCCCGAGATGATGAGGCATTCGACCGACGGATCGGTGTAGTTGGCTTCCGTCCCGAAGTCGCCGCCGAAGGCCGTTTCGGGGTAGAAGCGGTAGGCGGGGAAATACAGCTCTCCGCGATAGCTGGCGACGATGGGCTTGTCGTTGGCGATGACCTCGGCCAGCATCGACAGCACGAACAGCGCGGCGAAGATCACCATCGACCAGAAGGCGCGCCTGTTGCGGCGGAAGTTGCGCCAGCGGCGCTGGTTCAGGGGCGACAGGCTCATCCGGCGCGGCTTTCGAAGTCGATGCGCGGATCGACCAGCACATAGGTCAGGTCCGAGATGATCCCGACCAGCAGGCCCATCAGGCCGAAGACGTAGAGCGTGCCGAAGATCACCGGATAGTCGCGCTGCACCGCCGCCTCGAAGCCCAGGCGGCCGAGGCCGTCCAGCGAGAAGATCGTCTCGATCAGGATGGAAGAACCGAAGAACACGCCCAGGAACAGCGCCGGGAAGCCGGCGATCACGATCAGCATCGCGTTGCGGAAGACGTGCCCGTAAAGCACCCGCCGCTCGGTCAGCCCCTTGGCGCGGGCGGTCATGACATACTGCTTGTTGATCTCGTCGAGGAAGCTGTTCTTGGTCAGCAGTGTCAGGGTGGCAAAGCTGGCGATGGTCGAGGCGACCACCGGCAGGGTGATGTGCCACAGGTAGTCCTTGACCTTGCCCCAGGCCGAAAGGCTTTCCCAGTTGTCGCTGGTCAGCCCCCGCAGCGGGAAGATCTGCCAATAGCTGCCGCCCGCGAACAGCACCATCAGCAGCACGGCGAACAGGAAGCCGGGGATCGCGTAGCCCACGATGATCGCGCTTGAGGTCCAAGTGTCGAAGGGCGTGCCGTCCCGCACCGCCTTGCGGATGCCCAGCGGGATCGAGATCAGATAGGCCAGCAGCGTGGACCAGAGGCCGAGCGTGATCGACACCGGCATCTTCTCGATCACCAGGTCCACGACCGAGATGGACCGGAACCAGGACTCGCCGAAGTCGAAGCGCAGGTAGTCCCACATCATCGACAGAAAGCGCTGGACGGGCGGCTTGTCGAAGCCGAACTCGCGTTCCAGTTCGGCGATGAACTCGGGCGGCAACCCTTGCGCCCCGGCGTAACGTTCGGTGGATGCGCCCTGCCCTGCGTCGCCGCCACCGGCGATGTTGCGGAAGACATCCCCCTCGCCCTGGACGCGGGCCACGATCTGCTCGATCGGGCCGCCGGGGACGAATTGCGTCAGGGTGAAGTTGACCAGCATGATGCCGATCAGCGTGGGGATGATCAGCAGCAGCCGCCGCAGAAGATATGCGCCCATCGGATTCCCTGCCCGCGCCTGCGGCCGGTTAGCGGATCGCCCCGGCTTTTCTCAGCGCATCCGCCTTATCCGCGTCATACCACCAGAAATCAAGCTCACCCAGCGCATAGGGCGGCATCGTCGAGGGATGGGCGAACATGTCCCAATAGGCCACGGTATGCTTGGCCTTGAACCACTGCGGCACCCAGAAATGCATCGCCCGCAGCACCCGGTCCAGCGCGTGGACGCCGGTGTTCAGCTCTTCCTGCGTTGTGGCGGCCTCGATGTGCGAGATCAGCCGGTCCACCGCCGGGTTGGCCAGCCCCATGACGTTGAACACGTCGTCCGTCGACTTCGAGCCGAAATACTGCTGCAACCCCGATCCCGGGATCGGGTCCTGCCCCAACTGGGCCGTGATCACGTCGAAGTCGTGGTTGCGCCTGCGATCCTCGAGCTGGGCATCGTCAACCCGCTCGTTGACGGCATCGATGCCGAGCGTCCGCAGGTTTTCCACCCACGGGTTGATCACGCGGTCGAAGGTCTGCGAGTCGTTGAGGATCTGCACCCGCAGGGGCTGGCCCTCGGCATTGCGGCGGATGCCGTCGCGGCTGCCCTCGGGGATGGTCCATCCCGCTTCCTCCAGCAGGGCGGCAGCGCGGCGCAGGTTGCCGCGGTCCATCTGCCGCTCGCCGCTGACGGGCGGCACGACGGCTTCCGCGGTGAAGACCTGCGGCGGCAGGTCTGCGCGGAGCGGCTCCAGCAGGGCAAGCTCGGCCTCGCTGGGCATCCCGGCGGCCTTCAGCGGGCTGTTGTCCCAGAAGCTCGTGATGCGCTCGTAAAGGCCGTAGAACAGCGTCGCGTTCGACCATTCGAAGTTGAAGACCATCCCGATCGCCTCGCGCACGCGGGGGTCCTGGAACTGCGGGCGGCGCAGGTTGATGGCCCAGGCCTGGCCGCTGGCGATGTTGCCGTCCTCCAACTCCTCCTTCTTCACCCAGCCGCTGCTGAAGGCGGGAAAGTCGTAGCGCGTGGCCCAGTGGATGGAGGAAGCCTCGTTGCGGAAGGTATAGGCGCCTGCCTTGAAGGCCTCGAAAGCCGAATCATAGTCGCCGAAATACTCGATGCGGACGCGGTCGAAATTGTGGCGGCCCCGGTTGATCGGCAGGTTCTCGCCCCAATAGCCGGGATTGCGCTTCCAGCTGACCGAGCGGCCCATGTCGGCGCTGTCGAACATGTAGGGACCCGAGCCGACAAATGGCCGGTCCGAGCTTTCCGCGATGTCGCGGCCGTTCGCCTGGAAATCCGCGCGCGAAAAGACCGGCAGCCCGCCGACCGCCTGGATCACGTCGCGGCGCGGATAGTCGGGGGTGAAGGTGAAGCGGATGCGGCGGTCGTCCAGCACCTCGGCCGAGGCGACCATCTGCGCGATCACCGCGCGGAAGGAGGACAGCCCCTTGTCGCGCAGCGTTTCATAGGAAAACAGCACGTCGGCCGCGCTCATGGGCGTGCCATCCGAGAAGGTGATGCCTTCGCGCAGGGTGAAGACCGCCCAGTCGCGGCTTTCCGGGTATTCCACCGTTTCGCAGAGCAGGCAGTAGGCCGCGCCGATCTCGTCGGCGGTGCCCTCCATCAGGCTTTCCAGCATCACCGTGGACAGCGCGGCGGCCCGGCCCTTGACCGTGAAGGGGTTGTAGCTGTCGAAGCCCCCCGCCGCCCATTCGCTGATCTCGCCGCCCTTGGGCGCGTCCGGGTTCACGTAGGCCAGATGGGGAAAGTCGGCGGGCAGGCGCAGCGCGTCGAAGGTGCCGACGCCGTGCGAGATCGTGGTGGCCGAGGCGACCGGCGCGGCAGCAGCAGGAGCGGTCGCGACAGGCTGCGGGGCCTGCGCGGGCGCCTGCGTCGCCGATATCGCAAGGGCCGTCGCCAGAACCAGATTGCGTTTCATGCCCATGCGCCGACCCCTTCTGCCTGCGTCGTGCCGGGCAGCCGGCCGACCATCGGTCGGACGCTACGGCACCGCCGCCGCACCTCGCAAGCCGCCTGTCGGCATTGTGACGGGTGGCACGATGCGGCGCGCAAGAAAAAAGCGCGGGGTTGCCCCCGCGCCCGAAGTTCCCCCGAAAGCTGCCGGATCAGTTCGCCGTCTGCAGATAGGCGACCAGGTTCGCGCGCTCTTCCGCGCTCTTGATGCCGGCAAAGGCCATCTTGGTGCCGGGAACATGCTCCTTCGGGTTGGTGATGAAGGCGTTCAGTTCCTCGGGCGTCCAGGCGCCCTCGTGCGCGGCCATCGCGTCGGAATAGCTGAAGTCCTCGACCGAGGCGACGTCGCGGCCCACCACGCCGTCCAGGTGCGGGCCGACCGCGTTGTTGCCGTCAAGCTTGTGGCACGACTTGCACTTGCCGAAGGCCTTTTCCCCCGCCGCCGCATCGGCCGAGGCCAGCAGCGTGGCGAAGTCGGGGCCTTCCTCGGCCGCCGCTTCCTCGGCGCCCGCGTCCTCGCCGCCTTCGACGGGGATGCGATAAGCCTGCGGGATCTCCTCGCCCTCGGCCACGTGGCCCGAGAAGCCCACGTGATACAACGATGACGCGAACCACGAGACCAGCAGCAGGAACAGCAGCGAGCCGATCAGCGCGGCGGCCGTCTTGGTCACTGTCATCGTGTTGAACATGGCGTATTTCCTTGCGGTCGCAGCTTTGATCTGCGCGCTATCTATCCGCTTTCACTTTGCCGGTTCAAGGTATAGTTCGGCCGCGTCCGCCGATTGCGGGACGGGGCTTCGCCCCGTGACGCCGGCATTTCTCATCCCCCGATGCGCGCCCGGAGTGGCGCCTTTTCCGCCGCAGGTGCCCTGATGACCGACCTTTCCCCTTCCGTCGCTTCCCTTCCCGGAACGGCCGTCAGCGGAAAGATCGCCTTCCAGGGCGAGCCGGGCGCCTATTCGCACGAGGCCTGCCGCCGCGCCCGCCCGGGGATGGCGGCACTTCCCTGCGCCACCTTCGAGGACACGGTCGAGGCCTGCCGCTCGGGTGCGGCGGAGCTGGCCATGCTGCCGGTCGAGAACTCGACCTACGGGCGCGTCGCCGACATCCACCACCTGCTGCCGGAATCGGGCCTGCATATCGTGGACGAGACTTTTGTTCGCGTTCACATCAGCCTTCTGGGCGTCCCCGGCACGCGGCTTGAAGACATCACCGAGGCGATGAGCCATACGGTTCTTCTCGGCCAGTGCCGCAACTTCCTGCGCCGCCACAACATCCGCACCATCACGGGCCCGGACACGGCGGGCAGCGCCCTGATGGTGGCCCAGGCGGGCGAGCCGCAGCGCGCCGCCCTGGCAAGCCCGCTGGCAGGCGAGATCTACGGGCTGGACAGCCTGGCCGAGCAGATCGAGGATCGCCAGAACAACACCACGCGCTTCCTGATCATGTCGCGCGAGCCCGATTATGCCCGGCGCACCAACCGGGACGGGCACGAGAAGATGCTGACGAGCTTCGTCTTCCGCGTCCGCAACATCCCGGCGGCGCTGTACAAGGCCATGGGCGGCTTTGCGACAAACGGCGTCAACATGACCAAGCTGGAAAGCTACATGGTGAACGGCAACTTCACCGCGACTCAGTTCTACGCCGACATCGAGGGACATCCCGAGGATCCCGCCGTCGCCCGCGCCCTGGACGAGCTGCGCTATTTCACCTCGGTCCTGACGATCCTGGGCGTGTATCCTGCCGACCCGCTGCGCGCCGAACAGGGGGCGGGCCGCTAGGCACGTTCCTTCAGGCGCGGCGGGTGGTCAGGTCGCCGAAGAACTTGCTCACCCGGTCGGCGAACTTGCGGTCCAGCTGCGCCTTGCCCAGCTTGGCCGTTTGCAGCATCAGCCGGGCGCGCATGTTGCGCGGCTTGACCTCGACCTCGAACATCAGGCGCGACTTGCTGCGGGTCAGCGCGATCACGGTCATCTCGATGGCGATGTCCAGCGGCTCGGAAAGACCCCGGATCACGATCTTCTCGGGGCGGTCGAACTGGGCCACGTCCAGCCGCAGTTCCCGCCGCTTGCCGCGCAGGTCGAAGGCGATGTCCCAGGCCATCCCGGCGCCCGGCTCATGCGCAGGGTCCACCCTCCGGACGGCCGCGCCGCGCCGGACCAGCATCCGCTCCATCCTGGAAAAGTCGCTGATCGCGTCGAAAAGCTGGTCTGCGGAGAGTCCGGTATCCTGGCGCAGTGAAAACTTCATTGTGCGTCCATCACGAGCCTTGAAAATCCGGCGCGTCTTATCCGGCGACAGAAGATGTTACAAGGCAACCTACGATTGTCGGGCAAGATTTGCATGGGCTTGCATTGTGCCGCGCCCTGCCGTATCTGTCCGGTCGAGAGGTTGGCGCGGGCAGGCGCCTCGCCAACCCGGTCAGGTCCGGAAGGAAGCAGCCGTAACGAGCCCCGCTTGGGTCGTTGTCCAGCCTCTCACCTTTTCCCCTTGGCACTCTGGCGTGACGTTCACCGGGCTCGGGACCCGTCCGGCATCGTGAAGATGCCGGGCATTGCAGGTCTGCCCATGGCCTGCCTCAAGCCGCGTCTCGGCGACCGCCGCCTTCCGACCGGCATCGTCCGTGCCGCACGACATCGCGCATCTCGGGATGGGCGCCCTTCCCCGATCATCACCAGTTCCGAGAACAACCCGCCCTGCCGATCGCGTCCGTGACCGGAAGGATCGGGCGCTTGACGGCCGGGTTCGGCGGAAACCCCGGACGGTCCGATTGCCTCACGTCGCGCCGCCGCTCACCCATCCTGCCAGCAGCCATCCGGCGATGGAGCCGGCGCGCGGCGCCCGCAGGCTCGGGTGCGTGGCGTCCATGATGCGCGCCAGCTCCTCGCGGTCGACCCACCGCGCGTCCTCCAGTTCGGCAGGGTCCAGAACGATTTCTTCGTTCTCCGCCTCGCCTGTCATGCCCAGCATCAGCGAGGCGGGAAACGGCCAGGGCTGGCTGATCGCATAGCGCACCGGTCCGACGCGGATGCCGGTTTCCTCCAGCACCTCGCGGCGGACAGCGGCCTCGATGGTCTCGCCCGGCTCGATAAAGCCGGCGAGGCAGGAATACATTCCCTCGGGCCAGCCGGGGGATCGGCCGATCAGCGCCCGGTCGCCGTGCGTGATCAGCATGATGACGACCGGGTCCGTGCGCGGGAAATGCGCGGTGCCGCAGGCCGGGCAGACGCGCTGCCAGCCGGACTGGCGCGGCTGCGAGGGCTGGCCGCAGGCCGCGCAGAAGCGGTGACTGACGTGCCAGCCGGTCAGCGCGCGGGCGGTGGCGGACAGTTCGGCGTCGATCGGCGACAGCCGCGACATGACACCGCGCAGCTCGACGAAGCGGCCCCCCTCGATGTCGGGATGGACCTGCTCGGTCGGGTCGAAGAACATCTGCGTCTCGGGCAGCGAAGGGGGCGTCCAGGCGGAAATGTCCCGCGCCGCGACCGCCTGCGTGCCGTCGAAGCCCAGCAGGACCGGCTCGGCCGCGTCCGCCAGCGCCGGGTGACCGGGGGCAAGCCGCACCAGCCGGTCGCCGTTCAGGCAGACCTTGCCGCGCCAGACCGGCAGCACAAGCGCGTCCTTCTGCCAGTCGTCCCCGCCGCGCCGGTCCGCCGCGCGGTCCAGGCCTCCGCCCGAAAATGCCAGTTCCATCCCTGCCCCCATCCTGCGGCGCCACCCTGCCGCCGCGGGCCGGCAAAGCCAACAACTTCTGTCCCCGAAATATCCCCGCTGGAGGCGCGCCCGCCACAGGTCGGGCGTTCTCGCAACCGTTGCCCTTGCCCGCCCCGCCGCCTACATTCCCCCGGTCAGACGAGGACCGAATGCCCGACACCCCCGCCTATCAGGTGCTTGCCCGGAAATACCGGCCGGAAACCTTTGCCGATCTGGTCGGCCAGGACGCCATGGTTCGCACGCTGCAGAACGCCTTTGCGGCGGACCGCATCGCGCAGGCCTTCATCATGACGGGCATCCGGGGGACAGGGAAGACGACCACGGCGCGGATCATCGCCAAGGGCATGAACTGCATCGGCCCCGACGGCACCGGCGGGCCCACGACCAACCCCTGCGGCGTCTGCGAACATTGCGTGGCCATCGCCGAGGGCCGCCACGTGGACGTGCTCGAGATGGACGCCGCGTCCAGAACCGGCGTGAACGACATCCGAGAGATCATTGAATCCGTTCATTATCGGGCGGCCTCGGCGCGCTACAAGATCTACATCATCGACGAGGTGCACATGCTTAGCACCTCGGCCTTCAACGCGCTGCTGAAGACGCTGGAAGAGCCTCCGCCGCACGTGAAGTTCATCTTCGCGACGACTGAAATCAGGAAGGTTCCCGTCACGGTTCTGTCGCGCTGCCAGCGCTTCGACCTGCGGCGGATCGAGCCCGAGGTGATGATCGCCCTGCTGCGCAAGATCGCGGCGGCCGAGGGCGCAGAGATCTCCGACGACGCGCTGGCGCTGATCACGCGGGCGGCGGAAGGCTCGGCCCGCGACGCGACCTCGCTGCTGGATCAGGCGATCAGCCACGGCGCGGGGGAAACCACCGCGCCGCAGGTCCGCGCGATGCTGGGGCTGGCGGACCGAGGCCGGGTGCTCGACCTTTTCGACATGATCCTGCGCGGCGCGGCGGCCGAGGCGCTGGCCGAACTGCAGTCGCAATATGCCGAGGGTGCGGACCCGCTGGCGGTCCTGCGCGACCTCGCCGAGATCACCCACTGGGTCAGCCTCGTGAAGATCACGCCCGACGCGGCGGATGATCCCACCATCGGCCCCGACGAACGCACCCGTGGCCGAGAGATGGCCGAACGCATCCCCATGCGCGCCCTGACCCGCCTGTGGCAGATGCTGCTGAAGGGGCTGGAGGAGGTCTCGGCCGCGCCGAACGCCATGATGGCGGCGGAAATGGCGATCATCCGCCTGACCCATGTGGCCGACCTGCCCGACCCCGAGGCGCTGATCCGCCGCGTTCAGGCGGGACAGGCCGCGGGCGAGCTTTCGCGCCCCGCCATGCAGGCGCAGCGCGCCCCGACCCATGCCGCGCCCAGCCACCAGATGTCCGCGCCGCCTGCCGCCCGCATGGCCGCGGGCGGCGCCATCGCCCTTGCCCCCGAGCCTCAGATCGCGGCGGACGCCCTGGCGTCCTATCCCGATTTCACCTCGGTCGTGGATCTCGTCCGGCGGATGCGCGACATGATCCTGCTGACGCAGGTGGAAGACCACATCCGCCTCGTTCGCTATGCCCCCGGCCGGATCGAGTTCCAGCCGACGCCTGAGGCCCCGCGCGACCTCGCCCAGCGCCTGGGCGAGCGCCTGCGCGGCTGGACCGGCGGCGCGCGCTGGGCCGTGTCGGTCGTGGACCAGGGCGGCGGTCCCACGATCAGCGAACAGAAGGCTGCGGTCCGTGCCGCTGCCGAGGCCGAGGCGATGAAGAACCCCGTGATCGCCGCGATCTTCGCCGCGGCTCCGGGCGCGCGCTTCAAGGCGATCCGCGACGAGACCCCGCCGCCGGCGGATGACGAGGCGGAAGACCTGCACGGCACCTCGCAGGGGGCGGTCGCGGCAGTCGAGGAATGGGATCCCTTCGAGGACGAGGAGTAAGACGATGAAGAACCCCTTCGGCGGGATCGGCGACCTGGGCAAGATGATGGCCGCCGCCCGCGACATGCAGGGCAAGGTCGAGGAGTTCCAGAAGACGCTGGAAACCATGACCGTGACCGGTGAGGCCGGCGCCGGGCTGGTCCGCGCGACCGCCAATGCCAAGGGCGAGTTGAAGGGACTGGAAATCGACCCCTCGATCTTCGTGCCGTCCGAAAAGCAGGTGGTCGAGGACCTGATCCTTGCCGCGATCAAGGACGCGCAGGAAAAGGCCGTGGCGCGGGCGCAGTCCGAGGGTCAGCGGCTGGCCGGGGACATGGGCCTGCCGCCGGGCATGAAGCTGCCGTTCTGACGTGACCGAGGGCAGCGACGACATCCAGGCGCTGATCGCCCAGATCGCGCGGCTGCCGGGGCTTGGTCCCCGGTCCGCGCGCCGCGTCGTGCTGGCGCTGATCCGGCGGCGCACAGGCCAGATGGCGCAACTGGCGCAGCTGATGGCGACCGTCGCGGAACATTCCCGCGAATGCATCCGCTGCGGCAACATCGGCGAATCCGACCTTTGCCCCATCTGCGCCGATCCCAGGCGCGCGAACGGAGAGCTGTGCGTGGTCGAGGATGTGGCCGACCTGTGGGCGCTGGAACGCGGCCGTGCCTTCCGTGGGCGCTATCACGTCCTCGGCGGCACGCTGTCGGCGCTGGACGAAGTGGGGCCGGACCAGCTCGGCATCCCCCGCCTCATCGGGCGGGTGGCCGAGGAAGGCATCTCCGAGGTGATCCTGGCGCTGAACGCCACTGTCGAGGGCCAGACGACCGCCCATTACATCGCCGAGGCGCTGGAAGGCACAGGCGTCACCGTCACGGGCCTTGCCCAGGGCGTGCCCATCGGGGGCGAACTCGACTATCTGGACGACGGCACCATCAGCGCGGCGCTGCGCGCGCGTCGGCGGCTGTGACGCCGGGCTGCGGACATAGACCGGCGTGACCGCGCCCTTCACCAGCCCGCCGCTGGAGGTCCGTGCGGAGTGGACCGACTACAACGGCCACCTGAACATGGCCTATTACGGCGTGCTGTTCGACAATGCGCTGGATGTCGCGCTTGCGCCCCTGGGGCTGGGCCCGGAGGTCGCAAGGAAAACCGGCGCCTCCGTCTTCACCGCGCAGGCGCAGGTCCATTACCTGCGCGAACTTCATGCGGGCGACCGGGTGATCGTGGAAACGCGCCTGATCGGGCATGACGCGAAGCGGCTGCACTACGTCCAGACCATGCGCCGCGTCGGCGCGGACGAACCCGCCGCCATCAGCGAGAACCTGATCCTGCATGTCGATCTGAACAGCCGCCGCGTCGCGCCCTTCGCGCCCGAGGTGCTGGCGCGGATCGCCGATGCGGTCGCGGCCCATGCGCACCTGCCGCTCCCCCAGCAGGTCGGCCGCCGAGTCGGCCTGCGGCGTGACCGGACATGAAAAAGGGGCGCGCGGGTGTCCCCGCGGCGCCCCCGATGCCGTGGCCTGACGGGATCAGGCGTCCAGCTTCTTGACCTCTTCGGCTTCCAGCGTCTGGGCCGCCGATTTCGAGATCTCGATCTTGCGCGGCTTCAGCGCCTCGGGCACCTCGCGCACCAGTTCGATGTGCAGCATGCCGTCGACGTGGCTTGCGCCCGTCACGCGGACATGGTCGGCCAGCGCGAACTTGCGTTCAAAGGCGCGGGTCGCGATGCCGCGGTGCAGGAAGGTCCGGCCCTGGTCTTCCTCGACCTTGCGGGCCGAGACGATCACGGCGCCATCCTTCATCTCGACCGACAGGTCGTCCGCGGTAAAGCCCGCGACGGCGATCGAGATGCGATAAGCGTTTTCGCCGGTCTTTTCGATGTTGTAGGGCGGGTAGGTCGGCGTCGCGATGTCCGACGCAAGCGCGCGGTCCATCAGGTCGGCGATACGGTCGAAGCCGATCGACGCACGGTAAAGCGGAGTCAGGTCCATAGTGCTACGCATGGATCGCATCCTTTTCAGCGATGTGAACAGTGCTGCCCCCCGGAGTCCGGGCAGGCGGTCCGCCGGCGCCATCTGGCCCTCCGGCTGAGATGAATCTGGGAAGCGCCCCCCTGCCTGTCAAGGGGTGGGTCAGGTCGAGGGCACGCCCTGGGGGGCCCAGATCGCCGGGTCCGCAAGCTCGATCGAATTGCCCGCGGGGTCGCGGAAGTAAAGCGAGCGGCGGCCATTGGGCCACAGGAAGTCGGCCTCGATCCCGATCCCGTGGTTTTCCAGATGCGCGCGCCAGCGGTCCAGCGCCTCGGGCGCGACGGCAAGGCAGGCGTGACCCGGGCCGCGTGCGCCATGCGGGGGCACGGGCTGGTCGGCGCCGGGCTTCGGCGGCACTGCCGTCGCCTCGGGGTTGAAGACCAGCAGCACCTGCGGGCGCGGCTGGTCACTGGTGCGGAAGAAGACGTGGCGCCCGGGGACGCTGACGATCTCCTCCAGCCCCATGATGTCGGTCCAGAACATCCGCGCCGCGTCGAGGTCATCGGCATAAAGCGCGGTTTCCAGCGTCCCCAGTAGCGGCGGGATGGTCATGCGGCGTGCTCCAGTTCCGTCAGCGCGGCGGGGCGGGGGCCGCCGGTCGCCCAGTCCAGCAGCTCGACCGTGTGGACGATGGGGACGGTGGTGCCCTGCCCGATCTGCATCATGCAGCCGATGTTGCCGGCGGCGATGACCTGCGGGCCGGTCGCCTCGATCGTGCGGACCTTGCGGTCGCGCAGGGCGGCGGACATCTCCGGCTGAAGCAGGTTGTAGGTTCCCGCCGAGCCGCAGCAGAGATGCGGGTCCGCCGGGGTCACGACCGTCGCCCCCGCCTGCCCCAGCAGCGCCTTGGGCGCCGCCACGATCCGCTGGCCGTGCTGCAGCGAGCAGGCCGCGTGATAGGCCACGCGCAGGTCCAGCGGCTGCGTGACGGGCGGCAGGCCGTGGCTGTCGAGGAACTCGGTCACGTCGCGGGCGAGGCTCGCCACGCGCTCGGCTCCCGCCCGGTCGGGGTCCTGGGCGAACAGGTGGCCATAGTCCTTGACCACCGTCCCGCAGCCCGAGGTGTTGACGATGATCGCGTCCAGGGGCGCCTCGGCATCGGCGGCGAGGAAGGCGCGGATCGTCGAACGGGCGGTCTCGCGTGCCTGGTCGTCGCGGCCCATGTGGTGGGTCAGCGCGCCGCAGCAGCCGAGGTTCGGCGGGATCACCACCTCGCAGCCCGCGCGGCGCAGCAGGCGGATGGTCGACTCGTTGATGTCGGCGTTCAGCGCCTTCTGCGCGCAGCCGGTCAGGATGGCAACGCGGGCGCGCTTGGGACCGATGGGCGCATAGGTCGCGCCCCGATCGTCCGCCGCGGGGCCGACGATGCGCGGCGGTGCCATCTCGACCATCGCGCGCAGGCGGCGGTCGGGCATCAGGCGGGCGAAGGGACGCGCCAGCTTCGCACCGACCAGCGCCATGCGGAAGCGACCGGGATGCGGCAGCACCCAGGCCAGCAGCGAGCGCAGCGCCCGGTCGCGCCACGGGCGGCGGTAGGTTTTCTCGATATGGACCCGCGCATGGTCGATCAGGTGCATGTAGTCCACGCCCGAGGGGCAGGTCGTCATGCAGGCCAGGCAGGACAGGCAGCGGTCGAGGTGCAGCGTCGTCTTCTCATCCGCCGGACGGCCGGATTCCAGCATGTCCTTGATGAGGTAGATGCGCCCGCGCGGGCTGTCGAGTTCGTCGCCGAGCACCTGATAGGTCGGGCAGGTCGCCGTGCAGAAGCCGCAATGGACGCAGGTCCGCAGGATCTTGTTGGCGGTGGCGATCCCGGGATCGGCCAGTTGTTCAGGGGAAAAGTTCGTCTGCATCTCAGGCCACCGTCAGTTCGGGTGCGGCGAAGATCCCGCGCGGGTCGAAGCGTTCGCGAAGGCCGTCTTCCAGCCGCCGGGTGACGGGATCGGACGGCGGCAGCGGGCCGCGGTGCGCGCCTTGCAGGCAGAGGGCGCGGGCTCCGGACGGAAGCGCGGGACGTGCGTCCGATGGAAGGGAGAGGAGGATCAGCGATGCGCCCCAGTCGAGGGCGAGCGGCGCCGCTTCGGGGTTCATGGTCAGGATCGTGGCGGCCTGCGAAGGGCGGCAGGCGACGCGCCAGACGGCGCCGCCGGGCCGGGGCGCTGCCCCGGACCCCGGGATATTTTGGCGAAGAAGAAGCCACGGGTCGTCCCCGACAGGCTGGACCGTGCCGAAGGCAGAAAGGCGCGCGGACAGCGTGTCGGCGCGCAGCTTCACCGAGCCTTCGAGGCCCTCGATGCGGATCAGCGCACCATGGGGGGGCAGCCAGGCAGCGCCGGTCACGTCCCAGGGGCCGGTCAGCGCGGCGGTCAGGGCGGGAACCGCCGCTGCCGCGCCCAGTTCAGGCAGCGCCAGCGTAAGGCTGGCGGGCGGGATCGGCTGGGTCTTGAGGCTGACTTCGGTGATCACGCCCAGAGTTCCGCGGCTTCCGGCCATCAACTTGACGAGGTCGTAGCCGGTGACGTTCTTCATCACCCGGCCGCCGTTGCTGACGATCTCTCCGCTGCCGTCGACGAAGCGGACACCCAGAAGGCTGTCCCGCGCGGCCCCGTCCTTGACCCGGCGCGGGCCGCTGGCATTCGCCGCGATGACGCCGCCGATGGTGGAGCCCGCCGCAGGGGGCGGTTCGAAAGCAAGGCGCTGGCGTTCCGAGGCCAGCAGGTCCTCGATTTCCGCCAGGGGCGTGCCGGCGCGCGCGACCAGGGTCAGCGCGGCGGGTTCATAAAGCGTCACGCCGGTCAGCGCGGCGCTTGAAAGCCGCGTTCCCTGCCCTTCGCCCGGCAGTAGGCGGGTGCCGCCGCCGATGACGGACAGCGGACCGCGGGCGCCCCGGACAAGACCCGCGACTTCGGCCTCGGTTTCAGGCCGCATTGCGTCGCGCCTCCCGGCGGGATTCCGAAACCTCCAGCGGGAAGACCTTGGCGGCGTTCAGCAGCCATTGCGGATCAAAGACATCCTTGACGCGCATCTGCGCCTCCATGTCGGCATCGGTGAACTGCGCCACCATCAGGTCGCGCTTTTCGACGCCGACGCCATGTTCCCCGGTCAGGCAGCCGCCCACCTCGACGCAGAGGCGCAGGATGTCGGCGCCCAGGGCCTCCACCCGCTCCAGGTCGCCGGGGCGGTTCGCGTCGAAGATGATCAGCGGGTGCATGTTGCCGTCGCCCGCGTGGAACACGTTGGCGACGGGCAGGCCCGCGGCCTCGGACATCTCGGCGATGCCGCGCAGAACCCTGGGCAGGGCCGAGACGGGGATCGTGCCGTCAAGGCACATGTAGTCGCCCATCTGCCCCATCGCGCCGAAGGCCGACTTGCGGCCCAGCCAGATGCGGCGGGATTCGTCCTCGGACCTGCTTTCCCGGAACTCGACCGGCGAGAACTCCTCGGCGATGGCGCGAATGAGGGCGATCTGCTCGTCGATCTCGGGGGGCGTGCCCTCGACCTCGATGATCAGCAGCGCCTCGCAATCGGGGTATCCGGGGCGGGCAAAATTCTCCGTCGCCACGATGCAGGGGCGGTCCATGAACTCGATGGCGACCGGCAGGATGCCCGCGCGGATAATCGCGGCGACGCAGGCCCCGGCGGTTTCCGAGGCATCGAAGCCAATCAGCACCGGGCGCGCCCCGGCGGGCTTGGGCAGGATGCGCAGCGTGGCCTCGGTCACGATGCCAAGCTGGCCTTCGGCCCCGCAGACGACCCCCAGCAGGTCGAGGCCCGGGCCCTCGCCCATCGGGCCGCCCAGTTCCACGATGCTGCCGTCCATCAGGACCATCGTCACGCCCAGCAGGTTGTTCGTGGTGACGCCATATTTCAGGCAATGCGCCCCGCCCGAGTTCATGCCGATGTTGCCGCCGATGGCGCAGGCAAGCTGGCTGGAGGGATCGGGCGCATAGAAGAACCCGGCCTCGTCCACGAAGGTCGAGACGGACAGGTTCGTCCGCCCCGCCTGCACCCGGATCAGCCGGTCGCCGTAATCGACCTCGAGCACCGCGTTCATGCGGGCAAGGCCCAGGACCACCGCATCCGCCGTGGGCATGGACCCGCCCGCAAGGCTGGTCCCTGCGCCGCGCGGCACGACGGGCACGCGCTCCTCGTGGCAGACGCGCAGGACGGCGGCGACCTCGGCGGTCGTGGTGGGCAGGGCCACGGCCAGCGGCGGGCAGCGATAGGCGGACAAGGCGTCGCATTCATAGGCGCGCGCCTCGACAGGGTCGTCGATGACGGTGCCTGCGCCGATGACCGCCCGCAGGCGGGCGACGATGGCGGCACGGCGCGCGATCACGCCTGCATCGGGAACGGGCATCCGCATGGCTCAGCCCCCTGCCAAGGCGCGCGCGATCTCGTCCTTGAGCCGGGCGCGGCGTTTGCGAAGATCGGTCTCGGCCTCGTCCGACATGGGTGCCTGACGCGATTCCGCGCCTGCCACCTGGTCGTTGATCCGGTCGTATTCCTCCAGCAGCCGCGCGAAGTGGCCATCAGTCATCTTCAGCTGATGGATACGGTCGGCGTCGCCCGGGAACTCCTCGTGGATCGCGTGCGGAGCGGCCATCCTGTTCCTCCCTTTGTTCCTTTCGAGATAGTCCTCGGTCAGGGCTGTGGCAACCGGCCCGATGCCCTTCTATCGTGACGCGGTCCACCCCGAGGAACCCATGACCGCCCTCCCGCTGACCCTGACCCCGCTCGACCTTCTGGCGCTGGCGCTGCTGTGCCTGTCGTGGCTTGGCGTGACGCGGGTGATCGAGCATCCGCCCCGCAGGCGCGCCTCGGTGTCGGTCCTGATGAAGACCTACCGCCGCGACTGGATGCGCCAGTTCGTCCACCGCGATCCCCGCATCTTCGACGGCAACATCCTGGCGTCCCTGCGCGAGGGCACGTCCTTCTTCGCCTCGGCCTGCATGATCGCCATCGGCGGCGGGCTGGCGCTGATCGGGAACACCGATCCGCTGGCCGGCATCGCGCGCGACCTCGAGGCCGCCGAGATCCCGGCGCTGCTGTGGAGGCTCAAGATCCTGCTTGTGCTGCTGTTCGTGGCGAACGCCTTTCTCAAGTTCGTCTGGGCGCACCGGCTGTTCGGCTATTGCGCCATCATGATGGCGGCGGTGCCGAACGACCCCCGCCTGCCGGAAACGGAGGCGCGCGCGCTTGCCGCGGCCGAGGTCAACATCCAGGCCGCCCGCAACTTCAACATCGGGCTGCGCGCGGTCTATTTCGCGCTCGGCGCGCTGGGCTGGCTGGCCGGCCCGTGGGGGCTGATCGCGGGAACCGCCATCGTGACCGCGATGACCCTGCGGCGCGAGTTCGCGTCAGGCTCGCGCCGCGCCATCCTGCGGGACCTGGGAGAGCGCCGCCCCTAGGCCTGCCACCGGGGCTTGCGCTTCCCGAAGAAGGCGCCGATGCCGTGAGGGGCCTCGTCGTCCTCCCAGACCGAGATCAGGGCATCGACGGACATTTCGATGATGTCGCGGTCGATCCGGGGACCCAGGGCGCGGGCCAGGCGCTTGGCCGCAGCCACTGCCCGGGGGGCCGTCTGCAGATAAGGGGTGACCTCGTCCTCGACGGCGGCGTCCAGGTCCTCGGGGTCCACGGCAGAGGCCAGCAGGTTCAGCATCTTCGCCTCCGCGGCGTCGAAGATGCGGGCCGACATGAAGACGCGGCGGGCCTTGTCCTCTCCCATCCGGGCAAGGACATAAGGGCCGATGGTCGCCGGGATCAGCCCGAGCCGGGTTTCCGTCAGCCCGAACTTCGCCGTGCGCGCGCCCACCGCCACGTCGCAGACCGACATCAAGCCGACCCCGCCGCCGAAGGCGTTGCCGTGGACGCGGCCGATCAGGGGCTTGGGCAGTTCATTCAGCGCATTGAGCATCAGCGCGAGCTTGCCCGCCCCATGCCGCCGGGTCGCCGGGTCCGCGGCCATCTGGTCCTGCATCCAGCCGAGGTCGCCGCCCGCGCAGAAGCTTTTCCCCTCGGCCGCCAGAACCACCACGCGCACGGCCGGGTCGCCGCCCAGCAATTCGGCCGCCTCGGTCAGCTCGGCGATCATCTCTGCCGAAAGCGCGTTGTGCTTGTCGGGACGCGCCAGCCACAGGGTCGCCACGCCGCGCGCGTCCGTTTCGATGCGGATCGTTTCCATTCCTGTTCCCTTCTGAACGGCCGGGCCGTGGTTCACCTGCGCATCCCCTGCGCCATCGCGGCGGCCTGCCGCAGCACATCCATGTCGAGCCCCGTGTCGAGGCCCCGCGCCGCCAGATGCGCGGCGACCTTCTCGGTCGCCACGTTCCCGGCCGCGCCCGGCGCATAGGGGCAGCCGCCAAGGCCACCCACGGCTGCATCGAAGACCCGGACCCCGCGCGCGAGGCTCGCGTCGATGTTGTCGATCGCACGGCCCGCCGTGTCGTGATAATGGCCTGCGAGCTGGCTGGCCGGAACCTCCTCCAGCACGGCGGCCAGCACGGCGTCGATGGTCTCGGGGCGGCCCTGCCCGATCGTGTCGCCCAGGCTGATTTCGTAGCAGCCGAGATCGCGCAGCGCGGCGGTGACACGCGCCACGTTTGCGGGCGGCGTCGGACCGTCGAAGGGGCAGTCGGTCACGACGCTGACATAGCCGCGCACGGGGATGCCGTCGGCGCGGGCGGCCTCGGCCACGGGAGCGAAGCGGTCCAGGCTTTCCGCGACGGTGCAGTTCAGGTTGGCCCTGCTGAAGCCTTCCGAGGCGCTGGCGAAGATCGCCACCTCGTCGGCGCGGGCGGAGCGCGCCCCTTCGTAGCCCTTGAGATTCGGCGTCAGCGCGGCGTAGCGCACGCCCGGCCGGCGCGTGATCCCGGCCAGCACCTCGGCGGCATCGGCCATCTGCGGCACCCATTTCGGGGACACGAAGCTGGTGACCTCGATCCGGCGGAAGCCCGCGCGGGACAGAAGGTCCACCAGGGCGATCTTGTCGGCGGCGGGGATCAGGCGCTTTTCGTTCTGAAGCCCGTCGCGCGGGCCCATCTCGAAGATTTCGACGAACTCAGGCATCGGGCAGCTCATAAAAGTCGCGGTCGTAAAGCTGCGGCTCGCCTTCCTGGGGCAGCGCGCGGCGGAAGGCGGGGCGCGAGGTGCAGCGGTCCGCATAGGCCTGAAGCGCAGGCGACAGGCGGGTGAAGCGGCCCGCCGTCCAGACCGACCAGCCAACGGCGCAATCGACGCCCGAGAAGCCGCCGGACATCAGCCAGTCCTGACCCTGAACCGTCTGCTCGACCAGCCGCAGGGTGCGGCCCAGCCGCGCGGTTTCCAGTTTCATGACGGTCAGCGAGCGTGTCGCCGGATCGCGCAGCATCAGGTGGCTTTGCGTGAGGTTCGCGATGTGCTGGCCGATGGTTTCCGCGAAATGCAGCCAGTCGAGCCAGCCGAGCCGCCCGTCCTCTCCGGGACCGCGCCACAGGTGCGGCCCGCGCGTCTCGCAGAGGTATTCGACCATCGCGCCGGATTCGTGGATGACATTGCCGTCCACCTGCAGCGCGGGGGCGCGGCCGACCGGGTGGATGGCCTCATACTCGGCCCCGCGCATGTCCTTCGAGCGGAGGTCCATGACTCGCAGGCGGAAGGGCAGTTCAAGCTCGTTCAGCAGCCACAGGACGCGCATGGATCGCGACAGCGGCACGTGCCACAGGATGATCTCGCCCCTGTCATCCTTGACGGGACCGCCTGACGCGGGGGGCGCGGCGTCGGTGGGGGTTGGTTCGGGCGGGGTCTCAGGCATCCTCGTCCTCCAGCCGGATCAGGGGGGCGCCGGCCTCGACCTGCGCGCCGGGTTCGGCCAGCACCTCGGCCACGGTGCCGTCGCGGGCGGCGGTCAGGGTGTGTTCCATCTTCATGGCCTCCAGCACGGCCAGGCGGTCGCCCGCAGCAACCTGCTGGCCCGCGCTGACGAAGACCGCCTTGACCAGCCCCGGCATGGGCGACAGCGTCAGGCCGCTGCCCGTCGCCTCGGTCTGCCGGTCCAGCGGATCCTGCGGCACCAGCGTCAGGCTGCGGCCGCCGAAGACGCTGACGCCCGCCGGGTGCGTCACGATGCGCGAGCGGCGGGGCGAGCCGTTCACCCACCAGCGTTCCCCCTGCCACAGGACATCATGCGCGATGCCCTCCAGCGTCACCCGCGCCGTGCCGGGGCCGAGCACCTCGACCACGCCCTGGCCGCCTTCCCAGGTCACGGTGCGGCGCAGGGGGGACCAGAGCGTGACGCCGCCGCGCACTTCGGGGTCGTGCAGCCCGGCGACGCCGAGCGCGGCCAAGGCGCGGGTTTCGGGCGAGGGTTCGGCCTGATCGAGCAACCGGTCGAGGTCGCGGGCGATGAGGCCGGTGTCCACCTCGCCCTTGCGGAAGCCCTCGTGCCGGGTAAGGGCGATGAGGAAGTCGATGTTGGTGACGGTGCCCGCGACCTCGGTGTCCACCAGCGCGGTTTCCAGCGCGCGCAGGGCGATGGCGCGGGTCGGGCCGAAGGTGATGATCTTGGCGATCATCGGGTCGTACCACGGGCTGATGCTGTCGCCCTGCCGCACGCCCGTTTCGTTGCGGGCGTTGTCGGCGAACTTCAGATGCGCCAGCCTGCCGGTGGCAGGCAGGAAGCCTGCGGGTACGTCCTCGGCGTAAAGCCGCGCCTCGAAGGCGTGACCGGTGATGGTCAGTTCGTCCTGCCGCTTGGGCAGCGGCTCGCCCGAGGCGACGCGAAGCTGCCATTCGACCAGATCGACGCCGGTGATGGCCTCGGTCACGGGATGTTCCACCTGAAGGCGGGTGTTCATCTCCATGAACCAGAAGCCGTCGGGGCGCAGGCCGTTCGAGCCGTCCACGATGAACTCGATGGTGCCTGCGCCGGCATAGCCGATGGCCTCGGCGGCGCGGACGGCGGCGGCGCCCATCGCGGCGCGGACCTCGGGCGTCATGCCGGGGGCCGGGGCTTCCTCGATCACCTTCTGATGACGGCGCTGCAGCGAGCAGTCGCGCTCGAACAGATGCACGGCGTTTGTGCCGTCACCGAAGATCTGCACCTCGATATGCCGGGGGGCGGTGATGTATTTCTCGATCAGCACGGCGGGGTTGCCGAAGGCGGTCTGCGCCTCGCCCTGCGCGCTTGCCAGCGCGGCGGCGAAGTCGGCGGGGGCGTCCACCTTGCGCATCCCCTTGCCGCCGCCGCCCGCGACCGCCTTGATGAGGACGGGATAGCCGATGCGGTCGGCCCGGTCCGCAAGGAACGCGGGGTCCTGGTTCTCGCCATGATAGCCGGGGACGACGGGAACGCCCGCCTGCTCCATCAGCGCCTTGGCCGCGTCCTTGAGGCCCATGGCGCGGATCGCATCCGCCGAGGGGCCGATGAAGACCAGCCCTGCCGCCGTCACCGCATCCACGAAGTCCGGGTTTTCCGACAGGAAGCCATAGCCCGGGTGGATCGCCTGCGCGCCGGTGTCCAGCGCCGCCCGGATGATGGCGTCGCCGCGCAGGTAGCTGTCCTTCGGCGCGGGGCCGCCGATATGCACGGCCTCGTCGGCCATCGAGACGTGGCGCGCGCCCCGGTCGGCGTCGGAATAGACGGCGACGGTGCCGACGCCCAGGCGGCGGCAGGTATCCATGACGCGGCAGGCGATCTCGCCCCGGTTGGCGATCAGGATCTTGCTGAACATGGCGATGCCCTGTGTTGCCCGGCCGCACCGGGGGTTTTCCACCCCCGGACCCCCGGAGGATATTTGTGCAAAGAAGAAAGACCCGGGTGTCTGCGCATCGTCACATCCGGAAGACGCCGAAGCGGGTCGGCTCGATGGGCGCGTTGAGGCTGGCGCGGAGCGACAGCGACAGCACGTCGCGGGTCTTGCGCGGGTCCACGATGCCGTCGTCCCAGAGCCGGGCCGAGGCGTAGAGCGGGTGCGACTGGCGGTCGAACATCTCGATCGTAGGGCGCTTGAACTCGGTTTCTTCCTCGGCGCTCCAGCTGCCGCCCTTGCGCTCGATCCCTTCGCGGCGGACGGTGGCGAGAACGCCCGCCGCCTGCTCGCCGCCCATGACGCTGATGCGGCTGTTGGGCCAGGTCCATAGGAACCGGGGGCTATAGGCGCGGCCGGCCATGCCGTAGTTGCCGGCGCCGAAGCTGCCGCCGACAAGCATGGTGATCTTGGGGACCGCCGTGGTCGCCACCGCCGTCACCATCTTGGCGCCGTGGCGGGCGATGCCCTCGTTTTCATATTTCCGGCCGACCATGAAGCCGGTGATGTTCTGCAGGAAGATCAGGGGAATGGACCGCTGCGAGCAGAGCTCGATGAAATGCGCGCCCTTGATGGCGGCTTCCGAGAACAGCACGCCGTTGTTGGCGACGATGCCGACAGGGCAGCCCTCGATATGGGCGAAGCCCGTGACCAGCGTCTCGCCGAAGCGCGGCTTGAACTCGTCGAAGCGCGAGCCGTCCACGGTGCGGGCGATGACCTCGCGGATGTCATATGGGGTGCGCAGGTCGGCGGGGACGACGCCCAGGATCTCCTCGGGGTCGTAGAGGGGCGCTTCGGGCGACTGCCAGACGACCGTCTGCGGCAGGCGGCGGTTCAGGTGGCTGACGGCGCGGCGGGCAAGCGCAAGCGCGTGGCTGTCGTCCTCGGCCAGGTAGTCGGCCACGCCCGACAGGCGGGTGTGGACGTCGCCGCCGCCCAGGTCCTCGGCGCTGACGACCTCTCCGGTCGCGGCCTTCACCAGGGGCGGCCCGGCCAGGAAGATGGTGCCCTGGTTGCGCACGATGATGGTGACATCGGACATGGCGGGAACATAGGCGCCGCCCGCCGTGCAGCTTCCCATCACCACGGCGATCTGGGGGATGCCCTTCGCGCTCATCTGCGCCTGGTTGAAGAAGATCCGTCCGAAATGGTCGCGGTCAGGGAAGACCTCGTCCTGGTTGGGCAGGTTCGCGCCGCCCGAGTCGACCAGGTAGACGCAGGGCAGATGGCAGGCTTCCGCGATCTCCTGCGCGCGCAGGTGCTTCTTGACCGTCATCGGGTAGTAGGTGCCGCCCTTCACGGTGGCGTCGTTGGCGACCACCATCACGTCGAGGCCATGCACCCGCCCGACGCCTGCGATCACGCCCGCGCCGGGGGCCGCGCCGTCATACATGTCATGCGCGGCCGTCGCGCCGATTTCCAGGAAGGGCGAGCCGGGGTCGAGCAGGTTCGCGACCCGTTCCCGAGGGGGCATCTTGCCGCGCGAGGTGTGGCGGGCCAGCGCATCCGCGCCGCCGCCCTGGGCCGCGGCGTCGGCCGCCTGCCGGATCGTGTCCAGCATCGCCAGATGCGCCTGCCTGTTGGAGCGGAAGGCGTCCGACGAGGTCAGAGCCGCCGATTTCAGTTTCATGCCGGATGCTCCTGTGAAGGCGAAGAAATGCGGCGCGCTGTCGCAGGGGCGCCCGCGCGGCCGGGGGTTTGATCTGGATCATGTGACGATCCCGCGAACGCGGGCAGGGCAACGGCACAAGATCGAACGGGAGAACAGTGATGAAAACGATCAGCCTTGCCGCCCTTGTCGCCGTGCTGGCGATGCCCGCGCTGGCCCAGCAGGCGGGCGACTGGACCGTGGGCGTGGGCGTGGGCAGCGTCATGCCCAAGGACGACAACGGCACCGTTGCCGGCAACCTGGACGTCGAGGTCGACAACGACACCCGCCCGACGCTGACGGTGGAATACTTCCTGCGCGACAACATCGGCGTCGAGCTGCTGGCCGCCACGCCCTTCGAGCATGACGTCAACATCGACGGCGTGGGCAAGGTCGGCACCGTCAAGCACCTGCCGCCGACGCTGAGCGTCAACTATCACTGGGACACCGGCTCGGCCTTCAAGCCCTATGCAGGGATCGGCCTGAACTACACCAGCTTCTGGGACGAATCGACCGAAGGCGCGCTGGCCGGGAACGACCTGGATCTGGAACACAGCTTCGGCCTGGCCGTGCAGGCGGGCGCCGACTGGTGGCTGAACGATACCTCCGCGATCCGTGCGACCGTGCGCTGGATCGACATCGACGCCGACGTCAAGCTGAACGGCGAGAAGATCGGCGAGGTCGAAATCGATCCCTTCGCCGTGCAGGCGGCCTATGTCTTCAAGTTCTGAAGCGGCACGCGCCCCCTCGGGGGCGCGCATCGCGGCAAGTTGACCCCGGGTCATGTGCCCCCCGCCAGCTTGCGCAGTTCGCGGCGCATGACCTTGCCGGTGACGGTCATCGGCAGCGAATCCAGGAAGGCCACCTCGCGCGGGTAGCTGTGGGCGGCGCAATGGGTTCGGGCGTGGTCCTGCAGCTCCTTCGCCAGGCTGTCCGAGGCCGCGAAGCCTTCGCGCAGCACGACATAGGCCACGACGATCTCGGTCCGCAGCGGGTCGGGCTTGCCGATCACGCCGGCGGCGGCGACTGCAGGGTGCTTGATCAGCACGTCCTCGATCTCGGAGGGGCCGATGCGGTATCCGGCGGATGTGATCACGTCGTCGTCGCGGCCGACGAAGCGGATGTAGCCGTCCTCGATCACGCCGCGGTCGCCCGTGACCAGCCAGTCGCCGCGGAACTTCTCGGCCGTGGCATCCGGGCGTTTCCAGTAGCCCAGCATCATGGAGCCCGCGCCGCGGCGGATGGCGATGTCGCCCTCGCCGTCGGTCGGCTGGCCGTCTTCGTCGATGACCCGCACGTCGAAGCCGGGCACCGCCTTGCCGATGGCGCCGGGCTGCGCCGGGAACATCGAGGAGGCGGACGAGGCGACCATGTTGCACTCGGTCTGGCCATAGAACTCGTTGATCGTCAGACCGAAGGCGCGGCGGCCCCAGTCGAGCATCTCGGCGCCCAGCGTCTCGCCGCCCGAAGCGACCGAGCGCAGGCCGGGCACCGTCGCCCCCGCCGCCTTGAGCATCCGCAGGGCGGTCGGCGGCAGGAAGGTGGCCGTCACGCCGCAGTCGCGGATCAGCGCCAGGCAGCTATCCACGTCGAACTTGGGCAGGCGCGCGGCGACGACCGGCACGCCCAGAGCAAGGCCCGGCATCGCCACGTCGAAGAGGCCGCCGATCCAGGCCCAGTCGGCGGGGGTCCACAGCACGTCGCGGCCGGGTTCCAGCAGGTCGTGGCTCATCTCGACGCCCGGCAGGTGGCCGGACAGCATCCGGTGACCGTGCAGCGCGCCCTTGGGGCTGCCGGTGGTCCCCGATGTGTAGATCATCACCGCCGGGTCTTCGGGCGTGGTGTCGGCGGTCGGGAACGGACCTGCGTCCGGCAGGTCGTCCTCTTCGGGGACGATCACGCGCAGGCCGAAGGGGGCGAGCATCGCGCGGCCTTCGGGATCGGTAACGACCGTGGTGATCCCGGCATCGGTCAGGCGCAGGCGCAGCGCCTCGTCCCCGAACAGCTTGAACAGCGGGACCGAGATCGCGCCTGATTTCCACACCGCGGCATGAGCGGCGGCAGTCCAGGCGGACTGAGTGCGGAAAATGCCCACCCTGTCACCGCGCCGGGCCGCCATCGCATGGGCCAGGCGGTCGGCGCGGGCATCCAGTTCGGCATAGGTCACTGGCCGGAGCGTGCCGTCGTATTCGATGATCGCCGTGCGCTGCGGCTCGGCGCGCGCCCAGCCGCCGATGGCCTGGTCGGCCATGTTCAGGCGTGCGGGCCAGTTCCAGCGGAACTCGCGCCGCAGCCTGCCATAATCGGTGTGGGACAGCATCGGCCTCATCCCCTGCCCTCGCGCGGTTCGTCGGCGTCCCCGAGCTCGCGCCGCACCGTTTCCAGCTCGCGTTCGAGGAAGAAGGACGTGACCGAGCGGATCACGACAAGGATGCCCAGGAACACCAGGTCGGACATCGCCAGGCTGACCGCCGTGGTGATGATGTCCGAGACGATCAGGATCTCCAGCCCGGCAAGGATGTAGCGGCCCAGTTCCACCCGCTCGGCGTTCAGCCCGCGCTTGCGCTCGTCCTCTCCGGGTCCGAACTCGGCCTTCAGATAGCCGATCAGGAAGCGGGCTGCGCCGACCAGCAGCACGGCAATGGCGACAAGGTCGATCAGCGTGGCCGCGACCTCGATCGCGCCGACCAGCCACTCCATGCGGCCGTGCAGCAGGCCCTCGTCGCGGACATAGTCGAAGAAGCCGTTCATGGCGCCGCCTTGCCCTGAAAGAGACGCAGCCCCCCGCGCATCAGTCCAGCGCCATCAGCTCGCGGCCGATCAGCATCCGGCGGATCTCGCTGGTCCCTGCCCCGATTTCCATCAGCTTGGCGTCGCGGAACAGCCGGCTGACCGTCGAGTCGTTCAGGAAGCCCGCCCCACCCAGCGCCTGCACGGCCTGGTGCGCCTGCACCATCGCCTGCTCGGACGCGTAAAGCACCGCACCCGCCGCGTCCTGCCGCGTCACCTTGCCCGCGTCGCAGGCCTTGGCGACCTCGTAGACATAGGCGCGGGCGGTGTTCAGCGCGACATACATGTCGGCGATCTTGCCCTGCATCAGCTGGAAGTTCCCGATGGGCTGGCCGAACTGCCTGCGTTCGCGGACATAGGGCATGACCTCGTCCAGCGCGGCCGCCATGATGCCCGTGCCGATGCCCGACAGGACCAGCCGCTCGTAATCCAACCCGGACATGAGGACACGCACGCCCTTGCCCTCGGCGCCCAGCACGTTCTCAAAGGGGATCTCGGCGTCCTCGAAGATCAGCTCGCCCGTGTTCGAGCCGCGCATCCCCAGCTTGTCGAAATGCGGCCCCTGGGTGAAGCCTTTGATGCCCTTCTCGACGATGAAGGCGGTGATGCCCTTGGACCCCGCCTCGGGGTCGGTCTTGGCATAGACCACCAGCACGTCGGCGTCGGGACCGTTGGTGATCCAGTACTTGCTGCCGTTCAGGACGTAGTAGCCGTTCCGCTTTTCCGCCCGCAGCTTCATGCCGACGACGTCGGAGCCCGCGCCTTCCTCGGACATCGCCAGCGCGCCGACATGCTCGCCCGAGCAGAGCTTCGGCAGGTATTTCCGCTTCTGGTCTTCCGAGCCGTTCAGCTTGAGCTGGTTCACGCAAAGGTTCGAATGCGCGCCATAGGACAGACTGACGCTGGCGCTGGCCCGCGCGATCTCCTCGACCGCGATCGTGTGGGCCAGATAGCCCATGCCGGTGCCGCCGTATTCCTCGGGGACGGTGATGCCCAGAAGGCCGAGGTCGCCCATCTCGCGCCATAGGTCGGCGGGGAAGACGTTCTCGCGGTCCACCTGCGCGGCGATGGGCTTGACCCGTTCCTGCGCCCAGCGGTGAACCATGTCGCGCAGGGCGTTCACGTCCTCGCCCAGGTCGAAATCCATCCCTCGCGTGAACATCACAACCCTCCCCCGGTTATTGAACGTTCGTTCAGTTAATCGGCCTTATGCCGCAACTGGCAGCCACCGGTCAACTGCCACAGTAACGGTCGGCACGCTGCAGCACGCAAGATGCATGTTGATGGCGCGCGCCGAGGAACACAGGCTCGACCGAAGGCGACGGGACACGGCCCACGAGCACTGCCCAGCCCGGCGCAACATATCGTGCACGAGCGGCTTTCCGGCCCGCTGTCCCATGCCGCCTGATCCCATCGTGCTTCATGGCAGCCCGTATTGCAGCGCGAACGGCAGCCTGCCCTGGGACAGCCAAGAGCCGCGCAGATCGTCGGGAGATAGTCGGATTGCGAGTTCCCGATGACACCCTGACGCCACTTCGCAGGGCGGATTCACGCAGCACGTTCCGCAGGGGTCAGCGGACGTGAAACACCCCATGCCGTGACATGGCGAGGCAGGACGCGAGTCGCATGGCGTCACCCTTGTAGGGCGCACCCGGAGAAAGCGTCTTGCAAGCCGTTGATGGGATGAGACTTGGTGGGCGGTGAGGGACTCGAACCCCCGACAACCTCGGTGTAAACGAGATGCTCTACCAACTGAGCTAACCGCCCCTGCCCGCGCTTATGGCGTGACCCGAAGGCCGAGGCAAGCCGCGGAAACGAAAGGGACCGCCTGCGCGGTGGCGCGGGCGGTCCCCGGGAATGATGGTGGGCGATAACGGATTTGAACCGCTGACATCTTCGATGTGAACGAAGCGCTCTACCGCTGAGCTAATCGCCCGGTGCCGCGCTAGATAGCGCCCTTGCAGGGCGCCCGCAAGCCCCTTCGTGTGCGATCAGTCCGTCTCGTCCGCCACGTCCTTGCGGCGCAGGCGCAGGACCAGAACCTCGTCCCCCTTGGCAGTTGCCTGGCGGCTGACGCGCGCCTTGCCAAAGGGCGGCAGGGCCAGGGTCTCGCCCTCGGCGATGGCGCGGCCCAGCTGGTTCAGCGTCGCTTCGACGATGTCCCGGATCTGCGTGCGGGACAGGTCGACTTCGGCGGCGACACGCGCGAGGAACTCGCGCTTGTGCAGGACGCGGGCGGGAATCGGATCTTTTCCGGGAGCGGCGGCACGGCGCGGCCGGCTTGCTCCCTGTTTTTCAGCGGCCATCACGGGACCTGTCGTTGACGTTTCTTGACGGAAGGGGCGGACACTAGCCGAGCACTGCCACTTTGCAACGGGTGACCTTGCGAAAACAGCATATAATACAAGGGCGGCCGCCTGCGTCTTCCCGCCCGGTTCCGGCAAGGCGCGGCTGAAACGCAGACGCGCGCCCCGAGGGGCGCGCGCCTTGATCTTGCCGCAGGTCGCCTGCCTCAGTGGGCAGTCGGACCGCTGGCCTGGGCCTCGCCGCGCAGGGCGGCCAGGCGCTTGACCTCGGCGGCCTCATAGGCGGCCTCGTCCCATTCCACCGGCTCGGGCATCCGCACCAGGGCGTGGCGCAGGACCTCGCGGACGTTCGAGACGGGGATGATGTTCAGCCCCTCCTTTACGTTCGCCGGGATGTCGGCCAGATCCTTCTCGTTCTCCTCGGGGATCAGCACCGTCTTGATGCCGCCACGAAGCGCCGCGAGAAGTTTCTCCTTCAGCCCGCCGATGGCCAGCGCGTTGCCGCGCAGCGTCACCTCGCCGGTCATGGCGATGTCCTTGCGGACCGGGATGCCGGTCATCACCGACACGACCGAGGTCACCATGGCCAGACCCGCCGAGGGGCCGTCCTTCGGGGTCGCCCCCTCGGGCACGTGGACGTGGATGTCGCGCTTGGAAAACTCGGGCGGGCTGATGCCCAGCTCGGGCGCAACCGACCGGACGAAGCTTGCCGCCGCGTCGATCGATTCCTTCATCACCTCGCCCAGTTTCCCGGTCGTCTTCATCACGCCCTTGCCGGGCAGCTTCAGCGCCTCGATCTGCAGCAGGTCGCCGCCCGCCTGGGTGTAGGCCAGCCCCGTCACTACGCCGACCTGGTCCTCCTTCTCGGCCAGGCCATAGCGGAAGCGGCGGACGCCCAGGTACTCCTCGGCCTTCTCGGGCGTGACCTCGACCGACGCGACCTTGCCCTTGAGGATCTCGGTCACGGCCTTGCGGGCCAGCTTGGCGATCTCGCGCTCGAGGCTCCGCACGCCCGCTTCACGGGTGTAGTAGCGGATGACATGGGTCAGCGCCTCGTCCGAAACCGAGAACTCGCCCTTCTTCAGACCGTTCGCCTTGATCTGCTTGGGCAGCAGGTGCTGGCGCGCGATCTCGCGCTTCTCGTCCTCGGTGTAGCCGGCCAGCGGGATGATCTCCATCCGGTCCAGCAGCGGCCCCGGCATGTTGTAGCTGTTGGCCGTGGTCAGGAACATGACGTTCGACAGGTCGTATTCCACTTCCAGATAGTGGTCCACGAAGGTCGCGTTCTGTTCCGGGTCCAGCACCTCGAGCATCGCCGACGCCGGGTCGCCACGGAAGTCCTGTCCCATCTTGTCGATCTCGTCGAGCAGGATGAGCGGGTTCGTGGTCTTGGCCTTCTTCAGCGCCTGGATGATCTTGCCGGGCATCGAGCCGATATAGGTCCGGCGGTGACCGCGGATCTCGGATTCATCGCGCACGCCGCCAAGCGAGATGCGGATGAACTCGCGCCCCGTGGCTTTCGCCACCGAACGGCCGAGCGAGGTCTTGCCGACGCCGGGCGGACCGACGAGGCAAAGGATCGGGCCTTTCAGCTTGTCCGAGCGCGCCTGCACCGCGAGATACTCGACGATCCGCTCCTTGACCTTTTCAAGGCCATAGTGGTCGGCGTCCAGGATCTGTTCGGCGGACGAAAGGTCACGCTTGGTGCGCGACTTCACACCCCACGGCAGCGACAGCAGCCAGTCGAGATAGTTGCGGCTGACCGTGGCCTCGGCCGACATCGGCGACATCGACTTCAGCTTCTTCAGCTCGGCCTGCGCCTTGTCGCGCGCTTCCTTGCTGAACTTGGTCTTGTTGATCTTCTCCTCGAGCTCGGCGAGTTCGTTCTGGCCCTCGTCGCCATCGCCCAGCTCGCGCTGGATCGCCTTCATCTGCTCGTTGAGGTAGTACTCGCGCTGCGTCTTCTCCATCTGGGTCTTGACGCGCGACTTGATCTTCTTCTCGACCTGCAGGACCGACATCTCGCCCTGCATCAGGCCGTAGACCTTCTCGAGCCGCTCGGCGACATCCAGCGTTTCCAGCAGTTCCTGCTTGCGGGCAACGTCGATGCCGAGGTGGCCCGACACGAGGTCGGCCAGCCGGTGGGCGTCACGCGCCTCGGCAACCGAGGTCACGGCCTCCTCGGGGATGTTCTTGCGCACCTTGACGTAGCGCTCGAACTCCTCGGCGACGGTGCGGATCAGGGCGGTCACGCTGGCGGTGTCGCCTTCGGTCTCGGCCAGCGGCTCGGCGCCCGCCTCGAAGTAGTCTTCGTTGGCCACGAAGCCGGTGATGCGGACGCGCGACTGGCCCTCGACCAGCACCTTGACGGTGCCGTCGGGCAGCTTGAGCAGCTGCAGGACGTTGGCCAGCACGCCGGTTGTGAAGATGCCGTCGGCGTCCGGTTCATCGACCGAGGCGTCCTTCTGGGCGGCCAGAAGGATCGGGCGGTCAGCCTCCATTACGGCTTCCAGCGCGCGGACCGACTTTTCGCGGCCCACGAACAGCGGCACGATCATGTGAGGGAAGACCACGATGTCACGGAGCGGAAGCACCGGATACGTGGCTTGGGTCTTGTCGTTCATGAACTGTCCTTTCATGCCCGGACCGGCGGCCCCCATGGGGTCGGGCAGCGCACCGGACCTGCTTGCGACCAATCTAGGAACCGCGGACCCCTGCTGCAATGGGGCCGACCGGGGCGCTGCCCCGGACCCCGGGATATTTGCACGAAGAAGATGAACGGGCGGATAACGCCGGGCTCAGCGGGGAATGACGATCTCGGCCCTGAGGCCGCCCAAGCGCGCGCCATCGGACAGGCGCAGTTCGCCCCCGTGGGTACGGGCGATATCTGCGGCGATGGCGAGGCCCAGGCCGGCCCCCTGCCCCCGGTCCTGGTTGCGGGCCGCATCCAGCCGCACGAAGGGCCGGATCGCCTCGTCGCGGCGCTCGGGGGGGATGCCGGGCCCGTCATCCTCGACGGCGATGCGGAAGCTGCGGGGGGTCAGCGCCGCCTCGACCTCGGCCCGCGTGCCATAGCGGACTGCGTTGCCGATCAGGTTCTCGACGGCGCGGCGCAGCGCCTGCGGACGCGCGACGATCCGGCCATCGTCCGCACCGCCCTCGAAGCGCACCAGCCTCACCCGCTGGCCGCCGCGAAGCGCATCGCTGACGATCTCGTCCACGAACTCGCGCGCGGGGAGGGCTTCCGCCTCGCCGTCCTGCGCGTCCCCCCGGGCAAGGTCCAGAAAGGCGTCGATCATCTTTCCCATCTCGGCCACGTCGCGTTCCATGTCCGCGATCTCGTCGCGGTCTGGCGGCAGGTCGGGACCGAGCATGGACAGCCCCAGCCGCAGCCGCGTCAGGGGCGTGCGCAGGTCGTGGCTGATCCCGGACAGCATCATCTTGCGCTGCTCGTTCTGCCGTTCGATCCGGTTGCGCATCTCGACAAAGGCGCGCCCGGCGCTGCGCACCTCGGTCGCGCCGGCGGGGCGATAGGGCTTGACCTGCCCGCGCCCGTAGGCCTCGGCCGCGTCGGCGAGCCTGCGGATCGGTCGCAGCTGGTTGCGCAGGAAGATCGTGGCGATGGCCGTCATCAGCAGAGAGGTCGTCAGCATCAGGACCAGCAACTGGTGCGGGTTCGAGGGCGTCAGCCGCCGGCGCGGCAGTTCCAGCAGGAAGGGGCGCGGCCCGCCCACCAGCACCCGCACCCGGCGCAGGTTCCACAGGTCCACGGCCGCGACCGCCGGCAGGCGCCGGTGCATCTCGGCGATCACCACGCGGCCCGAGAAGTCGTAGAAGCGGCGGCGCTCCTCGATACCGGGGGGCGGGGGCAGCTCGACCGTCAGTTCCAGCGGCACCGCGATCTCGCGTCCGGCAAGAAGCGCCTGCGCGTCGTCGGGGGCGGACTGCACGCGGTCGGTGACCAGCGCGACCTCGGCGGCGGCGGTTTCCACCATCTGCTGAGTCACGTCCTCGAAATGCCGCTGGAGGAACATGACCGTCACCACCAGCGTGATGACCACCACCGGCAGGAACAGGATCAGCGCCGCCCGCCCGTAAAGACCGCGGGGCATCAACCGCTTGAGCCAGCCGAAATCCATGCTCACCTCGCTTGCGCCCGCCCGGGCCCCGGTCCAGCCTAGGGCCATGAGCAACGCGGCGAAAGTGCGGGTCGTTCTGGCCCCCAACCCCTCGGCCATGACCGGCCCCGGGACGAACAGCTTCCTGATCGGACAGGAGGAGATCGCAGTGATCGACCCCGGCGCCGATGACCCGGCCCATATCCGGGCGATTCTGGATACCGCCGAGGGGCGGATCTCGCATATCCTTGTCACCCTGGCGCATCTGGACCACTCGGCAGGAGTCGCGCGGCTTGCCGAGGCCACGGGCGCCCCGGTCTTCGCTTACGGTCCCGCAGATTCCGGCCGTTCGCCCGGGATGGCGCGGCTGGCGCAGACGGGCCTCGCCGGTGGCGGAGAGGGCATCGACCTGGCGTTCCGTCCCGACATCCCCCTGCGGCACGGAGAGGTCCTGCAGTCCGCCGAGTGGACGATTGAGGCGCTGCACACCCCCGGCCACATGGGTGGCCACCTGAGCTTCCGCCTGGGCGACGCCGTCTTCTGCGGCGACCTTGTGATGGGGTGGAGCACGACGCTGATCTCTCCTCCCGACGGCGACCTGGTGGATTACTTCCGCTCGCTGGACCTGCTCGCCGGGATGGCGCCCCGTGTTCTTTATCCGGCACATGGCGATCCGGTCACCGACCCCCTGCCCCGCCTGGCCGAGCTTGCCGCGCACCGCCGGCACCGCACGGGCCAGATCCTTGCGGCGCTCGACCAGGCGGGCGGAACCGCCGCCGACCTTGCCGCACGCATCTATGCGGTGCCCCAGCACCTGATGCCTGCCGCCGAGCGCAACGTGCTGGCGCATCTTCTGGCCCTGGCCGACCTGGGCGCGGTCGCCTGCGACGGCCCTCCGGGTGCAAGGGCGCGCTGGCACCGGCCTGCCGTCGCGGAAGGATGAATTTTCTGCGCGAACCCTCTGGACGACCCCGGAAACGGGTGCTAGATGCCCCCTCGTGTTCCGGCGTAGCTCAGCGGTAGAGCAGTTGACTGTTAATCAATTGGTCGTAGGTTCGATCCCTACCGCCGGAGCCAAAGATTTCAGGGGCTTGGCCTGCAAAGGCTGAGCCCCTTTCCTTTCCGGGCAGCAGGGTTCGGGGCGGGCTCTCGTTGTTGCCTGCTGCCTGTTATGCCGAGCCGGTTCTGACGGGCAGGTCCTTGCAGATACGCGCAGGCAAGGCTTCTCAGGCATCCGAATGCGTTCAGTTCCCGCCAGTCCGATGCAGGCTCGTGCGACAGGATTTCATTTCGGCCCTCGTCCTTGCAGCGCCGCACCGATGGTTCGGACCGGACCGAACAGGTTGCCGCTATCGGTGGCGGTACCCAGGGGCATCGTCCCGATTCCGGGCAGGCGTTTCGGCCGAATGCACGACGGCCGCGACTTCGCCATCGCCCCTGCCCGCAACAAGCGGCCCGAGCCGCAGGTCGGGCCGGAATGGCCGAGGTCGGGCGCAGGGCCCCGCCTGACGGGGCGCGAGCCGGGCTCGCCTGCCTGCGCGGATTGCCGCCAAGACGGCAATGATCGCAGCCTTGTCATGCCACGGTCATGCCGACCTGCGCCTACCCTTCTTCGACCCACTTCCGGGTCCGCAAAGGAGACGCGACATGGCAACCATCAATGGCAATGACGGCGACAACAGCCTGTTCGGCACGCCGCTCGGGGACCTGATCCGTGGCTTCAGCGGTGACGACAATCTGTGGGGCCGTGGCGGCAACGATACGATCCTTGCCGGCAGCGGCGACGACCGTGTCTGGGGCGAGGCCGGCAACGACACCCTGAATGGTGGAGAGGGCAACGACGTCATCTGGGGCGGGGCGGGCAACGACCTCATCCGGGACGACGGCGGCAATGACGTGATCGACGCGGGCGACGGCGCCAACCGCGTCAACGCCGACGAAGGCAACGACACCATCCGGTCGGGCAGCGGTTCCGACAGCATTAACGCAGGCGAGGGCGACGACCTCGTCATCTCGGGCGCGGGCGGCGACCGCGTCTTCGGGGGCGAGGGCAACGACTGGCTCAACGCAGGCGCGGGCAACGACATCGTCATCGCGGGCGAAGGCAACGACCTTGCCCTGGGTGGCGCAGGCAACGACGACCTGGCCGCGGGCGAAGGCAGCGATACGCTGGACGGCGGCGCGGGCAACGACATGCTGCGCGGCGGCGAGGGCGACGACCTGTTCGTCTTCAACGGCGGGCAGGACACGGTGCGCAACTTCGACGACAGCGATGACGACCGCATCGACCTGCGCAGCTTCTCGGACCTCGACAGCTTCGCCGACGTGCGGGACCACCTGTCCCAGTCCGGCGGCCACGTCTATTTCCGCGACGGCACGGCATCCCTCAAGATCGAGTGGACCTCGCTCGGCAGTCTCGGGGCTGACGACTTCGTCTGGTAAGCCACAGGCCGGGCGGCGCAAGCCGCCCTGCCCCTCAGCGCTCGGCCGCCAGAGCCTTGTCCAGTTCCGGGCGGAAGCGGTTGGTATAGTCTTCGCGGATCAGGGGACCGGCGTGGCGGTGCAGGACGTTGCCCTCGCCGTCCAGGATGAAGGTTTCGGGCGGGGCGGTCACGCCCCATTCGATCGCCGTGCGGCCCTGCGGGTCGGTCGCCAGCGCGGCGAAGGGGTCGCCATGCTCGGCCAGAAAGCGCAGCGCGGCGGGTTCCGGGTCCTTGAGGTCGATGCCGACGACGTTGATCCCCTCGGCCGTCAGGGCTTCCAGCGTCGGATGCTCGGCCCGGCAGGGCGGGCACCAGCTGGCCCAGAAGTTGACCAGAGTCACCTCTCCTCCGCGCAGGTCGGCGTCGGTCAGCTGACGCTTGTCCGGCAGCGTCGTCGCGGGCACCGCAGGCGCCTGCCGCCCGACCAGGGCCGAGGGCAGCGCGGTCGGGTCGTCGCGCCCCATGCCCCACAGGAACATGGCGGCAAGCCCCGCGAAGGCCAGCGGCGGAATGGCGACAAGGGGCGAGATCCTAGCCACGGCGCTCCACCTTCTCGAGCGCGCGGCGGGCGCGTGAGGCCGCGACCAGCGTCTGGGCGATCAGCCCGACGATCAGGACGCCCGAGATGCTCCAGGCGGCCAGCACCGGGGCCGCGTGGCGACCGAGTTCGGCGATCATGCGCGCATCTCCCTTGCCAGCAGGGCCGCAGTGCGGCGGCGGCGGATTTCCGTGCGGGTGCGGATCAGCAGCAGCGTCACGAACAGCAGGAAGAACCCCAGCATGCAGGTATACAGCGGATAGCTGTAGACCGAGCTGATCCGGTCCCCCGGCGCGACGCTGATGGTGGACCCCTGGTGCAGCCCCTGGTTCCAGAAATGCGCCGCATAGCGGGACAGGAAGGCGAAGACCGAGCCGACAAGGCACATGACGCCGGTCAGGTCGGCGGCGCTGTCGGGGTTCTCGATCGCGGACCACAGCGCCATGTAGCCCAGGTAGAACAGCAGCAGGATCAGGAACGAGGTCAGGCGCGGGTCCCATTCCCACCAGGTTCCCCAGGTCGGCTGTCCCCAGACGGCGCCCGTGACCAGCGCCACGACCGTCATCACCGCCCCGATGGGGGCCGCGGCGCGGGCGGCCAGCGCGCTGACATGGTGGCGGCGGATCAGCCAGATCAGCGAGGCCACCAGCATCATGACCCAGATGTTGATCGCCATCATGGCCGAGGGAACATGCAGGAACATGATCTTGACGGTCGCGCCCTGCTTGTAGTCCTCGGGCACGCTCCAGCCCCAGATCAGCCCCGCCGGCAGGCAGATCGCGGTGGCGCCCACCAGCCACGGCAGCACGGCGCCCGAGGTGCGCATGAACTTGACGGGGTTGGCGTATTCCCAGATCGACATGGCTTTTCCTCTAGCCCTGCGGGGGGGCGGCGTGAAGCCCCCTCACCGCAGGTTGACCCTCAGCGCGCCGGCGGCGGCAAAGGGGATTGCGGCCAGCGTGGCAAGGGTAATTCCCGCCAAAAGCACCAGCGGCGTGGTCCCGTCGCCCCCTGCGGCCCCGCGTCGCACCGCCTCGGCCCCGAAGATCAGGGTGGGCACGTAAAGCGGCAGGACCAGCAGCGACATCAGCAGACCGCCCCGGCGCAGGCCCACCGTCAGCGCCGCGCCGAAGGCCCCCAGGATCGACAGCGCGGGCGTTCCCAGCAGCAGCGCCGCGACCAGCCAGCCCTGCGCGCCCGAGGGCAGGTGCAGCAGGATGCCGAAGACGGGCGCGGCCACCACCAGCGGCAGGCCCGTCGTGATCCAGTGGGCCGCCGCCTTGACCAGCACCGCCCCTTCCATCGGCAGGGGCGCGGTGGCCAGCAGGTCGAGGCTGCCGTCCTCCCAGTCCAGCGCGAAGATGCGGTCCAGGGACAGCAGGCAGGCCAAGAGCGCGCCGACCCACAGGATGCCGGGGGCGATCAGGGCCAGCGTCCCGCCCTCGGGACCGACGCCGAAGGGAACCAGCGTGCAGACGATCAGGAAAAAGGCGAGGCCCAGCCCGAAGCCGCCCCCTGCCCGCGTGGCAAGCCTCAGGTCGCGGATCAGCAGCGCGAGCATGGGCGCTCCTGTCCGGGCAGTTCCACGCGGGAAAGGTTTCTCATCCGAAGACCTCGTCGAAGCTGGCGGGCGCGCGCGCGGGCGCCGTGGCCGCCGCCTTGTGCGCGCCGAGGTCCAGCACCCGCGCCTCGGGCAGGCCGAGGTCGATGTGGGTGGCGATCAGCGCCGCGCCCTGCGCCGCGAGATGGGCGCGCACGGCGCCTGCGAACAGCGCGACCGAGCCCGCGTCCAGGGAAACCGTCGGCTCGTCCAGCACCCAGACCGGGCGGCCCGTGACCAGAAGGCGCGCAAGGCCCAAGCGGCGTTTCTGCCCCGCCGACAGCATCGCGGCCGGGCGCTCGGCCAGCGCGATAAGGTTCATGGCCGCAAGCGCGGGCTCGACGGGCGGGCCGCCGAAGACAGCGCGCCAGAAGCGCAGGTTCTCGGCGACGCTCAGCGCGCCTTTCAGCCCGTCGGCGTGGGCGGCATAGGCGATGGCGTCGGGATCGGCCTCGATCCGGCCCTGGGTCGGAGGCTGGAGCCCCGCGACCGTGCGCAGCAGGGTGGTCTTGCCGATGCCATTGGGGCCGCGCAGGATCAGCGCCTCGCCTGCGGAAAGGGTGAAGCCGACGCCTTCGATCGCGCGCCGGCCGCCGCGCGACACGGCAAGGTCATGCACCCGGACCAGCACGGCCACGCCGGGCCTCAGACCGGGATCAGGGCGCAGGCGACCCGCCGCCCCTCGGACAGGGTGACGTTGTAGCTGCGCGCGGCGCTGGGCGTGGACATGGCCTCGACCATCAGCCCCGCCTGTTCCAGCAGGGCGACCAGCGCCGCGGGCGGGCGGGCGATGTCCGCGCCCATTCCCAGGAACAGCACGTCCGTCGTGCGCGCCAGCGCCACCAGCGCGGCCGCGTCATCCAGTCCCGACCAGGCCCTTGCCCCGTCGCCGGCGACGATCACCGCGCCGCGATGGACCTGCCCGGCGACCCGGAAGAACCCCGGCCCGTAACCGTCCACCGGGACGCCCCCGGTGAAATCGGTTTCGCGCATGGGCATCAGGGCGTGTCCTGGAAGGGCGTACCCGACAGCTCGTCGCGTTCGGCCTTGGCGATCTTCTCGGACTTGCTCCAGTCGCGGCGTACGCCCAGCCACAGCACGACGCTTTTGGCCAGATACACGGTCGAGTAGGCGCCGATGAAGACACCCAGGAACATCGCGAAGACGAAGTTCCGGATCACGTCGCCGCCCCAGATCAGCAGGGCCGCCAGCGCCAGCGCCGTGGTCACGGCCGTCATGACCGTGCGCGACAGCGTCTCGTTCACGGTCAGGTTCATGACGTCGATCAGCGGCATGGTCTTGAACTTGATGAGGTTCTCGCGCAGGCGGTCGAAGACGACCACCGTGTCGTTGACCGAATAGCCGAGGATCGTCAGCAGCGCGGCGATCGTTGTCAGGTCGAAGCGAAGCTGGAACAGCGAGAAGATGCCGACCGTCACTAGCACGTCGTGGACAAGCGCCGTCACCGCGCCGACCGCGAACTGCCATTCGAACCGCAGCCAGATGTAGAACAGGATGCCGATCGTGGCCGCGCCGACCGCATAAAGGGCGGTCTTGATCAACTCGTCCGACACCTTGGGCCCGACGGACTCGATGGCGGCGAAGGTGACGTTGGGATCGACCGCGCGCAGGGCGGACTCGATCCGGTTCAGCTCCTCGGGCGTGACCGAGCCGGTGTCGTTCGTGGTGCCGATGCGGATCTGCGCCACGTGGCGGTCGGGACCGAAGCCGGGATCGAAGACCTCGGTGATCGAGACGTCGCCCAGGTCCAGCCCGTCCAGCGCGTCACGGTATTCGGCCACCGAGAACTCGGTCGAGCTTTCCGCGCGGATCGTGGTGCCGCCCTTGAAGTCGATGCCGAAGTTCAGCCCCATGGTCAGGATGATGATCACCGACGCCACCATCGCCAGACCCGAGATCCCCGCGGTCAGCCACTGCCAGCGGAAGAAGTCGATCTTCGTGTTGTCGGGGACGAGTTTCAGACGGAATGCCATGAATGTTTCCCCTTACAGGACCAGGCTCGCGGGACGGCGGCGTTCCAGCCAGACCACGATCATCAGACGCGTCAGGTAGATCGCGGTGAAGACCGAGGTGGCGATGCCGATGACCAGCGTGACGGCGAAGCCCTTGACCGGCCCGGACCCCAGGAAGAACATGACGAGCGCCGCGATGAAGGTGGTGACGTTGGCGTCGATGATCGCGCTCATCGCCTCGTTGAAGCCGTCGTCGATGGCCTTGACCACGCGCTTTCCGGCGCGCAGCTCCTCGCGGATGCGTTCATAGATGATGACGTTTGCATCGACCGCCGTGCCGACGGTCAGCACGATCCCCGCGATGCCGGGCAGCGTCAGGGTGGCCCCCATCGCCCCCATGATCGCCAGGATCAGGATGACGTTGATGATCACCGCGGCCGAGGCGAAGGCGCCGAACAGCCCGTAGCTGGCGACGATGTAGCCCACGACCAGCACCGTCGCGATGGTTGCGGCCTTGGTGCCCGCGTCGATCGAATCCTGCCCCAGTTCCGGGCCGATGGTCCGTTCTTCCAGGAAGGTCATCTCGGCAGGCAGCGCGCCCGCGCGCAGCAGCACGGCCAGCTGGGTCGATTCGTCCACCGTCATGGCGCCCGAGATCTGGCCGTTGCCGCCGGGGATCGCCTGCCGGATCACCGGCGCCGAGATCACCTGGTTGTCCAGCACGATGGCGAAGGGCTGGCCAACGTTGGCTGCTGTATAGGCACCGAAGCGCCGCGCGCCCTGCGGGCCGAAGCGGAAGTCCACGGCAGGCTGGCCGTTCGGGTCGAAGCTGGGCCGCGCGTCGGTCAGGTCTTCGCCGGTGACGACGGGGGCCTCGGCCAGGGTGTAATAGACGCCCGGCTCCTCCATCGCGGGCACGACGATGTTGCCCAGACCTGCCTGGACGTTCGGGTCGGTGCCGCGCCCGACGACCGGGTTGAAGGTCAGCTTGGCGGTGGTGCCGATCAGCTCCTTCAGTTCCTCGGCGGAACCGATGCCGGGCACCTGGATCAGGATGCGGTCCTGACCCTGACGCTGGATCGTGGGCTCGCGGGTGCCGACCTCGTCCACGCGGCGGCGCACGATCTCCAGCGACTGCTGGACGGTGCGGTCGTCGGTGGCGGCGCGCTCGGCCTCGGACAGCTGCACGATCATGGTCGCGCCCTGCGCCGTGATGTCGAGGCTGGACGTTCCCGCCCCCGACACGGACACCACCGGCGTGGCAAGGCCGCGGACGATTTCCACCGCGCGGGCCATCTGGTCGGGATTGCCGATCTCTACGTGCAGCTGGTCGGGCGGGCCGGGAACGCGGCGCACCGCGCCCACCACATCGCGCTGTGCCGCCAGGGCGTCGCGCAGTTCGGGCCACAGGGCCGTCATCCGCGAGGCATAGACCTCCTCGACGTTGACCTCGCCCAGAAGATGGGCGCCGCCGCGCAGGTCCAGCCCGAGGTTCACCAGGGTCGCGGGCAGCCAGTCCGGCCACAAGGACCGGGCGGCGGCCTGCTCGGGCGTTTCGAACCCGGCGCGCTCGGCCGCGGTGATGGCGTCGTTATGCGTCTCGACCCGCTGATAGAACAGGTTCGGCATCGCATAAAGCAGCCCCACCAGAACGATGCCGATGATGAGGACGCGCTTCCAGGTCGGGATCTGCAGCATGGCGACCCTGCGGCTTCAGCTGTTCGCGGCGGCAGGGGCGGCGCGGTTGACCACCTGCGCGATGGTGGCGCGGACGACGCGGATGCGGACGCCCTGGGCGATCTCCACCTCGACCTCCTCGTCGCGGACGGCCACGACCTTGCCCAGGATGCCGCCCTGGGTGATGACGTTGTCGCCCTTCTTCAGCGCCCCGATCATCTCGCGGTGCTGGCGCATCTTCTTCTGCTGGGGCCGCATGATCAGGAAATACATGATCACGAAGACCAGGATCAGCGGGACGAACTGGGCGAACGCGGCGGCTCCGCCGGCGGCGGGGGCGGCGGCCTGGGCGTAGGCGGGTGTGACGAACATGGGCGATCCTTGTCGCAGGGTCAGGGGACGCCGGGGCAAGGGCCCCGGCGGCGGATTGGCGCGGAACCTAGTCGCAGGCAGGGCCCTTGTCCAGAAACAGCCGCCGCCCCCGGGGCAGGGTCGGGTCACGAACGCGGGGGCGGCGGTGGACTCTGCCCCGTGGCTCGTGTCTTCGTGAGGCCCTGCCCTTCAAGGAAAGCCGCCCATGTCCGACGCAACCGCCGAAACCCGCCGCCTGATCGACATCATGGCCGCGCTGCGCGACCCGCAGTCCGGCTGCCCCTGGGACATCGAGCAGGATTTCGCCTCCATCGCGCCCTACACCCTCGAGGAAGCGCATGAAGTGGCCGACGCCATCACCCGGCAGGCCTGGGAGGAACTGCCGGGCGAGTTGGGCGACCTGCTGCTGCAGGTGGTCTTTCACGCGCAGATGGCGGCGGAGAAGGGCATGTTCGACTTCGCCGACGTGGCCCGCGCGATTTCCGACAAGCTGGTCGCACGCCATCCCCACATCTTCGGGGACGAATCCCGCGACAAGTCCGCCGAGCAGCAGGTGAAGGACTGGGAAGCGATCAAGGCGAAGGAACGGGCCGCCAAGGCGGAACGGGGCACGCTGGACGGCGTGGCGCTGGGGCTGCCTGCGCTGACCCGCGCGGTCAAGCTGCAGAACCGCGCGGCGCGCGTGGGCTTCGACTGGCCCGCGGCCGAACAGGTGCTGGACAAGATCCGCGAGGAAACCGCCGAGCTCGTGGCCGCCCGCGACAGTGCCGACCCGGCCCACCTGACCGAGGAATTCGGCGACCTCCTGTTCGTCATGGCGAACCTCGCCCGCCACCTGAAGATCGACCCCGAGGAGGCGCTGCGTGGCGCCAACGCCAAGTTCACACGCCGCTTCCAATCCATCGAAGCCACCCTTGCAAGCCAGGGCCGCCGCCCCGAGGACTCGACGCTTGAGGAGATGGACGCGCTGTGGGACGCCGCGAAGGCCGCCGAAAGGGCCTAAAGCAGCGCCTTCCTCAGCATGTTCAGCGCCACGACCATCAGGAACACCGCGAAGATCCGCTTGAGCCGGCGCGGGTCGGTGTTGTGCGCCAGCGTCGCGCCATAAGGCGTCGTCAGCAGCGACATGGTGATGGTGATGGCGAAGATGGGCAGGTTGACAGAACCGACGGTACCGGGCGGCGCGCCGTCCGCGGGGACGAACAGAAAGGCCAGCACCGAGGGCAGCGCGATCACGGCCCCGAAGCCTGCCGCCGTGGCGACCGCGCGGTGGATCGGCCGCCCGTGCAGCGTCAGCAGCGGCACTCCCATCGAGCCGCCTCCGATGCCCAATAGCACGCCGACCAGACCCACCGCCCCGGCCATCACGGCGCGGGCCGCACCCTGCGGTGCCTGGTCCGACAGCCGCCATTCGGACCGGCTCAGCAGCATGTAGCTGGCAACGGCAAAGACCAGCACGCCGAAGATGACCTGCAACTCATGCGTGGTCAGGCGCGACACCAGCCACACGCCCGCGAACGCCCCCAGCACGATCCAGGGCGCCCAGTCGCGCAGGATCTGCCAATCCACCGCGCCCCTGCGGTGATGGGCCGTGACCGAGCGCATCGAGGTCACGATGATCGTGGACAGCGAGGTCGCGAGGCAGATCTGCATCATGTCGCCCCCGCCGTAGCCGGCCGCCGCAAGGATCGCGCCATAGGCCGGCACCAGCACGATCCCGCCGCCCACGCCCAGAAGCCCGGCAAGGATGCCCGCGAAGGCTCCGGCGGCAAGAACGGCAAGAACATGGGGCAGCAGGGCGATCATGGGCGCGCCTTAGGGCAAGAGGCAAAGCCGCCGCTTAGCGCGACCGGCCCGCGCGGGCCAGAGGGCGGCGCCGTTTTCCGGCCCGGTCGTGCGTCAGGCGAACTCGCGCGCGCCGACCGCCGCCAGCGCCGCGTCGTAGTCGTCCAGAGTGCCGGCCGAGCCGCGCTCGGACAGGATGCGCTTCCACATCCGGGCGCCGGGACGGCCGTGGAACAGGCCCAGCATGTGCCGCGTGACCTGGTGCATCCGCCCGCCGGCCTCGAGATGCCGCGCGATCACCTCGCGCATCGCCATCGCGGCCTGCGCCGGCTCGGCGAACGGCGGTGCGTCGCCCCACAGCCTGTCGGCCCCGCCGAGGATGGCCCAGGGCTCGTGATAGGCTGCCCGCCCGATCATGGCGCCATCCATGACCTCAAGGTGCCGCGCCGCCGCCTCCAGCGAGCCGATGCCGCCGTTGATGGACAGGTGAAGCTGCGGAAAGGCCGTCTTCATCGCATGGACCAGCGGATAGTCCAGGGGCGGGATCTCGCGGTTCTCGCGCGGGCTGAGGCCCTGCAGCCAGGCCTTCCGGGCATGGATGGTGACGCGGCGGACGCCTGCTGCAACCATGGTGTCGAGGAAGAGGGGCAGCACCTCGGCGGGCTCCTGCTCGTCCACGCCGATGCGGCACTTGACCGTGACCTCGACCGGGCTGACGGCCTGCATGGCGGCGACGCATTCCGCGACCAGCGCGGGCGTCTTCATCAGCACCGCCCCGAAGCAGCCCGACTGGACCCGGTCGCTGGGGCAACCGACATTCAGGTTGATCTCGTCATAGCCCCAGTCGGCGGCGATCCGCGTGGCCTCGCGCAGCTCTGCCGGGTCCGAGCCGCCCAGTTGCAACGCCACCGGATGCTCGGCCGCGTCATAGTCCAGCAGCCGTGCCCGGTCGCCATGAATGACGGCGGGCGCCGTGACCATCTCGGTGTAAAGCAACGCCCGGCGGCTGAGCAGGCGGTGGAACCCGCGGCATACGCGGTCCGTCCAGTCCATCATGGGTGCGACGGACAGGCGGGCGGCGCTGCGGACAGGGGTTTCGGCGGTCATCGGCGGGGTCTTGCGGCTTTCTCGGGACCGCGCCTTCTAGCAGACCGAGCCCGCGACGGCAAACCCGCCGCGCCACGGCTTGAGCGTTGGGACCCGGCTGCCTATCTTGGTGGCCAGCGCGAAAGGCCTCTCCCATGTTCTCGATCCCCGGAAAACCTCCCGTCACCATCACTCCCGCGGCCGAGGCACGGATTGCCCGGCTGATGGCAGAAAAGGGGGCCTCGGGGCTGCGTATCGGCCTGAAGAAGGGCGGCTGCGCAGGCATGGAATACACGATGGAACTGGCCGAGACCCCGTCGCCCAATGACGAGGTGGTGGAACAGGGCGCGGCGCGCGTGCTGATCGCGCCCACCGCGCAGATGTTCCTGTTCGGGACCGAGATCGACTATCGCACCGGCCTGCTGGACAGCGGTTTCCGCTTCGTGAACCCGAACGTCACCGACACCTGCGGCTGCGGCGAATCGATCCGTTTCGAGCCGCTGGAAGGCCTGGCCGCCCGCCGGGACGGCTGAGGGCGGACCTTCGCTGGCGCCTTTGGCGCGGCCCCCTGAGGACAGAAGACGGCCTGCGCCCCTTCCGGGGCTGAAGGCAGTTCTTCTTCGTTCAAGTATCCCGGGGCCCGGGGCAGCGCCCCGGTCCGGCAGCGACGCCGGTACGCGCCCTTGATCCCCTGCGTCCCCCCGCGCTACGCCGTGGCCGACCCAACAGGAGGATCCCATGCCGCCCCGCAAGCTTGCCGCCGGAAACTGGAAGATGAATGGAACCCTCGCCTCGCTGGCCGAGGTTGAAACGCTGATGCGCGACTGCGCCTCCGCGGAGGTCGATATCCTCATCTGCCCGCCCGCCACGCTGCTGCACCCCATGGCGGAACGCGTGGGCCGAGGCCCCGTCGCCGTGGGCGGCCAGGATTGTCACGCCAAGGAGTCGGGTGCCCATACCGGCGACATCTCGGCCGAGCAGTTGCGTGACGCGGGTGCGAGCCATGTCATCGTCGGCCATTCCGAACGCCGTGCCGATCACGGCGAGACCGACGCGGCGGTTGCCGCCAAGGCCGTCGCCGCCCACCGCGCCGGCATCGTCAGCGTCATCTGCGTCGGCGAGACCGAGGCGCAGCGCGACGCCGGCGAAACGCTGGACGTGATCGCGCGCCAACTGGCGGACTCGGTTCCCGGTTGCGCCACGGCGGCGAACACCGTCGTCGCCTACGAACCCGTCTGGGCCATCGGCACCGGCCGCACCCCGACCGGCGAACAGATCGCCGAGGTCCATGCCGCCATGCGCAAGGCGCTGGTTGCGCGCTTCCCCGACGGGGCCGGGTTCCGCCTGCTTTACGGCGGCAGCGTCAAGCCGTCGAATGCCGCCGAGATCTTCGCCATTGCCGATGTCGATGGCGCGTTGGTGGGCGGGGCGAGCCTGAAGGCCAGCGACTTCGGTCCCATCGTCAAGGCGCTGGACGCGGCCTGAACCCCTGGCGCGGCCCGGCGATCCGGGCCGCCCTTTCCTCAGCGGAACAGGATCACCGAGCCGGGGGACCAGCTGACGCGGGTGCGCGTGCCGAGGTCCGGCAGGTCGCGCCCGAAGACGTTGCGCATCGAGATGCGGATGGGGTGCCCCTGACCGTCAAACCGGGCCGAGCCGTCCAGCCGCACGTCGTAATAGGACATGTCGCCGTAATAGACGATCTCCTCGATCACGCCGGGCGTTTCCCTGTCGGGCGCGGGCGCGTCGCGGGTCAGCAGCGTCACCGCCTCGGGACGGAAGCCGACCGAGGGGCCCTTGTCGCCCGCATCCGCGCGGCTGACATTGGCGGCGGGAACCTCGAACTCGCCGAAGCCGGGAACATCCACGCGGACGCCGGTGGCCGTGTCGCCCAGCACGCGTGCGGGCAGGAAGTTCATCACGCCGATGAAATCCGCGACGCGCCGGCTGGCGGGGCGGGTGTAAAGTTCCTCGGCAAAGGACAGCTGCGCGATCTCGCCCTCGAACATGACGGCGATGCGGTCGGACATGACCAGCGCCTCTTCCTGGTCATGCGTCACCAGAACGAAGGTGATGCCGACCTGCCGCTGCAGCTTGATCAGTTCGACCTGCATCTGCTCGCGCATCTTGCGGTCCAGCGCCGACAGCGGCTCGTCCAGCAGCAGCACCTTGGGCTTGAGGATCAGCGCGCGCGCCAGTGCCACCCGCTGCCGCTGGCCACCCGACAGGGCGTGGGCCGCACGGGCGCCGTAGCCGCGAAGGCCAACCATCGCCAGAGCCTCCTCGACCGCGGCGGCCTTTTCCGCCCTGGAGCGGGGATCGCGGCGCAACCCGAAGGCCACGTTCTCGGCCACGGTGAGGTGCGGGAAGATGGCGTAGGACTGGAACACCATGTTCGTGGGCCGGACGTTGGCGGGCACGTTCGCCATGTCCTTGCCGTCGATCAGCACGACGCCCGAGGAGATGTCCTCGAACCCGGCGATGGTCCGCAGCAGCGTGGTCTTGCCGCAGCCCGAGGGGCCGAGAAGCGAGAAGAACTCGGCCTCGCGGATGGTCAGGTCGATGCCGCGAAGGGCATGGTAGTCCCCGTAGTACTTGTGGACATCGCGGCACTCGATCATCACGCGACGCGTCTCGATGGGCGTGGGGCGGCCGTGCTCGTCTCGGGCGGGGCCGCCTTCGCGCGCCACAGGCATGGGATTTCGGGCGTTCACAGCAAGCCTCCGCTGCTTGTCTGGCCGGTGCGGGCAGCGCCGCGACGGCGGAAATACTCGGCGATCGCCAGAAGCAGGATCGACATCATCACCAGCACCGTCCCCACCGCCATGATCATCGGGATCGACTTGGGGAAGCGAAGCTGGCTGAAGATGTAGGTTGGCAGCGTCGGTTCGTTGCCGCCCATGAAGAAGGCGATGATGAAGTCGTCCAGGCTGATGGTGAAGCTCATCAGCATGGCCGAGATGATGCCGGGCATGACCAGCGGCAGGATCACCAGCCGGAACGCGCTCCACTTCGTTTCGCCCAGGTCATAGGCGGCCTCTTCGAGCGACCGGTCCAGCGAGGAAAAGGCCGTGGTCAGGATCGCCACGGCATAGGGCATGCAGATCAGCGTGTGGCCGATGATGATGGTCAGGATCGACAGGCGCACGCCGACCGCCAGCAGCACCACCAGCAGCGAAAGGCCGACGATGATTTCCGGCAGGATCAGCGGCATCATGATCAGCCCCAGCGCCCCGCCCTTGCCAGGGAAGCGGTAGCGGGTCGAGGCGCGCGCCGCGAAGATCGCGAGGCAGGTCGCCAGCACCGCCGCGCTGAACGCGATGGTCAGCGAGTTCCCCAGCGCGCGCCGCAGCGTCGCGTTGGCCCACATCTGCTCGAACCACTGGGTCGTGAGGCCCTGCAGCGGGAAGGCGATGATGGTGCCCGAGTTGAAGGCGAAGATCGGCAGCAGCAGAATCGGCGCGTAAAGGAACAGCAGATACAGCAGCGCATAGGCGCGCAGGCCGCCCCCCCTCATTGCCGCACCTTCAGGAAGCGGCGGTTGAGGAACAGGAAGACCAGCGCCAGCACCCCCACGATCGCCATGGCCGTCACGGCGATGGCCGAACCGAGGGGCTTGTTGTCGATGTCCAGCATCTGCGCCTGGATCAGGTTCGCCACCATGGGGATCTTGCCGCCTCCGATCAGGGTGGGGGTGACGTAGTCGCCGATGGTCGGGATGAAGACGATCAGTACGGCCGCCAGCACGCCCGGCATGGCCAGGGGCAGCGTGACGCGCCAGAAGGTCATCAGCCGGCTTTCGCCCAGGTCCCGCCCGGCTTCGAGCAGCGAGCGGTCGATCTTTTCCAGCGCGACATAGATCGGCAGGATCGCGAAGGGGGCATAGGCGTGGGCCAGCGTCACCACGATGGACCCGGTGTTGTACAACAGGAACGACAGCGGCTGCTCGATGATCCCGAGGGATTTCAGCCCCGAGTTGATGACGCCGTTGTAGCCGAGGATCACCTTCCACAGGAACACGCGGATCAGGTAGCTGGTCCAGAAGGGGATCGTGATCAGGAATATCCACACCGCCTTGTGCCGGGGGGCCACGACGAAGGACAGGAAATAGGCGACCGGAAAGGCCAGCACGACCGTGACCAGCGTCACCAGCCCCGCCACGAAGAGCGATCGCAGCATCAGCGTGCGGAAGATCGGGTCACCCCAGACGGCGCGATAGTTCTCCAGCGTGAACTCGCGGATGATCGTCTGATAGCCGTCGGTCAGGAAGGAATATGTCAGGATCGTCAGCAGCGGGATCGCCAGCATCAGGATGGCATAGACCAGTGGTGGCGCAATCATGCGCAGCCCTTGGGCGGCCTCGCTGCCGTTTGCGGTCGCCATCGCGCGTCCTTGTCCAAGCTTGTTCCGGTCGCATCGATTCCACAGACGCGGCCAAAGGGAAAGACGATTTCGCGCCCTGACCCGGCGTCCCGCACGACAAGATCAATCCGTTGGCAAGGTTTCCTCGGGATGACTGCAACGCCATGTGGACAGCCCCCTGCCCGCAATGCAATCTGCGCGCACGAACGGGCGGCGGCGCGGTCAATGCCGCACGCCCGTCACAGAGGAGGAAATGACTTGACCGACAAGACCAAACTCGACCGCCGCCGGTTCCTGACGACTGCCTCGGTCGGCGGCGCCGCGGCTGCAGCCGGCGCGACCCTGGCCGCGCCCGCCATCGCGCAGGAAATGCCGACGATCAACTGGCGCGTCGCCTCGTCCTTCCCCAAGTCGCTTGAAACGATCTATGGCAGCGGCGTGGACGTGTCCGAGCGCGTCAAGGCCATGACCGACGGCAAGTTCAACCTGCAGGTCTTCGCGGCAGGCGAGATCGTGCCCGGCCTGCAGGCCATCGACGCGGCGACCGACGGCACGGTCGAGATGGCGAACTCGGTCGGCTATTACAGCTGGGGCAAGGACCCGGCCTTCGCCTGCGGCGCCGACCTGCCCTGGACGTTCAACGCCCGCGGCAAGGCTGCCTACAACTATCACGGCGGCGGGATCGATTCCTACAACGAGTTCCTGGCCAAGCAGAACCTGCTGGCCCTGCCGGTGGGCAACACCGGTTCGCAGATGGGCGGCTGGTATCGCAAGCAGATCGGCAGCGTGGCCGACATGCAGGGCCTGAAGATGCGCATCTCGGGCCTCGCCGGCCGCGTGATGGAGAAGCTGGGCGTCGTGCCGCAGCAGATCGCGGGCGGCGACATCTACCCGGCGCTGGAAAAGGGCACCATCGACGCCGCCGAGTGGGTCGGCCCCTATGACGACGAGAAGCTTGGCTTCCAGAAGGTCGCGCCCTTCTACTATTACCCCGGCTTCTGGGAAGGCGGGCCCACGGTGGGGATGTTCTTCAACCTCGCCAAGTGGAACGAGCTGCCCGAGGTCTACAAGGCGATCCTTCGCACGGCCTGCCAGGCGACCGACCTGAACACGCTGTCGGAATACGACTACAAGAACCCGACGGCGCTGAAGCGCCTGGCCCAGTCGGGCGCGCAGCCGCTGCCCTTCCCGGAAGACGTGATGATGGCCGCCTTCGACGCCTCGCGGCAGGTTTATGACGAGCTGTCGAACGAGAACGCCGAGTTCAAGCGGATGTGGGAGGCGCAGAAATCCTTCCTGAACGACTGGTATCTCTACGGCCAGACGACGGACTACACCTTCGACACGATGATGATGATCCAGCAGCGCAACGGCAAGCTGTAAGCCGCGCGCCGGAACAAAGAGCCGCCGTCCCTCGGGGCGGCGGCTTTCCTGTTGGCCCGGTAGGCCTGCAAAGGAAAAGGGCGCCGTTGAGGCGCCCTTTCTTCGTTCAGTTGGGTGCAGGAGCCGCCGGTTCCGCCGGTGCGGGCGTGACCGGCACGGCGGGCGTCGTCCCGCCGGCAGGGGCACTGGCCGCAGGCGTCCCGAAGTTCGGGGGCGTCCCAAGGCCGCCAGCGGGTGCGGGCGCCGGGACCGCAGGGGCCGCAGGGGCCGCAGGGGCCGCAGGGGCGCCAAAGCTGGGCGGTGCGCTCAGGTCGGCGCCCGGCGCTGCCGGGGCCGGAGCCGGAGCCGGAGCCGGAGGCGTCGCAGGCGCGCCGAAGCTGGGCGGGGAACTCAACCCGCCCAGGCCCCCGCTTGCCGGAGCCGCCGGAGCCGCAGGAGCCGCAGGAGCGGCGGCATCAGGTTGGGCGGGTGCGGGCGCTCCGAACGGATTGCCGAGACCGCCAAGGCCGCCGGGTGCGGCTCCGGGTGCGGCCGGCGCGCCGAAGGGAGTGCCGCCCAGACCGCCGAGCCCGCCCAGGCCGCCGCCCAGGTTGCCAGCAGGGAAGCTGACCTCGACGTTCGAGGTGTCGATCGCCGGGCCCTTGTAGTGCATGACCATTCCCGGGAAGGCCATGACCATGCCCACCATGACGATCTGGATCACCACGAAGGGCACGGCCCCCCAGTAGATCTGGCCCGTCCTCACCGGCTCCATCATCAGGCCGGTCACCTTGTCCTTGTAGGGCACCTTGGGCGCGACCGAGCGCAGGAAGAACAGCGAGAAGCCGAAGGGCGGGTGCATGAACGAGGTCTGCATGTTCACGCCCAGCAGGACGCCGAACCAGATCAGGTCGATGCCCAGGCTTTCCGCGGCCGGTGCCAGCAGCGGCACGATGATGAAGGCCAGTTCGAAGAAGTCGAGGAAGAAGGCCAGCAGGAAGACGAGGATCGAGACCACGATCAGGAAGCCGTACTGGCCGCCCGGCAGCGAGGTCAGCAGATGCTCGACCCAGATGTGCCCGTTCACCCCGTAGAAGGTCAGCGAGAAGACCCGGGCCCCGATCAGGATGAACATGACGAAGGCCGACAGCCGCGTCGTCGCCGTCAGCGCCTGCGGGATGACCCCGCCGCCCAGCCGGCCCTTGGCGCCGGCCAGCACCAGCGCGCCGACCGCGCCCATGGCGCCGCCCTCGGTGGGCGTGGCGATGCCGAGGAAGATCGTGCCCAGCACCAGGAAGATCAGCGCCAGCGGCGGGATCAGCACGATGATGACCTGCTGCGCCAGCCGGCTCATCACGTTGGTCTTCAGCGTGCGGTCCAGCAGCGCCAGCACGTAGATCGCGACCACTGCCGCGGTGGGGGCCAGGATGTCGGCGTTGGTGCCGTAGCGCGGGTGCATCCAGTGGAACAGCGCATAGCCCAGCGCGCCCGTCAGCAGCAGCGCCACCAGAAGCGAGGCGACGCCGGAGCCCAGCGTTCTCGCCTCTTTCGGCAGCGCGGGCATCGAGTTCGGCCGGATGATCGACATCACGAAGACATAGGACAGGTAGAACCCGGTCAGCACGAGGCCCGGGATCATGGCGCCCTTGTACATGTCGCCTACCGACCGGCCGAGCTGGTCGGCCAGCACGATCAGCACGAGGCTGGGCGGGATGATCTGCGCCAGCGTGCCCGAGGCCGCGATCACGCCCGAGGCGAGCCGCCGGTCATAACCGTAGCGCAGCATGATCGGCAGCGAGATCAGCCCCATGGCGATCACCGAGGCCGCGACGACGCCCGTGGTCGCCGCCAGCAGCGCGCCCACGATGATGACCGCATAGGCAAGGCCGCCCCGCACCGGACCGAACAGCTGGCCGATGGTGTCCAGCAGGTCCTCGGCCATGCCGGATTTCTCGAGCACGATCCCCATGAAGGTGAAGAACGGGATCGCCAGCAATGTCTCGTTGGATAACAACCCCCACAACCGTTCCGGCATGGCCTGAAGCAGGTTCCAAGACAGGTTGATGTTGCCCCCCGACAGGGGGGCAAGCTCGACGCCGACGATGAAGAACAGAAGGCCGTTCGCGGCCAGCGCGAAGGCGACGGGATAGCCCAGCAGCAGGAACACCACGAGGCTTGCGAACATGATCGGCGCCATGTTCTGCGCGATCAGTTCCATCATTTGCGCGTCCCCCGGTCGGTGCGGTCGGTGTAGTTGGTGCGGTGGTCGGCCGGGTGGCCGAGCAGCTCGTCCGTGATCGGATGGTCGGGATCGGCAAAGCCGGCCTCGGCCAGCAGCTTGTCGTCGATGGACACCTCGCCATGGGCCGAGAACTGCGCCTGGGTGTCGGGAATGATCCCGCGCATCACCGCGATCTTCTTGATGATCTCGGACAGCCCCTGGAAGAACAGCAGGATGAAGCCCGCCAGCAGCAGCGCCTTGGCCGGCCACAGGACCAGCCCGCCCGCGTTCATCGACCGCTCGCCGTTGGCGATCGAGCGCTCAAGCCAGGGCACCATCAGCCAGATCATCAGGATGACGAAGGGCATCAGGAACAGCAGATGCCCGATCAGGTCGATCCAGTGCTGCGTGCGCCGCGAACGCGCGCCATAGATGATGTCGATGCGGATATGCTCGTTTTCCAGCAGGGTATAGGCCGCGGCCAGCAGAAAGGCCGCGCCGAACAGATACCATTGCAATTCGAGCCAGGCGTTCGAGGAAATCGACCATACCTTGCGGATGATCGCGTTTCCCGCGCTGACCAGCACGGCCACGAGGATCAGCCAGCTGACGCTGCGGCCGATCACCGTGTTGATGCGGTCGATGCCGCGCGACAGGGCCAGAAGGCCGCTCATGTCCAGATCCCTCCCCTTTGACGGCCGCCGTTCGCGCGCCTTTCCGACGCGTCTTCCCCGGCCTCGATGGTGCGCGGATATGGCGGACCTTCGCCGGGGCGGTCAAGCATTTCCGTGGCCGCCCGGGCCCGTGCCCGCCCCGGCGCAGGACGCGGGGCGGGCGGCCGTTTTCAGAAGGACTGGCTGAGCGTCAGGTAGAACGCGCGGCCGGGCTCGTTGAAGGTGTTGGCGCCGGTGTTGGTGTCCGTCCGAAGGACCCTTTCGTCGAACAGGTTCGTGATCCCGGCCGAAACGCGCGCCTGTTCGGTCACGTCCCAGACCGCCCCGAGGTTGACCACCGAATACGAGGGGCGGTCGTTCGTTTCGTCCAGCTCGTAGCCCGTCGAGGAGTTGAGCGTCGCCGCGTCGATCTCGCCATAAACGGTGGCCGACAGTGTCACCGTGACCGCGTCGCCCGCATACCAGTCCAGAGACGCGTTCACCGTATAGTCGGGGATCAGGCTCAGCGGCTCGCCGTTCTTCTTCTCGGACTTGATCATCTTGGTGAGGTTCGCATTCAGTGCAAAGCGTTCCCCGAGGTCGGTCGAGAAGTTCCCCTCGATCCCCGAGATCACGGCCTCGCCCTGGTTTTCCCAGCGATAAAGACGCGGCACGACATCACCGTTGATCTGCTCGAGTCCGGCGGCGATGCGGTTGTCATAATCGTTGTGGAACCAGGTCAGGCTGCCGGCCACCCCGTTCGCGCCCTCATAGGCGATGCCGATTTCCTTGTTCAGGCTGCGTTCCGGTTCAAGATCGGGGTTGCCGAGGATGTAGCACGGGCCCTGCCGGTAATAGGGGAACGGGCAGCCGTTGCCGTTGGTCGAATACACGTAGTTCGGGTTCAGCTGGTACAGGTTCGGCGTCTTGAAGGCGCGCGCGACGCCCAGCTTCATCGTCCAGGCGTCGCTGATCGCATAGGTCGCGTTCAGGCTTGGCGAGACGGCGCTGCCGAAGCGGTCGCCATGGTCCAGCCGGAGGCCGGGGGTCAGCGTCAGACGGTCGTTCCACTCGATATTGGCCTCGGCGTAAAGCCCGATGGTCTGCTGGTCGATGTCGGGGTCGCGGTCCGAGGGGTCCGGCGGGACGCCCGTATCCCCTCCGAGTTCGGGTGGCAGCGCGTTCCGGATCGAGGCCGCGTCCTCCATGAACTCGCCCCGGTACTCGGCGCCGAAGGTCAGCTTGCTGGCTTTTCCGCCCAGGTCCATCGGCATGATCCATTCGGACTTGGCCGTGACCGTGTCCAGCTTGATGGTCTGATATTCGGTGGCATCGTTGGTGCCGTCGCCGTCGGTGTCGACGCAGTTCGTGATGTTGTCCTCGGAGCTGCCGGCAAGCCCCGCGCAGAGCCGGGTGTTGTGGGTGTTCTCCCACTGGATGAAGCTGCGCGACTCGCCGAAGGCGTATTCGCCGCGATGGGTGATCGCATAAGCGCGGCGATACATCCGGTTGGTCTCGTCCCCGATCAGGTTCACGTCACCCACGTCCTCCTGCACCGCGCCGTTGCGGGTGTCGCCGGCGAAGCGGTTCCCCTGGCGCGAGACATTGACCTCGAAATCGACCTCGTGGCCCGGCGCGGCCTGCCACGTCAGCAGCGCGCCCCCGTCCTTGTTCACGACGCCCTCGCGGCCGGAGAGTTCCTGGACGACGGGCAGGCCGGTGTCCTCGTCGATCACCTCGACCGCGTTGATGTCGGTCGAATCCGGGTCGGTCTTGTTGTAGCTGCCGAACAGGCGGAAGCTCATCCGTTCGCCCGCCGGGCCCGCCAGCATGAAGTTCGCGCGGGCGGTGTCGCCCTCGTCGCTGCTTTCGGGCAGGTTGTAGTGGGTCGTGACCTGGCCCGTGAAGCTGTCGGGGCGCCTGGTGATGATGTTGACCACCCCACCCGAGGCACCCGAGCCATAGCGCGCCGCCGCCGGGCCGCGGATGACCTCGATGCTTTCGATCAGTTCGGCGGGCACCCAATTGGAATCGCCGCGCGTGTCGCGCTCGCCGCCCCGGCTCATCTTGACCGAGTTGCGCGACAGCACGGGCTTGCCGTCGATCAGGATCAGCGTGTTTTCCGGCCCCATCCCACGGATGTCGATCTGGCGCTGGTTGCCGCGCTGACCTGTGGCCGTGGCCCCGGTCAGGTTGACGCCGGGCTGCTTGCGGATGATTTCCGCCACGTCGTTGACGACGGGCTGCCTTTCAAGGTCCTCCTCGGTGATCTGGGACACGCCAAGTGCCTGCTTGGCCTGCTCCTCTGCGGTCAGCACCACCGTTTCCAGCACCACGCTGTCGGTTTCCTGCGCGGAAAGGGGGACCGCCATCGCGGCCGCGGCCAGTCCAAGCGCCGTGCCCGAGGCCAGCCGCATCGCAAGAGTTCTCATCTATCGCTCCACTCACCAGAAAGACGCATTGGCTGGCAGTGGAGGCTTGCATATGCAGAGGATTGTTCTTCTTTACTAATTTAGTTGGACATGCAAGGGCGGCAGGAACGAGGCGACCTTCCGTCACATGCCGGGATCTGACGGGCGACCTCAGCGCGGCCAGCCTGCAAGGCAGGATCGTGCGGCGGGTCGGCACGGCATATGGAACGATCCCGGGATGACGGACCGACGCGGCGTGTTCGGGATACGACGGGCCGGGGGGCGGCCGGGCCCGCCCTTGACGCTGCGCCATCGGACGTGACGGGGAGCGGTCAGCGCGCCAGCACGTCCTGCCAGTCGGAATTGCGCCGGAACTGCGCCGCCGCGAAGCTGCACAGCGGCAGGATCTTGCGGCCGCTTCGACGCGCATCCTCGACCGCGCGGGCGACCAGCGCCTCGCCCACCGACCGGCCACGCAATTCCGGCGGAACATAGGTGTGGTCGATGATGTCCAGGCTTTCGGCGGCGGTCCATGTCATCTCGGCCTCGGCCCCTTCCAGCCGGGTGACATAGCGACCACCCTTTCCGCTCTCCTCGCGTTCAATCTGAAACTCGGCCATCGATGCGTCCTTTCGCTGCTGCCGTCCTGGTCCGACGGGGTTCACTTGTCCTCGGCAAAGCCCTCGGCGCCGATCAAGGGCACGAAGGCCACGGCGCCCCAGTCGTCCTGCCGCAAACCATCCGGGGTTCGGCGCAGGCGCACAAGCCGCTGCGGGCCGGACCGGGGGCCGACCGGCATCACCAGCCGACCGTCCTGCGCAAGCTGCGCCACCAGCGCCTGCGGCACTTCGGGGCCGGCCGCGGCAACCAGGATCACGTCGAAGATGCGCCGCGCCGGCCAACCTTCCGTTCCGTCCCCCTGCAAAACCTCGACGTTGTCATAGCCCAGCCGGGCCAGCCTTTCGCGCGCGGCCTGCGCCAAGGCCCCAATGCGCTCGACAGCGCAGACCTGCGCGGCCAGGCGGCTTGCCACGGCGGCGGCATAACCCGACCCTGCCCCGATCTCGAGCACGCGGTCCTGCCCCCCGATCTCGCCCGCTTCCAGCATCAGCCCGACGATATAGGGCTGCGAGATGGTCTGGCCCTCGCCGATGGACAGCGGCCGGTCGGTATAGGCGTCTGCCGCCAGATGCGGCGGGACAAAGGCCTCGCGCGGCACCTCTCGCATCGCTTGAAGCACTCCGGGATCGCGCACCCCGCGTCCGGCGATCTGCGTTTCGACCATGCGCTCGCGCTCTGTCCTGTAGTCGGGCATCGCCGTGGTCCCGTGTCACCGATGCAAGGCTCAACGACTGGCAGGCCGAGGCGTTCCGGCCGATAATTGGCCCGCCGACGCAACCCCTGCCCGTCCCCGCCCGTTCCTGTCGCATCGGAATGCAGGGGGAAGGACGATGGCGGACAGGGTTGCCGATTTCATCATGCAGCGGGCCCATGACTGGGGCGCGCGCCGTGTCTATGGCTATGCGGGCGACGGCGTGGGCGGCCTGATCGGCGCGTTGCAGCGGATGGAAAAGGCGCATGACGCCGATCCCGGCTCGCCCATGATCGAGTTCGTCCAGGTCCGGCACGAGGAGATGGCCGGCCTTTGCGCGACCGCGCACGCCAAGTTCACCGGCGAGGTCGGATTCTGTCTTGCGACCTCGGGGCCCGGCGCGGTGCATCTGCTGAACGGGCTTTACGACGCGCGCGGCGACCACATGCCGGTCGTCGCGCTGGTGGGCCAACAGGCGCGTTCGGCGATGGGATCGCATTACCAGCAGGACCTGGACCTGCAATCGCTGTTCAAGGACGTGGCCGGGGCCTTCGTCGCCACGGCCACCCTGCCCGAGCAGGTGCCGCACCTGATCGACCGCGCCTGGCGGATCGCCAAGGCCGAGCGGCGCGTGACCTGCGTGATCCTGCCCAACGACCTGCAGAACGAACCGATGGAGATGCCGCCGCGCGAGCATGGGTCCACCTTCTCGGGCGTGGGCTTGGCCGAGACGGTGCCCGTCCCGGCCGACGCGTCGCTGCGCACGGCGGCCGAGGTGCTGAACGCGGGCGAGAAGGTGGCGATCCTTGTCGGCGCGGGGGCCATCGGCGCGGCCGCCGAAGTCACCGAGGTGGCCGAGATCCTGGGCGCGGGCGTCGCCAAGGCGCTGCTGGGCAAGACCGCCCTGCCCGACGACCTGCCCTGGGTCACGGGGTCCATGGGCTTTCTGGGGACGCCCGCCAGCGACGCGCTGATGAAGGGCTGCGACACGCTGCTGTGGGTCGGCTCGGGCTTTCCTTATGCGGAGTACCTGCCCAAGCCCGGCAGCGTGCGTGGCGTTCAGATCGACCTCGATGCCGGGATGCTGGGGCTGCGCTACCCGATGGAGGTCAACCTGCAGGGCGATTCCGCCGCCACCCTGCGCGCCTTGATCCCGCTGCTGAAGCGCAAGGAGGACCGCGGCTGGCGCGAGCAGGTCGAGAAATCCGTCCGGGACTCGCGCGAGGCGCTGGCCGGAGAGGCGGCGGTCGAGGCCGATCCGATCAACCCCCAGAAGATCGCGACCGAACTGACGCCGCGCCTGCCGGACCGCGCCATCGTGACCGCCGACAGCGGCACGACAACCGTCTGGTGGGCGCGCAACCTCGATCTGCGCGAGGGGATGATGGGCTCGGTTTCGGGCACGCTGGCCACGATGGGCTGCGCGGTGCCCTATGCCATCGCAGCCAAGTTCGCCCATCCCGACCGGCCGGTGATCGCGCTCGTGGGCGACGGCGCGATGCAGATGAACGGGATGTCCGAACTCATCACCATCTCGCGCTACTGGCGGCAGTGGACGGACCCGCGCCTGATCGTCATGGCGCTGAACAACCGCGAGCTGGCCTTCGTCACCTGGGAGGAACGCGTCCAGATCGGCGACCCGAAATGGCCCGCGAGCCAGACCCTGCCCGATATTCCCTATGCCGACATCGCCAAGCTGATGGGTTTGGGCGGCCGCCGCGTGGAACGCCCCGAGGACATCGGTCCCGCCTGGGACGAGGCGCTGGCTGCCGACCGGCCCTTCGTGCTGGACATCCTCGGCGACCCGAACGTGGCGCCCCTGCCCCCGCATATCACGCTGGACCAGGCCCGCGCCTATGCCACCGCGATGTGGCACGAGCAGCGGCCCGCGGGCATGATCGCGGGAACGGCAAAGCAGATCCTGGGCCGCATCCTGCCCGACTGACCCGCCGCACCCGGGCACGGGGCGGCCCCTTGCGCGCCCCTGCACCCCGTCCTAAGTCAGTCCGGCAGAGCAACCCGGAGGATGCGTCATGGCGATGGAAGCCTATGAGATCGAGGCGCTGATCCGCGAGGCCTTCCCCTCGGCCCGGATCACCATCACCGACCTTGCGGGTGACGGAAACCACTTCGCGGCCGAAGTCATCGACGAAAGCTTCCGCGGCCAGAACCGGGTCCAGCAGCAGCGCATGGTCTATGCCGCGCTGAAGGGACGCATGGACGGCCCCGCCGGCGCGCTGCACGCGCTGGCGCTGACCACCCGCGCGCCCGACTGAACGCAACCTCTCCGAGGACACCAGAAACATGACCGACATCCGCACCGACATCCAGGAACTGATCGACAGCAATGACGTCGTTCTGTTCATGAAGGGCACGAAAGAGGTCCCGCAGTGCGGCTTCTCCAGCCGCGTGGCCGGGGTGCTGAACTACATGGGCGTGGCCTACCGCGACGTGAACGTGCTTTCCAGCGACGAGATGCGTCAGGGCATCAAGGACTTTTCCGACTGGCCGACCGTGCCCCAGCTTTACATCAAGGGCGAGTTCGTGGGCGGCTGCGACATCGTCACCGAGATGACCCTGTCGGGCGAACTGGACCAGCTTCTGGACCGCACCGGCGTCCCTTACGACAAGCAGGCGGCCGAGAAGATCCGCGAAGCCAACAGCTGATCCGCAGCATTCCCGATGTCGAAAGGGCCGCGATGACCGCGGCCCTTTTTCATGTGCAAGGACATTGACTGCCTCAGGGATAGTAGTCGTCGTCCTCGTCGTCGTAGCGATCGTAGCGGTCGTCGTAGCGTTCCCAGTCCCGGCTCTCCGACCGGCGCCAGCCCTGCACCCGGTTCGCGATCGCGATCCCGACCGCGAAGGCGCTGAGCAGGGGCGGGATCGTGGCCGCGTTCGAGTTCTTGACCCGCTCGACCGTATCCTGCGCTTCGGCAAAGAACTGGGGCGTCAGCCCGACCTTCTGCGCCGCCTGCCCCGCCACGTTGCGGGTGAAGCCCTGCACCTTTGCCTCGGCGTTGTCGACGAAGCGCTCGGCCTTGTAGGTCACGTCGTCGACGAAGGAGTGGACGCGGTTCTCGACGTTGTCCACCACCTCGACCGCCTTGATGCGGGCCTTTTCCATCGCCGCATCGGTGGCCAGGCTCAGCCGGGTCTCGACCTCGGCCTTCAGTTCGTCGGTGCTGGGCACCGGGTGGTTCACCTTCTTCGACATCGACAGGAAGACGATGCCGACCACCACGAAAAGAAGGCCGATGGCGAGCGAGGCCCCCACGGGCCCCCAGCCGAGGTTCCAGGCCAGGAACGACCACAACGCCGCGATCAGGAAGCCCGCGCCCACCGCGATCACGATGCCGGCGGCCGCCTTGAGGGCGACCCTCCGGCCCGCGTCGCTCAGGGCGAGCTGCATGTTGCGCGCGTAATCGAACATGGGATCAGCGGCGCGCGAGGATCAGGCCGACAAGGAAGCCGACGCCGGCCGCGATGCCCAGCGCCTGCGCGGGCTTGCGGCGGACCATTTCCGACATCTCGTCATAGTAGTCGCCGGCGTATTCCGCGACCTCGTGGGCGCGGCGCTCGCCTTCGCGATACAGGCGGTCGGCCTCGGAGCGGGCACGACCCACGAATTCCTGCCCCCGCTCGCGGGCGGCGTCGGCCAGTTCGGCAGCGGTCTGCTTGACCTTGTCGGTGGTGGTGTTGCCGGTGGCCTCGTTCCAGGCGTCCTTGGCGTCGTCGGCCAGCTTGTTGATGCCCGACTTCACGTCCTTAGCGGTGTCCTGCGCGGCATCCTTCACGTCCTTGGCGGCGTCGTTCATGTCGTTCTGCGCGTCCGAGGCGGTGTAATTGTTGGCCATCGTCTTGTCCTTTCCAGTCAGGGGCAGTTGCTTATGGCACCCGAACACAACGCCACAGGGATTCGTTCCCTGAGCAGCCAAAGATCGGGCCGCCTCGAAAGGGCCGCGATCTTCAGGGAACACGGCGCGGGCCCTGGTCGTTGGACGGGGTCAAACCTCATTTCCTGCCGCTTCGCCCGGCGGGCGGCGGCCTCGCCGGAGTATGAAGCATGGCCTATCGTGATTCCGCCGGTTCCGCGCCCGGTCAATTGCGCGGCTACCGGGGCTGGTTCATCGCCCTGGGTGTCCTGCTTGTCCTGCTGGGGCTGATCGCCCTTGCCAACCTGCTGGTCGCAACGGTCGCAACCGTCTACTACGTCGGCATCCTGATGCTGATCGGCGCCGTGGGCCAGCTGGTGCTGGCCTTCCGCGTTAAGGGATGGGGACGCTCGATCCTGATGGTGCTGGGCGCGCTCCTTTACGGCATCGCAGGCATCTTCACCATCATGAACCCGCTGCTGGCCTCGACGATGCTGACGCTGCTGCTGGCGGCGGGGCTGATCGCCGCGGGCATCCTGCGCATCGTCGTCGCCATCCGCGAGCGGCCGCGCCCGGGCTGGGGCTGGGTTCTGTTCATGGGCATCCTCAGCATTGTCGTGGCGCTGGTCATCATCTCGGGCTGGCCGGTCAACAGCCTGTGGATCCTGGGCATCTTCCTTGCTGCGGACCTGATGGGCCAGGGCCTTGGCTGGCTGTTCTTCGGCATCGGCCTGAACCGCGCGTAAGCCCCTCTTCATGCCCCAGTCGCGCAACCCCTTCTACGATGGTCCCGTTTCGGACCATTTCGACGGGCTGCGCTTCCATTCCTCGTTCGAGCCGCGGGCCAACAACCTGCTGGAACTGGCCTGGATGAACGCGGTCAAGGCGGCGCGCTACTGGCCGGCCGTGACGCCCCCCGCGCGCTTCGACCTGCCGCCCCGCCGCTTCGGGGGGCTGCGGATCGCAATGATCGGGCATGCGAGCCTGCTGGTGCAGGTTTGCGGCGTCAACCTGCTGATCGATCCGGTCTATGCCGACCGCCTCGGCCCCGTCCCCGGCGCCGGTCCCCTCCGCGCCCAGCCGCCCGGCATCCGCTTCGACGACCTGCCCCCGATCGACGCGATCCTGATCACCCACAACCATTACGACCACATGGACATCCCCGCGATCCTTCGCCTGGCGCGCCGATGGGAGCCCCGGATCATCGCCCCGCTGGGCAACGACGTCGTGATCCGCCGCCACGACCCCGGGATCACGGTGGAAACCCATGATTGGGGCGAAAGGACGGTCCTGTCACCCCGCCTGTCCGTCCATCTGGAACCGGCGTTCCACTGGTCGGGCCGTGGCATGGCGGACCGCCGCATGACACTGTGGTGTTCCTTTGTGGTGACCAGTCCCGGCGGAGGCGTCCTTTATCACGTGGGAGACACCGCCTACGGCGACGGAAGCATCTTTCCCCGCATCCGTGAACTCTTCGGCCGGCCCGACGTGGCGATCCTGCCCATCGGCGCCTACGAGCCGCGCTGGTTCATGCGCGCCCAGCACGTGAACCCCGCCGAGGCCGTGCAGATCATGCTGGACTGTGGCGCCCGCCGGGCCTTCGGCCATCACTGGGGCACGTTCCAGATGACCTACGAGGCGCAGGAAGCCCCGCCCCTCGACCTCGCCCGCGCCCTCGAGGACCGAGGGATGCCGCGCGACAGCTTCCAGCCGCTCGGCCCCGGCATGGCGGTCGAACTGCCCTGGCGCTGAGGCTCACATCAGCGGCGAAAACAGCCGCGCCACGGAATCGCGGAAGCGCACAAGCGCACTGCGGCTGCGGTATTCCTCCACGGTGAACTGGCGGCAATCCGCGACGTCGCGCAGGAAGGCCGCCTCAAGCTCGGCCGACAGCGCCTCGTCGTAGATCACGGCGTTCAGCTCGTAGTTGATGCTGAAGCTGCGGATGTCGATGTTGGCCGACCCGATCGAGCAGACGGAGCCATCGGTGATGACCGTCTTGGCGTGCAGGTAGCCCGCTTCATACAACAGCACCGTGGCGCCGGCGGCCGCGATCTCCTCCATGTAGGTGTTGGCGGCCCAGTAGGGCACATACTGGTTGGTGCCGCGCGCGCTGATCATCACCCGCACGTCCACGCCCGACAGCGCCGCTGCCTTCAGCGCCTCGGCGATGCTGGGGTCCAGGATGAAGAAGGGCGACTGCATGTAGACGCGCTTGCGCGCGGTGGTGATCATCGAGAAATACAGCTGCCGGATCGCCTGCCATTGGGAATCCGGACCTGAAAGCGTCATCTGGACGGGCAGCCGGGCGTTTTCCAGCCGCGCGGGCGGGGGCGGAAAGGCCTCGGGCCGGAAGACATACTCTCCGGTCGCGTTGTGCCAGTCCACCGCGAAGACCGCCTGCAGCAGCGTCACGGCTGACCCCTCGACGCGGATGTTCGTGTCGCGCCACAGCGCGAAGCCCTTGGGCGGCGTCACGTGCTCGCCGCCGATGTTCAGCCCGCCGGTATGGCCCACGCAGCCGTCGATGACCGCGATCTTGCGGTGGTTGCGGTAAGAGATCGTGTGCAAGCGCCACAGCTTGGAGAAAGGCTCCATCCGGATGCCCGCGCGCCGCATCCTGCGGATGTAGCTGCGCTTCAGCATCAGAAGCGAACCGACGGGATCATAGACGATGCGGACATCCACGCCCTCGGCCACCTTGGCCGACAGGAGGCGGAGCAGGTCCTCGGCCAACTCGTCCGTGTTCCAGCTGAAATACTGCAGGTGGATGGAACTGCGTGCCGACTTCAGGTCGGCGATCAGCGCAGGGTAGGCCTCGGCCGCATTTTGCAGGATGCGGACCTCGTTGCGGGTGGTGACGGCCGACTGGCTGGTATTGCGCACCAGTTCCGCCAGCGACGCCCCGGGTCCGGTGAGATGCAGGGCGCGCCCCTGTTCCGGCCTGAGCGCAGCAAAGACGGGGGCAAGCCGGTGGGCGAACTCATGCCGCATCAGGGTTGCGGTCTGACCGAACTGGCGGTGCTTGCGGCCGAACAGCAGGTAGACGATCACCCCGGCGCCGGGCAGCACGAAGAACAGCAGCATCCAGGCGAATGTCGCGCTGGGGCGACGGTTTTCCGAGATGATGTAGACGGCGGTGACGGCAAGATAGGCGGCAAAGGCAAGGGACAGGCCTGTTGCGATCTGCGCCGGCATCACGTCGCTCCGTTCACCCTTTCGACTGCATAGTGCCCGCGCAGGTTGCAGAGGGCCAGCGGGTTCTGGATGGGCGCAGGGGCTCGCCCCCTGGACGGCACTTGGGGGGCACCAAGATCCACGTCACCAACAACGTCGGGAACCATGGCGCTCAGGACGTAGCCGGGGACCTGATGCTCGCCCGCTTCCAGACCGTCGCAAATGCAAACAAGGACAAGGTGGAGAATATCAGAAGCGCAAAGCGCACCGACCCCGGAATGTGATAATGTTCCACCAGAGCCGACAGCAGATAGACTACCAGCAGATGATAGGTGAAAACCTGGATCGAGTTCCGGCCGAGCAGGACCAGCGGTCCCGAATTGAGAACCGTCCGAAAACCTCTTGAGAGAAAGGCAACTGTCGGGTTTGTCGAGCGTGGGCCAGCTACATAGAGCCATGCAATGATGATTGCATAGATCGCCGCACTTGTCAGAAAGAACAGCGAGAAGTTCCACTTCGAATGAACGTCGCTCAGGCTGCCCGTTGCCCTGCCAAGAGTAACGGAATCATGAAGGATATACTGCCTGATCAGAAAAATCCCAACGAAGGCGACAGCCATGATCGTCATGAACGAGGCAGGCACGCTGCGCATGATGTTGACATCAAACCGGCCCACGAAGGTGAAGTAGCCGAACATCAACCCTGCAAGGTAGATCAGCTGCCAAGCGAAGATCCCGAACGAGCCGAGCCGGATATCGAGTCCAGTTGTGTCACTCGCCCGATCAATCGTGCCCACAGCCGCACTGATTACACCTGTCTGAGCGATCAGCCACAGGCCGATCGAAACCGCCAGCACAGACCACGCCTGCCCCCGTTCGAACAGCTTCAGGACTAGCGGCGTAATCGCAATGAACACGATATACATGGGCAGGATGTCGAAAAAGCTTGGCTGGTGGATCAGAAGCAACATCGCAAGATACTCATCGGCGCCCATCTGGCTGAATACGTCAAGACGCCCGAGTGGTTGGGGAAGAAGATTTGCCAGTACGGCAAGGCTGAGCAAGGCCCCTATGTGATATTTGTAGATGAAAAGCATCCGGCGGCAAGCAATCGGCGCAAGAGCCTTTTCGCCGCGCTCGCGAAGAATGCGCATCAGGTAAAGAGCGATTACGATACCAGAAAGAAAGACAAAGCCATGGGCAGCATCAGCGAATCCAAGCTGATGATGATTTATGACTGATCCGAGGTGGGACTGAAGAACGGAGGCACCATGATTATACATCATCAGCAGCAGGAAGATGCCTCGAAGACCATCGAAAACAGAGTACCGCATATCCGCCGTCTCCGTAAGGCCCGTCCCAAGGTAACAGACAGACAACTGGGTTAACGTGTCAGATGCTATCTATATTCAATCATCATTCCATCCCTATATTGTAATTGTTTTTGCACTATTATTCTTGATTTCTCGACTTACCCGCAGCGGATGTTGCAGCCGCTGATTCCTTCTCTGCACGGTAGAATTTTGCAACCTTTAGTAATATTAATGCGCAGACAATCAATCATGAGGGCAAGGAGGACTTGCCTAGGGTCCAGACTCATTGAATTTCACAGCCAGAACAAGACGGTTGCGGCGAGCATGATCGCGGAGAAGAAGGTTTCCGGGCAGCGGTCGTATCGGGTGGCGACGCGCCGCCAATCCTTCAGACGGCCGAACATGATCTCGATGCGGTTGCGCCGTTTGTAGCGCCGCTTGTCGTATTTGACGGCCTTCCTGCGGGACTTTCGACCGGGGATGCAGACCTTTATCCCCTTGTCTT
>NZ_NSJZ01000059.1 GCF_002287065.1 Paracoccus salipaludis
CGGCTGGCTGGTCGGGCGCGGAACCCCTTCATCGATGCTATCGAAGGCCACCAGAACGGCCTGACCAAACCTCAATTCGTTGGAGCGATCATTGCCTTGAGATCGGTGCCTGTTTCCGCGTCGAGTTCGCTGGCATCGATCTTGCCATCCTTGTTGGCGTCAGCGGCCTTGAAGCGTTCGCGTGCAATCGTCAGCCACTGATACAGGTCGACCGTCTTGTCACCGGCGTCCTGCTGGTTGTTTGGACATCCTGCTCGGAAAAATCAGCTGCAGCCAAACGCCCTTCAATTTCTACCCCACAGCCGCCACCTGCGCTGCCGAACAGGAGGTGCAGGCAACAACCCTGCAATGCGGCTCTCGGCCCGGTCCAGACGCGTCCGTAGGTCATCGATAGTGGTCTGCATCTGCCCGCGTTCCCGGTCGCGCTCGCGTTCCATCATTTCAAGCTGCATTCGCAGGGTTCCGGTGGGGTCGATATCCGGTTGCGTCGTGTTCGATGCAACCGGGTATGGAACGGGCGGAGGGAACACTCGATAGAGTTCGGCGGGGTCAATCTCGTAGCTGCCGTCTTCGCGGAGGGTCGCGGACAGCCGGCCATCCTTGATGGCGCGGCTGAGGGTAGATTTAGAGCGTCCTACCTCTTTTGCGGCGGCGGACAGGGATAGTTGCACGGGGTTCCTCACGCGTTGCGCAGCGCGTCATTTGAGGGTTGCGAAACGTTCGATTGCAACCCCTTGGCGCGCTCAGGCTGCCCTAGGCGGGCGGCGGGTCTGGTCACCCCGCCCGGCCAGCAGGCCGGCCACGGAGATGTCCTCGTCCAACTCCTCCCAATGCAGTCCTTCGCCGCGCCCGATTAGCTCCCATGCCTGCCGTTGTTCCGGGGTGGCATGCAGGAGCCGGGGAAACCACGCCAGCGGCACGGACAGCTCGCGGCCGTCGTCCAGCACGACCCGAAAGGCATCGGCCGAGAACTCCACGGCAACGGCCAGAGGGTCGTTCTCAAGGGTCAAAGTGCGCATGCCATGCCTCCAGAAACCGGAGCTGATGACGCTCCACCAGGTCTTGCAGGGCCTTGAGCTCATGCGCCCGCAGGCGCCTGCTCGACGCCAAGGCTACAGGCTCCAGCCAGAACTTCGCCAGCCTTTCGCCGGCAGTTACATGAACGTGGGGCGGCTCTCTTGGATCGCCCTCGTCGCTGTAGAAAAAGAACCGGTACGGCCCCTCGCGCAGGAGAGTCGGCATCAGACCCTCCCGACCTTGGCGCAGAAGTCCGAAAACAGCTTCTCGATGTTGGCCGCGTTGCGCGCGATGCCGCGTTCCTTGAGGAAACGGCGGAAGTTCGTGGCGATGAGGCTGTCGTCCATGGTGCAGCCCGCAGTCCGCTTCAGATCTCGCCAGTGCGGGCTGTAGGCGATACCGCCGGTCTCGGGGAACTCGGGGGCCAGCGTCTCGGCCGTGCCGTCCCGCCGTGCCTTCCGGCCGACCTTCGAGACGGACAGTTCGCGCTTGGCCGGTGTCGGGTCTTCCTTCACGGTCCAGGCGATCTCGATGCTAGCGACGGTGCGACCGATCTTGCGCGGTGTGGCGGTCAGGGTCAGCCGGGACAGTTGATTGATTTCGGCGATGGCTTGCTGCAAGGCGCGTCGATTCAGGTCTGCAAATCTCTCCAGCTTGCCCTCCGGCACCGCCAACAGGGTCCGCAGTTCCGGGATGGTGAATGTCTTGGCGTCGATCCGGTCCATCCCGGCCAGACTGGCGATGTGCTGGAACAGCAGCACGGAATACTTGCTGCCCAGGTGGAACACGGTCTGCCGGTCGAGAATGGCCCAGTGATTCGACCGCTCGGCCATGTCCCGGAACATCCGGCCGAAGAACCACGAGACCAGCACATCGCCGCTGAGTTCG
>NZ_NSJZ01000060.1 GCF_002287065.1 Paracoccus salipaludis
ATCAAACAGCAGATCACGGCGCGACTGGATACCGATGTGCTGGCTTGGCTGAAAGCCGGGGGACAGGGCTATCAGACCCGCATGAACGCGATCCTGCGTCGCGCCATGATGGCCGAGCTCGGCCGCCGCGGCTGAGTCGAACGGGCAGATCCGCTCCCAATCGGGCGGCAGCTAACAGGCTGTTACTTTCGGCGTTGCGCTCGAAACAAATTGCAAACTTTTATTTAGATCAAGTTGAGGAAATTCTGGGTGCTGATAGTGAATAAGTGAGCGATCAAAGTATGGCTCAGTATCAATCTCTGTATCCAGCAGTGTAATACTTATATCGACCAAGTTGTGCGCCTTGGGCGATTCTGTGTGAATCGTGATTTCTAAGGGTCCATCAGGATGGGTTACAGCAAGATAACCACCGCTTGCCAAGAGTTCAGGGTTGCCACCCGCTACTCTTGTATGTCTTTGTTTATTAACACCTATGCTGACCACTGCCGCAACACCTTCCGCTAATTCTACTTTCCTTCCGTTTAGTATTGTTGCTGTCCCTATCAGGAAATCATCAACGTTAGCTGAGTTTAAGCCGGAACTTTTGAACGCCCCTTTCAGCTCTCTCTTAACTTTACCAGCTTGGAATGCAGCATTAACGCCTATCAACCCGCTAAAGAAATTTACTACGTCGTAGAACTCAAAGGGATTCGGTGCTTCAATCTTCTTGGGGAAGGGCTCCCTACTGGGAAACCAAGAATTGATCTTTCTTTTTAATTCAACCTTAGACATATTAAGGTTCTTTTTTAATTTTGCTGGACTGTAGTATTCTACTTTTCTTTCAAGGTAAGGCTTTAACCACCATTCACAATCTCCTGTGAATTCTAACGCTTCCCTGTCTGTTCCTTGATATTTTTGAAAAAATGCGACTTGTGAGTACACTCCAATTACGGCGTCGAAGGAATTTCCTTTATCTCGTATCGGATGGGCTATGAAGTCTCCAACTTCCCGAATAAATGGCCCAAAGTCGAACCTCTTTTCTATATAGAACGCCTTTATGTCGGAGTCGGTGTAATTTCCTGAATTCAACCGTGTGAGATACGCCACTAATCTACTCCTTCGGAAGTTCTGTCCCGCGCTGCGGCCTCTTGGGAAACAAAGAATTCCCAAGAGTTAGAGGCTTTTTCTGCGCCAAGGCCACCACCTAGGCCCTTTAGTAGAGGCAGAAGGACGCTGATCGGTCAGCAAGGCAGTAGCCTGCTGCCGCCAGCGGTCCCGGTCCTCCTTCAGATCGGCTGAAATCTCACGCTCACGGCTCAGCATGGCTTCCAGTGCTGTGATGCGTTCGAGCAAGCGGGTTCCGTGTGGGTCCGCATCGCGTCGTTTCGCACCCTCATTGGGTTCCACGTCGAACGCTCGCGCCAGCTCTGCCGGATCAATCGAGTAGCTGCCGTCCTCGTGCCGGTTCGCGCTGAGTTTTCCGGTTTTTATGGCTCTGTTGATGGTGGACTTGCTCTTGCCCGTCAGCTTCGCGGCTTGGGAAAGGGAGAGTTCCGGCATGGTTCCGCACCGCGTCATTTTGAGGTTCCTGAGAGAACCCCCTGTCCATGAGCGGAGAAGGCAGCGCGAGCAAGGTCGGCTTCGCGTCGAGGCACGGTGAAGGTCCCGGCCTTGAAAGTGCGCCCCACCCGGTCCGCCCAAGTCTCGCGCTCGGCGTGGGTGAGTCCGTGCCACCATGTCAGGGCCGGTTCCGCTTGGGGTTCTGCTACGATTAAGGGCGGGGCGTCGTCCGTGTCCTGCTGGCGGCGGCGGGCGCCCCGGTGGCGTTTATTCTCGGCTGCGGTCTCGGCCGCGTCATGGGGGT
>NZ_NSJZ01000061.1 GCF_002287065.1 Paracoccus salipaludis
CGATCGAGCTGCCGGGCATGGAGATGAAGGACATCGAGGTGACGGTCAACGATGACATGTTGACCGTGAAGGGGGAGAAGAAGATCGAGCGCCAGGAGGAGAAAAAGGGATACTACCTTTCCGAGCGCAGCTACGGCGCGATCTACCGGACAATTCCACTCCCGCCCGGTGTGGATGGCGAAAAGGCGCAAGCATCCTTCAGGAACGGGGTTCTGACGATCAAGCTGCCGCAAACGCCCGAAGCCCAAGCCAAGGTCAGGAAAATCGCGGTCAAGGAGGCCTGATCCGGGCATTGATCGTGCCAACTCTGCGGCGAAACCGCCGTAGAGCCAATCACAGCCGAAAGGAACAGACTGATGAAACTCAGGAATCTTTACGCGGGAACAGCTTTGGCCCTGCTGATTGTCAGCGCCGGCCCTTCCTGGTCTCAGGATACGGCTCAGGCGGAAGCTGAAGCGCAGGCGGTCAACCGGGAGCAGGTCGAAGAGAGCGTGACCGCCGAAACCGATTCACAGCTCGCCGATAAACGCACCGCCGTGATCCAGGAGGCGGTCGACGCGCTCGATGAAACGAACGCTGCGATCGCCGCGATCGAGAAGGGCGATACAGATGCGGCGATTGCTGCGCTCGCGTTGGCCACGGGGAAGCTCGAGACCGTCGTCGCGCGTGAACCGGATCTCGCTTTGGCGCCCGTACGGATCGATCATGTCATCTATGACGTTCTGGGCAGCGTCGAAGCCGTCCGAGGACTCGGCAAACAGATCGCGGACTTGGTCGACGATGGGAAGTTCCAGGAAGCGAGACCGCTGCTGAGCGGGTTCGCGTCCGAGGTTGTCATCCGGACAACCAGCCTTCCGCTTGCGACCTATCCCGACGCGATCCTTGCAGCGACGGCACTGCTTGATGACGGAAAGACCGACGAAGCGATGACGGTACTCAACGCCGCACTGAGCACCCAGGTGGTGACCGACACAGTGGTCGCCCTGCCTCCGCTCAGAGCCGTAGCGATGATCGAGAAGGCCAAAGCTCTGCTCAATGACGACGGTGAGGCGGCAAACGACAAGGCCGCTACTGAAGATAAAGCCGCTACTGAAGACAAAGCCGCTACTGAAGATGCCGATCTGACGGCCGCCGACTATGTTGAGGCGGCACGCCAGGAACTCGAAATCGCCGAAGCGCTCGGCTACGGCCGCGAAAGCGATTTCGAGGATCTGCATGAGGCGCTGGATGAGTTGGACCGTCAGATTGAGGCGCAGGAGGATACCGGAGGGATCTTCGAAACGATTGCGACCCGGTTCGAGGAACTTCGAACGCGCATCTTCAACTAAAAGAGAACCTCTAATGGAGCCCCGCCGCAAACGAGACCAGCGGCGGGGCTCTTTCGCAGGAAGACTGAGGAACGATCGATAGTCTGGGCCCGGAGTCCCGGCTCTCGACACATAACAATTGGTTCCTGGCTCCATCGCAGGTAAAGAATTCCCGAATGATCCCGGTCTGCGGCGAAGCCAGGGAGAGCTTGTCTATTCGGGGGGAACTTCGAGGGGTACTGATGAAAGACCTGAAACCATCAGGGCTAACCCGTGAACAATGGTCGGCGATGACGCTCTACGAGAAGTTCGAACAGGTCGTCATTTTCGTCCTCAGCGCCATCATTGCGGTTATCGTCGTGGCGTCGGTTTGGGCGCTGATGCGCGAGGTCGTGAACCGGTTGGTCTTGGGAGCGTTCGACACGCTCGATTACGCCACCTTCCAGGTGGTGTTCGGAATGATCTTCACCGTTGTAATTGCGCTCGAGTTCAAGCGCTCCCTTCTTGT
>NZ_NSJZ01000062.1 GCF_002287065.1 Paracoccus salipaludis
GCGGGTCTTGTCGTTGTCCCGGGCGATCTGGTGCAGCTGGTGGGCTAACTGGTCCAGTTGCAGGCGGGGGATCTTCTGCCCGCGCTGCACGGCCGCGTTCATGGCCCGCACCACCTGGTTCACGTTCCGCCCGATCGCGGACACCTCCTTGGTCAGTTCCGCGATCTCGCCCGCCTCCGGCGGCTCGATGTGGTAGACGCCCGCTGCGTAGAGCAGCACCCGCCGCGCCGTGTCGGCCCGGCTCAGGTTCAGCTCCCCCGCCAGGGCGTCCAGCCGCTCCATGTCCTCGGTGCTGACCCGCACCGTCAGCACCTTGCTGCGCGATTGCGGCAGGCGCTCGTCCCAGCGGTTCTTGAGGTTGTAGATCGTCCGGCGGCTGACCCCGTATTTCTTCGCCAGCTCCGTCACCGGCACCTTCGCGTCCAGCTCGCCCCTCAAGGTCTGCTTTTGCTCGTTCGTCAGGCGGCTGAACTTGCGTCTCGGCATGTGTGAAGTATCCAACTTGGAGGCTGTGAAGTATCCAAGTTATATTTCCTGCCATTAACACACATCCGAAAATAGCCTTCACAGATCAGGGTGGTTCAGGGCCGCTCTTGAACCCTGCTGGGTGAGCCTGTGAGGCAACGATTTGGAAGTAGGTGACAGATATGCCGCTCTGGCGATGGCACCGAAGGATCGGACAGCAATGGCCTCCCAGAGCCCCGCAGAGGCCCCGTAGAGGCCCGTCTCGGCTTCTCGGGTGAGTTTCCCTGTGCATAGGCTGAGAGCTCCCTGTGGGGCGCCACAGGGCCTCTTTGCAGCTTTCTGGTTTTCTCAGCCTGCCAACCTTGCCGCCGAAGGGGCCTGGCCGGTGAGAGAGCTGCTAGTGCCACCCGGGCCGCGCCCGAGGCGCAGCGCCAGTCAGTTCACCGAGGCGGGGCCACGTCCGCTTCCAGCAGCATCCGCACATAGCGCGTGTAGGGGATGCCGCGAGCCCTGGCCTTGGCCTTCACCGCATCGAGCAGCGCGGCAGGCAGGCGCATGTTCAGCGAAGCCGCCTTCGGCTCGATCTCGAACCGCATCGGCTTGAAGCCTGAAAGGTCATACTCGGTCAGGTCGGCCGTTTCCACGAACTGCTCCGCCTCGGCATCGCTGCGCAGGGACGGCATGGGCTTAACGGGTGCCTTCATGATGCGCGATCTCCTTCTGGTGCATGTAACGGGCGCTGATGGGCCGCAGGCGGGTCTGGCCGTCGATCTGCCGCAGCATGAAGACCAGGAACACGTACCGGCCTGCTACGGTGGTCCCGATGGCCCGCATCCGCGGTTCCTCGGGAAAAGGATCGGGCATCACGGCAGGCGTGCCCGACAGCACCTCCTCGATCTCCTCACGACTGACCCCGTGCTTGCCGCACTTCGGCCAGTTGCCCTCGTCCCAGTCAAAGCCCGTGACCTTCATGGATGCTCAAAGATGATGTCTACACAAACGTAATGTAGGAAGCTCGGCGTCTATCAGGAAGCTTTTTCTTCAGCCTGCCACCTTGCCGCCAAGACGGTGTGGCAGGTGGGGAATTGCCCTTGCCGTCTGCACCGCCCCTGAGGCGCAGCGCCGATCCAAGGCCTGGCAAGTCTCGGAGGCGCGCGGCGCAAGCCGCCAGTTTCGCCGCAGTGTCGGGTGTCGCGTGTCGCGTGTCGCTACGCTCCAGCGACACCCGACACTGACACTAGAAGTCTAAAAATGGAGGCGCCGGAGGGTAAAAATGGAGGCGCCGGAGGGTATGAATGGAGGCGCCGGAGGGTATGAATGGAGGC
>NZ_NSJZ01000063.1 GCF_002287065.1 Paracoccus salipaludis
GTGGCAGGGAAAGCCAAGGAGATGGCGGGCATCATGCACGAATTCATGCACGTACATCCCGTCGAACACCGCAACGGCGCCCTGTTCGGTGCTGACAAAATACAGTGCCAGGAGCGCAATCAGCCCAGCAAAAATGGCCCATGGGGCGATCTCGCGCAGGGGGATCGGAGCTGTGTGAGTGCCGGGGGCGGCAGTGATGTAGGTCATGGCGATCTCCTTCCGGATACGCGTCCGGGGTGAAAGGACTGAAGGCGTGCACGGGGTCTGGCTCCCGCAATATTGGCGGTTACAGTGGCGCGACCGCACCGGAATTTCACCGGCTTTCCCGAGACACGACTATCATGATGACCCTCCGGTCCCGCCACGATACTGTCAAGGAAGCTTGCGCCCGAAGCTCATGCTGACACGGATCTGGTTGATCTGCGCAGCAGCTCCGGCTCGGGTCACCTTTCCAGGCGACGAGCCCGCGCCTCCGCACGCGCTGAAGCGCGCTGCGGCACTGGCACAGACGCTGCCTGCGGGACCGCGCGTCTTTGCCGCCCCCTCCCGCCGCGCCACGCAGACTGCTGCGGCTATGGGCCTTTCCGCAACGCCAGATATCGCATTGGCCGAGGCGAATTTCGGCCGCTGGGCGGGTCGCGATCCTGCCGACGTGATGGCTGAGGAGCCGCAGGGGCTGGCGGCATGGATTTCTGACCCCGCCACCGCACCCCACGACGGCGACTCCTTCGTCACGCTTCACACGCGCATGAGCACCTGGCTCAGCGTCCGCGCCACCGAAGGGGGGCTGATAGTCGCCATAACTCACGCTGGCCCAATGCGCGCTGCGGTACTTTTCGCACTCGGAGCCCCAATGTCGGCCGCGCGTCACATCGACCTGTCGCCGTTAGACATGACGCAGCTTTCCCATGATGGGCTGCGCTGGGTCTGGAAGGCAGGGGCAGGGGGTTTCCCAAGTTTGTAAACATCGTGCATTTCCTGCCAGACAACTGCCCCCTTCTTCGGCTCTTCAGCCCGCACCTCCCGCCTTCCCCGGCAGCCAGCTCGACCCGGGCGCCAAGCAAGGGAACCCTTCACGTCGCGATTGTCCGTCGCCAGATCGAGGGAACGAACCGGGAGCCAAGCCGGAACCGGACCAAAAAATGAGAAGCCGGGAAGAACATTGCTGCGGCCGAGACTCAGTTGCAGACATCCAGCGCCCGCCTCTTCGCACAAACTTGTTTTCCGGGCCGCTGAGGGGACTCACGGTTCTTCAGGCTGTGGGATGACGGAAAATGCGAGGAGGCACCTTAGCGGGCTTCCCAGAGCCCCTCAGGGGCATCCCCGTGCGGGAGCGCCCCCTCACTCCCTCGCCGCCTCCCATTTTGCCGCCCTCTCTGGCCCATCGGGGCAGGAACCCGATCCGAAAAGGGAGGGGATGGAAGTGGCAGGAACTGTCGAATGTTTACAAACCCGGTTTTCGGCCCTGTCGATCCCCGCTCAGCCCCCCCCCGCGAGCCAGTGCAACGGGAGCCCTTCACGCCCCTCCTCGGCCGCGCTCCGTTCCTTGGCGACTGCAACGCGGCCGCGGAGGGGCGTGCCGCGACGTGAGCTGCTCGTTCTGGTGGCTGAGCGGGCGAAGAAGGGGGTGGGTAGGTAGCAGGAAATGATTTGTGTCTACAAAACCCAAAAAGCGAACTCCCTCGCCCCTTCTTGGCCCTCTCTGCGAGGGAGTCCTGACTTCCGCACGGCCT
>NZ_NSJZ01000064.1 GCF_002287065.1 Paracoccus salipaludis
TGTTGTCACCAAGTTAATGTGTCGCTGTCGGGGCAATTTAGAAATGTCGCAGTTGGACCCGCCGGAGCATGGCCGGGTCGGGCGGAGACCTCCGCCATCGCAGCCCGGCCCGGACATGCGGGGAAGCAGGGATCGCCGCTGCTCTGATCGCCTCGACCCTCATTCGGCTGCATGCCGCGCCTGAGCCTGCTCGGCTGCGCGCCGCTCCTGGCGCCTTTCCACCCAACCCTTGTTCCCGCGCCTCGGCTTGCTGGTCGGTTCATAGCGGGTGCGCTGCTTGCCGACAGGTCCGACCTCGGGCGGCGCGGCGTCCTGCTGCATTTGGATGAAGGCAAGCACCTCGCTCAAGCGCTTGTTCTCGGTGATCGACGCGTGGGTGACGCGCTGCTGATGGTGATCATAGGCTCGATAAGGCAGGAGAATGCCTTTCCAGCGGATCTCGAACCGGCCATCGGCAAAGGCATAGGTCTCGACATACTGCCCGATCGCGCTGCGGGCGTGTTCGCTGTCCTCCAGGATGAACTGCTTGCGATCGTAATGAACGACGAGTTGCCTGCTCAGCTGTCGCTGGTCGCGCAGGCACAGGATCTCGGACAGCCTTGACGCTGGCATGTTCAGCGGCCGGTGCAGATCGTCGGACCGGGCAGGGGGCCGGGAGAAGCGCAGGTTGTGACGCGCGATGAAGCCGGGAAGGAATATATTCCCGACGGCCATGTCGCTGATGCCCGCGAGCCGCAGTTCCTTGACCAGGCGGTCCTGCAGGGTGCGGTTGGCGCGCTCGACCCGGCCCTTGGCCTGCGAGGAGTTCGCGCACAGGATCTCGATGTTGAGTTCGTTCAGCGCCCGGCCGAACTGGGTCATCCCATGGCCGCTGCGCGCCTCGGTGCGATTCACCCGGAAGACGCTGTGCTTGTCCGAATAGAAGGCGACAGGCCGGCCGTGTTCCTGAAGGTAACCCTCCAGCGCCTTGAAATAACCGAAGGTGGTCTCCGAAGGCACAAAGCGCATCTGCATGAGCCGGCCGGTCGCATCGTCGATGAAGACCAGCAGCGTGCAGGCCGGAGCACGATCCTCGAACCAGCGATGCTCGGAACCGTCGATCTGGACCAGTTCACCCAGGGCTTCGCGCCGCAGCCGCGGCTGGTGAACCCGCAGGCGTTGTGCGCGGCTCTGCCACAGGCCGACCGCCATCATCCATTGTCGCAGCGTCTCGCTGGAAACCTGGATTCCATGGCGCTCGGCCAGTATCTCGGCTGCCAGTGTCGGCCCGAAATCGGCATAGCTCTCGCGGACCACAGAGAGGATGTAGTCGCGCTTCAGACTGCTGATCCGGTTGTTCGACGGTCGGCCGCGCAGACCATGCCGGACGGCAACAGCGCCATGTTCGCGGATGTCGCGCAACAACCGCTGCACCTGACGCAGGCTCAAGCCGAGCACATTGGCTGCTGTTCTCGGTCTCATGCTGCCGTCCAGAACCTGCGCCAGCACCTCAATACGCTGAAGCTCATGCTCGCTCATCAGCACCAGTCCCATCCCGCAGCCCTCACGCTGAACCCCGAAGGTCAGGGTGAGGGCGACAGTTCTACTTTGCCAGACAGCGACAATTCTACTTTGCGTCTACA
>NZ_NSJZ01000065.1 GCF_002287065.1 Paracoccus salipaludis
TATCAAGGCGATCAGGAACGGCGGCCCGGCCTTCCCGCCCATCGACCAGCTCCTAAGCCTCTGTCAGACCCATCACACGCAGAAGACCGCAGCCGACATGCTCGACCAGGGCGAGGCATGGACCCTGCGCGGCTGCAACCCGGACGGCACCCCACGCGACCCGGACGACCCGTGGAACGCGCCCTGAGCGCCCCTGACAGGCCCTCGGGTCCACCCACGACCCAAGCACCCCGACAGCATGACCGGCCCTCAGCGGCCCGCTGAGCGACCCCTAGGGGCGGTTCCATCGCTAGAGCCTCAAGCCTGCGGACCGGCGCCCACCCTTCATTCACAGTTAGATTGCTAGCATATGCTAGGACATGCTAGCGTGCAGACTGAAAGGGGGCCGCTATGGGCTTGCGTGGACCGGGTGCGAAACCCGTTGGAAAGAAGGCGAAAGCCGAGAGTGACAAGCCGAAGCGCCGCCCGGCGTGGCAGAAGCGCGGCCTATCCCGTGCCGAGCGCGTCATTGCCTTCATCGAAGGATTGAAGATCACGGCCGGGGCCCACGCGGGGCGCAAGTTCAAGCTGCGGGACTGGCAGAAGGACATTGTGCGCGGCATCTATGCGACCGACGCGGACGGCAAGCGCATGGTGCGGCAAGCCCTGGTGGCAATCCCGAGGAAGAACGGCAAGACGCAGCTAGCGGCCGCTCTGTGCCTGGCGCATCTGGCAGGGCCCGAAGCCGAGAGCCGGGGGCAGTGTTTTTCGGCCGCTGCTGACCGCGACCAGGCGGCCCTGCTGTTCCGCGAAATGCTGGCGCTGATCGAGGCCGACGAAGACCTGAGCGACCGCATCATCGTGCGGCACTTCAACAAGAGCCTCGAGGACAGCGAGACCGGCAGCACCTATCAGGCCCTCAGCTCTGACGCCCGGAAGGCTCATGGTTTGAGCCCTTCGTTCGTTTGCGCCGACGAATTGGCCCAATGGCACGGCCGCGAGCTTTACGACAACCTGCTGACCGGGACCGGCGCCCGTGCTGAGCCGCTGATGATTACCATCTCGACCATGAGTGCCGACGCGACCAGCATCATGAGCGAGCTGGTTGCCTATGGCCGGGACGTGCTGGCGGGCGAGGTGGAAGACCCGAGCTTTCACGCGACCATCTTCGGCGCCGACGAAAAGGCCGACCCTTGGGCGGAAGAAACGTGGTTCGCCTGCAACCCTGCCCTTGGCGACTTCCGCAGCCTCGAGGAAATGCGGACGGCGGCAGCGCAGGCGCAGCGGTTGCCCGCCCGTGAGCCGTCATTCCGGCTTTTGTATCTCAATCAGGCGGTGGACGCGACGGCGCGCTTCATCAGCGGCCGGGACTGGCGGGCATGTGCGGCCGAGCCGGGCGACCTGCTAGGGCAGCGGTGCTATCTGGGGCTCGACCTCAGCGCCACAACCGACCTCACGGCCCTTGTCGCGTTCTTCCCCGACAGCGGCGACGTGCGCGCCTGGTTCTGGGCGCCCCGTGACGGGCTCGAGGAAGCCGAACGGCGCGACCATGTGCCCTATCAGCTTTGGGCCCGGCAGGGGCTCCTCGAGGCAACCCCCGGCCGCGCGATCGACAAGAAATGGATCGTGCATCGCCTGGG
>NZ_NSJZ01000066.1 GCF_002287065.1 Paracoccus salipaludis
GAATTGACGAGCAGACGCTGGAAATACGCGCAGCCGAGTTCACCACCAGCAACGTGGGCGATGCGCCCATGCTGCCCGATCTGCTCGACCAAATCCCACCGGATCAGGAGATCGCCAGCGCCACCGCTGATGGCGCCTTTGACACCCGCAAGTGCCACGATGCCATCGCCGCCCGAGGTGCTGCCGCAGTCATACTGCCCCGCAGAAACGCCAGACCATGGAAACCCGACACTCCCGGAGCGATTGCGCGCAACGAAGCTCTGCGCGCTTCACATCGCTTCGGGCGAACCATCTGACGACGATGGAGCGGCTACCACCGCCGGAGCCGCGTCGAAACGAAGACGCATTGTGTGAAGCTGCTGGGCCAGCGTCTGAATGCCAGGGACTTCGACCGACAGGTTGCCGAGTTTCAGATCCGGGTCGCCGTCCTGAACGGCTTCACCGCACTTGGCATACCCCTCACTGAAGCCGTGGGATGAGTCTGCCCCGGCAAAAGGGAAACCTCGACCCGCAGCCGATTTGTGCAACAGAGCCACGCCAAGGGATCATGCATTTAGAACCTTGTTATTCTGCAGATGCCGAGCCGCAAGGTTACGGCCTTGCCGGCCGCTCAGCAGAAGCCTGGCACCATCGCGGGAATTGCTCTGCTCTTCCCATTCGGGGAACAGCGTGAAAATCTCGGCCCGCGCGCCTTCCCCCAAGGCCTTGAGAGCTTCGGCGCCGGTATAAAGGGACTCGGTTTCCGCTCCGTTTGAAAACACCACTTCGTGCCGATCAAACAGGATGTGGAAGTATCTGACTTCGGCCATGTCTTCAGCGATCTCTATGCCCTTCAGCGCCAGCAGATGCTTGGCCGCGACCAGGACCTCAGCCGCACCAAACAGCCGCTGCGCTATCTTGGAGCGCACCAGGATGCGATGCTGCGGCGAGACGACGAGGTCGGATACGGGGGTATTCTCACCCAAGGCACCTGCGGCAATCCGGATCGGCCTCAGTTGCGGCTGTGCGAGAAGAGCCAGCATGCCAAGATGGCGTTCACCGATCCAGCGGACAGGTTGAAACCCGTTGTCGCGGGTTGCCACCAGGTCGCCAACCCGAAGATGCTCGACCGGCACCAATCCCCGCGAGGTCTCCAAGACGGTTCCCTGCGCAAAACAGGGCACACCATCGATGTCATTGCTGCGGATGCTTAAGGTCCCCACGCTCAGACCGTCTGCGTTCAGGACTTCGTAAGACCAATCCTTGAAGGAGGGAGTTTCACTGAAGTCTTCGTCGAGATTGACGATCCGAACCGACCAGCCTGGAGGAAGGTTGACCGTCGTGCTGTCGATCTCTCCATCTCCCGGAACAGAGTCCACCGTAATGGATCTGTTTGATCCCACGGTTTGATGGTGCGATCCTTTCTCAGGAATGGAAGGAAGCATTATGGGCCAGGTTCGTCACGGAAGCGCCACGACCACGCACGCCGTCAGAGCTGCAATACAACGATCGCAAGCTTCGCTCGCGACGTTGAGCCGGGATCTTGGGATCAACCCGAAGACCGTTGCTAAATGGCGCAAGCGCCAGACGGTCGAGGACCTCAAGACCGGGCCGAGAGAGCCGCGCTCGACGATCTTGA
>NZ_NSJZ01000067.1 GCF_002287065.1 Paracoccus salipaludis
CATCGTCAGGCAGGCCTGGATGGCTGCTTCACTGTAGTCAGGCTGTCGGCCGCGTTTGCCGGTTGGACTGGCCTCCCACGTCATCTCGGGATCGAACCAGATCGTCAGCGAGCCACAGCGCTTCAGAGCTTCGTTATAAGCGGGCCAGTTCCTGGTCTTGTAGGCGGGGGTGTGGGTCTGCTCATGCGCCCCAGCTACCACGCTGGGTTCACAAGATGAGTCCTACAGCCGATTTGTGCAACAGAGCCACATGGCGATGAAAGTATAATCTTTCGATTGTCAAAGATCGGGTTCTGGTTTGCTATCGCAAGCTTGAAGCCACCCATCTTGCAGTAGCGACGTGGCCTACTACCTGATAGGTGATCCTCCTTGAAGTAGGCTTCCGAGCCAGATTGAGCACGACGGAGTGCCCCAGAAGAAGCATAAGCCCGAGGAGATCGTTGCCAAGCTCCGGCAGGTTGATGTGTTAGTGTCGCAGGGCCAGTTGGCCGCTAAGGCGGTGCGCTCGATTCGCGTGACCGAGTCCACCTATTAACGGGGGCGCAAGGAGTCCGGCGGGCTGAAGAGCGGCCAGGTCAAGCGCTCGAAGGATCTTTAGAAGGAGAACGAGCGGCCGCGGAAGGCGGTGTCGGAACTGACGCTGCAGAAGCTGATCCTGCGTGAGGTTGCCTTGGGAACTATTGAGTCCCGCCAGCTGCCGCGCCTGCATCGAGCACGTTCGGCAGAAGCTCCAGATGTCGGAGCGCCTCGCCTGCCGTGTCCTGGGTTAGCATCGCTCCACACAGCGAAAGGTGCCGCGCGGGCGGACCGATGAAGAAGCGCTGACCGCCGACATCGTCACGCTCGCCAGCCAGTATGGACGCTACGGCTACCACCGCATCACGGCGCTGCTTCGGAATGCCGGCTGGGCGGTGAACGTGAAGCGGGTGGAACGGATTTGGCGGCGGGAGGGGCTGAAGGTCCCGCAAAGGCAACCGAAGAAGGAAAGGCTCTGGCTGAACGACGGGTCGTGCATCCGCCTGCGGCCGGAGCGCCCCAATATGTGTGGTTCTACGACTTTGTCGAGGCCCGACCCATGATGGCAGGAAGTTCTGCATGCTCAACCTAATCGACTAGTTCACCCGAGAGTGCCTGGCGATCCGGATCAGTCGCAGGCTCCGGTCGATGGACGTCATTGACGTGCTGTCGGATCAGTTCATCCTCCGTGGCCTGCCCTCTGACCTGCTCCCCGGGACGTCCCTCGGTCTGATGTAGAGTTTGCTTCGCCACGCAGGAGCAGACGACAAGAGGAAAAGCCGCTTCACCGAGGCGCAGATCATCGGGATGATCAAGGAGCAGGGTCAACGCACTGCGTTGACGGCCTGGCAGCTGCGGAGGTCTGTCGGCGCCATGGGCTGAGCCCGGCCACGTGTCTCACAAGCTGAAGGCCAGGTATGGGGGTATGGGCGTGTCCGACGCTCAGA
>NZ_NSJZ01000068.1 GCF_002287065.1 Paracoccus salipaludis
TTGGCTGGTTGCGGATCGGGGCTATGATGCAGACTGGCTCCGAGAGGCTATTGAGGATAAAGGAATAAAGGTCTGCATCCCAGGCAGGTCGTCCCGCAAGAAGACTGTGAAATACGACAAGCGGCGTTACAAGCGGCGCAACCGCATTGAGATCATGTTCGGTCGGCTGAAGGATCGGAGACGCGTCGCCACTCGATACGACCGATGCCCAGAAACCTTCTTCTCCGCAATCGCCCTCGCAGCCACCGTTCTGTTTTGGCTCTGAAGATCAATAGGTCTGGAGCCTAGGCTATGCGGATACCACGTGCACTAACGTTCGTATTTTAGACATCTCGGCCGGTACTAAAATAGACCACTGTAGATTAGTGCGTTATTTGGTAGGGTTCTGATGGCGCTATTTGTCCGCTTCATGGATGTTGGCATTAGCCTTGAACGCGGCGTAAAGAGCGGACTTGCCGATTTTCACGCGTGCGGCCGCTTCGCGCACTGTGAGGCCGGACGCAATGAGCTGCTGGGCACGTGCAACCCTTTCAGGCGTGGCGGCGGCAGGCCTGCCGCCCTTTCGGCCTCGGGCCGCGGCCGCTGTGAGTCCCGCGTTCGTCCGTTCGCGGATCAGATCCCGCTCGAACTGGCCGAGAGCACCGAAGATGTGGAACACGAGCCGTCCAGTCGAGGTGGTCGTGTCGATGTACTCGGTGAGCGACCGGAAGCCCACGCCGCGGCTCTCCAGGTCGGAAACGGTCTGCAGCAGATGCGTCATCGACCGCCCGAGACGGTCGAGCTTCCAAACTACGAGGGTGTCGCCGTCCCGGAGGAACGAGAGCGCTGCGTTCAGCCCAAGCCGCTCGGTTTTGGCACCGGACACACCGCGATCCTCGAAGATGCGGGTTGTGCCGGCAGCATGGAGGGCATCGAGCTGAAGGGCGAGATCCTGCTCGATGGTCGAAACACGGGCATATCCTATAAGGGTCATGGATCCTCCATTCGGGAAAGGACGCTGCCAAGGCACCTTGCAAGGTCCATGTGTCCGCAAACTCATCCATAAATCAACTCGTCCGATTACCTGTCCCGGAGATATTTTTGGACAAGTACAAGGATTTTCCATCAAACGCACGTTTTTCGGAACAGGTTTTTGAGTGACCGCCCAAACGGGCGGATTGTTTTGACTGTCCCTTGTCATGAGATCCGGTCATGATAGGGAGTGTCGGGTTTCCATGGTCTGGCGTTTCTGCGGGGCAGTATGACTGCGGCAGCACCTCGGGCGGCGATGGCATCGTGGCACTTGCGGGTGTCAAAGGCGCCATCAGCGGTGGCGCTGGCGATCTCCTGATCCGGTGGGATTTGGTCGAGCAGATCGGGCAGCATGGGCGCATCGCCCACGTTGCTGGTGGTGAACTCGGCTGCGCGTATTTCCAGCGTCTGCTCGTCAATTCCGATGTGGATCTT
>NZ_NSJZ01000007.1 GCF_002287065.1 Paracoccus salipaludis
GGCGGGCGGCACCCGTCGCCGCCACGCCCGCACGTGCCGCACCCCTGGCCGGCGGCGCGCCTTCGGCCGAGCCGCAGCCCGGCGCCCGCCGCCTGCACGCGGTTCGCCGCACCGACCGGAGCTGAGGCTTGGCCCAACGTCCTGACGAGATCGACGACAGCTCGGCCCCGCTGATCGAGCACCTGGCCGAACTGCGCACCCGCCTGATCTGGTCGGTGCTGGCCTTCGTCGTGGCCGCGATCCTGTGCTATTTCGTGTGGCAGCCGGTCTTCAACTTCCTGACCCACCCCATCTGCGGGGCGCTGGCCAAGCGCGGGCAGGAATGCGGGCTGATCATGCTGAAGGTGCAGGAAGGTTTCTTCCTGGCCATGCAGATCGCCATGTTCGGGGGCTTCATTCTCGCCTTTCCGGTGATCGCCTACCAGCTGTGGCGCTTCATCGCGCCGGGTCTCTACCGCTCGGAAAAGCAGGCCTTCCTGCCCTTCCTCATCGCCTCGCCGGTGATGTTCGCCCTGGGCGCGGCCTTTGCCTATTTCATCATCCTCCCCTGGGCCTTCGACTTCTTCCTCGGTTTCCAGAGCGGGCCCCTTGCCCTGCCCGATGACCCGGCCCAACCGGTCCCGAGCGACCCCAAGATGGCGGGGATCGTGTTCCAGGGGTCGATCAGCGAATACCTGTCGCTGACCACCAAGTTCATCCTGGCGTTCGGGCTGTCCTTCCAGCTGCCGGTGGCCCTGACGCTGATGGGCAAGGCGGGGCTGGTGTCCGCGGCGGGGCTGGCCTCGATGCGCCGTTATGCGATCATCCTGATCCTGGTGCTGGCGGCCATGGTGACGCCCCCCGACATCATCAGCCAGCTGGTGCTGTTTTCCGTGATCTACGCGCTTTACGAGATCGCGATCCAACTGGTGAAGCGGATCGAAACCAAGCGCGAGGCGCAGCTGCGCGCCGAAGGGCTCTGGGTCGATGACGACTGATCCCGCGCTGACGCGCATCGCCGACGCGCTGGACCGCCTGTCGCCGCCGCCTGCCCCCGCACCCAGCTTCACGGAAGCCGAGGCCTATGTCTGGCACACCGCCCCCGACCGGCTGGAGCCCGTGCGCCGCGTTTCCCGCGTGCCGCTGGACCAGCTTGTCGGCATAGACCGCGCGCGCGACACGCTGCTGGCCAATACGCTGCAATTCGCGCGGGGCCACGCGGCCAACAACGCGCTGCTGTGGGGCGCGCGGGGAATGGGCAAGTCCAGCCTCGTCAAGGCGGCCCATGCCGAGGCCGTGGCCCGGGGACTGCCGCTGGTGCTGGTGGAAATCGCCCGCGACGACCTCGATTCGGTCGGGCGCCTGCTGGCGATCCTGGGCGACAGCGACCGCCGCTTCCTGTTGTTCGCCGACGACCTGTCGTTTTCCAGCGATGACGCGCAGTACAAGTCGCTGAAGGCCGTTCTGGACGGCGGGCTTTCGGGCCGTCCGCCGAACGTCGTGCTGTATGCGACCTCGAACCGGCGCCACCTGATGCCGCGCGACATGATCGACAACGAGCGCGCGACCGCCATCCACCCGGGCGAGGCGGTCGAGGAAAAGGTCTCGCTGTCCGACCGCTTCGGGCTCTGGCTTGGCTTCCATCCCTGCGGGCAGGACGAATACCTTGCCATGATCCAGGGCTACTGCGCGGCCTACGGGCTGGACGTGGCGCCCGAGGTGCTGCGTGCCGAGGCGATCGAATGGCAGGCAACGCGCGGGTCGCGGTCGGGCCGCGTGGCCTGGCAGTTCTTCACCGATCTTGCGGGCCGCAGGGGGCTGGCCCTCTAGGCCGCTAACCGGGTGGTAAGGTTTGCCTGCGACAGTTGTTGCAGGGAACCACGGCGATTCGGACGAACGATGCAGGGCGCAGCGGACAGCACGGAGGCGACGGCTCGGGGCGGGCAAGTGCTGCGACGCCACGTTGCCGCCTTGGCCGCGCGCCGCCGCGCGACCGGGGCGACCGAGGATCCCCCGCAGTCATCCCCCGGCAGGCCAGTCCCCCGACCGCCCGAACGGATCATCTCCGGCGCGCTCGGCCGCGCGGCCGAGCGGGTGCATGGCCTGCCGCTGTTCTTCGACCGCGTCGAGGTGCGCCAGGCCGGGCTTGCGGAACTGGCCGAGTGTCTGCCCGAACCTGCGCTGATCCTTGTGGCCGAGGGGCCTGCCGAGGCCTTGGGCGCAGTGGCGATCTGCCCCGGCCTGCTCGCCTCGGTGATCGAGATGCAGGCGGTCGGGCGCGTCTCCTCCCGTGTCCTTCCGATGCGCCGTCCCACCCGGACCGACGGCGCGATCTGCGCCGATCTCGTGAATGCCTGCCTGTTCGAGCTGGGCGACGAGCTTGCGTCGCAGCCGGGGTTCGAGGGCCTGCGCGGCTTCCGATACGCCAGCTTCCTGGATGACGCGCGCCCCCTTGGGCTGATGCTCGAGGACACGGCGTTCCATCTGCTGTCGGTCCATCTGCGCGCGGGAAACGCCGGGCAGCGCGACGGGCGCATGGTCATCGCGCTTCCGGTCGCCACGGCCGTTCGGCAGGCCGAGACAAGAGCCATTCTGCTTGAACCCAAGCCCGAGGAGCCGCCGCCCGAAGCGGCCGGCGAAATCTGCCCGGCGGGCTCTCTGGCCGGGACGGTCAGAACCGTTCCCATCGATCTGGTCGGGATCTTGGGCCGGCGCATGATCTCTCTGGGTGAACTGCGCAGCCTGTCTCCGGGCGACACGATTGCCCTGCCGGCGGCCCTCCTTTCGGCCGCGACGCTCGAAACGACCGGGGGGCAGGTCCTGTTCCGGGGCAAGCTGGGGGAATTCGCCGGCCGCCACGCCCTGCGGCTGGTCGGCGGCGCGGAAGGCGCGACCGCCCCGGCGAGCGGCTGGACCCAGCACGAGCAGGCGTCCGTCCGGGCCCTGGCGCATGAGCCGCCCATTGCCGATCTGGGCACCCCGGATGCCTTCCGGGATGGCGAGGCCGTGCCGTCCGTGCCGCGATCGGCTCTGCCGGCCGGACCGGAGGCGGCCGGGGCCGCGCTTGCCGTCTAGGCTGCTGCGGCTGCACCCAGGACGGCCGTCCGGGAAAGCCTCAGGGCGCTCAGCCGAGAGTCGGTGCTGTCATGGTCCGCTCTGCTGCAGGACCGGTCCTCCCCTGCCTCTCGTCCGTGGAAGCGCGCTGACAGCGGCTGGGCGCGCCGGTCAAGTCGGGACCGGGCCCTTCGGTCAATCCTGCGAACAACCGCACGAACGCCACCCGCAACGCAGGACAATGGGGGCGGACGGGCAACCCATCCTCTCCCTGTCGCGCGGCATGCTCCTTTGCGGCAGCTACCCGGATGAACCGGTCGGGGCATGCGGGCCGGCGCCGTGGATCACGACGGTGCCCGAACGCAGCAGGGAGGTCCTGAAATGGCAAGTCCCGGCTTGAGAGAGGCACAAGCACCCAGAGCCGCATCGGCCCGTGAGGGGGGATACCGGGCACGAAACGGGACACCGTCCCTAAGCGCCTTTCTTCCTTGCCGCCCGAAGGGGCCTCATCGCCGGCCCCACAGAACCTTGAACGGCAGGGATCACCATGCCCGCCGGCAAGGCTGCGAAGGCCCCCTCACGCCTTCCGCGCCGTCTGCCGCCCGCGGGCTTGCTGCAAGCGGGCCGGCCTGCCGCCCCAGAGACCTTGCCGACAGGACGCTGCGGGTCCCTCGGGCCGCCAGCATCCCTGTTCTATCCCGCCAGGGCGATCCGGCCGCCGGGCAGGCGGATGACGCGGCCCTCGAGTTCGAGGTCGAGAAGCGCAGGCGCGAGATGGGCGGGCGAGACGCCGAGGTCGCGGATGACGCTGTCTTCCTCGGCAGGCGAGGGACCCAGCAGGTCCAGCAGCCGGAGGCGCAGCTCGACGAGGTCTGCGCCCGGAGCCTGCGCCGGTGCGCCGCGCGCCTTCGGGTCCTGCAGCGATTGCCGAGGAGCCGGGCCTGCCTCCATCCCCGGTGATGTGGCAGAGGGGCCGGAGATCCCCGGGCACGCTTTCCCCTCCGGATCAGGCGAGGCCGATGGTCCGGTTTCGTCCTCCCGGCGCGCCACCGCCGCGGCACCCGAGCGGGGCACGCCGGAATCAACTCCAATCCGCTGCCCTTCCGGCGCTTGCCCCCGGGCGGCCCGCGTCACCGCGCCGCTCTCCCCGAGCGCCGCGATGACATCCTCGGCGTTGCGCACCAGCGTCGCGCCGTCACGGATCAGCGCGTTGCAGCCGGCGGCGCGGGCATCCAGCGGATGGCCAGGAACCGCCATGATCTCGCGTCCCTGATCGGCGCCGCAGCGTGCGGTGATGAGGCTGCCCGAGCGGTGGGCGGCCTCGATCACCACCACGCCCGCCGACAGGCCCGAGACGATGCGGTTGCGGGCGGGAAAGTGGCGGGCGACCGGCTCGACGCCCGGCGGCTGCTCGGTCAGCAGGCAGCCGGTCTCGGCGATGCGATCGGCCAGGGCGCGGTTCTCGGCCGGGTAGATGACGTCGATGCCCCCCGCCATGACGGCCACGGTGCCCGCGTCGCAGCTTGCCTCATGCGCGGCGGTGTCGATGCCGCGCGCGAGGCCTGCCGTCACGGTCAGCCCCGCCTCGGCAAGGCCGCGCGCAAGTCCCCGCGCCATGCGCAGCCCCAGCGAAGAGGCGTTGCGCGCCCCGATCACCGCGATCGCAGGGCGTTCCAGCGCCTCGACCCGGCCGCGCATCCACAGCACCGGCGGCGCATCAGCGACGGTCGCCAGAAGGGGCGGATAGGCCGGGTCGTCGAATCGGATCAGCCGCGCCTTGGCTCGCGCTCCGGCGGCGAGTTCGGCTTGGGCAACGCCGGGGGGGCAGGGTGCGTAGCCCTCGATCCCCGCCTCGGCGGCGATGCCGGGCAGGGCCTCGAGCGCGGCGGCCGCGCTGCCGTGTTCGGCCAGAAGGCGGTGAAAGGTCGCCGGTCCCACGCGGCGCGAGCGGATGAGGCGAAGGACCGCAAGGTCATCTTCCCTCGGGGTGGGTGGGGCTTCGGGGGTAACGAGAGAAAACGATCGCGCCTGCAAAGCCGGTCCCTGCCTCATCCGCAGGGACGGTCTCGCACGGGATTGGTTAAGATTCCGTTAGCGCGGCCCGGTCAGGCCGCCGAGCCGCCGACCGTGAGCCCGCCGATCAGCAGCGTGGGCTGGCCCACGCCCACCGGCACCCACTGCCCCTGCTTGCCGCAGTTGCCGACGCCGGGGTCCAGCGCGAGGTCGTTGCCCACGGCCCGGATCTGGCGCAGCGCGGTGGCGCCGTCACCGATCAGGGTGGCGCCGCGAATCGGCTCTCCGACCTCGCCGTTCTTCACGCGGTAGGCCTCGGTGCAGGAAAAGACGAACTTGCCGTTGGTGATGTCCACCTGGCCCCCGCCGAAGCCCACGGCATAGATGCCGTCCGCGAGGCCCGACAGGATGGCGGCCGGATCGTCGGTGCCGGGGTCCATCATGGTGTTGGTCATGCGCGGCATGGGCGCGTGCGCGTGGCTTTCCCGCCGCCCGTTGCCCGTGGGCGCGACCCCCATCAGCCGGGCGTTCTGCCGGTCCTGAAGATAGCCCACCAGGATGCCGTCCTCGATCAGCACGTTGCGCTGGGGTGGCGTGCCCTCGTCGTCCACGGTGATCGAGCCGCGCCGGTCGGGCAGGGTGCCGTCGTCCACCACCGTCACGCCGGGCGCGGCGATGCGCTGGCCCATCAGGCCCGAGAAGGCCGAAGCCTTCTTGCGGTTGAAGTCGCCTTCCAGCCCGTGGCCCACCGCCTCGTGCAGCAGGATGCCGGGCCAGCCCGGTCCCAGCACCACGTCCATGACGCCCGCGGGCGCGGGGACGGACCGCAGGTTGACCTGCGCGATCCGCAGAGCCTCGCGCACCAGACCCTGCCAATGCGCGGGCTCCATCAGCGCGGACAGGCCGAATCGCCCGCCGCCGCCCGCCGTGCCGGTTTCGCGGCGCGCGTTCGATTCCACGATCACCGACACGTTCAGCCGCGCCATGGGGCGGATGTCGGACACGATGCCTCCCTCGGGCCGCAGGATCACGACCTCCTGCAGCGAGGAGGCGAGCGAGGCCGTCACCTGCACCACGCGCGGGTCGAGGTCGCGGGCGAAGGCGTCGATGTCGCGCAGGGTGGCGATGCGGGCGCCGAACTCGATCCCGCCCACGGGGTCCGCGTCGGTGTAAAGCCGCGGCCCCGGCCCGGCCGGGGCTGGCGCCAGCACGCCGCCGCCGGTGCCCACGGCCAGCCGCGCCATGGAGGCCGCGTCGCGCAGCGCGGCTTCGGTGATGTCGGTGGAATGGGCGTATCCCGTGACCTCGCCGCGCACGGCGCGCAGGCCGAAGCCCTGAGAGGCGTTGTAGCCCGCGCTGCGCAGCCGCCCGTCGTCGAAGACCAGGCTTTCGCCGCGGGCGCGTTCCAGGAACAGCTCGCCATCCTCGGCGCCGAGCGTCGCCTCGCGCAGGATGGCAAGGGCCCGGTCGGGGTCGATCAGGTCGGCGAAGGGGTCGAAGCGATCACTCATGATTGCCACCGGAGGTAGGGGTTTTTTGGGGACAAGTCGATAGCAATGGCTTGTCGGGTGGCGTCAGATGTGGTTGTGACAAGATGACGCGATGGGGAGAAGGGCGCCGTCCGCGGCCGGCCCGACCGGACCCTGTCGAGACGCAGGACAGAACGGGAATCGACGAATGGCGAACTGGGCAAGGGGCCGCGTGACGGCAGGGCTGATGGCGGCGGGCCTCCTCGCGGCGAACCTGGCGATGACGGGCACGGCGATGGCGCAGGACGTGCTGGGCGATCTGCCGATCATTGGCAAGCCGCAGCCCGGCGCGATCGGGTTCCAGCCCGCGTCCAGCTCGCTGGCGCATGACCAGCAGTGGCTGGACCGCTTCGTGCTGTGGATCATCACCGGCATCACGATCGTTGTCTGCCTGCTGATCCTGTGGTGCATCGTCCGCTTCAACCGCCGCGCCAACCCGGTGCCCGCGCGCTTCACCCACAACACCCCGGTCGAGGTGCTGTGGACGGTGGGGCCTGTCCTGATCCTGCTGACCATCGGCATCTTCTCGCTGCCGGCGCTGTTCCGGTCGCAGGAAATGCCGTCCGACCCGGACCTGGTCATCAAGGCGATCGGCCACCAGTGGTACTGGTCCTACGAATATCCCAACGACGCCATCGCCTTCGATGCGCTGATGCTGGCGCGCGAGGAACTGGGCGACTACGGCTACACCGAGGACGAGTATCTGCTGGCCACCGACAATCCCATCGTGGTCCCGGTCGGCGCGACGGTGCTGATGCAGGTGACGGCCACCGACGTGATCCACTCCTGGGCGATGCCTGCCTTTGCGGTGAAGCAGGACGCCGTGCCCGGCCGGATCGCGCAGCTGTGGTTCGAGGTGGACAAGGAAGGCGTCTACTTCGGCCAGTGCTCGGAGCTTTGCGGCATCAACCACGCCTACATGCCGATCGTCGTGAAGGCCGTCAGCCAGGAGAAGTATGACGCCTGGCTGGCCGAGGCGAAGACGACCATGTCGGCCGACGCCTCGTCCCACCTGCCCGCCGCGCCCGTGCGGCTGGCCCAGGCGAACTGATCAGGCCGGTGAGCGACATCCGCGCATATGAGTCCGCGTCCCCCCGCATCGCGGCCGGGGGCGAGGGCGAGTTCGGCGACTATGTCGCGCTGCTGAAGCCGCGCGTGATGTCGCTGGTCGTCTTCACGGCCTTTGTCGGGCTGTATGTGGCCCCCGTGTCGGTGAACCCGGTCGTGGCCTTTGCGTCGGTGCTGTTCATCGCGCTGGGCGGGGGCGCCTCGGGCGCGCTGAACATGTGGTACGACGCCGACATCGACGCCGTGATGAACCGGACCCGCAAGCGCCCCGTTCCCGCGGGCCGCGTTTCGGCCGAGGAGGCGCTGGGCGTCGGGCTGTTCCTGTCGGGCCTGTCCGTGCTGATGCTGGGGCTTGCGGCCAACTGGTTCGCGGCCGGCTTCCTTGCCTTCACGATCTTCTTCTACGCGGTCATCTACACGGTCTTCCTCAAGCGCTCGACACCGCAGAACATCGTGATCGGCGGCGCGGCGGGCGCCTTCCCGCCCATGATCGGCTGGGCCTGCGCCACCGGCGGCCTTTCGATCGAGCCGCTGCTGATGTTCGCGCTGATCTTCTTCTGGACCCCGCCCCATTTCTGGGCGCTGGCGCTGTTCATGAAGGAGGATTACCACAACGCCGGCGTGCCCATGCTGACGGTCACGCACGGCCGCGAAGCCACGCGCCGCCACGTCTTCGGCTATACGCTGGTGCTGGCCCCGTTCGCGGTGGCGATCGGCCTCACGTCGGTCGGCGGGCCGGTCTACATGGCGGTCGCGCTGGTGCTGAACGCGCTGTTCATCCGCGGCGGCTGGCAGATCCTGCGCCGCACCGAGGAACAGGCGCAGGCCGACGGCTATCGCGCCGAGAAGGGCTTCTTCCGCCTGTCGCTGTACTACCTGGCGCTGCATTTCGCGGCGCTGGCGGTCCAGGCCACGCTGGGGACATGGTGATGGGACTGCAGGCCGAACATGAACTGCACCGCCGTCGCAGCGGCCGTAACATCGGGCTGGGCATCGTGCTGGCCCTGTTCGTGGCGCTGGTCTTCATCCTGTCGGTGGTGAAGATCCGGCAGGGTGACACGATGCAGGCATTCGATCACCGCCCGCAGACCCCGGCGCCCTCGGCGCTGCCCGGGCCGGCGGCGAACCCGGTGGCCGCACCCGGCACGCCCGGCGCGGCCCTGCCCAACGCGCAACCCGCGCCGGTGCGGCCATGACCGCGCGGCCTGACGCGAACAGGCGGCTGGTCTGGCGGCTGCTGGCCGTGGTCGTCACCATGGGCGCGCTGTCCTGGGCGGCGGTGCCCTTCTATTCCTGGTTCTGCCAGGTGACGGGCTTCGCCGGCACCACGCAGGTCGCCTCCCAGGGCGCTGACCGCGTGCTGGACCGCACCGTGCGGGTCCGCTTCGACGCCAACGTCATGCCGGACCTGGGCTGGACCTTCCGTCCCATGCAGACCGAGATGACCGTCCGCCTGGGCGAGACCGCGATGGCCTATTACGAGGCGGTCAACACCTCGGACCAGACCGTGACCGGCAGCGCGACCTACAACGTCGCCCCCGACGACGCGGGCTATTTCTTCGAGAAGATCGAGTGCTTCTGCTTCACCGAGCAGACGCTGGCCCCCGGCGAACGGATCGAGATGCCGCTGACCTTCTTCGTCAGCCCCGACATGGTGGACGACCGCGACGCGGGGCATATCCGCGACATCACGCTCAGCTACACCTTCTTCCGCCAGGACGCGCAGAAATCGGCCAGCGCCGAGGTGGACGCAGCCCCGGCGACCGCCCTAAACTGAACGCCCACGACGACCCCAGAGAGAGCCCGCGACATGGCCCACGCCAAGAACCACGATTATCACATCCTGCCGCCCTCGCTGTGGCCGTTCCTGGGCGCGATCGGCGCATTCATCATGCTGATGGGCGCGGTCTTCTGGATGAAGGGCATGGGCGTCCTGGGGCTGCCCTCCTGGGCGATGTTCGCCGTCGGGGCGCTGATGGTGGCCTACACCATGTGGGGCTGGTGGTCCGACGTCACGCACGAGGGCAACAGCGGCGACCATACGCCCGTGGTCCAGATCGGCCTTCGCTACGGCGTGATCCTGTTCATCATCTCGGAGGTGATGTTCTTCGCCGCCTGGTTCTGGGCCTTCTTCAAGAACGCGCTCTACCCGATGGGCGAGATGAGCCCGATCGTGGACGGAGTCTGGCCGCCCGAAGGGATCCAAACCTTCGATCCCTGGCACCTGCCCTTCATCAACACGCTGATCCTGCTGCTGTCGGGCTGCGCCGTCACCTGGGCGCACCATGCGCTGGTGCATGACAACGACCGCAAGACGGTGATCCGCGGGCTGGCCGTGGCGGTGATCCTGGGCGTCGCCTTCACCTTCCTGCAGGCCTATGAATACAGCCACGCGGCCTTCGGCCTGTCGGACACCGTCTATGGCGGCGTCTTCTTCATGGCGACCGGCTTCCACGGCGTCCATGTCATCATCGGGACGATCTTCCTGCTGGTCTGCCTGATCCGCTTCATGCGGGGCGAGATGAACGACCGCCAGCACATCGGCTTCGAGGCGGCCGCCTGGTACTGGCACTTCGTGGACGTGGTCTGGCTGTTTCTCTTCGCCGCCATCTACGTCTGGGGCCGCTGATCCCCGCATCCGATCCCCGAGGCGCGCGGGCCCGTCCCCGCGCGCTTTCGCCGTTTCAGGGCCTTCCGCCCCGTTGCCGCCCCCTCAAGGCACCTGCCCATGCTGCGCCGCCTGCTTGTCCTGCTGATCCCCGGCCTTGCCCTGACCGCCGTGCTGGCGTCCCTCGGCGTCTGGCAGCTGCACCGGATGGAGTGGAAGGCCCAGCAGCTTGCCGCCATCCAGCGCGGGATCGAGCAGCCTCCCGGTCCCCTGCCGCCTGCCATCGATCCCTCAATGCGCTACCTGCCCGTCATCGTCCCGGGCCGCACCACCGGAGAGGAGATCCTGGTCCTGTCCGGCACGCGCGAACTGGGCGGCGGCTACAATGTCATATCGGCCTTCCAGACCGATGACGGCCGCCGGATCATGGTGGACCGGGGCTTCATCCCGCAGGACGACCGCCACGCGGCCCGCCCTTCCGTGGCGCTGACGGTCACGGGCAACCTGCACTGGCCCGACGAGAAGGGCCGCTCGACCCCCGAGCCGGACCTGAAGGCCGGGATCTGGTTCGCCCGCGAGGTGCCGCGCATGGCCGAGCATCTGGGCACCGAACCCGTGCTGGTCGTCGCCAGCGCCGTTCAGGGCGACGCGCAGGGTGTGATGCCGATGCCGCTGGACATCGGCGGCATCCCGAACAACCACCTGTCCTATGCGGTGCAGTGGTTCACCTTCGCGCTGATCTGCTTCGGGATGACAATGGCGCTGGCGTGGCGTATCCGGCGGCAAACCGACTGAAGGGAAGACGATGCGCTATATCTCGACCCGCGGGCAGGCGCCCGTGCTGCCCTTTGCCGAGGCGATGATGACCGGGCTCGCCCGCGACGGCGGCCTGTATGTCCCCGAAGCGATCCCGCAGATGGATGCGGGCGCCATCGCGGCGCTGGAAGGGCAGTCCTACGAGGAGGCCGCCTTCCGGGTCATGCAGCCCTTCGTGGCGGAAAGCTTTTCCGAAAACGAACTGCGCCAGGCCATCCGCCGTGCCTACCAGGGCTTCGGCCATGCCGCGCGCGCGCCGCTGGTGCAGCTCGCGCCGGGCCATCACCTGCTGGAACTGTTCCACGGGCCGACGCTGGCCTTCAAGGACTTCGCCATGCAGCTGATCGGCCAGCTGTTCCAGGTGGCGCTGGCCCGCGAGGGCCGCCGCGTCACCATCGTCGGCGCGACCTCGGGCGATACCGGCTCGGCCGCGATCGAGGCCTTCCGCGGCCTGCCGAACGTCGATGTCTTCATCCTCTACCCGCACGGCCGGGTCAGCGAGGTGCAGCGGCGGCAGATGACGACGCCCGACGACGCCAACGTCCATGCCCTCGCCATCGACGGCACCTTCGACGACGCGCAGGCGCGGCTGAAGGACCTGTTCAACGACCACGGCTTCCGCGATGGCGTGGGGCTGGCCGGGGTGAACTCGATCAACTGGGCGCGGGTGCTGGCGCAGGTGGTCTATTACTTCACAAGCGCCGTGTCGCTGGGGGCGCCCCACCGCCCGGTCAGCTTCACCGTGCCGACCGGCAACTTCGGCGACATCTTCGCGGGCACCATCGCCCGCGCCATGGGCCTGCCGGTGGACCGGCTGGTGATCGCCACGAACCAGAACGACATCCTCGACCGCGCCATGCGGACCGGCAGCTACGAGGTCGGCCGGGTCGAGCCGTCCGTCTCGCCGTCCATGGACATCCAGGTCAGCTCCAACTTCGAGCGTGCGCTGTTCCACGCGCTGGACGGCGATGGCGCGGCCGTCGCGCAGCTGATGCAGGAACTGAAGGGCGGTTCCTTCAGCATCCCCCAAGGTGCGCTGCAGCACCTGCGCGAAATCTACGACTCGGGCCGGGTGTCAGAACCCGAGACGCTGGCGACCATCGCCCGCGTCCGCGCCGAGACGGGCGAGGTCGTCTGCCCCCATACCGCCGTCGGCATCAAGGTCGCGGACGAGTATCGCAAGGCGGGTGTCCCCATGATCACGCTGGCCACCGCCCATCCCGCCAAGTTCCCCGACGCGGTGGAACAGGCCATCGGCATCCGCCCGCCCTTGCCGCCCCACATGGCCCGGCTGTTCGACCTGCCCGAACGGGTGACCCGGGTTGAAAACGACAACGAGGCGCTTAAGTCCCTGATCCTTGAACGGAGAATGGCTTGAACGACGTCCAGATCACGACTCTTCCCAATGGCCTGCGGGTCGCCACGCGGCTGATGCCGGGACTGCATTCCGCCAGCGTCGGCATCTGGGTCAATGCCGGCGGGCGCGACGAACGCGCCGAACAGAACGGCATCGCGCATTTCCTGGAACACATGGCCTTCAAGGGCACCGCGCGCCGGTCCGCCCTGCAGATCGCGGAAGCCATCGAGGACGTGGGCGGCTACATCAACGCCTATACCTCGCGCGACGTGACGGCCTATTACGCGCGCGTCCTGTCGGGCGACGTGGAGCTGGCGCTGGACGTGATCGGCGACATCGTCCTGAACCCGGCCTTCGACCCGCGCGAGATCGAGGTCGAGCGCGGCGTGATCCTGTCCGAGATCGGCCAGAGCCTCGACACCCCCGACGACGTGATCTTCGACTGGCTGCAGGAAGCGGCCTATCCGGGCCAGCCGATCGGGCGCACGATCCTCGGTCCCGCCGAACGCGTCTCGGGTTTCTCGCGCGAGGATCTCGCGGGCTTCGTGGGCGAGCATTACGGCCCCGGCCAGATGATCGTGGCCGCCGCCGGCGCCGTCGATCACGACGCGCTGGTGCGGCAGGCCGAGGAGAACTTCGGCCACCTCACGCCGCTTCTGGGCGTCGCGCGGGAGGCCGCCGTCTGGCAGGGTACCGAGGCCCGTCGCGTCAAGAAGCTGGAACAGGCGCATTTCGCGCTGGCCTTCGAGGGGCCGGGCTACCTGGACCCCGACTTCTATGCCGCGCAGATCTGGACCAGCGCGCTGGGGGGCGGCATGTCCTCGCGCCTGTTCCAGAAGATCCGCGAGGAACGGGGGCTCTGCTATTCCATCTTCGCGCAGTCGGGCTTTCATGACGACACCGGCATGGTGACGATCTATGCGGGCACCTCGGGCGACCAGGTCGCGGACCTCGCGCACCTGACCATCGACGAGATCCGCCGCTCGGCCGAGGATCTGGGCGAGGCCGAGGTTGCGCGCGCCAAGGCGCAGCTGAAGGCCGGTCTGCTGATGGGGCTGGAAAGCCCCTCGGGGCAGGCGGAACGCATCGCCCGGGCGTTGTCGATCTGGGGCCGGGTGCCGGATGCCGAAGAGGTTGCGCGGCGCATCGACGCGGTGACGGCCGGCGACGTGCGCGACCACGCGCAGCGCATGATCGCGCGGGCGCAGCCGGCGCTGGCGCTTTACGGTCCCGTCCGCAAGGCGCCGCTGCGCGAGGCGCTGGCCGAACGGCTCGCCGCCTGATGTTCCTGCGCCGCCATGCGCCCCGGCTGGAAACCGAGCGCATGGTGCTGCGCCTGCCCGCGCATGGCGACTTTGCCGCCTGGACAAGCCTGCGTGCGGAAAGCCGCGAGTTCCTGACGCCCTGGGAACCGGTCTGGCATGCCGACCACCTGTCGCGCCGCGCCTTCACCAACCGTGTCTACTGGGCCGCGCGGGCAAGCCGCAGCGGCACCTCTCTGCCGCTGTTCCTGGTGCGTCAGGACGGCGTGCTGCTGGGGGCGATCACGCTGGACGGCATCCGGCGCGGCCCGGCGCAGATGGGAACGCTCGGCTACTGGGTCGGCGCGCCCTTTGCCCGGCAGGGCTACATGCGCGAGGCGATCGGGGCGGTGGTGAGTCATGCCTTCGGCCTGATGGACCTGTCCCGGATCGAGGCCGCCTGCCTGCCCGAGAACGTGGCCAGCCGGGGCGCGCTGGAAAGCTGCGGTTTCAAGTACGAGGGCGTTGCGCAGTCCTACCTGCAGATCAACGGACGCTGGCGCAACCACGTGCTTTATTCGATCCTGCGCGCCGACCGGCGCGGGCGGACCGAGGCGGGCTAGAAGGGGGCGCTGCTCCCGCCACTCTGGCGAGTGGCTCCCCCGGGATATTTGGGCAAAGGAGAACTGCATGCTGAACCCCGCCGATGACCGGCTGATCGCGGCGCTGCCCGAGGGCGTCGTCCGTCCGCTCGAGCCGCGGCACCTGGACGAGCCGCGCGGCTATTTCGCGGGGCAGGGCGGGCTGCTGGCGGTGCCGCGCAACGTCGAGGAAGTGGCGGCGGTCGTGCGTGCCTGCGCCGAGGCGCGGGTGGCGGTGCTGCCGCGGGGGGGCGGGACCGGTCTGGTCGCGGGATCGGTCATGCCGGAAGGGCCCGCGCCGCTGGTCCTGTCCATGGAACGCATGACGGCCATCCGCAACGTCTGGCCCGACGAGGATGCGCTGGTGGCCGAAGCCGGCGTCACCCTGCAGCAGGTGCAGGACGCCGCCGCCGCCGTGGACCGCCAGTTCCCGCTGTCGCTGGCAAGCCAGGGCACGGCCCAGATCGGCGGCGTGCTGGCGGCGAACGCCGGCGGCACGGGCGTGCTGCGCTGGGGCAATGCCCGCGCGCTCTGCCTGGGGATCGAGGCGGTGATGCCCGACGGGTCGATCCTGCGCGACCTCAAGCGGCTGCGGAAGGACAACACCGGCTATTCCATCCGCGATCTCATGATCGGGGCCGAGGGCACGCTGGGGATCATCACGGCGGCCACGCTGAAGCTCGCGCCCCGCCCGGCGGCGGTGGCGACGGCGATGCTGGCCGTGCCGGACCCGCAGGCGGCGCTGCAACTGCTGTCGCTGGCGCAGGGCATGATGGCGGGCTGCGTCACGACCTTCGAGCTCATCTCGGGGCAGGGCCTTGCCTTTGTCGCCGAAACGCTGCCGGAAATCCGCCAGCCTTTGCCCGGGGCGCCCTGGTCGGTTCTGCTGGAGCTGTCGCTGCCGAAGGGGATCGACCCGGACGCGGCGGTCGAGGACCTGCTGGGACAGGCGATGGAGGAGGGCCTCGTGCTGGACGGCGCCATCGCCCAGTCGGGCCAGCAGGCCGCCGAGTTCTGGAACCTGCGCGAGCACCTGCCCGAGGCGAACCGGCGCATCGGCGCGATCTCCTCGCATGACATCAGCCTGCCCCTGTCCGAAATCCCGCGCTTCATCGAGGACGCGGGCGCGATGATCGCGGGCATGGGCGACATGCGGATCAACTGCTTCGGCCACCTGGGCGACGGCAACCTGCATTACAACGTCTTCCCCGGCGCAGGCCGCTCGCGTGCGGATTACGCCGACCTTCGGTTCAGGCTGCCCGAGGCGATCTACGGGATGGTGGTGGAACGCGGCGGCTCCTTCTCGGCCGAGCATGGGGTGGGACGGCTCAAGGTCGCGGACCTCGAACGCTGGGGCGACCCGGTGAAGCTGTCGGCCATGCGGGCGATCAAGGCGGCGCTGGACCCGCAGGGGATCATGAACCCCGGCGCGATCCTCGCCTGAGTTGAACCCCGTCGCCGCCCGGCCTATATCGGGCGGCGAAGGACGACCTTCCCCGTCATGGGCAGCATTCGGGACGGCCCGCAAAGGAACCGTTTCCCATGCGCACGACCCTTGACCGCATCCGCCACGCCATCGTGTTCGAACTGGTCGGCCTTGTCCTGATGATCGGCGGCGGCCCGATCCTGACCGGCTTCGACGCCCATTCCCTGGGCGTCATCGGCGTGGTCTCCTCGCTGGTCGCGACCGCCTGGAACTATGTCTACAACCTGGGTTTCGACCGGGCGATGCTGCGGCTGCGGGGCAGCGTCCTCAAGACCCACCCCCTGCGCGCCCTGCACGCTCTGCTGTTCGAGGGCGGGCTGCTGGTCCTGCTGCTGCCCTTTGTCGCCTGGATGCTGGGCGTGTCGCTGTGGCAGGCCTTCCTGTTCGACCTTGCCATCGCGGTCTTCTACATCGTCTATGGCTACGCCTATAACTGGGTCTATGACCGGGTGTTCCCCATGCCCGAGGCGCGGGAGGCTTACACCCCGTCGAACTCGCAAAGGGCGTGAACCTCGACGCCCAGCGCCTCGATCACCTGCCGTCCGCCGAGTTCCGGCAGGTCGATGACGAAGGCCGCGCCGACGACCTCGGCGCCAAGGCGGCGGCAAAGCTCGATGGCGGCGCTGGCGGTCCCGCCCGTGGCCAGCAGGTCGTCCACGATCAGCACGCGCTCGCCCGGGCGGATGGCGTCGTCGTGGATTTCCATCACGGCCTCGCCGTATTCCAGGGCATAGGCCTGGCTGATGACGGCGCCGGGCAGCTTGCCCTTCTTGCGGATCGGGACAAAGCCGGTGGTCAGCTGGTGCGCCACCGCGCCGCCCAGGATGAAGCCGCGCGCTTCCAGCCCCACGACCTTGTCGATGGGAATGCCGGCATAAGGCGACAGCAACTGGTCCACGCAGATGCGGAAGCCGCGCGCGTCCGCGAACAGCGTGGTCACGTCGCGGAACAGGATCCCCTCGTGCGGGAAATCCACGATGGTGCGGATGTAATCCTTGACGCTTTTCTGCCGGTTCATGCCGGGCGCTCCATCTCGAACAATTCGGTGACGATCGCATAATCGCGATAGCCCATCCGTGCCAGCCAGCCGTTGCGTGACAGGTCGAAGCGGCCGTCCACCACGCAGTCGTCGCGCAGGTGGATGCCGGTGACGACGCCCAGCACCATGTGGTTCGATTCGCCCGCCAGGCGGATGATCCGCGTGGCCCGGCATTCCAGGCTGGCCGCCGCCTCCGCCACGCGGGCGCAGTCGATCGTCTCGCAGGGCAGGGCGGTCAGGCCCGCTGCGGTGAACTCGCTGGTGCCCGCCGCAAGCGGGGCCGAGGAAGCGTTCATCGCCTCCTTCAGCGCCCCGTCCGCGATGTTGACGCAGAAGACGCGGGTTTCGGCGATCTGCGCCACGGTGTCCTTGGTGTTCGGCCGGTCCTTCTTGGCCCCGGTCGAGGCGAACATCACCTGCGGCGGAACGTAGGCCGTGGCGTTGAAGAAGGAATAAGGGGCAAGGTTGTCGCCCTGGTGCCCGCGCGTGGAAATCCAGCCGATGGGCCGGGGCGCCACGATGGCGTTCCAGGGATTGTGCGGCAGGCCGTGGCCCGCTTCGGGACGATAGAACATGGGGCGGGACCTTTCCTGCTGCGGCGCGGCCATATGAACACGCCCGCCACCTGCGGCAACCTCCTGCACGGCATTGTTTCTTTCCCCCCTCGCGGGTCGGTGCTAAGGGCGCGCGACTTGCGGCGATGAGGTCCGATGTACACGCTGTGCCCCGAAACAGACGCCGACACGCCCGAGGTCGAGGCACTGCTGGACCTGTGTTTCGCGCCGGGCCGCACGGCGCTGTCCTCTTATCGGCTGCGCAACGGCGTGCCCCCGGTGCGCGAGCTGTGCCTGACCATGCGCGCGGGCGACCCCGACGAATCGATGGTGGCCGCGATCCGCTACTGGCCCGTGCGCGTGGGCGGCAAGCCCGTCCTGCTGCTGGGTCCGGTCGCCGTCCACCCGACCGCGCAGGGCGAGGGGCTGGGCGGGTTCCTGATGCGCGAAAGCCTGTCCCGCGCCGCCGCGATGGGCTGGGAACGCGTGATGCTGGTGGGCGACGCGCCCTATTACGGCCGCTTCGGATTCAGCAAGCTCGAGCATGTCGAGATGCCGCCCCCGACGAACCCCGACCGGGTGCTGGGGCTGGAACTTCGCCCCGGCGCCTGGGTTGGGGTGCGGGGCGCAGTCAGGCGCGAGACCCGGCCCGAGGTGCTGGCGGGGCTTGCGGAACTGGATGCCCCCGATCTGCGCTCATCCTGCGCCGAGGTCGAGGTTACGAAGGACGGTCCCCATGCCCGCGACAAGCATCAGCTCACGGCAAGCCATTCTGCCGCCGATCGATGACCCGTCGGTCCATGTCCAGATCGACAAGCTGGCGCGCCGCTACGACGACGCCGGCGGGCTGATCATGGAGATGCTGGCCTCGGTCGGCGGCGGCGCGCAGGGGCTGATCGACCGGCTGCCGGGCTTCGTGCGCAAGCGGCTGGACCGGATCACCCTGGTGGCGCTGAACCGCGCCTTCGACGCGGCCACGCAGTCGCGGCGCTATGTCCGCGACCGGGGCGACTGGTTCAACCGGCTGGCCTCGACCGTGTCCGGGGCGGCGGGCGGCATGGCGGGCCTGCCGGGCGCGATGGTCGAACTGCCGCTGACGGTGACGATGCTGCTGCGCGCGATCCTCGAGATCGCGGCCGAGCACGGGCTCGATCCCGAAAGCGACGAGGTGCGGATGGAGGCGCTGCGCGTCTTCGCCGCCGCCGGGCCGATGTCCGAGGACGACGGCACCGACCTGGGCCTTCTGGCCGCGAAGCTGTCGATCACCGGCCAGACCGTGCAGGGCATCATCGCCCGCATCGCGCCGCGCCTGTCGCTGGTGCTGGGCCAGAAGCTCGCCGCGCAGGCCACGCCGGTCTTCGGGGCGATGGCGGGGGCATCCATCAACTTCGCCTTCGCCGGCTACTATCAGGAAATCGCCCGCGTCCACTTCGGCATCCTACGGCTGGCGCGCGAAACCGGCCTGCCGCGCGAGGCGCTGACCGAGGCGCTGCGCGACCGCATCGAGCAGCTTCAGGCCCAGCGCGGCACCAAGGTCCGCAAGGCCACGCCCTGAGCCCGCATCTTCTGTCCTGAAATATCCCCGCCGGATGCCCCGGCGGCGCAACCCGTCACTCCGCTTCCGCTTCGGGAGCCGACAGTTCCAGGGGCAGGCTTTCGGCCGCCAGGTCATCCACCGACAGCCCCGCCCTGGGCCGCGCCAGCGCCGCGCGGGTGACCCAGAACAGCCGCTCCTGCGCGCGGGTGATGGCGACATAGGCGAGGCGCTTCCACAGGGGCAGCCCGGCCTCGGTCCGGTTCGACCAGGCGGCGGCGGACAGGTCGGGGGCGAAGACCTGCACCTCGGGCCATTGCGAGCCCTGCGCCTTGTGGATCGTCACCGCCGCGCCGTGCAGGAAGGTCGCGCCCATGCGGGCGGCGAAGGGGATGAAGGGCTCCTCGACATCCGGCGTCTCGATCTTGACGATGCTGGCGGCGGACAGGCGCGGCTCGGGCGTGCCGATCACATGCAGGCGGGAAAAGCCCGGCTTCTTTCCCGGCCCCAGATAGATCACCTGCGCGCCCTTGATCAGCCCCCGCGCCTCGAGGTCGATGCGCTTCTTGCGGTGCTTCAGCGGCAGCTCGATCCCGTCACAGACCAGCGGCTCGCCCGGCAGCAGCAGGTCGCCCGGCGCGCCATGGGCCGCGCGGAAGGCGGTGATCAGCCGCACGCGCGTCGCGTTGCGCCAGACCAGGGCCGGGCTGCGGGCCATCAGGTCGGCATCCATCCGTTCCGCCCAGACCACGCGCGGATCGCTGGCGGCCGCCTCGCGCACCAGCCGCTCGAACGCCGGGAAGTCCACGGCAGGGTCCGACAGCGCATGGGCGAGGTCGAGGATCGGGCTGTCGTCCGCCTGCCGGTGGATGCGGTGCAGCTCCAGCTTCTGCGAGGCCGCCAGCCGGTCGAAGACCATCTCGCCCGACTGCCCCACGGGGGCAAGCTGCGCGGGATCGCCGAACAGGACCAGCAGCGGAAAGATCTCGCGCAGGTCGTCGAACTGGCGCTCGTCCAGCATCGAGGCCTCGTCGATCAGACCGATGTCCAGCGGGTCCTCGCGCCGCTTCCAGCCCTGGATGAAGTCCGACCCCCGCAGGCCCGCCGCCGCCAGCGCGCCGGGGATCGAGCCGTGTTCCTGGTAGAACATGAGCGCCCGGTCCAGCGCCTCGTCGGTCAGCCCCTCGATCCGGGGCCGGTCGCCGGTGCCGGTCAGCCATTCGGCCAGGCGTTCGTATTCCGGGTCGTAGACGGGGGTATAAAGGATGCGGTGGATCGTCGTCGCGGGCACGCCGCGCGTGCGCAGCACGAAGGCCGCCTTGTTGGTCGGCGCAAGGATCGCGACCGTGCGGGCGTCCTTCTTGCGCTTGCTTTCGTAATCGCCGCTGACGACCTGCACGCCCGCCCCCACCAGCGCGCGGGTCAGTTCCGACAGCAGCAGCGTCTTGCCCGATCCCGCCTTGCCGAGGACGGCCATGACCCGGCCCTTGCCGGGCTGGGCAGGGGCAAGTTCCTCGGACAGAAGGTCGATGCCCGCGACGGCCAGCGCCTCGGCCAGCGCATCCCATGCCTCGGCCTGGTCGGGCGAGAAGCTGGGCCGGGTGGGGGAGGAGGGGGAAAGTTCCATGCCGCATCCTAGCGGGACCGGCGGCGCACTGCCACGGCCGACGGCAATTTTCGCCGCGACGGACCCAGGGCCGGGTCAGGGCGTTGAGCGGCTGAAGACGCCTGGGCGCGTCGCCACCAACAGGAAAGGACATTCCATGAGATACCGGCACCACCACCGCTCGGACCCGCTGCTGCCGCTGCTGGCGCTGGCCGGGATCGCCGCGCTGACGGTCTCGTTCCTGCGCGACAGCGCACCCCGCCGCGCGGCCCGCCACGCGGCCCGCAGCCCGGAAGGGCTGGCCGCCATCCACCCGAAGGTCGCCGAAGGGGCCGAGGAGGTCGCCGGCCCGACCTTCGTCCGCGATGCGGGGCCTGAATCGATGCGCGACCGCCCGCGCCGCGGCTGGGACCGCGTGGACGAGCAGGTGGATGAATCCTTCCCCGCCAGCGATCCGCCCGGCAACTACTGATCGTCAGGGCGCCTGACCGATCGGCGCGGCGGGACGGGTGTCGTCCCGCCGCAAGATGACAGGAGATTCAACGATGAGATTCGCACTCGGCCTTGCCGCGTCGCTGATGATGGCCGCGCCCGCCCTCGCGCAGGACGCAGGAACCACGGCCTCGACCGAGATCGACCCGCAGGCCTATGCCGGCATCTGGTACGAGATCGCCCGCACCCCCGCCCCCTTCCAGGAGATGTGCGCGGGCGGCGTCACCGCCACCTACGAACTGGTGGGTGCCGGGACGGTGAAGGTCACGAACCGCTGCGACGGGGAGGACGGCCAGCCGCAGGGCATCACCGGCGAGGCCGAGGTCGTGAGCAACAACTTCAACACCCTGAACGTCGAGTTCTCGATGGGCGAGCAGAACCAGGGCGTGAACTATGTTGTGGCCGCCGCCAGCGACATCGAGGACGGGAAATACCAGTGGGCCGCCGTGCAGTCGCCCGAAGGCCCCATCGGCTGGATCCTCGCGCGCGAGCCGCAGATCGACGCCGAGACCCGCAGCCAAGCCGAGGCCGCGCTGACCGAGGCCGGAATCGACGTGTCGCAACTGTCCGACACCGCCCAGCCGCCGCAGACCTACCAGCCTGCCCAGTAACGGGCGGTGAAATGAAGAAGGCCGGCGTCAAAGCGCCGGCCCTTGCATTTCAGAACCTCAGCGGCGCGGGCCGGCTTCCAGCGCGTCCTCGAAGGTGCGCAGGCCGGTGCGCGGGGCCTGCACCAGCACGGCCATGTTGCCGGGCTTGTGCTCGTTCTTCATCATCTTCACATGCGCCTGCGGGATCTCGTCCCAAGGGAAGACCTCGGACATGCAGGGGTCCAGGCGGCGCTCCAGCATCAGCCGGTTGGCGGCGGCGGCCTGCTTCAGGTGGGCGAAGTGCGACCCCTGCAGGCGCTTCTGGTGCATCCACATGTAGCGGACGTCGAAGGTGCAGTTGAAGCCGGTGGTGCCCGCGCAGATCACCACCATGCCGCCCTTCTTGCAGACGAAGACCGACACCGGGAAGGTCGATTCGCCGGGGTGTTCAAAGACGATGTCGACGTTCTGGCCCTTGCCGGTGATGTCCCAGATGGCCTTGCCGAACTTGCGGACCTCGTTGAACCACTGCTTGTATTCCTCGGACCCGACCTTCGGCAGCTGGCCCCAGCAGTTGAAGTCCTTGCGGTTCAGCACGCCCTTGGCCCCGAGCCCCATGACGAACTCGCGCTTGTCCTCGTCCGAGATGACGCCGATGGCGTTCGCGCCCGCCGCGTTGATCAGCTGGATCGCATAGGAGCCAAGACCCCCCGAAGCGCCCCAGACCAGAACGTTCATGCCGGGCTTCAGTTCGTGGGGCTCGTGCCCGAACAGCATCCGGTAGGCGGTGGCCAGCGTCAGGGTATAGCAGGCGGCCTCTTCCCAGGTCAGGTGCTTGGGACGCGGCATCAGCTGCTGGGCCTGGACGCGGGTGAACTGCGCGAAGGAGCCGTCGGGCGTCTCGTAGCCCCAGATGCGCTGGGTCGGCGAATACATCGGGTCGCCCCCGTTGCATTCCTCGTCGTTGCCGTCGTCCTGGTTGCAGTGGATGACGACCTCGTCGCCGACCTTCCAGTTGCGGACCTTGTCGCCCACCTTCCAGACGATCCCCGAGGCGTCCGAGCCCGCGATGTGGTAAGGCTGCTTGTGGACGTCGAACATGCTGATCGGCACGCCAAGCCCGGCCCAGATGCCGTTGTAGTTGACGCCCGCCGCCATCACCAGGACCAGCACCTCGTTGCTGTCGATCTCCCAGGTGTCCACGACCTCGACCTGCATCGCCTGGTCGGGCTCGCCCTGGCGCTCGCGCCGGATCGCCCAGGCATACATCTGCCTGGGCACATGGCCGAGGGGCGGCATCTCGCCGATTTCGTACAGGTCCTTGATCGGCGCGTCGTAGGGGGCGATCGCGGATGGGGCGTCCAGGGCCATGATGATCTCCTCGCGTTCATGCCGCAGCGCAGAAGCCGGGCTTGTGAATCGAGTGCTATGCGCCGCAGCGCAACATTGCAATAGATGTGCCGCAAGGTGACGCAACAATATGTCCAAGGCGTGAAACGATGTTGCGGGCGCCACGTTACGCCTGTGCCGCACTGCGGCGAGTTGACGGCGCAGCATCCTGTCCCTTAACTCGCCCCAAGCGACAGATTCTTGCGAGAGGGGCGCCGCATGGCCCAGAAGGACAAACCCTGGCTGTTCCGCACCTATGCCGGTCACTCGACGGCCGCCAAGTCGAACGAACTGTACCGCACCAACCTTTCCAAGGGGCAGACCGGCCTGTCGGTGGCCTTCGACCTGCCCACCCAGACGGGCTATGACAGCGACCACGTGCTGGCGCGGGGCGAGGTCGGCAAGGTCGGCGTCCCGGTCTGCCACCTGGGCGACATGCGGGCGCTGTTCGACCGGATCCCGCTGGAACAGATGAACACCTCGATGACGATCAACGCGACGGCGCCCTGGCTGCTGTCGCTGTATGTCGCGGTCGCCGAGGAGCAGGGGGCGGACGTGTCCAGGCTGCAGGGCACGGTGCAGAACGACATCATCAAGGAATACCTGTCGCGCGGCACCTACATCTGCCCGCCGAAGCCGTCCCTGCGGATGATCACGGACGTGGCGGCCTATACGGCGCAGGCCCTGCCCAAGTGGAACCCGATGAACGTCTGCTCCTATCACCTGCAGGAGGCGGGGGCGACGCCGGAACAGGAACTCGCCTATGCGCTGGCCACCGGGATCGCGGTGCTGGACGATCTGAAAGGCAAGGTCGAGCCCGCCGAGTTCCCCGCCATGGTCGGGCGCATCAGCTTCTTCGTGAACGCGGGCATCCGGTTCGTCACCGAACTGTGCAAGATGCGGGCCTTCACGGAGCTCTGGGACGAGATCTGCTGCGACCGTTACGGGATCGAGGACGAGAAATACCGCCGCTTCCGCTATGGCGTGCAGGTGAACTCGCTTGGCCTGACGGAACAGCAGCCGGAAAACAACGTTTACCGCATCCTGATCGAGATGCTGGCGGTGACGTTGTCGAAGAACGCCCGCGCCCGCGCCGTGCAGCTGCCCGCCTGGAACGAGGCGCTGGGCCTGCCGCGCCCCTGGGACCAGCAGTGGTCGCTGAGGATGCAGCAGATCATGGCCTACGAGACCGACCTGCTGGAATACGGCGACCTGTTCGACGGGAACCCCGTCGTGGCGGCCAAGGTCGAGGAACTCAAGGACGGCGCCCGGGCGGAGTTGAAGCTGCTGGACGAGATGGGCGGCGCCATCGCCGCCATCGACTACATGAAAGGGCGGCTGGTCGAATCGAACGCGGCGCGGCTGAACCGGGTCGAGGACGGCGAGACGGTCGTGGTCGGCGTGAACCGCTGGCAGGGGGGCGAACCCTCGCCCCTGACCGCGGGGGACGGAGGCATCATGGTCGTCGATCCGGCGGTCGAGCAGGACCAGGTTTCCCGCCTGAACCAGTGGCGGGCGACCCGCGACACGGCGGCCGTCGAGGCGGCGCTTGCGCGCCTGCGCGCCGACGCCGAGGCGGGGCGCAACATCATGCCCGCCTCGATCGCGGCGGCCAAGGCCGGGGCCACGACCGGCGAATGGGCGGGCGTCATGCGCCAGGTCCATGGCGAATACCGCGGCCCGACCGGCGTGTCCCCCAACCCCTCGAACCGCACCGAGGGGCTGGAGCCGATCCGCGAGGCGGTGGACGCGGTCAGCACGCGGCTGGGGCGGCGGATGAAGTTCGTCGTGGGCAAGCCGGGCCTCGACGGCCATTCCAACGGGGCCGAGCAGATCGCCTTCCGCGCGCGGGACTGCGGCATCGACATCACCTATGACGGCATCCGCCTGACGCCGGAACAGATCGTGGCCGCCGCCCGCGATCAGCAGGCGCATGTGGTGGGCCTTTCGATCCTGTCGGGCAGCCACCTGCCCCTGGTGCGCGACGTGATGGAGCGGATGCGGGCGGCAGGCCTCGGCAACATCCCGGTGATCGTCGGCGGCATCATCCCCGACGAGGACGCCGCGCAGTTGCGGGCGATGGGCGTGGCGCGGGTCTACACGCCCAAGGACTTCGAGCTGAACCGGATCATGATGGATCTGGTCTCGCTGGTGGACCCCGAGGCGCAGGCGGCCTGATCCATCTTCCGCGCAAGAAGAAAGGGGCGCAGGGAGGCGCCCCTTTCCCATTCCACTGCACGCGGTGGATTACGAGGCGGGCAGCAGAACCCCGTCGATCACATGAACCACTCCGTTCCCGGCCTGAAGGTCGGCGGCCGTCACGGTGACGGGCGTGCCGTCCGCGCCCCCGATCATGACCTTGCCGTCCATGCTGGTCGCGGTCAGGCGGCAGTTGCCCAGCGTGGTGATCTCGGCGCTGCCGTTGTTGTCGGCGATCAGCTTGGCGACATCCGCCGCCATCGCCTTGCCCTCGACCACGTGGCAGCCCAGCACGGCGGCCAGCCGGTCCTTGTTCTCGGGCTTGAGCAGGTCATCGAGCGCGCCTGCCGGCAGCGCCGCAAAGGCGCCGTTCGTGGGGGCGAAGACGGTGAAGGGGCCTTCGCCCTGCAGCGTCCCGGCCAGTTCGGCGGCCGTCACGGCTTGCACCAGCGTGGTGTGGTCGGGCGAGCCCACGGCGACATCGACGACGGTCGCGGGGGCGTCCTGCGCAAGGGCGGCGCCCGCGCCGAGGGCGAACAGGGCGGCGGCGGTGAAGGTCCGGGCAAAACTCATGGTCGTCTCCTGCTGGATAGATTGTTTCACTCGTGCCAGAATAACTGCATGCAGGCCGGGATGGGATCCGTGCCCCCGGCATCAAGTTGGCGTGACGGTTCAGGAGCTTGCCGTGATCCGTTGCCCCGGCGAAGTTCCTGCTTGTGCCTCGGCGGCGCGTTTCCCATCCTCCACCGGCCTGACCTGCCGGAGATCGCCATGCCCGCCCCCGAGAACCGCTTCAAATCCCGGCTCGCAGCGGGCGAGACCCTGATCGGCGCCTGGGTGGGGCTGGGTGACGCCTATGCGGCCGAGATCACGGCCACGGCGGGCTTCGACTGGCTGCTGATCGACGGCGAGCACGCGCCGAACGACCTCCGTTCCATCCTGTCGCAACTGCGGGTGGTCGAGGGGTCGGCCAGCGCCCCGGTGGTGCGCCTGCCGATGGGCGAGACCTGGGCCATCAAGCAGGCGCTGGACATCGGGGCGCAATCGCTGCTGATCCCAATGGTGGAAAGCGCGGCGCAGGCGGAGCAGCTTGTCCGCGCCGTCCGCTATCCACCGAACGGGAACCGCGGCGTGGGGGCGGCGCTGGCGCGGGCCTCGGGCTTTTCCGCGGTGCCCGACTACCTTGCCACGGCGGATGCCCAGATCTGGCTGGGCGTGCAGGTGGAAACCCGCGCGGGCCTTGCGGTCCTGGACGAGATCCTGACGGTCGAGGGCGTGGACGGCGTCTTCATCGGTCCCTCGGACCTGGCCGCGGATATGGGCTTCCCGGGGCAGCTGGACCACCCTCTGGTGCAGCGCGCGATCCGCGCCGCGATCCGGGTCATCTGCGCTGCGGGCAAGGCGCCGGGCATCCTCTGGACGGACGAGGCGAATGCGCGCAACGCCGTGGCCGACGGCGCCCGCTTCGTGGCGACCGCCATCGACGTGACGACCTATGCCGCCGCGATCCGGGACGCGGCGGCACGGGGGCTGGCGCTGAAACCCTGAATCAGTTCTGCCGGGGCACCCGCCCCAGCAGGAAGAACTCCTCGTTCGGGGGAATGTCGGCCATGTTCACCAGCCGGTTCGACATGCCGAAGAAGGCCGCGATCGCGCCGATGTCCCAGATCTCGTCGGGGGTGAAGCCCGCGTCGATCATGTCCTCGTAATCGTCCTGGGTGATGTTGTCGGCATCCGTCGCCACTAGCTCGGCGTAGTAAAGCATGGCGTAATGCCGTTCGCTCAGGCCCGCCTTGCGCCAGTTGATCGCCACCTTGTCCGCGATCAGCGGATCCTTCGCCCGGATGCGCAGGATCGCCCCATGCGCCACCACGCAATACTGGCAGCGGTTGATGCCGCTGGTCGCCACCACGATCATCTCGCGCTCGGCCTTCGACAGCCCCTCGTCCTTTTCCATCAGCGCGTCGTGATAGGCGAAGAAGGCGCGGAACTCGGCCGGGCGGTGCGCCAGCGCTAGGAAGATGTTCGGAACAAAGCCCGACTTCTCCTGCACGGCGCGGATCATCTCCTGGATATCGGGCGGCAGGCTCCGCAGGTTGGGGATCTCGAAACGGCTGATCGGCTGGGTCATGGAGAAGGCTCCTGCGTGTGACTGTTCCTTCTCGCACGCGGCGACCGCCACGACCACTGGCGTCCTGCCTTGCCTGCGCGGCTCAGGTCAGGGCGCCGTGGAGCGCCCGCAGGATGCGCCTTGCGCCGTCGAAATTCGTCGCGATCTCGAAGCTGACAAGAAACAGGAAAGGATAACCCAGGTATTCGCGCCGCCAGGTCGCCGGCACACGCGTCCAGGCGGCCGCGATCCCGCGTTGGAAGATCGGAAACAACAGCCAGCCGATCGCCGCGCCGACGGCAAGGCCGGCAAGGACGTCCGAGGCATAGTGCTTGCCCACCAGGATGCGCGGCAGGGACACGAGCAGGACTGCGTGCAGACCTAGTAGCCACCAGCCCAGGCGCGGAGCGACGCGGAGCATGGCAACAGCAAAGGCACCGAAGATCATGGCATGATCACTGGGAAACGAACTCCAGTCCTGAAGCCAGGCATCCGTCTGCGCCAGTTCGCCCGCTACAGCGGGGTCCACGAACGGGCGGGGGCGGTACGGCAGCAGGTTGGCCGTCATGCGCCCGATCAGGATGGCGACCATGATGACAGCCACCAGTGCGGCGGCGTCGATCCGCTGGCCGAGTTGGGTCCTTGCAGCGGGACGGAACCAGACCCACCAGATGGCGGTTGCGGCCAGCACCCCCTTGACCTCGTAGAGGGTCGAGAAATCGCTCAGGTTTGCCGCCACGTCCGGATGTTCGCTCATCCAGATGATCAGGGCGCGTGAAAGCTGCTGGTCAGACCCGCTCAGCATCAGCCACACGCTGGACGCCAGGCAGCCGAGCGCAACCAGAGCAACCGGCAGGGCAGAGGATGTTCCATGTTCCTTGAAAGGTGAAAGCGGCTCCGCTGGAAAAGTCATTCTGTCGTGCCTTCGCATAATTGTCATGTTGACCCTTAGAATGCTTTTGCCCTTGAGCAGTATGCAAAAGACGAATCTGGATTAACGTCTTGGCCGAAGGGCTCGCAGCCACTGGCCCATCTCGTGGCGCCCTGTCGTTGACTTTCGCTCGTCCGCCTCGTATCCGGTTCCCGATTCCCGGAAGGTCGTCCTTCCGGTCCCCGCCTTGTCCGGGGATCGCCCCCCGTCAGCGCGGATGCGCCCACGGGGGCAAATGGTGTTTTCTTGCGGAGGGTCCGCGATGTTCGAGAGCCTGTCAGACCGCCTCGGCGGAGTCTTCGACCGCCTGACCAAGCAGGGCGCCCTGACCGAGGATGACGTCACCGCCGCCATGCGCGAGGTGCGCCAGGCGCTGCTGGACGCCGACGTCTCGCTGCCGGTCGTGCGCAGCTTCGTCCGCGCGGTCACGCAGAAGGCCACGGGCGCGGCGGTCACCAAGTCGGTCAGCCCCGGCCAGCAGGTCGTCAAGATCGTCCATGACGAACTGATCCGCACCCTTCAGGGCGAGGACGCGCCCGAGACGCTGAAGATCGACACCCCGCCCGCGCCGATCCTGATGGTCGGCCTGCAGGGCTCGGGCAAGACCACCACCACCGCCAAGCTGGCGAAACGCCTCAAGGACCGCGAGAAGAAGCGCGTCCTGATGGCCTCGCTGGACACCAACCGCCCTGCGGCGATGGAGCAGCTTGCGATCCTCGGCCAGCAGGTCGGCGTCGATACCCTGCCGATCATCAAGGGCGAGAACGCGGTCCAGATCGCCCGCCGCGCCAAGCAGCAGGCGACGCTGGGCGGCTATGACGTCTACATGCTGGACACCGCGGGCCGCCTGCACATCGACGAAGTGCTGATGGACGAGGTGCAGGCCGTCCGCGACGTGGCGAACCCGCGCGAAACGCTGCTGGTCGTCGACGGACTGACGGGCCAGGACGCCGTGAACGTCGCGACCGAGTTCGACGCCAAGGTCGGCGTCTCGGGTGTCGTGCTGACCCGGATGGACGGCGACGGACGCGGCGGCGCGGCGCTGTCGATGCGCCAGATCACCGGCAAGCCCATCCGCTTCGTCGGCGTCGGCGAAAAGATGGACGCGCTGGAAACCTTTGATGCGGAACGCGTCGCGGGCCGCATCCTCGGCATGGGCGACATCGTGGCCCTGGTCGAGAAGGCGCAGCAGGTCCTGGAGGTTGAGCAGGCCGAGCGCATGATGAAGCGCTTCGCCAAGGGTCTGTTCAACATGAACGACCTGAAGAACCAGCTTGAGCAGATGCAGAAGATGGGCGGGATGCAGTCCATCATGGGCATGATGCCGGGCATGGGGAAGATGGCCAAGCAGGCCGAGGCCGCGGGCATCGACGACAAGATGATCCGCCGCCAGATCGCGCTGATCAATTCCATGACCAGGAAAGAGCGCGCGAACCCCGAGCTTCTGCAGGCTTCCCGCAAGAAGCGGATCGCGGCGGGCGCCGGCATGGACGTGGCGGAACTGAACAAGCTGCTGAAGATGCAGCGGCAGATGGCCGACACGATGAAGAAGGTCAGCAAGATGGGCAAGGGCGCCATGCTCAAGCAGGCGATGCGCGCCATGTCCGGCAAGGGCGGCGGGCTGCCCGACCTGGGCGAGGTCGATCCGGCCAAGATGGCCGAGGCCACCAAGATGCTGCAGGACCCCAAGGGCTTGGGCGGCCAGCTTGGCGGGCTCAACCTGCCCGGCGGGCTTTCGGGGTTGTTCGGCAAGAAATGACCACGCCCTTCGCCCCCCTGCCGGTGATCGCATCCGGCCGGTTCATACCTTCCGTGCATCGGCTGTGCATCAGCCGTGCCTCGCCTGCACAGCCTGGATTCGCCCGATGACCGACCCCGCCACCCGCGCCGCCGAGGTGCTCGCCGAGCACCGCGCCAGCATCGACCGGCTGGACGCCGTCCTGGTCTTCACCCTGGCCGAGCGGTTCAAGCACACCCAGTCCGTCGGGCGGCTCAAGGCCCAGCACGACCTGCCGCCCTCGGACCCCGCGCGCGAGGCCCAGCAGATCGCGCGGCTCGAACGGCTGGCGGCCGAGGCGGATCTGGATCCGGCCTTTGCCCGCAAGTTCCTGAATTTCGTGATCTCGGAAGTCATCCGGCATCACGAGCAATTCCAGAAATAACGCCATATCAAGGAGATGAACCTATGGCCATGAAGATCCGGCTCGCCCGTGGCGGGTCCAAGAAGCGTCCCCACTACGCCATCGTCGCGTCCGACTCGCGCATGCCGCGCGACGGCCGCTTCCTGGAGAAGCTGGGCACCTACAACCCGCTGCTGCCGAAGGACTCGGAAGAGCGGATCAAGATGGACCTCGAGCGCGTGCAGTACTGGCTGGGCCAGGGCGCGCAGCCGACCGACCGCGTGGCCCGCTTCCTGGAAGCCGCCGGCGTGAAGGACAAGACCGAGCGCGCCAACCTCAAGAAGGGCGAGCCGGGCAAGGCCGCCAAGGACCGCGCCGAGAAGCGCGCCGCCCGCGACGCCGCCGCTGCCGAGGCCGCCAACGCGCCCGCCGCGACCGACGAGACCGCGCTGGACGCGTCCGAATCGACCAGCGGCACCGAGTCGCCCTGATCCACGGATCGCCGGCGGGCGCGTCATGGCGCCCGCCTGTCCTGACGCTCGGCAGGGGGCACCCGCATGGCTGAACCGTCCAACCGCATCTGCGTCGGCGCCATCGCCGGCGCCTTCGGCGTGCGCGGCGAGGTGCGGCTGAAAAGCTTCTGCGCCGTGGCCGATGACATCGCCACCTATGGCGAACTGTTCAGCGAGGACGGCAGGCGCCGCTTTGCCGTCAAGCTGACACGCCCCGTCAACGGGGGCCTCGGTGCCCGGCTGTCGGGGATCGAGACAAAGGAACAGGCGGACGCGCTGAAGGGCGCGACGCTCTGGGCCGACCGCGCGGCGCTGCCCTCGCTGCCGGACGACGAATTCTACCACGCCGACCTGATCGGGCTCGAGGTGATGGACACGGGCGGCGCAAGCCTGGGCCGGGTCCGCGCCATCTATGACCACGGCGCGGGCGACATCCTCGAAGTTTACGGGACCTCGGGCATCCTGCTGATCCCCTTCACGCGGGCGGCGGTCCCCACCGTGGACCTGGCTGCAAGGCGTATCGTCGCCGATCCCCCGGGTTCGGATGAATAGGGCGTCCTCGCGCCAGTGGATCGGCCGGGCCCTGATCTTCGTCGGACCCGTGCTGGCGGGTCTTGGCCGGGCAGGGGGCTGGTCGGTCGGGTTGTTCGCGCTGCTCGCCGTCTGCGGGCTGGTGCTGGCCGCGCCTGCGGAAACCTGGCGCTCGCCCTTTCACCTGGCGGGGGCCACGGCGCTGGCCGCGCTGGGCTGCGTGGCGCTGTATTTCGGGGGCGGGGCGCTGGCCCGCAGCCTCGGCTGGTCCGGCAACTGGGGTGGCCTCGGCCCTCTGGCGCTGTCGGGGGCGGGCGCGGTTCTGGCGGGCACCGGCTGGTTTCCGGTCGGCGGGGGCCACGATGGCTGAGCCGCCCTCCCGTTCGCATGGCCGGGTGGCCGTCCGCCCCACGCTGCGGCCGCGCGACCTGATGGCGCCGCCCGAACTGGCGGGCGCCTGGACCGCGCAGGTCATCACCCTGTTCCCCGAGGCCTTCCCCGGCACGCTGGGCCTGTCGCTGACGGGCCGGGCGCTGACCGAAGGGCTGTGGTCGCTGCGCACGATCCAGTTGCGCGACCACGGCATCGGGCGGCACCGCAACGTGGACGACACGCCCGCCGGGGGCGGCGCGGGCATGGTGATCCGCCCCGACGTCATGGCCGCCGCCCTGCGCGAGGCGAAATCCGCCGCGCCGGACCTGCCGGTGGTCTATCTCTCGCCGCGCGGCCGCCCGCTGACGCAGGCGATCGCCCGTCGTCTGGCGCAGGGTCCCGGCGTCACGCTGATCTGCGGGCGGTTCGAGGGCGTGGACCAGCGCGTGCTGGACGCCTTCGACGTGACCGAGATCAGCATCGGCGATTATGTCCTGACCGGCGGAGAGATCGCCGCTCAGGTCTTGATCGACGCGACGGTTCGCCTTATACCGCGCGTGCTGGGGAATCAGGAATCTCTGGCCGAGGAGTCCTTTTCCCACGGCCTGCTTGAGCATCCGCAGTACACGAAGCCCGCCGAATGGGAAGGCCGCAGGATCCCGGATGTTCTTTTGTCCGGAAATCACGCGGCAATTTCGCATTGGCGGGACGAAGAGGCCGAAAGGCTGACAAAGGAACGCCGCCCCGACCTGTGGCGGGCATACCGCGACGGTATGGACCCGAACCGAAGGACGCAGCTCTCGGGCGCATCAGACCAATCGCGGAACCACCGCGAGCATGACGAGGATCAATCGCGATGAACCTGATCGCCCAACTGGAAGCCGAGCAGATCGCCTCGCTCGGCAAAACCATTCCCGACTTCAAGGCCGGCGACACCGTGCGCGTCGGCTACAAGGTGACGGAAGGCACCCGCACCCGCGTGCAGATGTACGAAGGCGTCTGCATCAGCCGCAAGGGCGGCGAGACCATCGGTGCGTCCTTCACCGTCCGCAAGATCTCCTTCGGCGAGGGCGTCGAGCGCGTCTTCCCGCTGTATTCGACCAACATCGACTCGATCGAGGTCGTGCGCCGTGGCCGCGTCCGCCGCGCCAAGCTGTACTACCTGCGCGATCGTCGCGGCAAATCCGCCCGCATCGCCGAAGTGTCCAACTACAAGCCGAAGGCCGCCAAGGCCGACGCCAACGCCTGAGGTCGCGCGCGATGAAAGCCGATACCCATCCCGAATACCACATGATCACCGTCAAGATGACGGATGGCACGACCTACCAGACCCGTTCGACCTGGGGCAAGGAAGGCGACACGATGTCCCTGGACATCGACCCGACCTCGCACCCGGCATGGACCGGCGGCTCGGCCAAGCTGATGGACACCGGGGGACGCGTCTCCAGGTTCAAGAACAAGTACGCCGGCCTGGGCTTCTGATCCCCGGCACCGGAACCCGGAAGCGCCGCCCCGAAAGGGCGGCGCTTTCTCATGCCGCAGCGGCGATCGGCAAGGAACCGTCCATGGCGGCGATTGTCCACAGGTGAGCGTCCGGACCGCCATGACTTGTCCCGCCCGGCCCGTTAGCCTTCCGCCGATCTGAAGCGAGGCGATTCGTGGCGCATATCATCGTCGTCGGAAACGAAAAGGGCGGCTCGGGGAAATCCACCACCTCGATGCATGTGGCCACCGCGCTGGCCCGCATGGGGCATCGCGTGGGGGCGCTGGACCTCGACGTGCGCCAGCGCAGCTTCGGCCGCTACCTGGAAAACCGCATGGCCTTCCTGGAGCGCGAGGCGCTGACCCTGCCCACACCCACGCTGGCCGAACTGCCCCGCGACGAGGGCGGGGATCCCTTGTCGACCGCCGTGTCGGCGCTGGACCCCGAGCATGACTTCATCGTCATCGACTGCCCCGGCTCGCACACGAAGCTGAGCCAGATGGCCCATACGCTGGCCGACACGCTGGTCACGCCGATGAACGACAGCTTCATCGACTTCGACCTCTTGGCGCGCATCTCGCCCCAGGGCGAGGTGCTGGGGCCGTCCATCTATGCCGAGATGGTCTGGTCCGCGCGCCAGTTGCGGGGGCAGGCGGGGGCGGGACCGATCGACTGGGTGGTGCTGCGCAACCGCCTGGGCACCACCGAGATGCACAACAAGCGCAAGGTCGGCGAGGCGCTGACGCGGCTGTCCCGCCGCATCGGCTTCCGCGTGGCCGCCGGCTTTGCCGAGCGCGTGATCTTCCGCGAACTGTTCCCGCGCGGACTGACCCTTCTGGACCTGCGCGACATCGGCACGCAGAACCTGTCCATGTCGAACATCGCGGCCCGGCAGGAACTGCGCGACCTCCTGGTCGAGCTGCGGCTGCCCGGCGTCAAGGTCAACATCTAGGCACCATCACGTCACTGCCGCAGACGTCGCCATTGTGGCGGGTTATGGTCGCTCTTATGTGCCACCGGCACCAGAGAGACATCAGACCCATGCGGCGCCTTTTCCTTCTTGCAGCCCTTGTCCTGCTGGCCCCCGGCCCCCTGCTGGCCATGGGCGGCGCCCCTCCCGAGGAAGCGGCCGCCCCTGTCGCGGCCGCGGTCCCGACCGTCACGGTCGAGCCTGCCGCCATGGCCGAGGTGCAGCGGCGCGTGCCCCTGTCGGGCACGCTGGTCGCCCGGACCGAGGTGCAGGTCTATCCGCAGGTCGAAGGGCTCGAGATCGTGTCCCTGGGCGCCGAGGCGGGCGACCGGGTCGAAAAGGGGCAGGAGCTTGCCCGGCTGTCCGATGCGACGGTGCAGGCGGAACTGGACCAGGCCGCGGCCGAGCTGCAGCGCGCCACGGCCGGCGTCAGCCAGGCCCAAAGCCAGATTTCCAGCGCCCACGCCGCGCTGATCCAGGCCGTCACCGCGCTGGAACGCGCCCGCAGCCTGCGCCAGAGCGGCAGCGGCACCCAGGCCTCGCTGGATCAGGCCATCGCCGCCGAGGCCGCGGCCCAGGCCACGGCCATCAACGCGCGTGAGGGACTGGCGGTCGCCCAGGCCACCGAGGCGCAGGCCCGGGTCGCACGCGAGATCGCGCAACTGAATCTGGACCGCACGCGCATCGTCTCGCCCGTGGAGGGCCGGGTCGCCAGCCGCAGCGCGCAGCTTGGCGGCATCGCCTCGGCGGCTTCGGGGGCGATGTTCACCCTGATCGCGGATGGCTCGATCGAGTTCCAGGGCGAGGTGATCGAGACCGACCTGCCCCAGCTGCGCCCCGGCCAGCCGGCCGAACTGCAGGTTGCGGGCGTGGGGCCCGTGACGGGCCGGGTGCGGCAACTGCCCGCCGCCGTGGATGCGACCACGCGGCTGGGCCTTGTCCGGATCGAGCTTGACCACGACGACCGGCTGCTGGCGGGGCTGTTTTCCAGCGGCGACATCATCACCGACCGCCATGAGGCTGTGACGGTGCCCGCGTCGGCGATCCTGGCCGATGGCTCGGGCTCGCATGTGCAGGTCGTGGCAGAGGGGGTCGTGGAAACGCGGGCGGTGGACGCCGGCCTTCTGTGGCAGGACCGCCGCGAGATCCGAAAGGGCCTTGCGGCAGGTGAGGCGGTGATCGCCCGTGCCGGGGCCTTCTTCACGACGGGCGACCGGGTGAACGCGACGACGGGGAACCTGGACGCCCCGGCCGTCGCCTCGGCAGAGCCCGCGGCCCAGCCGGCCGCCGCCACGCCGTCGGTCGGCCTTGCCACTCCGGCTGCAGCGGCCACCATCGAGAAGGACATGCCGCCCGCGACCGAGCCCGTGGCCCCGGCGGCTCAGCCCGGGGCGCAGCCATGAACCTGTCCACCTGGTCCATCCGCCACCCGGTTCCACCCATCGCGGTCTTCCTGGTCCTGATCGTGCTGGGGCTGGTCAGCTTCCTGCGCCTGCCCGTCACGGCCATGCCGAACGTGGACCTGCCCATCGTCTCGGTCACGGTCGCCCAGCCCGGCGCGGCGCCGACCGAGCTGATCTCGCAGGTCGTGCGCCCGATCGAGGACGCCATCGCCAATGTCCAGGGGATGCGCCACATCAGCGCCACCGCTTCGGACGGGTCGGCCAGCCTGACGGTGGAGTTCGAGCTGGAAACCGACAGCGACCGGGCGCTGAACGACGTCAAGGACGCGGTGGCCAGCGTCCGCGCGGACCTGCCGCAGTCGATCACCGAACCGCTGGTCCGCCGCGTGGACGTGACCGGGATGCCGATCCTGACCTACGCGGTGGGCGACCCCACCCGGTCCATCGAGGGCCTGTCCAAATTCGTGGACGACGTGATCGCACGCGAGCTGACCACCCTTCGGGGCATCGGCCAGGTCAGCCGCATCGGCGGCGCCGACCGGCAGATCGAGGTGGCGCTGGACCCGGACCGGCTGCTGGCGCACGGGCTGACCGCGGCCGAGGTGTCCGACGAACTGGGCATGCAGAACGTCAACATGGGCGGCGGCCGGGGCGACCTGGCGGGCAAGGAGTATTCGATCCGCACGCTGGGCTCGGCCGACACGGTGGCACAGCTGGCGGCAACCCCCGTGTCCATCGCGGGCGGCAAGACGGTGCGGCTGGACCAGTTGGGCACCGTGACCGACGGACCCACGGATGAACGCAGCTTTGCGCTGCTGGACGGCAAGCCCGTGGTGGCCTTCGGCGTTTATCGCGCGACGGGCGAATCCGACCTCATGGCCGGCGACAATGCCAAGGAACGGCTGGCCGAGATCGCCGCGCGCTATCCCAACCTGACCATCACCCTGGTCGACGACACCACGACCTATACCGAACAGTCCTACGAGACGGCGATGCACACGCTGTACGAAGGCGCGGCGTTGGCGGTCATCGTGGTGCTGCTGTTCCTGCGCAACTGGCGCGCGACGGTGATCGCGGCGGTGGCGCTGCCCCTGTCGGTCATCCCGACCTTCTTCGTCATGGACGCGCTGGGCTTCACCCTGAACGGGATCAGCCTGCTGGCGATCACGCTGGTCACGGGCATCCTGGTCGATGACGCCATTGTCGAGATCGAGAACATCGTGCGCCACATGCACATGGGCTCGCCGCCCTATCTGGCCGCCGAGGAGGCCGCCAACGAGATCGGCACCACCGTCATCGCCATCAGCTTCTCGATCGTCGCGGTCTTCGCGCCCGTCGGCTTCATGAGCGGGATCGCGGGCCAGTATTTCAAGCAGTTCGGCCTGACGGTCGCGGTGTCGGTCCTGTTCTCGCTGCTGGTCGCACGGATCGTCACGCCGATGCTTGCCGCCTATTTCCTGCGCGGCGCCGGACACCCCGAGGAGGAACGCGACGGCCCCTTCATGCGCGGCCTCATGGGCGTGTTGCGCTGGACGATGCGGCACCGGGGGCTGACGCTGCTGCTGGGCCTCGGCGTCTTCGCGGGCTCGATCTATTCGGCCACCCTGCTGCCGACCGAGTTCATCGCCCCCGCCGACGTGGGCCGCAGCCAGATCGAGGTCGAGCTGCCGCCCGGATCGATCGTGGACCAGAACGAGGAGGTGACGCGCGCCCTGACCGCCCGCGTGGCCGCCATCCCCGAGGTGCAATCCGTCTTCGTCATGGGCGGCACCTCGGAGCCCACCAAGTCGCGGCTGATGATCAACTATGGCAACACGGCCAGCCGCGAACGCACCCAGTTCGAGATCGAGGAGCAATTGAAGGGCTTTCTGGCCGACACGCCCGACGTGCGGCTGAACTTCCAGAACGAGGCCGGCGCGAATGACCTGACGGTCAGCGTGCTGGGCGACACCGAGGAGGGCGCGGCGCAGGCGGCCGCCATGCTGGTGGCCGAGATGCGCGGGATGCCGGAACTGGAAAGCGTCACCTCGTCCTCGGCGCTGCAGCGGCCCGAGATCCAGATCACGCCGCATGTGGAACGCGCGGCCCAGATGGGCGTGTCCACGGCCGCCATGGCGCAGACGCTGCTGGTGGCGACCCTGGGCGATTCGGAATCGAACCTGCCCAAGTTCAACGCGGGCGACGAGCAGATCCCGATCATGGTCCGCCTGAACGAGGCCGCACGCGAGGACCTGCTGCAACTGAGGAACCTGCGCCTTCCGTCCTCGGTCGGGCAGGTGCCCCTTGGAGCGGTGGCCGACGTGTCGCTGTCGGCGGGGGCCACGCAGATCTCGCGCTATGACCAGCGCTATCGCACGACCGTGTCTGCGAACCTGGCGGACGGCGCGATCCTCGGGCCGGCCGCGGCCAAGGTGCAGGCGGCGCAGGACCGGTTGAGCCTGCCGCCGGGGACCGAGTTCGAGGCCTCGGGCGATGCCGAGATCATGGGCGAGGTTTTCGGCGCCTTCGGCTTCGCCATGGGGGCGGGGGCGCTGCTGGTCTATGTCGTGCTGGTGCTGCTGTTCCACAACTTCGTGACGCCGGTCAGCATCCTGCTGTCGCTGCCCCTGGCGATCGGCGGCGCGATCCTTGCGCTTTACGCCACCGGAAACGCCATCGGCATGGCGGTCGTCATCGGCTTCCTGATGCTGATGGGGATCGTCACCAAGAACGCGATCATGCTGGTCGAGTTTGCGGTGCAGGCGATGGACCGGGGCGTGGCCAAGCGCGACGCGATCCTTGATGCCGTCCACAAGCGGGCGCGGCCGATCATCATGACCACCATCGCCATGGCGGCGGGGATGCTGCCCTCGGCCATCTCGACCGCCGAGGGGTCCGAGTTCCGCTCGCCCATGGCCATCGCGGTGATCGGGGGGCTGCTGCTGTCCACGCTGCTGTCCCTGCTGTTCGTGCCCTCGTTGTTCTCGCTGCTACATGGCGGGCAGCAGCGCGTCGGCGGCTGGCTGCAGCGCCGCCTGGGGCTGAACAAGGCCGAGCCTGCGGCGGCGGAGTAGGGGCGCTGCCTCCGTCGCCCCTGCACGAAGGTGGTACCACCCCCATTCACCCCGCAGGCATTCGGGTCAGAAAGAAGAAGGGCGCCCTTTCGGAGCGCCCTTTTTCCGTCGTCGCTGCCGGGTGGCTCAGGCGAGCATCCCGATCGGGTTCTCGAGGTGGTTCACGATGGCCTCCAGAAGCTGGGCGCCCAGGGCTCCGTCGATGACCCGGTGATCGACCGACAGCGTCATGGACATGACGTTGCGCACGACCACCTCGCCGTTCTCGACCACGGGCGTCTGGATGCCCGCGCCGACCGCCAGGATCGCGCCGTGGGGCGGGTTGATCACGGCGTCGAAGTTCTCGATCCCGAACATGCCGAGGTTCGAGATCGCGAAGCTGCCGCCCTGGTATTCGTGGGGCGCGAGCTTCTTGGTCTTGGCGCGGTTGGCGAGGTCCTTCATCTCGCTCGACAGCGCAGACAGGGTCTTCTTGTCGGCGTCCTTCAGGACCGGCGTGAACAGCCCGCCTTCCACCGCGACGGCCACCGCCACATCCGAGGGCTTGAGCTTGATGATCCGGTCGCCCGCCCAGACGGCATTCGCATCCGGCACCTGCTGCAAGGCCAGCGCGCAGGCCTTGATGATGAAGTCGTTGACCGACAGCTTCACGCCGCGCGCGCCGAGCTGGCTGTTCAGCGTGCCCCGGAACTCCATCAGCGCATCCAGCTTGGCCGACCGGCGCAGGTAGAAATGCGGGATGGTCTGCTTGGCCTCGGACAGGCGCGCGGCGATGGTGCGGCGCATCCCGTCCAGCGCGACCTCCTCGGTTTCGCGGCCTTCCAGCATCTTGCGGACGGTCTCGTAGCCCATGCCCTGCGGCGCGGCGGCAGCGGGCTTGGGGGCCGCGGCCGCCGGTTGGGCAGGGGCCTGGGCCTGCGCGGCCTCGGCGGCGGCAGGCTGGGCCGCAGGCTTTGCCGCGCCGGGCCGGGCATTCTCGACATCGGCCTTGACGATCCGGCCCCTGGGCCCGCTGCCGGTGAGACCCGACAGGTCGATCCCCCGCTCGGCCGCGATGCGGCGGGCCAGCGGCGAGGCGAAGACGCGCTCGCCCTTGTCCCCGGACGGGGCCGCGCCGGATGCGGCGGCCGCGCCGCCGTCCCCCGCGACCGGCGCGCCGATGGGGCCGCCATAGCCCTTCTCGGCGGCGGCCCTTTCCTCGGCAGCCGGCGATGCGCTGCCCGCGCCGCCAGCCGGGGCAACCGAGGGTCTGGATGCGCCCGCCGCGTCATCCACGCTTTCGCCTTCCTCGACCAGCACGGCGATGGGCGTGTTGACCTTCACCCCCTGCGTGCCCTCGGACACCATGATCCTGCCGATCACGCCTTCGTCCACGGCCTCGAACTCCATCGTGGCCTTGTCGGTCTCGATCTCGGCCAGGATGTCGCCGGATTTCACCGTGTCGCCTTCCTTGACCAGCCACTTGGCCAGCGTCCCTTCCTCCATCGTCGGGGACAGGGCGGGCATCAGGATTTCGGTTGCCAAGTTCAGGTTCCTCCCTGAGGGGGCGGGCAGCGGCCGTCGATCCCCGAAATTTCTATGTCGTGGACGTGCCCATCGCGAAGCACGAAACTCACCTGTCCGGACGCTGTCCGCCCGGCAACAAGCGCCTCATCACCCTTGCGGAACTGCAACTGGCCCGAGCGTGCCAGCATGGCTTCGGCGAGATCCGCATCCTCGCCGACCCATGATGCGGACAGGATGTCGCGAAGGTTGTCACGCTCATCCGCCTGCTGTTCCAGTTCGTCACATCGGTAAGCATAGCTGACGCCGGCGTCCAGCGCCCGGAAGGTCGTGGCGGTGGCGTAAGTCGCGCCACCCCCCACAAGCACTCCTGCCGCGAAATACGCCACTTTCCGCATCCTACCGATATGTGACCTTGCGGACCGCCTCGACCACCTCGTCCGCCGTGATCAGCGCCAGGCGTTCCAGGTTCGCCGCATAGGGCATGGGCACGTCCTTGCCGGTGCAGTTGATCACCGGGGCGTCCAGCCAGTCGAAGGCATTCTCCATGATCCAGGCCGACAGGTGGTTGCCGATCGAACCCACGGGGAAGCCTTCCTCGACCGTGACCACGCGGTTGGTCTTCTGGACCGAGCGCAGGATCGCGGGATAGTCGATGGGGCGCAGGGTGCGCAGGTCCAGCACCTCGGCGTCGATGCCGTCGTTCGACAGCTTCTCGGCCGCTTCCAGCGCATGGGCCATGCCGATGCCGAAGCTGATGATGGTGACGTCCTTCCCCTTGCGGGCGACGCGGGCCTTGCCGAAGGGAATGGTGAAGTCGTCCATCTGCGGCACGTCGAAGCTGCGGCCGTAGAGGATCTCGTTTTCAAGGAAGATCACCGGGTTCGGGTCCCGGATCGCGGTTTTCAGCAGGCCCTTGGCGTCCGCCGCCGAATAGGGCTGCACGACCTTGAGGCCGGGGATCGCCGCATACCAGGCGGCGAAGTCCTGGCTGTGCTGGGCCGCCACGCGGGCGGCGGCGCCGTTCGGGCCGCGGAAGACGATGGGGCAGCCCATCTGGCCCCCGGACATGTAGAGCGTCTTGGCCGCCGAGTTGATGATGTGGTCGATCGCCTGCATGGCGAAGTTGAAGGTCATGAACTCGACGATGGGACGCAGGCCGCCGAAGGCTGCGCCCACGCCGATGCCGGCAAAGCCCATTTCCGAGATCGGCGTGTCCACCACCCGGCGCGGGCCGAAGCGGTCCAGCAGCCCCTGGCTGATCTTGTAGGCGCCCTGGTATTCACCGACCTCCTCGCCCATCAGGAAGACGGCCTCGTCGCGCTCCATCTCCTCGGCCATGGCCTCGCGCAGCGCTTCGCGGACGGTCATCTGCTTGACGGTCGTGCCCTCGGGCCAGTCGGGGGATTCGTCGGGTTCGGGCGTGTTCACCTGCTCGACGGCAGATTTCGCCGCGGCGGGGGCGCGGTCGGGCGCCTCGCCGGTCTCGTCGCGGCTGGCCTCGCCGCGGCCGGGCTGGGCCAGCGGCTCGGCGGCATGGGGGACGGTGGTGCCGCTGTCGCCGGTGCCGGCATCGGCGGATTCGCCCTCGGCCACCAGCACGGCGATGGGGGTGTTGACCTTGACCCCCTGCGTGCCTTCGGACACCAGCAGGCGGCCCACGGTGCCCTCATCGACCGCCTCGAACTCCATCGTGGCCTTGTCGGTCTCGATCTCGGCCAGGATGTCGCCGGATTTCACCGTGTCGCCTTCCTTGACCAGCCACTTGGCCAGCGTCCCTTCCTCCATCGTCGGGGACAGGGCGGGCATCAGGATTTCGGTTGCCATGTGTCAGCCCTCACACGTTCAGGTCTTCGGCCGCCGTCTGCGGCACGTCGTCGGCATAGATGTCGGTCCACAGCTCATCCAGCGGCGGCTCGGGGCTTTCGCGCGAGAAGTCGGCCGAGTCGTTGACGATGTCCTTGATCTCCTTGTCGATGGACTTGAGATCGTCTTCCGAGGCGTGGCCGCCCTGAAGCAGAAGCTGGCGGACATGCTCGATGGCGTCGCGCTCGTCGCGCATCTTCTGCACCTCCTCGCGGGTGCGGTATTTCGCCGGGTCCGACATCGAGTGGCCGCGGTAGCGGTAGGTCATCATTTCCAGGATGTAGGGGCCGTTCCCCGCGCGGCAGTGCGCGACCGCCTTTTCGCCCGCGGCCTTGACGGCCAGCACGTCCATGCCGTCCACCTGCTCGCCCGGAATGCCGAAGGCCTCGCCCCGGCCATAAAGCGTGGTGGACCGGGTGGACCGCTTCATGCTGGTCCCCATGGCATACTGGTTGTTCTCGATCACGAAGATGACCGGCAGGGCCCAGAGCTCGGCCATGTTGTAGGTCTCGTAGACCTGACCCTGGTTCGAGGCGCCGTCGCCGAAATAGGTGAAGGTGACGTTGTCGTTGCCTTTGTACTTGTCGGCAAAGGCGAGGCCCGCCCCCAGCGGCACCTGCGCGCCGACGATGCCGTGGCCGCCGTAGAAGTGCTTTTCGCGGCTGAACATGTGCATCGAGCCGCCCTTGCCCTTGGAATAGCCGCCGATGCGCCCGGTCAGTTCCGCCATCACGCCACGCGCCTCCATCCCGCAGGCCAGCATGTGGCCGTGGTCGCGGTACGAGGTGATGCGCTTGTCGCCTTCCTTGGTCGTGGCCTCCAGCCCGACGACAACGGCTTCCTGGCCGATGTACAGGTGGCAGAAGCCGCCGATCAGGCCCATGCCGTAAAGCTGGCCGGCCTTTTCCTCGAACCGGCGGATCAGCAGCATGTCGCGGTAATATTTCAGCAGTTCGTCGCGCGAGACATTCGCGGACGCGGCTGGCGCGGCAGTCTCGGTCGGCTTTCTGGCCATCTGCATCCTCCGGCGCAGGTAGTTCAACGTTGAACTAAAACTACGGCGGGGTGCGGGACGCGCGCAAGCCGATTTCTGACGCGGCGTCAGCGGACGATCAGTTCGTCCGCGCGCACCAGCCCCAGGACGTCGCGCGCGCGTTCGTCCAGCAGCTCGAGGTCCAGATACTGATCCGACAGGCGGCGGGTCAGGTTCCGCATCCGCTCGACTTCCGCCTGCAGGTTGTCGCGCTCGGCCACCAGTTCGGCGGTCTCGGCCTCAAGCTGCACCCGCCGCAGGATGCCCGACGGACCCTGCACAGCGGCAAAGGCGAAGTAGAGCGACAGCAGCAGCGCCGCGAAGAAATAGATCAGCGCGCCGATCGGCAGGGTCCTGGTCACGGTCATGGCCTCATGTCTTTCGGGCATCATGGCACGCCGCCACGTCAAGCGGAACGGGAGGCGATGCAGCGCCGTTCTGCCTGCGAGTGTGGCGGGCGTTTCCCTTGCGCGCCCTCGCGTCTATGATTCCGTCAGCCGCAGCCCAGAGGAGCCGGATGTCCATGCGCAATGTTCAGGTCGTGCTGGGGGTGCTGTTCGGCGTCGCGGTGTTCCTGTTCCTCGACTATGCGCTGCCCTCGCGCGAGACGGTGCGGATCACCAACACCTACAACAAGCTGACGGACCTCGGCTGGAACCGCATCTTCTACGCCGCGCCCGATACCGGCACGGTCGAGAACCAGCAGGGACTGCGGGACATCCGCTTCATCGACACGGTGAAGCCCAACGGCAAGCCGCTGGTCTACCGCAACGAGGACACGGGCCTGATCTGGCCGCCCTATTTCAAGTACGACAGCTCGAACCTCCATGCGGTCGCGGGCGACCTGCGGTCCACATCGGAAAGCCCGCGCTGGGTCAGCATCACCTCCTATGGCTGGCGCAACGACCTGCTGACGATCTTCCCCAACGCGATCTCGATCACCCCGGTCGCGGGACCGGGCGAGCGGCCGACGAACTGGCCGGCGCTGGTGATCCTGGTCATCCTGGGCATCCTGCTGGCGCTGTTCTGGCGGGCCTGGAACCGCTTCCGCGAGGCCCGGATCTCGCCCGCCGTGACGCGGGCCGAGCGTCGGCTGGAGCGGATGGACGCCCGCGCCGACCGCGCGCGCGAGCGGCTGGGGTCCGAGGCACGCGAGGCGCGGGGTCGTTTCCGCGGCTGGGTGCAAAGCTGGCGGCCGCCCCGGCGCTGATTCCGCACCAAGGCCGTCACGGGTATTTGGGTCAGGAAGAAGCCGCTGGTCCTCAGCCGGGAGGGGCCTTGGGACCGATCGGCCGGGCCGGGTTGCCCGCCACCGTGGCGCCTGCCGCCACGTCGCGCGTCACGACCGCGCCCGCGCCGACGATCGCGCCCGCGCCGATGGTGACGCCGGGCAGGATCAGGGCGCCCGCGCCGATCCAGACGTCGTCGCCGATGGCGACGGGGCGCCCGGATTCCTCGCCCGCCGCGCGGCGGTGGGCTTCCCGCGGATGGTCGGCGGTCAGGACCTGCACCATCGGGCCGACCTGGACACGGGCGCCAAGGCGGATCTCGGCCACGTCCAGGAAGACGCAGCCGTAGTTCAGGAAGCAGCCGGGACCGAAATGGATGTGGACGCCATAGTCCACGTGGAAGGGCGGGCGGATCACCGCGCCGTTCCATGTGCCCAGCAGGTCCGACAGCAGACTGCGGTCCTCGCCGTCGATGGTCGCGTTGTAGGCCCGCATGAGCGCCTGCGCGCGGCGGCGCAGGGCGGTCAGTTCCGCGTCCTCGGGGTCATAGGGCAGGCCGGCCAGCATCGCCCGGCGGGCAGGCCCCATCAGATGAAGCCGAGTTCCAGCCGTGCTTCGTCCGACATCATCTCCATCCCCCAGGGGGGCTGGAAGACCATGTCCACGTCCACCTGCCGCACGCCGGGAAGGGCGTTGACGGCGTCCGCGACCCAGCCCGGCATCTCGCCTGCCACGGGGCAGCCGGGCGCGGTCAGGGTCATCAGGATGCGGACGGCGTTCGTGTCGTCGATGGTGATCGTGTAGACGAGGCCGAGGTCAAAGATGTTGACCGGGATTTCCGGGTCATAAACCGTGCGGCAGGCCTCGACCACGCTGTCATACAGCGGATGGTCGGTGGTCGAGGGCGCGATCAGCGGCTCGCCCTCGGTCGGCTGGGTCTGCGGCTGATACATGGGTCGGCCTCCGTCTCGGGTTCGTGTCCGCATATAGGGGCTGGCGGCCCGGGACGAAAGACCATGGGGAAAAGTCAGAAACGCAGGCTGAAGCGGTGAACGAGGCCCAGCCGCAGGGCGGGCTGGTCCTTGTCCTCGACAAAGGGCGCGTCGGCGGCGTCGCCCGTAAGGCGGGAATATTCGACCTCGCCCACCAGGGCCAGCGCGGGGGTCAGGGCGTAGCGCGCCTCGAGGCTGGCGCCGACCGCGTAGAAGCCCCCATCGGGCGAATAGGCCTCGTAGCCGCTGCGCGCCGATTCGTCCCCGGACACGCCGAAGAAGGTGCGGGTGAAGTGCTCGTCGCCGAACTTGCCCTCGATCCCCGGCCAGAGGGTCAGGCGTTCGTTCGGGGCGATGCGGTAGGTCGCGCCCACCGCGCCCACCAGCCCGTCATGGCCGCCGAAACCCTTGCGCACGACCAGGTAGCCGCTGGCCGGACCCCGGGTATAGCGGAAGCGGACGCCGGCCTCGATCGTGCGGTCGATGTCGTCGAGGCCCGTCAGCACGTCGGAATCGCCCGGATCCCGCCCGCCGCGCCAGTTCACCGTCGGCACGATTCGCAGCCCGTCGGACGAGCCGTCGCGCGTCGCGGGTTGCCCCGGCGCAGTCACGTCGAGGTTGCGGAAGATGATCCAGGGCGAGGCCTCCATGTCGCCCGAGCCGGGCCAATCGGGCTCGATCTCGGCGCCAAGCCCGATGTCGGCGGCAACGCCCCAGCCCTCCTGCGCCTGGGCGGACAGGGGCATGGCAAGGGCGGCGAGAAGCAGGGGCAGGCTGGCGCGCATGGGAATGTCTCCGGGGTTCAGGGCAAGCATTGGACGGCAAGCAATTCCGCGCAAGGGCGATCAGCCGCGCTCGGCAGCCTCCAGCCGTTCGAGCGCCTCGAGCCACAGGGCCTCGGCACGGGGCAGGGCCTCGGCGGCCTCGGCGTGCTTGCGGCCCCATTTCTCGGCCTCGGACGGGTCGTCGTAAAGCGCGGGGTCGGCCATTCTCTCGCTGATCTTCGCCATCATGGCGGTCAGCTTCTCGACCCGTTCCTCGCCGCGCCGGACGTCGGCGCGCAACTCCAGGATCTCGTCGCGGCTGGCCTTCTTCGGCGCGGGCTTCGGGGCGTCCTTCGGGCGCTCGGGCTCATCGGCCGTCAGCAGCGACTTGCGGTAGGTTTCCAGGTCATGCGGATAGGGCGAGACGGCACCCTCGGCCACCAGCCACAGCCGGTCGGCCACCAGTTCCAGCAGGTGCATGTCGTGGCTGACCAGCACCACGGCGCCGGTGTAATCGTTCAGCGCCTCGGTCAGCGCCTCGCGCGATTCGATGTCGAGGTGGTTCGTCGGCTCGTCCAGCACCAGCAGATGCGGCGCATCGATGGTGGCCAGCAGCAGCGACAGACGCGCCTTCTGGCCGCCGGACAGCGCGCGGACCTTCGTTTCGGCCTGCGCCTCCATCAGGCCGAAGCCGGCAAGGCGCGCGCGCAGGCGGGCGGGCGGCTCGTCGGGCCGCAGGCGGCGGACGTGGTCCAGAGGGGTTTCGTCCAGGTGCAGTTCGTCCACCTGATGCTGGGCGAAGTAGCCCACGCGCAGCCTGGACGAGCGCGCCACCTTTCCGTCCATCGCGGGCAGGCGGTCGGCCAGCAGCTTGGACAGCGTGGACTTGCCCTGGCCGTTGCGGCCCAGAAGCGCGATCCGGTCGTCCTGGTCGATCCGCAGGTTCAGGCGCCGCAGCACCGCGCGGTCCCCGTAGCCGACCGAGACATTGTCCAGCGCAAGGATCGGCGGCGACAACTGGTCGGGCTGGGGGAAGGTGCAGCGGTGGAACTTCGCCTCCTCGGGCGCGGTGATCGGCTCCATCTTCGCCAGCGCCTTCAGGCGCGACTGCGCCTGCGCCGCCTTGGTCGCCTTGGCGCGGAAGCGGTCCACGAAGCTTTGCAGGTGGGCGCGGCGGGCTTCCTGCTTCTTGGCCTCGGCCGCCTGAAGCGCCCGGCGCTCGGCGCGGATGCGGGCGAAGCTGTCGTAGCCGCCCGAGTAGAGGTTCAGCTTGCGGTCCTCGAGATGCAGGATCGAGCCGACCGCGCGATTCAGCAGCCCCCGGTCGTGGCTGATGACGATGACCGTGTGGGGATAGCGGGAAAGATAGCCCTCCAGCCACAGCGCGCCTTCGAGGTCGAGGTAGTTTGTGGGTTCGTCCAGCAGCAGCAGGTCGGGCTGGGCGAACAGGACGCCCGCCAGCGCCATCCGCATCCGCCAGCCGCCCGAGAAATCGCCCGTGGGGCGCGCCTGGTCCTGCGTCGAGAAGCCCAGGCCCTGCAGGATCGAGGCCGCGCGGCCTTCCGCCGACCAGGCGTCGATGTCGGCCAGTCGCGTCTGGATGTCCGCGATGCGGTGGGGATCGGTGGCGGTCTCGGCCTCGGCCATGAGCGCGTGGCGTTCCGTGTCGGCGGCCAGCACCGTGTCCAGCACGGACAGGTCGGTCGCGGGCGATTCCTGCGCCACGCCCCCGATGCGGGCGCGCGAGGGCAGGCTGATCGTGCCCCCGTCCAGCGTGAGTTCGCCCCGGATCAGCCGGAACAGCGTCGTCTTGCCGGCGCCGTTCGGGCCGACAAGGCCCACCTTGTGCCCCGTCGGGATCACCGCCGAGGCGTGGTCGAACAGCGGCCGTCCCGCGATGGAATAGGAGATGTCGTCGATGCGCAGCATGGGCGGGGCTTGCAGCAGCCGCGCGGTTTCGTCAACGCGGCTGATCGGCCCCGGGCGAATATCCTTGTTGGAAGGCCCGGTTTCGCCTATATGGGCCAGGCAACGTTTTTCTATCCGCTCTCTGTCTCCGTCTACCGGCTTCAGTATGCTGCTATGACTGACTGCGCCGGGCCATCGCATTTCGCGGATGGCGACATGACAGGAGATCTCACGATGGCCAACGGCACCGTGAAATGGTTCAACACCACCAAAGGCTTCGGCTTCATCCAGCCGGAAGGCGGCAACCGCGACGTGTTCCTGCACATCTCGGCGCTTGAGCGCGCCGGGCTGCAGGCCCCCGCCGACGGTCAGAAGGTCACCTTCGACCTGGAAAAAGGCCGCGACGGCCGCGAATCCGCAGTGAACGTCCGCTTCGCCTGATCGGGCCCGAGCGACGCAAGCAAAGGGGGCGGGCCTGCGGGTCCGCCCTTTTTCATCGGCGCGGCGGGTTTTCTTTGCGCATGGGCCATGATAGCCGCCCGGCCGATCAGACAACCCCGGACCCCGAGGACATCATGGCCACCGAACGCACGCTTTCCATCATCAAGCCCGACGCCACCCGCCGCAACCTGACCGGCAAGATCAACGCCAAGTTCGAGGACGCGGGCCTGCGCATCGTCGCGCAGAAGCGCATCAAGCTGTCGCCCGAGCAGGCCGGCAAGTTCTACGAAGTCCACAAGGACCGCCCCTTCTATGGCGAGCTGGTCGAGTTCATGGCCTCGGAACCGGTCGTCGTGCAGGTGCTGGAAGGCGAGAACGCCATCGCCAAGAACCGCGAAGTGATGGGCGCGACCAACCCGGCCAATGCCGACGCGGGCACCATCCGCAAGGAATTCGCCCTGTCGGTGGGCGAGAACTCGGTCCACGGCTCGGACGCGCCGGAAACCGCTAAGGAAGAGATCGCCTTCTTCTTCTCGGGCCTCGAACTGGTCGGCTGATCGTCCTGCCCGTTGCCCGATGCGAAGGCCGCCCCCGGGGCGGCCTTTTCCGTTCCGGGCCTAGCCCCGGGTCGCGGTCAGATCGACGGTGACAAGGACCGGGAAGGACACGGTGCTTTCATCCGCATAGGTGGCCCCCACCCCGAAATCGCGCCGGTCCAGCGTCAGGGTTCCCCTGGCGGTCGCCTGGTCGCCCGCGATCGTCAGGTCGAAGGGCAGGGTCGCGGGCCGGGTCTGGCCCGCGACGGTCAGCGTGCCGGTGGCCTGGTGCGCCGCACCCCCGTCCGGCGCGCGGCCGATGGTCCCCTCGAAGCGGGCGGTCGGGAAGGCCGGGGCGTTCAGGAAGTCGGGCCCCGTCGCCATGCCGCTGACCGCGCCCAGTGTCAGCGAGGCGATGTTGACCTCGGCCGCGACCTCGCCGGTGCCGGTCGCCTCGTCATAGGTGATGGTGGCGGTCCATGTGCCGAACTGCCCTTCGACCGGAACGCCCGCCTGCGTGACCGACAGGCCCAGCGTGCCCGACAGCACCGTCCAGGCCGAGCCGGGCCGGGCCGCCGCTGCCGCGGGCGCAGAGGTCTGCACGGGGGCTTCCTGCGGGGCCGCGTCCTGCGGGCGCTCGGTCGTGGCGGCCCAGACGGCCAGCCCGCCCCACAGCGCCAGCGCCAGCAGCGGCGGAACCCAGGGGTTGGCGCGCGGCCCCTGCGGCGGCTCGGGCACCCGCGCGGCATTTCCCGCCATGCGCGCCAGCGTCGCGTCGCGGTCGATGATCGTGTGCTTCAGCGCGCCCGCGACATGCAGCCCGATCAGCGCGGCCAGCAGCCACCAGCCGTTGACGTGGAAGGCCGTGAAGCGCTCGGACAGTCCGGCATCCTGCGGCACGCCGGGCAGGCGCTGGCCGAAGGGCCAGAGGATATTGGCGAAGCCCCCGCCCGGCGCGGACGTATGCAGCAGCCAGCCCGCCAGCGGCATCAGCACCATGCCGCCGTAAAGCGCCCAGTGGACGGTCGAGGCGACAAGGTTTTCCAGCCTGCGTTCGGGATGCAGCGGCCTCGGGTGGCCCTGGACCAGCACCCAGAGGATGCGCGCCAGCGCCAGGAACAGCACCGTGATGCCCACCGTCTTGTGGATGGAAAAGGCCTGCACCATCCGGGGCAGCGCCTCGGCGCCGCCCGCGCGGAAGCTTTCGGCGTAAAGGCCCAGCGCGATGGCCGACAGGATCAGGGCGGCAATGGTCCAGTGCAGGAAGCGGTGGACGCTGCCATAGGCGCGGGAGGTGTTGGCGGCGGGCATCGCTCTCTCCTGCCGTTGCGGGATCGCTGTCCTCGGGCTATCCCATCGCAAAGCATGGAGGAAGCTCAAGATGCGCGCATTCGTCTTTCCCGGCCAGGGGGCCCAGACCATCGGCATGGGGCGCGCGCTGGCCGACGCCTATCCGGCCGCGCGCGCCGTATTCGAGGAAGTGGACGAGGCGCTGGGCGAGAAGCTGTCCGCGGTGATCTGGGACGGCGACATCGAGACGCTGACGCTGACCCGCAACGCCCAGCCCGCCCTGATGGCGACCTCGGTCGCCGCGATGCGTGCGCTGGAGGCGGAAGGCTTCGCCGTGACGGACGCCGCCTTCGTCGCGGGGCATTCGCTGGGGGAATATTCGGCGCTTTGCGCGGCGGGTGCGATCAGCCTGTCGGACACGGCGCGGCTTTTGTGCATCCGCGGCACCGCCATGCAGGAAGCGGTGCCCGTGGGCGTGGGCGCGATGGCCGCGATCCTCGGGCTGGACTTCGCGACAGTGGACGAGATCGCCCGCGAGGCGGCCGGGGACGAGGTCTGCCAGGCCGCCAACGACAACGACCCGGCGCAGGTGGTGATCTCGGGCCACAAGGCGGCGGTGGAACGGGCGGCGGCGCTTGCCAAGGAACGCGGCGCCAAGCGGGCGCTGATGCTGCCGGTCTCCGCCCCCTTCCATTGCGCGCTGATGCAGCCCGCCGCGACGGTGATGGCCGACGCGCTGGCGGGCGTCGATATCCACGAGCCTGCCGTGCCCCTGATCGCCAATGTCCGCGCCGAGCCCGTGACCATGCCCGGCGCGATCCGGCAGTTCCTGGTCGAGCAGGTCACGGGGTCGGTCCGCTGGCGCGAGTCCGTGCAGTTCATGGCCGACCAGGGCGTGACCGAGTTCTGGGAGATCGGCGCCGGCAAGGCCCTGTCGGGCATGATCAAGCGCATCGCGCCCGGCGTCGAGACGAAGGCGGTCGGCACCCCCGAGGATGTCGCGGCGCTGCGTGGCTGAGGCCGGACCGGGGCGCTGCCCCGGCCCTGATATTTCCAAGACAGAAGATGAGGCATCGATGTTCGACCTGACCGGAAAGAACGCTCTGATCACCGGCGCTTCGGGCGGCATCGGTGGGGCCGTGGCGGCCGCGCTGCACGCGGCGGGCGCAAGTGTGACCCTGTCGGGCACGCGCGAGGCGCCCTTGCGGGAACTCGCCGCGTCCTTGGGCGAACGGGCGCATGTGGTGACGGCGAACCTGGGCGATCCGGCCGAGGTCGAGGCGCTGCCGAAGAAGGCAGCCGAGGCAATGGGGTCCGTGGATATCCTCGTCAACAATGCGGGCATCACGCGGGACAACCTGTTCATGCGGATGTCGGACGAGGAATGGGCACAGGTGCTGGACGTCAATCTGACCTCGTCCTTCCGGCTGGCGCGCGGGGTGCTGCGCGGCATGATGAAGGCGCGCTGGGGGCGGATTGTCAGCATCACCTCGGTCGTGGGGACCACGGGCAACCCGGGGCAGGGGAACTATGCCGCCGCAAAGGCCGGGCTGGTGGGGATGTCGAAAAGCCTCGCCTCCGAAGTCGCCTCACGCGGGATCACGGTCAACTGCGTCGCGCCCGGCTTCATCGAGACGGCGATGACCGACAAGCTGAACGACGACCAGAAGGCGCGCATCCTGACCCAGATTCCCGCCGGGCGCATGGGCAGGGCAGACGAGATCGCGGCCGCCGTGCTGTATCTGGCCAGCCCCGAGGCAGGTTACGTCACCGGGGCCACGCTGCATGTCAACGGCGGCATGGCGATGGTCTGAGGGGCCGCGAAAGCGGTTGCGGATCACAATGGCGTTGCTATATGCCGGGGCCAAGGCCGCAGGGACCCGCCCGCGGCTTGTTGCCGGGTGCGTCCCGGTCGCATCCCGGGCGGAGTGCCCGTAACTGAGGAACGAGACATGAGCGATATCGCTGATCGCGTGAAAAAGATCGTCGTCGAGCATCTGGGCGTCGAAGAGGACAAGGTCACCGAGACCGCCTCGTTCATCGACGATCTGGGCGCGGATTCGCTGGACACCGTCGAGCTGGTCATGGCCTTCGAGGAAGAGTTCGGCATCGAGATCCCCGATGACGCCGCCGAAACGATCCAGACCTTCGGCGACGCGGTCAAGTTCATCGGCCAGGCGACCGCCGCCTGATCGCTGCCCGCATCGGCATCCTGTGAACGGCGTCCCCGCGGGGGCGCCGTTTCCTTTTCGGCGCTGCGGCGGATTGGCGCGGCGTCGGAACCCGGGTTCCTGCGGTTCGTTGAAGGGCAAATCGACGACATCAGGAGAAGGTCATGCCCGTGAACCTGCAGGGACTGGAAGACAATGCCCGCAAGACCGCGATCTCGGAGCTGCAGGCCTGCATGAGCGACGGGCTGTCGCTGTCGCTGGCGCTGAAGCAGGCGCACTGGAACCTAAAGGGCCCGAACTTCATCGCCGTGCATGAACTGCTGGACGGGGTGAAGACGCGGCTCGATCCCAACATCGACGACATGGCCGAGCGCATCCAGCAGCTTGACGGCACGGCGGTCGGCACGGTCGAGGAGGTCGCCCGCGCGACCCGGCTTGCGCCCTATCCGACGGACCTGACCTCGGCCGAGGACCACCTGCGCGAGGTCGCGGACCGGCTGCGCGCTTACGGCGAGCGGGTGCGGGCGGCCATCGACAGCGTGGACGAGGCGGGCGACGCCGACAGCGCGGACCTCCTGACCGCCGCATCGCGCCAGGCCGACAAGGACCTGTGGTTCATCGAGGCGCACCGCGGCTGACCAGGCTGGCCCATCCGGGTTTTCCATTGAAGAAGGGCGGGCCCGAGGACCCGCCCTTCCTGCATCCGAAGGCGAGGCTCAGCTCGGGATCTGCGCGGAAATCCCTTCCACGAAGAAGTTCATCGAGGACAGTTCTTCGTCGGTGGCCTTCTGTCCCTCGGCCAGCCAGGCGCTGCCGTCCTGCTTGTTCAGCGGGCCGGTGAAGGGGTGATAGGCGCCCGATCCGATCTGGTCGCGCAGGGCCTCGGCCTCGGCCTTGACCTCGGCGGGCACGGCCTCGGTGATCTCGCCGATCTGGACCTCGCCATCGCCGATCCCCAGCCAGACGCCGTGGGATTTCCAGGTGCCGTCCAGTACCTCGCCCACGCGCTTGACGTAGTAGGGGGCCCAGTTGTCGATGATCGAACTGACGCGCGGGGTCGGCTTGAAGGCCGCCATGTCGGACGCCTGCCCGAAGCCGATGCCGCCCTTTTCCTGCAGCTTGGCCAGCGGCGCGGTGGAGTCGGTGTGCTGCAGGATCACGTCCACGCCCTCGGCCAGCAGGGCGGAGGCCGCGTCCGCCTCTTTCGCGGGGTCGAACCAGGTATAGGCCCAGACGACGCGCATCTCGACGTCGGGGTTCACCTTGCGGGCGTGCAGGAAGGACGAGTTGATGCCCTGGATCACTTCGGGGATCGGGAAGGACCCGATGTAGCCGATCTTGTTCGACTTGGTCATGCGGCCGGCGATGGTGCCCATGACGGCGCGGCCCTCGTAGAAGCGGGCGTCATAGGTGGCCACGTTGTCGGCGCGCTTGTAGCCGGTGGCGTGCTCGAACTTCACGTCGGGGAACTTGGCGGCGGTGTTGATGACCGCGTCCATGAAGCCGAAGCTGGTCGCGAAGATCAGCTTGCAGCCCGACAGCGCAAGCTGGGTCAGGGCGCGCTCGGCGTCGGCGCCCTCGGGAACGCTTTCGATGAAGGTCGTCTCGATCCGGTCACCGTATTCGGCCTCGATCGCCTGCCGGCCCAGGTCGTGCTGGTAGGACCAGCCGCCGTCGCCGACCGGGCCCACGTAGATGAAGCCGACCTTCAGCTTCTCGCCCTCGGGGATCGGGGTCTGCGCGGCGGCCGGCAGGGCGGGCAGCAGGGCCACCAGCGCCGCTGCTGCGGCCGAGGCCAGAAGGGTTCTGCGGTTCATGGACATCTCCTCTGTCGGATCTTGTTATCGCAGCGCGTGGAAGGGCCGGCCCAGGGAACCCGGGGCCGTTCCGCCGCCGCCTGCGTATTTGTGGCGCGCCGATATGATCACCAGGACGATGATCGTGGCAAGATAGGGGGCCATGCTGAGCAGCTGCACCGGCACCGCCACGCCCGCTGCCTGAAGGCGAAGCTGCAGAACGGTCACGCCGCCGAAAAGCCAGGCACCGGCGAGAACGCCCCAGGGACTCCACCCCGCGAAGACGACGATGGCCAGCGCGATCCAGCCCGCGCCGGCGGTCATGCCCTCGGTCCACTGCAGGACGGTCGCGATGGACACGTAAGCCCCGCCGATCCCGGCCAGCGCGCCGCCGATGGCGATGGCGGCCATGCGGACGCCGCGCACCTTGTAGCCAAGCGCATGGGCGGCCTCGTGGTTCTCGCCCACGCCGCGCAGGATCAGGCCGGGGCGGGTGCGGTTCAGCACAAGCCAGATGACGGGAACGAGGATCAGCCCGAGCCAGATCACCCAGTTGATCCCCAGGGGCCCGCCCGGCATCGAGGGCGCCTTGACCCCCTCATAGGGCTTGCCGAACATCGCCGTCAGGCCCAGCCCGAACATGGTCAGCGCAAGACCCGTGGCGACCTGGTTGGTCAGCAGGTATTGCGTCAGGACCGCGAAGATCAGCGACAGCGCCGCGCCGGCCAGCGCCCCCGCGACAAAGCCCACCATGGGCGACCCGGTCGCGTGCGCGGCGGCAAAGCCCGCCAGCGCGCCGGTGATCATCATCCCCTCGACGCCCAGGTTCAGCACGCCCGAGCGTTCGGCGACAGCCTCGCCCAGGGCCGCGAACAGGATCGGGGTCGCCGCCGAGAGAAGCAGCAGCAAGGTCGTCCATTCCATCATCGCGCGGTCCCCCAGCGCAGGCGGTATCGGGTCAGCGTGTCGAAGGCCAACAGGAAGAACAGCAGCATCCCCTGGAAGACCTGCACGGTCGCGGCGGGCAGGGACAGCATCAGCTGCGCCAGTTCCCCGCCGATGTAGGTCAGCGCCATCAGCAGCCCGGCAAGCAGGATGCCCACGGGATGCAGGCGGCCGAGAAAGGCCACGATGATCGCCGTGAAGCCGTAGCCCGAGCCGAAGCTGTCGGTGATCTGCCCGCCGGGACCCGCCACCTCGAACAGCCCGGCCATGCCCGCCAGCGCGCCCGACAGGCCGAGGCAGAAGGCCACCAGCGTTTCGGGACGCACCCCGGCGAAGCGCGCGGCACGGGGCGCAAGGCCGGCGACGCGGATGCGGAAGCCGCGGATGTGGCGGCTCATCAGGAACCAGGTCGCGAAGACCGCCACGACCGCCGCGACCACGCCCCAGTGGATGCCGGTCCCGGCGATCAGTTCCGGGTTCGAGGCCGCCGGATATTGCTGAAGGTTGCGCGAGCCCGGCATCCCGAAGCCCTCGGGGTTCCGCATGGGCCCGAAGGCCATCCATGCGGCGACCCGCTGGGCCACATAGACCAGCATCAGCGAAACGAGGATTTCGGACGCGCCCGTCCGGTTGCGCAGGATCGCGGGGATCATCCCCCAGGCCCAGCCCCCGGCCGCGCCGGCCAGCACCATCGCCGGGAAGATCCAGAAGCCCTCGGACGGATAGGCGGCCAGCGCCACCGCCGCGCCGCAGATGCCGCCGATGATGTATTGCCCCTCGGCCCCGATGTTCCAGATGCCCGCCCGGAAGCCGATGGCCAGCCCGGAGGCGATCAGGATCAGCGGCCCCGCCTTGACCAGCAGTTGCGGGCGCGAATAGCCCGCCGCGGGGCCGAACAGCGGGTCCCAGAAGATCGTGCGGATCGAGGCGACGGGATCAAAGCCCATCAGCGCGAAAAGCAGCCCGCCCGCGAGCATCGTGGCGACAACCGCCATGACCGGAGAAACGACGCCCAGCCACCAGGGCGCGCGGGTCCGGGGTTCAAGCCGCAACATGGGCGACCTCCATCCCGTGCGCGCCGCCCAGCATCAGCCCGACCTGTTCCAGCGTCAGCCCCTCGGTCGGGACGGGCGCCGACAGCACGCCGTTGTTCAGCGCGGCGAAGCGGTCGGAAAGTTCGAGAAGCTCGTCGAGGTCCTGGCTGATGACGACCACGGCCGCCCCCCGGCCCGCGAGGTCCAAGAGCGCCTGCCGGATCGCGGCGGCCGCGCCCGCATCGACGCCCCAGGTCGGCTGGTTCACGACAAGCGCGCGGGGTTCCTGCAGGATTTCCCGGCCGATCACGTATTTCTGCAGGTTGCCGCCCGACAGCGCCCCCGCCGCCGTTCCGGGGCCGGGGGTGCGGACGTCGAAGGCGGCGATGATCTTCTCGGCAAAGCTGCGGGCGGCGCGGTGGTCGATGACCCCGTGCTTCTGCAGGCCCTGCCGGGTCGCGCCGGTCAGGATGGCGTTCTCGGTCAGGCTCATGTCGGGGACGGCGGCATGGCCCAGCCGGTCCTCGGGTGCCGCCAGCAGGCCGGCGCGGCGCCGTGCCTCGGGACCTTCCGCCGACAGGTCGCGCCCGTCCAGCGCCACGGTGCCGGGCCTGCCGGTCGTTTCGCCCGAAAGCGCGGCGATCAGCTCCTCCTGCCCGTTGCCGGCGACGCCGCCGATGCCCAGGATCTCGCCCGCGCGGACCTGGAAGCCCACGTCCTTGAGCGCCGTGCCCTCAAGCCCCGCGGCCGAGGTCAGCCCGGCGGCGGTCAGCACGACCTCGCCCGCCTGGCGGCCGGAACGGTCCACCAGCCGCATCTCGGCCCCGACCATCATGGCGGCGAGTTCGCGGGCGGAATGCTGGGCCGGGTTCACGGTGCCCACGACGCGGCCCTGCCGCAGGATCGTGGCGCAATCGCAATGGCTGCGGATCTCGTCCAGCTTGTGGCTGATGTACAGGATCGCGGTGCCCTGCGCGGCCAGCTGGCGCAGGGTCGCAAACAGGATCTCGGCCTCCTGCGGGGTCAGGACGCTGGTGGGCTCGTCCATGATCAGCAGGCGCGGATTGCCCAGAAGGCAGCGGACGATCTCGACCCGCTGGCGCTCGCCCGCCGAAAGGCTGGCGACCCGGCGGGCGGGGTTCAGCGGCAGGCCATAGGCCGCGCTGACCTCGGTGATCCGGCGCGACAGGTCCGCGCGCGGGGGCGGCGCGTCCATCCCCAGCGCGATGTTCTCGGCCACCGTCAGCGCGTCGAACAGGCTGAAATGCTGGAACACCATGCCGACGCCCGAGGCGCGCGCGGCCCGCGGGTCCGCCGGCGCATGGGGCTGGCCGCCCAGGCTCATCCGCCCTTGATCCGGGCGCACGAGGCCATAGATCATCTTGACCAGGGTGGACTTGCCGGCGCCGTTCTCGCCCAGCAGCGCATGGATCTCACCCGGCGCGACGGAAAAGGACACATTGTCGTTGGCGCGCACGCCCGGATAGGATTTCGCCAGGCCTTCGGCCCGGAACAATTCGCTGGTCGTCACGCCATCCCCGTTGTCTTTTTCGTACGTTAGCCGGTTTCGGCGTTCACACAATCATGCTTCCGGCGGCTGATTATAGCGGCCCCGGTTGAGACTGTCTTCGCGAACCCGACGGCAATCCTGCCGCCCATATGCCGCGCGGGAAGCTGCGGCGCCACCTTCTGCACGGCCCGTTCCGGTGCTAGCAAAGGCCCATGACCGATCTGCCCAAGTTCATCCACCTGCGCTGTCATTCCGAGCATTCGCTGCTTGAGGGCGCGATCCCCGTCAAGAAGCTGCCGGGCCTTGCCGCCAGGCACGGGATGCCTGCCGTCGCGCTGACCGACACCAACGCGCTGTTCGCCGCGCTGGAGTTCTCGGTGAAGGCCATGGACGAGGGCGTCCAGCCCATCGTCGGCTGCCAGATGACGCTGGACGCGGGCCCGATGTGCGGGCCGGTCGTGCTGCTGGCGCAGAGCCAGCAGGGGTGGATGAACCTGATGGCGCTGTCCACCTGCCTGTATGTGACGCCCCCGCGCGAGTTTCCTCATGTGACCATGGCCGAGCTTGGCAAGCACGCCGAGGGGCTGATCTGCCTGACCGGTGGCGCCTGCGGGCCGCTGGGGCTGATGGTGGCGGCGGGCAAGATGGCGGATGCCGAATCGCACCTGCGCGATCTGACCGCCATGTTCGGCGACCGGCTGTATGTGGAACTGCAGCGCCACATGCAGGACAACGGCCAGCTGATGCAGGCGGAACTGGCCAGCGAGGGCGGGATGATCGACCTCGCCTATGCGCTGAACCTGCCGCTGGTGGCGACGAACGACGTGTATTTCCCGAAACCCGAGATGTTCGGCGCCCATGACGCGCTGATCTGCATCCGGGAACGCGCGATGGTGGACCAGTCCGCGCCCCGCCGCCGCCTGACCGCGAACCACGACTTCAAGTCGGAAAAGGACATGCTGGTCCTGTTCGCCGACCTGCCCGAGGCGACCGCCAACACGGTGGAGATCGCGCAGCGCTGCGCCTTTGCCGTTTCCAAGCACAAGCCGATCCTGCCGCGCTTTGCCGATGACGAGGTCGAGGAACTGCGCCGGCAGGCGCGCGAGGGGCTTGCCGCCCGCCTTTCCGTGATCCCCCATGCCGTCAGCGTCGAGGACTACAACGCCCGGCTCGACTTCGAGTTGGGGATCATCGAGCAGATGGGCTTCCCCGGCTACTTCCTGATCGTGGCCGACTTCATCAAGTGGGCCAAGGGGCAGGGCATCCCGGTCGGGCCGGGCCGGGGCTCGGGCGCGGGCAGCCTCGTGGCCTATGCGCTGACGATCACCGACCTCGACCCCCTGCGCTATTCGCTGCTGTTCGAGCGCTTCCTGAACCCCGAGCGCGTCTCGATGCCGGACTTCGACATCGACTTCTGCATGGACCGGCGCGAGGAGGTCATCGACTACGTCTGCGGGAAATACGGGCGCGAGAAGGTGGGCCAGATCATCACCTTCGGCGCGCTTCTGTCCAAGGCCGCCGTGCATGACGTGGGCCGCGTGCTGGGCATGGGCTTCACCCAGCGCGACAAGCTGTCGAAGATGATCCCGGTGGAAGGCGTGAAGCCCGTCTCGATCACCAAGGCGCTGGCGGACGAGCCGCGCCTGCGCGAAGCGGCAGCGGCCGAGGAAAACGTCAAGCGGATGCTCGACTATGCCGCGCAGGTCGAGGGGCTTTACCGCAACGCCTCGACCCACGCGGCGGGCGTGGTGATCGGGGACCGGCCGCTGGACCAGCTGGTGCCGCTGTACCGCGATCCGGCCTCCGACATGCCGGCCACGCAATACAACATGAAGTGGGTGGAACAGGCCGGGCTGGTGAAGTTCGACTTTCTCGGCCTGAAGACGCTGACGGTGATCCAGAACGCCGTGGACCTGATCCGCGCGGGCGGGCGGCACCTGCATATCGCCGCCGACGGACGCCAGCTCTACGACCCGCCCGCGGGCGCGGTGGACGAGATCAACCTGATCCCGCTGGACGACCCCGCCACCTACCAGCTTTTCGCCAGCGCGCGCACCGTCGCGGTGTTCCAGGTCGAAAGCTCGGGCATGATGGATGCGCTGCGGCGGATGCGGCCGACCTGCATCGAGGACATCGTGGCCCTTGTGGCGCTTTACCGTCCGGGGCCGATGGAGAACATCCCGGTCTATTGCGACGTCAAGAACGGCGTCCGTCCGCTGGAGTCGATCCACCCGACCATCGACCACATCCTGGCCGAGACGCAGGGCATCATCGTCTACCAGGAACAGGTGATGCAGATTGCGCAGGTCATGGCGGGCTACAGCCTTGGCGGCGCCGACCTTCTGCGCCGCGCCATGGGCAAGAAGATCGCCGAGGAGATGGCGAAGGAACGCCCCAAGTTCGTCGAGGGCTGCAAGGCCCAAGGCGTGGACGAGAAGAAGGCCGGCGAGGTCTTCGACCTGCTGGAAAAGTTCGCCAACTACGGCTTCAACAAGTCCCACGCGGCCGCCTATGCGGTGGTTAGCTACCAGACCGCCTGGCTGAAGGCGAACCACCCGGTCGAGTTCATGGCCGCCGTCATGAACTGCGACATCCACCTGACCGACAAGCTGGCGATCTACCGGCGCGAGGTGGACCGCATGGGAATCGAGGTCATCCCGCCCTCGGTCAACCGCAGCCAGCCGCGCTTCAGCGTGGACAATGGCCGCATCGTCTATGCGCTGGGCGCGCTGAAGAACGTGGGCGTCGAGGCGATGAGAACGCTTGTGACCGCCCGTGGCGACAGGCCCTTCCGCGACCTGACCGACTTCGCCCGCCGCGTCCCCATGCGCCAGATCGGCAAGCGCGCGCTGGAAATGCTGGCCCGGGCCGGGGCCTTCGACGAGCTGGACAACAACCGCGCGAGGGTGCTGAAATCGCTCGACGCGCTTGTGGCATGGTCCACCGCCGTGCAGGAGGCCGCGCAGTCCAGCCAGTCCTCGCTGTTCGGGGCGGGCGAGGACCTGCCGCCGCCGCGTCCCGCCTTGGCGTCCGTCTGGATGCCCGCCGAGAAGCTGGCCGAGGAACGCACGGCCATCGGCTTCTACCTGTCGGGCCATCCGCTGGACGATTATGTCCCCGCGCTGAAGCGCAAGGGCGCGATGACGCTGGACCAGGTGCAGGCCGCCTGCGCCGACGGACCGATGGTCGCGCAGATCGCGGGCACCGTGGCCGCCCGGGCCGAGAAGAAATCCGCCAAGGGCACGCGCTATGCCTTTGTGACGCTGTCCGACCCGACCGGGCTTTACGAGGCCACGGTCTTTTCCGATGTGCTGGACGCCCATCGTGCGCTGCTGGAACCCGGCATGAACGTCCTGCTGACCGTCAACGCCGAGCCGTCCGGCGACCAGGTCAAGATGCTCGCCCGGTCCGCCCAGTCGCTTGAGGACGCGGTGGCGGACGCGGGCTCGGGCCTGCTGGCGGTCGAGGTGGCCGACCCCCGGACGGCCGTCGCGGTGCTGGACCGCCTGCGCGAGACCAGTGCCGAGATGTCCGTGTCGGCCAAGGGCCGCGGCCCCCTGCTGATGCGGGTGCGCGAGGGCAACACCGTTTACGACGTCGAGGTCGCGCCGGACGTGCCCGTCACTCCGCGGATGCGGCAGGCCCTGCGCGCGGTCGAGGGCGTGATCGACGTGACCGAGGAATAGGGCCGGTTGCCCCTTGGGGGCAGCCTGGGGCAGGGTGGGCGGCAGACGCCCGGCCTGCGGGCCCGCGAGCCGTGAAAGGACCGACGCCATGATCCGACGCCTGATCCCCGCACCCCTTGCCGGTGCCGCGGCCCTGCTGGCCGCCGCCTGCGGCGGCCCTGCGCCCGGCACGACGACAACCGCCGCCGCGCCCGCCGCGCTGGTCGATCCGGCGGCGCTCTACTGCCAGGGAACGGGCGGGACGGTGATCCCCCGCATCTCGCAGGGGCGGCGCGCCGACCTGTGCCGGATGCGCGACGGCCGGACCGTCAGCGCCGCCGCCCTGCTGAACAGCCACAACGACCTGTAGGACGCGCCCCCTCACTTGGGGCGCGTGGCCTCGGTCAGCCCTTCCATGTCGGTGCGGTCCGACAGCAGCAGCGCCCAGGGGCGCAGGATCGGCACATGCGCGCCCAGCACGACAAGCGCCACCGTGACGGGGGCCGCCAGCAGTGCGCCGGGAATGCCCCAGATCCAGGACCAGAACAGCAGCCCCACCAGCACCACAAGCGGCGAGACCGAGATCCGGTTGCCCGACACCTTGGGATCGATGAAGTTGCCCATGACCTGCTCGATCACCAGCAGGCCCGCCCCCACCGCCACCGCCGTGCCCAGATCCTGCGTGGCAACGATATAGATGACCGGCAGCAGCCCCGCGATGATGGACCCGACGGTGGGGATGAAGTTCAGAAGAAAGGTCAGCAGCGCCCAGACGAAGATCAGCCCCGCACCGAAGAACCACAGCCACAGTCCGTAAAGAGCGGCGGTGGCGAGTCCGAGGACTCCGCGGATCAGCAGGTAGGCGCGCACCTTCTGGGCGATCACCTCGGCGGATTCGGTCAGCCGCCATTCCGTGCGCCAGTGGGTGATCGTGGAAATCTTCCGGCCCCAGTCCCGGCTTTCGATCAGGATCAGCAGCGTCAGGAAGAAGATCACCACCAGCGCCGACACGATCCCCACGGCAGACCCAAGCAGAGTCTTGGCCACCCGTGTCAGGACGCTGACCAGGGTGTCGCCAAAGCGCGAGGCAAGGCCGCCGGCGGATTCGCCACCCGACTCTTGCCCGGCCTGCGGCACCTGGCCCAAGGCGCTCGGCTCTGCCACGCCCGAGGGCAGGCCTAACGGCAGGCTGGACCCGGCGTCACCTTGGGGTGGCTGCGCCTCGGTCCCGCCCTGCGCCTCGGCCCCTTCCTGCGGCATGGCCTGCTCGATGACCTGCGTGATCTGCCCGGTGCCGCCGGGGACCTGGGCGATCATCTGCTGGGCGGCCAGCCAGAGCGCGCCGAAGAACAGCCCGACCACCAGCAACAGCAACGTCATGGCCGCCACCACGCCCAGCCAGCCGAACTTCCGGGACACCCTGCGCTGCACCCAGTCCCGCACCGGCATGACGGCCAGCGCGATCATGACCGAGGCGACCAGCGGCACGAAGACGCTGGACATCGCGTGCAGGGCCCAGCCGGACAGCACCAGCGCGATGATGACCAGAAGGATCGTGCGGATGGCCGGCCGCTCTCCCGATCCCTCCGAGGGCACGCCCTGCTCCTCGTTCCGTCGGGTGAGGCTGCTTCCATCGACCATGATCCGTCCCTCGGCTTGTGCTGGGGGTCAAACCGCCGCTTTCCGGGAAGGTTCCCGTGACGGGGCGGCGCCGGGCAGGAAAGGAAAGAATTAACAACAATTTGGAAGAAGCCCGCAGGCGGCGGCAAAAAAAGAAGGGCGCCGCAGCGGGCGCCCTTCTTCCTTGCTGGAACATCCCGGGATCGTCGCATCCGACGATAGGGCAGGGCCCCGGTCCGGCGATGCCGCGGTCGCGTTCAGTTCCGGGCGCGGTCCACCATCTTGCCCTTGGAGATCCAGGGCATCATCTCGCGCAGCTTGGCGCCGACCTGCTCGATCTGGTGCTCGTCGTTGATGCGGCGGGTCGCCTTGAACATCGGCTGGCCGACGGCGTTCTCCAGCATGAAGTCGCGGACGAACTTGCCGGTCTGGATGTCGCTCAGGACTTCCTTCATCCGCTTCTTCGTCTCGTCATAGGGCAGGATGCGCGGGCCCGAGACATATTCGCCGTATTCGGCGGTGTTCGAGATCGAGTAGTTCATGTTCGCGATGCCGCCTTCGTAGATCAGGTCCACGATCAGCTTCACCTCGTGCAGGCACTCGAAATAGGCCATCTCGGGCTCGTAGCCCGCTTCGACCAGCGTTTCGAAGCCCATACGGATCAGCTCGACGAGGCCGCCGCACAGGACCGCCTGCTCGCCGAACAGGTCGGTTTCGCATTCCTCGCGGAAGTCGGTCTCGATGATGCCGGAACGGCCGCCGCCGATGGCCGAGCAGTAGGACAGCGCGACGTCCAATGCCTTGCCCGAGGCGTCGTTGTGGACCGCCACCAGGCAGGGCACGCCGCCGCCCTTGACGTATTCGCCGCGCACGGTGTGGCCGGGGCCCTTGGGCGCCATCATGATGACGTCCACGCCCTTCTTCGGCTCGATCAGGCCGAAATGCACGTTCAGGCCGTGGGCGAAGGCGATCGCCGCGCCTTCGCGCAGGTTGTCATGGACGTATTTCCTGTAGGTCTCGGCCTGCAGTTCGTCGGGCATGGTGAACATGATCAGGTCGGCCCAGGCGGCGGCCTCGGCGATGCCCATGACCTTCAGGCCCTCGCCCTCGGCCTTGGCCGCCGACGGCGAGCCCTCGCGCAGTGCCACGACCAGGTTCTTCGCGCCCGAGTCGCGCAGGTTCAGCGCATGTGCATGGCCCTGGCTGCCATAGCCCAGGATCGCGATCTTCTTGTCCTTGATCAGATTGACGTCGCAATCGCGATCATAATACACGCGCATCTTTTTCTGCCCTCGTGGTTCCCGATGTTTCGCGCAAGGGCCTACACCGCGCATCTTTGGGTGTCCAGAACGCGGGCGCGCGCAATCTCAGGAAAGGCGCAGGCTTTCCGCTGGGCGGGACCGGGGGGTCAGCGCATCCCCAGCCCGGCGCGCATCATCGTCCGCCGCACGGGGGCCAGCGCGTAAAGTCCCCCCAGCGCCGCCGCGCGCAGGTCGCGCAGGGGGCGGGGCGTCAGCATGCTGGCGCGGTTCAGCGCGTCGATGCCCATCAGGCGGACCATCGCTTCGGGGCGGCGGGCGCGGGCGTAACGCTCCAGCGCCGCCTGGTTGTCGGGATCGGGCGCCATCAGGTCCAGAAGGGACGACAGGTCCGCAAGGCTCATGTTCAGCCCCTGCGCGCCGATGGGCGGGACGACATGGGCGGCCTCGGCGATGAGCGCCGTGCGGGGGCCGGTGTAGCGGTCGGCGATCTGGCTGATGATCGGCCATTCGGTCAGGCCCGTGGCCTGCGTCAGGTGGCCGAGGATGCCGGCGGAACGGGCGTTCAGCTCGACTTCGAAAGCCGCGCGCGACAGGGCGCGCAGGCGCGCGATCTCGGCCCCGCGTTCCATCCAGACGACGGCCGAGGACGGCTTGCCGCCGCGGTCGGGCAGGGGAACCAGCGTGAAGGGGCCGCCCCAGCGGTGGATCTCGGTCGAGACGTTCTCGTGCGGGATCTCGTGCGTCACGGCAAAGGCCAGCGCCTTCTGGCCATAGCGGAAGGTGCGGACGCCGATCCCCAGCGCCTCGCGCACGGGCGAGTTGCGTCCGTCCGCCGCCACGACCAGCCGCGCGCGGACCCGGCTTTTGTCCGACAGGTCCACCAGCGCCGCGTCGTCGCGCACTGTCAGCCCGGCGGTGCCGGTGCCGGGGCGGAACTCGACCCTTGGCAATTCGGCCAAGCGGGCCGAGATCTCGCGCCGCAGCAGCCAGTTGGGCAGGTTCCAGCCGAAGGGCCTGTCCGAGATTTCCGAGGCGTCGAAGGCGCGCGTCAGCCGCGCGACCGGCTCGACCCCGCCCGCGTCCACGATGCGCATGACCTGCAGGGGGGCGGCATGCGGCGCCAGCCGGTCCCACAAGCCGATGCGGGCCAGCAGATCGACCGAAGGCTGCAGAAAGGCCGTGGTCCGCAGGTCGGCGCCCGGTCCGGCTTCCTCCGTCACCGGCGGGGCCGGGTCCACGCAAAGGACGCTCAGGCCCGCGGCGCCGAAGGCGGCGGCGGCGGTCAGCCCGGCGACACCGCCGCCGGAAACCAGGACATCCACGCGCGGGTCCGGCATCAGGGGCCTAGAACCCGGCCGCGTAGGCGATCAGCAGGCCCATGACGACGACCGTCGCCAGCAGCGCGATCATGGTCAGCGCGGGCAGGCCGAACAGCGCCACCACGACGATCACCAGCACCACCACCATCGCGAGGATCAGCAGGATGCGGGCGGCGAGGACGCGTTCCTTCCGGGTCTGCAGTTCGGCGTCGCCGCTGAGTGCAGAGACGAGGTGGTCGGCAGAGGTTTCAGTGCGGCTCATGATCGGCCTCGGCTGTTGACAGGGTTGCCTGCGAACTTCGCACGTCCGCAACTGCGCCGGCAAGCGCCGTGACAAAGGTCAAGATGTCGCGGGTATGCCACAGCACATGGCCTGCGTGGCTGTGGTCCTCGGGCAGCTCGTCGGGTCCATGGCGGCCCGCACCCACCAGAATCGTGCGCATTCCCAAGGAAAACGGCACTTCCAGGTTGCGCGGGTCGTCCTCGAACATGGCGCAGCGGGCGGGGTTCAGGCCATGCGCCCCAAGAACTGCGGCAAAGGAGCGCGGGTCCGGCTTGGGGTGGTATCCGACCTCTCCGATGCCGTGGACGGCGTCGAAGACGTCCAGTTCCCGCCGCGCCAGCACCCGGCCCGCATAGGCCGCGTCGGCGTTGGTGTGGATGATCTTCAGCCCCGGCAGCGCCCGGATCGCCTGCGCCAGCGCGGGTTCCGGCGTCAGCGCGGCGAAGTCGATGTCGTGGACCTCGGCCAGATAGCTTTCGGGGTCGATCCCGTGGTGGGCCATCAGCCCGGCCAGCGTGGTGCCATGCTCGCGCCAGTAATGGGCCCGCAGGCGGTCGGCCTCGGCCGCGTCCACGCCCAGCAGGCGCTGGACATAGGCCGTCATCCGCGCCTCGATCTGCGAGAACAGCCGCACTTCGGGGGAATAAAGCGTGTTGTCCAGATCGAAGATCCAGGCGTCCACGCCCGCGAAGTCCTGACGGAAGGCGGCGGCGTCGATGTCGCGCATGGGGCGGGGGAAGGAAGCGGGCTTGTCCATGAGGGGTTCGCTAGCCTGCCCCGCCCGGCCTTGCAATCGGAACGCGGTCCCGCCAACTGTGCCCCGATGAAGGATGCATACAGCCTGATCCTGTCGGCGATCGACGACGGCACCTACCGCCCCGGCGACCGGCTGGTCGAGTCGGAACTGGCCGAGCGTTTCGGCGTCAGCCGCACGCCCGTGCGTGAGGCGCTGCAGCGGCTGGAAACCCAGTCCATGCTGACCCGCGACGGGCGCAGCCTGATCGTGGCCACCCTGGACCACAACCAGCTGGCCGAGCTTTATACCGTCCGCACCGAGCTCGAGGCGCTGGCCGCCCGCCTTGCCGCCCGTCATGCCACGCGCGAGGAGGTGCGGGTCCTGGGCCAGATGGTCGAGGACGACCTGCGCGTCGTGGACGACCCGCAGGCGCTGAGCCGGGCGAACCGGCGCTTTCACCACCAGATCCACCTTGCCTCGCACAACCGTTACCTGGTCCAGCAGCTCGACATCGTGCACCGGACCATGGCGCTGATGGCGCGGACCTCCCTCGCGGCCGAGGGCCGCGGCCTGCGCTCGCTGTCCGAGCACCGCGAGATCGTGGAAGCCATCGCCTCGGGCGACGCGGACGCGGCGGAAAAGGCGCTGCGACACCATATCTCGACCGCCTTCGAGACGCGGCTGATGGAATCCGCCCGCGCCTGGGCCAGCACCATCGAGCAGGGCCGCAAGTGAGCCTGCGCGTGATCGCGACCGACGCCGACCTGGCCGAAGGCGCGGCGTATCTCGCCTCGGTCTGTCCCGTTTGGGCGCAGGTGCTGCCGCAGCTTGGCCCCCTGCCGCTGCGCCGCCGCGCCGACGGCTTCGGCGCGCTGATGTCGGCCATCGTCTCGCAGCAGATCTCCACCGCGGCGGCGGCCTCCATCTCGGCGCGGCTTGCGGCGGCGGGGCTGGACCGGCCCGAGGCGATCATGGCGGCGGATGACGCGGCGCTCAGGGCCTGCGGGCTGTCGGGGCAGAAGGTGCGCTACCTGCGGGCGCTGGCCGGGGCAGGGATCGACTTCGACGCCCTGCGCGGGATGGCCGACGAGGAGGTCAGCGCCACCCTGACGGCGCTGCCCGGCATCGGGCGCTGGACGGCCGAGATGTACCTGATCTTCGCGCTGGGCCGGGCGGATACCTTCGCCCCCGACGACCTTGCCCTGCAGGAATCCGCGCGGCTGATGTATAGGCTGCCCGAGCGGCCCAAGGCCCGGGCGCTGGCCGAGCTTGCAAGGCCCTGGGCGCCCTGGCGCTCGGTTGCGGCCCGGGGGCTCTGGGCCTATTACCACGTTGCCAAGGGACGCGAGGGGGTGACATGACGCGCGAGTTGCAATCGGGCCGCCGGGGCCCGGACAAGGCCGGCTCGGTCATCGTCTTCCTGCACGGCTACGGCGCGGATGGCGCGGACCTGCTGGGGCTGGCCGAGCCGCTGGGGCACTATCTGCCCGACACCGCCTTCTACGCCCCCAACGCGCCCGAGCCCTGCCGCAACAATCCCTTCGGCTTCCAGTGGTTTCCGATCCCGTGGCTTGACGGCTCGACCGAGGCGCAGGCCCGCGCCTCGATGGAAAAGTCGGTCGAGGACGTGAACGCCTTTCTCGACGGCGTGCTGGCGCGCGAGGGCCTGGACGCCGACCGCATGGTGGTCGTGGGCTTTTCCCAGGGCACCATGATGGCGCTGCACATCCTGCCGCGGCGGGACCGGGCGGTCGCGGGGATCGTCGGCTTCTCGGGCCGGCTGCTCGCGCCCGAACTGCTGGCCGAGGTCAAGGTGCGCCCGCCGGTGCTGCTGGTCCACGGCGACCAGGACCAGATGGTGCCCTTTGCCGACATGGGACTGGCGGAACGGGCGCTGTCCGGCGCGGGCTTCACTGTCGGCACGCACGCCATGCGCGGCACCGGCCACGGCATCTCGCCCGACGGTCTGGGCGCGGCCCTGGCCTTCGTGCGCGACGTGCTGGGCTGAGGTCCCCGTCATCCGGCTGCCGCGTCACCGTCACGCAACGGTTACGCCCCGCCCTGATACCCGCCCATATCCAGAGCCTTGTCAGGACGCCGCCACTCAATATAGTCGGCCCCAAGTCCTGAGGCGTCATGGCGGGGGACAGACCGGATGCTCGACGACCCGAATGTCGATGGCGATTTCCGCAACCAGTTCGTGCGCGACCCTGCCGCGTTGCGCCGGAACCCCGCATTGGTGCTGAACGCCGACTATCGCCCGCTCAGCTACTATCCGCTGTCCTTGTGGCCATGGCAGGAAACCATCAAGGCGGTGTTCCTGGACCGCGTCTCGATCCTCGCCGAATATGACGAGGTGGTGCGAAGCCAAAGGGAATCGATACGCATCCCGTCGGTCGTGGTGCTGAAAGACTATGTGAAACCCAGGAAGCGCGTGGCATTCACGCGCTTCAATCTTTTTCTGCGGGACGAATTCTGCTGCCAGTACTGCGGATCGAAGGGCGACCTGACCTTCGACCATGTCGTGCCCCGGTCACGCGGCGGCACCACCGCCTGGGAAAACGTCGTGGCTGCCTGTTCGCCCTGCAACCTCAGGAAGGCGAACAAGAGCCTGCGCGCCTCGGGCCTCAGGCTCAAGCGCGCGCCGCGCCGGCCCACGACCGAGGAGATGCATGCCATCGGCCGCCGCTTCCCGCCGAACCACCTGCATGTCAGCTGGATGGACTATCTTTACTGGGACGCCGAACTGGAAAGCTGAACACTCATGCGTCGGGCGTGTGGCGCGGCCCGTTGCCGGCGCGCGCCGACAGATGCACCACCACCGCCGCGATCCCGGCGGCCAGGGCCAGCGCCTCCAGCGGCACCCCCATCGTCAGCGCGAGGACCAGCGTCGCGCCCGCAGCCAGGATCACGACCGCGACCAGCAGAAGGAAGTGGGGCAGGGGCATCGCGTCCTCCTTTATGGCCCGACTATGTGACCTGACGCACCGAATGAAAAGGCGCGACGGCCCGCAAACGTTCCATGGGCGCGGACTTGCCAACGTTCGTGTTATGTTCCAGTCTTTGCCCATGCTGCCCCCCCGCGACCCCGACCGGATCCTCAAGGCCCGTGGCGCCGCCCACCGCCCTGCGGGACGGTTCGAGCCCTATCAGGCGGTGCGCGAGCCTGACGGCTGGGACAGCCCCGCCGATGAGACGCTGCTGCGGACCGAGGTCACGGCCGAGACCCCGCGCCGGATCATCACCCGCAACGGCTCGCCCGACGTGCCCTTCGACCGCTCGGTGAATCCCTACCGGGGCTGCGAGCATGGCTGCATCTACTGCTTCGCCCGGCCGACCCATGCCTTTCTGGGCCTGTCGCCGGGGCTGGACTTCGAGACGCGGATCACCGCCAAGCCCGACGCGCCCCGGCTGCTGGAAGCCGAGATCGGCCGCCCCGGCTATGCCGTGGCCCCCATCGCCTTCGGCACGAACACCGACCCCTACCAGCCGGTGGAATCCCGGCTGGGCATCATGCGCGGCTGCCTGCAGGTCCTGCGCGACTGGAACCACCCGCTCAGCATCGTGACGCGCGGGCGGACGATCCTGCGCGACCTCGACCTGATCGGCGCGATGGCGGCGCGCGGGCAGGTCTTCGTCGGCGTCTCGCTGACCACGCTGGACGCGGGGCTGGCCCGCCAGATGGAGCCGCGCGCGCCCACCCCGGCGATCCGGCTCGGGATGATCCGGGCGCTGGCGGATGCGGGCGTGCGCGTCCGCGTGATGCTGTCGCCCATGATCCCGGCGCTGACGGACCACGAGATCGAATCGCTGCTTGCCGCCGCGCGGGACGCGGGCGCCGCAACCGCCAGCATGATCCCGATCCGCCTGCCGCACGAGGTCGCGCCGTTGTTCCGCGACTGGCTGGCGCGCCACCATCCCGGGCGGGCGGCCCATGTGATGTCCCGGATCCAGGCGATGCGGGGCGGGCGCGACAACGATCCCCGCTTCGGCCACCGGATGCGCGGCGAGGGGCCCGAGGCCGAGCTGATGCACCAGCGTTTCCGCCTTGCGCGCAGGCGGCTGGGCTACGACCGCGAAAGCCCGCCGCTGGACGCAAGCCGCTTCGCCCCGCCCCCGCGCGCGGGCGACCAGCTTGCGCTGTTCTGAAGCTCGGGGCAGGCTGCGTCCATGACGACGATCTGGCATCACCCGAACTGCACCACGTCGCGCCGCGTCCTGCAGATGCTGCAGGATGGCGGGGAAACGCCCGAGGTCATCGACTATCGCAATGATCCGCCCGACCGGGAAACGCTTCGGCAGTGGATCGCGGATGCGGGCCTGACGGTGCGGCAGGCGCTGCGCCGCCGGAACACGCCTTTCGACGACCTCGGGCTGGGCGATCCGGACCTGACCGACGACCAGCTTCTCGATTCGGTGCTGGCGCATCCGATCCTGCTGGAACGCCCCTTCGTGCGGACATCTCTCGGCACCCGCCTCTGCCGCCCGCCCGAGCGCGTCATCGAGATCATGGCGAACCCGCCGGCCCGCCCTGCGCAGGACGGCGACCCGCCCGCCTGACGCCGTCATCTTCCTTCCGATCCCGAAACTCCGGGCGTCCGCGCGCCCGGGCAAGAGGCGGATCAGGGAAAAGCCGGAAGGGCGGTCTTCCCGGCGGATGGACCGATGGGCCGGTTACCCGCAGGCACGGGCGGGGGCGGAGCGGGCGGGGCAGGGCCCCGGGGACCTGCTTGCGGCTCAGCGCGGCCCGCGGATCATCCCCATGATCTCGCGCGCCTCGGCCACGATGGGCGAGGCGATGGCGTCCGCCTTCTCGGCGCCCGCAAGAAGGATGCGGTCGATCTCGGCGGGATCGCCCATCAGTTCGTTCATCCGCCGCGTGATCGGTTCCAGCACCGACACGGCCAGGTCGGCCAGCGCCGGCTTGAAGGTGCCGAAGCCCTGGCCCTCGAAGCGCGCCAGCAGCGCGTCCGGCGTCTCGCCCGACAGCGCCGCGTAGATGTTCACGAGGTTGCGCGCCTCGGGCCGGTCCTTCAGCCCCTCCATGGACCCCGGCAGCGGGTCGGCGTCGGTGCGGGCCTTGCGGATCTTCTGGGCGATGGCGTCGGCGTCGTCGGTCAGGTTGATGCGGCTCGCGTCCGAGGGGTCGGACTTGGACATCTTCTTCGTCCCGTCGCGCAGGGACATGACGCGGGTCGCCGCGCCCTCGATCACCGGTTCGGGCGAGGGGAAGAAGTCCGTGCCATAATCGTGGTTGAACTTGGCCGCGATGTCGCGGGTCAGCTCGACATGCTGCTTCTGGTCCTCGCCCACCGGCACATGCGTCGCCCGATAGGCGAGGATGTCCGCCGCCATCAGCGCGGGATAGGCGTAAAGGCCAAGGCTCACGGCCTCGGCGTTCTTGCCGGCCTTGTCCTTGAACTGGGTCATGCGGTTCATCCAGCCCACGCGGGCCACGCAGGACAGCATCCAGCCAAGCTCGGCATGGGCGGGCACGTGGCTTTGCACGAACAGCACGGATTGTGCCGGGTCGATGCCCGCCGCCAGGAAGGCCGCCGCCGCCTCGCGCGTCTGGTGGCGCAGCCGCTCGGGCTCCTGCCAGACGGTGATGGCGTGCAGGTCCACGAGGCAGTAGATCGTCTCGATCTGCCCCTGCTTTTCCACGAAGCGCCGCAGCGCGCCGAGATAGTTGCCCAGCGTCAGCCCCCCCGACGGCTGGATGCCTGAAAAGATGCGGGGGGTGTGGACGCGAGCCATTTTCTGCTGCCTGCTGGAAAAACCGTCGCGGCCGGATTACCGCTTGAACCATACGGGCGCAACCGCGCCGGAAGGGATCCCGATGCGCGCCGGAATGAACGAAAGTCCTGTCAACAGCCTTCCCGCCGTGCTGTGGCTTCTGGCCATGCCCACAATCGCGGCCGAGGCTTATTTCGGCCTGGGCCGCCTGGGCTTCCTTGCCGGCGGCGTGAATGCGGGCCAGGCCGCGCGCGGGATCACCATCGAGCGCACCGCCTTCGCGCCCGAGTTCCTGGTGCGCGCCTTCGACCGCTCGTCGGTTGCAGGAGCCGAGCTTTACCGGCTGCTCACCTACCCCTTCGTCCATTACTCGCTGACCCACGCGATCTTCGTGCTCGTGTTCCTGCTGGCGCTCGGGAACATGGTGGCCCGGGTCTTCCGTCCCTGGGCGGTGGTCGCGCTGTTCCTTGCCTCGGCGATCGGGGGTGCCGCAGTCTATTCGCTGGTCGCGGGGCTCCTGCCGCAGGTCCGCTTCGATCCGCTGGTCGGCGGCTATGCGCCGGTCTACGGCCTGCTCGGCGCCTTCACCTTCCTGCTCTGGACCCGTCTGGGCGAGGAGAACGCCAACCAGTTGCGCGCCTTTAGCCTGATCGGGATGCTGCTGCTGTTCCAGCTTTTCTTCGGCATCGCCTTCGGCGGCGCGGGCAAGAACTGGATCGCCGAGGTGTCCGGCTTCGTGATCGGCTTCCTGCTGTCCTTTGTCCTGATCCCCGGCGGCATGGGCCGGGTCCGCCGGCGCATCCGCCAGCGATAAGCCCGGGCGGCCGTTCCGGCTGCGCGGCTGCGGGCGGGGGTTTCACACCCCCGCACCCCCGTGGGATATTTGCACGAAGAAGAATGACAGGGCGCCGCTCGCGCATGTTCTTCTTCGCGAAAATATTCCGGGATCGTCGTATACGACGATGGGGCTGGCCCCCGGTCCGGCGCCGATCCTCAGCGTTGTCGGCGGACATTGGCGCGCAGCTCGGCCGGGCTGATCGCGCCAGTCAGGAAGCTCAGCGCGAAATAGGCGGCCGCGCCGCCGAAGACGAGGATCGCGAGGCCCGGGATGTCGCCCTCGCCGTCCTGCGCCAGCCAGCCGCGCAGCGCCCACAGCATCGCCGCCATCAGCGCCGAGGACAGCACGATCCGCGGCAGCCGGCTGCGCAGCCGTTCGTCCAGCCGTGCGGCCCGGCCCATGCCGCGCGTTCCCCACCAGAGCTGTCCGACCATCACCCAGGCCGCGACAGTGGTGCCCAGCGCGGCCGCGAGGAAGCCCGCAACCGGCATCAGCCCCACGGCCACGGCCGCGTTCACGACCATCGAGATCACCGCATAGCGGAACGGCGTCCTCGTGTCCTCGCGCGCGAAATACAGCGGCTGCAGGATCTTCTGCAGGACGAAGGCGGGCAGGCCCAGAGCATAAACGATCAGGGCACGAGCGGTCATCTGCGTGTCGTTGGGGCCGAAGGCGCCGCGCTCGAACAGGGTCGCGACCATGGGCACGGCGATCACGGCGATGGCGAAGGCGGCGGGCAGGGTCAGGAACATCCCGAACTCGGTCGCCCGCGACAGGGCCGACTGGCCGCCCGCCTCGTCGCCCGCGCGCAGGCGGCGCGACAGTTCCGGCAGCAGGACGACCGCGACCGCGGCACCCACGACGCCCAGGGGGAGTTGGTACAGCCGGTCGGAGTAGCTGAGCCAGCCGATCGCGCCCTCGAAGAAGGATCCCACCTGCCGGCCGACCAGCAGGTTCACCTGCACCACGCCGCCCGCGAACATCGCGGGCACGGCGATGGACAGAAGCCGCTTCATGTCCGGCGTCAGCCTGGGGCGGGCGGGGACGAAGCGCCAGCCGGTGCGCGCCGCGTCCCACCAGACCAGCGCCAGTTGCGCGATCCCCGTGATCGGCGTCGCCCAGGCGAGCGTCAGGCCCAGGTCCCAGCCGAACCATTGGCCCAGCAGCATCCCGGCGATGAAGAGCAGGTTCAGCAGCACCGGCGCCGCCGCCGCGACCCCGAAGCGCCCGTTCGCGTTCAGCACGCCCGAGATCATCGAGGCGAGCGAAATCAGCAAGATGTAGGGAAAGGTGATGCGGCTGTATTCGACCGCCAGGTCGAAGCGCGTGTCGCCCGCGAAGCCCGCCGCCATCAGCCACACCAGCCCCGGCATCAGGATCATCGCCACGGCCGAGAAGACCGCGACCACGAAGCCAAGGCCCGCGAAGGCGTCGGCGGCGAAGGCGCGCGGCTCCTCGCCCGATTCCAGCTTCTTGGAAAACATCGGCACGAAGGCCGTGTTGAAGGCGCCTTCCGCGAAGAAGCGGCGGAACATGTTGGGCAGGGACAGGGCCACCAGGAAGGCCTCGGCCTGCGGGCCGGTGCCCAGCCAGCGCGCCATCAGGATGTCGCGCACGAAGCCCGTCAAACGGGACAAGAAGGTCCAGAGGCCCACGGAGATGAACCCCCGCACCAGTCCGCCGCGCATGAATTCAGGCCTCCGCTCGTTCCGCGCCTTCGCGTATCGCCTGTCGCAGCCTGCGTTCAAGGGCTTCCCGCTTGGGGGCCTGGGTCAGCTTCAGCCCGAAGGCGTCCTTGACGTAGAAGCTGTCCACCACCTGCGCGCCATAGGTGGCGATCACGGCGCTGACGATCTGGATGTGGTTGGCGGCCAGCGTGCGCGTCAGGTCGTAAAGCAGGCCCGGCCGGTCGCGGGTGTCCACCTGGATGATCGTGTGGATGTCCGAGCCCTCGTTGTCGAAGGTGACATGGGTCGGAAAGCGGAAGGCCCGGTCACGCTTCTTGGGCTTGTCGCGCTCGGTCAGGGCGTCGCGCGGCACGACCTCGCCCGCCAGGGTGCGGAAGATCATGCGCTTGAGTTGGGGCAGGCGCTCGGCCGAATAGGGCTTTCCCTCGGCGTCCTGCACCCAGAAGACGGCGGTCGCATAGCCGTCCCGCGTGGTGTAGGTCCGCGCGTCCACCACATTGGCGCCGACCAGCGCAAGCGCCCCCGCGAGGCGCGAGAACAGCCCCGGGTGGTCCGCCATGACGAAGGCCGCCCGCGTCGCGTCCCGCCGCAGGTCCGGGTCGAGGTCCATGCGGATCTCGTCGGCGGTGATGTCCTTGAGCAGCCGGGCGAAGACCTGCTGCGTGTCCGTGGGCAACCCCTGCCAGTAGCTGTCGTAGTGGCGCGTGACCTCGGCCCTGATGTCCGAGGGCGCCCACCCCTGGGCGACCAGCAGGTGGCGCAGGCTGCGCCGGGCCTCGTCCACCCGCTGCTCGCGGTTGACGTCCTCCAGGCCGTTCTCCAGCACGTCCGCCGTCTGCCGGTGCAGCTTGCGCAGCAGTTCGGCCTTCCAGTTGTTCCAGGTGTTCGGCCCCACGCCGCGGATGTCGCAGACGGTCAGCACGGTCAGCAGGTCCAGCCTGCGCCGCGTCCGCACGGCCTTGGCAAAGTCGCGCAGGGTGCGGGGGTCCGAGATGTCGCGCTTCTGCGCCACGTCCGACATCAGCAGGTGGTTGCGGATCAGCCATTCCACCAGCTGCACCTGCGAGGGCGTCAGGCCCAGCCGCTGGCAGACGCGCCGGGCGATCTGCGCGCCGATGATGGAATGGTCCTCGGGGCGGCCCTTGCCGATGTCGTGCAGCAGGGTGGCAAGGTAGATGACGGTGCGGTCGAGCTTTCCCTCGGCCATGATGGCCGAGACGATGGGCAGGTCCTCGACCAGCTCGCCCCGCTCGATCTGCGCCAGCGCCGCCACGCACTGGATCAGGTGCTCGTCCACCGTGTAGTGGTGGTAGACGTTGAACTGCATCATGGCGACGATGCGCTCGAATTCGGGGATATAGGCGCCCAGCACGCCCAGTTCGTTCATGCGGCGCAGGGCGCGTTCCGGGTTGCCGTGTGTCAGCAGCAGGTCCAGGAAGATGCGCGCGCCCTCGGGGTCCGCCCGCACCTGGTCGTCGATGAGGTGCAGGTTCTGGGCGACAAGGCGCATCGCCTCGGGATGGATCAGGATGCCGCTGCGCAGCGCTTCCTCGAACAGCCGCAGGATGTTCAGCGGATCGGTGAAGAACGTCTCGGGGTCGGCGATGGCCAGCCGGCCCGTTTCCACCTTGAAGCCCGGGGCCACCCGGGGCCGGCGGAAGCGTTCCAAAAGGGGCGCGCGATACAGGTGGCGCTGTTCCAGCCCGGTCAGGAAGACGCGGGTCAGCTCGCCCACCCGCGTGGCCTGGCGGAAGTAGTCCTGCATGAAGATCTCGACGCCGCGCCGCCCGCCCGCGTCGCGGTAGCCCATGCGGGCCGCCACCTCGAGCTGCATGTCGAAGCTGAGCTTTTCCACCGCGCGGCCCGCGGCCAGGTGCATGTGGCAGCGCACGGCCCACAGGAAATCCTCGGCCGCCCAGAAGGTGGTGTGTTCCTGCCGCGTGAAATGGCCGAGGTCCACCAGTTCGATCGCGCGGTCCACCTGGTGGATGTACTTGGCGATCCAGTAAAGCGTCTGGAGGTCGCGCAGGCCGCCCTTGCCTTCCTTGACGTTGGGCTCCAGCACGTAGCGCTGGCCGCCCTGGCGGCGGTGCCGCTCCTCGCGTTCCTCGAGCTTGGCCTCGATGAACTGGGGCACGGTCCGCGCGAAGAGTTCCGGCAGCAGGCGCTCGCGCAGCGATTGCGCCAGCACGGCGTCGCCGCAGACCAGCCGGTGTTCCAGCAGGCTGGTGCGGATCACCATGTCCGCTTCCGCAAGCCGCAGGCATTCGTCCACCGAGCGCGTGGCCTGTCCGACCTTCAGCTTGAGGTCCCACAGCATGTACAGCATCGACTCGACGACGCTTTCGATCCAGCCGGTGGGCTTCCACGGCAGCAGGAACAGCAGGTCGATGTCGGAATAGGGCGCCATCTCGCCCCGCCCGTAGCCGCCCACGGCCAGCACCGACAGCCGCTCGCCCTCGGTGGGCGACAGGTTCGGGTGCAGGCAGGTGATCGCGACGTGGTGAATGGCGCGGACCGTGGCGTCGGTCAGCTGGGCGATGGCGCGCACGGTCTCCCGCCCCTTGCGGGGATGGCTGGCCAGGCCCGCGACGATGTCCGCCATGGCCTCGGCCCGCGCGGCGGCCAGCCAGGCGACGGTCCGCGCGCGGATCTCGCGCGGGTCCGCGAGCCCCTTCAACTCGGCGGTCAGGGCGGCAAGCGCCGTGTCGCCGTCAAACAACGGATGCGCCCCGGGCAGGGCCGGGGCGCTCTGGACCGGGCGGAGAGCCGGGTCGTCCTCGTCGGGCCGCACCAGGGTCAGAGCCCGGCCCCGCGGAAGCTGGCCCGGGGCGCGTCGATTATGACGAGCTGGCCGTTGCGCAGCGTGGCCACCGCCAGCTGGCGCTGGTTGCTGCCGTCGGGCAGCAGGCGGAAGGACCCCTGGATTCCGGCAAAGCCGCCGCTGCGGGTCAGGCCCGCGGTCGTCACCGCGTTGCTGCGGCCCGCGCGGACCGAGGCCGCCACCGCCGAGACGCCGTCATAGGCGAGCGTGGCGAACTCGTGCGGCGTTTCGCCGAAGGCCGCCTGGTAGCGGCGGTTGAACTCGGCGATGCGGGCCAGGTCGGGGACGGCGAACCAGCCGTTCTGCAGCTGCGGCAGCCGGGCGCGGTCGCCGGGCACGTCCCAGCGGGTCAGGCCCATCAGCTGGATGGACTGGCCGCTCAGGCCCGCATTGGCAAGCGCGCCGGTGATCTCGGGCAGGACGGCGGTGTTGTTGCCGGTCAGGAAGATCGCCTGGGCCTGGTTCGCCGCGGCGGCCTGGGCGATGGTGGGGGCGATGCGGTCCATCTCGGCCCGGGTCGCCCCGTGGCCCGTCTTGCCCACCAGGGTCGCGCGGTTGCGGGCGATGGCCCCCTCGATCGCGGCGCCGCCGATCTGGCCGGCCACGTCGGTTTCATGGACGATCAGGAAGCGGCGCAGGCCCTGGCTGACGCCATAGGACACCAGCCGGTTGGCGGTGTTCGAGAAGGTGTTGCCCAGCACGAACAGGTTGCCGCCCGCGATGTCGGCGTTGTTGGAAAAGGACAGGACGTTCACCCGTCCCCGCACCGCGTTGCCGACCGCGTTGGCCGATTCCGCGTGCAGCGGGCCCACGATGATCTTGGCGCCCTCGCCCACGGCCTGGTTCGCCTGCTGCGCGGCGCGGCCGGCGTCATCGCCGTAGTCATAGACCCGCAGGTCGATCCGCGCGCCCTGCGCGTCGGCCACCGCCATCCGCGCGGCATTCGCCATGGACCGCGCCATGTAGTCGTAGTTCGCGTCGCCCGAGCCGCCCGGCACCAGCAGCGCCACCTGCACGGGCTGCGAGGGGTCGATCGTGGGTCCCGTCTGCGGCCCCGCGGCCTGCTGCTCGACGGGCTCGCAGGCCGCCAGGGCGGCGGCCGCGACCAGGGCGGCCACGCGCATCAGCGGACGCCGCCAGCCCGCGGGGTTCAGGCGCAGGGGAATTGAGAGCATGGGTGATTCCCTTGTTGTGGGATGCCGGTTCGGGCGGAAGGGTAGCCACAGACGCCCCCGCGTGGCAACCTGACGGACCGGCAGGCGAAGAGGCGACAGGAATGGACATGGATGACGACGGACCCGGGCAGGCGGAAGGCGCGCGTCCGCTGGCGGCCTCGGTGCTGGCGGCGCGGCTCGAGCCGGGACTGTATCTTGTCGCCACGCCCATCGGGACGGCGCGGGACATCACGCTGCGGGCGCTGGACGTGCTGAACGCGGCCGACCTGCTGGCGGCCGAGGACACGCGCACACTGCGCCACCTGATGTCGATCCACGGCATCCCGCTGCGGGGGCGGCGCATCCTGGCCTACCACGACCACAACGCCGACCGCGCCCGCCCCGCGATCCTGCAGGCGGTGGAAAGGGGGCAGTCGGTCGCCTACTGCTCGGACGCGGGCACGCCGCTGGTGGCCGATCCCGGCTTCCGGCTGTCGCGCGACGTGGCGCAGGCGGGAGGGCGGGTCCACGCGGTCCCCGGCGCCTCGGCCCTGCTGGCGGCGCTGACGGTGGCGGGGCTGCCGACCGACCGCTTCCTTTTCGCGGGCTTCGCGCCCTCGCAGAAGGGCGCGCGGCGACGCTGGCTGGATCAGCAGGCACGGCTGGACGCGACGGTGGTGATCTTCGAAAGCCCCAGGCGCGTTAAGGATATGTTGAGAGATCTGTGCGAGATCGACGGAGACCGTGATATCGCGGTCTGCAGGGAACTGACCAAGAAGTTCGAGGAAGTGCTGCGCGGCCCGGCCCGGTCGGTGATGGAGGCGATCCCCGAGGAGGGGCTGCGGGGCGAGATCGTGGTGGTCATGGCGCCGGGCGGCGCCGAGGTGGCGGATGACGGTGCGGTGCGCGCGGCGCTTGCCGAGCGGGCGGGGCGGATGAGCCTGCGGGACGCGGCAGCCGAGGTCGCGGCAGCGGTGGGGCGCCCGCGCAAGGACGTGTATCGCATGGCGCTGGCCATGCAGGAGGAGCGGGACGATGACGATCATGCCGTGGATTGAGACGGGACGGCCCGCGCCCCGCCGGCCCTCGCATTCCCGCGTCGCCCGCGGCATCGCCGCCCATGCCAGCGGCCATGCGGCCGAGCGGCTGGTGGCCGAGCGCTATGTCGAGCGCGGCTGCGAGATCCTGGAGCACTGCTGGCGCAGCGCCGCTGGAGAGGTGGACCTGATCCTGCGCGACGGCGGGGCGGTCGTCTTCGTCGAGGTCAAGAAGTCCGAAACCCATGACATCGCGGCCCAGCGCATCTCGCGCCGGCAGATGGACCGGATCTGCCAGGCCGCGCTGCTTTATGCCGACCGCCTGCCCACCGGCGCGCTGACCGAGCTGCGCTTCGACGCGGCGCTGGTGGATGCGGGCGGCCGGGTCGAGATCCTCGAGAACGCCTTCGGCCTGAACTGACCACCCGGCTTGCATCGTCCCTTGGCGCGCGCCAGAACCGGGGCGAGTTCAAACCCAGCCCGGAGCCGACGATGCCCCTCAAGGTCGCCCTGCAGATGGACCCGATCGAGAATGTCTCGATCTCGGCCGATTCCACCTTCCGGCTGGGGCTCGAGGCCGAGGCGCGGGGGCACAGCCTGTTCCAGTACACGCCCGACCGGCTGATCTTCGACGAGGGCCGGCTGCTGGCGCGCGGCCGCGACGTCACCCTGCGGCGCGAGCAGGGCAACCATGTTTCCTTCGGCGAATGGCGCACAGCCGAACTGACCGAGTTCGACGTGGTCTGGCTGCGCCAGGACCCGCCCTTCGACATGGGCTATGTCACCACCACCCACCTTCTCGACCGCATCCACCCGAAGGTTCTGGTGGTGAACGATCCCTTCTGGGTCCGCAACTCGCCCGAAAAGCTGTTCGTGCTGGACTTCCCGGACCTGACGCCGCCCACGATGATCGCCCGCGACGTCGAGGCGATCCGCGCCTTCCGCCAGCGCCATGACGAGATCATCATCAAGCCGCTTTACGGCAACGGCGGCGCGGGCGTCTTCCATCTGCCGCAGGCCGACGCGAACCTGTCGGCGCTGCTGGAACTGTTCGGCGGCATCAACCGCGAGCCGGTGATCGTGCAGAAATACCTGCCCGCCGTGGTCAAGGGCGACAAGCGCGTCATCCTGGTGGACGGCGAACCGGTCGGCGCCATCAACCGCATCCCTGCCCAAGGCGAGGCGCGGTCCAACATGCATGTCGGCGGCCGTCCCGAGAAGGTCGGCCTGACCGAGCGCGAGCGCGAGATCTGCGCCACCATCGGCCCGGTCCTGCGCGAGAAGGGCCTGATCTTCGTCGGCATCGACGTGATCGACGGCTGGCTGACCGAGATCAACGTGACCTCGCCCACCGGCATCCAGGAACTCGAGCGCTTCGACGGCATCAACGCCGCCGCCCTGATCTGGGAGGCCATCGAGCGCCGCCGCGCCGCCCAGGGCTGAGGGCGAGCGAAGTACCGACGTTCCGAAGGGTCAGGCGCCGATCGCGCCTGACCCTTTTGCTTTTCGACAAGCTGCAACATCGGAGTTGACAGAAAGATCGAACCGTTCCAAAAATATTGGAACGGTCTAAAGGGAGGTGCGGATGCGTTGGGGCCTGATCGGCGCGAGCAACATCGCCGCCACGCAGATGATCGATGCCATTCGTGCAAGCGGGGGAGAAATCGCCTCGGTCCTGTCGGGCGATAACCGGCGCGGACAGGAGTTTGCAGCGCGGCACGGGATCGCCGCCAGCACCACGGATCTCGAACGCCTGCTGGAGGGCGTGGATGCCGTCTATATCTCGACCACCAACGAGAAGCATTTCCCGCAGGCCATGGCCGCCGTCGCCGCGGGCAGGCATGTGCTTTGCGAAAAGCCGCTGGCCATGAGCGTGGCCGATGCCGCGACGATGGTCGCCGCCGCCCGTCAGGCGGGGCTGGTCTTCGGCACCAACCACCATCTGCGCAACGCGGGCAGCCACCTCGCCATCCGCGACGCCATACGCGCAGGCCGGATCGGGCGCGTGCAGAGCGTCCGCGTCTTCCACGCGGTCCAGCTTCCTGCCCATCTGCAGGGCTGGCGCATCGACAACCCGGCTGCGGGCGGCGGGGTGATCCCCGATATCGTCGTGCACGACGCCGACACCGTCCGCTTCCATCTGGACGAGAACCCGGCCGAAGTCGTGGCCATGACCGCCGACGCGGGTCTGGGCGCGGGGGTCGAGGACAACGTCATGTCCATCTGGGCCATGCCTTCGGGCGCGCAGGTGATGGCGCATGAAAGCTTCACCCACGGCTTCGCGGGCACGGGGATCGAGATCCACGGCACCGAGGGGTCGATCTTCGCCCGCAACGTCATGACCAGCCGCCCGGTGGGCGAGGTCACGCTGGTCACGCAAACGGGCGCCGAGGCGATCCCCTTCGAGGACCACAGCCTTTACCACCGCAGCGTCCGCCTGTTCACCGAGGCCACGCAGGGGCAGGGCCGCCCGGCCGCGGATGGCGAGGACGGCATCCGCTCGCTCGCCGTGGCGCTGGCCGTGGCCGAGGCCGCCCGCACCGGGCGCCGCACCCCTGTCGATTACGGGGGAATCTGATGGCCCGCATCGTTTCCGCCGCCGAGGCCGTGACGCAGATCGGGGATGGCGCGGTTGTCAGCGTCTCCTCCTCTTCGGCGCTGGGCTGTCCCGACGCGGTGCTGGCCGCGCTGGGCGAGCGGTTCCGCGCCGAGGGCCATCCGCGCGGCCTGACCACGCTGCATCCCATCGCGGCGGGGGACATGTACGGCGTCAAGGGCATGGACCACCTGGCCCAGGACGGGCTGCTGGACCGCGTGCTGGCGGGCTCCTATCCCTCGGGGCCGTCCTCGCTGCCGATGCCCGAGATCTGGCGCATGGTCGTGGAAAACCGGGTCAGGGCCTACAACGTGCCCTCGGGGATCATGTTCGACATGCACCGCGACGTGGCCGCGCGCCGTCCGGGCGTGCTGACGCAGGTCGGGCTGGACACCTTTGTCGATCCGGTCCGGCAGGGCTGCGCCATGAACGAGGCCGCCGCGGCCGAGCCCATCGTCCACCGGCAGGACTTCGGGGGCCAGACCTGGCTGCATTTTCCCAACATCGTGCCCGATGTCTGCATCCTGCGCGCGACCACCGCCGACGAGAACGGCAACCTGACCTATGAGCACGAGGGCGCCTATCTGGGCGGGCTCGACCAGGCCATCGCCACGCGCAACCACCGGGGGCTGGTGATCGCGCAGGTCAAGCGGGTGACGGCGGCGGGATCGCTGCGGCCCCATGACGTCCATGTGCCGGGGCACCTGGTGGACCTGGTCGTGGTCGCCCCCGACCAGTGGCAGACGACCGAGACGCCCTATGACCCCGCCATCTCGGGCGAGATCATGCGCCCCTGGTCCAGCTTTGCCTTGGCCGAGCACGGGGTCGAGAAGGTCATCGCCCGCCGCGCCGCGATGGAGCTGCGGCGCGGCCAGACGGCCAACCTCGGCTTCGGCATCTCGGCGCTGGTCCCCCGCATCCTGCTTGAGGCGGGCGAGCCGCAGGCCGTCACCTGGGCCATCGAGCAGGGCGCCGTGGGCGGGATGCCCCTGACCGGCTTCGCCTTCGGCTGCGCGTCCAATGCCTTCGGCTTCGTGCCCTCGCCCAACCAGTTCAGTTATTTCCAGGGCGGCGGCTTCGACATGTCCTTCCTGTCCTTCCTCGAGGTGGACCGGCAGGGCAACGTGAACGTGTCCAAGCTGGGCAAGAAGCCCTATCTGACCGCCGGCTGCGGCGGCTTCGTGGACATCACCGCCAATGCCCGCAAGCTGGTCTTTTCCGGCTTCTTCGAGGCCGCGGCGGAACTGGACCTGTCGCCCTCGGGCCTGCGGGTGACGAAGCCCGGCCGTTTCACCAAGATGGTGGACGAGGTCGAGCACGTGACCTTCTCGGGCGCCCGCGCGCTGGAACTGGGCCAGGACGTCCTTTACGTCACCGAGCGTTGCGTGATGCGCCTGACGCCCGAAGGGCTGGTCGCCGTCGAGATCATGCCGGGGATCGAGCCCGCGCGCGACATCGTGGCCGCCTCGCAGGGCCGCGTCCGCCTCGCCCCCGACGCACGCCCCATGCCGCTGTCGCTGCTGGCCAAAGGCCCGATGGAGCTTGCACTGTGAGCGCCGTGCATCTGGAGATCGCGGGTGGCATCGCCACGCTGCGGCTGGACAACCCCGCGCGGCTGAACGCCTTCACGCCCGCGATGCTGGAACAGTTGGCCGCGCATTGCGAGGCGCTGGACCGGGACGGTGCGGTGCGGGCCGTCCTGCTGACCGCCGAGGGCGGGCGCGCCTTCTGTGCCGGCGCCGATATCAGGGCCTGGGCGGACATTCCGCCGGCCGAGTTCGCGCGCCTCTGGGTGCGGGGCGGGCATCGCATCTTCGACCGGCTGGCGCGGCTGCCCATGCCGACGATCGCCGTGATCCAGGCCCATGCCTTCGGGGGCGGGCTGGAACTGGCCGCCGCCTGCGACATCCGGGTGATGGCGCCCGGTGCCACGCTTGCGCTGCCGGAAACGCAGGTCGGCATCGTGCCGGGCTGGTCGGGCACGCAGCGGCTGTCCCGCCTGATCCCCGAGCCGCTGCTGAAGGAAATGGCTTTGTTTGGGCGGCGCATCAGCGCCGAACGTGCGCTGGCGGTGGGTTTCGTGGCCGAGGTCGCCGAGGAGCCGCTCGCCGCCGCCCAAGCCATTGCGGGCAGGCTGCTGGAAACTTCGCCGCGTGCGACCGAGGTTGCGAAATACATGATCCACGCCGCCGTGGGCGAGGATCGGGACGCCATGATCGAGGCGCTGGGGTCCGGCATGATCGCCGCCAGCGCCGACAAGGCCGAGGGCGTCGCCGCCTTCGTCGCCAAGCGCAAGCCCGTCTTTCCGGGGACATGAGATGACCGAACACACGCTGATCGCAGGCCCCTCCACCCCCGTCGCGCTGGAGCCGCTGTTGAACCGCCACCTGATCGGCGGCGCGTGGACCGACAGCGCCGACGGAGAAACCTTCGACCGCCTGTCCCCCTCGCACGGGGCGCTGGTCAGCCGCTCGGCCAGGGGCGGCCCGGCCGAAACGGAGGCCGCCATCGCCGCCGCCCGAAAGGCCTTCGACGCGGGCGACTGGCGCTTTCTGCCCGGCAAGCAGCGCGCGGCCCTGCTGCTGCGCGTGGCCGACCTCATCGACCGCAACCGGGAAAGGATCGCCCGCATCGAGGTGCTGGAATCCGGCAAGCCCATCAGCCAGGCGCTGGGAGAGATCGAGGGCGCGGCCGACCTTTGGCGCTATGCGGCGGCGCTGGCGCGGACGGTCCACGGCGACAGCCACAACAGCCTCGGCCCCGACATGCTGGGCGTCGTGCTGAAGGAGCCGATCGGCGTCGTGGGCATCATAACGCCTTGGAACTTCCCCTTCCTGATCGTCTGCCAGAAGCTGCCCTTTGCACTGGCCGCCGGTTGCACGGCGGTGGTGAAACCCTCGGAGTTGACCCCTTCGACCACCGTGATCCTGGGCGAGCTGCTGATGGAAGCGGGCCTGCCCCCGGGCGTCCTCAACATCGTGCTGGGCCATGGCGACCCGGTGGGCGCGACCCTGTCCAGCCATCCGGGCGTGGACATGGTGTCCTTCACCGGCTCGACCGCCGTAGGCAAGCGGATCGTGGCAGCGGCTGCGGGGACGCTGAAGAAGGTCTCGCTGGAACTGGGCGGCAAGAACCCGCAGGTGGTCTTTCCCGACGCGGATCTTGAGGCCGCCGCCGACGCCATCGCCTTCGGCGTTTATTTCAACGCGGGCGAATGCTGCAACTCGGGCAGCCGCATCATCGTGCACGAGGACGTGGCCGGGGACCTGGTCGCCCGCGTGGCCGCCCTGTCCCGCCGCGTGCCCTTCGGCGACCCGCTGAACCCAGCGACGCAGGTCGGTGCCATCATCTCGGACGACCACCTGTCCAGGATCGACGGCCATGTGCGGGCGGCGCGCGACGCGGGCGCCCGCGTGGTGATCGGCGGCGGCGTGCTGGCGGTCCCCGGTCTCGACGGCCGCTTCTATGCGCCGACCGTGATCGCGGACGTGACCCCGGACATGGCCCTTGCGCGCGAGGAGGTCTTCGGCCCCGTCCTGTCGGTCCTCACCTTCCGCACCGAGGACGAGGCGATCGGGCTTGCCAACGACGCCAGCTACGGCCTGTCGGCGGGCGTCTGGAGCCGCGACGTCCACACCTGCCTGGACTTCGCCCGCCGCGTCTCGGCCGGGACGATCTGGACAAATACATGGATGGACGGCTTTGCGGAAATGCCGTTCGGTGGCATGAAGGAAAGCGGCCAGGGGAGGGAACTTGGCCGCTACGGGCTGGAGGAGTTCCTGGAGGTCAAGACCGTCCAGATGCGCGTCGCGCGGGGGCGGAGCCTCTGGGTCGATAACGGCTGACAAGGCCGGTTTGCGCAGGGGGAGGAACGAATGCGCGTCTTGAACAGACTGATGATGTCGGCGGCGGTGGCTGTCGCCTCGGCGGGGGCGGCCTCGGCCGCCGAGGTCGAGGTGCTGCACTGGTGGACCGCGGGGGGCGAGGCCGCGGCGCTGAACGTGCTGAAGCAGGACCTCGAGGGGCAGGGGATCACCTGGCGCGACATGCCGGTCGCGGGCGGCGGCGGCGAGGCCGCGATGACCGCGCTGCGCGCTCGGGTGACGGCGGGCGACGCGCCCACCGCCGTGCAGGTGTTGGGCTTCGACCTGCTGGACTGGACCGAACAGGGCGACGTGCTGGCGAACCTCGACGAGGTCGCGACGGCGGGCAACTGGGACGCGGTGATCCCGGCGGCGCTGCAGCGGTTTTCCAAGCCCGGCGATCACTGGGTCGCGGCGCCGGTCAACGTCCATTCGACCAACTGGGTCTGGGCCAACAAGGCGGTGCTGGACGAACTGGGCATCGCGCAGCCCACGACCTGGGACGAGTTCATCGCCGCGCTTCAGAAGGCCAAGGACGCGGGCAAGGTCGCGCTGGCCCATGGCGGGCAGCCCTGGCAGGAGGCCACGATCTTCGACAGCGCCGTGCTGGCGTCGGGCGGGCCCGAGTTCTACCAGAAGTCGATGATCGACCTCGACCCCGAGGCGCTGGGCTCGGACCAGATGGTCGCGGCCTTCGACAAGATGGAACAGCTGCGCGGCTTCGTGGACGACAACTTCTCGGGCCGCGACTGGAACCTCGCCAGCGCGATGGTCATCAACGGCGAGGCTGCCTTCCAGATCATGGGCGACTGGGCCAAGGGCGAGTTCCTGAACGCGGGCAAGAAGCCCGGCACCGACTTCCTGTGCTTCCGCGTGCCGGGCACGGAAGGAACGGTCACCTTCAACAGCGACCAATTTATGATGTTCAGGCAGGACGACCCCGAGGCCACCAAGGCGCAGATGGCCATGGCCGCCGCGATCGAATCGCCCGAATTCCAGGTGGCCTTCAACACGGTCAAGGGCTCGGTCCCCGCGCGCACCGACGTGCCCGACACCGAGTTCGACGACTGCGGCAAGAAGGGCATGGCCGACCTCAAGGCCGCGTCCGAGGCGGGCACGCTGCTGGGCTCCATGGGCCACGGCCACGCCAACCCCGCCGCCGTGAAGAACGCGATGTATGACGTCATCACCGCGCATTTCAACGGCGAATACGACAGCCGGCAGGCCGCCGAGGAACTGGTGAACGCGGTCGAGGGCGCGCAGTAAACCCACCGGCGCGGGGCCCGCGCGGCCCCGCCCTTTCCGCCGCGCGAGGAGGCGCGGCGGTCCATCCGGGAGGAAACTCATGTCCGCAGAAGCCATGCCCGCGGCGACAAGCCGCGCGGATCTGCGCGGGCGCTTGCAGGACTGGCTGCCGAGGCTGGTGCTGTCGCCCTCGGTCGCGGCGATGCTGGTCTTCGTCTACGGCTTCATCGCTTATACGATCTACCTGTCCTTCACGGGCTCGAAGATGCTGCCCAGCTATGACTGGGTGGGCTTCGACAACTACCGCCGCCTGTTCGGCCTGTCGGCTTGGACCACGGCGCTGGTGAACCTCGGGATCTTCGCCAGCCTTTACATCCTGATCTCTGTCGCCATCGGGCTGATGCTGGCGATCTTCCTGGACCAGAAGATCCGGGCCGAGGGCGGGTTGCGCGCGATCTACCTGTATCCCATGGCGCTGAGCTTCATCGTCACCGGCACCGCCTGGAAGTGGCTTCTGGACCCCGGCATCGGGATCGAGAACACGATGCACCTGTGGGGCTGGGAAAGCTTCCGCTTCGACTGGATCAAGGATCGCGACATGGCGATCTACACGCTGGTCATCGCGGCGGTCTGGCAGTCCTCGGGCTTCGTCATGGCGATGTTCCTCGCGGGCCTGCGCGGCATCGACAACGAGATCCTGAAGGCCGCGCAGATCGACGGGGCCTCGAACCTCAGCCTGTATCGCCGGATCGTCATCCCGATGCTGCGGCCGGCCTTCCTTTCGGCCTTCGTCATCCTCGCGCATCTGGCGATCAAGTCCTACGACTTGGTGATCGCGCTGACGGGCGGGGGACCGGGGCGGGCGACCGAGCTGCCCGCGACCTTCATGTATTCCTACACCTTCACCCGCAACCAGATGGGCGTGGGCGCGGCCAGCGCCGTCATCATGCTGATGGGCGTGGCCTCTGTGATCGTGCCCTATATCTACGCCGAGATGCGGCAGGGGGACGACCGATGAGCGTCGCCACCCAGTCCACCGCCGTGCGCACCGGCCGCGCGGGCCGCGCGCTGATCGTCACGGTGCTGATCTTCTTCGCGCTGTTCTACCTGCTGCCCTTGGGCGTCATGGTCATCAACAGCCTCAAGCCCCTGCCCGAGATCACGGGCGGCAACATGATGGCCCTGCCGCAGGAGCCGACGCTGGAGCCTTGGCGCTCGGCCTGGTCCACGGCGCAGATCGGGGTGCAGGCGACGGGCCTGAAGCCCTATTTCCTGAACTCGATCCTGATGGTGGTGCCCGCGGTCGCCATCTCGACCATGCTGGGGGCGCTCAACGGCTATGTCCTGACCAAGTGGCGCTTTCCGGGCCACCGCTGGGTCTTCGGGCTGCTGCTGTTTTCCTGCTTCATCCCCTTCCAGATCGTCCTGATCCCTATGGCGCGGCTGCTGGGCCTGATGGGTCTGGCGGGCTCGCTGCCGGGGCTGATCCTGGTCCACGTGGTCTACGGGATCGGATTCTCGACGCTTTACTTCCGCAACTACTACGCCGCCTTCCCGACGGAACTGGTGCGCGCGGCCATGATCGACGGGGCGGGGTTCTTCCGCATCTTCTGGCGCATCATGCTGCCCGTGTCGGGGCCGATCGCGGTGGTCTGCATCATCTGGCAGTTCACCAACATCTGGAACGACTTCCTGTTCGGCGTGTCCTTCGCCGGGCTGGACGCGATGCCGATGACGGTGGCGCTGAACAACCTCGTGCAGTCGTCCACCGGCGTGCGGGAATACAACGTCCATTTCGCGGCCGCGATCCTGGCCGCGCTTCCGACGCTGATCGTTTACATCGTCGCGGGCCGCTATTTCGTGCGCGGCCTGATGGCGGGTTCCGTGAAGGGCTGACCCATGGGCTTTCTCGACATCGACAACGTCACCAAGTCCTATGGCACGGTCGAGGTGCTGCACCGCGTGGACATCTCGGTGGGCGAGGGCGAGTTCCTCGTGCTCGTCGGCCCCTCGGGCTGCGGGAAATCGACGCTGCTGAACATGATCGCGGGGCTCGAGGAGATCACCTCGGGGACGATCTCGATCAACGGGCGGGTGGTGAACGACGTCCATCCGTCCAGGCGCAACATCGCCATGGTGTTCCAGAGCTATGCGCTTTACCCCAACATGACCGTGGGCCAGAACATGACCTTCGGGCTGGAGATGCACGGCGTCCCCAGGGCGGAACGCGAGCGCGCGCTGAAGGACGTGGCCCAGCTTCTGCAGATCGGCCACCTGCTGGACCGCAAGCCCGGGCAGCTGTCGGGCGGCCAGCGCCAGCGGGTCGCGATGGGGCGGGCGCTGGTGCGCGACCCCGACGTGTTCCTGTTCGACGAGCCGCTGTCGAACCTGGACGCGAAGCTGCGCGTGGACATGCGGACCGAGATCAAGAAGCTGCACCACCGGCTGGGCCGCACCACCGTCTATGTGACCCACGACCAGATCGAGGCGCTGACGCTGTCCACCCGGATCGCCGTGATGAACAAGGGCCATGTCCAGCAACTGGGCACGCCGCGCGAGATCTATGACCGCCCGGCCAACACCTTTGTCGCCAGCTTCATGGGCAACCCGTCGATGAACCTGATGCCTGCCCGCATCGTGGTCCAGGGTGGCGTTCCGCACGCGCAGGTGACGCTGGAAGGCGCCTCGCAGAAGCTGCTGCGGCTGGGCCAGCCGGCACTGGCCGCGCAGGACGGGCGCGAGGTGATCCTGGGCTTGCGCCCCGAGGCGATCACCGACGAGGGCGGCGCCGACCGCAGCGCGCAACTGGTCGAGCAGGTGGACCACGTCGTGTCCGTGGTGGAACCGGCGGGCGCGGACACCTTCGCCAGCTTCACCGTCGGCGGACGCGACGTGGTGGCGCGGCTGCGCGCCAATTCGCAGCCGCGCGTGGGGGCGCAGTTCCCCTTCCGGCTGAACATGGACAAGGCCGTGGTCTTCGATCCCCGGACGGAAGCGCGGATCGGGGACTGACGCGATGGATGCCGACATCATCATCGTGGGCTCCGGGATCGGCGGGGCGACAACGGCGGCGGCGCTGGCCCCCACGGGGCGGCGCATCCTGATCCTGGAACGGGGCGAGCGGCTGGCCGACGCGCCCCATTGCCGCGACCCGCAGGCGATCTTCCGCGACGGGCGGTTCCGCCCCGAGGAAAGCTGGCTGGACGGCGAGGGCCGGTCCTTCAACCCGGGCAACTATTACTACGTCGGCGGCAATTCCAAGTTCTACGGCGCGGTGCTGATCCGATACCGGGCCGAGGATTTCCGCCCGATCCGCCACATGGGCGGGACCACCCCCGGCTGGCCGGTGGGCTACGAGGACTATGAACCCTGGTATGCCCGCGCCGAGGCGATGTTCGAGGTGCGCGGGACCGAGGACGACCCGACCGATCCGCCGCGCTCAGCCCCCTTCCCGCACCCGCCGGTGCCCGACGAGCCCGAGATCGCGGACCTGCGCGCCCGCCTGCGCCGGATCGGGCTGCACCCCTCGCACCTGCCGCTGGGGGTGGATCTCGACCGTTGGTTGGAACGTGCCAAGACGCCATGGGACGCCTTTCCTGACACGACCGGCGCCAAGATGGACGCGGAATCCGTGGGCATCGCGCAGGCGCTGAGGCATCCGAATGTCACGCTGCTGACCGGCGCGCGAGTCACTGCGCTGGAAGCCGACGGCGACCGCGTCACCGCCCTGCGGCTGGCGGACGGGCGACGGCTGACGGCCGCGACGGTGGTGCTGGCGGCGGGCGCGGTGAACACGGCGGCGCTGCTGCTGTCCTCGGGCTCCGAGGCGCACCCGAGGGGGCTTGCCAATCGCTCGGACCAGGTCGGGCGGAACTTCATGAACCACAATGCCTCGGCCGTGCTGGCGGTGCATCCCTGGCGCAGGAACCGCTCGGTCTACCAGAAGACGCTGATGATCAACGACTACTACCTGACCGGCGGCCCGGAGGGGGAACCGCTGGGCAACGTCCAGATGCTGGGCCGGGTGTCGGGGCCGATCCTCGCCGCGACCTCTGGCCTGCCCCGGCGCGCCGCGCACTGGATCGCCGATCACGCGCTGGACCTTTACGCCATGTCCGAGGACCTGCCCTCGCCCGACAGCCGGGTGACGGTGGAAAACGGCCGCATCCGGCTGGATTGGCGCCGGTCCAACTGGGAGGCACATCTGGCGCTGGTCGCGCGGCTGAAACGCGACCTGCGGCGGGCGGGCTATCCGCTGGTCCTGTCGCGGGCCTTCGACCGGCGCACGCCCTCGCACCAATGCGGGACGGCGCGGATGGGGCCGGACCCGGCGACCAGCGTGGTGGACCCCTGGGGCCGGGCGCATGACCACCCGAACCTGTTTGTCGCGGATGCGAGCGTCCTGCCCACCTCGGCCGCCGTGAACCCCGCGCTGACCGTCGCCGCCCATGCGCTGCGCGTGGCCCACCGCATCAGCGAAGGGGCAGGGGCATGAGCCGCGTCGCCCTGATCACCGGCGGCCAGCAGGGCATCGGCCTCGGCATCGCCACCGCGCTGGCGGGCGCGGGCTGGACCGTGGCGCTGGCCGCCGAGCGGCCCGAGGACGACCCGTCCGTAAGCGCCGCGCTGGGCACGTTGCCGGGCGCGCGCTATTTCCGCCACGACCTGACCGACATCGCGGCCGCCCCGGCGCTGGTCGAGCATGTCGAGGCCGCGCTGGGTCCGCTCACCACATTCGTGTCGAACGCCGGCGTTCCCGCGCTGTCGCGGGGCGACATGCTGGACATGGCGGCCGACAGCTTCGACCTCGTCATGGGCGTCAACCTTCGCGGCGGCTTCTTCCTGGCGCAGGCCGTGGCGCGGCACATGCTGGCAGCGCCCGCAGCGGACTACCGCGCGATGATCTTCGTGACCTCGGTCAGTGCGGAACTCGTTTCGGTGGAACGCGCCGAATACTGCATCTCGAAGGCCGCGGCCTCGATGATGACGCGGCTCTACGCGGCAAGGCTCGCCCCCCATGGCATCGGCGTCTTCGAGCTTCGCCCTGGCATCATCCGCACCGCCATGACCGAAGGGGTCGCCGCGAAATACGACGCCCGCATCGCCGGAGGGCTGGTCCCCGCGGGCCGCTGGGGCGCGCCCGCCGACATCGGCGCGACCGTCCTGCCGCTGGCGGAAGGGGCGATGGCCTTCTCGACCGGCGCCGTCATCCCCGTCGATGGCGGCCTGTTGCTGCACCGTTTGTGAAGGGACGAGGATGCCCGAAGGTTACGACTACATCATCGTCGGCGGCGGCAGCGCGGGCTGCGTGCTGGCCAACCGGCTGACCGAGAACCCCGACGCCCGCGTGCTGCTGGTCGAGGCGGGGGGCCGCCCGCGCCACCCCTTCTACGCCATGCCCGCCGGTTTCGCGAAGATGACCAGGGGCATCGGCAGCTGGGGCTGGCACACGGTCCCCCAGCGCCACATGGACGGCATGGTGATCCGCTACACGCAGGCGCGCGTCCTCGGCGGGGGCTCCAGCGTCAATGCCCAGATCTACACGCGCGGCAATGCGCTGGACTACGACGAATGGCGCCAGCTCGGCTGCGAGGGCTGGTCCTACGAAGACGTGCTGCCCTATTTCCGCAAGTCCGAGGACAACGACAGCTTCAACGACCGCTACCACGGCCAGGGCGGCCCCCTGGGCGTCTCGCGGCCCGCCGCACCCCTGCCGATCTGCGAGGCCTATTTCCGCGCCGCCGCCCAGCTTGGGATTCCCTTCAACCCCGACATGACGGGCGCCACGCAGGATGGCGTGGGCTATTACCAGCTGACCCAGCGCAAGGCGCGGCGTTCCTCGACCGCCGTGGCCTTCCTCGACCCCGCGCGGCGCAGGCCGAACCTGACGGTGCGCTCGGGCGCGCAGGTGCTGCGGATCGTGGTGGAAAACGGCCGCGCCACGGGGATCGAGGTGGCAGGCAAGGCCGGGCCGGAACGGATCGCGGCGGAAACCGAGGTGATCCTGTCGGCAGGCGCCATCGGCTCGCCGCGCCTGCTGATGCTGTCGGGGATCGGGCCTGCCGATCACCTGCGCGACGTGGGCGTCCCCGTGCTGCTGGACCAGCCCGGCGTCGGGTCCGACCTGCAGGACCACGTGGACCTGTTCGTGATCGCCGAATGCACCGGCCCGCATACCTACGACCGCTATGCCAAGCCCCACCTGTCGGCGCTGGCAGGGCTGCAGTACCTGCTGACGCGCAAGGGGCCGGTGGCCTCGAGCCTGTTCGAGACCGGCGGCTTCTGGTACGCCGACCCCGACGCGCGCTCGCCCGACATCCAGCTGCACCTGGGGCTCGGCTCGGGGATCGAGGCGGGGGTGGCGGCGATGCCGGACGGGGGCGTCACGCTGAACTCGGCCTACCTGCGCCCGCGCTCGCGCGGGACGGTGCGGCTGGCCTCGGCCGATCCGGGGGCCGCGCCGCTGATCGATCCGAACTACTGGGCCGACCCGCATGACCGCGAGATGTCGATCCGGGGCCTGAAGCTCGCGCAGCAGATCATGCGGCAAAAGGCGCTGACGCCCTTTGTCCGGCGCGAGGTGCTGCCCGGCCCCGAGGTCGTCACCGACGAGGACTATTTCCGCTATGCCTGCCGCAACGCCAAGACCGACCACCACCCGGCGGGCACCTGCCGCATGGGGCCGGACCCGCAGGCGGTGGTGGACCCGCGGCTGCGGCTGAACGGGATCGGGCGGCTGCGCGTCGTCGACGCCTCGATCATGCCGCGTCTGGTTTCGTCGAACACCAACGCGCCCACGATCATGATCGCGGAAAAGGCCGCCGACATGATCCGCGCCGACCGGGGGACAAGCCCATGATCACCATCACCCTGCCGACCGCCGAGGGGCGGCTGGACGCCCACACCCTGACCGGCGCGCCGCTGGAACCGCGCGCCCCCAGCGTGCCCCTGACCCGCACGGCCTTCGCCGCCGCCCATGTCGTCAGCGACCCCCTGCGCGAACGCGACCCCTGGGGCGGCCGCCCGGCGGTGGATTGGGACGCGACCCTGCGCTTCCGTCACTGGCTCTGGGACCAGGGCTTGGGTCTGGCCGAGGCGATGGACACCGCCCAGCGCGGCATGGGCGTGGACTGGCCCACCGCGCGCGAGCTGATCGGGCGCACCATGCGCGAGGCGAAGGCCCATCCCCTGAAGCCTCGCGTGGCCTGCGGGGCAGGCACCGACGGCGTGCCCCTGGCCCAGCTGACCAGCGAGGGCGCCATCATCGCCGCCTACGAGGAACAGATGGAGGCGATCGAGGCTGCGGGCGGGCAGGTGATCCTGATGGCCACCCGCGCGCTGCCCGCCCTCGGTGCGGGGCCGGATGCCTATGCCCGCGTCTATGGCCGCCTGCTGGGGCAGGCGCGGGACAAGGTGATCCTGCACTGGCTCGGGCCGATGTTCGACCCGGCGCTGGCAAGCTACTGGGGGGCGGGCGACGTGGCGCAGGCGACCGAGCTGGTCCTGCGGATCATCGCGGACAACGCGGCCAAGGTGGACGGCATCAAGATCTCGCTGCTGGACCAGGCGCATGAGGAGGCCTTCCGCGCCCACCTGCCGGACGGCGTGCGGCTTTATACCGGCGACGACTTCAACTACGCCCCGCTGATCGAGGGCGACGGCCAGCGCCATTCCCACGCGCTGCTGGGCATCTTCGCCGCCATCGCCCCCGCCGCCTCGCAGGCGCTGGACGCCTTGGCGCAGGGCGACACCGCCACCTACCGCGCGCTCTTGGACCCGACCGTGCCCCTGTCGCGCGAGATCTTCCGCGCGCCCACGCAGTTCTACAAGGCCGGCATCGCCTTCCTTGCCTGGCTGAACGGGGCGCAGGATCACTTCGCCATGCCGGGGGGCCTTCAGTCCGCGCGTTCCATCGGCCATTATGCCGAGGTGTTCCGCCTGGCCGACCAGGCCCGCCTGCTGGCCCGGCCCGATCTGGCCGTGCGGCGGATGGGCCACCTGCTGGCGGTGAACGGCATCGGAACCTGAGGCCCCATGCGCCGACCCACCATCAACGACGTGGCCCGCGCCGCCGGGGTGTCCAAGTCCACCGTCTCGCTGGTCCTCAAGGCCAGCCCGCTGGTGCGCGAGGAAACCGCCCGCGACGTGCGCGCGGTGATGGCGCGGCTGGGCTATGTCTACAACCGCGCGGCGGCGGGACTGCGGTCCAGTTCCGGCGGGCTGATCGGGCTGATCATCAACGACCTGAGAAACCCCTTCTTCACGGAATTCGCGGCCTCGTTCCAGATGGCCGTGGCCCAGCACGACTATGCGGTGGTCATCGCCAACTCGGACGAGGACGCCGGCGCGCAGGCCCGCATCGCGCGGTCCATGATCGAACATGGCGTGGCCGCGCTGGTGATCTCGCCTGCCTTCGGCGAAGGCGGGGGAACCTTCGACCTGCTGTCGCGCGCGGCTGTGCCGACGCTGCAGGTGCTGCGGCAGGGCGATCCCCGGACGGACCTGTTCCCTTTCGCCAGCTTCGACTACATCGACGGCGGGCGGCAGGCGACGCGCCACCTGCTGGACCAAGGCGCGCGCCGCATCGCCTTCGTGGGCGGCTTCGAGGGACGCCCCATCACGGCCGAGCGGCGGTCCGGCTATCTCGAGGTGCTGGAAAGCCAAGGGATCGAGCCGCTGGTGATCGCGGGCGCGAGTTCGCGCGGTTGGGGGCTGAACGTCGCCGCGCCGCGCATCGTGGCGGACCCCTCCATCGACGCGGTGCTGGCCTTCAACGACCTGGTGATGCTGGGGCTGATGGCGGGGCTGGCGCGGGCGGGGCGGATGCCCGGCCGCGACATCCGGCTGGTCGGCTTCGACGACATCGAGGAATGCGCGCAGGTCTGGCCCGACCTCAGTTCCGTCAGCTGCGACATCGCCAAGTTCGGCCGCGACGTGGCCGCGACCCTGCTGGACTGGCTGCGCGAGGGCCGCCATCCTCCGCCCGAACGCCGCGAGGGGGTGACCCTTGTCCCCCGCCGGTCCAGCCTCGGAGTGACCGCATGACCCCACCCCAGCTTCTGCGCGCCATGTTCGACCGGGCCGTGGCCGTGGCCGACCCCATGGCAAGCCTCGCGGGCTTCCTGCCGGAACGTCCGGCGGGCCGTGTCTTCGTGATCGGCGCGGGCAAGGCCAGCGCCCGGATGGCCGAGGCGGTCGAGGCCGCCTGGGGGCCCTGCGAGGGGCTGGTGATCACCCGCTACGGCTATGCCCGGCCCACGCAGGGCATCGAGATCGTCGAGGCCGCCCATCCCGTTCCCGACCAGGCAGGGGTGGACGCCACGCGCCGGATGCTGGCGCTGCTGGAGGATCTGGGAGAAGGGGACTTCGTCCTCGCGCTGATCTCGGGCGGGGCCTCGGCGCTGCTTTGCGCGCCCGCGGGCGAGGTGACGCTTGAGGAAAAGCAGGCGGTGAACCGCGCGCTTCTGGCAAGCGGCGCGCCCATCGGGCAGATGAACGTGCTGCGCAAGCACCTGAGCCGGGTCAAGGGCGGCCAGCTTGCCGCCGCCGCATATCCTGCGCGGATGCTGGCGCTGATGGTGTCGGACGTGCCGGGAGACGACCCGGCGCTGATCGGCTCGGGGCCGACGGTCGGGGACCGCTCGACGGTCGCCGAGGCCCGGACGATCCTGGACCGCTGGGGGATCGAGGCGCCGCCCTCGGTCCGCGCCGTGCTGGAGGACCCGACCGGCGTGCGCGCGCCCGAGGACCCGGCGCTGTCGCGGGTGGAAAACGTGGTCTATGCCGCGCCCTCGCGCTCGCTTGAGGCGGCGGCGGAACTGGCGCGGGCGCAGGGTTATGCGGTCGAGATCCTGGGCGACGCGCTGGAAGGCGAGGCGCGGGATGTTGCCGCCCGACATGCCGCGCTGGCGCTTGCCGCGACCGGGCCGCGCGTGATCCTGTCGGGGGGCGAGCTGACCGTGACCCGGCGCGGCGACGGCATCGGCGGGCCCAACGCCGAATATGCGCTGGCCCTGGCGCTGGCGCTGGACGGCGCCCCTCGCATCCATGCCATCGCCTGCGACACCGACGGCGTGGACGGCGCGGCCGAGGTCGCGGGCGCGCTGGTCGGCCCGGACACGCTAGCCCGCGCGGCAGCGGCAGGCGCGGACCCGGGGAGGGCGCTCGAGCGGAACGACGCGCATGGCTTCTTCGGCCGCATCGGCGCGCAGGTCGTGACCGGCCCGACGCTGACCAACGTCAACGATTTCCGCGCCATCCTGATCGAAGCCCCCTGAGGTGCCCCGATGACTGACGACGACCTCGGCCCCGACGGCGACCAGCCCTGGATCAAGGACTCCGGCCACCGCGACTGGCTGGCGAGCGACGCGCTGCGGCAGCTGGACTTCTTCCGCCCCAGCCTGCGCGGGGACGGCGGCTTCGACGTGCTGGACCGCGCGGGCCGCCCGCTTCCCGGCCCGCAGGAACTGCACACCACCACCCGGCTGGTCCATTCCTTTGCGCTGGCCCACGCCGCCGGCGCGCCGGGCTGCGAGGATATCATCGACGCGGGCCTTGGCTTCCTGTGGCGCCGCCACCGCGACGCCCGGCACGGCGGCTATGCCTGGGCCGTCGCGCCCGAGGGTTTCGCCGACGACACCAAGCTGGCTTACGGCCATGTCTTCGTGCTGCTGGCGGCCTCCAGCGCCCGGCAGGTCGGCCACCCTGACGCCGACCGCCTGCTGGGTGACGTGGCCGAGGTGCTTGACCTCCGCTTCTGGGACAAGGGCGCGGGGCTTCTTTCCGACGAATACCGCCGCGACTGGACGCCCTTTTCCACCTATCGCGGCATGAACGCCAACATGCACGGCGCCGAGGCGATGCTGGCCGCCCATGAGGCCACGGGCGAGCGGCAATGGCTGGACCGCGCGGGCCGCATCCTCGAATTCTTCGCAGGCCGCATCGCGCCCGAGCACGGCTGGCGCCTGCCCGAGCATTACACCGAACGCTGGCAGGTGGACGCGGTCTATTCCGGCAACCCGATGTTCCGCCCGCCCGGCAGCACGCCCGGCCATTCCTTCGAACTCGGGCGGCTGGTGTTGCAACATTGGGACCTGTCGGGGCGCAGCGACGACGCCCCCGACCGCGCCCGGCAACTGGTGGAACGCGCCTTCGCCGACGCGTGGCGCCGTGATGGCGGCTTCGTCTACACGCTGGGCACGGATGGCCGCCCGGCGATCCGCGACCGCTACTGGTGGCCGGTGACCGAGGCCATCGGCGTCTTCGCCAGCCTTCTCAAGCTGGACGCCTCCCCCGAGGACGAGGAGCGTTACCGCGACTGCTGGCGCTTCGCCGCGCGCCACTTCATCGACGCCCGTCACGGCGGCTGGCTGCCCGAGATCGGCGAGGACGGCCGCCCGGCCGAACGCCAGTTCCGCGGCAAGCCCGACATCTACCACGCGATCCAAGCGGACCTGATCCCGCTGGCGCCGGGCCTGTCGGGGCTGATGCGCGAGTTGGCCGAGACCCGTCCCCTGCGGCGTTAACCATTTGGCAAGACTCGCCCGCTAGGCCTTGGCGCAGGGGCTGGCGGGGAAGGACATGGTCGCGATCGCCTATACCGTGGCCTTCGACGGGATCGAGGCGCGGCTGGTCGAGGTGCAGGCGGCGGTCTCGCCCGGCCTGCCGTCCTTCACCATCGTGGGCCTGCCCGACAAGGCCGTCAGCGAGGCGCGTGAGCGTATCCGCGCGGCCTTCGGCGCCATGTCGGTCGCGATGCCGAACAAGCGCGTCACGGTGAACCTGTCGCCCGCCGACCTGCCCAAGGAGGGTTCTCATTTCGACCTGCCCATTGCGCTTGCGGTGCTGGCGGTGCTGGAGGTGCTGCCCCCGGACGAGCTTGAAGGCGTGGTGTCGCTGGGGGAACTGGCGCTGGACGGGCGGCTGGTCTCGGTCGCGGGCGCGCTGCCCGCCGCGATGGCCGCGGCCGAGGAAGGGCGGGTGCTGATCTGCCCGCCCGCCTGCGGGGCCGAGGCCGCCTGGGTGGGCGCGGTGCCGGTGATCGCGCCGCAGGGGCTGCGTCAGGCAGTCGATCACCTGATGGGCCGCGCGCCGCTCGCGCCTTCCGCGCCGGGGCAGGTCGTCCGGACGCCGCGCCCGGCCAACATGGCCGACGTCCGGGGCCAGGAACGCGCCAAGCGTGCGCTGGAGATCGCGGCGGCGGGGCGGCACCACCTGCTGATGGTGGGGCCTCCGGGGTCCGGCAAGTCGATGCTGGCCGCGCGCCTTCCGGGGCTGATGCCGGAACTGACGCCGGCCGAGGCGCTGGAAACCTCGATGATCCAGTCGCTGGCGGGGATGCTGACGGACGGCGGCATCTCGCGCGAGGCGCCGTTCCGAGACCCCCACCACACCGCGTCCATGGCCGCCATCGTGGGCGGCGGCCGAGGGGCCAAGCCCGGAGAGATCAGCCTCGCCCATAACGGCGTGCTGTTCATGGACGAACTGCCCGAGTTTCCCCGCCCCGTTCTCGAAACCCTGCGCCAGCCGCTGGAAACGGGCGAGGTCGTGGTGGCGCGGGCGAACGCCCATGTGCGCTATCCCTGCCGCTTCCTGCTGATCGCGGCGGCGAACCCCTGCCGCTGCGGGCATCTGGCCGACGCCGCGCGGTCCTGCGCGCGGGCGCCGCAATGCGGAGCGGATTACATGGGCAAGCTGTCGGGGCCGCTGATGGACCGCTTCGACCTGCGGATCGAGGTGCCCGCCGTCGCGGTCGGCGACCTCGAGGCGCGGCCGGGCGGCGAGGCTTCGGAAACCATCGCGGGCCGGATCGCTGTGGCGCGTGACCGGCAGGCACGGCGCTTTGCCGACCATCCCGGGCTGCGGGTGAACGCGGATGCCTCGGGTCCCGTGCTGGACGAGATCGCCGCGCCCGACGCCGAGGGACGCGCCCTGATCGGGCGCGCGGCCGAGCGGCTGGGCCTCAGCGCGCGCGGCTATCACCGCATCCTGCGCACCGCCCGCACCATCGCCGACCTCGATCACAGCGAAACGGTCCGCGCGCCGCACATCGCCGAAGCCATCGGCTATCGCCTGCCCTTCGCAGGGGGGATGTGAGCGGAAGCCCTTCTTCTTCGTGGAAATATCCTGGGGTCCGGGGCAAAGCCCCGGTCCGGCGGCTCAGCCCTGCAGAAGCCACGGCCGGCGGGCAGGAGGGGGCAATCTCGCGCTTGCGTCACTGCCGCATGGGTATTTGGGTCAGGAAGAAGCGCAGGGCGCTTGCCTGAAGGCGCCGGTGATCGTGCGGGATGGCCGGCCTTCCTTGCCCCGTGGGCCACGGTCTTCTAAGTCTCCTCGCATCCGCCAGCAAAGCCAGGGAAAGAACCGATGATGCAGGAAAAGCGCGTTCTGCTGATCGTTGGGGGCGGGATCGCCGCCTTCAAGATCCCCGAACTGGTGCGGCTGCTGAGGGGCGCGGGCATCGGCGTGACCACCGTGCTGACCGATGGGGGCGCGCAGTTCGTCACGCCCCTGACGCTGTCGGCGCTGTCGGGCGAGGCCTGCCACACCGCGCTCTGGGACCTGACGCGCGAGGCCGAGATGGGTCATATCCGGCTGTCGCGCGCGGCCGACCTGGTGGTGGTGGCGCCCGCGACCGCCGACCTGATGGCGAAGATGGCGGGAGGCCATGCAAATGACCTCGCCTCGACGCTGCTGATGGCGACCGACAAGCGGGTGCTGGTCGCGCCCGCCATGAACGTGCGGATGTGGGAACATCCCGCGACCCGCCGCAACCGCGCCACGCTGGAAGACGATGGCATCCTGTTCGTCGGCCCCGACGCGGGCGAGATGGCCTGCGGCGAATGGGGCGAGGGCCGGATGGCCGAGCCCGAGGCGATCCTCGACGCGATCCGCGACGCGCTGGAGGAGGGTGCCGAGCGTCCCCTGCGGCTGACCGACGCCATCCTGCGCCTGCCGCCCGAGGCGGTTGTCCTGCCGGGCGTGACGGCGGGGCCGCTGGCCGGGCGGCACGTGATCGTCACCTCGGGGCCGACGCATGAGCCGATCGACCCGGTGCGCTATATCGCCAACCGCTCATCCGGCGCGCAGGGGACGGCGGTCGCCGCGGGCCTGCGGGATCTCGGCGCGCGCGTGACCTTTGTCACCGGCCCGGCCAGCGTGCCTCCGCCTGCGGGGGTGCAGGTGGTGCGCGTGGAAACCGCCGCCGAGATGCGCGAGGCGGTCGAGGCGGCGCTGCCCGCCGACGCCGCCGTGATGGCGGCGGCCGTGGCGGACTGGCGCGTGACCAGCGCATCCGACCGCAAGATCAAGAAGGACGGCTCGGGCCGGCCCCCGGCGCTCGAGATGGCCGAGAACCCCGACATCCTCGCCTGGATCAGCCGGGCCGAGGCGCGTCCCGCGCTGGTGGTGGGGTTCGCCGCCGAGACGGACGACGTGGTGGCGAATGCCACCGCCAAGCGCCTGCGCAAGGGCTGCGACTGGATCGTGGCCAATGATGTCAGCCCCTCGACCGGCGTCATGGGCGGCACCGAGAACAGCGTGATCCTTGTCACCGGGACAGGCGCCGAGCCCTGGCCGCAGCTGCCCAAGGAGGAGGTCGGCCGCCGGCTGGCGGCGCGGATCGCCGACGCCCTGGCTCAGGGGACGGGCGGGGCATGAGCCGCGTCTACCTCGACTGGAACGCGACCGCGCCGCTGCGTCCCGAGGCGCGGGAGGCGATGTCCGAGGCCTTCGACGTGATCGGCAACCCGTCCAGCGTCCATGCCGAGGGGCGCGCGGCCAAGATGCTGCTGGAACGCTCGCGCGAGGAGATCGCCGAGGCGCTGGGGGCGTCCCGCGCCGACATCGTCTTCACCTCGGGTTCCACCGAGGCCGCCGCGCTGGCGCTGGAGGGGCAGGGGCTTGCCTGCGCGGGCGTGGAACATGACTGTGTGCGCGCCTGGTGCGAGGAAACGCTGGCCGCGGATGAAAGCGGCCGCGTGACCGTCCCTGACCCGGCCCGCGCCACGCTGCAACTGGCCAACAGCGAGACGGGGGTGATCCAAGACCTGCCGCAGGGGCTGGCCGTCAGCGACATGACGCAGGGCTTCGGGAAGATCCCGCTGGCCTTCGACTGGATGGGCGTCAAGGCGGGCTTTGTCAGCGCCCACAAGCTGGGCGGGCCGCGCGGCATCGGCGCGCTGGTCCTTGCCGCCGGCGAGGATCGCCCGGCACGCCTGCGCGGGGGCGGACAGGAACAAGGCCGCCGGGCGGGGACCGAGAACCTCGCCGCCATTGCCGGCTTTGCCGCCGCGGCCAGGGCTGCCCAAAGTGACCTTGCGGCCGGAGTCGCGGAAAGATTCGCGGAAATGCGAGATCATCTGCTGCGAAGGCTGGAAGATCATGACGGAAACACTATGTTTCCGGGGCGCGAATCCCGACGCCTGCCGCAGACGCTGTCCATCCTGACTCCGGGGTGGAAGGGCGAGACGCAGGTGATGCAGATGGACCTGGCCGGCTTCGCCGTATCCGCCGGGTCAGCTTGCAGTTCCGGCAAGGTCCGGTCCAGCGGGGTGCTGCGCGCGATGGGCGTGGCCGAGGCGGATGCCGGCTGCGCGCTGCGCGTCTCGTTCGGAAGAACGACGACGCCCGAGGAATTGGACCGCTTTGCCGAGGCGTGGCTTTCCGCCCGCGCCCGTTGGCAGAGCAAGAAGGGAAGGTAACCGATGGCCGTTCTGGACGCGCCCGAGATCGAAGTCCGCGAAGGCGTCGACCGTGAGACGGTCGAGACCGTCGCCAACATGGGGTCCTACAAATACGGGTGGGACACCGAGATCGAGATGGAATACGCCCCCAAGGGCATCAACGAGGACATCGTCCGGCTGATCAGCCAGAAGAACGACGAGCCCGAGTGGATGACCGAGTGGCGCCTGGCCGCCTTCCGCCGCTGGCAGGGCATGACCGAGCCGCGCTGGGCGATGCTGAACTATCCCGAGATCGACTATCAGGACCAGTATTACTACGCCCGTCCGAAAAGCATGGCCGTCAAGCCCAAGTCGCTGGACGAGGTCGATCCCGCCCTGCTGGCGACCTACGAGAAGCTGGGCATCCCGCTGAAGGAACAGGCGATCCTGGCCGGGGTCGAAGGCGCCGACGCCTCGCCCATCCAGGGCCGCGACGACGCCCGCCGGGTGGCCGTGGATGCGGTCTTCGACTCGGTCAGCGTGGGGACGACCTTCAAGGATGAACTGGCGAAGGCCGGGGTGATCTTCTGCTCGATCTCGGAAGCGATCCGCGAGCATCCCGAGCTGGTGAAGAAATACCTCGGCTCGGTCGTGCCGCCGTCGGACAACTTCTTCGCGACGCTGAACTCGGCCGTGTTCTCGGACGGGTCGTTTGTCTACATCCCGCCGGGCGTCCGCTGCCCGATGGAACTGTCCACCTATTTCCGCATCAACGCGGAAAACACCGGCCAGTTCGAGCGCACGCTGATCATCGCCGACAAGGGCAGCCACGTCAGCTACCTGGAAGGCTGCACCGCGCCCAAGCGCGACACCGCCCAGCTGCACGCGGCCGTGGTGGAAATCGTCGTGCTTGAGGACGCCGAGGTGAAATACTCGACCGTCCAGAACTGGTTCCCCGGCGACGAGGAAGGCAAGGGCGGCATCTACAACTTCGTCACCAAGCGCGCCGACTGCCGCGAGGCCCGCGCCAAGGTGATGTGGACGCAGGTGGAAACCGGCTCGGCCATCACCTGGAAATACCCGTCCTGCATCCTGCGGGGCGAGGAAAGCCAGGGCGAGTTCTACTCGATCGCCATCGCCAACAACGCCCAGCAGGCCGACACCGGGACCAAGATGATCCATCTTGGCAAGAACACCCGCTCGCGCATCGTGTCCAAGGGCATCTCGGCGGGCCGGGCGCAGAACACCTATCGCGGTCTGGTGACGATGCACCCGCGCGCCACCAACAGCCGCAACTACACCCAGTGCGACAGCCTGCTGATCGGCGACCAGTGCGGGGCGCATACCGTGCCCTATATCGAGGTCAAGAACACCTCGTCGCGCGTGGAGCACGAGGCCACCACGTCCAAGGTGGACGAGGACCAGCTGTTCTACTGCCGCGCCCGCGGCATGGACGAGGAAGAGGCCGTGGCCCTTGTCGTCAACGGCTTCTGCCGCGAGGTGCTGCAGGCCCTGCCGATGGAATTCGCGATGGAGGCGCAGAGCCTGGTCGCCATCAGCCTGGAGGGGTCGGTGGGGTGACGCACCAGCCCTACAGCAGCATGCTGGAGCGGGCGTATGACAACCTCGATGCATGGCATCGTGCGAGAGTGGATCGACGGGTAGAGAGCCGTTATGGGCATCTTGACGAGTATGATCGCGCACTTAATGCGGGGCAGCGCAAATCCGCGCCCGGCATATGTATCATCGCGCTTGTCAATTTCCTGTCATTCCTTTTCGCGGCCGGGATTGCCAAAGGCGTCGATCTTGCTTTCGGGGTTGAAGAGGACGTCGTCATGGCAATTGGCATCATAGGTTGGATGACCTGCTGGATGGTTACTTTGACCGCGCTCGTCGTCAGAAAGATACATCGCCAGAACGCGGCGGCAGCGGCTGGCTTGAAGGAATAACGAGGATAACATGCTGGAAATCAAAAACCTTCACGTGCAGCTCGAGGAAGAGGGCAAGCAGATCCTCAAGGGCGTCACGCTGACCGTGCCCGCGGGCGAGGTTCATGCGATCATGGGCCCGAACGGCTCGGGCAAGTCCACGACCTCCTATGTGCTGTCGGGCCGCGAGGGCTATGAGGTCACGGAAGGCTCGGCCACGCTGGACGGCCGCGACCTGCTGGAGATGGAGCCCGAGGAACGCGCCGCGGCCGGCCTGTTCCTGGCCTTCCAGTATCCGGTGGAAATTCCCGGCGTCGGCAACATGACCTTCCTGCGCACGGCCGTGAACGCCCAGCGCAAGGCGCGCGGCGAGGAGGAACTGTCGGCGGGCGACTTCCTCAAGCTGGTGCGGGAAAAGGCCAAGGCGCTGGACATCGACGCCGAGATGCTGAAGCGCCCGGTGAACGTCGGCTTCTCGGGCGGCGAGAAGAAGCGCAACGAGATCCTGCAGATGGCCATGCTGGAACCCCGCATGTGCATCCTGGACGAGACGGACTCGGGCCTCGACGTGGACGCGATGCGGCTGGTGGCCGAGGGCGTGAACGCCCTGCGTTCGCCCGAGCGCAGCTTCCTTGTCATCACCCACTACCAGCGCCTGCTGGACCACATCGTGCCGGACGTCGTCCACATCATGCATGACGGCCGCATCGTGAAGTCGGGCGGCCCCGAGCTGGCGCTGGAAGTCGAGCGCAACGGCTACGGGGACATCCTTGCCGAGGCCGCCGATGCTTGAGGCCGTCAAGACCCAGCAGACCCCCGTCATCGAGGGCGCGCCGCGCTCGGCCCGGGCCGATGTGCAGCTTGACGCCCGCCTTGCCGCCGCGCCTGCGCCCATGACGGGCGTCACCGCGCCCGCGCGTGCTGATGCCCTGGCGCGGCTGAAGGAACAGGGCCTGCCCGGCCCGCGCCACGAATACTGGCGTTACACCGATCCGGCGCCCTTCAACGCCGCCCGGCCCGCGCCCGTCGCGCTGGAAGCCGTCGCGGGCGACCCGAAGCTGTTCGCCGACGTGGACAAGCTGCGGCTGGTCTTCGTGGACGGCCGCTTCGACGCGGCCGCGTCGGACGATCCGGCGCTGGCCGGGGTGGAGATCACCACCTTGGCCCAGGCCGACGCGCAGCCCGGCCACTGGGTCGCCGAAGCCTATGGCGTGCTGGAAGCCCAGGGCCAGAAGCCGGTGCGGCGCGCCTTCGCCGCGCTGAACACGGCCGTTGCCACCGACGGCGCGGTGATCCGCGTCACCGGCAAGGCCGACCGTCCGGTGCAGATCCTGTATCGTCCCTCGGACGCGGGCGCCGACGTGATCGTCCATCACGTCCTGCGGCTTGAAGAAGGGGCCGAGCTGACGCTGCTGGAAAACGGGCTGCTCGGCGCGCGCGGCAACGTGGTGATCGAGGCCGACCTCGCCCCCGGTGCCAAGCTGCATCACATCGCCGCGCCCCGCGCGGGCGTGGCGCGCATCGCGACCACCCACCTGTTCGCCCGCGTGGCCGAGGCCGCCTCGCTGAAAAGCTTCGAGCTGTCGGTCGATGGGCGGCACATGCGCTCGGAATCGGTGGTCGAGCTTGCGGGCGACGATGCCGTGGCCCACGTCGCGGCGGCCGTCCTTGGCGACGGCGACAACCTGCGCCATGACGACACCGTGTTCATCACCCACGGGGCCCTGCGCGGCGAAAGCCGGCAGGTCTTCAAGAAGGTGCTGAAGAACGGCGCGACCGGCGTCTTCCAGGGCAAGATCCTCGTGCGTCCCGGCGCGCAGAAGACCGACGGCTACCAGATCAGCCAGGCCCTGCTGCTGGACGAGGACAGCCAGTTCCTCGCCAAGCCGGAACTGGAGATCTACGCCGACGACGTGAAGTGCAGCCACGGCTCGACCACCGGCGCGCTGGACGAGACGGCGCTGTTCTACCTGCGCTCGCGCGGGGTGCCGCGGGAACGGGCGATCGTGCTGCTGGTCCTCAGCTTCCTGGCCGACGCGCTGGAAGAAGTCGAGGACGAGGACCTGCGGGCCGAGATCGCGGGCCGCCTGGAAGACTGGCTGACCGCCAAGGCCCAGGGCTGAGGCATGGCGCTGGTCCCGCGCATCCTGCAGACCTGGCGTGCGCCCGGTGCGGCGGTGCGCGGGATGGCGGGCCTGTCCGAGCCCGCGCTGCTGGCGCTGCTTCTGGGCACGATGGCGGTCTATTTCGTGGCGCAATGGCCGGCGCACGCGCGGGCGGCGGCGCTGGACCCCTCGGTTCCGCTGCAGGCGCGGCTGGGCGGGGCGCTGCTGGCCACGCTGTTCATGATGCCGCTGATCGTCATGGCGGTGGCCGCCGTCGCGCAACTTGTCGCCCGGGCCTTCGGGCTGCGGCTGGACGGGCGCGCCTCGCGGCTGGCGCTGGTCTGGGCCCTGGCGGCGGTCGCGCCGGTCATGCTGCTTCAGGGGCTGACGACGGGCTTCCTGGGGCCGGGCCCCGCCGTCGCGGTCGTGAACCTGCTGGCGGGCGGCGCGTTTCTGGTGTTCTGGATCTCGGGACTTCGCGCCCTGAGCCAGCAAAGGCAGCCTGCATGATCGACCTGATGAGGATGACGCTCCGCGACCCGCTCGCGGGATTCCGGGTGCTGAAGGCCAAGCCGTGGCAGCCGGGCGACCGCTGGGCGCTGATCTTCGCCACCGCCGCCTGCTCGGCCATCCTGTCCTGGCTGTCCACGGTCCTGCTGGCGGGGCCGGGGGCCGAGGCGGGGGTGCTGGGCTTCCTGTCGGTCTCGCCCATCTCGATGGCCTCGGTGCAGGTGGTCTCGGCGGCCTTCGGCGCCTATCTGCTGGCCGAGGTGGGCCGCATCTTCGGCGGCACGGGACGCTTTGCCGACGCGCTGCTGGCCGTGGGCTGGATCGAGGCGATCATGGTGGCGCTGCAGACCCTGCAGCTTGCCGTGACGCTGGTCCTGCCGTCGCTCGGTGCGCTTCTGGGCATTGCGGCGCTGCTGCTGGCTGCCTATCTGATGGTGGCCCTGACGATGGCAGTTCACGGCTTTCGCAACCCCCTTCTGGTGGTGATGGGGATCCTGGGCACGGTCATGCTGACCAGCTTCCTTTTGTCCATCCTCGCCGCCACCCTCGGCTTCCTGCCCGGAGCGCCCGCATGAGTTTCGACGTTTCCCGCGTCCGCGCCGACTTCCCGATCCTGTCCCGGCAGGTGAACGGGCGTCCCCTGGTTTATCTGGACAGCGGGGCCAGCGCGCAGAAGCCGCAGGTGGTGATCGACGCGATCTCGGCGGCCTATGCGGGTGAATACGCCAACGTGCACCGCGGCCTGCATTTCCTGTCGAACCTGGCGACCGACAACTACGAACGCGTGCGCGCCACCATCGCCCGCTTCCTCAATGCCCCGCGCGAGGACGAGGTGATCTTCACCAGCGGCTCGACCGAGGGCATCAACCTCGTCAGCTATGCCTGGGCGGCTCCCCGCCTGCAGCCGGGGGACGAGATCGTCCTGTCCCTGTTGGAACACCATGCCAACATCGTCCCGTGGCACTTCCTGCGCGAACGGCAGGGCGTCGTGCTGCGCTGGGTGGAACCCGAGCCCGATGGCAGCCTGCCGCCCGAAAAGGTGCTGGCGGCAGTCGGGCCGAAGACGCGGCTGATCGCCATCACCCACATGTCGAACGTCACCGGCACGGTGGTGGACGTGGGGGCCATCGCGCGGGGAACGGACGTGCCGGTGCTGGTCGATGGCAGCCAGGCGGCGGTCCACATGCCGGTGGATCTGGGCGCCCTCGGCTGCGATTTCTACTGCATCACCGGGCACAAGCTTTACGGCCCCTCGGGATCCGGGGCGATCTGGATCAGGTCGGAACGGCAGGCCGAGATGCGTCCCTTCCTCGGCGGCGGCGACATGATCCGCGAGGTGTCGCGCAACGCGGTGACCTATGCCGACCCGCCCCTGCGCTTCGAGGCGGGCACCCCCGGCATCGTCAACCAGATCGGCTTGGGCGTGGCGCTGGAATATCTCATGTCGCTGGGGATGGCGAACATCTCGGCGCATGAGGCCTCGTTGCGCGACTATGCGCTGGAACGCCTGGGCGGGTTGAACTGGCTGCAGATCCAGGGGACGGCACCGGGGAAGGGCGCGATCTTTTCCATGACGATGGAGGGCGCGCACGCCCATGACATCGCCACGATCCTCGACCAGCGCGGCATCGCCGTGCGCGCCGGGACCCATTGCGCCATGCCGCTGATGCAGCACTATGGCATCCCCGCCTCGGCGCGGGCGAGCTTTGCCATGTACAACACCCGCGAGGACGTGGACGCCCTCGTTTCGGGGCTCGAGTTCTGCCGCGAGCTTTTCGCCTGAGCGCAAGGGTTTCTTAAGCCTGCGGTGCTATCCCGGTCCTGCAAGGGGCAGGGGTGGCGCATATGCGGCTGATGGGGGGTCTTGCGGTGCTGCTCTGGCTGCCGCTCGCGCCTGTGGCGCAGGCCGCGACCGATCCTGCTGACCAACCCGCGGCCGTCTGCGAATGGGCAGCCATGACGGCGGCGGCGGAAATGGGCGTGCCGCCCGATATCCTCGGCGCGCTGACCCTGACCGAAACCGGCCGCCGCCGCGATGGCGTGGTCCGCCCCTGGGCGTGGAGCGTGAATGCCGAGGGCGCCGGCAGCTGGTTCGAGGATCCGGCCGAGGCGCTGGCCTTTGCGCAGGACCGCATCGACCAGGGCCGGCCGAACCTCGACATCGGCTGCTTCCAGCTGAACTATCGCTGGCATGGCGAGAACTTCCCCTCTGTGGTCGAGATGTTCGACCCGCTGGAAAACGCACGCTACGCCGCCCGCTTCGTCCGCGGTCTTTATGCCGAAACGGGTGACTGGCGCCGCGCGGCAGGGGCGTTCCATTCGCGCACGGCGGTCCATGCGGACAGGTATCTCGCCCGCTTCGATGACCTGCGCGCGACATTCAGCAAGCATGGCTTCGCCGGCATGACCGGCACGCCCGAGACTTACAACGACTTCGCCATGGCCGCACCGGTCGCACCCGAGAAGGTCGCCCGCGCCCGGCAAAGGCTGACGCTGCTGGGCGCGCCGCTCGGCTCTGCAAGAACAGGCTCGCCCGGCTCGCTGGCCGTGGTGGCGCCGGGCCGGGGCGCGCTGATCGGCCTCAGCCGCGGCGCGCTGATCGGCCCGCGCGAGGCGCTTGCGGAAGAACCCGTGTCCCTGCCTGAAGCCGCGCCTTCCGAGGCGCTTTAGGTTCAGGTCAGCGACAGCGGAAAGGCGATGGTGATGACCATGCCCCCCTCGCCGAACTCACGCGAGAAGCTGCCGGTCAGGTCGCCCTCGATCAGCGCATGGATCAGTTGCGTGCCGAAGCCGCTGGAACTGTCGTCGGTGCCGCCGGGCAGAGCCTCCGGCTCGATCCAGTCGAGGACCAGCCAGTCGGCTGTGCCTCGCCTGTCGACGTGCCATTCGATGCGGATCGTCAGGGCATCGGCATCCGCGCCGTATTTCATCGCATTGGTGCTGAGCTCATAGGCGACCAGCCCCAATGCCTGGGCCTCGCGCCCGTTCAGCCGGACGGGCGGCCCGGCCAGCATCGCTTCGGCGCGGGCGGCATCGACGACCCCGCCGATCTCGCCCAGCAGAAGCTCGCGCAGGTCCGCCGAGTCGCGCCCGTCGCGGTTGATCGCGTCCTGCGCCTTGGCCATCGCCGACAGCCGCGCCCCGAAGATGCGGCCGAATTCGGGAAGGTCGTTGGCCGAGCGCATCGTCTGGCGGGCGATCGCCTGGATGCGGGCCAGGTGGTTCTTGATCCGGTGCTGCATCTCGCGCAGCAGGAGCGCGCGCTGCTCGGCCTCGCGCCCCGAAAGCGCCGCCGCCCGCTCGGCCTCGGCCAGCGCGCGGATGAAGTTCCACGTCGCTCCCCCGACCGCGATCACCAGCAGCAGCGACAGGACGCCCACCATCAAGCTGGCCGAGTGGTTCATCCATCCCGAGAACTCCGCCGTCGGGGTCATGGTCATCTGCCACCGGCGGCCGGCGACCGAAATCTCGCGCGTGATCGCGTGCGCGGCCAGTGAGGCGGGGATTTTCGCGGAGCTGTTGTCGAAAAGCGGCTGGTCGGGGGCAAGAACGTCCACGGTCCGCAGCCTCAACGGCAGGTCCGGCAGGGTGGCCAGCACGGCGGCATGCAGGTCCCCGGCCCGAAAGGGGGCATAAACGAAGCCGCCATCGCGCCGCGGCCTCATCCCGAACAGCCCGGCCCGGGTCGGGACGTAGATCAGGAAACCCGCCTGCTTGTCGGAGGTGATCTCCTGCACCAGCTCGACCGGCCCCGTGGCCCGCGGCTCGCCCGTCCCGAGCGCCGCCGCCATGGCCTCGCGCCGGGCGGGCTCGGAATACATGTCGTAGCCGATCGCATGGAGGTTCCGCTCGTCCAGCGGCTCCAGCATGGCGATGGGTCCGACAAGGGCCTGGTCGCTCGGGGGGCGGGCCGCGACCCGGCGTCCATGCGCGGCCGCGATCAGGTCGTGCGCCCGTCCGGCCTCGGCTGCGGAAAGCAGCGCGGCGAAGCCGATGCCCTGAATCCCCTGGTAGTCGCCCCGAAGGTCGAGTCCCGCGACATAGCGTGCGAACTCAGGGACCGTCACGGGCTGGGTTCCCGCATCGAAGTAGCTTGCCGTGGCACGCAGCAGCGCGACATGCTGGATCATGCGCTGCTGGACCCGGCCGGACACGAGATCGGCAAGCCGCGCGAAGCGAATGGCGATGGCCTGGTTTTCCAGGCGGACCGTGGCGACGGTCAGCCCAAGGCCCAGGGCCAGCGTGACGAGCACGGCGCCCAACATCAGAACGGTCTGGCGGGCGCGTGTCATTCCGTGCTCGGGAAAAGGAAGGCCGCGTCGGCTGCGGCGATCGAGGGAAGGAGGCGGGACGCGGCGCGCCTCGCCCGCTCCCCTACGCTGCGGGATGAGGCCTGTCCAGAGCGCCCCGGGGCTTTCAGGGCGGGGCTTGTCATTCAGCCATGGCAAGGAGATGGCCGGCTTGCCCCTGCAGCCTGCGTGCCGCATCGGGGGCCTTCCGCGACCTTGCGCAGCCCCCCGGCCTGTCGCCCGAGGAAAGCGTCACTGCAAGGCAAGCCCGCCGCCATCGGCCGGCTGGGCCGGGCCGGGGCGCCCCGCCAGGTGGCTTTCGACGCTGGCGACCAGGTCCGAAAGCGAGAAGGGCTTGGGCAGGAACAGCGCGTTCGGGATCGTTGCATTGCCGTCCGACAGCGTTGCCTCCATGTAGCCGGACATGAAGATGACGCGCGTGCCCTCGCGGGTGTGCAGGGCCGTGCGGACCCAGGCAGGGCCATCCATGCCGGGCATGACGACATCCGTCACGAAGATGTCCACCGCCAGCGCGGCGTCGGACAGGATCTCGATCGCACGTTCCCCGCTGTCAGCCTCGATGACGTCGAAGCCATGCAGCTTCAGGGCGCGGGCGGCGAAGGCGCGCACGGGCGCCTCGTCCTCGACCAGCAGCACGGTGCGCCGGCGCTCTTCGGGCAGGTCGTCCGGGGGGGCGGATGCCGGTGCCGGGGCCGGCTTGGCCGCCGCCGGCCGGGCGTGCTGGGCGGGAAAATACAGGGTAAAGGTCGTGCCCTCGCCCGGAACGCTGTCGCAGAAGATGTAGCCGCCTGTCTGCTTGACGATGCCGTAGGCCGTGGAAAGCCCCAGGCCGGTTCCCTCGCCCTGCTTCTTGGTGGTGAAGAACGGGTCGAAGATCTTGTCCAGCGCCTCGGGCGGGATGCCGCAGCCCTGGTCCGAGACCGTGATGCGCACGTATTCGCCCTTGGGAATGCTGGCCCGTTCCAGCGTCAGCGGGGACCGCAGGCGGACATTCTCGGTGCGGATCGCGACCTCGCCGCCGCCGGGCATGGCGTCGCGGGCGTTCACGACGAGGTTCATCAGCACCTGCTCGAACTGCCGGGCGTCGGCGCGGATCGGCCGCAGCGAAGGGTCATGCGTCACGGTGACCACGACCCGCTCTCCGACGAGACGGTTGAGAAGATGGCTGAGGTCGGACAGCGCGTGCCGCAGGTCGATGAGCTGCGGCGTCAGCGTCTGCTTGCGCGAGAAGGCGAGCAGCTGGCGCACCAGGGCCGCCGCCCGGTTGGCGTTCTGCGAGATCTGGTGCAGGTCCGCGTAATCGGGGTCGGTATTGTCGCGCCGCAGCATCAGAAGGTCGCAATGGCCCGTGATCGCCGTCAGCAGGTTGTTGAAGTCATGCGCGATGCCGCCCGCCAGCTGGCCGATGGCCTGCATCTTCTGGCTTTGCACGAACTGCGCTTCCAGCGTCTTCAGCGCGCTGACATCCGTCAGCACCGCCACGATGCGGTCCGATCCGGGACTTGCCCCCATCGTGACCTGCAGCGCACGCTCGGGCTCTCCGGTGCGGGTTTGCAGCACCTCGCCGCGGCCGGTGTCGCGGCCCTCTCGGACCTCGGCGATCCAGTCGCCCAGGGGGCGCCCGGGACCCTCGACCAGGTCGCCCAGGAAGGTGCCGCGCGCGACCGGGCCCAGCAGCGCCTGCGCGGCGGGATTGGCCGTGAGCACCCGTCCCGAGGCGTCGAGATCGACCAGCGCGATGGGAAGTGTCAGGTAGTCGAAGCCCGCGTCCGTTGCCGGTCCCAGCGTCGAGGGCACCGTCTCGGGGCGCGGGGCCTCGTGCCGCCACAGCTGCAGTTCGGTGCCGGGAAGGCGGCGGGCGGTCAGGCGGGTGCCATCCCCGAGCGGCAATCGGGCGGGCCGATCGTCGCTGACGCGCGCCAGCAGTCCGGCCGCGGCGGCAGCGGGGCGCGCGCGGTGACGGGTCAGAAGTGCCGCGGCATCCCGGCCCGCCATGTCCTGCATCCGCTCGGCCTCGGCCGATTGCGCCCGGATGGCGCCACGGGCATCGACGATCCAGGCGCAGCCCGGTTCGTCCGCCAGCATCCGCCGCGCAGACCGGACCTGCCGCATCACCGTCAACTCAGACAAGAGCCTCTGTCCCGCGAAGATGCCCCCCAGCAGGTACCAGGCCACGGCGGCGGTTCCCGCCACGACCAGCACCCGCGCAGGCACGGCCCCGGGTGCAAGCGCCAGCCACAGCGCCCCGATGATCGTCGGCAGCATCAGGACCGGCACCATCATGAGGCCGCGCGAGGGCAAGATCCCGTTCTGCTTCATTCCCGCCTCAAGACCGATTCGCGCCCGAGGATACTGCCCTGCCGGTTAAGCGACGCTTAACGGGCAAGCTTCGCCAGGAAAAAACCGTCGCTCGCCGTCATGGGCGTCCATGTGACCGCCTCCTGCGGGCGAAATCCGGGATGCTGCGCCACAAATCGGGCGACCTGTTCCTCGTTCTCGCGCGCCAGCAGCGAGCAGGTCATGTAGGCCAGCGTCCCGCCGGGCCGCACATGGGTGGCGGCGCGCGCCAGGATCCCGGCCTGCGTGCGCGTCAGCTGCGCGAGATCCCCGGGCGAAAGCCGCCATTTCGCATCCGGCGTCCGCCGCCAGGTGCCCGAGCCCGAGCAGGGCACGTCCGTCACGACAAGATCGAACAGCCCGGCCGGTCCGGCGGGTTCCGCGACGGTTATCCTGACCCCGGCGCGGGCCGCCCGCGCGGGCAGGTCGCGCATCCGTGCGGGCGCGGCATCCCAAGCCGTCACCCGCGCACCGCGTGCGGCCAGCGCCAGCGACTTGCCGCCGCCGCCCGCGCAAAAGTCCAGGACCGTCGTTCCCGGGCCCGCGTCCAGCGCGGCGCAGGCCATCTGGGGGGACAGGTCCTGCAGTTCCACCAACCCGTCGCGGTAGGCGGCCGAGGACTGGATCCGCCGCCCGCCCGCCGTCACGCGCAGGGCGGTCGCGCAGCGGGGATCGGGCTCGGCCTCGATGCCTTCGGCGGCCAGGGCCGCGCGCGCGGCCTCGGGCGTGGCGCGGGCAAGGTTCGCGCGCAGCCAGACGGGGGCGCGGTCCCGCAGCGCTTCGGCCACCTTAGGAAAACCGGGGCCGAGATCAGCCGCGAGCGCCTGCGCGATCCAGTCGGGCAGGTCCGTCGCTTCTGCGGGGGAAGGGGCGCGGCCGCCTGCGGCTTCGGCGGGCGTCAGGGGGGCGGGGGCGTGGCCTTCCCCCGTGAAGATCGTCGCCGGGTCGGTCCCGGCCTCGCGCAGGGCGCCGAGGATCAGGCCGCGCCCGCTGTCCGCGCCGCCCAAGGCCGCCCGGCTGCGCCGTCGACGCAGCGTGTCATAGACAAGGTCGCGCACGGCGGCGCGGTCGCCCGAGCCCGCAAAGCGGCTGGTGCGCGCCCAGCGGGTCAGCTGCGCCTCGGCCGGTTCGCCCTGGAGGATGGCGTCGAGAATCTGGATGGCGGCGGCCGCGCGGGCTGCGGGGGTCACGGCCGGACCCCGGCGCGGAGAAGAAAAAGGTGCATGGGCGCCAGTTTATCCCCTCGGCGCGCAGGCTCAAGCCGGACCCCGGAAAACGGGTCAACGCTTTCTTAAGATTCTTGCCCCAGACTGTGATTCAAGGGCTGCAAGTCCTTGTGGACAGACGCGTAAATGACCATCTGGGATCCAGAACATCAGGTGAACAAGAGATGGCTGCGCCGCATCGTTGTGCAAGGCCATGCGCTGCAATAGAGTAGGTGAAAATGTCTGGGGCGAGCATCCTGAAGATGGACGACAAACGCAGCGCGGACCGGCAGAAGGCGCTCGACAGCGCCCTGGCGCAGATCGAACGCCAGTTCGGCAAGGGCTCGATCATGAAGCTCGGCGCCGACAACCCGGTGGCCGAGATCGAGGCGACCTCGACCGGCTCGCTGGGGCTGGACATCGCGCTGGGGATCGGCGGGTTGCCCAAGGGCCGCATCATCGAGATCTTCGGGCCGGAAAGCTCGGGGAAGACCACGCTGACGCTGCATGTGGTCGCCGAGGAACAGAAGAAGGGCGGCGTCTGCGCCTTCGTGGACGCGGAACACGCGCTTGATCCGCAATACGCCCGCAAGCTGGGCGTGAACCTGGACGAGCTGCTGATCTCGCAGCCCGACACGGGCGAACAGGCGCTGGAGATCGTGGATACGCTGGTGCGGTCCGGTGCGGTCAGCCTGGTCGTGGTCGACTCGGTCGCGGCGCTGACGCCCAAGTCCGAGATCGAGGGCGACATGGGCGACATGCAGATGGGCAGCCAGGCCCGCCTGATGAGCCAGGCGATGCGCAAGCTGACCGCCAGCATCGGCCGGTCGAACTGCATGGTGATCTTCATCAACCAGATCCGCATGAAGATCGGCGTCATGTTCGGCAACCCGGAAACGACGACGGGCGGCAACGCGCTCAAGTTCTATGCCTCGGTGCGCCTCGACATCCGCCGCACGGGGTCGATCAAGGACCGTGACGAGGTGGTGGGCAACTCGACCAAGGTGAAGGTCGTCAAGAACAAGGTGGCCCCGCCCTTCAAGCAGGTCGAGTTCGACATCATGTACGGCGAGGGGATCTCCAAGGTCGGCGAGCTGATCGACCTCGGCGTCAAGGCCGGCGTGGTCGAGAAGTCGGGCGCCTGGTATTCCTACGGTGACGAGCGGATCGGGCAGGGGCGCGAGAATGCCAAGCAGTTCCTGCGCGACAACCCGCAGGTGGCGCTGGCCATCGAGGACCGCATCCGCGCCAGCCACGGCCTCGATTTCGGCGCAAGCCCGGACGAGGACGACTCGCTGACCGAGGAGTGAGCGGCGTCACCGATCACCCATGATCCTGCCGACTACGGGCGCCCCTCGCGGGCGCCCTTTTTCATTCCGGGGATGGCGCACCGCCGGACGGACGTGCAGGCTGCCGACGAGCCATCATGGAGCCTGCCCGATGAGACCTTCCGCTGCCATCCGCCTCGCGCTTGCCGCCCTTGCCCTCGCGGGGCCCGCGCTGGCCGAGACGCCCTATCGCCATGCGGAGGAACCCATCGGGACGGTCGAGCAGATCTATGACGGCGACCTTCTGCCCGACGATGCGGTGGCGACCTTCCGCAACATCGACCGGCTGTTCCCGACCCGCAGCATCGCCCCCTCGGCCACGCCGCGCGCCCTGGAACCCTCGGACCTGAAGCTGGGGCGGCTGGACCTGACGCTGGACGGCAAGACCTATGACCTCGACGACGTGATCGCGCTGGACAGCATCACCGGGCTGATCGTCCTGAAGGACGGCAAGGTGGTGACCGAGATCTACCAGCGCGGCAACGGCCCCGACACGCGCTGGATGTCGATGTCGCTGGCCAAGTCCGTGACCTCGACGCTGATCGGCGCCGCGATCCGCGACGGCGCCATCGCGGGCGAAGAGGCGCTTGTCACCGACTATGTCCCCGCGCTGAAGGGCAGCGCCTATGACGGAGTGACGGTCGGCCAGATCCTGGCGATGACCTCGGGCGTGCAGTGGGACGAGACCTACACCGACCCGGCCTCGGACCGCCGCGCGTTGCTGGCCGCGCAGATCGCGCAACAGCCGGGCGGGCTGATGAAGGTCATGGCGGCGCTGCCCCGCGCGGCCGAGCCGGGCACCGTGCACAACTATTCGACCGGCGAGACCCAGGTCGCGGGCGAGATCGTGACCGGCGCCACCGGCAAGACGCTGTCCGACTATCTGGCCGAGAAGATCTGGCAGCCCTACGGCATGGAGGCCGAGGCCAAATGGTGGCTGGACAGCCCCGAGGGCCACGAGATCGGCGGCAGCGGGCTTTCGGCCACGCTGCGCGACTTCGCCCGTTTCGGGCAGTTCTTCCTGGAAGGCGGCATGATCGACGGCAAGCCGGTCCTGCCCGACGGCTGGACCGATCGCGCGGGCCTGCCGATCACGCTGAAGGACGGCAGCACGGCGGAATACGGGCTGATGTGGTGGCCCGCATGGACCGAGCAGTCGGTTGCGCACAAGGCCTATGCCGCGGTCGGCATCCAGGGCCAGAACATCTACATCGATCCGGCCGAGCGGGTGGTCATCGCCACCATCGCGGCCCAGCCCGAGCCCCTGGGCAAGGAGCCGGTCGATCCCATGGCCTTCTTCGACGCGCTGGTGAACGCGATCGGCAAGTAAGTCCCGGCGCGCGTTCTGGACAGGAAGGGGCGGCGGTCTTACATGTGACCGCTGCCAATCCCCGCAGGAATCCGCCCATGCCCAGCCTGAACGACATCCGCTCGACCTTCCTCGACTTCTTCGAACGGAACGGCCACCGGCGCGTGGACAGCTCGCCCCTGGTGCCGCGCAACGACCCGACGCTGATGTTCACGAACTCGGGCATGGTCCAGTTCAAGAACCTGTTCACGGGGCTGGAACACCGCGACTACACCCGCGCGACCACGGCGCAGAAATGCGTGCGCGCGGGCGGCAAGCACAACGACCTCGACAACGTGGGTTATACCGCGCGGCATCACACCTTCTTCGAGATGCTGGGCAACTTCTCGTTCGGCGACTACTTCAAGACCCAGGCGATCCCCTATGCCTGGGAACTGCTGACCAAGGACTTCGGCATCCCCAAGGACAAGCTGCTGGTCACCGTCTATCACACCGACGAGGAAGCGGCCGACCTGTGGAAGAAGGTCGCGGGCCTGACCGACGACCGCATCATCCGCATCGCGACGGACGACAACTTCTGGCGCATGGGCCCGACCGGCCCCTGCGGCCCCTGCACCGAGATCTTCTTCGACCATGGCCCCAGCGTCTGGGGCGGCCCGCCCGGTTCCGCCGAGGAGGACGGCGACCGCTTCATCGAGATCTGGAACCTCGTCTTCATGCAGTTCGAGCAGTTCGAGGACGGCTCGATGAAGCCGCTGCCGAACCCCTCGATCGACACCGGCATGGGGCTGGAGCGGATCGGCGCGCTTCTGCAGGGCAAGCACGACAACTATGACACCGACCTGATGCGGTCGCTGATCGAGGCCTCGGCCCATGCCACCAACTCGGACCCCGACGGGCCGGGCAAGGTGCATCACCGGGTCATCGCCGACCACCTGCGGTCCACCAGCTTCCTGATCGCGGACGGGGTGATGCCGTCGAACGAGGGCCGCGGCTATGTGCTGCGCCGCATCATGCGCCGCGCCATGCGCCACGCGCACATGCTGGGCGCGCAGGACCCGGTCATGCACCGGCTGGTTCCGGCACTGGTCCGGCAGATGGGCGCGGCCTATCCCGAACTGTCGCGCGGCCAGGCGATGATCGAGGAAACGCTTAAGGGCGAGGAGACGCGCTTCAAGCAGACGCTCGACCGCGGGCTGCGGCTGCTGTCGGACGAGGTGGCGCGCCTGCCCGAGGGCGCGGACCTGCCGGGCGAGACGGCCTTCAAGCTTTACGACACCTACGGCTTCCCGCTGGACCTGACGCAGGACGCGCTGCGCGAGCAGGGCCGGGGCGTCGAGGTCGCGGGCTTCGACGCCGCCATGGCCGAGCAGAAGGCCAAGGCGCGGGCCGCCTGGGCGGGCTCGGGCGAGACCAAGGACGCCGCGATCTGGTTCGACCTGGCCGAGCGTCACGGCGCGACCGAGTTCCTGGGCTATGACACCCAGGCGGCCGAAGGCGCGATCCTTTCGCTGGTGCAGGACGGCGCCGAGGTCGAGGCGGCGGGCGAGGGCCAGCAGGTCCAGATCGTCGTCAACCAGTCGCCCTTCTACGCCGAAAGCGGCGGTCAGGTGGGCGACACCGGCCTGATCAAGACGGAAACCGGCGCGGCGCAGGTCACGGATACGAAGAAGTCGGGCAACCTGTTTGTCCATTTCGCCACCGTGACCATGGGCCAGATCGCCCGCGGGCAGGGCGCGACCCTGTCGGTTGACGCCGACCGCCGGGGCGCGATCCAGGCCAACCACTCGGCCACGCACCTGCTGAACGAGGCGCTGCGGAATGCCCTGGGCGAGCATGTCGCCCAGAAGGGCAGCCTCAACGCCGAGGACCGGCTGCGCTTCGACTTCAGCCACGGCAAGGCGTTGACGGCCGAGGAACTGGCGCAGATCGAGGCCGAGGTGAACGCGGTGATTCGCCAGAACACCCCCGTCGAGACGCGGGTGATGGCGCCCGACGACGCGCGCGAAATGGGCGCGCAGGCATTGTTTGGCGAGAAATACGGCGACGAGGTGCGCGTCGTGTCTATGGGCCGGCGCGAGGGTTCGGGCAAGGGCACGAACCGCGACATCTACTCGATCGAGCTCTGCGGCGGCACCCATGTCACCCGCACCGGCGACATCGGCGCCTTTGTCCTTCTGGGCGACAGCGCGTCCTCGGCCGGCGTGCGGCGGGTCGAGGCGCTGACCGGTCAGGCGGCGCTGGCGCATCTGCGCGAGGCCGAGCGGCAGTTGTCCGAAATCGCGGGGCTGCTCAAGGCGCAGTCGGGCGACGTGGTGGGCCGGGTCAAGGCGCTGGCCGACGACCGCAAGGCCATGCAGAACGAGATCGCCCAGCTCAAGCGCCAGTTGGCGATGGGCGGCGGCTCCGAGGCTGCGCCCAAGGACATCGGCGGCGTGCAGGTGATCGCGCGGCGGGTCGAGGGCGTCAGCGGCAAGGAACTGGGCGCGCTGGCCGACCAGATGCGCTCGGGCCTTTCGACCGGCGCGGTGGTCGTGATGACCGAGGACAACGGCAAGGCCACGGTCGCGGCGACGGTGACGCCCGATCTGGCGGAACGGGTCAGCGCGGTGTCGCTGGTCCAGGCGGCGGTCGCCGCGCTGGGCGGCAAGGGCGGCGGCGGCCGTCCCGACCGGGCGCAGGGCGGGGCGCCCTCGCTTGATGCGCTGGATCAGGCTATCGCGGCCGTCGAGCAGGTCATCGCCGAGGCGGCTGCCTGAGTTTCGGGCAGGGCGCGGGCTTGTGATCCGCGCCCTGCCACCTGTCCCCCGAAAGCGGCTGAAAACCTGCAAGGGCGCTGCTAGGATGGGGAAAAAGAACGCATGGGGGCAGGAATGTGTCGCTGGGCGGCCTATCTGGGCAGGCCGATCTTTCTTGAGGACATCGTCAGCCGGCCGGGACATTCGCTGATCCGGCAAAGCCACGGCGCCGTCCGCTGCCAGACCCCCGTGAACGCCGACGGCTTCGGCCTTGCCTGGTATGGCGAGCGGGACGAGCCCGGCCTTTACCGCGATGTCATGCCCGCCTGGTCCGACCCGAACCTGCGCAGCCTGACGGCGACGGTGAAGTCGCCCCTGTTCATGGCCCATGTGCGCGCCTCGACCGGCACGGCCACCAGCCGCAACAACTGCCATCCCTTTGCGGTGGGCCGCTGGTCCTTCATGCACAACGGCCAGTTCGGCGGCTATGACGGCTGGCGCCGCGCGGCCGAACTGCTGATCCCCGACGAGCTTTACCCCCACCGCAAGGGCGCGACCGACAGCGAGGCGCTGTTCCTCTGCGCCTTGGGCGAGGGGCTTCAGGACGATCCCTGCGGCGCCCTGGCCCGCGCCACGGCGCGCTTCGAGGCGCTGGCGCGGCTGCGTGGCACCGCGCCCCATGTCCGCTTGACCTGCGCCTTCTCGGACGGACGGCGGCTTTATGCGGCACGCTACGCCACGGACGACCACGCGCCCACGCTGTTCCACCGCTGGTCCGACAGCCGGATGGGCCGGGCCGTCGTCTCCGAGCCGCTGGAAACGGACGAGGCCGACTGGCTGGAAGTCCCGCCCGGTTCCTTCTGCGTCTTCGAGGGCGAGACCGTCACGATCACGCCCTTCGTGGTCCAGCGGTTGCGCGAGGCCGCCTAGCCGATCTCGCCGCGCCGCCCGCCCGTCTGGGCGCGGTCCAGCAGCAGGTGGTCGAGGACCACGCAGGCCGCCATCGCCTCGGCCACCGGCACCGCGCGGATGCCGACGCAGGGATCGTGGCGGCCCTTGGTCACCAGGTCGATCTCTTCGCCCGCGCGGTTGATGGTCCGGCGCGGCGTCAGGATCGAGCTGGTGGGCTTGACCGCGAAGCGCAGCACGATGTCCTGCCCGGTCGAGATGCCGCCGAGGATGCCGCCCGCATGGTTCGACAGGAACTCGGGCCCGTTCGGACCCATGCGGATCTCGTCGGCATTCTCGGTGCCGCGCAGGCGGGCGGCGGCCATGCCCTCGCCGATCTCCACGGCCTTGACCGCGTTGATCGACATCATCGCCGCCGCAAGGTCGGTGTCGAGCTTGCCGTAGACCGGCGCCCCGAGGCCCGGAGGGCAGCCCCGGATCAGCACCTCGACCACCGCGCCGACGCTGTCCTGCTCCTTGCGGATGCGGGACAGGTAGTCGGTCCAGGCGGGGACCGCCGCTGCGTCGGGAAGGAAGAAGTCGTTGCGGGTGATTTCCTCGGGGTCGAAGCGCGAGCGGTCTATTTCCAGCTCGCCCATCTGCACCATGTACCCCGTGATCGTCACCTGTGGCGCCAGTTCCCCCAGGGCCGCGCGGGCGACGCCCCCAGCGGCGACGCGGGCGGCGGTTTCGCGGGCGCTGGATCGGCCGCCGCCGCGATAGTCGCGGTGGCCGTATTTCAGGTGATAGGTGATGTCGGCATGGCCGGGGCGGAAGGCCTGGGCGATCTCGCCATAGTCGCGCGAGCGCTGGTCGGTGTTCTCGATCATCAGCTGGACGGGGGTGCCGGTCGTCCGACCCTCGAAAACGCCGGACAGGATGCGGACGGAATCAGGCTCTTGGCGCTGCGTGGTCATCTTCGACTGGCCGGGGCGGCGGCGGTCGAGGAAGGGCTGGATCGCGGCCTCGTCCAGCGGCACGCCGGGGGGGCAGCCGTCCACGGTGGCGCCGAGCGCGGGGCCGTGGCTTTCGCCCCAGGTGGTGACGGTGAAGATGCGGCCGAAGCTGTTGACGCTCATGCGGAAAACCCCTTTGCGACGGCATAGGCGAGGGGGACGCGGGGCGCAACGGTGTAGGTTTCAGCGCTGACCGGCACGGACCTGTCCGCGCCGCTGTGTGCATCGTCGTCAGCGCAGAGGGCCGATCCGCCCTTGCGTGGTGATCCATCCTTCATAGTCAGGAGCACCACCAGATGCTCGGCATCCTGTGAAACAACAGTGTCATGCCGGAGGAGCGCCGCATCGCCCGCTGCGACAGCCTCCGCGCGACGCTCCTGCCGCAGCCGGCATTGCCGCCTCGGCTTGGGCGCTTCCTGCACAGGATCGCGGCCGCAGCCTTGTGGTGTTCCTGTCGCGCTTGGGCAACATGCGGGTGCGGGCAGGCGCCCTGTTCCGCCGGTTCGGCGCGGAGAGCTGCGCCCGCGCGATCCCTGGCCTGCGGACTACGAGGAGATGATAGCTGGGGCCACGCAGATGCGCGAGCAGGACGGCGCGCTGTCGCTGGCGCCTCGGAATCTGACCGGCACCGGTGCCGTGTTCCACGGCTTGCCGATCCGGGGCATGGACCTGCCCGCCGTGACCCCCAGCTTCCTGCGGCGACGACCTGGCAGGCAGGACCGTGGTCCCCTGCGTCACGCGCGGCTATGGAGCAGGCGATGCGCTTCAGACGGCGCGCCCTCCGGCCCCGAACGCCCGGTTCCTCGCCCCCCTCGTCCTGCGCTGCGGCCATGAACGCGACACCCTGCGCAACTTGGACAAATGCCCGGCTAAGGCCCGGTTCCCCTTCGTCATGCCGACTAACAGCAAGGCGCCGCCGGTTGACCTTGCCCCGGCACTTTGGCGTTCCGTGGTCAGGCAGCCCCGCGCCTCGGGGCAGTCAGCCTTGCCAGCCTGCCGGCTTTTCCCAAGCCGGGGCCGCTATCCCCTCAGGTCGTTCCGATGGGGACAGGCGCGGCGGCCTGACGGTGAAGCGTCCGGTAGACCGTCGGTCGTGAAATCGAAAACAGTTCGGCGAGATCGCTGATCGAGTAATCGCCTGTGTCGTACATGCGCCGCAGTTCCTTCTGCTGGCGCTCGGACAGCTTGGGCTTCTTGCCCCGCAGCTTGCCCTTGGCGCGGGCCACGGCCATGCCCTCGCGGGTACGCATCCGGATGAGATCGGCCTCGAACTCGGCAAAGGTGGCAAGAATGTTGAAGAACAGCTTGCCCATCGGGTCGTTCGGGTCGTGAACGGCCGCGCCAAGCTGCAGCCGAACCCCTCGCGCGGATAGGCTGTCGGCAATCTCGCGCGCGTCGGGAACCGAGCGCGCCAGCCGGTCGAGCTTGGGCACCACCAGCGTGTCGCCCGGACGCAGGGCTGCCAAGGCCTGATCGAGACCGGGGCGGGCGCGGTTCGTGCCGGTGAAGCCGTGGTCGGTGTAGATGCGATCCGGCGCGACCCCCAGCCCCGAGAGGATGTCCTTCTGGGCGGCGAGGTCCTGTTTGTCGGTCGAGCAGCGGGCGTAGCCGATCAGCGTATGGGTCATGGGTCCAGCATGTAACGCTCAAGCCCCCCTCGATGCAAAACATCCAGGTGGGACTCGGGCCGGGCAGGCATTGCGAGCCTGTCCGCATGCTCCTTTGAAGGACGACCACCGCCCCCATAGGGGCCGCGGCGAAGCGCATCCGGGTGACGATCGCGCCGGGGGAGGACGTGGTCCGCTTCTTCCGCGGCATGGGCGAGGGCCCCGCATGAACGCGGTGCGAGCGGCACCTTCATGCGCGCGGCTGGCGGGTCTTCTGCGCGGGGCGAGACGATGGACTACCTGTCGAGCCGCGAGGAGGAGGGGCTGGACGGCCACAAGCCGGGCTGGGGCGAGGCGCAGGCGGCCTACGACGACCTCGGCCCCGACGCCGCCCGGCTGATGAGCGACGAGCAGGGGGGGGGCCTCTGGGCGAGGAGAAGCGCGCAGGCCGCGCGGATACGATGGCGTGGTTAAGGGCGCGCCCTTAAACTGGAGGAGCAAGGCTGCCGTTTTCTGAAAGAAATCTTCATTATCCATTCGTGGCATGGTAGCGATCTTCCCAAGCGTCGTGGAGGATGGATATGGTTGAGTTTGGAAAGCCTTTTGGTCTGGACAAAGGGGTGATTAATAGTCTGAATTGGGACTTAGCTGCTCAAAAAATAATGAACGAAATCAAGTCGGATTTTATCTACGCTCCTCATATAAACGTAATTTACCGATGGAACTCGAGGGGCCTGGCGGAAATAGTTAAGGGCGAACTGCAGGGCGGAACATTTCTTCCAGGGCAGCCACTTACACTCGAGGTGCCAAAATCTGCTAGGATGAGGATAGCGACGAGGCCAGCAAGGAGCGGTCCGAACTATACTCGACCGGGGAGCATATTATTTCCTAAGGACAGAATCTTCTATCAGATATTGGCAGATGGCGCGATAGATGTGATATCTGCGAGAACGGATAAGTCTAGAAGCTTTAGTCATCATATTGATGAAGACAACCCAGAGAAAATGTTTCGCTCTACGAGGGCATGTTGGGCTGATTTTCAAAAGGCTCTCAAGGAGTATGCAGAAGACGATAGTGTTAACTACGTAATTAAGCTCGACATCGCTAATTTCTTCTCATCGATAAACCAGCACACTCTCGTTAATATGCTTTCTGATGCTGGGTATCCTAAGACATTTGTAGACCGGTTGGAGAATGTCCTACTGACTTTTACGACCAATAGATCGTCACGCGGGATTGTGCAGGGGATGTTCCCAAGTGACATGCTTGGCAATTATTACCTTTCTCCATTTGACAGATTCCTGAATGACGAAGGGGTGCAGTCCGCAAGATACGTTGATGATGTCTATATTTTTGTTGATTCCACCGCTTCAGCGGACGCGTTGATCCGAGCTGTCGCTCCCGAGCTTCGCAGCTATGACCTAGCTCTTAATGAAGCCAAGTGCTGCATATTCCCTAAGGCACAGTTGGTCGTTGAGGAGCCAGACCTTGAGCAGCTCTTTCAGGATGCTATCGACGAAGTTCGTGCGCAACTGGAAGATAATGATTTTGAGACTGACTATGGCTTTCAGTCCGGATGGGACGATGATGAAAATGACGGAGAAGACAGGGAAGATGAAGGGGGAGATGCTAGCGAAAATATCGTGAATCTTGAACTCGAGGCAACGAAAGGTCTATTTGATTCCCTCGATGATTTTCCTGGGCACGAAGAGAATATTGAAAGATTCTGCCTTCCTCTGTTTGCCAAGGTAGAGTCTGATCATGCAGTGGATCACGTTATTCGTCATTTCGATGATCGCCCATCTATGGCCCAGATATACTGCGCTTACCTGGCTCGCTTTATAAATCGTGATGATGTGAAGGCAGCATTGGCTGTAAAGGTAAGTGATGATCGTTTGCAGGATTGGCAACGAATGTGGGTTCTGGCAGCGTTAGCGCGGGCATCCGCGGTTTCGGATGTCGCAGAGCAGGCTGCTTATCAGAGCTTTCGAGATGCAACGCGCCACGATGCATTAAGAGCAGCTGCCGCAATTTATCTTGGTAGGTTTGGGGACGCTGCCAGACGTCGGAGCTTGGCCGGCGAATATACCCGTGTAAGTGAATATGTCCAGTCAGCTATTTACTTTATTTCACAGTTGGCATGGAGTGGCCCGGATAAGACCAATGCGCACGCCAACTGGGGTAGGAGAGGTGAGCTCAATCAGCTTATAACTGATGCATTCGCCGCCAATAGGGCAAGCAAAAAAAAGTAGATCACCCCTGCAACGTCCTGACCCCGACGTCCCCTTCCTCCCGCGACTTGATCGCCGCCACGGCGGCGATCGCTCCCGCCGCCGTCGTGAAATAGGGGATCTTGTCGTAAAGCGCGACCGAGCGGATTTCGCGGGAATCAGCGATGGCCTGCGCGCCTTCCGTCGTGTTCAGGACCATCGCGATGTCGCCGTTCTTCATGCGGTCCACGATGTTCGGGCGGCCTTCGTAGACCTTGTTGACCAGCTCGGTCTCGACCCCCGCGTCGCGCAGGAAATCGCTCGTGCCGCGGGTGGTGACCAGCGTAAAGCCCATGGCCGTCAGGTCGCGCATGGCGGCGGCCATCTCGGGCGTCTTGTCGGCCTCCTTGACCGAGACGAAGACGCGGCCCTCGTCCGGCAGATTCGTGCCCGCCCCCAGCTGTGCCTTGAGGAAGGCGCGGGCGAAGTTGCGGTCCCAGCCCATGACCTCGCCGGTCGAGCGCATCTCCGGCCCCAGCAGCGTGTCCACACCGGGGAAGCGGGCGAAGGGCAGCACGGCCTCCTTGACCGAGAACCAGGGCGTGACCGGGTCGGCCAGCGTCAGCGGGTCGGCGTAAGGAAGGGGCGTATCGGGGCCGACGCCCTCGGGGTAGGCGGGGCGGAGGGGGAAGTTCGACATCGGCTCGCCCGCCATCAGGCGCGCGGCGATCGACGCGATGGCGCTGTCGGTGGCCTTGGCGACGAAGGGCACGGTCCGCGAGGCGCGGGGGTTGACCTCGAGCACGAAGATCTCGCCGTTCTTGATCGCGAACTGCACGTTCATCAGGCCGACGACGTTCAGCGCGCGCGCCATGGCGACGGTCTGACGCTTGAGCTCCTCGATGGTGGCGGCGTCCAGCGTGTGGGGCGGCAGCGAGCAGGCCGAGTCGCCCGAATGGACGCCGGCTTCCTCGATATGCTCCATGATGCCCGCGACATGGACGGTCTTGCCGTCCGACAGCGCGTCCACGTCCACCTCGATGGCGCCCGACAGGTAGCTGTCGAGCAGCACGGGGTTCTTGCCCGACACCTGCACGGCGGTCGTGATGTAGCGGTTGAGGTGGTCGGTGTCGCGCACGATCTCCATCGCGCGGCCGCCGAGGACGTAGGAGGGGCGGATCACCAGCGGGAAGCCCACGCGCTGCGCGATCTCGCGCGCCTCGTCGGCCGAGTGGGCGATGCCGTTGACAGGCTGCTTGAGGCCGAGGTCGTTGAGCAGCTTCTGGAAGCGCTCGCGGTCCTCGGCCAGGTCGATGGCGTCGGGGGTGGTGCCGAGGATCGGGATGCCCTCGTCCTTGAGCGCCTGCGCCAGCTTCAGCGGCGTCTGGCCGCCGAACTGGACGATGACGCCGTGGAGGGTGCCGTTCTCCTGTTCCACCCGCAGGATTTCGAGGACGTGTTCCAGCGTCAGGGGTTCGAAATACAGGCGGTCCGAGGTGTCGTAGTCGGTCGAGACCGTCTCGGGGTTGCAGTTGACCATGATGGTCTCATAGCCCGCCTCGGTCAGCGCGAAGCAGGCGTGGCAGCAGCAATAGTCGAACTCGATCCCCTGGCCGATGCGGTTGGGGCCGCCGCCGAGGATGACGACCTTCTTGCGGTCGCTGGGGCGCGCCTCGTCCTCGACCTCGCCCATCGCGGGGGTTTCGTAGGTCGAATACATGTAGGGGGTCTGGGCCTCGAACTCGGCCGCGCAGGTGTCGATGCGCTTGAAGACGGGCAGGACGCCCGCGCCGCGGCGGGCGCGGCGGATGGCGGTCTCGGTCTGGCCGGTGAGGTGGGCAAGGCGCGCGTCGGTGAAGCCCATCATCTTGACGCGGCTCAGGCCGGCGGCGTCCGAGGGCAGGCCGCCGTGCCGGATCTCGGCTTCGGCGTCCACGATCTCGCGGATGCGGGCGAGGAACCAGGGGTCGAAGCTGGTGACGCGCTGGATTTCATCGTCCGAAAGGCCCGCGCGCATGGATTCGGCGATGACGCGGATGCGGTCGGGGGTCTGGCGCGACAGGGCCTTGATGAAGGCGGGGCGGCCTTCCTCGGCGGCGCCCTCGATGGCGATCTCGTCGAGGCCGGTTAGGCCGTTCTCCATCGAGGCCAGCGCCTTTTGCAGCGATTCGTGGAAGGTGCGGCCGATGGCCATGACCTCGCCCACCGACTTCATGGCGGTGGTCAGGTCGGGCTTGGCGCCGGGGAACTTCTCGAAGGCGAAGCGGGGGATCTTGGTCACGACATAGTCGATGGACGGCTCGAAGGAGGCGGGCGTGACCTTGGTGATGTCGTTGTCGAGCTCGTCCAGCGTGTAGCCGACGGCGAGCTTGGCCGCGACCTTGGCGATGGGGAAGCCCGTGGCCTTGGACGCCAGCGCCGAGGAGCGGCTGACGCGCGGATTCATCTCGATCACGACCATGCGGCCGTCTGCCGGGTTCACGGCCCACTGGACGTTCGAGCCGCCGGTTTCCACGCCGATCTCGCGCAGCACGGCGATCGAGGCCGAGCGCATCCGCTGGTATTCGCGATCCGTCAGCGTCAGGGCCGGGGCCACGGTGATCGAATCGCCTGTGTGGACGCCCATCGGGTCCACGTTCTCGATCGAGCAGACGATGATGGCGTTGTCCGCGCGGTCGCGGACCACCTCCATCTCGTATTCCTTCCAGCCGAGCAGGCTTTCGTCGATCAGCACCTGCGCGACGGGCGATGCGTCGAGGCCCGAGCGGACGATGGCCTCGTAGTCGTCGCGGTTATAGGCGACGCCGCCGCCGGTGCCGCCCAGCGTGAAGGCGGGGCGGATGATGGCGGGCAGGCCGATCTCCTCCAGCGCCTCCATCGCCTGCGCGACGCCGGCCGAGATGTCGTATTTGCCGTTCGGCAGCTTGGGGGCGGCGACAATGGTGGCGCGGGGGTTTTCCAGCCCGATCCGGTCCATCGCCTCGCGGAAGAGCTTGCGGTCCTCGGCCATCTCGATGGCGGACCGCTGGGCGCCGATCAGCTCGACGCCGTATCTTTCCAGCACGCCCATGTCGGCCAGCGCCAAGGCCGTGTTCAGCGCGGTCTGCCCGCCCATGGTCGGCAGCAAGGCGTCGGGACGCTCGGCCGCGATGATCTTTTCGACGATCTCGGGGGTGATCGGCTCGATATAGGTCGCATCGGCCATGCCGGGATCGGTCATGATCGTGGCGGGGTTCGAGTTCACTAGGATGACCCGGTAGCCTTCCTCGCGCAGGGCCTTGCAGGCCTGGGCGCCGGAATAGTCGAACTCGCAGGCCTGGCCGATGACGATGGGCCCCGCGCCGATGATCAGGATCGAGGAGATATCGGTTCTTTTCGGCATGGCGGTCCCCTCGGTGATTGTCGGCGTGCAAATCGTCGGGGGTTATAGACAGCGGCAGCGGTTCCGCAAGGGCGGGCTGCACTGCAGGAGGCGGGACGGAGGGCGAAATGCCTGACGGTTCCGCGAGGAGCCGAGGCCGGGGCGGAGAAGGCCGGCCCTGCGCCTTCGGGCGGGGGCAGGCCGTCGCGGGGTGCAGGCGGGCAGGGCGTCACCCGTCGCCCCACAGGATGACGCAGGTGCCTTCCGCCGCGGCGCCGCCCGGCCGGTCATGCGCCCAAGGGGGGCCGGGGGGCGGGCGTCAGTGGCCTGCCCCTGACGTCCTTCCGTTCCTCACGGTGCCACAGGGGATCCGTCCTGCCGCGCCGCCGTCCTGTGGTGCCTTGGGGGCAAGGACCTCGCGCCTGTCCTGCACTTGCGCCGTTCCTCAGGCCTCGCGCAGGGCCGTGACCTCGCTTTCCAGCGCGCTCGCGCCGCCTGGAAGGGACAGGCGGACGCCGTCCGCCGTCACCTCGGCGCCCGTGACGCGGGCAAAGGCGCCGACGGCCTGGGTGCTCAGGACCTCCTCGCCGCGATAGCTCACCAGCTTGAAGCTGTAGAGCCCGTCGGCCAGCGGGCCACCGGCGGTCCGTCCCGCCCAGTCCACCTCGCCCGTGCCGAGCCCGATGTCCTCGCGCAGCGCCTCGCGGCCCTGCGCGTCCATCACGACCAGCTCGACCCGGTCCGCGCCGGTCGCGGGGCGGATGTCCAGGGTCAACGGCTCGCCCTTGAAGCTGACCGGGGCGGTGGTCCGCACCTCCTTTCCGATCCAGCCGGCCAGCGCGCCCAGGCCCCCAATCTGCCCGATCGCCACCTGCTCGAGCAGCTGGTTGGTCCTGACCTGCTGCTCGACCCCCGAGAAGGTCGCAAGCTGGACGGCGAAGTCGGACCCTTCCATCGGGTTCAGCGGGTCCTGGTTCCTGATCTGCGCCGTCAGCATCTTCAGAAAGGTTTCGAAGTCGCCGCCGGCCATGGTGGAGCCGGTGCTTCCCCCCGTCGACAGGGCGGATGGGGCGACGGAGGCGGAGGCAGGGGCGGTGATGCTGCTCATGGGGGCTCCTACAGGCGGATGTCGAGACGGGAAGGGGTGGCCGCGGGCGAGGTGGGCCGGTCGGCCGGACCCGCGCGCGCGCCTTCGGGGGCGGCTGCGGGGGCATGGGGGTCACGGCGGAAGCCGCCGCCGCGATGCTGGCCCTGGCCATCCTGCCGCAGCAGGTCCAGCCGGGCCTCGGGCATCCCGTTGTCGCGCAACTCGCGCAGCAACTGGTCGCTGTGGCGACGGATGAGATCCGCCGTTTCCGGCCGCTCGACATAAAGCCCCAGGTGTCCCGGATCGCCCTCGGCCCCGAGCATCAGCGTGACGCGCCCCAGTTCGACGGGATTGAGCACGACCTCGACCTGACCTTCCCGCGTGCGCACGATAGCATCGGCGACCGGACGTTCGTGCGCGGCGGGGGGCGGGTGGTGTGCGGCAGCCGCCTCGGCCCTTGCAGGAGAAGGGGGACGGGAACCTGCCTCGGCCAGGGGCACGGGCGCGGCCGGGGCGGGCGCTGCGGGATCGATCACGGGCTCGACGGCCGGTTCTGCGGGTCCGAGGCTGACGCTTTCCCATGCGGGCGGCTCGGGCAGGGGAGGGCTGTCGGGCGTAAAGGGTCCGCCCGCCGGTTCGCGGTCCGGGCCGTGAGCGGGCGGTCCCGGGGGACCCGCTGGTGCCGTCGTGTCCCGGACGTTCCTGGTGGGAGCGGGGGGCGCCGCGATCTCGCGGGCGGGCGCAGGGGCAGGCAGGACCGGCTTGGTCCCCGCAGGCCCCCGGAACCTGTCGGATGCAGCAGGGACGCCCGCCGGTTCGCGGTCCGGGCCGCCGCCGGGTCCGGCCGGCGCAGGTGGGCTCGCGGACGCAGTCACGTCTCGGACATTCCTGACGGGAGCGGGCTGCGCCGCGACCTCGCGCGCAGTCGCAGGGGTCGGCAGTGCCGCCTTGTCCTCCGCAGGAGTTCGGGGTGCGTCGGCCGCGGCGGACCCGTCCCCCCAAGGCTCGGGGGACGAGGAGGCCGGCACGGGGTCCGGCTTCCCGTTCCCGGCCGTCTGAGGCCCCTCCAAGGCGGCATCCGGTGTCGGGGGCGGCAGAGGCGGCGCGGCTGCGACGGGTGCAGGGCGGCTCGCCTGTTCCGCCCGGACGGGCGCCGGTCCCGTGGGTGGCCCCTCGCGGGCGGAAACATCCGGGCTCGAGACCATGGACTCCACCAGCGTGGCCAAGGGCCCCGCGGCGCCTGCCACCGCCCGCGCAGCCGGGGCGGCAGCGTCCTGCGCGGACAGGTGCCGCGACTCGGCTGTGACCTGCCCGAGCGGGTTGCCCTCGCCCGGGGCAGGGCGCGCACACCCGGGTTGAGGGGGAGGGGGCAGGCCGCCTGGCGCCAGTGCCGCCTCGGGCCAGCCGGGCGGGCCGACCATTCCCCCGGGATCGGTCTCGTCAGGGAAACATTCATCCCCGCCCGCCTCCTGGGCGGCCGCCTCCGGCCCGGCCGCTTGTGGCACGACCGGGGTGCCGGCCTCCTGCGGTGCGGGGGGCAGGGTGGCGGCGACGAGCAGGTCGAGGACCGTCTCGAACCCGGGGGCCGTGCCCGTGGTGACTGTCTCTGCGCAGGGCGCCCCCCCGCGCGGCACCGGGGTCGAGGCGGGAGGAGAAAGACGTGCAAGTGCGGACGGCATCGCATGGCCCCTGAGAATCATGCCTCAGGACTATGCGCTGCGGGTTACCGAATATTTACCGCTGAAGGGTAATCGGGTGGCTCGGGCGAATTAATTCGGTGAGAACATGAAAATCGAAGGATATGCGGCTGATGTTTCCATCGGCCGCGGGCTTCCGAAGCCGGGGGATCAGCTGGAAACGGCGTTTCTGGCGCAAATGCTCAAGATCGCCATGCCGGATGCGGGGGCGGGCGCCTTCGGCGGCGGGACGGGCGAATCGCAGTTTTCCTCCTTCCTGATCGAGCGGCACGCGTCCGCGCTGGCTTCGCGTCTCGACCTCGGCCTGGCCGGCAAGCTGGGAGCGGATCATGGGTGAGGCCGAGGAGCTGCTTGAAGTCGCCTGCGCCGCCATGGCCCAAGGCGACCCCGAGGCCTGCCGCAAGGCGCTGGAATCCTTCGCTGCCGAGGTCGGACGCGAGCCCCTGGACCCCGAGTCGCGGGCGGCCTGCGAACGCCAGCTGACCCGCCTGCGCGGGCTTGCCCTGGCGGCACTGGAGGGTCTGGACAGCGCGCGGGCGTGGCTGCGCGACCTGTCGGCCCTTCTGGGCGGGCTGGATGTCTACGATCGCGGCGGGCGGCAGCGGGTCGCCACCGCACTGTCCACTCGCGCGCAGCGGTTTTGATAAAATGCCGACAACTCGGCTTTTGGTGGCGCGGCGGCAATTCATTATTCCTTAGGGGGCACCGGATAGAAAGGTGATCGCGTCAAAAGGCGCCGGGCGACGCCCGATGGTCAGAAGGCCGGAATCCACGAAACCCGGACGGGGATAAAACGTCCGCAAGCGAAGGGGGACACAATGTCCAGCATTCTGACCAACAATGGCGCAATGGTCGCGCTGCAGACCCTGAAGGGAATCAACTCGAGCCTGGCCAAGACCCAGAACGACATCTCGACCGGCAAGTCGGTGGCCACGGCCAAGGACAACGCGGCGATCTGGGCCACCTCGAAGATCATGGAAAGCGACGAGTCCTCGTTCCGGTCCATCCGCAGCCAGCTGAACGTCGCCGAGGCCACGGTCGCCGTCGGGCGCAACGGGGCCGAGCAGATCACCAGCCTGCTGCGCGAGATGAAGGAACTTGCCGTTTCGGGCGCCAATGACAGCGCCGATCACGGCAAGATCAACACCGACATCGTTGCGAAGAAGGCCCAGATCACCGCCATCATCGACGCCTCGCAGCTGAACGGGATCAACCTGCTCAAGACCGATGTCGGCAACGGCAGCGGCAACTTCACCGTCCTGGCCTCGCTGGACCGGGGCACCGCCGCGGCGACGACGGCGAACATGATCACCGTTGCCTCGACCAACTTCGAGACCAGCATCGAGGCCGCGACGATCACCGGGATCACGAGCGCGACGAGCGCCCAGACCGCGATCGGCGAGATCGAGGGGCTGATCGAGCTGGCCGTCAACGGCGCGGCCGCACTCGGCTCCAGCGGCAAGCGCATCACCGACCAGGCGAGCTTCGTGGGCCAGCTCGCGGATTCGCTCAAGTCCGGCATCGGCTCGATGGTCGACGCGGACATGGAGGAAACCTCCGCCCGGCTGCAGGCCCTGCAGGTGCAGCAGCAGCTTGCCACCCAGTCGCTCTCGATCGCCAACCAGGCGCCCCAGGCGCTGTTGTCGCTGTTCCGCGGCTGATGACCCTGTCCCGGGGCCCCGAGAAGGGCCCCGGACCCCCGCCATCCGACTGACACCCTGCGATCTGGAAAGGAGCGTCCGTGAACGCACAGCTTCCAAATGGCTACGACGCGGCCACCTCGGTCGAGGCCGATCCGCGCCGGGCCGAGGCTCTTATCCTCTCGAAGCTCGCTGCCGGCATGATCCGCGCCTCGGCCCCCGGCAACGGCTTTGCAACCCTGGCTGCCGCCGTTCACGACAATCGCCAGTTCTGGCGCCTCGCCTCCCACGACCTGGCGCAGGATGGCAATCGGCTGCCCGCACAACTGCGGGCGCAGCTGCTGTCGCTCGCAGGGTTCGTCGAAAGGGAAACGGGCCGCGTCCTTGCGGCCGGCACGACCCCCGCCGCGCTGATCGAGATCAACCGCGCCCTCGCGCGCGGGCTCTTCAACCAGCCCGCAAGCTGACGCGGCAAGGAGCCGACGGCGATGCCACTGTCCTTCCTCATCTTCTGCAAAGCTCGCCGCCACTCTGGCCCGGGCAGGACCATCCCATGACCGGACTCATCCTCAAGCTCGCCCCGGGCGAGCGTGTCCTGATCAACGGCGCGGTGATCGAGAATGGCGACCGCCGCTGCAGGATCTCGATCAAGACTCCGAATGCCAGCATCCTGCGGCTGAAGGATGCGATCCACCCGGACGAGGTCGCAACGCCCGTGAGTCGGGTGTGTTATGATGCGCAACTCGTGCTGTCGGGGGATACCGATCCCGCACAGGGATCGCGCAATCTGCTGCAAGGGATCGAGCAGCTGTCCCGGGTGTTCGACGACCGCGAAAGCCGGGACGCTCTGACCGCGGCAACCGAGGATGTGATGGCGGGCAACGTGTATCGCGCGTTGCGCCAGTTGCGCCGCCTGCTGCCGCAAGAGGCGCGGATCTTCGCGCGGATCGCATGAGCTTCCAGCCCCTTGTCGGACAGGGCGGCTATGCGGGCTGGCGGCTTCTTGCCCGCACGGGCGAGGCGCAGAAGGCGCTGGTCGCGCGCGATCCCCAGGTGGCGCGCGACACGGCCCTTGTCCGTGCCAAGCTGGGGCAGGTGGGCAGCGCCGAGGAACTGGTGTCGGATTTCCGTCTGTTGCGCACCACGCTCAGCGCCTTCGGACTGGAAGCGGACGCGAGCAACCGCTTCTTCATCCGCAAGGTGCTGGAATCCGATCTGGACGATCCGAAAAGCCTGGCGAACCGTCTGGGCGACAAGCGCTATCGCGCCATGGTCGAGGCATTCCGTTTCGCCTCGGGGGCGGGCCCTTCGGCGAAGCTTGCCGACGAGATCGCCGAACGCCATGTCTCGGCCGAACTCGAGCGCCGCGTGGGCACGATCGACGGCAACCTGCGCCTCGCGATGAGCGCCAAGCGTGAACTCGGCGCGCTGGGCGGATCCGGCGCGACGGACAACACGCGATGGTACAACATCCTCGGGTCGGCGCCGCTGCGGAAGGTGGTCGAGGGCGGGCTGGGCCTTGGGACCGAGTTCGGCAAGCTGCCGATCACCCGCCAGCTTGACGAGATGAAGCTGCGGAGCGGCAGGCTGTTCGGCTCTGAATCGCCCTCGGTCTTCGCCGATCCGGCCAATGTCGAAAAGCTGATCCAGCGGTTCCTGATCCGCGCCCAAGCCGTCAGCCCGGCGCAGTCGTCCTATAATGCGGCGCTTGTGCTGTTGTCGAAATGACGGGCAGCAAGGGCCGCCGCGATCAGGCAGGGCTGCGACGTCTGCGGGCGCAGGGGTCGCGGACCCTGACTGGGCCGCAAGCATCTGCCGGCGACGGCGCGGGATCGCCGCCGGGGTTCCCGCAGAATCCCGTGCAGCGGCAGGGCAGGTTGCGGCACTCCTGCCCCGGCAAGCGGCCAGGCTGGCCCGCAGGTCAGGACGGCCCGTCCGTCTCATGGATGGCACCGGTCGCGGCAGGTCCAGCATGGCAGCGGGCGAGAAGAGGGGAAGTGGGGCGTCCTGCGAAGGCGGGGACAGGGGCCGCGGGACCGGCGCCCTTGCGACGCCAGCGCGGAAAAACCCGGAGGCGTGCCTCAGGACAGCAGCGCGCCCAGGACGACGCCTGCCGTCAGCAGGGTCACGGCCAGAGGCCAGCGCGGGCTGGTGGACTCGACGATGATCGCAGTCGGTTCGGGGCGCGACAGGCGGTCGATCTGGCGGTCCACGACCTCGGGCAGCAGGGGGCCGCGGCGGCCCAGCGCCTGCACGACCTTCAGCCCGTCGCGCAGGGCGGCGCGGGGGCCGAGGTTGTCGCGGATGTAAAGCTCGACCACCGGCCTCGCGGCGGCCCAGATGTTGATCTGGGGGTCGAGCGTCCGGGTCACGCCCTCGACCACGACCATGGTGCGCTGCAGAAGGATCAGCTCGGTCCGGGTGGCCATGCCGAAGCGTTCCGTCACCTCGAACAGATAGGCCAGAAGGTTCGCCATCGAGATGCGGCTGGCGTCGGCGCCGAAGATCGGCTCGCCCACCGCACGCAGGGCGCGGGCGAACTGCGCCATGTTGCGGTCGGGGGGGACATAGCCCGCCTCGAAATGGACGCGGGCGACGCGGTGATAGTCGCGCTGGATGAAGCCGTAGAGGATCTCGGCATAAACCCGGCGGGTGTATTCGTCGATCTGCCCCATGATGCCGAAGTCGAAGGCGATGATGTCGCCGTTCGGGCCCACGCGCAGGTTCCCCTGGTGCATGTCGGCGTGGAAGAAGCCGTCCCGCAGCGCGTGGCTGAGGAAAAGCTGCAGCAGCCGTTCGGCGATGCGCGCCGTGTCATGGCCCGCCGCGCGGATCGCGGGCACGTCGGCCATGGGGATGCCCTCGGCCCAGTCGCTGGTCAGCACCCGGCGTCCGCTGAGGTCCCAATGGGGGTTGGGGACGGAAAAGCCCGCGTCCTCGCGCGTGTTCTCGGCGAACTCGGACGCCGAGGCGGCTTCAAGCCGCAGGTCCAGCTCCCCCAGGACCACGGATTCGAAATGCGCGATCACGTCGCGCGGACGCAGGCGGCGGCTGGACGGGGACAGCCGCTCGATCATGCCGGCGGCGAAGTGGAAGGCATCGATGTCGCGGCGGAAGGCGGCGGCGATCCCCGGCCGCAGCACCTTGACCGCGACCTCGGCCCCCGTGTCGGCGCGGCGCGCGCGGTGGACCTGCGCGATCGAGGCGGCGGCGACAGGTTCCGAGAAGTCGGAAAACAGCGTCTCGACCGGGGCGCCCAGGTCTTCCTGCACCTGAAGGCGCGCGATCTCGGTCGGGAAGGGGGGCAGGCGGTCCTGCAGCATCCTGAGCTGCCCCGCCATCTCGGCCCCCACCACGTCGGGGCGGGTCGAAAGGATCTGGCCGAACTTGATATAGGCCGGGCCCAGCGCGGTGATCGCGCGGGTGATCGGCGGCAGGGCGGGGTCGCCCTTGTAGCCGAGCCAGGTGAAGGGCCAGGCCAGTGCGCGGGCCGCCAGCCGCACCCGGGCCGGCGCGTTCATCGCGTCCAGCGCCTGGCCCATCGCGCCCGTGCGCTGGAAGGTCGCGCCCGTGCGGATCAGGCGCCAGATGTTGTGGGGGCCGCGCATCTCAGATCTTCCAGCCCGAATGCAGCGCGGCGATGCCCATGGACATGTTGCGGTACTGCACGCGCGCGAAGCCCGCGTCCCGGATCATTCCGGCGAAGGTCTCCTGGTCGGGGAAGCGGCGGATCGATTCCACGAGATACTGGTAGCTGTCGCGGTCGCCCGCGACCAGTTGCCCCAGCGGCGGGATCACGTTGAAGGAATAGCGGTCATAGGCCCATTGCAGCATGGGCACGGGAAGCTGCGAAAACTCCAGCACCATCAGGCGGCCGCCGGGCTTCAGGACGCGGAAGGCCTCGGACAGCGCGTCGGGGATGCGCGTCACGTTGCGGATGCCGAAGCTGATCGTGTAGCGGTCGAAGCTGGCGTCGGCGAAGGGCAGGGCCATGGCGTCGCCCGTCACCCAGGCGAGCCGGTCGGCAAGGCGGTCGGCCTCGGCCCGCTTGCGCCCCTCGACCAGCATGGACTCGGTCATGTCGCAGACCGTGACCCGCGCCCCCGGCGCCCGCTGAAGGAAGCGGAAGGCGATGTCGCCCGTGCCGCCCGCCACGTCCAGCAGGTGCTGGCCGTCCTGTGGCGCGAGCCAGTCCATCATGGCGTTCTTCCAGATGCGGTGGATGCCCACGCTCATCAGGTCGTTCATCACGTCGTACTTGGAGGCCACCCGCGAGAAGACGCCATGGACCATCCCCGCCTTTTCGCCCTCGGGCACATCGCGGAAGCCGAAATGGGTGTGCCCTTCGGATTGTTTCGGGGTGTCTTCGGTCATAGCTGAGCATCCAGTCGCCGGTCAGGGCGGCACCATGCAGCGGATGGGCGGGAAATGCCAGAACTGCCAGAAGTGGAAACGGTGCGTCGCGGCCTTGCGCCGCATCTTGTCGGGCGGCGCATCGTCCGGGTGGACCAGCGCCGTCCCGACCTGCGCTGGCCGATGCCGCCGGACCTCGTGCAGGTGCTGACCGGGGCGCAGGTGACAGGGCTGCGGCGGCGGTCGAAATACATCCTGGCCGACCTCGACCGCGACGCGGCGCTGCTGCTGCATCTCGGCATGTCGGGGCGGGTCAGGATCGAGGGCGAGGGGCTGGGGCAGTTCCACCACGATCCCGCCGTGCTGCCCCGGCACGACCACCTCGTGCTGACGACCGAGGACGGCACGACCATCACCCTGAACGACGCCCGCCGCTTCGGGGCGGTGGACCTTGTGCGCAGCCAGGACCATCCGCTGCTGGCGGCGCTGGGCCCCGAGCCGCTGGACGAGGATTTCACGCCGGCGCGGCTGGCGGCGGCGCTGGCCGGGCGGCGGACACCGATCAAGGCGGCGCTGCTGGACCAGCGGATCGTCGCGGGCCTGGGCAACATCTATGTCTGCGAGGCGCTGTTCCGCGCGGGCATCCACCCGACCCGCCCCGCCGGCCGCATCGGCCCCGACCGCGTCGCGCGCCTGCACGCGGCCATCCGCGAGGTGCTGTGGCAGGCGATCGAGGCGGGCGGCTCGTCCCTGCGCGACCACCGCCAGACCTCGGGCGAACTCGGCTATTTCCAGCACAGCTTCCGCGTCTACGGGCGCGAGGGCCAGCCCTGTCCGCGCGAAGGCTGCGGCGGCACGCTGAAGCGGATCGTGCAGGGCGGGCGGTCCACCTGGTACTGCCCGGCCTGCCAGCGGTGATGCTGGAACCCGGGGCCCCGCTTTGCTAAGCCCATGGGAAACCGCCATCGTTCCGGGGAGCACGCTTACATGGCCTATCAGACCCTGATCGTCGAAATCGCCGACCATGTCGCGCTGATTCGCCTCAACCGCCCCGAGGCGCTGAACGCGCTCAGCGGCCAGCTGGTGTCCGAGCTTGCCGCCGCCATGAAGGCCGCAGATGCCGACGAGGCCGTGCGCTGCATCGTCCTGACGGGCAGCGAGAAGGCCTTCGCCGCAGGCGCCGACATCAAGGAGATGGCGTCGAAATCCTATGTGGACGTGCTGACGGACGACCTGTTCGGCCCCGAGATCGAAGCGATCCAGCGCATCCGCAAGCCGGTCATCGCGGCCGTCGCGGGCTATGCGCTGGGCGGGGGCTGCGAGCTTGCGATGATGTGCGACTTCATCATCTGCGCCGAGAACGCCAAGTTCGGCCAGCCCGAGATCAACCTCGGCGTCATCGCGGGGATCGGCGGGACGCAGCGGCTGACCCGCTTCGTCGGCAAGTCGAAGGCGATGGACATGAACCTGACCGGCCGCTTCATGGACGCGGCCGAGGCCGAGCGCTCGGGCCTCGTCAGCCGCGTGGTGCCGGTGGACCGGCTGCTGGACGAGGCGATGGGAGCGGCCAAGAAGATCGCCTCGAAGTCGGCCATCGCCGCGATGGTGGCCAAGGAGGCCGTGAACCGCAGCTACGAGACGACGCTGCGCGAGGGGCTTCTGTACGAACGCCGCGCCTTCCACGCGCTGTTCGCCACCGAGGACCAGAAGGAAGGCATGAGCGCCTTTGCCGAGAAGCGCGAGGCGCAGTTCCGCGACCGCTGATTCGGGGCTTTCATTTCGCGCCCGCAGCGTTTATAGGCGGGCGCTGAAATGCGCGTGGGCCCGCTTAGGCATGAATCAGGACCGCTCTCGGAAACGAGGGCGGCTGTCCGGGTCTTTTGCGCACTCACCTGAACGCAACTGACCGAGAAAGACGACCCACATGGCCAACACGCCCCAGTCCCAGAAGCGCGCCCGCCAGACCGAGCGCCGCACCGCCGTCAACAAGGCCCGCCGCTCGCGCATCCGCACCTTCCTGCGCAAGGTCGAGGAAGCGATCGCCGGTGGCGACGCCCAGGTGGCGGCCCAGGCGCTGCAGGCGGCCCAGCCCGAACTGATGCGCGGCGTCACCAAGGGCGTGGTCCACAAGAACACCGCGTCGCGCAAGATCTCGCGTCTGGCGGCGCGCGTGAAGGCGCTGTCGAAGGCCTGATCGGGCATATCCTGCCTGCCTTTGCAAGGGCGCTCCGGGCTTCCGGGGCGCCCTTCCTCATTCTGCGCCGCAGCGTCATTATTTCGGATAAGTCATTGATTTCATTTGTTTCATAAAAGCGGTGCAAGACTGCCACAGATTCGACGGGCAAAGGGGCTGTCAAGGCGATAGTTCGGTTGCGGGCCTCCGGGCCTTGCCGCTAGCTTGATCCAAGCGATTCACGTCGCAACAGGGGATGAACGCCCGGACCTCCAGCTGCCAGCACGGGTCCGGGCAGGCGCCAGCCGATGCCGCGGCCCGCTGCCACGGGCCAGTCCGGCGCGCCTTTGGTCCGCTTCCGGCTGCCACCGGGACGGGCCGACCCGGAACAGACAGAAGGGGCCACCGGCCCGGCGCGCCAAGGGCTTGCCTGTGGCGTCCCTGTCCTGTTCGTCCCCGCGTTGCGGCGTGATCGCAGTGTCCTGCCGGCGTTCCCGGCGGGGGTTCGGGGACGAAAAGGAACGATTCGGATGGATGATCTTTGGACGGGCGCACGATCCGAACTCGAAGCTCGGGTCGGGACCCACAACTACGTCACCTGGCTGGCGCCGTTGAGCCTGCGCGCCATCGACGGGGGGGCGGCCGACATCGCCTGCCCGACGCGCTTCCTGTCGGACTGGGTGTCGCGCCATTATGCGCGCCCGATCCTTGACGCGCTGGTCCACCAGGGCGCCGAGGTCGAGCGGCTCAGCTTCACCGTCGCCGCACCCGCCCCCGCCGCGGACAACCGCCCGGCCGAGCTGCGTCCGGTGGATTCGATCCCGCGCGCGGTGGCCAGCCCGATGCCCGCCGCCGCTCCGGCGGCTGCGGCTGCGCCCGCACCCGCTGCGGTCCGCGCGCCCCTGCGGGACGAGGAGATGACGGCGCCGCTGGACGCGCGCTTCACCTTCGACAACTTCGTGGTCGGCAAGCCCAACGAACTGGCCCATGCCGCCGCTCGCCGCGTGGCCGAGGGCGGGCAGGTCACCTTCAACCCGCTGTTCCTTTACGGGGGCGTGGGCCTCGGCAAGACGCACCTGATGCACGCCATCGCCTATGAGCGGCAGACCCGCGACCCGCAGGCGCGCATCCTGTACCTGTCGGCCGAGCAGTTCATGTACCGCTTCGTCCAGGCGCTGCGCGAACGCACCGTCATGGACTTCAAGGAACTGTTCCGCACCGTGGACCTGCTGATGGTGGACGACGTCCAGTTCATCGCCGGCAAGGATTCCACGCAGGAGGAGTTCTTCCACACGTTCAACGCGCTGGTCGATCAGGGCAAGCAGATCGTCATCTCGGCCGACCGCGCGCCGGGCGAGATCAAGGACATGGAAGAGCGGATCAAGTCCCGCCTGTCCTGCGGGTTGATCGTGGACCTGCACCCCACGGACTATGAACTGCGCCTGTCGATCCTGCAGTCCAAGACGGAACAGTTCCGCCAGACCTATCCGGGCCTGCGGCTGGGGCAGGGGGTGCTGGAATTCCTTGCCCACCGCATCACCTCGAACGTGCGCGTGCTGGAAGGCGCGCTGCAGCGGCTGTTCGCCTTCGCCAGCCTCATGGGGCGCGAGATCGACCTGGACATGACCCAGGAATGCCTGACCGACATCCTGCGCGCGTCCGACCGCAAGGTCACGGTCGAGGAGATCCAGCGCAAGGTGGCCGAGCATTACAACATCCGCCTGTCGGACCTGGTCGGCCCCAAGCGGGTCCGCACGCTGGCCCGGCCCCGCCAGATCGCCATGTACCTGGCCAAGCAGATGACCAGCCGCAGCCTGCCGGAAATCGGCCGCCGCTTCGGCGGGCGCGACCACACCACGATCATGCACGGGATCCGCAAGATCGAGGAGCTTCGGACCGAGGACCGCAGCCTTGCCGAGGACATCGACCTGCTGCGCCGCTCGCTGGAAGCCTGAGCCTTCACGGGCGCTTGACCGCCGACCAACATTGACGAAACTGAGCGCGCCGCCCTTCGGGGCGGCTTTCGCGACCAAAGGGGCAAGGACGCCATGAAATTCTCGATCGAAAAGGCGGTTCTGAACAAGGCCGTGTCGCAGGCCCAGTCGGTCGTGGAACGCCGCAACACCATCCCGATCCTGTCCAACGTGCTGATCGAGGCCACGCCCGAGGGGGTCAGCTTCCGCGCGACCGACCTGGATACCGAGGTCGTGGACCGCGCCCCCGCCACCGTGGAACGCCCCGGCGCCACCACCGTCAGCGCGGCCCTTTTGAACGACATCGCCCGCAAGCTGCCCGACGGGGCGCTGGTCAACATCGCCTTCGATGCGGCCTCGGGCCGGGTCAGCGTGCAGGCCGGGCGCGCGAACTTCAACCTCGCCACCCTGCCGCGCGAGGATTTTCCGGTCATGGCCTCGACCGAATACACGGCGAACTTCACCGCCCCGGCGCCGGTGCTGCGGCGGCTGTTCGACAAGTCGCGCTTTGCGATTTCAACGGAAGAAACGCGCTACTACCTGAACGGCGTCTACATGCATGTCGCGGATGGCGAGGGCGGGCGCACCCTGCGCTGCGTGGCGACCGACGGGCACCGCCTGGCCCGCATCGACGCGCCCCTGCCCGAGGGGGCCGAGGCGATGCCGGGCGTGATCGTCCCCCGCAAGACCGTGGCGGAACTGAAGAAGCTGCTGGACGACGACGAGGCGGAAATCGCGGTGTCCGTTAGCGAGACCAAGGTGCGCTTCGCCAATCCGACCATCACCCTGACCTCGAAGGTCATTGACGGGACCTTCCCCGACTATACCCGCGTGATCCCGCGCGGGAACACCCGCCGGCTGGAGGTGGACGCGGCCGACTTCGCCCGCGCGGTGGACCGGGTTGCGACGGTCAGCAGCGAACGGTCCCGCGCGGTCAAGCTGGCGCTGGACGAGGACCGGCTGGTCCTGTCGGTGAACGCCCCCGACGCGGGCGCGGCGGACGAGGAACTGGCCGTGGCCTATGCCGACGAGCCGCTGGAGATCGGCTTCAACGCGAAATACCTGCAGGAGATCGCGGCCCAGATCGACCGCGAGAATGCCGTCTTCCTGTTCAACGGCTCGGGCGATGCGGCGCTGATCCGCGAGGGCGGGGACGAATCCGCCGTTTATGTCGTCATGCCGATGCGCGTGTGACGCTTTCCCGGCTGGCCCTGGCGCAGTTCCGGTCCTGGCCGCGGCTGGCGCTGGAACTGGACGCGCGGCCGGTCGCCATCTTCGGTCCGAACGGCGCGGGCAAGACCAACATCCTGGAAGCCCTGTCGATGCTGTCGCCGGGCCGCGGGATGCGCAGCGCCGCGCCACAGGACCAGGCCCGGCGCGGCCCCGAGGCGGGCTGGCGCATCCGGGCGACCATCGACGACCGCCAGGTGGAAACGGGCGCGGCCCCCGGCGAGGGGCGGCAGGTCACCATCGACGACAAGCCCGCGCCGCAGGTGGCCCTGGGCGCGCTGCTGCGCCTGATCTGGCTGACGCCCGCGATGGACCGGCTGTGGACCGACGCGCCCGAGGTGCGCAGGCGCTTCCTCGACCGCCTGACGCTCAGCTTCGCGCCGGGGCACGCAGAGGACGCGCTCGCCTATGAAAAGGCCATGCGCGACCGCAACCGCCTGCTGCGGGACGAGGTGCGCGACGACCGCTGGTACCGCGCGCTGGAATCGCGGATGGCCGAAGCCGGCGCCGCGATCACCCGCAACCGGCAAGAGGCCCTGGCCCGGATCATGCAGGCGCAGGCGGAGGCGGAAACCAGCTTCCCCTCGGCCCGGCTGGTGCTGCTGGCGGGGGACGGCGAGGCCGACGACGCCGACCCGGACAGCATCGCCGCGCGCTTGGCCGCCATGCGCCAGCGTGACATGGCCGCGGGCCGGACGCTGACCGGTTCGCACCGCGCCGATCTCGGGGCAAGCTGGGGCCCGCAGGACATGCCCGCCGCGCTGAGTTCCACCGGAGAGCAGAAGGCGCTGCTGCTGTCGCTGATCCTCGCCAACGCCCGCGCGCTGGCCCCCGAACGCCCCGTGGTCCTGCTGGACGAGGTCGCGGCCCACCTGGACGAAAGCCGCCGCGCCGCGCTGTATGACGAGATCACCGCCTTGCCCGCGCAGGCCTTCCTGACCGGCACGGGTCGCGAGCTGTTCGCCGCGCTGGACGGCCGCGCCCGCTTCCTCCACGTTGAACGCGAGGACGACGCCTCGACCCTGACGGACGAGGGCTGAGGCGCCGCTGCGGCCGCAACCGCGCCAGCCCCGCGGGCGCGGGGCGGTGCCTTGGACCGAGGAGAGCTGCGCATGACCCTGCCACGCAACCGCGTCAGCCTGATCACGCTGGGCGTGGCGGACCTTTCCCGCGCCCGCCGCTTCTACCGCGACTGGGGCTGGACTCCGTATCCGGACGCGCCCGAGGGGCTGGCGCTGTTCCAGATGCCCGGCCTCGCGCTGGCGCTGTTCGCGCTGGACGAACTGGCCGAGGACCAGCGCCGCCCCCTGGCCGAACTCGGGACCGGCGCCGTCACGCTGGCGCAGAACTGCCGCGACGTCGAGGAGGTCGAGGCGGTCTTCCAGTCCGCCGTTGAGGCCGGCGCCACCTGCCTCAAGCGCCCCGAGAAGGCCGCCTGGGGCGGCACCTCGGGCTATTTCGCCGACCCCGACGGTCATGTCTGGGAGATCGCGCACAACCCCTTCTGGCCCCTGGCCGAGGATGGCGCCCTCACGCTCCCCCGAGGTTCTTCCTGACCCAAATACCCATTGCTACCGCGACGCCATCACCACGTCGCAGATCTCGAACCGGGTCACGTCCACCAGCCCCAGGTCCGAAATCCGCAACTCGGGGATCACCACCAGCGCCAGCAGGACATGCTGCATGATCGCGTTGTTCAGCGTGCAGCCGCAGTCGCGGATGGCGCGGTTCACGGCCTCGGCGGCCTCCGCCACCTCTGCCGCCGGACGGTCGGACATCAGCCCGGCGATGGGCAGGGCGACATGGGCGAGTTCCGCCCCATCGCGGAAGACGGTGATGCCGCCGCCAAGCTCGGCCAGCCGGCCCGAGGCGGCGGCCATGTTCTCGCCGCAGGTGCCGACGACGATCATGTGGTGGCTGTCATGCGCGACCGTCGAGGCGACGGCCATGCGTCCTTGGTAGCCGAAGCCCGAAACGAAGGCATTGACCACGCCGCCGGTCCCCTTGTGTCGTTCCACCAGCGCGATGCGCTCGACGCCCTCGGGGACCACCTCGCCGTCGCGGATCGGCAGGGTGGCCGTCAGCGCGCGGGTCGGGGCCTGGTTCTCGATGACGCCGATGACGCGGACGTCCGCCTCGCGCCCTTCGGCGGGCACGCGGAAGTCGGCCGCCGTCAGCACCCGGCCGAGATGGACCGAGTTCCGCGCCGAATCCGGCCAGTCGATGCGCGGGCAATCGACCAGCAGCCGCCCGCCCTCGGCCACCAGCCGGCCCTGCGCGACGACCATCTCGACCGGCAGCGCCCTCAGGTCAGACGTCAGGATGACGTCCGCGCGCCGTCCGGGCGTGATCGAGCCCAGTTCCCGCTCGACCCCGAAATGCCGGGCGGTGTTGATCGTCGCCATCTGGATCGCCACCAGGGGATCGCAGCCGCAGTCCACCGCGTGGCGCACCACGCGGTCCATGTGCCCGTCATGCACAAGCGTCCCCGCATGGGAATCATCGGTGCAGAGCATGAAGCCCGCGGGGTCGAGCCCCCTCTGCGTGATGGCCGTGATCTGCGCCTGAACGTCGTGCCAGGCCGACCCCAGCCGCATCATCGCGCCCATGCCCTGCCGGACGCGGGCCACGGCCTGCGCTTCGGACACCGTCTCGTGGTCGTCGGCGGCGCCGCCCGCGACATAGGCCGAAAAGGCGCGGCCCAGGTCGGGGCTGGCGTAATGGCCGCCGACCGTCTTGCCGGCGGCGCGGGTCGCCGCGATCTCGGACAGCATCGCCGGGTCGCCCGCCGAGACGGCGGGAAAGTTCATCATCTCGCCCAGACCAATGACGCCGTCCCAGCCCATGGCCTGCGCGACCTCCCCGGCCGTGATCGGGTGACCGGTGGTTTCCAGCCCCGGCGCCGAGGGCGCGCAGGAAGGCATCTGTGTCAGCATGGTGATCGGCTGGATCAGGCTTTCGTCGCGCATCAGCCGCACGCCCTCCAGCCCCATGACATTCGCGATCTCGTGCGGGTCATGCATGATCGTGGTGGTGCCGTGCGGGATTACCGCCGCGGCGAAGCCCGCAGGCGTCAGCATTCCCGATTCCACGTGCATGTGCGCGTCGATCAGGCCGGGGACCATATAGCGCCCCTCGGCCTCGATCACCTGCGTCTCGGGGCCGATGTTGGCCGAGGCGTCGTGCAGCACGCAGGCGACGCGGCCGTCCGCGATGGCGATGTCCTGACCGGGCAGCACCTCGCGCGTGTGGACGTTGACCCATTGGCCGCCCCGGATCACCATGTCGGCGGGCGCGCGGCCTGCGGCGACCTCGACCAGACGCGCCTGGGCCTCGATCCACGGTTTCAGCATCGACGGGTCCCTTTCCCTTGTTCGATAATGCGGCGCAACTTGCGCCAGCGGGCGCGGGAAAGGAAGTCGGATGGAATGGCAGGGCGAGGCGACCGCCATCGCGCGGCGCCGGCATGGCGAGCACGCGGTCATCCTGACCGCGCTGACGCGCGATCTGGGGCTGATCTCGGGCGTCGTGCCGGGGGGCGCGAGCGTCCGGCGCGCGGCGATGCTGCAACCGGGCAACCGCCTGTCCCTGCGCTGGCGGGCGCGGCTGGACGACCAGCTTGGCAGCTTCACGGTGGAACCGGGGCGCACGCGGGCGGGGCTGATGGCCGACGCCGATGCGCTGGCCGGCCTGAACGCGGTGACGGCGCTGATCGCCTGGGCGCTGCCCGAGCGCGACCCGCATCCGCGGCTGGTGGATGCGACGGAGGACTTGCTGGATGCGATGGAGGGAGGCAGCGGAGGGGGCGCTGGCGGCACTGCCGGAGCCGGGGGGCTGTCTGCCCCCCTTGCCGCTACCGCGGCCTTCCTCGCTGAAAACGGTCCACCGGACCGTTTTCCGGGCGATCGGAAGCCCCGACGATATTCGGGCGAAGAAGAAACACGTGGGCCGCCTTGGACCGAGCAGTATCTTCGTTGGGAGCTTCTGCTGCTGGACGAACTGGGCTTCGGCCTGTCGCTGGATCGCTGCGCGGTCAGCGGCGCGCGCGAGGGGTTGGCCTATGTCTCGCCCAAGACCGGCCATGCGGTGACGGCCGCGGCGGCGGGGGAATGGGCAGCGCGGCTGCTGCCCTTGCCGGGCATCCTGGGCGGGCCGGAAGCGGAGGGCGGCCTTGCCGCCGGCTTTGCGCTGACAGGGCACTTCCTGAACGCGCGGCTGGCCGAGGCGCAGGTGGGCCGCCCCTTGCCTGCCGCCCGCGCGCGGCTGGTGGCGCGGCTGACCGCCGCCCCGAAGGAAAAGGACCGCCCCGAGGAGCGGCCCTGAGACGGTCAGTTGCCCGAGCGTTCCAGCGTCATCCAGCCCAGCGGGCTTTTCACCTTGAGGACGCCGCCGGACCATTCGGCCTGGCTCGCCTGGGTCAGCGCCTCGAAGAAGCGACCCTCGAAGCCCTTGTGGCCGCAGGGATTGTCGGTCCAGTTCATGGTGCTGACGCTGATCTGCGGCAGCGTCGCGGCGTTGACGGCCGTGAAGGTGTTGCACGGGCCGTTGCCGCTGATCTGGCCCGGCGTCAGGCGGATGCGGGCGTCGCGCGTGGGCACGGCTTCCTGGCCGAAGCCGACCATGGTGTAGGTGCCGAAGGGAATCCCGCCTTCGAAGCCGGTTCCATCGGCGGGCAGGGGTTCGGGGCCACAGGCGGCCAGCGTGGCAAGGGTCGTGGAAATGGCGACGATGCGGAGGGCGGAGATCATGGAAGGCTTCCCCAGGACAAACGGTTCAACATGGATATCGCCCTGCCCTGCCACCCGGTTGCAGCAAAGTCCATGCACGGGCGCGCAAGTCTGGCGCCCGTGCCATTCGCGCAACGCAAGGCTCAGCCCAGCAGGCGCCGCGCGATCACCTGTGCCTGGATCTCTGCCGCGCCCTCGAAGATGTTGAGGATGCGGGCGTCGCACAAGACCCGGCTGATCGTGTATTCCAGCGCGAAGCCGTTGCCGCCGTGGATCTGCAGGGCGTTGTCGGCCGCGGCCCAAGCGACGCGGGCGCCCAGCAGCTTGGCCATCCCCGCTTCCAGGTCGCAGCGCCTGTCGTGGTCCTTCTGCCAGGCCGAGTGATAGGTCAGCTGGCGGGCGATCATGATTTCCACCGCCGTCAGCGCCAGCTTGTCGGCAACGCGCGGAAACTCGATCAGCGGCTTGCCGAACTGCTTGCGGTCCAGCGCATAGCGCATCCCCAGTTCCAGCGCCGACTGGGCCACGCCGATGGCGCGGGCGGCCGTCTGGATGCGGGCGGATTCGAAGGTCTGCATCAATTGCTTGAAGCCCTGCCCCGGTTGGCCGCCCAGCAGGTTGTCGGCCTTGACCTTGAAGGCGTCGAAGCCGAGTTCGTATTCCTTCATGCCGCGATAGCCGAGCACCTCGATCTCGCCGCCCGTCATGCCGGGGGTGGGGAAGGGCTCCTCGTCGGTGCCGGGGGTCTTCTCGGCCAGGAACATGGACAGGCCGCGCCAGTCGGTGGTGTCCGGCTCGGTCCGCGCCAGCAGCGTCATGACATGGGTGCGGGCGGCATGGGTGATCCAGGTCTTGTTGCCGGTGATCTCCCAGCCGTCGGCGGTGCGGACGGCACGGGTGCGCAGCGAGCCCAGGTCCGAGCCGGTGTTGGGCTCGGTGAAGACGGCGGTGGGCAGGATCTCGCCGCTGGCGAGCTTGGGCAGCCACTGTTCCTTCTGCTCGGGCGTGCCGCCGACGAGGATCAGTTCCGCCGCGATTTCCGAACGGGTGCCCAGAGAGCCCACGCCGATATAGCCGCGCGAGAGTTCCTCGGAGACGACGACCATCGAGGCCTTGGACAGGCCGAGGCCGCCGAACTCCTCGGGGATGGTCAGGCCGAAGACCCCGAGTTCGGCCAGCTCCTCGATGATCTCCATCGGGATCAGCTCGTCCTTCAGGTGCCATTCATGGGCGTTGGGGATCACCCGGTCGTCGGCATAGCGGCGGAACTGGTCGCGGATCATCTCCAGATCCTCGTCGAGGCCCGTGGCTCCGACCGTCGCGCGGCCCGCGTTGTCCTGCATCAGGGCGACCAGCCGCGCGCGCGCCTGCGGGCTGTTGCCCCCCATCGCCGCGCGGGCCGCGTCCGAGGGCTGCCAGTCGATGCCGAGGTCCGACAGGCGGGCGAACTCGGTCTGGCTCATGGGGATGCCGCCGGCGATCTGCGTCAGGTATTCGCCGAAGCCGATCTGCAGGATCAGCCCCTCGATCTCTGCGAAGCCCTCGCCCAGCCGCCCGGCCCAGGCCGACAGTTGCTTCAGCGATTCCACGTAGGTCGCCAGCCAGGACAGCGCATGGGCCGCGTGCTGTTCGGTTTCCAGCGCAGCCGAGTCGATCCTGCCGCCGCCGACCCGCGCCCGCAGCGCCTCGGTTGCGCGGGAAAGAAGCGCGTCCAGTTCCGGGACAAGGGCCTGCGCGTCGGCAGGGGTGAGGGTGGCGCGGGCATCGAGCATGGGGCTGTTCCTGCGAGAAAGGGTCGAATCTGCCTAGCCCTTTCGCAGGTGCAGCGCAACTATGCTGCGCAAGCGCAGGCGTCGGCGCATCTTCATTGCGCAAGCGTCAAGGCGCCGCATCCCCGGCAGCCTGCCGTTGCCGGCACCCCTTGCCGCGGCGGCTGCGCGCAGACATGGTCCGCGCCATGTTCGGCCTCGACCCCCAGACCATCCTGCTTATCTCTGCCATCACGCTGGGCGCGGGCGCCATCAAGGGCGCGATCGGCTTTGCGATGCCGATCATCCTGATGTCGGCCTTGGGATCTTTCCTTCCCCCGCAGGTGGCGTTGGGGCTGATGATCCTGCCCGTGCTGCTGACGAACGTGCAGCAGGCGACGCGGCAGGGTGTGGGTGCCGCATGGGCGACGGCGCGCGATTATCGCTGGCATATCGCAATGGTGGCGATCTTCATGTTCGTCTCGGCGCCCTTCGCCCGGGTCATTCCTCAGCCGCTGATGTATCTGGCGCTGGGCCTGCCGATCCTTGGCTTCGCGCTGTGGCAGCTGTCGGGCCGCCCGATGACCCTGCCGATCCATCACCGCCGCCGGGCCGAGATCACCAGCGGCATCATCGGCGGGCTTTACGGCGGGGTGTCCGGCATCTGGGGGCCGCCGCTGATCGTCTATCTGCTGTCCATCGGTGCCCCCAAGCTGGAACAGATCCGGGTGCAGGGCGTCGTCTTCCTCATCGGCGGGGCGGCGCTGACGGCGGCGCATCTGGCCTCGGGCGTGCTGAACGCGCAGACGCTGCCGCTGTCGCTGCTGATGGTGATCCCCGCCTTCGCCGGGATGCAGCTTGGCTTCTGGCTGCAGGACCGGATGGACCTGGCGCAGTTCCGGCGCTGGACCCTGGTGCTGCTGGCGCTGACGTCGCTGAACCTGATCCGCCGCGGCATCGAGGTAATGTCATGATGAATCCCGCGGACCTGACCGCCCGCCTGATCCGCTGCCCCTCGGTTACGCCCGACGCAGGCGCGGCGCTGGAGCTGCTGCGATCGGTGCTGGAACCTGCGGGGTTCGACTGTCGCCGCGTGGATCGCAACGGCGTGCCGAACCTTTATGCCCGCTGGGGGGCCAGGGGCGCGCGCAGCTTCGGCTTCAACGGCCATGTGGACGTGGTGCCGCCGGGCGACCCGGCCGGCTGGACCCATCCGCCCTTTTCCGGCGCGCTGGCGGACGGGATGATCTGGGGCCGCGGCGCCACCGACATGAAGTCGGGCGTGGCGGCCTTTGTCGCGGCGGCGGTGGATTTCGTGACCCTGACGCCGCCGGATGGCGCGGTGATCCTGACCATCACCGGCGACGAGGAGGGCCCGTCCCGCGACGGCACCCTGGCGATCCTCGACTGGATGGCGCAGGCGGGCGAGCGCATGGACGTCTGCATCGTGGGCGAGCCCTCGAACCCCGAGGCGATGGGCGAGATGATCAAGATCGGCCGCCGGGGCAGCCTGACCGCGCAGATCACCGCCATCGGCCGCCAGGGCCACGCGGCCTATCCGCATCGCGCGCTGAACCCGCTGCACGCGCTGGTGCGGCTGCTGGGGGACCTGACGGCGCGGCCGCTGGACGAGGGCACGGCGCATTTCGACCCCTCGGGGTTGCAGGTCACGACGGTCGATTGCGGCAACCCGGCCTCGAACGTGATCCCGGAACGCGCGACCGCGACCGTCAACATCCGCTTCAACGACGCCCATACCGGTGACAGCCTGACCGCCATGCTGCGCGAGCGGGCGGCGGCGGTCGAAACCGAGACCGGCGTCCGCATCGGCGTCGCCGTGACCGTCAGCGGCGAATCCTTCGTGACCGAGCCCGGCCCCTTCGTGGATCTGGTGGCAAGCGTCGTGACCGAGCACACCGGTCGCGTCCCCGTGCTGTCCACCTCGGGCGGCACCTCGGACGCGCGCTTCGTCAAGGACCACTGCCCGGTGGTCGAGTTCGGCCTTGTCGGCGCCTACATGCACCAGGTGGACGAGCGCGTCCCCGTCGAACAGGTCCACCAGTTGAAAGCCATCTACCACTCCATCCTGCAGCGGTTTTTCGCATGAAGATCACCGTCACCGACGATTTCCCCGCCTGCGCCGCGATCCGCCGCCGCGTCTTCATCGAGGAACAGAACGTTCCCGAGGAGCTGGAACTGGACGAGCTGGACGCCACCGCCGTGCACCTGCTGGCCGTGCAGGACGGCCGCCCCGTCGGCACCGCCCGCCTGCTGATCGAGGGCGAGAGCGCCAAGATCGGCCGCGTCGCGGTGCTGCCCGAAATGCGGGGCACACGCGCGGGTGCGGCGCTGATGCGCGCGGCGCTGGACGAGCTGCGTGCGCGCGGCGTCACCAAAGCCAAGCTGGGCGCGCAGACCCACGCCATCGGCTTCTACGAGAAGCTGGGCTTCACCGTTCATGGCCCCGAATACGATGACGCGGGCATTCCCCACCGCGACATGAGCCGCAGCCTGTGAGGCACGGGTGATCCGCCCCGAACTTGTTGCCCGCTTCAAGCCCTGGCGCGAGGTGGCCGCGGCGGCCCTGACCGGCGCCTTCGGCATCTGGGTCTTCGCCCGGGGCGGGCTGCTGTTCCAGCCGCTCGGCGCCGCGATCCTGGCGCTTGCTCTGCTCTGGGGCCTGGGCGCCTGGCGCCGCCGCCGCTTTGCCGCGCCCATCGGTGCGCCGGGGCTGGTCGAGGTCGAGGAGGGCGCGCTCCGCTATCTCGACGCGCGCGCACTGGGCGGAGAGATCGCCCTGCGCGACCTGTCCCAGATCCGGCTGATCCGCCTTGATGGCCGCGCCCATTGGCGCCTGAAGACCCAGGGGGGCGAGGCGCTGCTGATCCCGGTCGAGGCCGCGGGCGCGGCGGCCCTTGCCGATGCCTTCGCCGCGCTGCCGGGCTTCGATCTCGGCGCGGCCTCGGCGGCGCTCGCGGCGAACGACGCGTTCCGGATCGTCTGGCAGCGGAAAGACTGACGCAAAGGAAAAGGCCGGGGAAAACCCCGGCCCCTTCGTTCTGATCCAGATACCCTGGGGGTGCGGGGGCAAAGCCCCCGGCTTCCTCAGTTCCGCGCCAGCAGGTCGGTGATCCGGCGCACCGAGGCGCGGCGGTTGGAGCGAATGTCGCCTTCCTGCGGCACCTTCAGGAACTGCTCGCCATAACCCTGCACGACCATGTTTTCCGGCGGCACGCCGAAGAACTCGGTCAGGGCCAGGGCCACCGACTCGGCGCGACGGTCCGACAGCGCCAGGTTTATCGCGCCCGACCCCACCGTGTCGGTGTGCCCCTCGATCATGTAGATTTCCGAAGGGTTCTGCCGCACGCTGTCGGCGATCACGCGGCCCAGCGAGGCCAGCGCCTGCGCCTGGTCCGCCTTGATCGCGGCCGAGCCGGTGTCGAAGGTGATCGCCTGGATCTCCACCGGGGCGACCAGCGCCCGCACCTCGGGGATGTTGCGGATCTGCCCCAGCGTGAAGGTCCGGTCCACCTGCGTTTCGCGCCGCAGCGCCTCGCGCAGCGCGTCCTCGGACAGCTGCTCGCCGGGCACGACCATGACCGGCCGGGCGGGCGGGGGCAGGGCCGCCACGTCCACGGGCGCCACCTGCGCCGTCTCGTCGATCAGCGCGGTGGTGGTGCCGTCGGGCCGCACCAGCGTCCGGCGCAGCACGCGCAGGTCGGCGTCGCGGATCGTGACGACCTGGCTGCCATCCTCGCGCGTGACAATGGTCCGGGTCGAGCCGTCCGCATATTCCTCGGTCTGCGCGGTGGACCCGGGACGCAGCAGCAAGGCGTTGTCGTCCTTGATGATCTCCTGGCTTCCATCGGGGCGGGTCACCACGACACGGTCGCCGGTGTTCAGCTCGACCTGCCGGTTGTTCGACAGAAGCTGTCCCACGGCCAGCCCCGCCAGCGCGGGCAGCACGGCCTGGCGCAGCACCTTTTCCAGGTCGCTGCGGTCGTCGTCGCCATCATGCGCCTCGGTTCCGGCACCGTCCGCCACGACGGGCTGGCCGTCCGCGCCGACCACCACCGGCGCGGTCGAGCCTTGCGTGCCGCCGACCACGGGGATGTCGCCTTGGCGCAGCGTGCCGCGCACGTCGGTCAGGAAGTCCTCGGTCGCGCTGCGCGAGGTTTCCTCGGTCACCTGCTGCTTGTCCGAGGTGACGACCGGCGCGGCCGCCTCGGCCAGCGCGGCGGCGGCCGGCGGGGCTGCGGCAGCGGCGGCCTCGCGCGCGGCGTCGGTCGGGCGCGCCTCGGCTTCGGGGACCTCGCGGGCGCCCGCCAGCGCGGCGGCGAGTTCGTCCTCGCTGGGACCGGGCTGCGCCGCCGCCCCGCCCTGTGTGACGACAGGGACCGAACCGCCCCCTGCGCCTGCCGGTGCAGCCGGGGTAGGCGTCGCCCTTCCCTGGGCCGTGGCGTCCGCCGCAGGCGCGGCTTTCACACCCGTGCCGCCGGACCCGGCCGCAGCGCCCCCGACAACCGGGGCCGGGGCTGCGCCCGCCGCCCCCTTGCCTTCTGACGCGGCCTGTTCAGCCGCATCCGCCGGATCGGCCGGACGGGTTGCCCTGGCAACGGGCGCCGTGCCCTTGTCGTCCTCGGCGTTCGCGGCAGCGCCCGCCGCGCCGCTCTCGGCCGCAGCGCCCGCCGACGGGGGCGCGGCATCGGTGCCGGCCTCGCCTTCGCTGCGTTCGGCCAGGGCGCGGGCCAGATCGGCCTCGGACGGGGCATCGACCACGGCAGGGGCCTCGGGCGCCGCAGCGCGCTCGGGTTCCGGGGCGGCTTGCGCCTGCGGTGCCGGCGTCGGCGCCTCGGGGGCAGGTGCCGCCTCCCGGGCGGCCTGTGCAGGCGCCTCGGCGGCGGGCGCGGCCGTGGTGATCGGCTCTTCGACGGGTTCGGGCGAGGCTTCCGCCCGGGCTGCCGCGGCTTCCTCCGGCACGATCTCGGGCGCCGGCTCGGCCACGGGTTCGGCTGGGACGGCCTCGGCCGGGGCCTCTTGCGCAACTGCCGGAGCTTCTGCGGGCGCTGCCACTTCGGGTTCGCCCTCGGGTTCTGCCGCCGGCTCGGCGGCGGGTGCTTCCGCAGCCGGCTCCTCGACCACGACCGGAGCCTGCGCGGCCGCGGCTGCCGCCGCTGCCGCGGCATCGGCGGCGGCGTTCCCTTCGGCGGCCCCTCCGGGCAGCGGCACGGCATCCGTGGCCGTCGCTGCGTCCGCCTGCGCGAGCCGGACAGGGGCCGGCGGACTGGCCTCGGACCTCGGCGCGCCGTCAGGCTTGCCATACCCCGGCACCAGCCCGCCGGCCCCGATCTTCAGGCCCGCGGGGATCTTCTTGTCCAGCATCCGGGCCAGTTCCGGCATGTTGCCTGCGCGGGTCGGGACGAACTGCGCGGCATCCCCTGCGGGCAGGGCCTGTGCTCCGCTGGCATGGGGCAGGGCAAGGCCCAGGCCCAGGGCCAGCGCGGTGGTGTTGCGGAAAAAGGTACGAGGCATTGCGATTCCCATGTCTCGGGGCGCGGCGACGGCGCCGCGCGGTTCCGGCCCGCAAACTGGCGGGCTGTCCGGGAATGAACCACGAAAACCGCGCCGCGTTCCCGCCACGCCTGCGTGAGGGCGGCCAAAGCCTTGTGAACGCTGCGTGATCGGCCGCGCCGCCCCAAGGCGGCACGGCCCCTGTCACTCCAGTTCGACTAGCAGGTCCTTGGCGTCGATCTGCTGGCCCGGCGCGACATGGACGGCCTTCACGGCGGCCTCGCGGTCGGCATGGATGCCGGTTTCCATCTTCATCGCCTCGATGGTCAGCAGCAGGTCGCCCGCCTTGACCTTCTGCCCCGCCTGCGCCGCAACGGTGGCCACCACCCCCGGCATCGGCGCGCCGATGTGCCCGGGGTTGCCCGCGTCCGCCTTGGGCCGGGCGGCGGTCACGCCCTTGGCCGCGCGGTTCGGCACGCGGACGGTGCGGGGCTGGCCGTTCAGTTCGAAGAACACCCGCACCTCGCCCGCGTCGTCGGTGTCGCCGATGGTCTGCAGCCGCACCTCGAGCGTCTTGCCGGGGTCGATCTCGACGCTGATCTCCTCGCCCGGCTGCATCCCGTAGAAGAAGGCGGGCGTGGGCAGGGTGCGGACGGGGCCATAGACCTTGTGGCGTTCCGCATAGTCGCTGAAGACCTTGGGATACATCAGCCAACCGTTGAAGTCCTCGTCGTCGAGGTCCACGTCCAGCTTCGCCTGCACCTCGGTCCGGGCGGCGGAAAGGTCCACGGGCGGCATCAGCGCGCCGGGACGCTCGGTGATGGGCGTCTCGCCCTTGAGGACCTTGCGCTGCAGCGCCTCGGGCCAGCCGCCGGGGGGCTGGCCGAGGTTGCCCTTCATCATGTCCACGACCGAGTCGGGGAAGGCGACCTCGACACCCGGGTCCTCGACCTGCGCCCGCGTCAGCCCTTGGGCCACCATCATCAGCGCCATGTCGCCCACGACCTTGGAGGACGGCGTGACCTTGACGATGTCGCCGAACATCCGGTTCACCTCGGCATAGGTTTCGGCCACCTGGTGCCAGCGGTCCTCAAGCCCCAGGCTGCGCGCCTGCGCCTTGAGGTTGGTGAACTGCCCGCCGGGCATCTCGTGCAGGTAGACCTCGGAGGCCGGGGCGCGCGAACCCGCCTCGAAGGCGCAATACTGGTCGCGCACCCGTTCCCAGTAGTTCGAGATCTCGCGGATCGCCCCGATGTCCAGCCCGGTGTCGCGGTCCGTCCCGTCCAGCGCCTCGACGATGGAACCGAGGCAGGGCTGCGAGGTGCCGCCCGAAAAGGCGTCCATTGCCGCGTCCACGACCGCCACGCCCGACTCGGCCGCCGCCAGCACCGTGGCGCCCGCGATGCCGCTGGTGTCATGGGTGTGGAAGTGGATCGGCAACCCGACCTCCTCGCGCAGCGCCTTGAACAGCACCCGCGCGGCGGCGGGCTTGAGAAGCCCCGCCATGTCCTTGACGCCGATGAGATGCGCGCCCGCGTCCCGCAACTGCCGGCCCATGTCCACGTAATAGGAAAGGTCGTACTTGGACCGATCCGGGTCCATGATGTCGCCGGTGTAGCAGATCGCGGCCTCGCAGATCTTGCCCGAGTCCACCACGGCGTCCATGGCCACCCGCATGTTCTCGACCCAGTTGAGCGAATCGAAGACGCGGAAGACGTCCACGCCGGACCTGGCGGCCTGCGCGACGAAGCTTTGCACCACGTTGTCGGGATAGTTGGTGTAGCCCACGCCATTGCTGGCCCGCAGCAGCATCTGCGTCATGATGTTCGGCATGGCCGCGCGGATGTCGCGCAGCCGCTGCCAGGGGCATTCCTGCAGGAAGCGGTAGGCCACGTCGAAGGTCGCGCCGCCCCAGCATTCGACCGAAAAGAGGCCGGGCAGGTTCGCCGCGTAAGCCGGCGCCACGCGGATCATGTCGATGGACCGCATCCGGGTGGCCAGCAGCGACTGGTGCCCGTCGCGCATGGTGGTGTCGGTCAGAAGCAGCCGCTGCTGGCGGGACAGCCAGTCCACCACGCCCTGCGGCCCTTCGCGTTCCAGAAGCTGCCGCGTGCCCTCGGGCGGCTCCTGCCGGGGGGCAGGGGGGACGGGGATCTTCGCCTCGGCGGGGGCGGGGCGGCCCTTGGTCTCGGGGTGGCCGTTCACGCTGATGTCGGCCAGATAGGTGAGGATCTTCGTCGCCCGGTCCTGCCGGGGGCTGAAGTCGAACAGTTCCGGCGTCGTGTCGATGAACTTGGTCGTGGCCCCGTCCGACAGGAAGACCGGGTGCTTCAGCAGGTTGATGACGAAGTCGATGTTGGTGCTGACGCCCCGCACCCGGAACTCGCGCAGGGCTCGGTCCATGCGGCGGATCGCGGCTTCGGGCGTCTGTGCCCAAGCGGTGACCTTGACCAGCAGCGAGTCGTAATAGCGGGTGATGACCGCCCCCGCATAGGCGGTGCCGCCGTCCAGCCGGATGCCGTTGCCGGTGGCGGTGCGATAGGCGGTGATGCGGCCGTAGTCGGGGATGAAGTTGTTCTGCGGGTCCTCGGTCGTCACGCGGCACTGGATCGCGTGGCCCGACAGCGTCACGTCCGCCTGCGAGGCCATGCCCGTGGCCTCGGCCAGCGTCGCGCCCTCGGCGATGCGGATCTGGGCCTGCACGATGTCGATGCCGGTGACTTCCTCGGTCACCGTGTGCTCGACCTGGACGCGCGGGTTCACCTCGATGAAGTAGAAGGACCCCGAATCCATATCCATCAGGAACTCGACGGTGCCCGCGTTGCGGTAGCCGACGGCCCCCCCGATCTTCAGCGCCAGCCCGCAGACCTCGGCCCGCTGTTCGTCGGTCAGGTAGGGGGCGGGCGCGCGTTCCACGACCTTCTGGTTGCGGCGCTGCACGGTGCAGTCGCGCTCATACAGGTGATAAAGCCCGCCGTGGCTGTCGCCCAGCAACTGAACCTCGACGTGGCGGGCGCGCAGGATCATCTTTTCCAGATAGCCCTCGCCGTTGCCAAAGGCGGCCTCGGCCTCGCGCCGGCCCTCGCGGACCTTTTCGGGCAGTTCGGCGGCCGACAGGATCGGACGCATTCCCCGCCCGCCGCCGCCCCATGACGCCTTCAGCATCAGGGGATAGCCGATCTCCTCGGCCTGGCGCGCGACTTCGGCCATGTCCTCGCCCAGGACCTCGGTGGCGGGGATCACCGGCACGCCCGCCTGGATTGCCACGCGGCGCGCCGAGGCCTTGTCGCCAAGCGCCCGCATCGTCTCGGCGGTCGGGCCGATGAAGGCGATGCCGGCGGCGGTGCAGGCGTCCACGAAATCCGGGTTCTCGGACAGCAGCCCATAGCCCGGATGGATCGCATCCGCGCCCGAGGCCTTTGCCACCCGGATGATCTCGGGGATCGACAGATAGGCCGCGACCGGCCCCAGCCCCTCGCCGATACGGTAGGCCTCGTCGGCCTTGAAGCGGTGGAGGCCCAGCTTGTCCTCCTCGGCATAGACCGCGACCGTGCGCTTGCCCATCTCGTTGGCCGCCCGCAGCACGCGGATCGCGATCTCGCCCCGGTTCGCCACAAGGATCTTCTGGAACACTGCCACATCTCCTTCATTCTGCGGCGCAGCATTCCGCAGCCTTTGCGCCAGCGCAAGCACGACGAAAGCAAGGCTGTGCGGTCCGGGGCGCTCAGCGCCGGCGGGCGAAGAAATCGCGCAGCAGCCCGGCGGCGGCATCGGCCGCGATGCCTTCATAGACCTCGGGGCGGTGGTGGCACTGGGGATGATCGAAGACCCGCGCGCCATGGGCGACGCCCCCCATGCGGGGATCGGAGGCGCCGTAATAAAGGACCTCGATCCGCGCGGCGGAAATCGCCGCGGCGCACATGGGGCAGGGCTCCAGCGTGACCCACAGCCGGTGGCCGGGCAGCCGCTCGGACCCGGCCGCCGCGCAGGCCTCGCGGATGGCGAGGATCTCGGCATGGGCCGTGGGGTCCGACAGCTCGCGCGTGCGGTTGCCGGCAGCGGCGACGACGCGCCCCGCGGGGTCGGTCAGCACGGCGCCCACGGGCACCTCGCCGCGCCGGGCGGCGGCGCGGGCTTCGGTCAGGGCGGCATCCATGTGGCTGCGGAACATGGGGCCGGGATGCCGTGGCGCGGCGCCCGGCGCAAGAACCGCTTTCCCCTGATCTGCGTTGGGGCTAGACGCGGCGCCTTGCCGCCACACCGCCGCAGCGATGCGCAGGAGATCGCCATGACCGACCCGAACACCCCCCGCAACGAAGACGAAGACGAGATGCTGCCGCCCGCCGAGGGCGCAGAGGAAGAGAACGCCGACGAGATCGGGCTTGCCGCCGAGGGCGAAGCGGCCGAGCCCTTCGACGACGACGACGACGACGACGACGACGACGACGACGACGACGACGACGACGACGACGACAACGGGGAGGACGAGGACGAGGCGCCCGCGAAGGGCGGTGCGCCGAAGAAGGCCGCGCCTGCGCAGGCTTCGGGGGGCGAGCGCATCGCCAAGGTCATGGCCCGCGCGGGCGTGGCCAGCCGCCGCGAGGCCGAGCGGATGATCGTCGAAGGCCGCGTCACCGTGAACGGCCGCAAGATCGCCAGCCCCGCGCTGGACGTCCTGCCCTCGGACAAGGTGACGGTGGACGGCAAGGCCATGGAGGCCGCGCAGGAAACGCGGCTCTGGCTGTATTACAAGCCCCTGGGCCTCGTGACCTCGGAGTCGGACGAAAAGGGCCGCCAGACCGTCTTCGACGCCCTGCCGCGCGAACTGCCGCGGGTGATGAGCGTGGGCCGGCTCGACCTCAATTCCGAAGGCCTGCTGCTGCTGACCAACGACGGAGAGCTGAAGCGGCGGCTGGAACTGCCCTCGACCGGCTGGCTGCGCCGCTATCGCGTGCGGGTGAACGGGCAGCCCAACGACCTGACCTTCGACCCCCTGCGCCGCGGCGTCACCATCGAGGGCGAGGACTTCGCCCCCATGGAGATCAAGCTCGACAGCCAGCAGGGGGCGAACGCCTGGCTGACCGTCGGCATCCGCGAAGGCAAGAACCGCGAGATCCGCCGCGCGATGGCCCATGTCGGGCTGATCGTGAACCGGCTGATCCGCATCGGCTACGGCCCCTTCAAGCTGACGGGGATGGAGGAGAACGAGGTCCGCGAGATCAAGCGCCGCGTGCTGCGCGACCAGTTGGGCGGGCTGCTGACGGGCGAAACGGACGAGGCGCCGCGCGCCGCGGGCCGCGGCCGCCCGGCGCGGGCCGAGGCCGCGC
>NZ_NSJZ01000069.1 GCF_002287065.1 Paracoccus salipaludis
AGTAAGTTTTGGATATCTATGGATGAAAATATAAGGGAGATTACTCAAACCTTAGAATCAAATGTAAATGCAGAGCTTGGCGGCGAAGTTGAAAAATTTAATGCTCGTGCGGGATATGTAAGAAGCTTAAGTGCAGAAAAAAAGTCTCAACTCCAAAGAGTTGCTAGGAAGTTTGCGTTCCCAGATTTGTTATCAGATTTGTCTAAAGTGATCGATACTTTGGCCGAACACGGCACAAAATCCAATCCAAGCTTTATACTTATAGACCAGCTTGACGAAAACTGGATTGATCCTCAAATAAAATATCCGCTGATTAGAGCTCTAATTGAAAGCTTGAAAAGTCTGAGAAGAATAAATGATTTAAAGACTGTAGTAGCCTTGAGATCTGATTTGCTTGAGAAAGTAATATTGGAAACTAAAAATTCAGGCTTTCAAAGCGAAAAATATGAAGATTATATTGTTCGCCTCAAGTGGGATGCTAAGGACCTGAAATCATTAGTAAATAAAAGAATGAACTTTCTTTTTAGAAGAAAGTACAGTCGAGAAAACATAACGTTTGAGGACATTTTTTCTGAACAAGTGACAAACTCTGGGAATGCCTTTTCAGCAATTCTAGAGAGAACTTTATATCGCCCAAGGGATGTTATTAACTTCATCAATCTTTGCTTAGAGCAATCTGAAGGCAGTACGTCCGTTTCACGTCGAAGCTTCACTGTGGCAGAGAGAAGTTACTCTGCAAATCGCCTTACAGCTATGGCCGAGGAGTGGCAAAACGTTATATTAAATGCTGACGCCGTTTTGAATGTTCTTAAAGGCAAAAGGGAAGTTTTTGAGCTATCCGAGTTTTGCACAAGTGATTTACTTGAACTGCTCCTAAAACATTACCCAAACGACGCCCAAGGGAAACCTGATGAGCTTTGGCAACTAGTCAACGATGCAATGTCCCGCGATGTTGAGCCCTTCGAGTTAGCGTCCACCTTAATCTCAAGATTGCACCTTATGGGTGCTGTTGGAGTAAAGTACGATCCTGGTTTGTCGTACCAGTTCTTTTTCCAGACGCAAAAACCGCTTCCCACAATCCAACTTGAACAATCTACAAAGGTGAAGATTCATCCGATGCTCCACTCGGCACTAGGGGTCATAAAATAAAATAATTGTAGTTGTTCAATCCAATGGTGCGGCTTCTTCGCCGCCCTTCATAGCCTCGATGATCTGATCCACATGCGCCCGCTGCTGCTGCGCGCGGCGAACCATGAGGCTGCGGGTCTTGTCGTTGTCCCGGGCGATCTGGTGCAGCTGGTGGGCTAACTGGTCCAGTTGCAGGCGGGGGATCTTCTGCCCGCGCTGCACGGCCGCGTTCATGGCCCGCACCACC
>NZ_NSJZ01000070.1 GCF_002287065.1 Paracoccus salipaludis
GAAACTAAGTTCTTCTTCGAGACCAAGATCTTGCTCTCCCTCCGACAGAGCTAGGAGCTGTTGTCCAGCAGACTCTACCGGCTTTGATATCATCAAAAATTTCTTGGAATCTACACGACCAATGCCTTTGCCAGCAAGAGCACGGAACTCCGTAAATCTCTTATCTTTCAACAGGTCAAGCAAAATGGAGTTGCCGTCCCCTTCGGTCAGAAGCAGAGCTTTTGTCAGCGCCCCCTCACCACGGTCAACATAACGAATAGCATCTAAAACGCGGCCAAGATGCTCCATGTTTTCAGAGGAAATAGCGCCGCCATTTTGCCAATTGTGGATAGTTTTAGGGCTTACACCGAGAACGTCTGAAACCTGTTTGATAGTCAAACCCGAGCGACGACGGAGATCAGAAATCGCACCAGTAGCGTCCGGTCCAGTTTTAACTTTTTTATCGTTCTTGAGATTATTTCCCTCTCTCGTCCAGTGAGATTCTGGCGCTATATGATGGACTACACCACCTAAGTCATATGTTGCGTGACCATATGCCCCTAGCTGCGCACGTAAGATATCATATGATTCAGAGCGACGCGAAGGGACAACCGCTGCACCCAACGCAGTACTTAAGATAGCTGCCAAACCGACCATTTTATCCTCCGAAACGTTTTAGAAACTCTTCCGTAATTGCCCAACGGAAGAAGGCGTAGGCACGGTCAGAAAGATAGTTTAGAGACGTCAGGGCCTTATCAACGATAAACTCTTCTGCTTGCTCAGGTTGAGTAAATGCGTCAATGTCTAGAATCCATGAGTTGGTGTCCAGCCGATCCATAAGATCCGACATTGCTGTATTTGGAGGAAGTATTCCCCAGTGAACAACTATCCCTCCCTCTTTTGTACGACAAGTGGATTGTGCAACAGACTGAACAACATTCTCTCGAATCTTAGCATCAGCCAAACCAATAAGATTTTCACGTACAAGAATCTGAATATTCGAGAGGTCTTCCGGACTTTGAAGCCTATTGATATATCGATAGCCAATTCGGATCATAACTGTCGGCTGAACCGTATCGGCCAGAGCATTCAGGATAAAACCGAACCGCTTAATAAAGTCGATGTGCCCATTGTAATCTTTAGTCTCTAGCGTAATTGCATTTGCTGCGAGAACAACGCGCCACTTTTTATCAACACTACTAAAGTTCCAATGGACCTCAGTGCCACTAATCTCCGGTGCACTGCCCGGTATAGGTAGAGGCACTGCTTCTATCCTTTCTACAAAAGGATAGACTTTTCGAATGCGGTCCTGAAACTCTACTATATAGCTGTCATCCCTG
>NZ_NSJZ01000071.1 GCF_002287065.1 Paracoccus salipaludis
CATGTGCCTCAAGGTGCTCGCAAGCGCGAATGCTCTGGGATCGGCCCAAGGACGCCTGGCCATTGCGGTGCTTCTGTTTCAAGACTTGGCAGCTGTCGCATTCCTGCTTCTGCACGATTCGATGAGTGGAGCCGTCGAAGGGTATGGCGTGAAAACGGTCGTCGCCAGTGCAACGGCATTGGTTGCAGCCCTGTTCATTGCCCGTGGCCCGTTGCAGTTGCTGGCCCGTTGGGTAGCGTCGCGTGGCGATCCGGAACTTGCCCAGCTTCTCGCGCTCACCATTGCACTAGGGTCTGCGATTATCGCGGCCACCGCCGGCCTTTCTCCGGCACTCGCCGCATTCGCGGCCGGCATGATCATCGGCGAGGGAGACGCGCGCCATGCTGTCGAGAACGAGATACGGCCTTTCCGCGATTTGTTTGTCGGGATATTCTTCGTCGGCATCGGAACGCAATTGCCACTTTGGATCATCCCGTATGCGTGGCCAGTCGTGCTGAGCTGGCTCGCGATCATTTTCGCGGGCAAGGCGCTGATCGTTTTGGTTGTCGCCCGAATATTCGGCGAGTCGCTTCAGACCTCATGGCGGACTGGGATAATCCTGGCCCACGGAGGAGAATTCAGCCTGATGCTGCTGTCGGTTTCCTCGTCATCGGGCATTGTTGCGGAGGAATTCGCTGGTCCATTACTCCTCGCGATTGGCATGAGCATGCTGGCCGGGAGTGTTATGGTCAGATGGGCGGCCCTAAAGGTTTAGTGGGGTCGACATCAGAATAACTATATTTCTTAGATTACTGAGAGCACGCCCGAGCCTGATCCCGCATGACGCTGTAGTCGGAGAGCATTTCGGCGACTGCCGACCCATCCCGCAGCAGATCGAGCTCGTCGGCTGCGCGCGCCTGGACCTCTCGGCTATACTCAACAACCGGCGGACAGACGGTAGGCATGCGAGGTTCAGAAGTGGCCGTCGCGCAGGCGGTCAGCGAGATCGCTGCGATCACGAGGACGGCGAGCTGCCGCGTCGAGCATCTGGCGTTGGATGTCATTGACCTTATCCGAGGTTTCGAGGCGTTCGGCGAGCCGGCCAGCGCGCTCGCCGGAGCGCCGGAGCGTGAGCAGGAACAGGAGCACCGCGGGGGCGATGCCGCCGTAGCGCAGGGCCACCCGCATCCACGGGGCGGCGGCGATCCTCGCCCCCCGCTTCCAATCGTCGAGCAGAGCGTAGATCGTGACCTCAATGCCCGCGAGCGCCGCAGCGATGAACAACCAGCCAGGGTGTCGAGATAGGGGCGAGCGGCAGGATCGCGCTCTGGGTTTCCGC
>NZ_NSJZ01000072.1 GCF_002287065.1 Paracoccus salipaludis
TCTGAGCGTCGGACACGCCCATACCCCCATACCTGGCCTTCAGCTTGTGAGACACGTGGCCGGGCTCAGCCCATGGCGCCGACAGACCTCCGCAGCTGCCAGGCCGTCAACGCAGTGCGTTGACCCTGCTCCTTGATCATCCCGATGATCTGCGCCTCGGTGAAGCGGCTTTTCCTCTTGTCGTCTGCTCCTGCGTGGCGAAGCAAACTCTACATCAGACCGAGGGACGTCCCGGGGAGCAGGTCAGAGCTGGATGTGGCCAGCTACTTCGGCGTCTCGATCAAGATCATCGAGGAAGTCTACGGTCACCATTCCGAGGACCACCAGTCCACCGCCCACGAGGCGATGGAGGGCAGGCGATGAACCTATGCCAGAGCACAAGTAAGGCGACTCGAGGCGACAGAGTCAGAGGCCGCTACCCGAAACACAAGCGGGATACGGCGGGAAGAAGGCCGCCCCGGCTGCCCTCCGAAGGCAGAGGTCACAGGTTCGAATCCTGTCGGGTGCGCCAGCTTGCCCCCTTCCTTGAACACCGGTTCTTGTCCGCCACCGCAGGTCACCTGCGGCGTGGCGCTTGTCCGCTTCCGGGTTCCCCCAACCGGCCTGTCCGAACTCCGCCTCGCGGAACCCGGCCCCGCCCCGCGCGGTTGGCATGACGATGCAAGCCTCTCTTGAGAAAAGGAAAGCCGTCATGAACTCCATCATCTATCTCGTTGGCCTGGTTGTCGTCGTCCTGTTCATCCTGTCGCTTCTGGGCCTGCGGTGATGGACCGGGACGAGCAGAGGATCCGCTCGGCGGCCGCGCCTGCCGCCACCTCGGACAGATCCTACGTGGACTGGGGCGCGATCCTGGCGGGCACGGTGGTTGCCGTGGCGCTGTCGGCTGTCTTCACGGCCTTCGGGGCTGCGGTCGGACTCGGCTCGATCTCGGCGCGGCCCGGCGAGGGGCTGGGCTTCGGCTCGGTCATCCTGACGGGGCTGTTCGTCGTGGTGACGATGGTGCTGGCCTACATGGCCGGCGGCTATATCGCCGGGCGGATGCGGCGGCGCGTGGATGGTTCCTCGCCCGAGGAATCCGCGGCGCGTGACGGCATCCACGGCCTTGCCGTCTGGGGTGTCGGCACGATCGCGGGCTCGATCATGCTGGCAAGCGCGGTGTCGGGCACGCTGAATGCCGCGGGCTCGGCCGCCTCGACCGCGGTCGAGGCCGCGGGGTCCGCCGTGGGCGGTGTCGCGCAGGGCGTCGGCGCGGTCGCGGGCGTC
>NZ_NSJZ01000073.1 GCF_002287065.1 Paracoccus salipaludis
GCGGGCGGGATCAGTGCCCGCACCATTGAGCCACCTTGGGTAATTTTCCATTCAGCCAGCAAGACCGCGCCCCATGGATCGCCGCGCCACTCGCCACTGAGCTGTACGCCAGTCAGGCGTGTCAGGCACTCGCGCAGCCAGACATTATCGCTGCGCCCGTCCTCGCCGCGCAGCAGCCGGGAGGGCACCTCGAGCCAGACGCTGTTGTCTACCTCGGAGGGGATACGGGCGGCGTCGAGCGCCGATGCCAATTCCCAGATGGCCGAGACCATGGCCGGGGTCAGCGGCTTGTCAGATCGGAGCGCAACGGCGCTGCTCGGCACAGTAATTTCCCTCATACGGCTAGAATGAACGCATGGCTTCTAGTTCTCAACCCCTATCCTCTACCCTCCGGGCCCTAGTCTCGAACCCTCCGGGCCCTAGTCTCGAACCCTCCGGGCCCTAGTCTCGAACCCTCCGGGCCCTAGTCTTTGACCCTCCGGCACCTAGTTTTCAGAACTTCTAGTGTCAGTGTCGGGTGTCGCGGGGAGCGTAGCGACACGCGACACGCGACACCCGACACTGCGACGAAACCGGCGGTTCAAGCCGCCCGTCCCTGAGGCTTGCCAGCCCTTGGATCGCCGCAGCGTCTCGGGGACGACCTAGATGGCAAGAGCAATCCTCTCATCTGTCACGTAAGTCTGCGACAAGGCTGAAAGGCAGAGAAAACAAGAAGGCTCTCAGGGGCGCTGTAGCGCCAGCTAGAGCGCCTTGAGCCTTCTGACAGGGAAATCCACCCGAGAACCCTGGAAGGGCCTCCAGAGAGCTTCTCCACGGTTCTCAGGGGCCTTTGCTGCCCAGCCTTCCCGGGTCATCGCCAATCGGCATCACTGCCTTCTGGTTCCTGATCGCCGCCGCAGAGAGATGCAGAACAGGCTCTGAGAGCGATGCTGAACCACCCTGGTCTGTGAAGGACTGTATTTTGGCATGTGTAAATGGCAGGAAATGTAATTTGGATACTTCACAGCCTTTAAAGTTGGATACTTCACACATGCCGAGACGCAAGTTCAGCCGCCTGACGAACGCCCAGAAGCAGGCGCTGCGGGGCGAGCTGGACGCGAAGGTGCCGGTAACGGAGCTGGCGAAGAAATACGGGGTCAGCCGCCGGACGATCTACAACCTTAAGAACCGCTGGGACGAGCGCCTGCCGCAG
>NZ_NSJZ01000074.1 GCF_002287065.1 Paracoccus salipaludis
ACGACGCCGGCGCCGACGGTGCGGCCGCCTTCGCGGATGGCGAAGCGCAGCTTTTCTTCCATCGCGATTGGCGCGATCAGCTCGACCTCGAACTTCAGGTTGTCGCCCGGCATCACCATCTCGGTGCCCTCGGGCAGCTTGACGGTCCCGGTCACGTCCGTGGTGCGGAAGTAGAACTGCGGGCGGTAGTTCGCGAAGAACGGCGTGTGGCGGCCGCCTTCCTCCTTGGTCAGGATGTAGGCCTCGGCCTCGAACTTGGTGTGCGGCTTGACCGAGCCCGGCTTGCACAGCACCTGGCCGCGCTCCACGCCCTCGCGGTCGATGCCGCGCAGCAGCGCCCCGATGTTGTCGCCCGCCTCGCCGCGGTCCAGCAGCTTGCGGAACATCTCGACGCCCGTGCAGGTCGTCTTCTTGGTCGGGCGGATGCCCACGATCTCAAGTTCGTCGCCCACGTTCACCGCGCCGCGCTCGACACGGCCGGTGACCACGGTGCCCCGGCCCGAGATCGAGAACACGTCCTCGATCGGCATCAGGAAGGGCTGGTCCACGGCGCGCTCGGGCGTCGGGATGTACTCGTCCACCGCGGCGATCAGCGCGCGGATCGAGTCCTCGCCGATCTCCTTGTCGCGGCCTTCCATCGCCGCCAGCGCCGAACCCTTGATGATCGGGATGTCGTCGCCGGGGTAGTCGTAGGAGGACAGAAGCTCGCGCACCTCCATCTCGACCAGCTCCAGCAGCTCCTCGTCGTCCACCTGGTCGACCTTGTTGAGGTACACGACCATGTAGGGGATGCCCACCTGGCGGCCCAGCAGGATGTGCTCGCGCGTTTGCGGCATCGGGCCGTCGGCGGCGTTCACCACCAGGATCGCGCCGTCCATCTGCGCCGCGCCCGTGATCATGTTCTTCACGTAGTCGGCGTGGCCGGGGCAGTCGACATGCGCGTAGTGGCGCGACGCCGATTCGTATTCCACATGCGCCGTCGAGATCGTGATCCCGCGCGCCCGCTCTTCCGGCGCACCGTCGATCTGGTCGTAGGCCTTGAACTCGCCAAAGTACTTCGTGATCGCCGCCGTCAGCGTCGTCTTGCCGTGGTCAACGTGACCGATCGTCCCGATGTTGACGTGCGGTTTCGTCCGTTCGAATTTTGCCTTTGCCAT
>NZ_NSJZ01000075.1 GCF_002287065.1 Paracoccus salipaludis
GCGACTGGATCGAGCCGAGCAGCGTATTACCGCGCTCATTAGCGATAATGCTTATAGGACGAAGCGTCCCTGGTGGAAGTGGCGAAGAGGTCCATAAATCACAGCAGTCAATGAACGATATAATTTTATGACTTACCGGTCTGAGACTGATAAAAGGATGAAAACGAAAGGTTCGTCACATCAATAGCAAATGAGCTTAAATAATCTCGCGAGGAAATATCATCATACGTTCCAAACCTTATAGCAGGAATATCCTGATCCGTGGAAAGAAAGAAATCCTTATCCCACTTCAAGCCAGCAAGCTCTTTAGTGAACGTCTCCCTAACCGCAGATTTAGCATCATCAGTAGCAGCATCGCTCCAAATAACTAAGAAGGACAGCTGAACTGGCAGTTCCTCCCAAGAGGAGGTGGTTGAAACACGGATTTCATCAACGGCTAGAAGCTTTCCGCCAAATTCCTTATTGGGCTTATTAACGTTCTTCTTAATTTTCTCTACAAAGGGTGTGAGAATGTCATTGAACTTATCTGGGAATGCAAACCGACCGAACGCCCGTTCAATATCGCGCGCGAATCTTTGCCGCCCATCATCAGTGGAGAAGCCAACCTGCCTGTTCCAAGCTGAAATGTAGCTTTTATGAACGCTCATTACTGTTGAGAGGTCTGCAACAAGTCCCTCTCCGGCACCATCGACACAGGCGTACCTAGGAGCCCTCCCCCTCAAGACGTCCGCGTAAGCCCGTGTGGCTACAAGTGGAACAACCAGAACTGCCGGAACCTTTTCAATGTCACGATTAATATCGCAAGTCTGCGAGATAACTACATAGCCGCGATAATTCTCCTCCTCCAATCGAAGAGGATAAAGTCCTGGCCTCCCGTCAGGTCGAGCGCCTCCGCAGATCATTGGAACTTTCTGGTCATCCAACTGAACAAAGTCGCCCTGGCACCAATTCTTGAATGGATAAGCTACTTCGTCAGTCGGCACGACAACCTCATGTCCAGTCATTATCCTTTAGGTCGAACTCAGTAGTTTTGAAACTAAGTTCTTCTTCGAGACCAAGATCTTGCTCTCCCTCCGACAGAGCTAGGAGCTGTTGTCCAGCAGACTCTACCGGCTTTGATATCATCAAAAATTTCTTGGAATCTACAC
>NZ_NSJZ01000076.1 GCF_002287065.1 Paracoccus salipaludis
CCCGCTCCAAGTCTGCAATCCGCTGATCCTTGCCCTTCAGTTCCGCCTCCAGCATGGCGATGCGGATCAGGGTTTCGTCGGGGGGTGGCACCTGTTGCCTATCAATGGTGACAGCTTTGACAGTGGCAATATCAGAGCGGTCTGACAGCCATTTTAACAGGTCGGCAGGCTCGATCTGCCAGCGGTTCCGGTTGTCCCTTCTAGCAAAAAGGTGCCCATCTTTTATGGCATTCATGATGGTGCCGCGCGAAACCTGAGCGCGGCTTGCGGCCTGCTGTGGTGTCAGCATTTGCAGTGATCTGTCAGTGACAATATCAGTTAGTTGTCACTTCTCGTTGTCAGATTTGCCACCTTCGATCACGTCCAGCCGGTAGCGTTCGACCGCCTGCCCGTGGGTGTTGATGTTGCCCCGGAAGGCACCCTCGGGCGTCACGGTGATGATCTTGTTGCGGCCGCGCTTCACCCGGCGGATCGCCCCAATTTCCTCAAGCAGGTTGAGAGAGCGTGCCATCTGGGCTTTGTCGGTGCGAGTGAGATCGCAGAGGTCGGCGGCGGTCTTCGTGCACTCGTAGGACTGCCAAGACAGGTAGCGGCAAATGATCCAGAGGATCGACATGGCCTCTTTGGCCTGTCCGGCAGTCTTTGCCGCCTCGAACAGGCGTTCGGTCACGGCGTCCTGATACTGGAAAGCGATGGACACGTTGCCCCCTCCGAAGAAGTCGAACTCGATCTGGTTGCTGGCAGACAGCTCTTTCAAGGCCGTGGCGGCTTGGCGGGCCTTCACGGCGCGCTCCGGACTGCTTTCCTGAAGGGCTTGTTGATCTGCCAGCAGGGCGGCCTGATCGTAGGCCCCCCGGCGGCGCAGGGCGCGATCGGTCAGATCCGCTAGCGGGTTCGGGTTGTGGTGCTGGCGCGGCGTAGCCGCGCCGACCAGCACGGCGATCGATTGCACCGGGGCGCCATTGCGCCGCTGTGCTGCCTGGGTGGCCTTGGCAAGCTCGATTTCCTCTTGCGACACGCCCGACCGGCGCAGCTCGTGGATGGTCGCTTTAGGCATCGTGCGCTCCGACAGTTGACTACCAGTCAACTACAGTTGACC
>NZ_NSJZ01000077.1 GCF_002287065.1 Paracoccus salipaludis
TGACCGGCATCCATTAGACTCATGTCGTTTCGTGCCAATCTAGCGACCTCAAAGCGGCGTTCTTCGACCAGTTGCCGCTCGAGCTTTTCGAGGTTCTGATAGTCTTCGGATTGGGTTGACATGCGTGGTTCCTCTTGGGTTTCTAGGTGCGCCTCGAGCATAGCTTGCGCCGTTATCCTGGCACAACCGCGCCGCGCGTGGGTTGCTTGCGGGTTGCATGACATAAAACTCGTTACCCACCAAAGGGCACCCGAGAGGCGAAAACACCCCGCAAAGCAACCCACTGCGGGGTGATCCTCAACAATGGGGTGAAGACGACAACCCACAGGGGGGTGCAGAACCCGCTTGCCTGTCCTACGCCCCCGAGTGCATACGTTTACCTACAAGGGGGACAGCATGAGCAAGACGCCGTTGGGGTTCCGCGTGGACCCGGACCTGAAAGCCGCCCTCGAGACGGCCGCCAAGCAGGACAGCCGCAGCGTGTCGTCGCTGGTTGTCAAAATCCTGACCGATTGGGCCCGCGCGCAAGGACTGCTGAAATGACCGACGAACCGAAGACGGCGCAGATCAACGTCCGGGCCCCCGAGGCAGCGCGCGAGTTCCTGTTGAACCTGGCCGCCCGCCTGCGCGGCGACCCCACGTTCCTGCCCCGTGCCGAGGCATGGCTAATCGAGGTGGAAGACCCCACGGCCTGGCCGAGCCTGGCCGAGCGGGTGGCGAACCTCGAGGCGGCCGTGGAAAGGCTGACCCGTGACCGCAGCTAAGCGCCCTGACCGGCGCCCCACGCTGACGTTGAAGGGTGACGCCTTCACCCCCGAGTTCCGCAGCCTGCTGAACAAGGCGGCGAAGAAGGCCAAGCAGACGCAGGCAGACTATGCGGCCGAGGTGCTGGCAGCGGCCGCGCGCAAGACACTGGCGGGCACCCCTGACGACACCCCGCCCGGCAACCCGACCCCGGCGATCATCCCGCCCGAGATCCTCGAGCGGCAGGAAGCGACCGACCGGAAGCTGGCCGCGCTGGCCGACCAGGTGCGCGCCCTGACCG
>NZ_NSJZ01000078.1 GCF_002287065.1 Paracoccus salipaludis
TCGGCGAGCCGGCCAGCGCGCTCGCCGGAGCGCCGGAGCGTGAGCAGGAACAGGAGCACCGCGGGGGCGATGCCGCCGTAGCGCAGGGCCACCCGCATCCACGGGGCGGCGGCGATCCTCGCCCCCCGCTTCCAATCGTCGAGCAGAGCGTAGATCGTGACCTCAATGCCCGCGAGCGCCGCAGCGATGAACAACCAGCCAGGGTGTCGAGATAGGGGCGAGCGGCAGGATCGCGCTCTGGGTTTCCGCCAGGACGTTCTGCGCCACATCGACGCCAGCCGCACCCAGCGTCGCCACACCGGCGGCACCGCTGGCCGTCATTGTCCGGTTTTCGGCCAGCACTTCCCTTGCGGGCGGCGTTTACACTGCAGATGCCACCGGTCGCACCGGGAACCGGTCGCCCCACTCGCGTGCGGGCCCAAGATCAATATGCATAAACCCCAAGCGCGGGTAGAAGCCGAAGCTGAGGAACCGACCTCCCGCGCCACCGCCTCGAACGTCACCGGGGCGTGGTTCGCCATGGAGAGGTCGAAGTCGGCGCCGTCCATGTGCTTCGACCGGGTCGCGCCGCCGACAGGGCGGTCGTGCTTGGGGCTACGGTAGGCCGAGCGGACGATTAGCGGCATGGGCTGTTGCGGGTCGCACCTGACACAACCTTCGGTGAGATTAACCTTCCCCCAGCATCTCGAAAAACCCGCCATCCTCGCTGGGGCGGGGGTCTTCCTTGAGATCGAAGATCACCCCTCCAACCACGGCGCGCCATTCCGAGGTGATCCCTACGCTCTGCGCGGACCTCCGCACGGTGATGATGACCGGCGCCTTCGACACCAGCCTCGCCTGCATGACGGCTTCAGAGCCGCGCAGATAGCGGACATGCGCCCAGGGGGTAAATCGATCCTCCCAACCCTCGATGACGCCGCCCATGTCGGTCTCGATCAGGACATGGGCCTGGAAGGTCACGCGCTGATTGAGCCGCCCCGCCTCCATGTTCACAGCCGGATCCTGCGATACGGCGCCAGCAGCGCCTCGACGGCGAAGGGCAA
>NZ_NSJZ01000008.1 GCF_002287065.1 Paracoccus salipaludis
GCTGCGCGGGTGCGGGCGCCGCGGCCTCGGCGGGCGGCGTCGCCGGCGCGGGTGCCGCCGTCTGGGCCAGCGCAGGGCCGGCCGCCAGCAGGGCGGTAAGCAAAAGATAGGGGGCGCGCTTGGTCATCGGCTGGCTCTTTCTGGCAGAGGCGCTTGAGGAACCCAGACTAGCACCACCGGTTCCGCCCGTCACCTATTGCGTCAGATGCGCCGCAAGCGCGCGGCCCAGCGCGAACAGCCGCTGTTCGAGGATCACCGGCGTCTCGCAAACATAGGTGAGGCTTTGCTGGCGGTCGGAAAAGACGCGCATGTCCCAGTCGAGCGCCTCCTCCTCGGCGTCGATGGCGTCGAAGTCGGGGGGATCGGCCGCCTCGAGCTCGGCCATGCGGGCGCGGCGCGCCTCGACCCGCGCGGCCAGGGCCACCTGCCGGTGGCCATAGCGCGAGATGCCGCCGAGGATCGCCGTGCGCTGCATGTCGATGCGATGGAAGATCGCCTGCATCAGCAGCGCCAGGGTTTCCGCGTCCTTGCCTTGCGCAAAGGCGTCGATGGCGGCGGTGGCCTCCTCGATGGGCATCCGGCGCTGCACCACGCGCTCGGCCAAGGCGGCGATCTCGGGCGTCTCGGCCGCGCCTTCGGGTGGCGGCGGGCCGGTCCAGACCTGGCCCAGCGACAGATGCGACTGGCGCGGCTGCACGCAGGGCCAGTCGGGCGTCGGCGTTGCGGCCCGGGCCGGCACGGCCGCCAGCATGACCAGGATCAGCAGATGGCGCATCATCCCCCCTTTCGCCGGATTCCCAGCCCCCTCGCCGGGTCGTACATCAGCACCGCGCCGCCGAAGAACAGCGCAAGGCACCCCGTGACCACCCCAAGGGACAGCCAGTTGACCTGGAGGTAAAGGGCAAAGCGGATCAGTTCCACCGCATGGGTGAAGGGATTGAACCGGCAGATGTCGTAAAGCAGCACCGAGGATTCCCGCATCCGCCACAGCGGGTAGAGCGCGGAGGAGGCGAAGAACATCGGAAAGATGACGAAGTTCATCACCCCTGCGAAGTTTTCCAGCTGCCGGATGGCCGAGGACAGGAACAGCCCCATCGCGCCCAGCATCAGCCCCGACAGGACCAGCGCGGGCAGCACGGCGACGAGGCCCGCCGGTGGCGGGTGGATGCCCCAGACCCAGGCGATCAGCAGGAAGGCATAGACTTGGAGAAGCGAGACGATCACTCCCGCCACCAGCTTGGAGCCCAGCAGGAACCAGCGCGGGAAGGGGCTGACCAGCAGCGTCCGCATTGCGCCGGTTTCCCGGTCGTAGACCATGGTCAGCGACGACTGCATCCCGTTGAACAGCTGGATCATCGCGCACAGGCCGGGCGTGACATACACCTCGTACAGCACGTAGGTCTGGTAGGGCGGCGTGATCGAGAGGCCCAGCACCGCCCGGAAGCCTGCCGCGAAGATGAACAGCCACACCAGCGGGCGGACCAGCGCCGCAAGGAAGCGGCCGCGCTGGTTGACGAAGCGCAGCGTTTCGCGCCAGGCGATGCCGCGGAAGGCGGTGGTCCAGCCGCTCATGCCTGCACCCCGGTCAGGTCCAGGAAGGCGCGGGTGAGGTCGCCGCCCGCGGCGGTCGCGGCCTCGCCTGCGGTGCCGGTGAACAGGATGCGGCCGCGGTGCAGGATCACCAGCCCGTCCGATGGATCGATCTCGTCGAGGATATGGGTCGCCCACAGGGCCGAGACCTGATGCTCGGCGATCAGGCGGCGGGTCAGGGCCAGCACCTCGGCGCGGGATTTCACGTCAAGGCCCACGGTCGCCTCGTCCAGCAGCAGAAGCTCGGGGGCGTGGATCAGGGCGCGGGCGATCTCGGCCCGGCGCACCTGCCCGCCGGACAGCGCCGAGGCCCTGGCCCCGGCGCGGTCGTCCAGATCGACCTGGGCCAGCACCTCGGCCACGCGCGGGCGGGCCTCGGCACGGGCGATGCCGTGCAGGGCCGCATGATACATCAGGTTCTGCTGCACCGTCAGGTCGGCATCCAGGGCGCGCGACTGGAAGACGACGCCCAGGCGGCGCAGCGCCTGCGTGGGCTGGCGGCGCAGGTCGTGGCCCGCGACCTCGATCGCGCCCGAACGGTTGGCGTAAAGCCGCGTCACGAGGTTGAACAGCGTGGTCTTGCCCGCACCGTTGACGCCCAGCAGCGCGGTGAAGCCCCCGCGCGGAACCGTCAGCGACACATCCTCCAGCGCGCGGGTGGCGCCGAAGCTGTGGCTGACGTTCCGGACGAGAAGTGCGGGCCTGGTGGTCATGGCATGCGGCGAAGGACGGGGGCGCTGTGCCGCGCCGCCCGTCCGTTCATCCTCAGCGGATGTTGAACACGGCCTGCTGGCTTTCGCCCGACGAGCCCGGCACCGACAGGGTGTAGCGGCCGGGCGTGATGGCGATGAAGCTGATCAGCGCCTCGCCCGCCGCATCGAACTCGATCGAGTGGACGCCCATGGGGCGGATCTCGATGTCGTTGACGACAATCTCGTTCACCCAGATCGAGCGGAAGAAGTCGCCTCCCGAAAGCGCCAGTTCCGCGCTGCCGTCGGCCACGATGGGCAGGCGGTAATAGCCGCCCGACTGCAGCGAATATTCCCCGGCCGCGACCGGCTTGCCCGAGGCGAGCGTCAGCGGCGCCAGATCGGCGCGGTTCGAGCGGGTCATGATCCCCGAGGGGCCGAAGTCATGGTGCTGAGCCTCGCTGGCCGCGGGCGTCGCGGCGGTGCTGCCCTCCTCGCCCTCTTCCTGCTCATCCTCCTCCTCGCCTTCGGCCGGGGCGCCGGCTTCCGCCGAAACAGCCGCGGCATCGGCCTCGGGCGAGGCGGCGGGCTCGGCCGGGGCCTGGCTCAGCGCCGGGGTCCCCAGCAGCGCCGCAAGCAGGGCGACGGTCAGCAGTCTGGTCATGTTTCTCTCCCTTGGTGTCGATCAGTTCGGCGCGACGACGACGCCCCAGGGCTGCTGGCCCACGGGGATCGACTTGACCGCGGTGTTCGTCGCCACGTCGATCACCGTGACGTCGTTCGAGTTGCCGTTCGTCGTGTAGAGATGCTTCTGGTCCGGCGTGAAGGCCAGTTGCCAGACGCGCTGGCCGACAAGGATGTAGTCCGTCACCTCCAGCGTGTCGCCATCCACCACCGCCACCCGGTTGGCCGGTCCCAGCGCCACGAAGATCTTCTTGCCGTCCGCCGTGACGCGCACGCCCACGGGCTGGATTGCTTCGGGCAGGACGCCGGGGATCTCGAAGCGGATCGTCCTGGTGATCTGCTGCGAGGCCGGATCGATCACGCTGACCGTGCCGCCGATCTCGGAACTGACGAACAGGCGCGACCCGTCGTCGCTGAACTGGGCAAAGCGCGGGCGGCTGTCCACCAGCACGTTGGCCGTGATCTCGAAACTGTCGGTGTCGATGAAATGGGCCATGTTCGTCGTTTCCGACGTGTTGATCACGACCTTGCCGTCGGGCGAGACGCCCATGCCCTCGGGTTCCACGCCGACGGGGATCTCGGCCAGCACCTTGTGCGCCTTGGTATCGACCACGGTCACGAGGTTGTCGTCCTCGTTGGCGATGTAAAGCGGATTGCCCGAGGGATGCAGGACGAACAGCTCGGGGTCCGGGCCGGATGGCAGGGTATGGGTTTCCTGCATCGTCCCGGGGTCGAAGACGCGCACGAGGTTGTCGTCCGAGGCGCAGACGTAAAGCTCGGTCCCGTCGGGGCTGATGGTGATGCCGCGCGGCCGGTTGCCGACCGGATAGGAGCCCAGCACCTCCAGCGTGTCGCCGTCGATGACGGTCACGTCGTTGCCCTTTTCGTTTGTCACGTAAACCTTGTTGGCCAGCGCAGGCGTGGCCACGGTCAGCAGCAGGATGGCGAGTGCGTGTTTCATCGTCCCTCAGAACTTGCAGGCGGTTTCGGGGCGGTCGATGCCAAGCGTGTCCAGCGGGCTGGTCTGGTGCAGGTATTCGTCCTGCGGGCTGACGCTGGTGGTCAGCAGCCCGGTCGTCAGCAGGACCGGCTGGCGCAGCTGGTGGTCCCAGTCGCGCAGCGTCAGCTTCTGCCCCTTGAAGCCCGCGACCTGGAAATCGGGCGACAGCATGAAGTCGCGCAGCTGCGCCGGCTCGGCGGACCGGGTCTGGGTCGCCGCCTCGCCCACCATGCGCAGGGCGAGCCAGCTCTGGTAATCCTCCTCGCGCATGGGGCGGTTCGCCAGCCGCTCGAAGCGGTTCTGGAACTGGGTCGCGCCCCAGGCCTCCAGCGCGGGGTGCCAGCTGCGGGGGACAAGCCCCGCCGAGCCCGCGACCGGCCGCGCGTCCCAGGTGTGATAGGGCATGTAGCCCGCGAAGACGCCGTTCTCGTCGGCGGTGATCATGATGTCGTAATCGGGCGCGCGCTGGGTAAACACCGGCAACTGCGCCTGCACCTGCACATGACCCGAGTCCGTGGAGCGCGCGCCGCCGGTGTCGGTGAACTCGCGCTCCTCGACGATCTGCGCGCCGAACTTGGTCGCCGCGCGGCGCCAAGCCTCGGCCAGCGCCAGGTCCTCGGGGTGGCTGCCATGGACGAGGAACCAGCGCGGCCAGCGCTTCCACATCAGGAACTGGGCAAGGCCGTCCGCCAGCATCGCGTGGCTGGGCGCGGTGTGGATGACATTGGCCCGGCAATCCGCGCCCCGCAGCGCGTCGCCCCGTGCGGCGGCGTTGAAGACCAGCGCGCGGTCGCCCGCCTTGTCAGCCAGCGCGACGGTCGTGGCGTCGTCCGCCAGCAGGACGACGAACCGGATACCCTCGGCCAGCAGCCGGTCCAGCTCGGCCCCGGCGGTGTCGGGCGTGGCCGCGACCTCGACGGCCTCGAAGTCCTGGCCCATGAAGCGGCCGGTGGTGTCGTTGTCCTCGATCGCCAGCCTTGCGCCTGCGAAGCCCAGGTCCTCGGGCGGCAGTTCCAGCCGCGAGATCGGCGGCAGCTCGGGCGTGTCGACGCGCAGCACGGCCGCGCGGATCAGCTGCGGCTCGGCCTGCGGTGCAGGCGCCTGGGCAAGCGCAGGCATGGGGACCACCGCCAGCAAAGCCAGCGCTGTCAGGCAGTTGGGTGAACGCATCGGCTTCTCCTCCGCCGGGAAGTCTCACGGACGAGGCGTCCTGAATCAACCCGCAAGGTCGTCATTTCGCCGCCAGGCGCCTAAGACGTTCGGCTGATGGACGCGCCCTTGCCTGCGGGTAAGCTTGGCCGCGCAGGCCAGCGGGCGGGGCTGAATGTCGAGGGGCCGCTGGCAATTTACGACACCGGGAGAAACTTGCATGAAATCCGTTCTGGCGCTGATGGCCGCGGCGGCGATCCTGACCTGCGGCACGGCGCAGGCGCATGGGCCCGTGCGGCTCAAGCTCGAATTGTCCGAAAAGCTGAACGCCACGCCCGACGAGGTCTGGGCCACAGTGGGACGCTTCGACGACATGGGCTGGCACCCTGTCGTTGCGCGGACCGAACTGACCTCGGCCGATGCCACGACGCCGGACGGTTCGACGCGCGTGCTGCACCTGAAGGCCGAGAACGGCGACCCCACGATCACCGAGCAGCTGACCAAGTGGCAGCCGGAGAAGCGCTGCTACGGTTACATGATCACGCAGGTGGACGTGGCGGTGCTGCCGGTCACGAACTATGCCGCGACGCTTTGCGTGAAGGACGAGGGCGGCAAGGCCAATGTCGTCTGGAAGGGCGGATTTTATCGCGGCTTTCCCAACAACGACCCTCCGGCCGATCTGAACGACGAGGCCGCGATCCAGGCCGTCACCGGCGTTTACCGCGCGGGACTGGACGCGCTGGTCGAGAAGTTCGGCCGGGTCGAGTGATCCGGGCCACGGCGGCGGGTCTGCTGGCCCTTGCCGCGGGCGCGGCGGATGCGGGCGACATCGCCTTTGTCACGGCACAGAACGCAGGCGCGGTGGCGATCGTGGATCTGGACAAGGGCCGGGTCCGCGCCACGGTCCCCATCGAGGGTGCGCCCGCGCCGGTCGCCTATGACGCGGCCTCGGGTCGTGCCGCCGTCATCGCGGCGGACAGCGGCGAGCTGACGCTGCTGGACAGCCGGGGCAAGGTGCTGGACCGGGTGCCCCTGGGCGAAGGCAGCTTCGGCATCGCCATTGCCCCGGGCGGCGACCTGATCGTGGCGGACTGGTATGGTGCCCGGTTGCGGCGGCTCGACCCCTCTGGCCGGCATGAGCGATGGTCGGCCCCGACGGGACGCGCGCCCGCGGGCGTGGTGCTGTCGGGCGACGGGCGGATCGTGGCCTTGGCGGAACGGGACGACGACTGCGTCTCGGCTTTCGACGCGGACAGCGGCCGGCCGCTGTGGACGGCCGCAACCGGCAGCCATCCCTATGCGGTGGCCTTCCATGACGGCCGCTTCTGGACCACGGACGTGCAATCCCGCAGCGTCACGGTGCTGGAGGCCGCAAGCGGCGCCCGGCTCGGATCGGTCGAGACGGGCGACCATCCCTATGGCGTAGGCTTCGCAGCGGGAAAGGGGTTTGTCACCGACCAGTATGCGGCGACGGTGACGGTCTTCGACCCGGACTCGCTGGAAACCCTGGGCAGCATCGGGATCGGGGACTACCCCGAGGGGATCGCCGCCCTGTCGGACGGCCGCCGGCTTGCGGTGGCAAGCTGGGACAGCAACGAGTTGTCGATCATCGACGGCGAAAGGTTGGTGATCGAGCAGGTGATCGAGGTGCCGGACGGGCCGCGATCCTTCGGGCTGTTCGTGGGGCCCGACCGTTAGGGTTGCGTGGCGGGGACCAGATCCTCGCCCTCGGCCAGCCAGGCGTCGGTGCCCTGGGGGAACCATCCGACCCGACCGTGGCCGCGCAGGACCGCGCGCCGCGCGGCGTTCCAGCTCATCCAGCAGTCGGCCTTGCAGAAGAACACCAGCGGCGCGGTCTTGTCGCCATGGGTCAGGCGGTCGAGCGCCGCGAAGAACGCGGCCTCGACCTGGGGCGCAAGCCGGTCATAGCCCGTGTCGGGCAGCCAGACCGCGCCGGGGATGGTGTAATGCGAGGGCTGCCGCCACAGCGTGCCCTCGGGCAGGTCGGCGGGCTTGCGGACCTGAGGCATCACGTCGATCAGCACCGCGCCCCGGGCACGCCAGTCCTGCATCCCCGCGAAGTCCAGCACTGTCGCGCCCGCCAGCGTTTCGGGCACGGGCGAACGGTAAGGCTCGCCGTGGAAGCCCGGCGGCTCGGGTGGGGCGGACAGCGCCGGGCTGACGAGCGTCGCAAGCGCCAGGCCGACCACCAGCCGCCTCATGGCAGCATCTGCCGCCCGTAGTCGTCCACCAGGGGCACGCCGGCCTCGTGCAGGATGGCGTTGATGTCATCCTGGTTGCGACGGATCAGGCTGTTGAGCTGCCGCTTCCATTCCTGGTCGCTGGGGCGGACGCCCATGGTGATGCGGTAGAAGAGCTTGGGCCCGCCCTCCTCCTTCAGCAGCGGCGTGAACTGCAGCTCGGGATCGGCCTTGACCAGCGGCCCTGTCAGCGGCCCCCACAGGACCGCCGCGTCCAGCGTGCCGTCGCGCACGCCCGTCAGCATGTCGCCGACCGGGTTTTCCACGCGGCGGTCCACGAACAGGTCCCAGCCCCGCATGTCCTTGGCCAGGCCCGCGCGGGCCATGTGCGTGGCCGGGGGCGTGCCCGCGACGACACCGATGTCATGGCCCTTCAGCGCCGGATCGGTCAGGCGGTCCACGCCCGCCAGTTCGCCGTCCTTGCGGGTCACGATGCCGTACACCGAGGTGTAGTAATGGTTGGTGTTCTGCACCAGTTCGTCGCCCTGGGCATAGCCGACCACCACATCGCAATTGCCGTCCAGCAGCGTCTTGCGGATGAAGCCCATCCCCTGGGGAAACCAGAAATATTCAAGCGGCAGGCCGAGCCGGTCGGCCAGCAGATCGGCGATGCGGTTTTCAAAGCCGGTGCCGTCCTCCAGCGACATCGGCTCGGCCGCCGGGTCGGCGCAGACCCGCAGCGCGGTGGTCGAGCGCAGGTCCGCGACCTGCGCACCGGCCCCACCGGCGCCAAGCGCCAGCGCCGCGCAGATCCAGGCCGCGCGAAGGCCCCGCATGATCAGCCCTCCATGCAGGAGGCTTCCTGCGCCGCGAACTCCTCGGACTTGTCGGCCTTGTCGGCGGGGCGGCCGCGCGGGATGGCCTCGGTGCCGCGGGCCAGCAGATAGACATAGATGTCGTCCACGTAGCACCAGACGTTCCGGTTGGTGCCGAAGGCCGGCATCACCAGGTTCGCCGCCTTGTTCACGTCCTGTTTCCCCGAGGCGACGATTTCCTGGTAAGCGTAATAGTCGATCCGGTGAACGACCGACTCCTTCAGGGCCGGGGCATAGGTCGAGCCTTCGCCGTCCGGCCCGTGACACACATGGCATTCCGCGTGATAGCGGCGATAGCCCGAGAAGGTCGCGTAATCGACCTGGCCGTTCTGGATATTGGGCACGGGGATGCCCTCGGCATTGTACCAGCGGCCGTTCTCCATGTGGTCGGGCGTCAGGTCCAGCCCTTCCAGCGTGGGCTTGACGACGCTGACGGTCTGGTGGGCCGCAACTTCTCCGGCGCCCGTGGCAACGGCAGAGCCCGCAGCGTTGGCCTTCATCTCGACCGTGGTGGCGCCTTCGGGGATGGGGGTGGACGAGCCGCGGTTCGGCTGGGTCGCGGCGGGTGCCGCAGAGTCGGCAGCGGCAGGCGCGGTGGCGGGTGCGGCGGCGGTCTGCGCGAAGGCTGCGGTGGCGAACGCGAGGCTTGCCGCCGTGGCACGTACGGTCGTGGCGATCATTCTTTCTCTCTCCCCTGGTTGCCCCATCCTTTCAGATGGGACCGCCCCGAGGTTGGCCCCCGGGGCGGCATCTGGATCGTCAAACCCTGGTCCTGTTCAGGGAACCGTCAGTTCGACGCGGGTGCGGTTCCACCGGCCGCGGCATCCGCCGCGGGCTCCATCGGGACCCCGCCCGTGGCGGTGGACTTGCCCGCGCCCTGACCTTCCGCCGGAGCGGAGGGATCGGCGGGCGCCGCTGCCGCGCCGCCCGACGCCGCGGCGTCGGCTGCAGGCTCCATGGGCACGCCGCCGGTGGCGGTGGACTTGCCTGCGCCCATGCCCTCGGCCGGGGCCGAAGGGTCGGCCGTGCCCTGCGCCGGCATCACCGGGCTGGGCGTGGTCGCCGCATCCGCGGCGGTCGCCGCGGCGGCGCCTGCGGCCTGGGCCGAGGCGGCATTGGCGATGTCCGCCGTCGTCGCGGGCTGCGAGGTGGCCGCCTGCGTGGTCGCCGCCCCGGGCGCATCGCCCGGCAGTTCGAACACGGTCAGCTGACCGCCGAGTTCGGTGAAGTCCGACAGCGCCGCATAGCCGCCGACCGCGCCCAGGCCCTCGTTCGGGTTGGTGAGGCCCGCGGCCAGTCCGATGCCGGCCCAGCCGCCGACGCCGGACAGCACGCCCACATACTGCTTGCCGGCATGCTCATAGGTCATGACGTTGCCGATGATCCCCGAGGGCGTCTTGAAGCGGTAAAGCTCGTTGCCCGTTTCGGCATCGACGGCCTTCAGATAGCCCTCCAGCGTGCCGTAGAAGACCACGTCGCCGTTGGTCGCCAGGGCGCCCGACCAGACCGAGAAGCGTTCCGGCAGCGACCACTTGATCTCGCCCGCGATGTTGTCCCAGGCGATGAAGTTGCCCATGCCGCCATGGCTGTTCGGGGCCGGGTACATCGACAGGGTGGCGCCGACATAGGGCTGGCCGGCGGTATAGGCGACGCGGAAGGGTTCGTAGTCCATGCAGACGTGGTTCGTCGGCACGTAGAACAGGTTGGTCTTGGGCGAGAAGGCCGCGGGCTGCTGGTCCTTGGACCCCAGTGCCGCCGGGCAGATGCCGGTGGTGTTCTCGTCCTCTCCGGTCTGGGCGGTCGAGTATTCGGCCACGACCTGCGGGCGGCCATACTGGTCGCTGGCAGGGTCCATGTTGACCTCGGTCGCCCAGTTCACGGTCGGGTCGTATTTCTTGGCGACCAGCAGCTCGCCCGTGCCGCGGTCCAGCGTATAGGCGAAGCCGTTGCGGTCGAAGTGGGTCAGCAGCTTGCGCGCCTGGCCGTTGAAGTCCTGGTCGGTCAGGATCATCTCGTTGACGCCGTCGAAGTCCCATTCGTCATGGGGCGTCATCTGGTAGAACCACTTGGCCATCCCGTCGTCGGGATCGCGGGCCATGATCGTCATGGACCAGCGGTTGTCGCCCGGACGCTGCGACGGGTTCCAGGTCGAGGGGTTGCCGGTGCCGTAGTAGATCAGGTCCAGTTCCGGGTCATACGAGAACCAGCCCCAGATCGTGCCGCCGCCGATCTTCCACTGGTCGCCTTCCCAGCTGTTGAGCGAGCTGTCCTTGCCGACCGGCTTGCCCAGATGCATGGTCTTTTCCGGGTCGACCAGCATTTCCTCGTCCGGGCCGGTCGAAAAGGCCTTCCACGCCACTGCGCCGTCCGACAGGTTCAGCGCCGTCATGCGTCCGCGGACGCCGTATTCGCCGCCCGAGATGCCGACCATGACCTTGTCCTTGACCGGCATGACGGTCGCGGTCAGCGTTTCGCCGATGGCCGGGTCGCCGACCTTGGTCGCCCATTTCTGTTCGCCCGTCTTGGCGTCGAGGGCGACAACCGTGGTGTCGGCCTGCGACAGCAGGATCATGCCGTCGGCATAGGCGAGGCCGCGGTTCACCGTGTCGCAGCACATGACCGCGATGACTTCCGGGTCCTGCTGCGGCTCGTAGCGCCAGATGATCTGGCCGTCGTTGGCCAGGTCCAGCGCGAAGACGTTGTTCGGGAAGGGCGTGTGGACATACATGATGTCCCCGATCACCAGCGGCGAGCCCTCGTGCCCCCGCAGGACGCCGGTCGAGAAGGTCCAGGCGACGCGCATGTCGCCCACGTTGTCGCGGTTGATCTGGTCCAGTTGCGAATAGCGGGTGTTGGCGTAGTCGCCGGTCTGGATGGCCCACTGGCCGGGAACGGCAATGGCTTCTTGGACGCTGTCATTGGCCAGGATGGCCGAACTCGACAGCAAGAGCGCCACACTGGCGCCGGTCAGCGTGAGTTTCATCGTCTCCCTCCCCTTTTTTCGCCCAAGGCGCCGCGGGGCGGCGGCCTGAGCATGAGAGAGAGTTCTCTTCTAATATCTTTCCGTCAACGACCTATGCCGGGGCTAGGCGAAAAGTCTTAGTCGGCAATGGAGGAGGCCGAGCCGGCGGGTATCAGCTCCGCCGGCCCGGAGGGTTCAGGCCAGCCGCTCGGCGTGCCACAGAACATGGTCGGCCATGAAGGTCTGGACGAACCAGTAGCTGTGGTCATAGCCCGGCTGCATCCGCAGCCAGCCGGGCTGGCGGCGCGCGGCCATGGCCTGGGCCAGTGATTCGGGCTTGAGCAGATCAAGGAACTGGTCGTTCGCCCCCTGGTCGATCAGCACCTCGCCCGGAAATCCCCTTTCCACCATCAGCAGGGTCGCGTCATGAGGGCGCCAGGTCGCGCGGTCCTCGCCCAGATAGGCCGAGAACTGCTTGCGGCCCCAATCCGATTCGGTCGGGTTGGTGATCGGCGCGAAGGCAGACACGCTGCGGTAGCGCTCGGGATGGGTCATGGCGATGGTCAGCGCGCCATGGCCGCCCATTGAATGGCCTGTGATCCCCTGCGCCTCGCGGTCCAGCGGGAAGCTGTCGAAGACCACGCCGGGCAGTTCCTCGACGACATAGTCCCACATGCGGAAATGCGGCGCCCAGGGGTCCTGCGTGGCGTTGACGTAGAAGCCCGCGCCCTGGCCCAGGTCATAGGCCTCGTCGTTGGCCACGCCCTCGCCCCGGGGCGAGGTGTCGGGGAAGATGAGCGCGATCCCCGCCTCGGCCGCGAACTGCTGCGCACCCGCCTTGGTCATGGCGTTCTCATGCGTGCAGGTCAGGCCGGAGAGATACCACAGCACGGGAACCGGCCCGTCGGCGGCATCGGGCGGCAGGTAGACCGCGAAGGTCATGTCGGTGCCGGTCGCCTGCGACTTGTGGCGATAAACGCCCTGGGTGCCGCCGAAGCTGCGGTTCTCGGACAGGGTTTCAAGGGTCACGTTTCGGCTCCTCCGGTCAGGTCGTGATACATCACGAGGGCATCGACATAGCCCTGCGCCGGGTGAAGAAACGCACCGGGCAGGCGGCCGACAATGGCAAAGCCCGCCTTCTGCCACGAATGGACGGCATCGGCGTTGGTGGCGACGACGAAGTTGAACTGCATCGCCCGGAAGCCCTGCGCGCGGGCCCAGTCCTTGGCATGGGCGACCAGCGCCGCGGCCACGCCGCGGCCACGCGCGGCGGGGGCGGTGGCGAAGCTGGCATTGGCCACGTGGGACGCGCCGCCGGGGCGGTTGCGGCCGACGTGGCTGGTGCCCAGCACCTCGCCGCCCTGCTCGGCCACGAAGGCGCTGAAGGGGGCGGCGAACCAGTCCGCCAGCGCATCCCCGCGCGAGATGTCGCGCGGAATGCAGTAGGTCTCTCCCGCCCGGTAGACGGGTTCGAGGATGGCCCAGATCGCGTCGTGGTCGGCGGAGGTGGCGGGGCGGATGCGAAGCTCCGCCCGGTCAAGGGTCATTTCAGCTCGTCCATGCTGCGGATCACGCGGCCCAGCAGGCCATAGTCCAGCGCCTCCTGGGTGTTCAGCCAGAAGTCGCGCTGGGTGTCCTTCTCGATCCGCTCGACCGGCTGGCCGGTGGCCTCGGCGAAGATCTGGTTCAGCCGGTCGCGCATCAGGCGGACCTGCTCGGCCTGGATCATCATGTCGGACGAGGTGCCGCCAATCCCGCCCGAGGGCTGGTGGATCAGGAAGCGCGTGTTGGGCAGGCAGAAGCGGTTTTCCCGCTGCGCGCCCACGAAGATCAGCGCGCCGGCCGACGCCACCCAGCCCGAGCCGATCGTGCGCACGGTCGGGCGGATGAACTTGATCACGTCATGGATCATGTCGCCCGATTCGACATGGCCGCCCGGCGACGAGATCAGCATGTTGATCGGCTTGTCGCTGTCCTCGGCCAGCGCGAGCAGGTGCGAAACGGTGCGCTGCGCGAGCTTGTCGTTGATCGTGCCCGCGACGATCACCGTGCGCGACTGGAAATACAGCTTGTCGATCGAGGGGCTTTGCGGAAGGCCCAGGTCCTCGCCCTTCTGGCGGTCTTCGCGCGGCTCGTCCTCTTCCTCGTCGTCGTCGTCATCGTCCAGGCGGTGGGGCGGGAAGGGGCGCAGCATGGAATCATCCTTTCAGCATTGCGGCGGGACGCCCGGTCCGGGCCCCGCCGCAGTCTTACCTAAGCATCCCTTGAGGATCAGTAAATGACGACCGACCGGATGGATTCACCCGAATGCATCAGGTCGAAGCCCTTGTTGATATCCTCGAGCTTGAGGGTGTGGGTGATCATGGGGTCGATCTCGATCTTGCCGTCCATGTACCAGTCCACGATCTTCGGCACGTCGGTCCGCCCGCGGGCGCCGCCGAAGGCCGAGCCCTTCCAGACGCGGCCGGTGACCAGCTGGAACGGACGGGTCGAGATCTCGGCCCCGGCCGGCGCCACGCCGATGACGATGGACTGGCCCCAGCCGCGATGGGCCGATTCCAGCGCCTGGCGCATCACGGTGACGTTGCCGGTGCAGTCGAAGGTGTAATCCGCGCCGCCGATCTGGTCGAAGGGGGTCTTCGTCATGCTGACGATTTCCTGGACGACGTTGTCCACTTCCCTGGGGTTGATGAAGTGGGTCATGCCGAAGCGCTCGGCCATCGGCTTCTTGTCGGGGTTCAGGTCCACGCCGATGATCATGTCCGCGCCCGCGAGCCGCAGGCCCTGGATCACGTTCAGCCCGATCCCGCCCAGGCCGAAGACCACCGCCTTGGCGCCGATTTCCACCTTGGCCGTGTTGATGACCGCGCCGATGCCGGTCGTCACGCCGCAGCCGATATAGCAGATCTTGTCGAAGGGCGCGTCCTCGCGGACCTTTGCCACCGCGATCTCGGGCAGGACGGTGTAGTTGGAGAAGGTCGAGCAGCCCATGTAATGCATGATGGGCGTGCCATCGAGCATCGAGAAGCGGGTGGTCCCGTCGGGCATCAGGCCCTGGCCCTGGGTCGCCCGGATGGCCGTGCAGAGGTTCGTCTTGCCCGACAGGCACGAGGCGCACTGACGGCATTCAGGGGTGTAGAGCGGGATCACGTGGTCGCCCGGCTTGACCGTGGTGACGCCGGGACCGACCTCGACCACCACGCCCGCGCCCTCGTGTCCCAGGATCGAGGGGAAGATCCCCTCCGGGTCCGCGCCCGACCGGGTGAAGTCGTCGGTATGGCAGATGCCCGTGGCCTTGATCTCGACCAGCACCTCGCCGGCCTTGGGGCCTTCGAGGTTCACTTCCATGATTTCCAGCGGCTTGCCGGCTTCCAGCGCGACGGCGGCACGAGTTCTCATTCTGTTCTCCTTGGTGTGGGGCCGTCCGGCCGGGTGTCGCGCCGAAGGGGCCGGCATGGCCGGCCCCCTGGATCGACGGGCTTTGGCAGGCGTTACACGTTCAACGTGTTCAACTTGCCGGTCTTCTTGGCAACATGCGTCGCGATCGCGTCCATCAGGGGGGGTGACAGCGCGTCATAAGGTTCGAGCCCCAGTTCCCTGAGACGGGCACGAATGGCAGGCAGACGATCCGGACTTACCCCGGATTCGATGATCGAGGAAACAAAGGCCGCGAACTCCGGCGCGGCCCAGCCTTCCTTGTCGGAAAGCTCGGTGTGGACGAAGTCGAGACCGTAGAAGGGATGCTCGGTGTTCTCGATGCGGCCATACATGTGGGTGCCGCATTCGGTGCAGGCATAGCGCTGGATCGGGGCGTCCTTGTTGACGACCTGCAGCTTGTCGCCGTTTTCCACGACTTCGACCGCATCGCGGCCGACCACGGCCACCTGGCTGAAGATCGCGCCGTCGGGCTTCCAGCACTTGGTGCAGCCGCAGACGTGGTTATGGGCGGTCTGCGTGTTGATCCGGACCCTTACGGGGTTCGAAGTGCAGCGGCAGGTGAGTTCACCCCCCGAGAAATCCTGCTCAGCGGATTTGACGCCGTTGTCCACGGCTGGATGGATCCTGATTCCCGCAGTATCTGCCATGACCGGCCCTCCCTTGACCTGGCGGAAGGTTAGGGCCGATCATCGCGCGATCAAGTCCGATGAAGGTTGTATTCCCGAAGGCGGCAGGTGTCAGTTGCCAGCGGGCAGGGATGACACCCCGACCTGGGCCGCGCGCAGCAGCCGGTCGTGCAGCATGAAGCCGTTGGCCATGACCTGGATGATGTCGCCCGCGCGGGTGCCGGGAACGGGGGCTTCGAACATCGCCTCGTGCTGCTGGGGATCGAAGCGGTCCCCGACGGCAGGCGCGATGACCCGGATACCGTGGCGGCCGAAGACGTTCTGAAGCTCGCGCAGGGTCAGTTCGACCCCTTCCAGCAGCTCGGGCGCGACCGACCGGTCGGCGGACTCGATCGCCCGGCTCAGGGCGTCATAGACGGGCAGAAGGTCGCGGGCGAGCTTCGAGCCGCCGTAGTTCTCCGCTTCGCGGCGGTCCTTGTCGGCGCGCTTGCGGGCATTCTCGGCATCCGCCAGCGCGCGCATGAACCGATCACGGTAATCGTCGCGTTCAGCCGTCACCGCCGCGAGCCGGGGATCCTCGCCATCGGCGTCAAGGGGATCGACAGCCAGCGGGTCTGCGGCGAGAGCGTCGCCGGAGTCATCCTTCAGCGGCAGATAGGACAGATCATGAGGCGTCAGCGTGTCGTTCATCTTTCATCCTTTGCGGTCGGACAAGGCCTTGCCGACCAGCTGAGCAGTGTAATCCACAATCGGGACGATGCGGCCGTAATTCAGGCGCGTCGGCCCGATTACACCCACCGCCCCCACAATCCGGCGATCAGCGTTCATATAGGGCGAAACAACGAGAGAGGAACCCGAAAGTGAGAAAAGCTCGTTTTCCGAACCGATGAAGATGCGCACGCCGGGGGCTTCTTCCGCCAGTTCCAGAAAGCGGGCGATGTCGCGCTTGCGTTCCAGATCGTCGAAAAGGCTGCGGATCCGGTCAAGGTCGGCCGCCTCATGTTCAAGAAGGTTCGCGCGGCCGCGCACGATCAGGCGCGGATCCGAGGCATCGGCGTCCCAGGAGGCAAGGCCGGTTTCCACAAGCTGGGCCGCGAGCGTGTCGAGGTCCTGCCGCGCGCGGGCAAGATGTTCGACGATGTCGCGGCGCAGTTCCGCCAGCGTGTGCCCCTCGCCCCGGGCGGACAGGAAATTGCCCGCCTCGCGCAGCGAGCTTGGGGTCTGACCGGGCGGAGGAGTGAATAGGCGGTTCTCGACCCGCCCATCGGCGAAGACCAGGATCACCAGGGCACGGCCCGGGGCGAGGCTGACGAACTCGATATGCTTGAGCGGCGCTTCCTCCTGCCGGGGCATCAGCACGACCGAGGCACCCCGGGTCAGGGTGGACAGCGCAGTAGACACGCGGTCGAGCATGGCCGCGGTGTCGGCCGGCATGTCGCCCATGATCTCGGCGATGCGGACGCGGTCCTCGGGTCCGATGGGACCCACCTCCATCAACCCGTCCACAAAAAGGCGCAGGCCCAGTTGGGTGGGAAAGCGGCCAGCCGAGACATGGGGGCTTTCCAGCAGGCCCATGTGTTCAAGGTCCTGCATGACATTGCGGATGGTCGCCGCGGAAACCGGCATGCTGCGGGTCAGCGTGCGCGAGCCCACCGGCTCGCCGGTGTCCAGGTAGCCCTCGACGACGCGGCGGAAGACCTCGCGTGAGCGGTCGTTCAGGTCTGCGAACAGGTCAGGCTGGGGCATTCGGGTTGCGGTGGTCCGGACGGGGCCTGTAATTTGCGACGATCAAGGCGAAGGCCCATATCGGGCCGAGAAAGGACCACATATGCGACCCTCTGGCCGGAAGTTAGTCGAACTGCGCCCGATTTCAATCGAAACGGGCGTCATGGCGCATGCCGAAGGATCGTGCCTGATCCGGATGGGGAACACGCATGTGCTGTGCTCGGCCTCGATCGAGGAAAAGCCGCCGGCCTTCCTGCGCGGAACGGGCCAGGGCTGGGTCACGGCGGAATACGGGATGCTGCCCCGGGCGACCCACAGCCGCAACCGGCGCGAGGCGGCGGCAGGCAAGCAGTCCGGCCGCACGCAGGAGATCCAGCGCCTGATCGGGCGTGCCTTGCGGGCGGGCGTGGACCGGCTGGCCTTGGGCGAGCGGCAGATCGTGATCGACTGCGACGTCATCCAGGCCGACGGAGGCACCCGTTGCGCCGCGATCACAGGCGGCTGGGTGGCGCTGCGCCTGGCGGTGAGCAAGCTGCTGGCGGCGCGCCTGGTGACGAGCGACCCGATCATGGACCATGTGGCCGCCGTCAGTTGCGGGATCTATGCGGGCCAGCCGGTGCTGGATTTAGACTATGCCGAGGACAGCGAGGCGGGCACTGACGGCAACTTCGTCATGACCGGCGCGGGGCGTCTGGTCGAGGTGCAGATGTCCGCGGAAGGCTCGGCCTTTTCCCGGGCCGAGATGGGCTCGCTGCTGGACCTGGCCGAGGCGGGGATCGCGCAATTGGTCGAGGCGCAGAAGGCGGCAGTGTCGTGAGGCGGTTCACCGAGGGAAAGCTGCTGGTCGCCACCCACAACGCCGGCAAGCTGGAGGAGATGCGCGCGCTGTTCTCTCCGCATGGCATCGAGGTCGTGGGTGCGGCCGAGATGGGCCTGGAGGAGCCTGTCGAGACCGAGACGAGCTTTCTGGGCAATGCGCGCATCAAGGCACGCGCGGCCATGGAGGCGACCGGCCTGCCGGTGCTGGCGGATGACAGCGGGATCACCGTGGACGGGCTGGACGGGGCTCCGGGCGTGCATACGGCGGATTGGGCCGAGACCGGGAATGGACGCGATTTCATGCAGGCCATGACGCGGACGTGGACCGAGCTGGAGGCCCGGGGTGTACCCGAGCCGCGAACGGCCCAGTTCCGGGCCACGCTGCTGATGTTGTGGCCGGACGGGCACGAGGAAGTCTTCGAGGGCGTGGCGCCCGGGCGGCTCGTCTGGCCGCCGCGGGGGCAGCTGGGACATGGCTATGACCCGATGTTCGTGCCGGACGGCGGAGAGCGCACCTATGCGGAACTGACCGCCGGGGAAAAGAACGCGATCAGCCATCGGGCTCGGGCCTTTGACAAGCTGAAGGCGAAGCTGGGATAGTGTTGGACAGCGCTCACGAGGATTGGCGGGACGGCGGCTTCGGGCTTTACATCCATTGGCCGTTCTGTGCCTCGAAATGCCCATATTGCGATTTCAACAGCCATGTCGTGGCCTCGATCGACCAGCGCGCGTGGCTCGACGCTTACCGGCTGGAGATCGCGCGGCTTTCGGCCGAGACGGGACCGCGGGTGCTGCGCAGCATCTTCTTCGGAGGCGGAACCCCGTCGCTGATGGACCCCGAGGTGGTCGCAGGCGTGATCGAGGCCGCGCGGGCGGGCTGGAGCTTTTCCAACGATCTTGAGATCACGCTGGAAGCCAACCCCGGAAGCGTCGAGCGCGGCCGATTTGCGGGTTATGCCGCTGCCGGGGTCAACCGGCTGTCGATGGGTGTGCAGGCGTTGAACGATGATGACCTGCGCCGCCTGGGGCGGCTGCACAGTGTTGCCGAGGCGCAGGCTGCCTTCGACGTGGCCCGCGCCTGCTTCGGCCGGGTGAGCTTCGACCTGATCTATGCCCGGCAGGGGCAGACGCGCGAGGGGTGGAAAGCCGAGCTGCGCGAAGCCTTGGGCATGGCAGTGGACCACCTGTCGCTCTACCAGCTGACGATCGAGGACGGGACGGCCTTCGGCGCGCGAGCCGCCGCGGGCAAGCTGAAGGGCCTGCCCGACGATGATCTGGCGGCTGACATGTACCTGGATACGCAGGATATTTGTTCTGCCCATGGCCTTCCGGCCTACGAGGTTTCGAACCACGCGCGGCCCGGTGCGGAAAGCCGGCACAACCTTGTCTATTGGCGTCAGGGGGACTGGGCCGGCATCGGGCCGGGAGCCCACGGACGGCTGATGCTTGAAGGACAACGGTGGGCGACGGAGGCCCCGCGCGCCCCGGGCGCATGGCTTGATGCGGTGCGGCATGGATCGGGAGAGTTGCCCCGGGTCCCTGTTCCCACGATGGAACAGGCCACGGAATATCTGCTAATGTCCACGCGGCTGGCAGAGGGGATGGATGTTGCCCGATACGAGAGGCTCTCGGGAGCCCCGCTGCCCGAGGTCGCCGTAGCAGACCTATCGGCGCTGGGGCTCGTGGAGCTTTGTCAGGGACGATTGCGCGCCACCGAGACAGGCCGGCCTGTGTTGAATGCTATCCTGCGCGCCTTGGCCTGAACCTTACAGCCCGGCGCCAAGGGCTTGGCACAGCCGGTCCAGCTGGTCGAGATCACGATAGGTGATCGTGAGGCGACCGCCTTCCTGGCCTGCATGCTCGATCCTGACGCGCATCTTCAGGTGGGCAGAAAGGTCGGCCTCGAGCGCGCGCGTGTCGGCGTCCTTTTCGGCGCGGACGCGCGCAGCCGGTTCGGGCCGCTCGGCCTGTTGACGGGCCAAGGCTTCCGTCTCGCGAACGGAAAGATTGCGGTCGATGACTTTCCGGGCCATGGCGACCGGGTCCGGCGCCGTGATCAGGGCGCGTGCGTGGCCCGCACTGATCTTGCCCTCGCGCACGAAGCCCTGAACCTGATCGGGCAGGTTCAGAAGACGTAGCGAGTTGGAGATGTGGCTGCGGCTCTTGTCGAGCGCATCGGCCAGCTTTTCCTGCGTATGGCCGAAACGGTCCATCAATTGCCGAAAGGAGGTGGCTTCTTCGATCGCGTTCAGGTTGGCGCGCTGGATGTTCTCGATCAGGGCGACCTCAAGCACCTCGGTGTCGTTGAGTTCACGCACCAGAACAGGAAGTTCGTGCAGCTGGGCGATCTGTGCGGCACGCCAGCGACGCTCTCCGGCGACGATTTGGTAAAGGTCGGGCTCGGTCGGGTGGGGACGGACGATCAGGGGCTGAAGGACGCCCCGGTTGCGGATGGACGCCGCGAGTTCAGCCAGCGCCTCGGGTTCGAACTGGCGCCGCGGCTGGTCGGGGTTCGGAATGAGTTGCTCGACCGGAACGGCAAGCGGCGCGCGGCCGGGACCGGGCGCAGGTGCCCCCGGTGCGAGCTCGACATCGGCCATCAGAGCCGAAAGACCGCGGCCCAGGCCGCCTTTGCGGGGTTTCGGATCAGCCATTTGCGGCCTTTCTCCTGTCGATACCCTTGGCGAGAAGTTCTTGCGCAAGTGCGCGATACGCGGCGCTGCCCTTCGAAGCCGGATCGTAGTGGATCACCGGCAGGGCATAGGAGGGGGACTCGGAGACCCGCACATTGCGGGGCACGACGGTCCTGAACACAAGCGGCCCGAGCGTCTTGCGGGCATCTGCCTCGACCTGCTGCGAAAGGTTGTTGCGGGAGTCCGCCATGGTCAGCAGAACCCCTTCGATCCGGAGCCGGGGATTGGCCGTGGTCCGCACTTCGCGAATGGTCAGCATGAGCTGCGACAAACCTTCGAGAGCGTAGAACTCGGCCTGGAGGGGCACGATCACCCCGTCTGCCGCCACCATGGCGTTGAGAGTCAGAAGCCCGAGGGCAGGCGGGCAGTCGATCAGCACCACCCCCTCGGCCGCACCAAGCGCATCGGCAAGCAGTTGGGTCCGGCGAGGCCGGGTCGCGATATCGAGCTCCGCCGAAGCCAGATCCGCAGTCGCAGGGATGACAGTGAGGTTGGGCAGAGCCGTTTCGCGCCGCGCCGCGCTCCAGTCGCTTTCCCCTGTAAGGAAGTCGTAGCTTGTCGTCTCGCGGCTCTCGGCATCAATACCCAGACCGGTCGAGGCATTCCCCTGCGGATCCAGATCGATAATGGTGACCGGCAGGCCTTGTTCAGCCAAGGCGGCGCCCAGATTGATCGCGGTCGTGGTCTTTCCCACCCCACCTTTCTGGTTCGCAATGGCGAGAATCAGGCGATCAGACATGATGGACATCGCGGATGGCAAGGATCGCTGAAGCCGAATCTGTCATGCTGGGATGCACGACAACATCGAAGTTCCAACTCTCTCGGGCAGTATCAAGTTCTGCTTGCCAGTTGCGTCCTTTCATAAGCCAAGCCGTCCCATTTTCCGCAAGATGCCGGGCGACATATGGCATGAGGCGATCCATCGGGGCAAGCGCACGCGCACTGAGGTTGTCGGCTGACGCAGGTGGAAGGTCTTCGATGCGTGTCGCGGTGGCGGTGCAGTTCTTGAGGTCCAACTGACGGATGGTCGCCTGCAGGAAGGCGACCTTCCGACGGTCCGAGTCGACAAGGCTGATCTTGCAGTCCGGCCGACAGATGGCCAGGACAATCCCGGGCAACCCCCCACCGCTTCCGATGTCCAGCCAGAGACCGGCCGGTTCATCCTGAAGGTTGGCCAGTTGCAAGCTATCCTCAAGGTGCCGCGTCTCGAGATCCTTCAGTGTCGAAGGAGCCACAAGATTGATCGCGGGGTTCCATTTGCGGATCAGGGCTGCAAAGGCAGCGAGGTCGGCTTCACGTGAAGCAATCACGCCACTGCATCCTGTAGGTTACGCAGGGTGGCGATCAACAGTGTCAGGGCAGCTGGTGTCATCCCCTCGATGGCTGCAGCCTGCGCCAGAGTAGCCGGGCGACGAGTGGACAACTTGATCTGAAGCTCGCGCGACAGGCCTTTCACGCTGGCGTAGTCAAGTTCCTGCGGAACCGACCAACCTTCATGACGGCGAATGTCAGCAGCGTCACGTTCCTGTCGCACGGTGAACTGCGCGTACAAGGCATCATTTCGGACAAGCGTCAGGGTGTCGGGGTCCTCGGTCAAGTCGGAAGGCAACACGGAAGACACACTTTCGAGTTCTAGGTCCGCTTGGCCCAGAAGATCAAAGGCCGAGCGCCGCCGCCCGTCCTGGCGTACTACGACACCGCAGGCTTCGAGCTGCTTCGGAGTGAAGACCGTTTCTTCGGCTTTCTTCCGCAGGGAGATGAAGCGCTGCAGCTTGTCAGCGAACTGTCGAGCGCGATCTTCGCCCACAAGCCCCAGCTCGGTCCCCCATGGCGTCAGGCGACGATCGGCATTGTCGATCCTGAGAGACAACCTGAATTCAGCACGTGAGGTGAACATGCGGTAAGGCTCGGTCACCCCACGCGTGATCAAGTCGTCTATCATGACGCCGATATAGCTTTCCGTGCGACTGAAGATCGCGGGAGAGCGTCCTTGGACATCCAACGCCGCGTTCAGCCCTGCCACCATCCCTTGCGCCGCCGCTTCCTCATAGCCTGTGGTCCCGTTGATCTGGCCCGCTAGGTAAAGGCCCTTGACGTTCTTGGTCTCGAGAGTTGGCCGGAGTGATCGAGGATCGATGAAGTCATACTCAACCGCATAGCCGGGTTGAACGATCACGGCCTCCTCTAGGCCGCGAATGGAGCGGACATAATCATGCTGCACATCCAAGGGCATCGAGGTCGATATGCCGTTCGGATAAACCAGATCGTTGTCTATCCCCTCCGGCTCCAGAAAAATCTGGTGAGAGTCCTTTTCAGAGAAGCGTACCACCTTGTCTTCGATCGAAGGACAGTAACGAGGCCCCACCCCATTTATGTGACCGCCGTACATCGCGGAGCGTCCGAGATTCTGCCGGATGATGTCGTGAGTCCTGGCATTGGTCTGGGTGATGGCGCAGGAAACCTGAGGCGCGGCATGTTTGTCACTGAGGAAGGAAAAAAAGGTCGGCTCGTCGTCCCCCGGTTGCTGAGGCAAGCTATCCCAGTCGATGGAGTCCCGCGCCAGTCGCGGGGGCGTGCCGGTCTTCAAACGTCCAAGAGGAAGGTTCAAGGACAGCAAGCTTGCAGAAAGGCCAGCTGCCCGATCGTTCCCCCAGCGTCCTGCGGGACGCACACTGTCGCCGACATGGATCAATCCGTTCAGGAAGGTCCCGGCAGCAACGATGACGGAATTGCAGCTCAGCTGAGATCCATCGGAAAGGAGAACTCTCTGAACCCTTTGCCCCTCGATGACGAGGGAGCGAACTTCTCCAAGTACGATTTCAATGCTGTTCAGTCCGGCAAGCGCTGCACCTGCCGCGGCGCGATACAACTGTCGGTCAGCTTGGGCCCGCGGCCCTTGGACTGCCGGTCCCTTGCGCCGATTGAGCAGCCGGAACTGGATCCCTGCCGCGTCCGCGAGACGCCCCATAAGGCCGTCCAGCGCATCTATTTCCCGCACCAGATGACCCTTGCCGAGGCCGCCGATGGCCGGGTTGCACGACATCGTTCCCGCGTCGTCAGGACGCATGGTGACCAGCGCGACCTGTACACCCATCCGGGCGGCCGCAGCGGCAGCCTCCAAACCCGCATGTCCCGCACCTATGACCAGCACATCATAATGTTTCACGTGAAGCACCTACTTGCCGATGCAGAAGCTGGAGAAGATCTCATCAAGGTAGTCATCGGGCGCGATGCGTCCAACCACCTCACCCAAGCGATGTGACGCGGCCCGAACTGCTTCGGCCAGCACCTCGGCCGGTTGATCCGGATGCACGTCCAGAACTCTTGCGGCATCCTCAAGCGCCTGCGCCTGCCGCTGCCGGGTAATCATTCCCGCTCCCGCGACTTGTCCTGCCAACCGGTTTCGAATCTCGTCCAGCATTTCCCGGACGCCTGCTCCCGTCACCGCAGAAACACCTGGACCACCCAAGTCGGCCTTCGTCCGAACAACAAGATCACCGTCACGAAGCAATTCAGAAATCGCCTGTCCGTCTTCGGAAAGATGCACGCGAATATCAGCAGCGCTCGCTCGTGCCCGTGCCCGCTCGACCCCCATGCCCTCGACCATGTCCCGGGTCTCTCGCAAGCCGGCCGTGTCAAGAAAGGTGACCGCCAAGCCCCCGAGTTCCGTATGCAGTTCGATCACGTCGCGCGTGGTTCCGGCGATCTCGCTCACCAAGGCAAGTTCGCGTTGTGCGATACGGTTGAGCAGCGAAGACTTGCCCGCGTTCGGCGGACCCACGATCGCCACCTCGAAGCCTGCCCGCAGCCGCTCGGCAGCAGGGTAGCCGGCAATGGCAATCCCGATGTCCTGCCGGACCCGGGCCAGCAGATCAAACACTTCTGCGGGCACCTCTTCAGGCACGTCTTCGTCGGCAAAATCCAGCGAGGCCTCGATCAGCGCGCCTGCCCGCACCAGTCGATCCCGCAACATCCCTGTCCAACGTGCGAGATCGCCCGAAACGATCTTCATGGCCTGCTGCCGCTGCGCCTCGCTCTCGGCAGACAGCAGGTCCGAAAGGGCTTCGACTTCACTCAGCGCCAGGCTGCCATTCAGCAGGGCCCGCCGGGTAAACTCGCCCGCCTCGGCAATGCGGGCACCATGGTCCCGCAACGCCCTTTCAAGCCTTCGAACGATGACGGGTGCGCCGTGAAGATGGAACTCGACAACCGGTTCGCCCGTGAAGCTGCTGCCCCCGTCGAAACGTATCACCAGCGCACGGTCGATCTGTTCCCCGTCACGCAGCAAGCGCAACTCGGCCCGCCGGGCTTCGGGCAAGGGGCCTGCGATGGCCTCGCCAATGGCGCGCGCCTCCGGCCCGCTCAGGCGGACGACAGAGACCCCACCCCGTCCCGAGGGCGTCGCTTCGGCATAGATCGTGTCCATCCCATGCTCAGGCGTTCATCGATTCGAAGAAGTCGGCGTTGGTCTTGGTCTGCTTCAGCTTCGAGATCAGGAATTCGATCGCATCCGTCGTTCCCATCGGGTTGAGGATGCGCCGCAGCAGATAGGTCTTCTGCAGGTCCTTCTGGTCCACCAGCAGTTCTTCCTTCCGCGTCCCGGACTTGAGGATGTCCATGGCCGGGAAGACCCGCTTGTCGGCAACCTTCCGGTCCAGCACGATCTCGCTGTTGCCGGTGCCCTTGAACTCCTCGAAGATCACCTCGTCCATGCGCGATCCGGTATCGATCAGCGCCGTTGCGATGATCGTCAGCGAGCCGCCTTCCTCGATGTTGCGGGCGGCGCCGAAGAACCGCTTCGGCCGCTGCAGCGCATTCGCGTCCACACCGCCCGTCAGAACCTTGCCCGACGAGGGCACAACCGTGTTGAAGGCGCGTCCCAGGCGGGTGATCGAGTCGAGCAGGATCACCACGTCGCGCTTGTGCTCGACCAGGCGCTTGGCCTTCTCGATCACCATTTCGCTGACCGCCACGTGACGGGTCGCCGGCTCATCGAAGGTCGAGCTGATGACCTCGCCTTTCACCGACCGCTGCATGTCCGTCACTTCCTCGGGCCGCTCGTCGATCAGCAGCACGATCAGATAGCACTCGGGATGATTCTTCTCGATGGAATGGGCGATGTTCTGCAGCAGAACCGTCTTGCCGGTGCGCGGGGGCGCCACGATCAGCGAGCGCTGGCCTTTCCCGATCGGCGCCACCAGGTCGATGATTCGAGCGGAACGATCCCTCACCGCGGGATCGTCCAGTTCCATCTTCAGCCGCTCGTTGGGGTAAAGCGGGGTCAGGTTGTCGAAGGCCACCTTGTGGCGTGCCTTCTCGGGGTTCTCGAAGTTGATCTTCTCGACCTTGGTCAGCGCGAAATAGCGCTCGTTCTCGCCCGGCGCGCGGATCACGCCCTCAACGGTGTCGCCGGTCCGCAGGCTGTGCTGGCGGATCATGTCGGGGCTGACATAGATGTCGTCGGGGCCGGGCAGGTAGTTCGCCTCGGGCGAGCGCAGGAAGCCGAAGCCGTCCTGGACGACCTCCAGCACGCCGTCACCGCCGATCTCGAACCCTTCCTCCGCATGCTCCTTCAGCAGCGAGAACATCATCTCGCCCTTGCGCATGGTCGAGGCGTTCTCGATCTCCCACTCCTCGGCGATCGACAGCAGGTCGGCGGGGCTCTTGGCCTTCAGGTCGGCCAGATTGAGACGTTCTTCGGTCATCATGTCACCATGCGCCGGACCTGCCCGTTGGGGCGCTGCGGCAGTTCTCATGTCGGAAGGATTCGCCCCGGACGGGACGCGCCGAGTCACATAGGGTGGAAGCGGCCGTGAGTCAAATCTTCAGAACTTCACGATCACCGACAGCACGATCACGACCATCAGCAGGGTCGGCACTTCGTTCATCAGCCGATAGCGCCGCCCGGTCGATCCTTCGCCCCGCGCAAGCTTCTTCCGCTCGATCATCAGCCAATGGTGAAAGACCGTCATCGCGAGCACGGCCGTGGCCTTGGTCCAAGGCCAGACCATCGTCCAGTCCACGATGCCGGGCGTGAAGACCAGCGCCAATCCGGCAACCCAGGTCGCGATCGAAGCCGGCCCCATGATGAAGCGAAGAAGCTTGTATTCCATGATCTTCAGGCTTTCGCGCGGCTCGCCCGCGCTTGTGCCGCGCTCGGCGTGATACACGAACAGCCGAGGCAGGTAGAACAGCCCCGCCATCCACGAGATCACCGCCATGACGTGGAACGCCTTGGTCCACGGGTAAACGCTCGCAAGCCAATCGGTGATCATTCGACCTCACTTCACTGCCTTATCTTTAAAAAAGGAAAGAGAAGAAGGGTAGATGGAGTCGTAGGGCCTGTGGACTTCGGAAGACTGCCGAGTCGCGTGATTCAATCCACGGGAATCCGCCTGTGGGAAAACCCTGTGGACCTGCAAGGACGACTCACATGGAAATGGAACAAGATCAAAGATCTATGTCGCATATACGGTCTGTGGATAACTCTGTTAATCCACAGACCGGGGATTGATCTTGGGATAGTTGTCTTCCTGTGGACAAGGATCCGGTGTTCTCTCTTTGTCTCGGCCATTCATCCCCAGCCCTCGTGGTCCATCCAGTTGTCCCCCGGGCACACCCCTGTCCTGCCCTGCGGTTTGGCGAACAGTTATCCACAGGCAGGGCTCCCCCACCCCGCGCTTTCCCTCCAACGCACCCCGCGCTAGACAAGGAGGGCTGGGGCGGCGAGGGTACGGAATGAACGACAGCGCGGCGGCGAAAGTGGCGGACGGGCAGGCTGGCCCGGCAGTGCAGGTGCCGCTGGCGGGGGTGATGGGATGGCCGGTGGCGCATTCGCGTTCGCCTGCGCTGCATGGCCACTGGCTGAAACGCTACGGCGTGGCGGGTCATTATGTTCCCCTGGCTGTCCGGCCCGAGCACCTGGGCCAGGTTCTCCATGCGCTGCCTCGCGCGGGCTTTGTCGGCGTCAACGTGACGATCCCGCACAAGGAAGCCGTTCTGGCGCTCGCCGATGTCGTGACCGACCGTGCGGCGCTGATCGGCGCTGCCAACACCCTGACCTTCGGCCCGGACGGAAAGATCCATGCCGACAACACCGACGGGCACGGTTTCATCGCCAATCTGCTGCAACAGGCGCCTGACTGGCGCCCGCCCTCGGGCCCGGCGGCGGTGATCGGCGCGGGGGGCGCCGCCCGCGCCGTGGTCGCCGCCCTTCTGGAACGCGGCGTGCCGGAACTGCGCATCGCCAACCGCACCCGCGCCCGCGCCGAGCGGATCCGCGAGGATTTCGGCGCCCGCGTGACCGTCCACGACTGGTCGCGGCTTGACGAAATGCTGGATGGCGCCGCTACCGTCGTCAACTCGACCTCAATGGGGATGAAGGGCGGCCAGCCGCTGGATCTGCCGCTGGAGGCACTGCCACCCGGGGCGCTGGTGACGGATCTCGTCTACACCCCGCTCGACACCGAGTTCCTGCGTGCGGGACGGGCGCGGGGCTGCATCACCGTGGACGGCCTCGGCATGCTTCTGCACCAGGCGGCACCGGGGTTCGAGCGCTGGTTCGGCGTCCGCCCCGAAGTCGACGAACCCCTGCGCGCGGCGGTGCTGGGATGAGCTTCAGGCTCGGCCTGACCGGGGGCATCGGCATGGGCAAGACCACGACGGCCGCGATGTTCGCGCGTCGGGGCGTGCCCGTCTGGGATGCCGATGCTGCCGTCCACCGGCTTTACGCGAAGGGCGGCGCTGCCGTCGAACCCGTGGCCGCGCTTTTCCCTTCGGCCCTAGGCCCCGAGGGCATCGACCGCGCCGTGCTGAAGGGGCTTCTGGCCGAGGCGCCCGGCCGTCTGGCCCAACTTGAAGCCGTCGTGCACCCGCTGGTTGCCGCCGACCGCGCTGCCTTCCTGGCGGACCGTGCCGGGGCGCCCGTGGTCCTGCTCGACATCCCGCTCCTGTTCGAAACGGGGGCCGACGCCTATATGGACGGCATTGCCGTCGTGTCCGCCCCGCCCGAAATCCAGCGCGCCCGCGTCCTCGCCCGTCCGGGCATGGACGAAGGGACGCTATCCCTGATCCTGTCCCGGCAGATGAGCGACGCCGACCGCCGCGCCCGCGCGACGTGGATCATCCCGACCGACACCCTGGCCCAGGCCGAAGCTGCCGTCGAAGCCATCCTGGCCGAGATCGCCGACCGAAAGACCAAGACCCATGCGTGAGATCGTCCTCGACACCGAAACCACCGGCTTCGACCCCGACACCGGCGACCGCATCGTCGAGATCGGCGCGGTCGAACTGATGAACCACCTGGCCACGGGCCGGCATTTCCATGTCTACATCAATCCCGAACGCGACATGCCGGCGGACGCCTTCGCGGTCCACGGACTTTCGACCGAGTTCCTGTCCGACAAGCCGCGCTTTGCCGAGGTGGCCGCCGACTTCCTCGCCTTCATCGGCGATGCCCGGCTGGTCATCCACAATGCCGCCTTCGACATGAAGTTCCTGAACGCCGAACTGCGCCGCGCGGGCCATCCCACGATGCCCATGTCGCGCGCGCTCGACACGGTCGCGATGGCGCGCCAGAAGTTTCCGGGCGCCCCGGTGTCGCTGGATGCGCTGTGCCGGCGCTGGGGGATCGACAACTCGAACCGCACGCTGCACGGCGCGCTTCTGGACAGCGAGCTTCTGGCCGAGGTCTATCTCGAGCTGATCGGCGGCCGCCAGCCCGACCTCGTGCTGGTCGCGGAACCCGCCCGCGCGGCCGAAGGCCCTGCCGCCACGACCCAGCACCGCCCGCGCGCGGCCCGGCCCGCGCCGCTTGCCCCCCGCATCACCGCCGCCGAGCGCGAGGCCCATGCCGCCTTTGTCGCCCGCATGGGCGGCAAGGCCCTGTGGCTGCGCGATGTCCCGGCGAACTGACGGGCGCGCCATGCCGGGATGGCCTGCATGATCAGCTATCTGCGCGAATCCTGGGGCTTTGTCGCCGCCCTGTTCGAGCGGATGGACAAGATCCACATGGGCCTGATCGCCGCAGGGGTGGCCTTTTACGCCATGTTTGCGGTGTTTCCCGGGCTCGCGGCCCTGATCACCCTGTGGGGGCTGTGGTTCGATCCGGCGATCATCCAGGAATACGACCGCTATGTGGACGAGTTTGTGCCCAGCCAGGCAGCCGCCCTGCTTCATGCCCAGATCGACGCGCTGACCTCGGGTGGGCGCACCCAGCTGGGCTGGGCCTCGGCCATCTCTTTCGTGATCGCCACCATTGCCGCACGGGCGGGCGTCGATGCGCTGGTGCGGGGCCTGAACGCGGCCTACGGGGTCAGGTCGCATTCGACGATCGTAGGCTTCGTGCTGGCCTATGCGCTGACGCTGGCCATCGTGGGGGTGGTGATCCTAGGGCTTGCCACCATCGTCATCGTGCCCCTGGCCTTCAACTTCATGGAGCCGGGACCGGTTCGCAACTGGCTGATTGGCGTGGTGCCCTGGGCCGCGATGTTTTCCATCGTGATCATCGGGATCGGCATCCTTTACCGCTACGGGCCGAACGTGAAGACGCCGCGCACCCGCATCTTCACCTGGGGGGCGCTGTTCGCGGCCCTGGCCTGGGCCGCGGCCTCGGTGGCGTTTTCAGGCTATCTGGCCCGCTTTGACAGCTACAACCGCATCTACGGCTCGATCGGTGCGGTGGTGGCGCTGCTCATGTGGTTCTATCTCGCCGGTTTCTCGGTGATGATGGGCGCGCTCATCAATGTGGAATTGGACCGCCACAAGCGGCTGGTGCAGGCGCGCAAGGCCCGCGCGCTGGCCCGCAGGATGGCCGAGGAACGCAGGAACGCCGAAACCCAGCGCGCCGCCTAGTGGCGCGCGCCCTCGCGGGCCGCCGAGGTCAGCACCACCCGGCGCTGTTCCGGCTCGCGCAGGTTGTGGCGCGTGTCGGGGCGGAAGCGCAGGTGCAGGCGGAACACGTTGCCTTCGGTGGTGACCTCGCTCTCGGTATCGAGCTGCATGGCGAAGGCCTCGATCAACTGGCTGCCGAGGCCCGTTCCTTCCAGCTCGTTGATCGGCCGGCCGAGGGAGTTCTCGATCGTCAGCACCGCGCAGCCGTCCCGGTCGCGATGCAGTTGCACGCGGACCCAGGCACGCTCGGCCCCCGGAGGCTTGCCGGCGTATTTCAACGCGTTGGTGAAGGCCTCGGTGGTCAGCAGCGTCAGCGGCACCGCCTGGTCGGGCAGCAGCACCAGGGGCTCCAGTTGCGTATCGACCTGGATCGACTGGTCGTTCACGACCGAGGCCGTGGACATCTGGCCGATGATGTCGCGGATCAGCCGGTCGGCCTCGACCGATTCAAGATGCTCGGCCTGATAGAGGTTCTTGTAGATCGTGGCCAGCGACGCCACCCGGTCCTGGACCGAGCGCAGCACCCGCTTGGCGTCGGTGTCGTCGATCACCCGGCTTTGCATGTTGATGATCGAGGCGATCAGCTGAAGGTTGTTCTTGACCCGGTGGTGGACCTCTTTCAGCAGGACCGTCTTCTCGGCCACCGCTTCCTCAAGCGCCGCCTCGTCGCGGATCACGATGCGGGCCATGTTGTGGAAGGTCTCGCTCACGTCGCGGATCTCGCCCGGCGCGCTTTCCAGGATCGGTGGCGGGGCGTCGCGGTTGCCAAGCGCGAAGCGGCGCATCTGCCCGCGCAACTCGCGCACATGGCGCAGAACCAGGCGGTAGACGGCGAAATAGGCGACGGCCAGCGACACCACCCAGAGGGCCACCGGAAACAGCACCGCTGCGAAGCGCGACACGTTCAGCCCGGCGATGCCGGTCAGCTGCGGGCTCCAGCTGCCCATCGCGTAGACGAGGTCGGGAACCACGGCGACGACGGAAAAGACCCGCTGCTCGCCCGAGTTCGAGGTCGCGCGGAAGGTCGTGTCGGTCAGCGGGATCAGCGAATCCAGCGTCATGCCCTGCGGCAGGATCCCGGCAGGATCGCTGCCATTGCCGAAATCCCCGACCAGCGCCTGGCCCGCGCTGTTGAAGGTGACGATCCGCGCCCCGTCCGACCAGTAGGCGGTGGCATGGGTGGACAGCAGCAGGTCATGGGACAGCGACACCGCCACATAGCCCAGCAGTTCCTGATCGCGGTAAAGGGGCTGCGAGACGATGACCACGGACTGCCGCGACACGGCCCCCGACTGGGTGGCGGTGATCAGCGTCCCGGGGTTCTGCATGAAGGCTTGGAAATGCGGCGATCCGCTCAGATCGACCACACGGTTTCCGGACGAGCAGGTGTTGCGCCCGTCGATGGTGGTGAAGCCGGCATAAACGAATGTCGCGCTGCGCTGGACGAAGTCGCGCATCATCTCGGAACAGGCGGCCGGGTCGCCCAGCAGCGCCAGAACCGAACTGCCCAAGGCGTCGGCTGTCCCGATCGCGCCCTGCAGCAGGGCCCGTTCCCCGGCGGCCGCGGCCGCGGTCCGCCCTTGGATCGCGATCTCGGACGAGCGTTCCGCTTCGCGCGACAGGTGCAGCGTCTGCAGAATCGAGATCATGCCGATGGGCAGGATCGCGATGCTGAGCAGCATCCCCAGCCGGAACCCGAGTGTCCGGGTGAAGGACGCGCCTGTTCCCAGCATCCCGTTTCCCTTCAGCGGGAAACGGGCTGGTTCACCGCCATGACGGCCAGCGTTGCGCGATCGGTCATGTCCAGTTCCTCGCCCTCGGCCATCTGCATAAGCTCGGCCAGCCGGCGCCGGCCCCGGTTTGCCCGTGACTTGACGGTACCGACGGCCACGCCCGTCATGCTGGCGGCCTCCTCATAGGAAAAGCCCGAACCGCCAACAAGGATCAGCGCCTCGCGCTGCTCGTCGGGCAGCTGCTCGAAGGCCACCTTGAAGTCGTTCATCGCCAGCCGCCCGTCGTGTTCGGGGCGGGTGGCCTGCCGGGCGGCATGGATGCCGTCGGTGTCGCTGACCTCGCGCCGGGTCTTGCGGCGCGCGGAATAGAAGGTGTTGCGAAGGATCGTGAACAGCCAGGCACGCAGGTTGGTGCCGGCCTGGAACTTCTCGATGTTGGTCCATGCCTTGACGATCGTGTCCTGCACGAGGTCGTCCGCCGACGCGCTTTCGCGGGTCAGGGACAGGGCAAAGGCCCGCAGGGCGGGCAGGTGATCCACCAGCTCGCTGCGGGGATCGGGACCGGACTGGGCCTTGCTGTCGGCCGCTCTGGACATCCGCATCACTCCTGCTCGCGCAGGCGCTCGAGAAGAATCAGAAAGCGATCAGGCACTTCCTGTTGCGTTTCCTGCTCATAGACGCGCCGCAGATTCTCATCGATCTGCTTTTCAAGGGCGGCGCGTTTTCGTTCTTCCCGCCTCGTGTTCATGTATTTGTTGGTCCCGGAAATCTTGTGCGCACGTTGCCTAACCGTTAGAGGACGTCAAGGTTCCCGTTGGGGATAAATTTGAGGTTTCGCCATGTCCGCTGCTGATCTTGCCCAATCCATCGGCCGCGAGCTGCCCTATCTGCGCCGCTATGCGCGTGCCCTGACGGGCAGCCAGACGGCGGGGGACAACTATGCCGCTGCCACGCTGGAAGCGATTCTCAGCGACCGCAGCCTGATGAATGGCGACGACACCCGCATCGGGCTGTTCCGCACCTTTCATGCCATCTGGCAGAGCTCGGGCCAGCCGGTGGCCAGCGACGACCAGAACTCGCGCGAGGCGGTGGCCCAGTCGCACCTGCGCGGCCTGACCGCGAACTCGCGCGAGGCGCTGCTGCTGCGCACGATCGAGGAACTGCGCTACGATCAGATCGCGCAGATCATGCAGATCGACCAGGAAGAAGCCGAGGAACTGGTCCAGATCGCCCTGAACGAGATGGGCCGGGCGATCCGCGGCCGCGTGATGATCATCGAGGACGAGACGATCATCGCCATGGATCTCAAGGGCATCGTGCAGGCGATGGGTCACGAGGTGACGGGCGTCGCCCGCACCCACACCGCCGCGGTGGAACTGGCCGCGAACCGCCGCCCCGACCTGATCCTGGCCGACATCCAGCTGGCCGACGGCTCCTCGGGGATCGACGCGGTGAACGAGCTTCTGGGCTCGCTCGGCGATATCCCGGTGATCTTCATCACCGCCTTCCCCGAACGGCTGCTGACCGGCGACCGGCCCGAGCCCGCCTTCCTGATCTCGAAGCCCTATTCGGAAGAACAGGTGCGCTCGGCCGTGTCCCAGGCGATGTTCTTTGCCTCGACCGAGGGCCTGGGCGCCGCCTGAGGCCTTTCCCCGAGAACGGAAAAAAGCGGCGCCCCTTGGGGCGCCGCTTTTGTTTTTCGGACGGGGATGGGTGTCAGAGGGGGACGAAGCGGTCGTCCTCGGCCAGCATCATCAGCTCGCCGTCGCGGATGTCGTGCCACAGACCGTGCAGCGACAGCTCGCCCGCCTCGACCGCGCTGGCCACGAAGGGGAAGGTCATCAGGTTGTCCAGCGACACCCGCACCGCCATCTTTTCCAGCGCATGGACCTGTTCGTCGGCGGGCAGGCCGGTCACGCGCTCGTAGCCCGGGCGCAGGATGTCCATCCAGCGGCCGACGAAGCTGGTGGCATCTTCAAGCTCGGGCGCCTGACCCGAGCACATCGCGTGGCAGCCCGCCACGCCGCCGCAGCGGCTGTGGCCCATGACGATCAGATGCGCCACCCGCAGGCTGCGCACCGCGTATTCGACGGCGGCCGAGGTGCCGTGCTGTTCGCCGTCCGGCGCATAGGGCGGCACCAGGTTGGCGATGTTGCGGTGGATGAAGAACTCGCCGCTGTCGGCCCCGAAGATCGAGGTGACGTGCACGCGGGAATCGCAGCACGAGATCACCATCGCGCGCGGCCTTTGCCCGTCGTCGGCAAGCCGTCGGTACCAGGTCTGGTTTTCCTCGAACGAAGTGGCGCGCCAGCCATGATAGCGCTGGATGAGGTAGTTGGGCAGCGGACGGGTGACGGTCATGAGGGCCTCGGTTCGGATCTCGGCCCTCTGGATAGTTCCGCGATCCCTAAACTTCGAGGGTTTTCTGCGGTCTCGCTCAAGGATTTCTTAGGTCGCCATCTGCAATCTGCGCCTCACGTGTGGGGACACGGGGTAAGACAACAATGGGGCAAGGTGATGGCGAACCTGATGGTTCTGGCCGTGCAGGAGCCCGTGCATGTCGATGCGCGGCGCCTAAGCGAGATCGTGGACGAACTGGGGGAAACGGCGGCGCAGGACGTGATCTGCGTGGCGCTGGAACAACTGGCGCAGGCCCTGGCCGACGCGCGGCAGGCAGCGATGGCGGGTGACATGGCGACCCTGACGGCGGGGGCCGAGATGCTGTCGCGCCTTGCCTGGCAGGTGGGGCTGACCTCGCTTGCGGGCGTCGCTGTCGATGTCGCGGCCTGCGCGGAACGGCGCGACGGGATCGGGCTGTCGGCCACGCTGGCGCGGCTGATGCGGATCGGCAACCGCTCGCTGACCGAGATCTGGGACGAGCGGCAGGGCCTCAGCTGAGCCGCAGCCTTGGGTCCGCCACCGCACGGGCCCGGACCCAGGCGGCCTCGGCCGCGAAATCGTGGGGCACCTGCGCCGCGCTGCGCGAGCCGGACAGCGACTGCGAGGCAAAGAAGTCGAAGCCGTAGAGGGTCAGCGCGGAAAGCGGCGCGCGCAGCAGCAGGTCCACCGCCATGATCCCGGTGCTGGGTGGCGCGCCAAGCTGGCGTGCCAGGGCATGATAATCCGCCAGCGGATGCAGGTAGAAACCGGGGCTGCGGGCCGTCGCCCAGTCCAGCCGCTTGCGCTTGGGCGACATCCAGAGGATGCGCCCGGGCTCAAGTCTTTGGCGGTCGGCTTCGGGCAGCCGCACGGCCAGCGCCAGCCAGTCGGTGCGCGTTCCGTGGCTTTCGGCCGAGGTCATGGGCGCGCGGTTGATCCGCACCACCAGATCTGCCGCGTCGATGGCGGCCCCCTGCCGCCCGCCCGACAGCGCGCGGGCATTGCCGACCAGCGCGACCTGCTTGCCTGAAGCAGCCCCCAGCAGCTCGGCCTGCGGCACGGAAAGCGCGGCAATGGCCGCGTCGTTCCGCAGCGTCCGGGCAAGATAGAAGCCCAGCCGGTTCATCGCCCCGTCTCCAGCAGGCGGCGGTAAACGGCGACAATGGCACGGGCCTCGGACTCGATCGCGTGGTTCGCCTCGACATGGGCACGGGCGGCCCGGCCTGCCGCCGCGCGGCCCGCATCGTCGGACAGCCAGCGGTCGAGGGCCGCGGCCAGCGCATCCACATCCTCGCGGGGGATCAGCGTTCCCGTCTCGCCGTCGCGGATCAGCGTCTCGTAGGCGCCGACGCGGGCCGCGATCACCGGCACGCCGCTGGCCATGGCCTCCAGCGGCGTCAACCCGAAGCCCTCCCACCGGGCCGGGGCCGCGAAAAGGTCGAGCGTCCGGTAAAGCTTCACGACCTCGTCCCACGGGATCTCGCCGAGGAAGCGGATACGGTCGTCCAGACCCGCCGCCCTGGCCTTTGCCATCAGTTCGTCGGCGAAGGCGCGGTTGTCGGGCGTGATGCGGCCGGAGAAGACAAGCTGCGCCCGGGGGTGGCGGGGGAAGACGCGCAGCGCGGCCTCGACCAGCAGGTCCACGCCCTTCTGTGCCCGCACCCGCCCGAAGCAGCCGACCAGCAGCGCGTCAGGGTCCAGCCCCATCTCGCGCCGCAGGGCCGCCCGGTCCTCGGCGGGATGGAAGACCTGCGTGTCCACGCCGTGCAGGATCACGGTCGCCGGGCGTTCCAGATAGCTCGCCGCCTGCGGTGAGGTCGCGATCAGCGCGTCCTGGCGCCGGATCAGCCAGCGGGTGAAGCCGGTGTGCCGCCGCTGCGCCGCGCTGGTGAACAGCAGCCGATAGCGGCGGCGCAGGACGTGCCGCAGGATCAGCCCCAGCGCCATCTCGGTGTTCCGCCGCGCGTGCCAGACCCGCCAGCGGTCGCGCGGCAGGGTCGCGGCGCGGGCCAGCGGGATATGCGGCAGATCCGAGGGCAGCCCCGGCCCGGTCGCCACGATCCCGATCATCCGCGCCTGCACCGGAATCAGCCGCACCACGGTCGCCGTCACCCCCGACAGGCGTTTCTTGAGGTTCGGGGCCACGACCTCGATCTGCATGGGCTCAGGCATCGGCGGCCTCGGGCGTTCTGAGGTAAAGGACCATCCCGATCACCACCGGCACCAGGAAGAACAGGAACAGCAGCGCATAGGATTGCGCCGGCGCGAAAAGGGCATCGGTCGCGTGATGCACGGGGCGCGAGGCGAACTGCATCACCCCGACCCCGCCGACCGAGATCATGTTGAGAAAGGTCACGCCGCGCCCGACCAGATGCACCGGCAGAAGCCCGCGCGCATGGGCCATCAGCAGCGCATAGTTGGTCCCGCACATCCCCAAGGCCGCCAGCAGCGCGACCGACAGTCCCAGCGACAGCGCGGGCAGCAGGCACAGCCCCGCCAGCGCCACGATCGCCAGCACATGCCCCACCACCGCCGCCCTGCGCGCCGACCGGCACAGCCACACGAAGCGCCCCGCCAGAAGGTTGCCCGCGACCATGGCGATGCCCATCGCCATGGTGGCCTTGCCGATCGCCGCATCGTCCGCCCCGAAGACGTCGCGCAGGTAGGGTGCGGCCCACAGCCCCCGGATCGCGGCCGAGACGGCATAGCTTCCGGCGATCAGCGGCAGCATCAGCCACAGCACGCGCAGCCGCAGCACGTCCGCGATCCGTCCGCGCGGCGCATCCGCCGCATGGGTCGGGTTGCGCACCAGCCACATCTGCAGGCCCGCGACCAGCAGCGTGGCGCCGGTCAGCAGCCACAGCGCGTTGCGCCATCCCGCCGAATGGATCAGCGCGACCAGCGGCGCGGTCCCGAGGATGTCCCCCAGCGAGCCGAAGCCCACCACCAGCCCCGTCATGCCCGCAAAGACGGCCGGCGGAAACTCGTGCGCGAGGATGTAATAGGCCGCCATCAGCGCGGGGGCGCAGCCGATCCCGATCAGCGCCATCGCCAGGTGCAGGTGCCAGACCTGGGTGGCCAGCGCAAAGATCGCGGCGCCACCGCCTCCGCCCAAGGCCAGCAGGATCGCCGCCGTCCTTTTGGGTCCGATGTTGTCCAGCGCCCAGCCCACGGGAACCTGCACCGCCGCGAAGCTGACGAACCACATCCCCGACGAGATCGCGAGGTCGCCCGCGCTCGCCCCCAGTTCGGCCTGCAGGGTCGAGCTCAGCACCGCCAGGAAAGCGCGGTAGAACTGACTGAGCACATAACCGAGCGTCAGGGCGACAAGGCCGGGGTGCAGGAACAGGCTCATCGGATCTCCGGGCAGGACGGCGCGAGGCTGGGCCAGCGGGCAGGCGGTTGCAAGGTCAGACCCGCCCTAGCGCGGCGGCCAGCCACAGCGCGGCCTGCGACAGGTGCCCCTGCCGGTAGAAGGCCCCGCGCCGCAGCGCCCGCAGCCGCGCCACTGCGCCGGGGCCGGCCAGCGCGGCGAAGTCGTCCAGCAGGCGGCGGTTCTCGGGCGTCAGCCGGTCGCGCAGGCGCTGCATCTCGCGCAGGTTCGCCCGGCTCCAGTCCCGGTGCCGGCCCTGCAGCATCCGCGTCAGGCTTGCCAGCCGCGCGCCGGCGCCGTCGTTCGCCCCCACGACATTCGCCCCGTGCTGGCGGTAAAGCAGCGAGGGCTCGGGGTCGTGGATCACCCTCCCGCCCGCGCCGCTCACCACCTGGTAAAGCCACCAGTCGTGCATCACGACCTCGCCCGCGCCCTGCGCCGCCGCGCGCGCCAGTGCGGCGGCGGCCGGGTTCAGGACCGCCGTGTTCCCCTGCACGAGGTTCTGCACCAGCGCGTGCCGGAAGGACGGCGGGCGCACCGGCAGGCGCGACAGGCCCAAGGGCCGCAGCGCCTCGTCGCAGATTTCGACCCGGCTGCAATACAGCGCCGGATGATCGCCGCAGGGTTCCAGCGCCGCCAGGGCGCGCGACAGCTTGTCGGCTTGCCAGACATCGTCCTGGTCGGCCAGCGCGACGTGGCCGGGCGCCTTAGGCAGACCGGCCAGCAGCGCCATGAAATTGGCCGCGGCCCCCCGGCGCGGCCCCGGGCGCAACTCGACGCGCCCGGGCCGGTCGCGGGCGAAGTCCTGCAGGATCTGCGGCCCTGCATCGCTCGAGCCGTCGTCGCCGACCACCAGCCTCCAGTCGGCGGTCTGGGCGGCGAGGCTGTCCAGTTGCGCGCGCAGGTGACGCTCGCCCTGGTAAAGCGCCATCAGCACCGTGACCTTCGGCTGGGGCAAGCCCAGGCCTCAGGCGGGCGTTGCGGCGAGGCTGCGCGAGGGCGCCTCGCGCACCGGCAGGTGGATCAGGGCCGAAAAGGCGCCCACGCCCACGCCGACCCACCAGACCATCGTGTAGTCGCCGTAGACGTCGTAAAGCCGCCCGCCCAGCCAGACGCCCAGGAAGGAGCCGATCTGGTGGGACAGGAAGACGAAGCCGTACAGCGTTCCCATGTAGCGCAGCCCGTAGATATGGGCGACCAGCCCCGAGGTCAGCGGCACCGTGGCCAGCCACAACGCGCCCATGGACAGCGAGAAGACCACCACCGTCGCGGGCGTGATCGGCGTCAGGATGAACCAGGCCGAGATCACCGTCCGCAACGTGTAGATCCCGGCCAGCAGGTACTTGCGGGTGTATTTCTTGCCCAGCCAGCCCGACAGGATCGAGCCCCCGATGTTGGCCAGCCCGATCAGCGAGATCGCGACCGCCCCCAGCGCCGAGGTCGTGGTGATCCCCAGCGCCGCAAGGCCGCCGTCGGGCGCGATGGGGCCGCACATCTCGGTGATCATGGCCGGGAAATGCGCGGTGATGAAGCCGAGCTGGTAGCCGCAGGAAAAGAAGCCCGCGAAGATCATCAGATAGCTCGGGTCGGTGAAGGCGCGGCGCAGCACGGTGCCCATGCTGTCCTCAAGCTCGTGGCGCGGCGCGGGCCTGCCGTTGCCCAGCAACGGCAGGAACAGCAGCACCGACAGGATCAGCAGGGCAAAGACCATGAAGACCTGCTGCCAGGGCAGGAACGCCAGCAGCCCCTGCGCCAGCGGCGCGCCCACCACCTGTCCCGCCGAGCCCGCGGCCGTGGCGATCCCCAGCGCGAGGCTGCGGTTCTCGTCGCTGGCCGCGCGGCCCACGACCGCCAGCACCACGCCGAAGCCGGTGCCCGCGATGCCGAAGCCGACCGCGATCTCCCACAGCTGCATCGCCTCGGGTGTGGTGGCGACGGCCGTCATCAGCAGCCCTAGGGAATAAAGCGCCGCGCCCAGGATGATCGCCCACCGGTCGCCCCATCGTTCGGCCAAGGCCCCGAACAGCGGCTGGCCGAAGCCCCAGGCGAGGTTCTGGATGGCGATGGCCAGGCTGAACTCGGCCCTTGGCCAGCTGAAGGTCTCGGCCACGGGGATCTGGAAGACGCCGAAGCTGGCGCGCAGGGCGAAGTTGATCAGCAGGATCAGGCACCCGCCGACAAGGATCGGGGTGAAGAGGCGGGACTGTGACATGGGCGCTCCTCGGGGACGGGACGCAGATGACTACGGGCGTGACGGGCCGTCAATGGGGTCGCGGAACGGTTGCGCCTTCACGCTTTGCTAACGCCTGCGTGGCAGGATGCCGGGCCTGAGGCGTCGCACGAGGAACGGATGTACAAGGTGATCGGCTATGGCGGCACGCGGGCGTTCCGCCTGCTGTGGATGCTGGAGGAGCTGCACATCCCCCACCGGCACGACCGGGTGATGCCCTTCACGCAGGCCGCGCATGACGCCGTGCCGGGCGGCCGCCTGCCCGCGCTGGAACTGCGCGACGGGACGATCCTGCAGGATTCGACGGCGATCCTGTCGTTCCTTGCCGACCGATACGGCGCGCTGACCCATCCGCCCGGCTCGGTCGAGCGGGCGGTGCAGGAGGGATGGATGCATCGGGTGGCCGAACGGATCGACAGTCCGCTGATGAACTGGACAAGCTTCATGCAGGGCCGCGGACCCCCGCCTGTGCCCGCGGTGCGCGCCTGGGTGGCGGACTGTCTGGCGGAAGGGTTCGCGGGGGCGGCCGACTCCCTGCCCGACACCCCTTGGCTGGCAGGGGAAGATTTCACGATCGCCGACATCGTGCTGGGCCATTGCCTGCACTGGGCCGAACGCTACCAGGCTCTGCCCGAGGATGCGCGGCTGCGGGCCTATCTAGCGCGCGTCAGGCAGCGTCCGGCCTATCTGGCGGCCGACAGCTCGTGATCCAGGCGCCGGGCGGCGGCACGTCCCGCGTGCCGCCCCGTGGCAAGGCAGGTCGTCAGCAGATAGCCGCCTGTCGGCGCTTCCCAGTCCAGCATCTCGCCGGCGGCGAAGATGCCCGGTCGCGCGCTCAGTTCCAACTCGGGCGAGAGCGCGCCTGCCTCGATGCCGCCGGCCGAGGAAATGGCGCGTTCGATCGGCATCGGCCCCGCGTGCCGCAGGGGCAGCGCCTTGATGCGGGCGGCCAGCGCTGCCGGACTGTCGGGCAGCGTACGTCCCCATTCCAGCAGCAGCGCGACCTTGACCGGATCGCCCAGAGCCCGCCTCAACCAGTTGCCGACCGACAGCTTGCCACGCGGTCGCGCCAGCCGTTGCGCCAGCGCCCGAGCATCCAGGTCTGGCACCAGATCGACGACGCCCGCCGCCCCATCCCGCAGCGCCGCCGAGATCTCGTAGACCGCGCCTCCCTCGATCCCGGTTGCCGTCACCACCCATTCGCCCCGGCTTTCCAAGGGCCCCGCCGACAGCCGCGTGCCCTTGACCGCCGTGCCCTGCAATGGCGCCATCGCCGCGGACCAGCCCACGCGGAAGCCCATGTTCGCCGGCCGGAACGGCGCAACCGCGACGCCTGCCGCGCGCAACCACGGCACCCAGGCCGCGTCCGACCCCAGCCGAGGCCAGCTTGCCCCGCCCAAGGCCAGCACGGTCGCGCCTGCCCGCAGCACCCGGGAACCCTCCGGCGTGTCGAAAGCCAGGCCTTCATCTGCAAAGCCCGTCCATCGCCAGCGCACCCGCAACTCGGCCCCCTGCGAGGCCAGCCGCGCGAGCCAGGCCCGCAGCAGGGGCGAGGCCTTCATGCCGACCGGAAACACCCGCCCCGTCGAGCCCGCGAACAGCGCGATTCCAAGCCCCCGTGCCCAGTCCATCACGTCAGCCGGGCCGAAGCCCTCGACGATGGAGCGCAGTTCTTCTTCGTTCAAGTATCCCGGGGGAGCGTCCCGCAGGGACGCGGGGGCAGCGCCCCCCGCCACCCGCGCCGCGAACACACCCGCGGGCTCGTCCTTGGTCAGGTTCAGCCCCGACTTCCCCGCCATCAGGAACTTCCGCGCGGGCGAGGGCATGGCTTCGGCGATCACCACGCGGTGCCCGGCCGCGCCCAGGGCCTCGGCCGCCATCAGCCCCGCCGGGCCCGCGCCGATCACCAGGGCGGGAACCTTCTCGGTCACCGCCGCCCCCTCGGCATCATCGCCAGCCGGATCAGGGCGCGTTCCATCACCGCCATCGCCGGCGCGCGCGAGGACGAGCGCAGGACCAGGTCCGTGTCGATCAGCAGGTGCAGCGCTTCCTCGAGCGCGCGCATCCCCCAGGCCTGCGCCTGCCGCGCCATGCGGTCGCGGCGTGGCCCGAATACGGGCGGCCGCAGCCGCCCGATTCCCGCTGCAGCGCCGCCGGGGTCGGATGCCGCCGCATGCAGCGCGCGGAAATGGCGCAGCGCCGCGATGCAGATCGTGACGGGCAGGATGCCCTGCGTCTCGACCCGCCGCATCAGCGCGCCCAAGCTGTCCGAGCGGCCCTCGGCCACCGCCTCGACCAGTTCGTCCACATCCCCCTCGACGGTCGCAGGAGCCAGCGCGGCGATCTCGTCCGGCGTCAGCGGGCTGTCGTCGCCGTGCTTGTAAAGCCCGATCTTCTCGACCGTCTGCCGGAAGTCGCCGGGGTCGAGCGCGCGGGCCAGCGCCGTCAGGTCGCGCATCGCCGCCGGCGGGACAGCGCGCAGACCCGCCTCGGACAGCCAGCGCGAAATCTCCTCCTCGCCCGGAGGATCGTCGTAGATGGGCGCGACGACGGCCGACCCGTGCGGCTCGAAAAGCTTCCGCAGCGCCGAGGTCTTCCCCAGGCTCCCGGCGGTCACAACGATCACCGCGTCGCCGTGGGACCAGGCGTCCAGCGCGGCGGCAATGGCGGGGGCGGCAGCGTCGTTCGCGTCCTCGACCAGCACGACACGCGGGCCGGGGAAAAAGCCCACGGCCTTGATCTCGTCCATCAGCGCGGCCGCGTCCCGGCGCAGATCGCCCCCCGCAAGCCGCGTCAGGCGCATCTCGGCCTCGGCGTCGGGGCCGGTCAGGGCGGCGACCGCCTCGGCCCGCTTCAAGGCCACGCGCATGGCGTCCTGCCCGTAGATCAGCAGCGCGGGCCGGGTCGGGTCTGGCCGCGCGAGATAGCGCGCGATCTCGGCGCCCTTGAGAAGCATGGCCTCAGGGCACCGTGGCCAGCAGTCGCGTCACCACCTGATCGGCCAGCATCACGGCCAGCCGGCCCCGCGCGTCCTGCTCGGCCGCATTGGTCGCGATCACCGTGCCCTCGGCCGAGTAGCTCGAGAAGTTGCTGACCTCGCCTTGTGCCACGACCGCGCCCGTGGCTGCGTCCGTCAGCGTATAGGCGGCGGTGCCGTTCAGCGAATAGCGGGTCGTCACTTCGTCGGGCGTGATCGCCTGACCGACCGTGGCGATCTGCAGCCGGTAGCCAAGATCGTAGCGGACCGCCTGCTCGGGACCCAGCCGTTCCGTCAGGTGGCGCAGGAAGGCATAATCGTCGGCCGTTCCGGGGTCGGCCACGCGGACCTGACCCTGCAGCCGCGTGCCCGCGCCGCCCGGCCCGTAGACCGGCTGGAAGCCGCAGGCGGCCAGCGCAAGACCTGCCGCCAGGGCCGCCCTACGCGACCACATTGACGATCCGCCCCGGCACGACGATCAGCTTCTTCGGAGGCTGGCCGTTGAGGAACTTCTGCACGGCCTCGTCGGCCAGCACGGCCTGCTCGACCTCGGCCTGGCCCATGTCGGCGGGCACGGTGATCTCTCCGCGCCGCTTGCCGTTGATCTGGATGGGCAGCGTGACCTGGTCGCTGACCAGCAGCGCCGGGTCCGCCTTGGGCCAGGGCGCATCGACCAAGAGCCCTTGGCCGCCCGCCAGCGCCCAGACATCCTCGGCCAGGTGCGGGACCATCGGCCCCATCAGGGCGGCCATGATCCGCAGCACGGCCCGGCGCGGCTCGCCCGAGGCAGGGGACTTCGACAGGGCATTCGCCAGTTCGTAGAGCTTGGCCACCGCCTTGTTGAAGGCAAAGCCCTCGATGGCGCGGGTGACCTCGTCGATGGCGCGGTGGGCGGCGCGCATCAGGTCGGCGTCCTCGCGGTCCCCGGTTCCCTTGTCCTCGGCCAGCCGGTGGACGCGGGACAGGAACTTGGCGGCGGCCTCGGCGCCGGCGGCGGTCCATTCCACGTCACGCTCGGGCGGGCTGTCGGACAGCATGAACCAGCGCGCGGTGTCGGCCCCGAAGCCCTGCACGATGTTCACCGGGTCCACGACGTTCTTCTTGGACTTGGACATCTTGGCCGAGGGGATGGTCTCGACCGGGGTGCCATCGGCCAGCCTCCCGTCGGTCACGTCCTCGGGCAGGTGATAGACCGGCCGGCCGCGCTCGTCGCGGGTCAGATAGATCTCGTGCGTCACCATCCCCTGGGTGAACAGCGCGTCAAAGGGCTCCTTCGCCGTTTCCGGCAGGTGCCCGGTCTTCACCATCGCCCGGGCGAAGAAGCGGGAATAAAGCAGGTGCAGGATCGCGTGCTCGATGCCGCCGATATACTGGTCCACGTTCATCCAGTAGTCGGCATCTTCGCGGACGGTCGGCGTCGGCGCGTGCGGCGCGGTGAAGCGCGCATAATACCAGGACGAATCGACAAAGGTGTCCATCGTGTCGGTTTCCCGGCGCGCCTGCCCGCCGCATTTCGGGCAGGTGGCCTGCCGCCAAGTCGGGTGGCGGTCCAGCGAATTGCCCGGCACGTCGAAGCTGACGTCGCGGGGCAGAAGGACCGGCAGGTTCTCCTTGGCCTCGGGGACGGTGCCGCATTTGTCGCAATGAACGACCGGGATCGGGCAGCCCCAGTAGCGCTGGCGCGAGATGCCCCAGTCGCGCAGGCGGAACTTGGTCACGGCCTCGCCCCAGCCCGCTTCCTCGGCATGGGCAATGGCGACGTCCACACCGGCCTCGCCGGTCTGGTCGTGCGGCCCCGCGAAGCCGCGCACATAGGTCACGGTTTCGGATTTCAGGGGGACGTAAGGCTCGTCGGCCACAAGGGCGTCGGCCTCCTCCACGGTCATGCCGGGCTTGCCGAAGGTCGCCCGGATCGGCAGCCCGTATTTCACCGCAAAGTCATGGTCGCGCTGGTCATGCGCGGGCGAGCCGAAGATCGCGCCGGTGCCGTAATCCATCAGCACGAAGTTCGCGATCCAGACCGGCAGCTGCCAGTCGGGGTCCAGCGGATGGCGGACGCGCAGGCCGGTGTCGATGCCGACCTTCTCGGCCTTCTCCAGCGCTTCTTCCGAGGTGCCGACCCTGCGCGCCTCGGCGGCAAAGGCGTTCAGCCGCTCGTCGCCCGCCTCCAGCGCCCTGGCCAGCGGGTGGTCGGGGGACAGCGCCACGAAGCTTGCCCCCATCAGCGTGTCGGGGCGGGTGGTGTAGACCTCGATCTGCCCGAAGCCCTCGGGCGCATTCACGGTGTCGAAGCGGAACTGCAATCCGCGCGACCGCCCGATCCAGTTGGCCTGCATCAGCCGGACCTTTTCCGGCCAGCCCTTCAGGGTCTCCAGCGCCTCCAGCAGCTCTTCGGAATAATCCGAGATGCGGAAGAACCACTGCGTAAGCTCCCGCCGCTCGACGGGAGCGTTCGACCGCCAGCCCTTGCCGTCGATCACCTGCTCGTTGGCCAGAACGGTCATGTCCACCGGGTCCCAGTTGACCACGGCGTTCTTGCGATAAATCAGGCCAGCGTCCAGGAAATCCAGGAACAGCGCCTGCTGCTGGGCGACATAGTCGTCGTCGCAGGTGGCGAACTCGCGGCTCCAGTCGATCGAAAGGCCCAGGGGCTTCAGCTGGTCGCGCATGGTGGCGATGTTGCCATAGGTCCAGTCGCGCGGATGACCGCCCTGTTCCATCGCGGCGTTCTCGGCCGGCATCCCGAAGGCGTCCCAGCCCATCGGGTGCAGCACGCTGAAGCCCTGCGCGCGCTTGTAGCGGGCCACCACGTCGCCCATCGTGTAGTTGCGGACATGCCCCATGTGGATGCGCCCGGAAGGATAGGGGAACATCTCGAGCACGTAATACTTGGGCCGCTCGTCCCGGACGGCGCGGAAGCTGCCGGCCTTTTCCCACGCCTCTTGCCAGCGCTTTTCGCTATGGGCGGGATCATAGGGCATGGCGGGACTCCGGGCGGTGAAATGGCCCGGCGGGTTTAGCCCTGCAAGGGGGTCAGGTCCAGCGGCTTACAATTGCCCGTCGCGGACGCGCAGCTGCCGGGCGCGGGTCAGGATCGCATCCTCGACCGCCCGCACGGTGTCGGGCGCGACAGCCGAACCGCCCGCGCCCTGCAGCGAGACCTTGAGGCTGCGCGCGTCCAGCGCCGGGTCCGACACCTTGATCGTTGCGCGATAGGCGCGCCCCCCGCCTGGAGGCGTGCCGTAGCCCGTGACGATCACGCCGGTGAAGGGATCGACCGTCTGGATCGGCAGAAAGTCCAGCACCTCGAGGCTCGCGTTCCACAGGTAGCGGTTCACGGCGACCATGCGCTGCGGATCGCCGCTGTTGGAAAACAGGTCCCAGATCGTGGACCGGCGCGGCTGGGCGGCCTCGCGCGCCTCGTGCTGCGAGGCGGGAAGCCCGCCCTGGCCGCAGGCTGCAAGCGCGCAAAGCGACAGGACCGCGGCAAGGCGCATCGGGTGGCGGATCGTCAGGGCGGCGCGAATGGTCATGGCAGGATCATCCCGAAGGCCCCGGCGTCAGGGCGTTGGGGCAGGCATAGCTTGTTTGCCCGCGGGACGACAAGCGTCCGTGCCGCGGGGTGCGCCATGCGGGACCCGGCAGGCGACGCCCTGCGGCAACAAACTGTGGCGCTTGTGCATCACGGTCTCGTCAAGTCGCTGCGCTTCCGGCCAATTCGTTGCAATGCGGACCTCAAAGCGCGAGACCTGAAGCACACCCATTCCGCTCGATCGGACTGGGGACAGAGAGAGACAAGAGGGAAAGCCATGAAAAAGCTTCTGATCGCCACCAGCGCGCTGGTTGCCCTGACGGGTGCCGCGTCTGCTGAGGTCGCCCTGACCGGCGACGGCCGCATGGGTCTGGTGTGGGACGGTGAAAACGCGCAGTTCTCCAGCCGCGCTCGTGTCAAGTTCAACCTGTCGGGCGAAACCGACTCGGGTCTGTCGTTCGGTGGCTCGTTCCGCGTCGACCAAGAAAACTATAACAATGAAATCGACGAAGGGGGCAATAGCAACGAGTCCAATCGTTCGGCTGCCCGTGGCACGGCGGGTTCGGTCTACATCTCGGGTACCTTCGGCAAGTTGTCGATGGGCGACGTCGTCTCGGCTGCTGAAGCCGCGATCGGCGACTTGACGGAACTTGGCTACACCAGCGGTGAATTCGCGGCGAACCCGGAAGAAATCGACTTCCTGACCGGCGACGGCGAGAACGAAGAGCAGGGCCCGACCGCTCTGTACGAATACACATTCAACGGCGTGAACCTGTTTGCGTCGATGACCGACGGCTCGCGTCGTGACTGTGGTGCTGGAAACGTAACCTACGGTACGCTCGGGTGCTATGAATTCGACGAAGACGACGACACCGATGTCGCCTTCTCGCTGGCTGCCGGCTACGAGTTCGGCGCCTACAATGTTGCCTTGGCCTACTCGGAAAACGGTGACGGCCGCGAGATCGTCATCGGCGGTACCGCCGCCATTAACGAGTTTAAGATCAAGGGGTTCTACGCCGACTACGACGACCGTGACCTAGGCCAGCTGGGTGACTTCGAATTCGACTTCGACGACAACGCAGACACCTTTGAAGTCGACTACGATCGCGCTTACGGTCTGTCGGTCGAATACGCGATGGCCAATGGTGTCGGCATCCAGGGTCTGTGGATCCGCCGCGAAGTCGAGATCCTGGAAGCCTTCGCAGACGGTGCTGAAGACGCTTATGACGCCTACGGCATCGGTGCGTCCTACGACCTGGGCGCCGGTGCGACCCTGGCCGGTGCGATCATCAAGAACGAGATCTTCGCCGACAACGAGACCCGCGCCGACGTGGGTATCAAGTTCCAGTTCTGATCCCTTCGATCAGGCTTGAAACGAATCGAGCGGGCCTTGTGCCCGCTCTTTTCATTTGCGATTCGCTGAACGTGAAAGGACGGCATGCCATGAGCCTTGACGACATCCGGCAGCGTATCGAGACGGCGTCCCGAGCGGCGGGTCGTGACCCTGCGGACGTGACCCTGATCGCGGTCAGCAAGCTGCAGCCCGACGCGCGGGTGATCGCCGCGCTGGAGGCAGGCCAACGCGTGTTCGGCGAGAATTATGTGCAGGAGGCGCAGCGGAAATGGCCCGCGCTGCGCGACGGTCGCCCGGGGATTGAGCTGCACCTGATCGGCCCGCTGCAGTCCAACAAGGCGCTTGCCGCGGTCGAACTGTTCGACGCGATCCACAGTCTGGACCGCCCCTCGCTGGCGCAGCGGCTGGCGCGCAGCGTGCAGGACCTGGGCCGCGCGCCCCGGATGTTCGTGCAGGTCAACACCGGGGACGAGCCCCAGAAGGCTGGCATCCTGGCTGCCGAGGCGGACGGCTTCATCGCGCTTTGCCGCAGCCTCGATCTGCCGGTCGCAGGCTGCATGTGCATCCCGCCGGAAGGAGAAGACCCGCTGCCGCATTTCCGTCTGCTGCGCGTGATCGCCGAACGGAACGGCCTGAACGGCCTGTCCATGGGCATGAGCGCGGATTTCGACACCGCCATCGCCGAGGGTGCGACCCATGTCCGCGTCGGCAGCGCGATTTTCGGCATGCGACCGAAGCAGACGCCTGAGGACGGGGACACCGCATCCCAGGCCTGACCGGCCACCTCGCAGGACCGCCATCTCTTGCCGATGCAACGTGTGCCGGAAGCCGCCGCTCCATTGCGGTACCGCGCCCATTGGGCTGGAGTTTCCAAGCGGGGCGGCGCGGCCTTCTCCGGCCGGCCGGGATCAGGCCTTGCCGGGCAAGGGTTACCATCATCCTAGGCGGCAGCGCCGTTCCGGGTCTGGCCTTGGTCTCCCTCCTCGAAGACAGGGCGAGAGAACCGTTGGTCGCACGCAAGGGTCGTTGCGGTGCCGCAGGGCGTGGCCGCGTGGTCCCCGGTTGCCGACCTCTCTGTGAGATCCGCAACGCAGCGTGGGTGTTGCGGCCTTGGGCAAGCACAGGCGGTTGGCGGCCTCGGCCACGACCGGGTGGAGCAACCGGTTCTGCCCCCAAGCGGCCAAATCTTCCCCATGAGGAAGCAACGGCTAGGCATCCGGCGCGACCCGAGAGCCGGGCCGCAGGCATCGCGCGCAATCGATTGCTCAGGCCGCCCCTGCGGCCACCCGGGCCGCCGCGCCATCCGTCGCCTCCCGCCCGGGAGAGGGTGCGGCTGCCTCCGCCGCCAGCGTGGCCGTCACCGATGGAACGAACTGCACCATCCTGCGGCCTGCCGACAGCGGGCGCACCCGCCAGGACAGGATTGATCGGTCCGGCCCTGCGATCGCGCCATGCAGGGGCGCGTCGCCGCGGCCCGAGGCGAGCGCGCGCCGCAGGCTCTGGTAGCCGGGGCTGTCCGCGGCGATGCGTCGCCACAGATCCAGATAGCCGCGCAGGCTTTCGGCCGCCTTGGCACCCCAGATCCCCTCGAAGGCGCGGTTCGCGCTGAGTACCCGGCCATCCGAGTCGAAGATGGCGACCGCCGCGTCGATCCCGTCCAGGATCTCGGCGCCCAGGGACAGTTCGGCCTTGAAGCGGCGGGTCATGGCGATCTCGCCCGTGATGTCCTCGAACAGAAAGGCAATCGCCCCGTCGGGGTGGGGGCGCCCGGTCACGCGGTAGGTCTGGCCGCCCGGCAGCGACCAGGTCTCGACATGGCGGCCCGAGGCGGCCTCGGCTTCCAGCGTGGCGATGGTGTTGCGCCAACTGGCATAATCCTTGGGCTCGGGTACCATGCGCAGCTCGCGTAGGCCATCCAGCAGCGCGTGCAGCGTGGGCCGCCCGGTCAGGAAGCCGATGGACAGGCCCGTCAGGTCCATCAGCGCGGGGTTGAACAACTGAAGCCGCCGGTCACGATCGAAGATCGCGAGGCCCGTCGGCAGGTCGGCAAAGGTCTTGGTCAGGGTCTGGACGAACTCGCGCAAGCTGCGTTCCGCCCGCACCGCGCTGTCGGCGGGGACGGCGAAGATCGTGCGATGCCCCTCGCCGGGCTGCAGGTGGCAATCGAACCAGCGCAGCTGGTCGTCACCCTCGATCTGGGCGCGGGTCGTCCCCTCGGCCTCTGGGGGAAGGGAGATCAGCCGGGGTAGGGGCCAGCGCGTCTCGTCCGTCAACTGCGCCTCGACCGCGCAGAGATAGGCGGCATTTGCCCAGACCACGGCGCCCGCGTCGTTCTCGCGCCAGATCAGCACGGGGGCATGATCGACCGAATCCCGCAGGATGGAGAGCTCATCTTCCAGCGCAGCGAGGGAGTGAGCGTTGACGGTGATCCCGGCATGTTCCAGCCCCGGGTCCGCGATCTCGACCCGGATCAGCCCGCCGCCGAGGTCCTGCAGATCCAGGCGCAGGCCGGAAAGACCTTCCTGGGCCGCCAGCGTGGCTGTGCCGTCCAGTGCCGCCTGCTCGAGCAGGCGCTGGGGAGAGTCGAACCGCTGGGCAAGCCACGTCCAGAGGCGCGACCAGTCGCCTTCGCCCGGAAGGGCGTCGATCAGGCTGCGTGCCGTGCCGGTGGCGTCGATCAGGCGCCGGTCGCGGAACAGAAAGGCGACCGGCTCGGCCTCGGGCCGCGCCGCCGGGGTGCGGGGCGCACGCGGCCCCATGCCCATCCATTGCGCCAGGGCCAGTCCGACGAGGACCGAGGCGATCCCCGCCGCAAGGGCCAGCCCAACCGTGATGCCATCCGTCATGCGCCGCCCGCCGCGTCCTGTCCGGCGAGCGTGATAGCAGCTTGCGCCTTAAGAAATGGTTAAGCGGCAACCATGCCGCGATCAATCGGCGATTGCGGGGTTGGGTCCCAGGGCGGCTCGGTCATCAGCCAGGATCTCGGCTTCGGGCCAGACCACGCGGGCCACCGCGCCCTTCTGGTTGAAAAAGGTGACCGTGCCGCCGCTGCGTTCCAGAAGCGTCCGCGCAATGAAGAGGCCAAGCCCCATCCCTTCATAGGGTCCCGCCGAGGAACCCGCCTTGCGCGTCGAGAGATATGGCTCGCCCAGCCGTCCGAGCAGATGGGCCGGATACCCCGGCCCGTCGTCCCGGATTTCCACCACGATCCGGGCCTGGTCCCGACTTGCGCGGACCTCGACGGTGACAGAGGCGAAATCGACCGCGTTCTGGATGAGGTTGCGCAGCGCGTGGATCAGCCCCGCATCGCGCCGCACGATCAGGGCGCCCGCCGGACCCAGTTCCATCCCGATCCGGGCGCCCCGCTGTCGGTGGGGGGCCGCGGCTTCGTCCAGAACGTCGGCCAGGGGGGCCGAATGCAGCAGCAGGTCGTCCTTGCCGGTGGACCCCATGCTGCGCAGGATGTCCCGGCAGCGATCAACCGAGCGGCGCAATTCGGCCAAGTCCTCGGCGATCTCGAGGCGGTCGGCGAACTCGTCGGCCAGTTCACCGGCGATCAGCTTGATGGTGGCCAGGGGTGTGCCCATCTCGTGCGCCGCCGCCGCGACGACCCCGCCCAGGTGCTGCAGGCGTTGTTCGCGGGCAAGCCCCATCTGCGTCGCGGCCAGCGCGTCCGAGGTGGCCCGCAGGTCCGACGAGACGCGCCAGACGCACAGGGCGAAGAAGGCGCCGCCGATGAACAGCTCGAGCACGCGCCCGATGTGCAGCGCGACCTCGGGGCGCATGGAGCCGGGCAGGAAGGTCAGCGGCACGCCCGCGGTCGTCATCACCACCAGCATGGCCGCGGTGGTGGCGGCCAGCACGAGGATGTGGCGCAGCGGCAGGACCGACGCTCCGATGGTCAGGGGCGCCAGAACGAACAGCGCAAAGGGGTTGGCGATCCCGCCCGTCAGGGTGAGCAGCGCGCCCGTCTGCAGCGTGTCGAAGCCAAGCTGCGCCAGCGCGTGCCGGTCGTCGCCGCGATGGGGCCCGGCGCCGAGCCGCAGGTTCATCACCACCGCCGCCGCCATGACCAGCGCCACCGGGGCCAGGGGGAAGCGCGCGCCCAGGGCCCAGGCGCCCGCGACCGCAGCGGCCTGTCCTGCCAGCGCGATCCAGCGGGCGGCGATCAGCGTGCGCGGGCGGACAGGCCCCGGACGGTTGCGCGCCTGCGGGGCCGCCGCGCCAATGGCCGTGGGCAAAGGGTCGTGGCGCGTGGAAAGCTTCAATGGCATGATGCGGGCCTTGCCTCGTTGGCATGACGGTTGATAGCCACGAGCGCCGAACGCGGCAATGAAGAGGATGGACGCATGACCGACCGCCGACTGATGATGCTGGGGCTTCTGGCCACCGTGCTGGTGCTGCTGACGGGCTGGCTGTGGCTGCGTCCGGCCTCGGGCGATCCCTTCGCGGGATGCCGCCGCTCGGTCGTGGCGGGCGGGGCCGAGGCGCTGGGCGGCAGCTTCACCCTGACGGACGAGACGGGCGCGCGGGTGACCGAGGCGCAGGTCTTCGACAAGCCCTCGATCTTCTACATGGGCTACACCTATTGCCCGGATGTCTGCCCGATGGATGCCGCGCGCAATGCGGCCGCGGTGGATATCCTGACGGAGCGGGGCATGTCGGTGAAGCCTGTCTTCCTGTCGGTCGATCCCGCGCGCGACACGCCCGAAAGACTGCGCGAGTTCACCGATGCGATGCATCCCGACATGCTGGGCATTACCGGAACGCCCGAGGAAGTGACGGCGGTCAGCCAGGCGTGGCGGGGCTATTTCAGATTGAACGATGCCGAGGACAAGGAAAACTACCTGGTGGATCATACCACCAACAGTTTTCTGGTCCTTCCGGGTTATGGAACGGTCGAGTTCTTCACGCGCGATACGAGCCCGGAACAGATGGCGGAACAGATCGCCTGTTTTGTTGACGCAGCGTAATTTCGATACAAATCGAGCAATTCCGAAATCGATGATCTTGGCGAGGAAATGAGATCGACATGAGCGCAGAGAATGCCACCCGCATCGGCGAGGACCCGAGTCTGCTTCTGGTCGATGACGACGAGGTCTTTGTCACGCGGCTGTCGCGCGCGATGGAACGGCGGGGCTTTCGGCCCCGGATCGCCACCAGCGTGGCGGCTGCCCGCGAGATGGTGGCCCAGGCTGCCCCCGCCTATGCCGTGGTCGATCTGCGGCTCGAGGATGGCAGCGGGCTAGATGTTGTGGATGCCCTGCGGTCGCGCCGCGATGAGTGCCGTATCGTGGTGCTGACAGGCTACGGCGCGATCGCCACGGCCGTTGCGGCCGTCAAGATGGGCGCTGCGGATTACCTGTCGAAGCCCGCGGATGCGGACGAGGTGATGAATGCGCTGCTGACGCAGGCGCAGGCATTGCCGCCGCCGCCCGAGAACCCGATGTCGGCCGATCGCGTCCGCTGGGAACATATCCAGCGCGTCTTCGAGCAATGCGATCGGAATGTCAGCGAAACGGCGCGTCGCCTGCATATGCATCGGCGCACCTTGCAGCGCATTCTTGCCAAGCGCAGTCCGCGCTGAAGATTTCGGTTGCGGCATTCCGCGGGATTTGCGATCCGGGCGTTCCATTTCGCGCGAAAGGAATGACCATTGGAAATAGACGTGGACTCGATGTCGCTGGAAGATCTGCGCAACCTGCGCACCCAGATCGATCGGGCGATCAGTTCCTACGAAACTCGCCGCCGCAAGGAGGCAATGGCCGCGCTTGAGCGGACGGCCCGTGAGCTGGGCTTCAATCTGAACGAACTGACCAGCCCTTCCTCCCGCGGTCGCCGTGGCGGTGCAGGCGAAGGCCAGGCCAAATACGCCCATCCCGAAAATCCCAGCCAGACCTGGTCCGGCCGGGGCCGCCGCCCGCGCTGGGTGACCGAGCAGATCGAATCCGGCAAGTCGCTGGAAGACCTGCTGGCCTGACGACCCTGTTCCGCGCGCGGCTCAGCCGTCCAGGCGGGCCATCAGCGCGGCGAAACGATCCAGGAAGGCCGCGCGCGTCTCGGTTGGCGGGCGCAGCCGGATCGCCAGCCCCTCGGTGCTCAGGCCGGGGGGCAGCGGAAACAGCCGGTCCGCCTCGGCGGGGCTGAAGCCGGCGATCTCAACCGCCTCAAGGCGGGCGGACAGCCGGTCGGCCTGCTTGATCTGCGCCTTCACCCCCCGCGGGATGACCGCCGGCAGCCCGAAGCGGCGATGCACCGCCGCGGCGATCCGGGCGTCCATCTCGCGGTAGCCGGGTCCCAGGGCCGCCTTGACCGGCGAGATCATGTCGCCGATCACGTATTCCGGCGCGTCGTGCAGCAGGGCCGCCAACTGCCATTGCGGCGCGACCCCCGGGTCCAGCCGGGTCACGATCTCCTCGACCAAAAGGGAATGCTCGGCCACCGTATAGGCCCAGTCCCCGCGCGTCTGCCCGTTCCAGCGGGCGACAAAGGCCAGGCCGTGGGCGATGTCCCCGATCTCGATGTCCAGCGGCGTGGGGTCCAGCAGGTCCAGCCTGCGGCCCGACAGCATCCGCTGCCATGCCCTTGCGCGCGCCATCAGAGGCCCCTGCGGATGGAAAAGGGCCGCCCGAGGCAGGGCGGCCCGATGAAAACGTCAGGGCGCATCGCCGTCAGGACAGCGGCTGGCCTTGCGGGCGCTCGCCCTCGGACTGGGCGCGCCGGGCGGCCTCTTGCCGGTAAAGGGCCACGAAGTCGATCGGGTCCAGGTTGAAGGGCGGGAAGCCGCCGTCGCGGGTCACGTCCGACAGGATGCGGCGCACGAAGGGGAACAGCATCCGCGGGCATTCGATCATCAGGAAGGGGTGCATCTGCTCCTCCGGCACGCCCTCGATGTGGAAGACGCCGGCATAGTCCAGCTCGCACAGGAACAGCTTGGCCTTGTCGGAGCTGTTCTGCGAGGTGACGCGGTACTTGCAGATCACCTCGTACTGGTGCTCGGCCTGGCGCTTGCGGGCGTCGAGGCTGACCTGCACCTGGATCTCGGGCGACACCTCGCCGCCGATGCCCTTCTGGGCGACGATGTTCTCGAACGACAGGTCGCGGGTGAACTGGGCCAGGATGTTCAGGCGCACGCCGGGCTGCGCCGCCTGCTGCGGCTGGGCCGGCTGGGCGCCCGATGCGCCGCCCGGGGCGCCGTTGGTGGTCTCATCGCTCATCTTGCGTCCTCGCGTCAGCGGTTCGTCAGCCTGTTAGCATCGCCCTGTCCGCCGCTCAATGCTGCGTCCAGCCCGAGGGGCGACGAGGCCCGCGCGGCGGCAGCGAAGGGGGAAGCTCGCCCTCGGGGGGCTCGTCCACCACCACGTATTCCGCGTCGATCACCGTGGCGCGGCCCGGCGGCGTGCCGTGGCGGCCGGTGCCGAAGCCCGCCGTCGCGACCCGGACCCGCCGGCCCAGTGCGCGCAGCAGCAGGCTCTGCAGGGGCGGGATCAGCAGCAGGATGCCGAGCGCGTCGGTGAAGAAGCCCGGCAGCACCAGCAGGCCGCCGCCCAGCATGATCAGCGCGCCATGGGCGATGGGCCGGCCGGGGTCGCGGAACTCGTGCACCGCGCGCTGCAGGTCGGCCATGGCCGCCGCGCCCTGCCGCCGCATCACCCACACCCCGATGACCGCCGAGGCCAGCACCCACAGGATCGTCGCACCCACCCCGATCGCTCCGCCGATCTGGACGAACAGCGCGATCTCGAGGATCGGCAGCAGGACGAAGGGGATCAGAAACCACATGTTGAACCTCGTTCATGGGCCGCAACTGGACTTGGCGACCCCTGGCACCTACATAATCGAGCGATCCTTTCAGACCAGACCCTTGGGGCCCAAGCGCAGAATGTCGAATACGATGCTTCAGATCGTCGTGCTGGCGGCCATCGCCGTCTTCCTCATCATGCGCCTGCGCAATGTCCTGGGCACCCGCGAGGGGTTCGAGCGGCCGCCCCAGCCGGTGCAGCCCGCACGTCCCGCCCCCGTGGCTGTGCCCGCCGAGGACAGCGACGTCCTGGACCATGCCGAGGCGGGCACCCCCGCCGCCGAGGCGCTGAGCGCCATGCAGCGGGCCGAGCCGTCCTTTGCGGTCGGTCCCTTCCTGTCGGGGGCGCGCCAGGCCTACGAGATGATCCTGACCGCCTTCGAGCGCGGCGACCTGTCCCAGGTGCGTCCCTTCCTCGCGCCCGCCGTGGCCGAGGCCTTCGATGGCGTGATCGCGCAGCGCCAGGCCCGGGGCATCACCACCGAGGTCCAGTATCTGGGCACCCGCGAGACCGCGCTGCAGGGCGCGGCCTTCGATCCCCAGACGGGCACGGGCGAGATCACCGTCCGCTTCGTGGGCGAACTGATCGCCGTGCACCGCGACGCGCAGGGCAACGTGGTCGAGGGTGATCCCAAGGCCGCGCGCAAGCAGCGCGACGTCTGGACCTTTGCGCGCCGGATGGGTCAGGACGACCCGAACTGGCAGCTCGTCGCAACCGCCGCCTGACATGGCCCGCCGCGGCCGGGGCGGGTTGTCCGAGGATGACAAGGCGCTGTGGGCCCAGGTGGCCCGCAGCGTGACTCCCATGGCCGCGGCCGAGCGCGGGCGCCTCGCCCCGCCCCCGGCGGACCCGCCCCGCGCCCCGTCGCCGTCCTCCCCGCCGGTTTCCGCCCCGCGCCTTGCGCTGCCGGAGGACTTCGGCCTCGGACGCCACGCGGCGCCCGCGCGGGTGCATGTGGCGCATCTGCCCACGCCGGCCGAACGGCTTGCCGCGCAGCCCCTGCGGATGGATGCCAGGACCCATCGCTCGCTGATCCGGGGCAAGCTGCGGCCCGATGCGCGCATCGACCTGCACGGCATGACGCTTGCGGTGGCCAAGGCCGAGTTGACGGGCTTCATCCTGCGGGCGCAGGCGGCGGGCCACCGGCTGGTCCTGGTCATCACGGGCAAGGGCAAGGGCGACCACGGGCCGCTGCCGGTCCGTTCGGGCGCGCTGCGCCACGAGGTGCCCTACTGGCTGCACATGGCCCCCGTGGCCCAGGTGGTGCTGCAGGTCGTCCCCGCCCATGTCCGTCATGGCGGCGGCGGGGCCTATTATGTCTATCTGCGCCGCCCGCGTGGGGCGGGCGGGCCTTAACCCTTTCGCAACCTTTCGGATGCGGGCCCGGGTGGCTTGGCGTTAGAACGGGAACGGGCGGTGCCTTCACCGCCATGAACCCTCCTGAGGGCGTGTGATGCTTGTGCTGCTCGGCCTTGCCAGCATGATGATGCTGGCGCTTGTCATCGACCCTTCGTCCGAGGATGGCGAGGGGGAGGACGAGGATCTGCTGTCCCCGGATGATCCCGACGCCCCGGCGTCAGAGGAGCCCGGAGACGAGGAGGCCGTCCGGCCGATCATCGGGACCGACTCGGACGACTGGCTGGAAGGCCTGCAGCGGGACGACCGCATCACCGGGGCGGGGGGCGACGACGACATCCGCGCCGGGGGCGGTGACGACCATGTCGCGGGAGACGACGGCGACGACGTGATCCATGGCGACTATACGCTGGACGATTTCGGTGACGACACGCTGCTGGGCGCGGCGGGCGGCGACATGCTTGTGGGCGAGGGCGGGCGCGACGTGCTGGACGGCGGGGCGGGCGACGACACCCTGTTCGGGGGCGAGGGCGACGACCTGGCCCAGGGAGGGACCGGCACCGACTGGCTGGCGGGTGGCGCCGGAAACGACACCCTGCGCGCGGGCGCCGGCGCCGACGACCTGTCGGGCGACGAGGGCGACGACCTGCTGGTCGCGGACGAGCAGGACGGCGAATGCGACTGGCTGCATGGCGGCGAGGGCGACGACACCCTGTGGGGCGTGTCCGGCGACTGGCTGGAAGGAGGCGCGGACCGCGACCTGTTCACGCTGCCCGCTGACGGGGTCGCGGGTCAGGCTCCGGCGACGGTCGCCGATTTCGATCCTGACGAGGACCGGCTGGAGCTGGTGCTGCCCGAGGATCAGATCGCCTCTGCAGAGATAACGCTCGACCTGCAGCCCGACGGATCGGGACTCGTGCTTCTGAACGGACAGGCAGTGGCCCATGTGCTGAACGCCGCCGGTCTGGATGCCGCGCAGATCGCCTTGCGCGCGGCCTGAGCGGACTTTCCTTCCGCCGCCCCTTCCCTTATATGCGCCCGGTCCGCCCGGCGATTCGAGTGGACCCTCCACGGGCCTGTGCTGGACGACATCCCGGCCTGCGCCATCACCCTTCACATCAGGAGACCCCGATGTCGATCACCGTTGAAGAAAAAGCCCGCGTCATGGGCGAATACGCCACCAAAGCCGGCGACACCGGCTCGCCCGAAGTGCAGGTGGCCATCCTCAGCTCGCGGATCGCCACGCTGACCGAGCACTTCAAGACCCACAAGAAGGACAACCACTCGCGCCGTGGCCTTCTGAAGCTGGTCGCCCAGCGCCGCAAGCTGCTGGACTATCTCAAGAAGAAGGACGAGGCGCGCTACACCGACCTGATCGCGCGCCTGGGCCTGCGCCGCTGAGCCCGAGGGCGCGCAGGCCGCGCCCCATCTGCGATCCCGATCACGCCCGCGGCGAAAGGCTGCGGGCGTTTTCATTTCCACGCGCCGGGGCATGTGGTTAACGATCGATTAAAATCCTCCATTTCCATTTCTGGATTCTCTCGCGCCCCTTCGTGATCCTTTGCCTGTAGTCAGACAAAGGATTGATCATGCCCAACACTGTGAACACGGGCCTCGCCGGCGCGATTGTCAGCCTGCTCGCGCATCTCAGGAATCAGGGACGGAAGAACGGCGTCTCTGCCCCCGAAGAGCCAGCGGCGACCTCTGGGCAAGCAGCGCCTCCGCCCCAGGCTCCTTCCGCCGCGCCGACGGGCGCAGACAGCGCCGTCCGGTTCGACTTCTCGGCTCCGCCTGCGCAAGCAGCCGCAGCCGCAGCCGCAGCCCCGGCGACGGCCGTTGTGAAGGCCGCCGCGCCTGCGGCCCATGTCGCCGCCGCTCCGCTTTCCGCGGCGGCTGGCAGCGCGGCCGCCCAAGGCGGCAACTCGGCCGGCGCGGCAACCCCGAGGACCTCGGGCGCTGGCGGGCAGAATGGTGCCAGCGCGGCGCCCGCGCCCTTCTCCGAGCCGGCGCGGCTGCCCGAGCCTGCGGACCCGGACGACGAAGCCAGGGCGCGGGCATGGGCGATCAGGACCATCGCGCGCGAAAACACGCTGAGCATGATCGGGCAGATCGCCCGCGTCTCCGAGCGGCCCGAGGCCGGCAAGGCGGGGACCGAAAGCGGCCACGGCAGCCACGCCGCCCGAGACTCCGAGCCGAGGACCCTGGCCCGGGCCTGATCCCGTGGGGCGCCCTTGCGGGCGGCGTGCCTTACGGCCGCCGCCCGTTTCCTGTTCCGGCGCGCCTGTCAGTCCCGCCAAGGGGCAGAGCCGCAGGGTCGCCATCGCAGCCGGGAAGGGCCTCCCCCACCCTGGCGGCGGCGGCGAGGATGCCGGGGCCAAGCATCACCTCCATGCCGCGTGCCCTCGCCTCATCGACAAGCTGCATCAGCAGCCGCGCCTCGCGTTCGGGAGAGTGATGCCCCCGCGCCCGCACGCGCTGCCGCGTTTCGGCATCCGTCCGGTCGCGCGCGTCGTAGTCCGGCACATAGCGCGTGGTGAAGAAGGTGAAGCCGACAATCCCCACCGCCTGCGCGGGCGAGGCCAGCAGCAGGCTGGCGCAGACCAGCCCGGTCGTCGGCGCGAAGCCGCCCAGCCGGCGGCACAGCGCGCGATGGTGGTCGAGCGGCGCGATCCTCAGATCCGTCGCGGGCGGCAGATCGCCTGCGAATGCGACCGTGCGCAGGAAATCGCCGCGCGTGGGCAGGCGGTGGACGATCAGCCTCACGCCCGCGCGGCGCAGGTTCTCGGGGGCGACGGGCCGCGTTTCTGCCGTCAGGCAGTGGAACAGCACGTCGCAGCGATACGGGTGACCCGGCACTGCCGCGATGGGCGTGTCCAGGCCGTTGTTCATGCGGACAACGGTGTCGAACCCCGCGCATCCCAGTTCCGCCAGATCGTCCTCGACCGTGCGGGCGGGGCCGACGATCAGCACCCGGCGGTCACGGAACGCCTGAAGGTCCAGCGCAAATCCCGGTCCCAGCCGATGGTGGAGGATGCGGTGCGCCACTCCGCGCAGCGGCTTGGGCGTGGCGCGGGCCAGCAGGGCATAGGTCGGATGCACGATCATTCCAGATCCCGGGGTGGCCCCTCCCGCCGCGCACCCCGGCCCGGGGAAGGGGGCGGCCCTCCCTTGTCGGCAACGGGGTGACGACCAATATACTTTTCACCAGACCGGTTTTCCTGTAAAGCCGGTCAATCTGCGACGTGAGGCCCGCCCCCCGGCCGCATGCGAAGGATTGGGGGGAGGCGGCAATGGGGCCGCCATATGACACGGGCGGCCGAGGGCCGGTGCGCCCTGAGGAAACTGCATGTTCGACGAAGTGAAGAAATCGATCCAGTGGGGCGGTGAAACGCTGACGCTGGAAACGGGCAAGGTTGCCCGCCAGGCTGACGGCTCGGTCATCGCCACGCTGGGCGAAACCTCGGTGATGGCGAACGTCACCTTCGCCAAGGAGCCGAAGCCGGGTCAGGACTTCTTTCCCCTGACCGTCCATTACCAGGAAAAATACTATGCCGCCGGCAAGATCCCGGGCGGCTTCTTCAAGCGCGAGGCGCGGCCGACCGAAAAGGAAACGCTGACCGCCCGCCTGATCGACCGCCCCTGCCGTCCGCTGTTCGCGCCGGGCTTCAAGAACGAAGTCCTGGTGATGTGCACCGTGCTGAGCCACGACCTGGTCAACGATCCCGACATCGTGGCGATGATCGCCGCCTCGGCCGCGCTGACGATCTCGGGCGTGCCCTTCATGGGCCCGATCGGCGCCGCGCGCGTGGGCTTTGCCAATGGCGAATACGTCCTGAACCCGGACGTGGCCGACATGGACAACCTGCGGGGCAACCCCGAACAGCGTCTGGACCTGGTCGTCGCCGGGACCAAGGACGCCGTGATGATGGTCGAATCGGAAGCCTATGAGCTGACCGAGGAAGAGATGCTGGGCGCCGTCAAGTTCGGCCACGAGCAGATGCAGCCGGTCATCGACCTGATCATCGACCTGGCCGAGGACGCCGCGAAAGAGCCCTTCGACTTCCAGTCGCCCGACTATTCCGAGCTTTACGCCCGCGTGAAGTCGCTGGGCGAGCAAGGGATGCGCGCGGCTTATGCGATCATCGACAAGTCCGACCGCCGCGACGCCATCCAGGCCGTGCGCGAGCAGATCGTCGCCGGCCTGTCCGAAGAGGAACTGGCCAACCCGAACCTGGGTTCGGCGCTGAAGAAGCTGGAATCGGGCATCCTGCGGGGCGACATCATCCGCGGCGGCGCCCGGATCGACGGCCGCGACAACCGCACCATCCGCCCCATCGACTCGGAAGTGGGCATCCTGCCGCGCACCCACGGCTCGGCGCTGTTCACCCGCGGGGAAACCCAGGCGCTGGTCGTGACCACGCTGGGCACGGGCGACGACGAGCAGATCATCGACGCGCTGCACGGCAACTCGCGTTCCAACTTCCTGCTGCACTACAACTTCCCGCCCTATTCGGTGGGCGAGGTGGGCCGCGTGGGTTCGCCCGGCCGCCGCGAGATCGGCCACGGCAAGCTGGCCTGGCGCGCGCTGCAGGCGGTGCTGCCGGCCCCGACCGACTTCCCCTACACCATCCGCGTCGTGTCCGAGATCACCGAGTCGAACGGCTCGTCCTCCATGGCCTCGGTCTGCGGCGGCTCGCTGTCGATGATGGACGCAGGCGTGCCGCTGAAGGCGCCGGTCGCGGGCGTGGCCATGGGCCTCGTGCTTGAGGACGGCGACAACTGGGCCGTGCTGACCGACATCCTGGGCGACGAGGATCACCTCGGCGACATGGACTTCAAGGTCGCGGGCACCGAGAACGGCATCACCTCGCTGCAGATGGACATCAAGGTCCAGGGGATCACCCCCGAGATCATGGGCCAGGCCCTGGCGCAAGCCAAGGAAGGCCGGATGCACATTCTCGGCGAGATGTCGAAGGCCCTGACCGAAGGCCGCCGCGAGTTCTCGGCCCATGCCCCGCGCATCGAGACGATGACGATCCCGACCGACAAGATCCGCGAAGTGATCGGCTCGGGCGGCAAGGTCATCCGCGAGATCGTGGAAACCTCGGGCGCCAAGGTCGACATCAACGACGACGGCACCATCAAGATCGCCTCGGCCAACGCCGATTCGATCAAGAAGGCTTATGACATGATCTACTCGATCGTGGCCGAGCCCGAGGAAGGCAAGATCTACACCGGCAAGGTCGTCAAGCTGGTGGACTTCGGCGCCTTCGTGAACTTCTTCGGCAAGCGCGACGGCCTGGTGCATGTCAGCCAGATCGCCGGCAAGCGCCTTCAGCACCCGAACGAGGTCCTGAAGGAAGGCCAGGAGGTCAAGGTCAAGCTGCTGGGCTTCGACGACCGCGGCAAGGTCCGCCTGGGCATGAAGATGGTGGACCAGGAAACCGGCGAGGAGATTTCCGAGCCGAAGAAGGAAGACGCGCAGGCCGAGTGATCCCTGCCATGTGACGCCCGAAGGCCCCGGTCACCGCCGGGGCCTTTTTCATGCGCGGAATTCGCTTTCCGTCCGGATCGGTGAATGGGCATTGAAATGCGTCCAATGTCATCACGATCCTTGCCGATTGACCATCATTGCTTATCATTGCGGCAGGGCCGGATACGCGCGCCATGCCGCAATGGGATTGTTCGCGTTTACCCCCGCCATGTCGGTTGTTTGTATGTTGCAGGTAATACGTGTCAAAGATCAGCATCCGGGCGGATCAGAAGCGCCTTGGCCAGGGCGTGCGAAGATTTCTGATCGTCGAATCCGATACACCGCTGCGCAGGCTGCGGCATCATCGAATCTTTTTCGATATCCCCGAGGGAGTCACCGGCCGCCCGGCGCTGCTGGATTGCCATGTCGCGCCCGCCCTGATGCTGGCCATGGCCGAGGGCCGGGACCTGTTCGTCCGGGGTCCGGTTTCGCGCCGGATGATCCACAACGCTTATGAATTCGTCGAGGCCTGGGCCAGCTGGCGCCCCGCGCTGTTCTCGCGCGTCGGGATCGAGGCCGAGAGCATCGTGGATCAGGTGGATGATCGCCCGTCCCGCGCGATCCAGGCCTTCAGCGGCGGATTGGATGCGCTGTACACCACCTGGTACCACAGGATCGGCGGACCCGGGCAGGCCTGCAGGCCGCTGCAGGCGGCATTGCTGGTCCAGGGCTTCGACATCTCGCTCCGTGACGACCGCAGCATGCAGATCATCTACGATCAGGGGCGGGCGACCCTCGACACGGTCGGTGTTCGCCTGTTCCGGATGAAGACCAACCTGAAGAAGGCGATCCGCATCGACTGGGAAATGTTCCACGGCGCCGCCATCGCCTGCGCCCTGATGCAGTTTTCCGACCAGTTCAACCAAGGGCTGATCGGCAGCAGCGGTCCCTATGATGCCCTGGAAATCCCCTGGGGCTCGAATCCCATCACCGATCCCTTGGTGGGCGGCGGCGCCATGACGATCCACCATGACGGTTGCGGGCGGTCGCGCAATGACAAGATCAATGCCGTTGCGGGCTGGCCGGTGGCGGCCGACAACCTGCGAGTGTGCTGGCGCAATTCCGATCCCTCGCAGAATTGCGGCATTTGCGAGAAATGCATCCGCACTGCGCTGGGCTTTCTGGCCAATGGCCATGCAATTCCGAAAAGTCTCAGGGCCGACATTTCGGTGGCCGACATCCTCGGCTGCCCGACCGACAACAAGGTCCAGAGGGATCGTTTCCGCCAGCTTCGGGATCTCGCGGTCCGCAATGGTGTGACTGGCGCCTGGGTGGATGCGATCGGCGCCAAGCTGCAGTCCAGAAATCCGGCGCGACGGAAGCCGAAGGTGGTGGTCCTTCCGCGCGCCGCCTGACCCGCCGGACAGCGCGCCCCTTTCGGGGGCGCGCAGTGTGTTTGGCAAGCCGCCCCGCGCGCGCTAGGAACTGCGGGAAACGAGGGCGCGAGGGGCACATGATCTGCGCGGGGCTGGATATCGGCGGGACCAAGATCGAGGCGCGGCTGTTCGACGCCGACTTGCAGGCGACCCATTCGCACCGGGTGCCGACCCCCCGTGCCAGCGCGGATGCCTTCTTCGCCGCCGTGGGGGAACAGGTCGCCTGGCTGCGGGAACGTGCAGGCGCCGACCTGCCCATCGGCATCGCCATGACCGGCGTGGTCGAGCCCGACACGGGCCTCGCCCAGACCGCGAACCTGCCGATCAGCGGCCAGCCCATGGCCGAGCGCCTGACCGCCGTCGCGGGCCGCCCCCTGCCGGTGATGAACGATTCCATGGCGCTTGCCTTTTCCGAGGCGAACGGCGGCGCGGCCGATGGCGCGGCGGCCGTCGTCGGGCTGATCTTCGGGACCGGGGTCGCTGCGGGCATCTGCGTCGACGGCCGCCCCGCCGCGCGCTACGGCGGCATCGCGGCGGAACTCGGCCATTGCGGGATGCCGGCCCGGGCGCTGGACCGGCACGGCCTGGGCCTGTGGCGCTGCGGCTGCGGGCGGGACGGCTGCATCGAGGCCTATATCCCGGGACCGGGGCTGATCCGGCTGGCCGCCCACATGGGCCTTGGCGAGATCGCGCCGCCCGAACTGGCCGCCCGCGCCGCCGGCGGGGACGCGCAGGCCGAGGCGGTGCTGGCCACCTGGGCGGACCTTTCCGCCGAGGCGCTCGAGATCCTGCAGATGACGATCGATCCGCAGATCGTGGTGCTGGGGGGCGGCCTGTCGCAGATGCCCGGCTTCGTGGAGCGGCTCGAGGCGGCGCTGCCCGCGCGCCTGATGCCCGGCACCCCGCGTCCCATCCTGCGGCTCGCGCGCCACGGGGACGCCAGCGGCGTGCGCGGCGCGGCCCTGCTGGCCCGCATGGCCGCGGCAGAGCAGCCTTGGACCTGCTGATCGCCCCCGGCCTGACCTGGGTCCGGGGCGCGTTGCGGGAAGGGCTGGGGGTCCGGCTGCGGGACGGCCGCGTGGTTTCGGCCGGGCCGCTGGGGTCTGCCACGCCCGACCTGCGTGTGCATCTGCTGATGCCGGGCGCGACCGACCTGCAGGTGAACGGGGGCGGGGGCGTGCTGTTCAACGCGGACCCCTCGCCCGGCGGGATCGCCGCGATCCGGGCCGCGCATCATGGCCTCGGCACCCATGCGATCCTGCCCACCGTCATCACCGACGCGCCCGACGTGATGGAGGCCGCAGCCGAGGCGGTGATCGCCGCCCGGGAAGCCCCCGGCATCGCGGGCATCCATATCGAGGGGCCCCATATCGCGCCCGAGCGGCGGGGCACCCACGACGCGCGCCATGTCCGCCCGCTGGACGAGCGCACCTTGGCCGTGCTGTCGCGCCTGCGGGCGGCAGGCGTGCCGGTGCTGCTGACGCTGGCGCCGGAACGCGCCGATCCGGCGCTGCTGGCACGCGCGGCGGCCCTGGGCGTGGTGCTGTCCGCAGGCCATTCCTCGGCCACGGCCGAAGAGGCGCAGGCGGCCTTTGACCGGGGCGTCACGATGGTCACGCATCTCTTCAACGCCATGCCGCCGCTTCATCACCGCGACCCCGGCCTTGCCGCAGCCGCGATCCTGTCGGATGCCTGGGTGGGGCTGATCCCCGACGGCATCCACGTGGACTGGGCCATGCTGCGGCTGGCGCTGGCCGCCCGTCCCCGGCCGGACCGCTGCTTCATCGTCTCGGACGCCATGCCCACGGTGGGCGGCCCCGACGCCTTCACGCTGTATGGCCGGCGGATCGAGGTCCGGGACAGACGCCTGGTGAACGCCGAAGGAGCGCTGGCGGGTGCCCATGTGGACATGCTGACCGGCGTGGCACGGCTGCACCGGCAGGGCGGCGTTCCCCTTGAAAGCTGCATCGCCATGGCGACCGACGCGCCGCGCGCGGCCATGGGCTTGCCGCCCCTGGAGATTGCGCCGGGAACGCCCGCGGGCAGCCTGGCGGTGCTGGACGAAGCCTTGGGCTTCGCCGGTTGGCTCGACCGCCTGTTATAACGGATTCGTGCCCTTGCCGGGCTGCGGCCCCGCTGCAATGCTGGCGCCATGACCCCTCGACTGCACTTGCCCTTGTGGGGACTCCACGCCGGACGGGCCGCGGCAGTCGCGGCCCTGGCCGCGCTGACGCTGATGCTGGCCGATCCCGGCGCGGCCCAGTCCCCCCCCGGCCCCGCAGGCCCCGGCGCGCAGGGCCCGCGCGAGGTCGGCGTGATGCAACTCGAACGCGAAACGGTACCTGTGACCGTCACGCTGCCCGGCCGGGCCGTGGCCTATCAGGAAACCGCCATCCGCCCTCAGGTCGGCGGCGAGGTCGCCGAGATCGCCTATCAGCCCGGCGTCCCCGTCAAGGCGGGGACGGTGCTGTTCCGCCTGAACGACGACCAGCTCGAGGCGACGCTGTCCGCGGCCCGCGCCGCCGTCACCAGCGCCGAGGCCGCCGTCCAGGGCGCCAGCGCGACCGTCAGCCGCTATGACCGCCTGCAGGGCACCGGCGTCAGCCAGGCCGAACTGGAAACGGCGCAGGTGGCGCTTGCCATCGCGCGCGCCAGCCTGTCGGCGGCCGAAGCCGACCGGGCACAGGCGCAGCTTGCCATGGACCGGACCGAGGTCCGCAGCCCCATCGACGGCATCCCCGACATCGCCCAGGTCTCGGTGGGTGATCTTGTCACCGCCAACCAGGCCGAGGCGCTGACCACGGTCACGCAGCTCGACCCGATCTATGTCGATGTCTCGCAATCCCGCGCCAGCGTCCTGCGCAATCGCGAACAGCGCTCGGCCGGCATCCTGAGGCGCTCTGACGGGCGCGAGGCCCAGCTGATCCTGGAAACCGGGCAAGCCTATTCCGAACCCGGCCAGATGGTCGCGCCGGGACGGCAGGTGTCCTCGACCACGGGGACGGTTCCCTATCGCTGGCAGTTCCCCAACCCCGACCGCCTGATCCTGCCGGGCCAGTTCGTGCGGGTGCAGGTGGCGGTCGGCGCGGTCGAGGGCGTGCTGGTCCCGCAGGGCCCCACGCGGCGTTCGGCAACCGGACAGCTGACGGCCTTTGTCGCCCGCGACGGGCGGGCCGAGGAGGTCGTGCTGACCGAGGCGGGCACCCACGAAAGCAACTGGATCGTGACCGAAGGCGTCGCGGCGGGCGACCTCCTGATCCTCGACGGGCTGACCAACCTGAACGACGGGGACGAGATCACCACCCTTCCCGTCACCATCGACGCCGAGGGCGTGGTGCGCGAGCTGTCGGGCGCCGGGGAACCGGCCGCGTCCGGTCCCGCCCCGGCCGGCCCCGGGGACGCGGCCGCACCCGCCGCCGCAACCGCGGCGGGCGGAACCTCGTCGCCGGCCCCGATGGCCGCGCAGGCCGCCGTGGTCGGCGCCCCTCCGGCCAATCCCGCCCGCAGCCCCGCCGCGGCCACGGGCATGAACTGATGGCGCAGTTCTTCATCCATCGCCCGGTCTTCGCCTGGGTGCTGGCGATCGTGACCATGCTGGCGGGCCTCTGGGGCGTCCTGAACCTGCCCGTGTCGCAATATCCCGACATCGCGCCCACGACCGTCCGCATCTCGGCCAGCTACCCCGGCGCCACCGCCGAAGCCGTGCAGAACTCGGTCACGACGCCGATCGAGGATTCGCTGACGGGCCTCGAAGGCCTGCTTTACTTCGAGTCCTCGTCCTTCCGGGGCCGGTCCTCGCTGACGCTGACCTTCGACGACAGCGTGGACCCGACGGACGCGCTGAACGACGTGCAGTCGCGCGTCCGCAGCGTCGAATCCCGCCTGCCCTCGGCGGTGCAGGACGATGGCGTGTCGGTCACCCGCTCGACCTCGTCGATCCTGATGGTGGGAGCGCTGGTCTCGGCGGGCAATGACTATTCCACGGTCGAACTCGGCAACCTGCTGGAAGAGGTCGTGGAAGGCCCGGTCAAGCGCGTTCCGGGCGTGGGCGGCATCGACATCTTCGGCTCGGGCTACGCCATGCGGATCTGGCTCGATCCGCTGCGCCTTGCGCAATACCAGCTGACGCCTTCGGACATCACGGCGGCGGTGGCGGAACAGAACTCGACCGTCTCGGTGGGGTCGCTCGGCAGCCAGCCCTCGGTCGCGGGCCAGCAGTTCACGGCGACCATCACCGCGCAAAGCCAGCTGACCAGCGTCGAGGATTTCCAGCGCATCCTTCTGCGCACGGGCGAGGACGGCGCCTCGGTCTGGCTGGGCGACGTGGCCGAGATCGAGATCGGGCAGGAAGCCTACGGCGCCAACAGCCGCTTCAACGGCGCGAATGCCTCGGGCTTCGGCGTCAACCTGGAAACCGGGGCCAATGCCGTGGACACGGCCGCGGGCGTGCGCGCGGTGCTGGAATCGCTTCAGCCCGCCCTGCCGGACGGGGTCGAGCTGCGCGTGGCTTATGACACCTCGCCCTTCGTGGAACGCTCGATCGAGAAGGTCTGGCACACGCTCTTCGAGGCGATCCTGCTGGTGATCGCCGTCATCCTGGTCTTCCTGCAAAGCTGGCGGGCGACGATCATCCCGGTGATCGTGGTGCCGGTCGTGCTGCTGGGCACCTTCGCGGTGCTGTTCGCGCTGGGCTACACGATCAACACGCTGACCATGTTTGCCATGGTGCTGGCGATCGGCCTGCTGGTGGACGACGCCATCGTGGTGGTGGAAAACGTCGAGCGCATCATGCGCGAGGACGGGCTGGACCCGGTGCGCGCGACCGAGGTGGGGATGCGCCAGATCACCGGCGCGCTGATCGGCATCGCGGTGGTCCTGTCGGCGGTCTTCCTGCCCATGGCCTTCATGGCGGGCTCGACCGGGGTGGTCTACCGCCAGTTCTCGGTGACGATCATCACCGCGATGATGCTGTCGCTGGCCGCCGCCCTGATCCTGACGCCCGCGCAGACCGCGTCCATGCTGCGCCCCCACCAAGGGCCGCCGCGCTTCGCGCCCGCGCGCTGGTTCAACCGGGGCTTCGACCGGGCGAGCGACTGGTACGCGCGCGTCGTCGCCCGCACAGTGCGGCATCCGATGCTGGTGCTGCTGGTGCTGGCGGTGATCTCGGTGGCGGTCTGGCAGCTCTTCACGCGCATGAACTCGACCTTCCTGCCGACCGAGGACCAGGGCGTGCTGATGGCCCAGATCAACCTCTCGGAAGGCTCGACCACCCAGCAGACCCTGGCCGTGGTGGAGGAAATCGAAAGCTACCTGCTGAACGAGGAACCGGCGGTCGCCTCGACCTTCGGGGCGCTGGGCTTCGGGTTCTCGGGCACGGGGCAGGGGCGGGCCACGCTGTTCGTCCGGCTCAAGGACTTCGACGAAAGGCCCGACCCCGACGAGTCCGCCTCGGCCGTGGTCGGACGCGCGACCGAGCGCTTCGGCAACCACCGCGCGGGACGGATCAACTTCGTCCAGCCGCCCCCCATCCAGGGCCTGGGCAACAGCGCCGGCTTCCAGATGTACCTGATCGACCAGTCGGCCCAGGGGACGGCCGCCCTGCGCGAGGCGGCGCAGGCGCTGGAGGAGGCGGGCGAGGCCCATCCCCAGCTGGTCAACGTCCGCAGCCAGGGCGACGAGGATGACGCGGCGCTGCGGCTGGACATCGACCCCCAGCGGGCCGAGGCGGCGGGCCTGAGCCTGTCCGAGGTGAACGGGATGCTGGCCACGATCTTCTCGGGGCGCGAGGTCAACGACTTCGCCATGGGCGCCACGCTGCGCCCCGTGATCGTGCAGGCGGGCGCCGAGTTCCGGATGCAGCCCGAGGACCTGGAAGACTGGTATGCCCGCAATTCCTCGGGCGAGATGGTGCCTTTCAGCGCCTTCATGTCCACCCGCTGGGTTCCGGTGGCCCCGCGCCTGTCGCGCTTCGAGGGGACCGACGCGATCTCGATCTCGGGCAGCGAGGCCGAGGGCGCGACCTCGGGGCAGGCCATGGCGGCGATGACGGACCTGGTGGGGCAGATGCCGGGCGGCTACGGCGTGGCCTGGACCGGCCTCAGCTACCAGGAACAGCAGGCGGGCAACCAGGCGCCTTACCTTTACGCCCTGTCGGCGCTGGTGGTGTTCCTGTGCCTGGCCGCGCTTTACGAAAGCTGGACGGTGCCCTTCTCGGTCATGCTGGCGGTGCCGGTGGGCGTCCTGGGTGCCGTTCTGGCCGCCCTGATCTTCGGGCAGTCGAACGACGTGTATTTCAAGGTGGGCATCCTCACGACCATCGGCCTGGCCGCCAAGAACGCCATCCTGATCGTGGAATTCGCCCGTGACCTCGAGGTGGGCGGCCGATCCACGGCCGAGGCGGCGATCGAGGCCGCCAAGCTGCGCCTGCGGCCGATCCTGATGACCTCGCTGGCCTTCATCCTGGGCGTGCTGCCCCTGGCGGTCGCCACCGGGGCGGGGGCGGCGGCGCAGAACTCGATCGGGATCGGGGTGATGGGGGGCATGATCTCGGCCACCTTCCTGGGCATCTTCATGATCCCTGGCCTTTACGTGGCCGTGCGCCGCCTGACCGGGAACCGGCCGCTGGTCGCGCGGCATGCGCAACCCGCGAGCGCATGAGAAAAGGGCCGCGCGATGGCGGCCCTTTCCGAAGCATCATCCCGCGGTCACAGGATGAATTCGTCGGTCGAATACTGGTAGGCCCGGATCCCGCCGTCGGCGATGATCAACTGGAAATCCGCCACGCCGTCGTTGTTGACGTGACCCGACAGGATCGTGTTCGTCCCCTGTTCGCTGAGCGCCACCGTTCCCGCTGCGCGCGAGGTGCTGAAGGCGAAGGCCTGGTTGCCGCCATAGTTCAGGTTGGCATCGATCCCCGACAGGTCGATCCGGTCACCGCCCGTGGTGCCCACGCCCTCGAAGGCCACCGCGCCGTCGCCTGCCGCGATCACGTCATAGCCGAAGCGCGCGTTCGAATCGGTGTGGCTGTGGAAGACGAAGCGATCCGCCCCCGCGCCGCCGTAAAGGTCGTCGGCGCCGGTGCTGCCGAACAGGACGTCGTTGCCGGCCTGGCCCCGCAGCACGTCATTGCCCGCCTGGCCCTGCAGCACATCCGCCCCGACGCCTCCCACCAGCGCGTCGTTGCCGGCGCCGCCGATCAGGTTGTCGTTGCCCCCGGCGCCGATGATCGTGTCGTTCCCCGCCATGCCGTTGATCGCGTCATTGGCCGAGGTCCCGTTCACCCTGTCGTTGGCGTTGCTGGCATAGCCCGCCGAGACGGTCAGCACATAGCTGCCGGTGGCGTTGTCGCCCTGCTCGCCGACCACCAGCGTGTAGGTCGAGGTCCCGCCCGCGCCGATCTTGAAGGTCAGTTGCGCGTCCCGGTTCGTGCCCGGCGACACGTCGTCGTTTTCAAGCAGGCGGCTCCCCGACGAGTCGTACAGCGCGAGGTTCGGGTCGCCCAGCGTGCCGTTCCCGCTGGAAGCGCCCTTGGCGGCGACCGAATAGGTCAGGCCGCTGATGAAGGTGGTGTTGAAGCTGTCGTACTCGCCCTGGTACGAGATCACGCCCCGTCCCGTGGTTCCGGTCCCGATGGTGCCGTTGTAGGCCATCCTGTTCTCCCAAGCTTTGCGCCGATCGCGGCTGCTGCATCCTAGGATCGCGTGCCATCACCCGCACTTCACCTTGCGGCGCGCGGCGCGTGACCGGCCTGCGAGCCGTCGTGCGCTTCAACGCGAGACCGCGCAGGCCCGTTCGCTCACGATCCGGTGCATCGGCGGAAGCCCGCAGGCCAGGAAATGCCCCGGCCCTGGCGGCCGACCGGAAAGCCCTAGGGAATCATTGAGGACGCGGCCTGCGCGCCCAAAGGAAAGACGCCCCTCCACCTTCGGGTGGCGGGGCGTCTGTCGTTCATGGTCATGCCGGGAAAGGTGACGGACCCAGCCGGGCCCTGCGCCGGCGCTGCGGGCATCCGGGGCTGCAGACGATCCACCGGACCGCCTGCAGGCGCCCTGCCGGCCCTTCGCCTACGCTCCGGGCGATTGCCGGGGGAAAGGTCTACCGGACCTTTCCCGGATCCGGCTCACCCCTTCTTCAGGCAGCGGTTGCCCAGCAGTTCTGCGATCTGGACCGCGTTCAGGGCCGCGCCCTTGCGCAGGTTGTCGCTGACGCACCACAGGTTCAGGCCGTTTTCCAGCGTCTGGTCCTGGCGGATGCGGCTGACATAGGTTGCGTCCTCGCCCGCGGATTCGATGGGGGTGACGTAGCCGCCGGGCTCGCGCTTGTCGATCACCAGCACGCCCGGCGCTTCGCGCAGGATGTCGCGGGCCTCGTCCTCGTCCAGGAAGTCCTCGAACTCGATGTTGATCGATTCGGAGTGGCCCACGAAGACCGGGACGCGCACGCAGGTCGCCGTCACCTTGATCGACGGATCAAGGATCTTCTTGGTCTCGGCGACCATCTTCCATTCCTCCTTGGTCTGGCCGTCTTCCATGAAGACGTCGATCTGGGGAATGACGTTGAAGGCGATCTGGCGCTGGAACTTCTTGGGCTCGACCTCCTGGCCGGGGACATACATCCCCTTGGTCTGGGACCAGAGCTCGTCCATGCCTTCCTTGCCCGCGCCCGACACCGACTGGTAGGTCGAGACGACGACCCGCCTGATCCGCGCGCGGTCGTGCAGCGGCTTCAGCGCCACCACCATCTGCGCGGTCGAGCAGTTGGGGTTCGCGATGATCATCTTGTTGCGGTAATCCTCGACCGCGTCGGGGTTCACCTCGGGCACGATCAGCGGGATCGCGGGGTCGTAGCGGTACAGCGACGAGTTGTCGATCACCACGCAGCCCTGGCTGGCCGCGATGGGGGCGTATTTCTTGGTCGCGTCCGAGCCGATGGCGAACAGCGCGATGTCGTAGCCGGTGAAGTCGAAGCCCTCGATATCCCGGGTCTTGAGCGTCTTGTCGCCATAGCTGACTTCAGTGCCGAGGCTCCGGCGCGAGGCCAGAGCCACCACCTCATCGGCAGGAAACTGGCGCTCGGCCAGGATGCTCAGCATTTCGCGGCCCACGTTCCCCGTGGCCCCCGCGACGACGACCTTGTAGCCCATCGACGTCCCTTTCACGAACAAGACGGCGGGCCATAGCCGAAAACCCCGGCGAAGTGAAGGCTGCAAGGCCGCAATGGGTATTTGGATCAGGAAGAAGTCACCGGCCTTTCCTTCCGGCCCGGATACCCGCAGAAACTGTCCCGCAGGACAGGAGATGCCGATGACCGAGCCCGAGTTCGCCCCCGCCGATGCCGGAAGCCGCCCTCTGTGGCTGGTCGCTCAGGGCGACGACGGGCCGCTCTGGCCCGAGGGGGTGGAGTGCGCCTTTGCCAAGGCCTCGGGGTTCGCGGCGAAGCCGGGCCAGATCTGCCTGCTGCCGGGCGAGGGAGGAGTCGCGGGGGCGCTGTTCGGAGTCGGCAAGCCCGCCACGCCCGCAGATCGCCCGGCGCGCGAGCGGTTCACGCTGGCCCGCGCCGCCGAAGGACTGCCCGAGGGGGCGTGGCATCTGGCCGGGGTGCCGGACAGCTACAATCTGGCGCATGGGGCGCTGGGGTGGCTTTTCGCGCAATACCGCTTTGACCGCTACAAGAAGGCCGAGCCGCCCAGGGCGCGGCTGGTCTGCCCCGCGGGCGTGGACCGCGAGGCCCTGCTGGCGATGGCCGCGGGGGAATATCTGGCACGCGACCTGATCAACACGCCCGCGTCCGACATGGGACCGGCCGATCTGGAAGCGGCCGCCCGTGATCTTGCGGCGCGCCACGGTGCCTCTGTCGAGGTGATTTCAGGCGAAGCGCTGGCCGAGAACTTCCTCATGATCCACGCTGTCGGCCGTGCCGCCGGTCCGGGCCGCGCGCCGCGGCTGATCGATCTGCGCTTTCCGGGCGACGGGCCAGCGGTCACGCTGGTGGGCAAGGGGGTGTGCTTCGACACGGGGGGCTTGGACATCAAGCCCTCGGCCTCGATGCTGATCATGAAGAAGGACATGGGCGGGGCCGCGAACGTGCTGGGGCTGGCCGAGACGCTGGCACGGCTGGGACGCGCGGGCGGGCTGCGGGTGCTGGTGCCGGCGGTGGAAAACGCGGTTTCGGGCGACAGCTTCCGCCCCGGCGACGTGCTGACCAGCCGCAAGGGCCTGACGGTTGAGGTCAACAACACCGACGCCGAGGGCCGCCTGATCCTCGCCGACGCGCTGGCCTATGCGGCCGAGGAAGGCCCGCGCCTGCTGGTGTCCATGGCGACGCTGACGGGGGCCGCGCGGGTGGCCCTTGGCCCGGACCTGCCGCCCTTCTTCTGCGACGACGACGCCGTGGCCGAGGCGCTGTATCAGGCGGGCCGCGACCACGCCGACCCGATCTGGCGGATGCCCTTCTGGGAGCCCTACGAGGCCATGATCGAGCCCGCCATCGCCGATCTGGACAACGCGCCGTCGGGAGGCTTCGCGGGCGCGATCACCGCCGCGCTGTTCCTGCGGCGCTTTGCCGAAGGGGCCGGGGCCTACGTGCATTTCGACATCTACGGCTGGCAGCCCTCGGCGGCGCCGGGCCGGCCCAAGGGCGGCGTGGGGCAGGGGATGCGCGCGATCCTGCACGCGCTGCCGAGGATGGCCTGATGGACCGCCGCCTGACCCCCGCGACCGACCGCGTGGCGCTGCGCGGATCGGGGATCGCGCGGGACATGCTGGCAGATGGCCGCCCCATGCGGGTGGCCGCGCCCGTGGCCGACCTGCTGCGCGCGCCCGGCGGGGCAAGGGACCGGCAGCTTCTGCACGGTGCGGATGTCACGCTGATAGAGGAGCGCGACGGCTGGGGCTTCGTGCAGGCGGCGGCGGACGGCTATTGTGGCTGGGTGGCGTTGTCTGCGTTGACCGGCGAACGCCCCGCGATCACCCATCGCGTGACGGCCGCAGCCACGCATCTTTATCCCGCCGCCGACTTCAAGCGGCCCGAGCGGGGCAGCCTGCCCATGGGCGCGCGCCTGTCGGTCACGGGGACCGAGGGCCGCTTCGCCCGGCTGGCCGACGGGCTGTTCGTGCCGGTCCAGCACATCTCGGACGCAGCCGCCGAGGACCCGGCCGAGGTGGCGCTGCGCCTGATCGGGACGCCCTACCTGTGGGGCGGGAACAGCCGCCTTGGCATCGACTGCTCGGGGCTGGCGCAGGCGGCACTGCACGGGGCGGGGATCGCCTGCCCGGGCGACAGCGACCTCCAGCGCGACGCCTTCCCCGAAACGGAAACGGTCCAGCGCGGCGACCTGCTGTTCTGGCCCGGCCACGTCGCGCTGGCGCTGGACGCCCGGACGATGGTCCACGCGACCGCCTGGACCATGTCCGTCATCACCGAGGACATCGCGGCCGCCATCGCCCGCATCGACGCGGCGGGCGACGGTCCCTTCCTCGGCGCGCGCCGTCCGCGTCTGGACGACCGCATCGCCTTTCCGTAACTGTCGCGCAGCGTCGAGGAACGGCTTGCCGCTGGCCAGCGGCAGCAGGGGAGGGGTCTGATGGTGCATCTGTGGGTCCGGGCGGAAAGCCGCCCCAACGAGGACAGGGTCGGCATCACCCCCGAGGGCGTGCGCGACCTGATCCGCCGCGGCTTCCGCGTCACCGTCGAGGACAGCCCGCGCCGCGTGATCCCGACCGCCGACTATCGCGCCGCCGGGGCCTCGATCGCGCCGGAAGGCTCCTGGCCCGAGGCCCCCGTGGACGCCATCGTCTTCGGCCTCAAGGAACTGCCCGAGGACGGCAGCCCGCTGATGCACCGCCACATCATGTTCGGCCATGCCTTCAAGGGCCAGCCCGCGGGCGAGGTGCTGCTGCGCCGCTTCCGCGAAGGGGGCGGGCGGCTTTACGATCTCGAATACCTGCTGGACGACAACGGGCGCAGGCTGGCGGCCTTCGGCTACTGGGCGGGCTATGCGGGCGCGGCGGTCACGCTGAAGGCCTGGGCCGCGCAGCACCGGGGCGATATCTGCCCGCCCGTGGGCACCTATCCCGACAAGGACGCGCTTGCCACCGAACTGCGGGCGGAACTGGACGGCACCGGCCTGCCCCGCCCCCGCGCCATCGTCATCGGCGCGAAGGGCCGCGTGGGCACGGGCGCGGCGGACCTTTGCGCCGAGGTCGGCGTGCGCGTCACCAGGTGGGACATGGCGGAAACCGCGCAGGGCGGCCCCTTCCCGGAAATCCTGCTGCACGAGGTCTTCCTCAACTGCATCCTTGCGCAGCCCGGCTGCCCGGTCTTTGTCCCCGAAAGCGCCGTGAACCCCGGCCGCGCGCTGACCGCGATCGGCGACATCGCCTGCGACCCGACCAGCGCGTTCAACCCGGTCCGCGTTTATGACCGCACGACCACCTGGGACGCCCCGGTCCTGCGCGTGGCGGAACACCCGCCGCTGGACGTCATGGCCATCGACAACCTGCCCTCGATGCTGCCGCGGGAATCGAGCCTCGACTATGCCGCCCAGCTTCTGCCGGTGCTGCGGACGCTCGACGCCATCGAGACGGGCCCCTGGGGCCGTGCCGCCGAGATCTACGACACCCATCTGAAAGGGCTTGCGCCATGACGATCCACTGGGTCGGAACCGGACTTTCCGCCGTTCCCGGACTGCGGCGGCTGCTGAAGGGGCAGACCCCCGTCGCCGTCTGGAACCGCACGGTCGAGAAGGCCCGCGAGGCCGTGGGCGACCTGACCTCGGACATCCGCGAATACAGCGCGCAGGCACTGGCCGCCGCCGTCCGGCCCGGTGACGTGGTGGTGTCCATGCTGCCCGCCGACCAGCACCCGCCGCTGGCGCGCATGTGCATCGAGAAAAGGGCGCATTTCGTCAGCTCTTCCTACATCTCGCCCGAGATGGCGGCGCTGGAGCAGGCAGCGATGGACGCAGGCGTGGCGCTGGTGAACGAGGTGGGCCTTGATCCCGGCATCGACCACCTGATGGCGCATGAGCTGGTGGCCGACTACCGCCATGTGGCGCAGCCGGGCGACGAGATTGCCTTCACCAGCTATTGCGGCGGCATCCCCAAGCATCCGAACCCCTTCCGCTACAAGTTCTCGTGGTCGCCCCTCGGCGTGCTGCGCGCGCTGCGCGCGCCCTCGCTGTCGATCCGGGACGGGGCGGAGCGCCGGGTGGACCGTCCCTGGCACGCGATCGAGCCCTATGACGCGCCCCTGCCCGTGCCCGAGCGCTTCGAGGTCTATCCCAACCGCGATTCCACGGCCTTCGTGGGCCAGTACGGCTTCGACCCCGACTGGACCCTGCGGGACTTCGTGCGCGGCACCATCCGGCTGAAGGGCTGGGCCGAGGCTTGGGCCCCGGTCTTCGTCGAGGTCGAGGGCCTTGCAGGCCCCGAGGGCGACGCCCGCCTGCGCGAGATGGCCGAGGAGTTCTGGTCGCAGCACGCCTATGCCGAGGGCGAGCCCGACCGCGTCGTCCTGTTCGTCCGCCTGGGTGCGACCCGCGATGGCCAGCCGGTCTTCGACAAGGAATGGGTGCTGGACGCCCAGGGCAACGACAAGGGCACGGCCATGGCGCAGCTTGTCTCGATCCCGGTGGCGATGGCGGTCGAGGCGGTTCTGGCGGGCGCCTTCCCGCCGGGCGTCCACGCCGCCCCCGACGACCCCGACCTCGTCGGCCGCTGGCTGGTCGAGGTGGGCGAGATCGCCGACCACATGGCCAAGGTCAACCACCTCGGCGCCTGAAGCCGCCAAACCCCCGGCAGGGACGCCCCCGACCCTGCCGGACCCCGCCCGCGCTTCCTTCCGACCCGGAGAACCCTGCGGGCATCCGAGCGCCCGGTCGCGAGGCGGAACGGGACTCAGCCGTCAGGGCGGTCCCCGCCGATGCCCGCGGCGAACCGTTTCAAGCCACGGCAACGGCTCGCCGGAACGGGCGGGAACAGCGGCCGGTGCGGCCGTACCCCTTCACGCTTCGGTCAACCGCCGGAACGTTTCCCTGCCCCTCCCGTTCCCTCAGGCACATGCCAAGGGAGTCGCAGATGCCGTTCCTTCGTCCGACCGCGGCACTTGCCGCCCTGATCTTCACCCCGCTGGCCGCCTGCGCGCAGGAGTTCAACAGCGCTCCCCCGAACGCGTCCAACCAGACGCCCGCCTTCGAGGGCCAGACCCGCGCGCCCGCCATGGCCGACGACATCGCGCTGGACACGACCTTCATCGCGGACGGGCTGGAACATCCCTGGGGCATGGCGCAGCTTCCCGACGGCGGTTGGCTGGTGACCGAGCGTCCGGGCCGGCTGCGGATCGTCTCGGCCCGCGGCGCGCTGTCCGATCCCATCGGCGGCCTTCCCGAGATTTCGGCGGGCGGCCAGGGCGGGTTGCTGGACGTGGCGATCGCCCCCGACTTCGCCCAAAGCCGGCGGCTCTGGATCAGCTATGCCGCACCCGCGCAGGGCGGCAACCATACGGCGGTCGCCACGGCCACGCTGTCGGCGGACAACTCGGCGCTGGAAAACGTCAAGCAGATCTTCGCGCAGGTGCCGGTCTATGACGGCAACAAGCACTTCGGCAGCCGGGTGGTGCCCGACGGGCAGGGCAACCTGTTCGTGACGCTGGGCGAGCGTTCGGACGTGCCGATCCGCGATACGGCGCAAGCCGACGACAACCACCTGGGCAAGATCGTCCGCATCGACGCCCTGACCGGGGCGCCCGCCGCAGGGAACCCCTCGATGGGCCTGCCGGAAACCTACGCCAAGGGTCTGCGCAACGTGCAGGCGGCGGCGCTGGACGGCAACGGGCGGCTTTGGACCATCGAGCACGGGCCGAAGGGCGGGGACGAGCTGAACCGGATCGAGGCGGGCCGGAACTACGGCTGGCCGGTCATCACCTATGGTGTCGACTATTCGGGCGCGCCGATCAACGAGGGGATCACCGCGCGCGAGGGGATGGAGCAGCCGGTCTATTACTGGGACCCGGTGATCGCACCGGCGGGACTGGCCTTCTACCGGGGCGAGATGTTCCCCGAATGGAACGGCCATCTGCTGACCGGGGCGCTGCAGGGCGACCACGGCCTCGTGCGGCTGCGGCTCGAGGGCGACCGGGTGACGGGCGAGGCGCGCCACCTCGAAGGCATCGGTCGCGTGCGCGACGTCGAGGTGGCGCCCGACGGCTCGATCCTGCTGCTGACCGACAAGGACAACGGCGAGCTGGTGCGGGTGACGCGCCAGTAGACCCGGGCGATCCGGGAAAGCCCTGGGAAGGGGCGGGGTGAAACCCCGCCCTGCGGCAACCGGGCCAGTCGGTCCGCGACCCTGCCGCAGGAAGGATGCCCATGGGGGCAGGTTCCACCCCGCCGACAGGACGCGGCATCAGCTCGACGCCCCGTCCCGATCCTCCCGATCCGCAGAAGGCCCTTGCCCGCACCAGTCGCGGGCGCCGCAGGCAGTCCGGGGTCCCTCCATCACGAGGCCGGACCCCGCCGGGGACTGCTCACCCCCTGAGCAGGTCGTCCTCTTCCTCGCCGGGCGTCAGGCCGAGCGCCTCCATCCCGGCTTCCAGGTGGTCGGCCAGATGCGGCTCGCCCATCAGGTAGTCCTCGGTCGGCGTGGTCTTTTCCGCCTTGGCGGTCGAGATCGCCTCTTCGAGGTCGTCGGCGTCGAAGGTGCCGCGGCCGATCCACATGACGGCGGTCAGTTCGGCCTGCTCGTCCTCGGTCATGTCGGCGATGAAGTCGCGCAGCTCGAAGGCATTCCGCCCGCCGCGGCCGTCGGGCCCGTGGTCATAGTCGCGGGCGCGGAGGATGACGAAGGCGATCTTGTCGGCGCCGATTTCCAGCATGGCACTTCCCCTTTTCCCCGGTTCTCGCGCGCAGGCGGGGCCGCGTCAATCAGCGGCCGAACAGCCGTTCGACATCCGCAAGCTTCAGTTCCACCCAGGTCGGGCGGCCGTGGTTGCACTGGCCCGCGCGGGGCGTGCGCTCCATCTCGCGCAGCAGCGCGTTCATCTCCTCGCCCGTCAGGCTGCGGCCCGACCGCACCGAGCCGTGGCAGGCCATGGAGGACAGCACCGCATCCAGCCGCCCCTGCAGCCGGTCCGAGGCGCCCTGCTCGGCCAGATCGTCGGCGATGTCGCGCAAGAGCGCCGCGGCATCCGCCTGCCCCAGCGCGGCGGGCAGTTCCCGCACCGCCACGCAGCCCGGGCCGAAGGGCTCGATGACAAGGCCCAGCCGGTCCAGATCCCCGGCCGCCGCCAGCACCCGCTCGGCATCCGCGCCCAGATCCACGATGGCCGGGATCAGCAGCGCCTGACTGGGCACGCGCGCCTGCGCGGCCTGCGCCTTGAGCCGTTCGTAGACCAGCCGCTCATGGGCGGCGTGCTGGTCCACGATCACGATGCCGTTGCGGCTTTGCGCCACGATCCAGTTTCCGTGCAGCTGCGCGCGCGCCGCCCCCAGGGGTGCGTCGGGGGCTTCGGCCACCGGCTCGATCCGCGCGGCGGCCGGGAAGGTCGCCTCGGGCGCCTCGGCAAAGCCCTGGGGGGAGGCGGACGCGGGCGCAAGCGGGGCCTGCGCCGCATGGGCGGCCGCAACCGCGGCAGGGGAAGGCGCGGGGCTGCGCCAGAAGGACGGTCCCGCCTCGGGGCGCATTGCCGCCAGCGTGGCCGCCCCCCCGGTCGAGGAGGCGCGGTGCCCCGCCCCCGCCAGCGCGTGGCGCAGCGTGGCGACGACCAGCCCACGCGCGGCGTCGGGCTCGCGGAAGCGCACCTCGGCCTTGGCGGGATGGACGTTCACGTCCACGCCCTGCGGATCGCAGGACACGAACAGCACCGCCGCCGGGTGCCGGCCCTGGGGCAGCACGTCGAAATAGCCCGCCCGGAGCGCCCCGGTCAGCAGCTTGTCCCGCACCGGCCGCGTGTTGACGAAGAGATGCTGCGCCACCGCCGCGCCGCGCGAATAGGTGGGCAGGGCGGCAAGGCCGGTCAGGCGCAGCCCGTCGCGCTCGGCCTCCAGCGGGATGGCGTTCTCGATGAACTCGCGTCCCATGACCCGGCCGATGCGGGCGGACAGGGCGTCGAAGAGATCTCCCTGCTCGGCATCGGCGCGGAAAAGGACGCGGCCCTCGTCCTCGTCGGTGAGGGTGAGGGCCACCGAAGGCTCGGCCATGGCGAGGCGGCGCACGACCTCGGCGATGGCCTGCGTCTCGGCCCGGTCGGACCGCAGGAAGCGCAACCGGGCGGGCGTCGCGAAGAACAGGTCGCGCAGTTCGACCACCGTGCCGCGGTTGGCGGCGGCAGGGCGCACGGGCTCGGTCCGGCCGCCCGCGACGGCGATGCGCGCGGCCTCGTGCCCGGCCGCGCGGCTGGTGATGGTCAGGCGGCCCACGGCGCCGAGGCTCGGCAGCGCCTCGCCCCGGAAGCCGAAGGAGCGGATGTCCAGCAGGTCCGAGCCGTCGATCTTCGAGGTGGCGTGGCGCGCCAGCGCCAGCGGCAGGTCCTCGGCGGTCATGCCGCAGCCGTCGTCGGTGACGCGGATCAGCCGCTTGCCGCCGCCCGCGATGGCGATGTCGATCCGGGTCGCGCCCGCGTCCAGCGCGTTCTCGACCAGCTCCTTCACGGCCGAGGCGGGCCGTTCCACAACCTCGCCCGCCGCAATGCGGTTTGCCGCGGATTCGTCGAGCTGGCGGATCACCGGCCGGATATCAGGGTCGTGGCGGGTCATGGTTCCGAACTAGCACGGACGGGGATGCGCGGGAAAGATTCTCGACTCCTCGCGGGTTTGCGCGCTGCCGAGGGAACCGGGGAGGTCCGTTGCGTCGTTGTCAGGTGCAGCAGACGTTCAAAAATCGCAGGAGATCATCATGAAGAAGACGGCAGCAATCCTGATCTGCGGCCTGACGCTGGCCGTGGCCGGCTGCGGCGACAACTCGACCGAGCGTGCGGTGACCGGCGCCACCACCGGCGCGATCGTGGCCGGTCCCGTCGGCGCGGCGGTCGGCGGCATCGCGGGCGGCAGCGGCGCGGTGCAGGTCAATCCGTAAGGCGCGGTTCGGCCCGCCATCCCTGGCGGGCCGCCGTTCGGGCGGGCGTCACGAACCCGAGGCCTCGATTCCTTCGGGCCGCCCGACCAGGACGAACTCCAGCTTCCCGGGGTCCAGCACCTCGCGCGCGACGCGTTCCACGTCCTCGGCCGTCACGGCCTCGATCTTCTGGTTGCGCGTGTTCACGTAGTCGCGCGGCATTCCCATCAGCTGCATTCCCGACAGAATGCCCGCGATCCGGCGGTTGCCGTCGAAGCGCAGGGGATATTCGCCCGTCAGGTAGGTCTTGGCGTCGTGCAGCTCCTGCTCGGTCACGCCCTCGCGCATCGCACCCCAGACCTCGCGCACCAGCGCCACGGCCTCGCCCGTGCGGTCGTTGGCGGTGGCCATGCCGCCCGCCCAGGTCTCGCCCAGGACCATGTTCGACAGCCCCGTGCCCACACCATAGGTCAGGCCGCGCTTTTCACGGATCTCCTCCATCAGGCGCGAGGAAAAGCCGCCGCCCCCGAGGATATGGTTCAGCACAAAGGCCGCGAAATAATCGGGATGGTCCATCGGCAGGCCGGGCTGGGCGAAGCTGACCACCGTCTGCGGGCTGTCCCAGTCGATCACAACGGTTTCGCCGGTCAGCTTCAGATCGGCCTTGGGCGGCAGCGGCGCGGTCGCCTGGGCCGGAAGGCCGCCCAGGATGCGGTCGATCAGCATGCCCAGGGCCTCGGCGTCGATGTCGCCCGCGGCCGACACCAGCACCCGGTCGCGGGCCAGGACGCGGTCCTTGGCCGCCAGCAGGTCGTCGCGGGTCAGGGCCGCGACCGATCCTTCCGTCCCGCTGATGACCGAGCCATAGGGGTGGTCGCCCCAGGCACGGCGGGCCATTTCCTTGGACGCGATCCCCTGGGGATCGCTGTCCTGCGCGCGGATCGAGGACTGGACCTGCGCGCGCACCCGTTCGATCGCGTCGGCGTCGAAGCGGGGGCGTGTCAGGGCGTCGGCCAGCAGGTCCGCGGCCCGGTCGCGGTTTTCCGTCAGCGCGCGGAAGCTGATGCTGACCGCGTCGTCCGAGACGTCGAAGCCGGCCGAGGCGGCAAGCTCCTCCATCGCTTGCGCGAAAGCCACAGCGTCGCGGTCGCCCGCGCCTTCTTCCAGCAGCGCGGTCATCAGGTTGATCGCCCCACGCTTGTCGGGCGCATCGACCGAGGCCCCGCCCTTGAAGGCGATTTCCAGGGCGACAAAGGGGATCGAGTCGTCCTCGACCAGCCAGGCGGTGATGCCGCCGGGCGAGGTCACCTCCTGGATGTCGATTGCGCGGGCGGGCAGCGCCGCGAAAAGCACCAGCGCGAGCGCGGAAAGGAAGCTGCGGATCATCGGGTCTGCTCCGGGGCCGGGTCTTGGGCGGGATCGGCCAGCGGCGCCACAGAGGCTGCGGGCGAGGCGGGCGCGGGCTGCGCGGGATGCGGCGTGTCGGCGGGAACCGGCGCGGCGGGCGCGGTTGCGGCGGGAGAGGGGACGTCCGGGACGACCGCGGGCGTGCTGCCCCCCAAGGCCTGGGGATCGGCCGGGGCAGCGCCCGCCGCATCGCCCATGGCAGGGGCGGGACCGCCGGTTGCCTCGCCCGTCAGCGCGACGGGGGCGGCTTCCCCGGCACCGGCTGCCGCCTGGACCATGGCGGCCTCGCCGGGCGCGGCGGGCTTCAGCAGGCTCGTCACCCCGGCCCGGCCGCCCAGGGCCAGTTCAGCCGCGGCGCGGACATCTTCCGGCGTCACGGCGGCCAGGATGTCGGGCCAGTCGTTCACATCCCCGACCGTCAGGCCGACGGCAAGGCCCTGGCCATAGTCGTAAGCGCGCCCGTGGGCCGAATCGCGTTCATAGATGCGGGCCGCGCGCAGCTGCGTCTTGACGCGCTCCAGATGCGCGGGGTCGGGTCCCTGCGCCAGGAAGTCCCGGATGGCCGCATCCAGCGCGGCCTCGGCCGCCGCGTCGTCGGTTCCCGGCGCATAGGCCATGGTGACCGCGAAGGTGGTCGGATCGACGCTGAGCCCGTCGTACCATGCGCCCACTCCCAGCGCCTGCCCCGTCAGCACCAGCCGCTGGCCCAGGAACGAGGTCTGGGGCGAGCCGCCCAGCAGTTCTGCCAGCACGGTAAGGGCGGCGGCGGTCTTCTGGTCGCCCGGGTTGCGTTCGGGCACGATCACGCTGCGGGTCAGGACGGGCTGGGGCACGCGCGGGTCGGTCATGGTCATGCGCCGCTCGGCCCGCTGCTCGGGCTCCTGCGGGCGGGCATCGCGGGGCGCGTCGGGTTTGGGCGGGATGGGGCCATAGTGCTTTTCGGCCAGCGCGCGCACCTCGTCGGCCGTGACGTCGCCCGCCACGACCAGCACGGCCACGTTCGGGGCGTAATGGTCCTCGTACCATTTCAGCGCGTCCTCGCGGGTCAGCGCCTCCATCTCGCCGCGCCAGCCGATCACGGGGCGGCCGTAGGGGTGGTTGTAGAACTGGACCGCCGAGCGCTCCTCGGCGAACAGCGCCCGGGGGTCGCTGTCGGTACGCTGGGCGCGTTCCTCAAGGACGACCTGCCGCTCGGCCTGCCAGTCGTCCTCGCCGATGCGCAGGTTCGCCATCCGGTCGGCCTCCATGCCCATGACCAGGTCCAGCCGGTCCGAGGCGATGCGCTGGAAATAGGTGGTGAAGTCGTAGGAGGTGAAGGCGTTGTCCATGCCGCCGTTGGCCGTGACCGTCTTCGACAGCTCTCCGGCGTCCAGCTTCTCGGTGCCCTTGAACATCAGGTGTTCCAGGTAATGCGCCAGCCCGGACTTGCCGGGCACCTCGTCGGCCGAGCCGATCTTGTACCACAGCATCTGGACCACGACCGGCGCGCGGTGATCCTCGATCACCACGGCCTCGAGCCCGTTGCCGAGCGTGAAGTGGCTGACGCCCGGGGGCATCTCGGCCAGCGCCGGAGCGGCGGCGGTGGCCAGAAGGAAGGCGAGGGTGCGGCGCATGGTCGGGCGGCCTCCGGGCTTGCGGGTGCAGGCCGCAGGTTGGTCGCATAAGGCCCGGCGCGCAAGCCGAGTGCCGGTCAAGCGGTGGTGAGCGGGACTTTACCGTTCCGCGGTCGCGGTGGGCGGGGCGGCGGGGACCCGCGCGCCCGCGCGGCGCCAGCGCTCCTGCTCGGCCCAGCTGTCCAGCGTCTGCGGTTCATAGGCGCGCTGGTAGACGTTGACGCGGCCCAGAACCTCAAGCGGGCGGCGGCCGCGGCTGGCGCGGTAGGCCTGGTCCTCGGCGGCCACGACCCCGCGCACGCCGGGCGTCACGCCCGCCCGTGCGGCATGGGCGATCAGCGCCCCGTCGCCCGCGCCGACGCCCGTCTGGGCGAGTTGCCCCGGGTTGCCCCCCAGCGCGGCGACGGCATCGCCCGCCGGGTTCGGGTCGGTGATGTTGGCGCCGCCCGGCGTGGGCGCGGGAAGCTGCGCAAGATCCGGCGGCAGTTCCAGCGGACGGGTGGGGACGATGGCGAATTCCTCGGGACCGTCGTCCTCCGAGGCGGAAAGGTTCATCAACCGTCCGTCGTTTCCACAGGCCGCAAGCGCCAGCACGGAAAGGGTCAGAAGAAAGGCCCGCATGGCACCACCCAAGGAAAAAGCGTCGAGGCCCTTCTAGCGCGTCTTGCGCGGGCCGTCACGGCTGTTGTCGGAAGCTTCCGCGGGCCTGGCCGGTCCCGGCTGGAAGACCAGCCCCAGGGCGCCCGCGAAGATGGCGATGTCGGCCAGGTTGAAGCTGTACGGGTTGCGCCAGCCGGGCAGCGACATGTTCAGGAAATCCGCGACCGCCCCGTAGGCCAGCCGGTCGATGACGTTGCCCACCGCGCCCCCGATCAGCAGCCCGGCGGCGACCTGCGCCAGCCGCCCCGGCCGGACGCGGAAAAGCCAGACCGCGACCCAGGCGCAGATCACCAGCGCCACGGCGATCAACACCCAGCGCATCACCTCGACATCCGAGGACAGGAGCCCGAAGTTCACCCCCTGGTTCCAGGCCATGCGCAGGTTCAGCCAGGGGTCGATCACGTCGATGGCCTGCACCTCGGGAAGGTTCAGCGCATGGACCACGATCCATTTCGTCAACTGGTCGAGAGCAAGGATCACCAGCGCCGTGCCCGCCGCCCACCAGAGGCTCGTCTGCGGCGGCAGCGGAGGAGGAGGCGGGGCGGCGGGCTTGCGGCGGCGCTTGGGGGCGCTGCCGGCGGGCACCGCCGCCGGGGGAACGGCGTCGCCGGCAGGGGCCGCGATCTTGCGGCGCGGCGGCTTCTTCGGCTTGGGGGCGTCGGCGTCGTCGCTCATCAGTGGCGGAAGTGCCGCTGTCCGGTGAAGACCATGGCGAGGCCCAGGCGGTCCGCCGCCGCGATCACCTCGTCATCGCGCATGGACCCGCCCGGCTGGATCACGGCGCGGGCGCCCGCCGCAGCCAAGGCCTCGATGCCGTCCGCAAAGGGGAAGAAGGCGTCGGAAGCGACCGCCGCGCCTTCGGTCAGGGGGCCGGGCAGGCCCAGCGCCTCGGCCATGTCCTCGGACTTGCGGCGGCCGATGCGGGTCGAATCGACCCGGCTCATCTGGCCCGCGCCGATGCCGACGGTCGCGCGGTCCTTCGCATAGACGATGGCGTTCGACTTGACGTGCTTGGCGACAGTCCAGGCGAACATGAGGTCGGCAAGCTCGGCCTCGCTGGGCTGGCGCCGGGTCACGACCTTGAGGTCGGCCGCCGTCACATGGCCGTTGTCGCGGGTCTGGACCAGGAAGCCGCCCGCGACCTGCCGGAAGGTCAGTCCGCCCGCCTGCGCGTCGGGCACGCCGCCCGTGGTCAGAAGGCGCAGGTTCTTCTTGGCGGCGAAGATCTCGCGCGCCTCGTCATCCGCCTCGGGCGCGATGACGACCTCGGTGAAGATCTCGGTGATCGCGCGGGCGGTGGCGGCGTCCAGCCGCCCGTTCAGCGCAACGATCCCCCCGAAGGCCGAGGTGCGGTCGCAGTCGAAGGCGCGGCGGTAGGCCGCCTCCAGCGACTCGGCGCGGGCCACGCCGCAGGGGTTGGCGTGCTTGATGATGGCGACGGCGGGGCCTTCGGTGAACTCGGCCACGAGTTCAAAGGCCGCGTCGGTGTCGTTGATGTTGTTGTAGGACAGTTCCTTGCCCTGCCATTGGCGGGCGGTGGCGACGCCCGGACGGGCCGAGCCGTCGGTGTAGAAGGCGGCCGCCTGGTGCGGGTTCTCGCCATAGCGCAAGGGCTGCGCCAGCGTCCCCGCGAAGGCGCGGCGGCGCGGGGTGGCCTCGTTGATGGCGCTGGCCATCCAGGTGGACACGGCGGCGTCATAGGCGGCGGTGCGGGCATAGGCCGTCTGCGCCATGCGCTTGCGGAAGGGCAGGGTGGTCGCGCCGCCGTTGGCGTCCAGTTCCGCCAGCACCGCGTCGTAGTCCTGCACGTCCACGACCGTCGTCACGAAGGCATGGTTCTTGGCCGCCGCGCGAATCATCGCCGGGCCGCCGATGTCGATGTTCTCGATGCAGTCGTCGTAGGCGGCGCCCTTCGCGACCGTCTCCTCGAAGGGGTAAAGGTTGACCACCAGCAGGTCGATGGGGGCGATCCCGTGCTTTTCCATGCTGGCGCGGTGTTCGGCGTTGTCGCGCAGCGCCAGAAGGCCGCCGTGGACGCCGGGATGCAGCGTCTTCACGCGCCCGTCCATCATCTCGGGGAAGCCGGTGATCTCGGACACGTCGCGGACGTCCAGCCCGGCATTGCGCAAGGCGCCTGCGGTTCCGCCGGTGGACAGAAGCTCGACCCCGCGTGCCGCGAGGGCTTGGGCGAACTCGACAAGCCCCCCCTTGTCCGAAACGGAAATCAGCGCGCGGCGCAGGTCGATGCGGTCGGTCATGGGGACGGGCCTTCGATGGCAAGCCGGGGAATCGCGCCGTCCCTATCCTCACGGGCCGCGACAGTCCAGCGCGCCGCCCCTTTTCGGCCGAACGGCGCGGCTGTAGCGTGGCGCGCATGACAGATTACACCGAGCTTTCCGCCCGAATCCGCGCCCTGACCGAGGGCGAGACCGACGAGGTCGCCCTGATGGCCACCGTCGCCTGCGAGCTGCACCACGCCGACGCGCGCTTCGACTGGACCGGCTTCTACCGCGTGACCGGGCCCGAGACGCTGAAGATCGGCCCCTACCAGGGTGGCCACGGCTGCCTGGTGATCCCCTTCTCGCGCGGGGTCTGCGGGGCCGCCGCCCGCACGCGCCAGACCCAGCTTGTCCCCGATGTCGAGGCCTTTGCGGGCCATATCGCCTGTTCCTCCTCGACCCGGTCCGAGATCGTGGTGCCTGTCTTCGGCGCGAACGACCGCCTGATCGGCGTGCTGGATATAGACAGCGACCGGCCGGATGCGTTCACTGAAGCCGATGCCGAGGCGCTGGAAGGGATGATGCGGGATGTCTTCGGAAGGCTCTGAGATCAGCGGCGCCTGCCTTTGCGGCGCCGTCACCTTCGCCGGGCGGCTGACCTCCGAGCCGGTGGGCGCCTGCCACTGCTCGCAATGCCGGCGGTGGAGCGGGCATTTCTGGGCCGGCGCCGAGCTGCGCGATCCCGCCATCGAGGGCGAGCCGCTGCGCTGGTTCCGCTCATCCGAAGACGCCGAGCGCGGCTTCTGCGCGGCCTGCGGATCGTCGCTGTTCTGGCGCGAGACCGGGTCGCGCCGCACGGTCGTCTCGGCGGGGGCGATCACGCCGCCCACGGGGCTGCGGCTCGAAGGGCATATCTACGTCGCCGACAAGGGCGACTATTACGACATCGCCGACGGGCTTCCCCAGCAGGCGCAGTCACGACGACGCGTCGCGCCCGCTGCCTTTGCGGCGCCGTCCGGGTGACGATCCGGGGAGATCTGGACGACATCGCCGCCTGCCATTGCAGCCAGTGCCGCCGCTGGTCGGGCCATGTCTGGGCCGCCGTTCCCGTTCCCGACGACCGGCTTGAGGTCGAGGGCGCCGAGCACGTCCGCTGGTTCAAGTCCTCGGACAAGGCGGAACGGGGCTTCTGCGGCACCTGCGGCAGTTCGATCTTCTGGCGCGCCTTCGGGCGGGGGGAAACCGACGTGGCGGTGGGCTGCATCGAGCCGCCGACCGGCCTGCGCCTGCAGCGCCACATCTGGGTCGGCGACAAGGGCGACTATTACGACATCGCGGACGGCGCGCCGCAGGAAGACCGGCAATGATCTGGGACACGCTGGGCAACATCCCCCTGCCGCAGCTTCTGGCCTTCATCTCGGGCGGACTGGTGCTGAACGCCGCGCCGGGGCAGGACGTGTTCTTCGCCACCGCCTCGGGCATCCAGGGCGGGCCGAAGGCCGGGGCGCTGGCGGGACTGGGCGTCGGGATCGGCGTGCTGTTCCACGTCACGATGACGACGCTGGGCCTGGGCGCCGTGATCGCCGCGCATCCGGGCGCATTGTCGGCGATCAGGTGGATCGGGGCGGGCTACCTGCTTTATCTCGCCTGGAAGGCCTGGACGGCGCCGCCGCCCGATCCCTCGGCGCGGCCGGTCGTGCGCTCGCGCGACGTGATCCGGCGGGGCATCCTGTCCAACGTGCTGAACCCCAAGCCTGTGCTGTTCCTGCTGGCCTTCCTGCCGCAGTTCACCAGCCCCGCCCATGGCCCCGTCTGGCACCAGCTTCTGGGCCTGGGGCTGATCTTCGCCTTCACCGGCACGCTGATCACCATGGCCTACGGGATGGCGGCGGGCTGGCTGGGGATGCGGCTGGCAGGGCGGATGGGCATCCTCAACCGGATCGCGGCGGTGATGTTCGCCGGGCTGGCGGTGCGGCTGGTCGCCCGCTAAGTCGGGCTTCATGAGCTTCGTCTATCAGCCCACCGCCGAGCAGCCCCGCCTGATCCACCACGACGACCAGATCCTCGTGGTGGAAAAGCCCGCGGGCCTGCTGTCCGTGCCGGGGCGTGGAGAGGACCGGACCGACTGCCTGATCAACCGGCTGCGTGGGGCCTTTCCGACCGTGCTGCTGGTGCACCGGCTGGACATGGACACCTCGGGCATCATGGTCTTCGCCCTGACGCCGCACGCGCAGAAGCACCTGGGCCAGCAGTTCGAGCGGCGGCAGGTGAAGAAGGCCTATGTCGCAAGGCTCTGGGGACGGCTCGAGCCGAAGGAGGGCCGGGTGGACCTGCCGCTGATCGTGGACTGGCCGAACCGGCCGCGACAGAAGGTGGACCATGCCGAGGGTCGCCCGGCGCAGACCGACTGGCGGGTGATCCGCGCCTCGGACGCCGAAACCCGCGTCCGGCTTTATCCGCTGACCGGGCGCAGCCACCAGTTGCGGGTCCACATGGCAAGCCTCGGGCATCCGATCCTGGGCGATCCGCTTTACGCGACCGGGCCCGCCGCCGACCACCCGCGGCTGATGCTGCATGCGGAATCGCTGCGGCTGCGGCACCCCGACAGCAACGCGACGATGAGCTTCTCGGCGCCCCCGCCGTTCTGATCCCGTTCCCCGGAAAACCCCCGCACGGGTCATTCACGGCCGATGCACGTCCCGTGCACGGGGGATGCGGACGAAACCCATCCGCCCCCTCGCGGCGTTGGACCCCCGACTGACGGAGGTTCACCCATGCAGATCCGCACCATCGCCGCCGGGCTCGCCGCCCTTGCCGCGCTCTCCGCCTGCTCGCGCGCGGTCATGACCCGCGTGCCCCGCGGCATCGAGCCGGTCACCGGCTTCGAGGCCCCCCGCTACATGGGCCGCTGGTACGAGATCGCCCGCCTGGACCACCGCTTCGAGCGCGGGATGACAAACGTGACCGCCGACTACGCCCTGAACGAGGACGGCAGCGTGCGGGTGGTCAACAGCGGTGTCCGCAACGGCCGCCGCAAGTCCGTCGAGGGCACCGCCCGCTTCAAGGGCGACCCTTCGGTGGCGAGCCTCGCCGTCAGCTTCTTCCCCGGCTTTCCCGGCGGCTACCACGTCTTCGCCCTGGACGAGGACTACCAGTGGGCGATGATCTCGGGCCCGGACCGGGGCTATCTGTGGATTCTGTCGCGCCAGCCGGGAATGGAGGAGGAACTTTACCGCCAGCTCGTCGGGATTGCGGAGGACCGGGGGTTCCCGGTGGAGGGTCTGATCCGGGTGGAGCAGGGGGAGGGAGTGGTGCGAATGGACCTGCACAAACGTCTCCGTTGAGCAGGCTGTATCGCAGCACGAACCCGAGAGCGCTGTGGCGCTCCAATTAGTGCAGAAAACGTGTCCCGCTCTAACACTTGCTTCTATCGCGCTTCTTTTCGTTCTGCGAGCAGCCTTAGTTGCGCTTGGTATAAGTATGATGATGTAAGCCTAGCCTCCGGATAGGCGAGAGGGGATGCTCTGCCTCTGAGAATTTGCTAGAGGGGTCGTCGGCTTTCGAAGATAGCGCAGCAGGGTGGACGCAATGGATGACGTATATAAGCCGATATGGAAGGCTCCTGATGGAGATGCGCTGTACATTGTGTTTTCAGGTGGGCTGCGAGCAGTCAAAGCCGGTGGAGATTCCTGGATTTTCCAGCCAGTTCTTTTTCACGGTGAGCCCTGCCTTAGCCGTCCTATCCCCAAGAGGAAGCTTATGAATCTGACAAGTAAGGAGGGGTACTTGCCAATTGCCTTCCAAGATATATCTTGGAGCAACGGATCTTATTATTCTAGCTGGAAGCCAATCGTAGATGGTAGAGTTGAAAATTGGCAAACTCCTGCAAGTCTTTGGGCGAATATCTCGAGAAATTTTCGCAAGAGTAGTGCTGAAAGGAGCGGGCAGATCGCGCCTGAGACATTTGAGGACTATGTCAAGGCCGCAGATGCGCCAGACTCTATAGCTGACGCCGCTCAGGCTATCAGCCTAAGTATAGCAAACGCAGACTCTGCATTGTCACACATCTGCGATTTTTATCATGATCAACTAGTTGAGATCATGAGAACTAACATGAGGCCGGGAATGCTTCATGGTAAGCCGTCTGACAACGTTCTATACGCTAGTGTTCACTCATTCTTTGTGCATGTTGGGTCGGCTCGAGATCATCTTGCAACCTTCATAGCAAGGGAGATGAATATATCGAATGAAGTAGATGACCTAAATAAGCTCAAGAACAAAATTAAAATAGATGACTTGGAAAGCAATAGGCTCTTGAGTCTATTGAAGGCTAGGGACTGTCTAAGAGTTCAGTCTGATTCTAGTCAAATTATTGTATCTGGATGGTTAAAGGAATTCAACGCGCTCAGAAGAAGATTCGTTCATGGGACGCCGTATGGCAGCTTTTTTCTCGAGTCCGTAGGGTCTGTAAAGACAGTAAATCAAGGCGAAGGAAGGTTCAAGTATCATAGAAATATAAAGATCGGAGATACATCAGATTACGACCTCTTGGACATATTGGTTTATCACTACAGGAACTTCGCTAAGTTATTCTTAGAATTGGCCCAAGAATCAGGAAAGGATACGTCCATGCTAACGCTGACAGACGAGGATATTCTTTCCGTTAGCCGTGAGAAAAACTGATCTATCTCCGCCCCCCATAATTCGCCTTCGGCCCGGCGATCCACCAGGCGATGAGCCCTGCGACCGGCAGGATCGCCACGACCAGCACCCAGATCACCTTGCTTTTGCCCGTCGCGCCCGAGTTGATGATCGAGGCGATGGCCCAGATGTCGAGGACGAAGATGATCAGGCCGAAAACGCTGCCGAAAAGGTTCATCGGGATGGCTCCGTGGGTAAGGGGGCGCGACCGGCCCGTTGATGCGTCAACGGACTGGCCGCGCCGGGGTTCCCCTTACAGCACGTAGCGCGACAGGTCGGCCGAGCGGGCGAGGTCGCCCAACTGGGACTCGACAAAAGCCGCGTCGACCGTGATCGCCTCGCCCTTGCGGTCGGGGGCGGTGAAGGAGAGGTCCTCGAAGACGCGCTCGATCACGGTGTAAAGGCGGCGGGCGCCGATGTTTTCCACGCTGCCGTTCACCTCGGCCGCGATGCGGGCCAGCGCCGCGATGCCGTCGGGGGTGAAGCTGACCTCGACACCCTCGGTCCGCATCAGGGCCGCGTATTGCAGGGTGAGGGCGTTGTCCGTCTCGGTCAGGATGCGGACGAAGTCGGCCTCGGTCAGCGCGCGCAGTTCGACGCGGATCGGCAGGCGGCCCTGAAGTTCGGGCAGCAGGTCCGAGGGCTTGGCGACGTGGAAGGCGCCCGAGGCGATGAACAGGATGTGGTCGGTCTTCACGGGGCCGTATTTGGTGGACACCGTCGTGCCTTCGATCAGGGGCAGCAGATCGCGCTGGACGCCCTCGCGGCTGATGTCGCCGCCGCGGGTCTCGGCGCGGGCGCAGACCTTGTCGATCTCGTCGATGAAGACGATGCCGGACTGCTGGACGGCCTCAAGGGCCGCAGCCTTGATCTGCTCGTCGTCCAGAAGCTTGTCGGCTTCCTCGGCGATCAGCAGGTCGTAGGACTGCGCGACCGTGACCTTGCGGCGCACGCGGCGGCCGCCGAAGGCCTTCATCAGCGCGCCCAGGTCCATCATCTGGCCCATGCCGGGCTGGCCCGGAACCTCCATCCCCAGGGAGTTCGAGCTGTCGTTCAGCTCCAGCTCGATCACGGTGTCGTCCAGCTCGCCAGACTTGAGCTTGCGGCGGAACATCTCGCGGGTCTGGTCGCGCGCCTGGTCGCCCGCCAGCGCCGCGATCACGCGGTCCTCGGCGGCGGCCCGGGCGCGCGACTTCACGGCCTCGCGCATCCGCTCGCGGGTTTCGACCATGGCCGCGTCGGTCAGGTCGCGGATGATCTGTTCCACGTCACGGCCGACATAGCCGACCTCGGTGAACTTGGTGGCCTCGACCTTGACGAAGGGGGCCTGCGCAAGCTTCGCCAAGCGGCGCGAGATCTCGGTCTTGCCGACGCCCGTGGGGCCGATCATCAGGATGTTCTTGGGGTAGACCTCGTCGCGCAGGTCGTCGGCAAGCTGCTGGCGGCGCCAGCGGTTGCGCATGGCCACCGCCACCGCGCGCTTGGCCTCGGCCTGGCCGATGATGAAGCGGTCAAGCTCGGCGGTGATCTCGCGGGGGGTCAGGTCGGTCATGGCGTCCTCGGGGTTTCGATTGCCGCCGACTTATGCAGCCGAGGCGGCAACGCCAAGTCACCAGGTGGCGCGGGCCTCCATCGCGACGGGACCGCCGCGTTGCGCGGTCCAGAGTTTCAGGCCGTCACCGTCCTCGGTCGCGTTCAGGGTGTAGTCGGCGGTGTCGAAGATGGTGGACAGGCTGCGGAAGTCGAAGGTCCGGGGCACGCGGCCGCGGACCCGTTCCGCAAGGTGGACAAGTTGCGACGCCTGCAGGGGACCGTGGACGATGAGGCCGGGATAGCCCTCGACCTCGCGGACATAGGGGGCGTCGTAGTGGATGCGGTGGCCGTTGAAGGTCAGCGCCGAATAGCGGAACAGCAGCGGCGCCGTGGGCGCGACCGTGACGCGGTGGGTGCCTTCGGGGGCGGGGGGCGGCGCGGCCTTCGCGGGGCCTCCGGGCGGGTCGAGGTCGCGGTAGACGATGTCCTGCCGCTCGGTCAGGACATGGCGGCTGCCGCTCTCGATGCGGTGCTCGACGGTGACGAAGCAGAGGGTGCCGGTGCGGCCCTGCTTGACCGCCACGTCGCGGATGACAGACCGGCGGGTGACGGTTTCGCCGATGCGGATGTCGTCATGGAAGGCAAAGCTGCCGCCGGCCCACATCCGGCGGGGCAGAGGGACGGGCGGCAGGAAGCCGCCCCGCGCGGGATGGCCGTCGGGGCCAAGCTGGTCCATGGGCGCCGCGGGGGGCGCGAGGCAGAGGTGGATCATCACCGGGGCCGCCGCGCCGGGCGTGGTGTCGCCGGTCCGGCCGAAGGTGGCGTCGAAGCGTTCGACAAGCGCGGTCGTCACCGGTTCGGACTTGGCTTCCTCGCGTCCGATCCAGCTTCGCAGGTGGTCAAGGTCGAGATCCATCACGCGTCTCCCAATGCCGGCACGGGACCATAGCTGCGGGTCTCGTCGGTGAAAACCGCGCCGGGCGCGGGATAGCTGACGGGACCGGCGGCCGTGTCCACGGTGAGGCGGCGCAGATGGGGGTGCCGCGACAGGGCGGCCATGTCGTTGACCGAGGCCAGCGCCACGTCGGCGGCTTGCAGGGCCTCGATGGCCTGGGCTTCCGTCATGCGGGCGAAACCGGCGGCGACGGCCGCATCCGTCTCGGCGCGGTTCGCGACGCGGGCCACGTTGGTGGCGAAGCGGGGGTCGCGGCCCAGGTCGGGCCGGGCCAGGAAGACCTCGGCCAGCTTGCGCCATTCGCGGTCGCTTTGGACCGAGATCAGGATCTGCCGGCCGTCCCCCGTGGTGAAGACGCCATAGGGGGCGATGGAGGGATGCGCCATGCCGATGCGCTGCGGGGACTTGCCGCCCTCGTGCTGCAGCAGCGGCACCGTCAGCCAGTCGGCCATGACGTCGAACATCGAGACCGAGATGCTGGCGCCCCTGCCCGTCACGCCGCGGCGGATCAGCGCCTCGAGGATCGCGGCATGCGCCGTGGCACCGGTCGCGATATCCACCATCGAGATGCCGACGCGGGCCGGTTCCTGCGGGCCGCCGGTGATGGAGCACAGGCCCGATTCCGCCTGGATCAGCAGGTCGTAGGCCTTGCGGTCGGCCATGGGCCCGTCCTCGCCATAGCCGGTGATCGAGCAGGTGACGAGGCGCGGCCAGTCCGCCGCAAGCCGGTCGAAGCCGAAGCCCAGCCGCGCCAGCGCCCCGCGCCTGAGGTTCTGCACCAGCACGTCGGCGCCATCCAGCAGGCGGGTGAGCTCCGCCTTGCCCTCGTCGGACGCGAGGTCCAGCACCACGGTTTCCTTGCCGCGGTTCAGCCAGACGAAATAGCTGGACTGGCCCTTGGCGACCGAGTCGTAGCCGCGGGCGAAATCGCCTTCGGGGCGCTCGATCTTGATGACCCGCGCGCCCGCGTCCGCGAGGCGCAAGGTGGCGAAGGGGGCGGCGACGGCCTGCTCGATGGCGACAACGGTGAGGCCGGAAAGGGGAAGGGGGCTCATCAGTAGCTCTTCGGCATGCCAAGGACGTGCTGGCCGATGTAGCCCAGGATCATGTTGGTCGAGATCGGGGCGACCTGGTAAAGGCGCGTTTCCCGGAACTTGCGTTCCACGTCATATTCATTGGCAAAGCCGAAGCCGCCGTGGAACTGGATGCAGGCGTTCGCCGCTTCCCAGCTTGCCTTGGCGGCAAGGTACTTGGCCATGTTCGCCTCGGCCCCGCAGGGCTGGCCCTCGTCGTAAAGCCGGCAGGCCTTGAAGCGCATGAGGTTCGCGGCCTCGATCTCGATATAGGCTTCGGCGATGGGGAACTGGACGCCCTGGTTCTGGCCGATGGGGCGGCCGAAGACGGTGCGTTCGTTGACGTAGCTCACGACGCGGTCGGTGAACCAGTAACCGTCGCCGATGCATTCGGCGGCGATCAGCGCGCGCTCGGCATTCAGGCCCGAGAGCAGGTGCTTGAAGCCCTGTCCCTCGGTGCCGATGAGGTTCTCGGCCGGGATTTCGAGGTTGTCGAAGAACAGCTCGCTGGTCTCGTGGTTGACCATGTTGGCGATGGGCTTGACCGTCAGCCCGCCGCTGGCCTGCGCCTGCTTCACATCGACGATGAAGATGGACATGCCTTCGGACGGCTTCTTCACCCGGTCGGCGGGGGTGGTGCGCGCGAGCAGGATCATCAGGTCCGAATGCTGGACGCGGCTGATCCAGACCTTCTGGCCGTTGACCACGTAGCGGTCGCCCTTGCGGGTGGCGGTGGTCTTGATCTTCGTCGTGTCCGAGCCGGTGGTGGGCTCGGTCACGCCCATGCTCTGCAGCCGCAGGTCGCCCGCGGCGATGGGGGGCAGGTAGCGGCGCTTCTGGTCGGCGGACCCGTGCTTGATCAGGGTGTTGATGACATACATCTGCCCGTGGCAGGCCCCCGAGTTCCCGCCGGAGCGGTTGATCTCCTCCATGATGACCGAAGCCTCGGTGAGGCCGAGGCCCGAGCCGCCGTATTCCTCGGGGATCAGGGCGGCCATCCAGCCGGCGCGGGTCAGCGCCTCGACGAATTCCTCGGGATAGGCGCGGGCCTCGTCGATGCGGCGGTGATAGTCCTCGGGAAATTGCGCGCACAAGGCGCGCACCGCGTCGCGGATGTCCCCATACTGGTCGGCGGGCTGTGCGATCATCGCGGGCCTCCTGTCATGCGGCGGCAGATTAGGGCTGTCAGGGGCGATAAGCCAAATACATGATGGGTCTGATCGTCATAGCGAAAAGATATGGATCAGGACGCCCCGTTCGGACCGCACGGCCTGATCCCGGCACCTCGAGGCGCCCCGCGTGGTCCGGCCCACCCCGACCGGCGCGTCCGGCAGGCCGGGGCACCTGCGGGCGGGGCGCTGCTGCGCAAGCCCGTGGGCGCGCCCGACCGCGCCGGGCAGGGCTGTGGCGCGTGAAATGCCGCGCCTTCTGCAAAGAAGCGCCTGGAAAGGGCGGCTCCGGCTAGAAAGGGGACCCGCCAAGGGCTGATCCGGTCCCCTTCGCCCGGCGCCGCTCAGGCGGCGATCCGTTCCACCACCAGGTTGCCGTTGGTGTAAACGCAGATGTCGGCCGCGATCGCCATGGCGCGGCGGGCGACCATTTCGGCGTCGAGGTCGCCTTCCATCAGCCCCCGCGCCGCCGCCAAGGCGAAGTTCCCGCCCGAGCCGATGGCGGCCACGTCATGTTCGGGTTCCAGCACGTCGCCCGCGCCGGTCACGACATAAACCTGCGCCCCATCGGTGACGATCAGCATGGCTTCCAGGTTGCGCAGGTACTTGTCGGTGCGCCAGTCCTTGGCAAGTTCCACGCAGGCGCGCTGCAACTGGCCCGGCGCGGATTCCAGCTTGCGCTCAAGCCGTTCCAGCAGGGTGAAGGCATCGGCGGTCGAGCCGGCGAAGCCCACCACTACGTCGCGCCCGCCCGGCGACAGGCGGCGCACCTTGCGGGCCGTGCCCTTCATCACCGTCTGGCCCACGCTGACCTGCCCGTCGCCGGCGACGACGACCTCATTGCCGCGGCGCACCGCCAGGATCGTGGTCATGGCTCTTCTTCCCCTTCGTTGAACTTGCGGGCCCCAGATATGGGCGCGCGCCGGCTTCCGCAACGCGGGCGCGCCGATTACGCTGCCGCCATGCCGCCGCCGCCCACCCTTCGCGTCTACCTTCACGGGCACATGCTGCGCACCGCGCGCGCGGGGACCTTTCCGGCGATGGCCGTGCTGGCCCGCACGGTCGAGGCGCAGGGCTGGCGCGTGCTGTTCGAGCGCGCTTCGGCGCAGGCGCAGGACAGCCCGCCCCCGCCGGGCGACCACGCGTTGCTTCACATGAAGCAGCCCCGCCACCCGCGCACGCTGACCCTGCGCCGCGCCTATCATTATCCCTTCTGGCGCATCGAGCCGGTAGCCGAGCGCTGGCGCTTTGCCGTGGCGCAGGCGCGCTTCGACCCCGAGGCGGTGGATCCCGGCGAGGCTGCCGCCTTTGTCCGCCGCCTGCGCGCCCGCGTCCTGCCGGGGCCCGAACCTGCGCAGGGCGATCACGTCCTTGTCCCGCTGCAGGGCCACCTGCGCCGCACCCGGTCCTTCCAGTCCATGAGCCCGGTCGAGATGCTGGACGCCGTCTGCCGCACAGGCCGCCCGGTGGTGGCGACGCTGCACCCGTCCGAAAGCTACGATGCCGCCGACCATGCCGCGCTGGCCCGGCTGGCGGCCCGGCACCCGAACCTGACGCTGGGCGGCGACACGATGGCGCTGCTGCGGGACTGCGCCTTTGTGGCCACCCAGAACAGCGCGGTCGCCTTCGACGGCATGATCCTGGGCAAGCCCGCGGTTCTGTTCGCGCAGATCGACTTCCACCACGCGGCCCTGAACGTCGCCGACCTGGGGGCCGAGGCCGCGCTGGCCCGGGCCGCGGACGCGCGGCCGCCGCTCGACCGCTATGTGCACTGGTTCCTCAGGACCCAGGCCATCGACGCGCAGGCGCCGGATGCGGGCGCGCGGATGCTGGCCGCGATGCGCCGGGGCGGCTGGCCGCTGTAAGGGCCCCGGGGCTTGCGCCCGGCCCGGCCCTTCCGCAAAGTCCGCCGGTCAAGCGGGGCGGGAGGGGCAGGCATGTCGGACAGGGTGGTGATCGTGGGCGCGGGGCAGGGGGGGCTGCAGGCCGCGGCCAGCCTGCGGCAGGAGGGCTTCGCGGGACCCATCACCCTGGTCGGGGACGAGCCGGGACTGCCCTACCAGCGCCCGCCGCTGAGCAAGGCCTACATGAAGGACGGCGACGAAAGCCGGCTGGCGCTGAAGCCCGCGTCCTTCTTCGAGACGGCCGGCATCGATTACCGCCCGGGCATCATCGTGGCCGCCATCGACCGGCCCGCCGGCGAGGTGGTGCTGGAGGATGGCGGGCGCATCCCCTTCGACCGCCTCGTGCTGGCGACCGGCGCGCGCAACCTGCGCCCGCCGCTGCCGGGCCTCGACCTGCCCGGCGTGCACGAGCTGCGGGGCCTGGCCGACGCCGCGCGGCTGCGCGCCATGGCCGAGGGCGTCAGCCGCGCGGCGGTGATCGGCGGCGGCTTCATCGGGCTCGAGTTCGCGGCCGTCGCCGCCGCGCGCGGCATCGAGGTCACGGTGATCGAGGCCGCCGACCGGCTGATGTCCCGCGCCGTGACGCCGCCCATGTCGCAGCGCTTTCTCGATTTCCACCGCGAGTCCGGGGTCGATGTTCGGCTGTCCTCGCTGGGCGCCGGGATCGCCGGGACATCCGCGGCCGAGGGCGTGGCGCTGGCCGACGGCCGGACGGTTCCCGCCGACCTCGTCCTGCTGGCCGCGGGCGTGCGCCCCAATGTCGAGCTTGCCGCCGAGGCGGGGCTGGCGGTCGCCAACGGCATCGTCGTGGACGGGCACCTGCGCACGAGCGACCCGCGCGTCTTCGCCATCGGCGATTGCGCCAACTTCCCGCTGCACGGCATCGCCACGCGTCTGGAATCGGTGCAGGCGGCGGTCGATCACGCCCGCCATGTCGCCCGCACGATCACCGGGGCCGAACAGCCGCCCTATGATGCGCTGCCCTGGTTCTGGTCGGACCAAGGGCCACTGAAGCTGCAGATCGCGGGGCTGTCCACCGGCTGGGACGACACCCATGTCCTGACCGACGCCAGTGGAGCGGTCGACACGGTGCTGGCCTTCCGCGACGGGCGGCTGATCGCGGTCGAGACGGTGAACCAGGCCGGGCGGCACATGGCGGCGCGCAAGCTGCTGGCGGGCGCGCCGGTCACCCGCGACCGGCTGCAGGGGTTGGACTGGGACCTGCGGGCGGCCTTGGCGGCCTAGACGCCGAGGTCCAGGATACGCGCCTCGGGGCAGGCCTCGCGCGCGAGGTCACAGACATGGCGGTGGTGGGTCAGGTAGATCACCTGGCCCGCCCGCGACATCTCGGCCAGCGCCCCCAGCGCCAGCCGCGTGCGGCTGTCGTCGAAGGTTTCCATGATGTCGTCGGCGATCACCGGCACCGGCCCGTGCGCCCCCGCCCATTCGTGGAACCCCGCGATCCGCAGCGCGAGGTAAAGCTGGAAGCGCGTGCCCTTGGACAGCGCCCCCGGCTCCTTTGAGCTGCCATCGGCCGCGACGGCGATCAGCCGCTCGGTCCCTTCGCCGGGCTGCGAGGTCAGGCTCCGGTAGGCGCCGCCCGTGATCGCGGCGAAGGCCTCCGAGGCGCGGGCCATCATCCCGCTGCGGTGGTGGTCGCGGTACGAGCGCAGCGCGTGGTCGGTGGCGATCACCCCCGCCCGCAGGCGCAGCCAGGCGCGGGCCTCGTCCTCGATCTCGATCAGCAGGGTGCGGCGGCGCGCCTCGATCAGCGCCACGCGGTCGTCCCCCGGCACCGCGTCCAGCGCGTGGCGGGCGGCGTAAAGCGCGGCGCGGGCGGCGTCCAGCCGCGCCTCGGTCTCGGCCTGTGCGTCCTCGGCCCGCACCAGCGCGGCGCGCAGCTCGTCGGGCGTGGTGCCGGACAGGCGGGCGCGCGCCTCGTCCAGCGAGGGAACCCCCAGCGCGCCCCGGATCTGCGCCCCCAGGCGCACGGCGCGGTCGCGCAGCTCGGCGCGGCGGGCGATGCGGGCCAGCGCCGCCTGCGCATGGGTCAGGTCGGGGGCGCCCAGGTGGGCGGTGATGGCCGCGGCCTCGGCGTCCAGCCGGGCGCGGCGCTGGGCCAGGGCATCGCGGGCAGCCTCGGCGCGGGCGAGATCCCCGGCCAGAGCGGCCCGGCGCTCGGCCGTGCGCCGGGCTTCGGCAAGGCGGGCGGCGGCGGCGGCATGGCGCGCGAGCGGGTCGCCGGGGGGCAGGTCCAGCGCGGCGGCCAGCGCCTCCACCGCCTCGGCGAAGCGGCGCTGGTCGTCCTGCATGGCCTCGGTGCGGTGGCGCAGGTCCTCGGCCACGGCCAGCGCCGCGCCCAGGTCGCGCAAGGGAGGAAGCAGGGCGCGCAGCCGGGCGGCATCGGGCGGGGCGTCCGACAGGAAGGTCGGCGCGCAGGCCTCGGCTAGGGCGCGCTGCCAGTCCTCCAGCGCGCGCCGCGCTGCCGCCTCGGCCTGCCGGCGGGTGGCCAGTTCCCGCGTCAGGCGCAGCCGTTCGGCCCGGCGCGCGGCCTCGGCCTCGCGGCGGTTCAGCAGGTGCTGGGCCTGGGCAGCGAGGGCACGCAGTTCGCTTTGGGGGATTTCGCCGGCGCTTTCCAGCCGGGCGCGCAAGGCGGCCTCGGCCTGCGCCGCCTCGGCATGGGCGCGGTCGGCGGCGCGGGTAGCCGTCCCGGCCTCGTCCGCCAGATCCAGCGCCCGTTCGCGTCGGGCCAGCCAGCCCGACAGGTCGGCCAGAGGGTCAGCCGGGTCGCGGCCGGGCAGGATCGCGCCCGCGCTGGCCGCCAGCGTCGCGCGCAGTTCCGCCAGGGCCGCCTCGGCCGTGGAAAGATCGTGCGCCGCGGCCGCGGCCAGTCGCGCCGCCGTCGCGGCATCCTCGCGCGCGCCGTGAAGCCGCCCGATGTCGGCGGCGCGGTCCAGTTGGGCGGAAACGGCGCTGTCATGCGCCTCCATCGCCTCGGCGAAGGCGCGGGCCGAGGCGGCATCCAGAGTCGCCAGATGCGCCTTCCAGGCCGTATCCCGGCGGGCGCGGCTGTCGGCCACCCGCTGCGGGTCGGCCGCGCCGATGCTGTCGGCCAGCCCGTCGCGTTCCGCCGCCCGCCGCCGCGCTTCTTCGGCCCGGTCGGCGGCGGCGCGCGCCGCCGTGTCCCGCGCGGCGGTGGCGGCATCGAGCCTGGCCGCCCATCCCGCCAGCCGTTCCGCCGATGGCACCTCCAGCGCCCGCAGCGCGCCCGGGTCGCCACTCCACGGCACAAGCCGCGCAAGCGCCGCATCCAGCCGGGCGGCGGCTTCGTCGGCCTTGGCCCGCGTCTCGTCGCGGCGTCCCGCCAGATCGGCGCGGCGCAGGGGCGCCAGCGCCTCGCGCAGCGCGGCCGCGCCCTCATCCTCGCCCTCGTCGTCCAAGGGCCCGCCCGCCGCCGCAAGCTCCTCCACCCGCGCCGCCACCTCGGCCCGGGCCGAGGCGAGCCGCGCGGACAACCCCTCATGCGCCGTCATCAGCTCGGCCAGCCGGTCGAGCGTCCCGGGGCCGACCGCAAGGGTCGCGGCATCGGCACCGGGCAGGACCTGGCGGCCCAGCGCCTCGATCCGCTGGCAGGCCCCGGCAAGCTCCTGCAGGCGGCGGGGCAGGTCGTCGCGGGCGGCGATCCAGCGCGCCTTCAGCTCCTCGTCGAAGCCCGCGGCCTCGGCCTGCGCAAGCGCCGCACCGTCCGGCACCAGCGCCGCCAGCGCGGTGGCCAGCGCCTGCCGCCGCTCGGTGTCCAGCGCGGCTTCGGTGCGCAGCGCCACCTCCTCGGCCAAGAGCCCGGCCACCCGCGCGGGCCAGTCCGGGGGCGCGTCCGGCAGCCCGTCCAGCGGCGCCAGTTCCGCGTCGATGGCGCCCCATTCGGCCAGCCAAGGCAGCGCCTCCAGCGCGGCCCTTGCAGCGTCGCGGGCGGCGGCGGCGCGGGCATGGGCTTCGGCCGCCGCGTCGCGCTCGGCCTCGGCCTTGTCGGCCGCGAGCCGCCGCGCGCGATGCTCGGCCGCCTGCACGTCCAGCGCCTTGCGCTCGGCCGCAAGCTCCTCCAGCCGGGCGCGCATGTCCTTGAGGGTGCCTTTCCGGGCGGATTTCCTGTAGAAGGCATCCGCCTCGGCCCGCAGGCCGTCCAGCCGGTCACCCAGTTCCGCCAGTCCCGCGCTGGCCGAAAACAGAAGCTGGCCCAGGTTGCCCCTGCTGGACAGGATCAGCTCGCCCCCGTCCTCCATCGTGCCCGCGTCCAGGGCGAACATGTCGGCGCAGTCCTTGCGCTCGATCCCCCCGAGCGCGGCACGCAGCACCCCGTCGGGCACGGGCCGCCCGGCCGGATCGACCAGCGAGTCGCGGGCCTTCTTGACGCGCACCACCTCGCGCGGGCCCTCGGCCAGGTCCAGCACGGCCCCGATCCGCATCGAGTCATAGGGATGCAGGAAATTGTAGCTGCTGCGCGCGTGGATGCCGAACAGCAGGTCCAGCCAGGCGTTCAGCAGGGTGGACTTGCCGGCCTCGTTCGGCCCGTGGACGATGTGCAGGTCGGGCCGGCCCGGTTCCGCCGCCCCGAAAACCAGGCTGCGGTCGGTGAAGCGCCCGTAGCGCGTCAGGTCCAGCCGGCGCAGCCGCATCAATCGGCGCCGTCCGCCCGGTCGGGGACAAGCCGCGCCACCACCTCGTCTGCCCCCTCGCGGGCGAGTTCGGCCAGCGTGCGGCCCAGTGCGCCCTCGTCCTCGCCGAAACCCGCGCGCAACTCGGGCGGAAGCTGCCCGATCAGTTCCTGCGCGGCGGCGGTCATGTCCGTGGCAAAGGCCTCCGAGTCCAGCACCTCGCCCGAGATCAGCCGCCGCAGCGCGACCAGGGGCGAGCCGTCGGCGGTCGGCGCCTCCTCCTCCCGCAGGGTGCATTCCGAGGTCAGCTTCTCGATCCAGACACGCCCGGTTGCCTCGGCCGCCGCCTGGGCCTCGGCCAGCAGCAGGTCCAGGTCGCGCCGGATGCGCCAGGCCAGCGGCGTGGCCCCGGTCAGCACCACCCGCGCCACCAGGTGCGGCGAGCGGGCCTTGCCGCGCGCCGTTTCCAGCGTCACGCGCAGGCATCGGACCAGCGCGGCCCAGTCCGCCACGCCCGTCGCATCCACGGGCACGGCGGCGAATTCGGCAAGGCTCGTCAGGCGGTCCTCGACGGTGATCGTGCGGTCGGGGGCGACGGTCACCAGCACGACGCCGCGCGGCCCGGCCTCGCCGATGTCGCGACCCTGCGGGATACCGGGCATGACGACCTGCGTGCGTCCCACCACCTGCCGCGAGGGCTTGTGGATATGCCCCAGCGCCCAGTAGTCGAAGCCCGAGCGTCCCAGGTCGGCGGGCGTCACGGGGGCATAGGGGTCGTGGCCCGGTGCGCCGCCCAGGCTGGTGTGCATCAGTCCGATGTTGACCGCCTCCGATACCGGCGGCCGGTAGTCGCCCAGCAGGCAGGCCTCGGCCCGGGGCTCGCGGAAGCTGAGCCCGTGCAGGACGACCGGGACTGCGCCCGGCGGGCGCTGCAGCGGCACGGCCTCGGCGCGGTGGGCATAGACATGGGTCGAGGGCGGCAGCACCAGTTCCCGCGTGATCCGCGACAGGGCGTCGTGGTTGCCCCGGATGATGTGGACCGCGACGCCCGCCTGATCCAGCCGCTCCAACTGCTGCGCCAGGAAGCGCGCCGTGGTCATCGAGGTCTGGTCGCCGTCATACAGGTCGCCCGCCAGCAGCAGCGCGTCCACCCGCTCGGCCAGGCACAGGTCCACGATGGCGGCGAAGGCCTGCCGGGTCGCGGTCCCGATCAGTTCCGCCACCTCGGGCGCCCGCAGCGCCAGCGAGCGCAGCGGCGAGTCCAGGTGGATGTCGGCGGCATGGACGAAGCGGAAGCTCATGGTCACGGATTGTTCCGCGGCGCGGGGCGGAGTGCAAGCGGAGACGCAGCACCGGGGGCTTCGCGCCCCCGGAACCCCCGCGGGATATTTCCGCGAAGAAGAAAAAACTGAAGGCCCGGTTGCCCGGAACGGCGCTGAAGCCGGCCCTGTCCGCGCCGGCCATCATGCGCCAAGGCAGGGCTTCTTCTTTGCCCAAATATCCCGGGGGAGCCGGCGTCAGCCGGCGGGGGCAGCGCCCCCTTCTTCAGTCCAGCAGGTCCGTCACCGCCGCCTGCCCGGGCAGTTCCACTTCGATCACCCACAGGTCGGGGTCGGCGGCACGCCTGCGGGCGATGGCGGCGTCGATGTCGCGCGCCGTCCCCTCGGCCTGCCGCACCCAGGCACGGCGATCGGCGGAAAGGTCGTATTCCTGCGCCCAGAGTTCGACTGTCCCGCCGGGGCGGACCACGCTGACCGCCAGCGCGCCCGCCGTGTCGTCGCCGCGATGGACGACATAGGCCGCGCGCCCTTCCAGGTCCGCCCGCCGCAGCAGCGCGGCGACGCGCAGGCCGGCGGTCAGGCGCGGCTCCATCAGTTCCCGTCGCGGAAGTCGAGGCCCATCTCGGTGTAGCGCTCGGCCTCGTCCAGCCAGTTCTCGCGCAGCGCCACGCGCAGGAACAGGTGGACCGGGCGACCCATGAACTCGATCAGCTCCTCGCGCGCGGCGCGACTAACGGCCTTGATCGTCTCGCCGCTCTTGCCCAGCACGATCCCCTTGTGGCCGGCGCGGCTGACATAGACCACCTGGTCAATGCGGGCGGACCCGTCCTGGCGTTCTTCCCAGTTCTCGGTTTCCACCGTCAGCTGGTAGGGGATTTCCTCGTGCAGCCGCAGGGTCAGCTTCTCGCGCGTGATCTCGGCGGCGATCATCCGCATCGGCAGATCGGCGATCTGGTCCTCGGGGTAAAGCCACGGACCTTCCGGCACCTCGGCGGCCAGCCAAGCCAGCAGGTCGTCGGTCCCGTGCCCCCTCTCGGCCGAGATCATGAAGGTGCGGACGAAGGGAAAGGCCTCGTTCATCTTCTGTGACAGGGCCAGCAGCTCCTCGGCCTTCACCCGGTCGATCTTGTTGATCGCCAGCGCCACCGGATGCCCGCCCGCCTTTTCGCTGAGCGCGTCGAGGATCGCCTGCACCCCGTCCGTCAGCCCGCGATGCGCCTCGATCAGCAGCACGACAATGTCGGCGTCCGCCGCTCCACCCCAGGCTGCTGCCACCATGGACCGATCGAGCCTGCGGCGCGGCCGGAAGATGCCGGGCGTGTCCACGAAGACGATCTGGCTTTGCCCGTGCATGGCGATGCCGCGGATGCGGGCGCGGGTCGTCTGCACCTTGTGGGTCACGATCGAGACCTTGGCCCCGACCATCCGGTTCAGCAGGGTGGATTTCCCGGCGTTGGGCTCGCCGATCAGGGCGACGAAGCCCGCGCGGGTGGGTCCTTCGGGCGCCTGTTCGGGGGCGGTGTCGTTCTCGGTCATGGGGTATCCCCGATCTGGTCCAGCATCGCGCCGGCGGCGGCCTGCTCGATGCTGCGTTTCGTGCCGGTGCCGCTGGCCTCGGCCTGCCGGCCGTCGTCCAGCCGCACGATGATGCGGAAATGCGGCGCATGGTCGGGGCCCGACCGGTCCGCCACCTCGTAGGAGGGCGGACCCATGCCCTTGGCCTGCGCCCATTCCTGAAGCGTGGTCTTGGGGTTGAAGGCGGCCTCCTCGGCGCCCGCGATCCGCGCGCCCCAGAGGCGCAGGATCATCGCCCGCGCGGCTTCGAAGCCCGCGTCGAGATAGACGGCGGCGATCACCGCCTCCATCGCGTCGCCCAGCAGCGCGTCCTTGCGCCGCCCGCCGGTCATCATCTCGGACCGGCCGAGCTTCAGCACCTCGCCCAGGCCGATCTGGCGGGCGATCTCGGCGCAGGTCTCGCCGCGGACAAGAGCGTTGAGGCGCGGCGCAAGCTGACCCTCGGTCGCGCCCCGGTCGGCCTTCAGCAGCGCCTCGGCGATGGTCAGGCCCAGCACGCGGTCGCCCAGGAATTCCAGCCGCTGGTTGTCGGGCCGCGTGGCCGAGGACAGGCTGCCATGGGTTAGCGCGCGCACCAGCAGCGCGGGGTCGGCGAAGTGGTGACCCAGCCGCGCCGAGAAGGCGGCAAGCTCGGCCGAGAGCTTCACCGCGCCACCTCAGTGGACCCCATGGAAGAACCGGTCCGGCCGCCAGGTCCAGAAATACAAGAGCGAGCTGCCCGCGGACGAGAAGATCACCCGGTCGGCGCGGCCGATCAGGAACTCGGCCGGCACAAAGCCCAGGCCCCCTGCGATGGCGGGCACGCGGCTGTCTTCGGAATTGTCGCGGTTGTCGCCCATGAAGAAATAGCTGCCCTCGGGCACCGTGAAGACAGGCGTGTTGTCCAGCGGCCAGTCGTTCACGATATTCAGAACGTCATGGCTGCGTCCTTCGGGCAGGGTCTCGGTGAAGCGCTCGTTCTCGCAGGGGCCGCCCTCGGGCACGGGCTCGTTGGTGCAGCGGGGCAGGGTGCGGGCGGGGCCCTGCGGCAGCTTGGGTTCCACGAAGGTGCCGTTGGGCGTCTGCGGCACGGGCTGGCCGTTCAGGATCAGCTGGCCGTCGCGCACCTGCACCGTATCGCCCGGCAGGCCGATGACGCGCTTGATGAAATCGACGCCCCGCGTCGGATGGCGGAAGACCACCACGTCGCCGCGCTCGGGCTCGGACCCCAGGATGCGGCCCTCGATGGGGCAAAGCGCGAAGGGGCAGGAGTAGCGCGAATAACCGTAGGCCATCTTGTTGACGAACAGGAAGTCGCCGATCAGCAGCGTGTCCTTCATCGACCCCGAGGGGATCCAGAAGGGCTGGAAGAACAGCGTGCGGAACACGCCCGCGATGACCAGCGCCCAGAAGACGGTCTTCACCGTTTCCCAGATGCCGCCTTCCTTTGTCGCGGTCTTGGTGCGGGCCATGCTTTCTCTCGTCCAATGGCGGATCGCCGGTTCTTGGGCGCGCGAGGCGGCGGAAGTCAAGGCAAAGCGCGTCCCGCGCGCATCAGCGTGAACGGGGCCGCGAGAGTCAGGTGTCCTCGGGCAGGGCCTCGATCACCACGAAGGCCTGCGCCCAGGGGTGGTCGTCGGTCAGCGTCACATGGACATGGGCCCGGTGCCCGGGCGGCGTCATGGCCGCCAGCCGCTCGGCCGCCCAGCCAGTCAGCGCCATGGTCGGCTGGCCTGAGGCGAGATTGTCCACCGCCATGTCCCGCCAGGCGATGCCCATGGCCAGCCCCGTGCCCAGCGCCTTGCTGCAAGCCTCTTTCGCGGCCCAGCGCTTGGCCAGCGTCCCCGCCTCATGCGCCCGCCGCGCGGCCCGCGCCAGTTCGCGTTCGGTGAAGACCCGGTTGCGGAACCGGTCGCCGTGGCGGTCGAGCACGCCCGCGATCCGGTCGATGTTGCAGAGATCGGTGCCGATGCCGAGGATCATGGGGCCATGCCAGCGCGCGCCGCGTCCATGCGCGCGCGCATTTCCCGGATCGCAGGCCCGAGACCCACGAACAGCGCTTCCGAGATCAGGAAATGGCCGATGTTCAGCTCGCGGACCTCGGGCAGGGCGACGATGGGGCCCACGGTGTCGAAGGTCAGGCCGTGGCCGGCGTGGACCTCCAGCCCCAGCGAGGCCGCGAGGCGCGCGCCTTCCGCCAGACCGGCCAGTTCCGCGTCGCGGGCGGCGTGGTTCCCCTCGGTGTCGAGGTCGCAATAGGCGCCGGTGTGCAGTTCGACCACGGCCGCGCCGATGCGGGCGGCGGCCTCGATCTGGCGGGGGTCGTGGCCGATGAACAGCGACACGCGGCTGCCTGCCTCGCGCAGGGGGGCGATGAACTCGGCCAGGCGCTGCTCGTCGCCCGCGACGTCGAGGCCGCCCTCGGTCGTCCGCTCTTCGCGCTTTTCGGGAACGATGCAGACGGCGTGGGGACGGTGGCGCAGGGCGATGGCCTGCATCTCGGCCGTTGCGGCCATTTCCAGGTTCAAGGGGACGTGCAGCCTGTCGGACAGGCGCGCGATGTCGGCGTCCGAGATATGGCGGCGGTCTTCCCGCAGATGGGCGGTGATGCCGTCGGCACCGGCCTCCTGCGCCAGAAGGGCGGCGCGCAGGGGATCGGGCCAGGGGGTGCCGCGCGCGTTCCGCACGGTGGCCACATGGTCGATGTTGACGCCCAGTCGCAGCATGACGGCTTTTCCCCTTGGTTCCCGCGCCCGAGCCTAGCGGCCCGTGCCGCCCGAGGGTAGCCCCGCGATGGTGGCGGTGGCGCGGACCCACCAGCCGGGCCGTGCGGCGGCGATCGCATCGGCGGCACGGGCTGCCGCACCGGCATCGGCGAAGATGCCGAAGCAGGTCGCGCCCGAGCCGGACATCCGCGCCAGCCCCGCCCCCTGCGCGGCCAGGGCGGCCAAGCAGTCGGCGATCACCGGGCGCAGGCCCAGGGCGGGCGCTTGCAGGTCGTTGCGGGTGGCGGCGAGCCAATCCACCAGCGCCGCGGCGTCGGCCAGCAGGGGCAGGTCGGGCAGGGGGGCGTTGTCGCGCCGGTCCAGCGCGGCAAAGACGGCGGGGGTCGGGGTTTCCACGCGCGGGTTCACCAGCACCAGATGCAGATCCGGCAGACCGACGGGCGTGATCTCCTCGCCCACGCCCTTCATCCGCAGGGGGCGGCTGAGCAGGCAGGCGGGCAGGTCGGCGCCAAGCGTCTCGGGGCGTTCCGGCGCGGCGCCCAGCGCGCGCAGGACGGCGGCCGCGTCCGCCGTGCCGCCGCCGATGCCCGAGGCGGGCGGCAGGTGCTTGTCCAGCGTGACCGTTGCCGCGGCCCCCACGTGGCGCAGGGCACGCAGGCACAGGTTGTCCTCGCCCGCCGGCACGGCATCGGCGAAGGGGCCGGTGACGGTCAGCGCGGCGGGCCCCGGCGCGACCGTGACCCGGTCGCCTAAAGCGGTGAAGACCACCAGCGAATCGAGCAGGTGATAGCCGTCCGCCCGCCGTCCCGTGACATGCAGGGCCAGGTTGATCTTGGCGGGCGCGGGCTCGTGGCGGATCATGAGGGCGGAAGGCGCCTCAGGGCCTTGGCGGAACGTCGCCCCCGGGCGCCTCGGCGGTGGCCGCGGGTTCCGGTTCGGGCAGGCCGAAGCCGCCGGGCAGCTTGCCGCCGTTCTTCCGCTCGGCCTCCAGCACGGCGTCCAGACCGACGTTCAGCTTGGCGCGGATGCGGTCCACGTCCGTGTCGGTGTCCTCGGGCTTGTAAAGGCTCAGCGCCCGCTTCCACTGGATCTCGGCCTCGCGCTTGCGGCCGACCATCCAGTAGATGTCGCCCATGTGGTCGTTGACCAGGCTGTCGTCGGACATGACGGCGACGGCGCGCTCCATCGGGGCCACGGCATCGGCATAGCGGCCCAGCCGGTAATAGGCCCAGGCCAGGGAATCGAGAATATAGCCGTCGTCGGGGCGCAGCTCGACCGCGCGCTCGATCAGCCTGAGGCCCTCGTCCAGCCGCACGTTCCGGTCCACCCAGGAATAGCCGAGATAGTTCAGGATCGGCGCCTGGTCGGGCTGAAGTTCCAGCGCGGCCTGGAAATCGGCGTCGGCGCTGTCGAACTGGCCCGAGCGTTCCTTGGCGATGCCGCGCGCATAAAGCGGGAACCAGGTCGCCTGCGGGTCCTCGCCCTCCTTCAGGATCTCGAGCGCGCGGTCATAAACCGGCACGGCCTCGGCGAACTTGTCGCGCTGGCGCAGCACGTCGCCCAAGGCGACCCAGGCCTGGGCATAGGCGGGATAGGCGTCGGCCAATGCGCGTGCGGCGGATTCGGCGTCCTCCATCCGGTCGGCGCGCGCGAGCGAATCGATGCGCACCAGCTCGGCCGCCGGGCGCATCTGGCCCGCCTCGCGCAGGGCGTCGAACTCGCCCTCGGCCAGGTCGAACTGGCCGGCCGATTGCAGAAGCTGGGCGATCAGCAGCCGCGCATCCGGCATCTCGGGGTCGAGATGCTGCCCGAGCCGCGCATAGATCAGCGCCAGCGGGTCGGTTTCCTCGCCCCCCATGAGCGCGCCCGCGAAGGTCACCAGGACCTGCGCCAGCCCTTCGCGTGCATTGCGGATCACGTCAAAGGGCAGCGTCTCGCCCGCCTGGAGCCTGCGGCGCAGGTCGAGCAGCGCGGGCTCGTTCTCGATCGCCTCGAGCCCGTCGAGCATGGCGATCGCATCGTCGTTGCGTTCCAGTTGCGACAGCACCTGGGCGCGCGCCAGCACCCCCTGCAGGTGCGAGGAGGCTTCGGGGCTTTCCAGCGCCGAAGCCGCCCCCTCGTAGTCGCCGACACTGGCGCGGGCGAGCGCAAGCTGGAAGCCCGCGATCCCTGCCGCGCCCTCGCCCTGGCCCATCTGCTCGAAGATGGCGAAGGCTTCCGAGGCGCGGCCCGCGCCCATCAGCGCCCAGGCGCGGAAAAGGCCGTCCAGCAGCGGGCCGCCGGCGGTGGGGGCGGGGCCCGCCTGATCCAGCATGGCCAGCACGCCCGCCCAGTCCTCGCGCCGGGCCAGGTCGACGCGGCGCAGCAGCGCGACCAGCTCGGTCTCGGCACGCTCGGTCTGGGCCAGGCGGTTGGCCAGGTCCACCGCACGGTCGATCTCTCCGGCCGAGATCATCGAAACCAAGGCCCCGTCCTGGAGGAAGGCCTCTCCGGGGTCCGCCGCCACCGCCTCGCCGAAATAGCGCGCGGCAGCCGGGAAATTGCTGTCGGCGGCGGCCTGGCGCGCGGCGAGATAAGCCCCGGCGAGGCCCCGGACCGGCGCAGGCCGTGCCCCCTGGCGCTTGTCGGCGTCGGGCGCCTGCGCGTCAGGGGTTCCGGTCTGCGCCTGCGCCCAGCGCAGGCCGGCCGCGTCTCCGGCCGGCGCAAGGCCGGTCCGGGCATGGACAGGGGGGGCGGTCGAGATCAGCGCGGCGGCGATCGCCAGGCTCAGGATGGGCTTCATCGAACGGCAATGCCCCGCAGCACAGGTTGACACATGACGCGCGACCCTAGACGGGGACGCGCCCGGCGGCAACGCCGGGCGGCCCGGGACGCGTCACATGTTGGGGTAGTTCGGCCCATCGCCGCCCTGGGGCGTGGTCCAGACGATGTTCTGCGACGGGTCCTTGATGTCGCAGGTCTTGCAGTGGACGCAGTTCTGGAAGTTGATCACGAAGCGCGCGCCTTCCGGCACCGACTTGTCCTCGACCACCTCGTAGACCCCGGCCGGGCAATAGCGCTGCGCGGGTTCCGCGTAGATCGGCAGGTTCACCCGGATCGGGACGGTGGGGTCCTTCAGCTTCAGGTGGCAGGGCTGGCTTTCCTCGTGGTTGGTGAAGGAAAAGGCCACGTTGGTCAGCCGGTCGAAGCTGAGCTTGCCGTCGGGCTTCGGATAGTCGATCGGACGATAGTTCTTCGCGGGCCGGGTCGCGGCGGCGTCGGTCTTGCCGTGCTTCCAGGTCCGCAGGATGTTGCGGTTGAAGAGGCTGGCCACCCACATGTCCATGCCGCCCAGCGCGAGGCTGCCGACCATGCCGGTGCGCGACCAGGCCGGCTTGACGTTGCGCACGCGCTTGAGGTCCCGCGCGATCAGGCCGGACCGCACGTCGGCCTCGTAGTCCACCAGCTCGTCGCCCTCGCGCCCTGCCGCGATGGCGGCGGCGGCGGCCTCGGCCGCGGCGATGCCCGACAGCATGGCGTTGTGGTTGCCCTTGATGCGGGGGACGTTGACCATGCCCGCCGAGCAGCCCAGCAGCAGCGCGCCGGGCACGGTCAGCTTGGGCAGCGACTGCCAGCCGCCCTCGGAAATCGCGCGGGCGCCATAGGCCACGCGCTTGCCGCCTTCCAGCAGCTCGGCCACCATCGGGTGGTGCTTGAAGCGCTGGAACTCGGCATAGGGGTAAAGATACGGGTTCTCGTAGTTCAGGTGGACCACGAAGCCGATGAACACCTGGTTGTTCTCGGCGTGGTAGATGAAGGACCCGCCGCCCGCGTTCTTGCCAAGGGGCCAGCCCATCGTGTGGACGACGGTGCCTTCCTTGTGCTTGGCCGGGTCGATCTCCCAGATCTCCTTCATGCCGATGCCGAACTTCTGCGGCTCGTGCCCGGCGGACAGGTCGTATTTCTCGATCAGCTGCTTGGCGAGCGACCCGCGCACCCCTTCGGCGATCATCACGTACTTGCCGCGCAACTCCATGCCCGGCTCGTAGGAGGGACCGGGGGTGCCGTCGGGTTCCTTGCCCATCTCGCCCGCAACGACGCCCGCCACGCGGTCGCCGTCCATGACCAGCTCGCTTGCCGCCATGCCGGGGAAGATTTCCACGCCCAGCCCTTCGGCCTGCTCGGCCAGCCAGCGGCAGACATTGCCCATGCTGACGATGTAGTTGCCGTGGTTCGACATCAGCCGCGGCATCGGCCAGTTCGGGATGCGCACCGAGCCCGCCGGGCCGAGAACCACGAAGCTGTCCGAGGTCACGGCCGTCTTCACCGGCGCGCCCTTGTCCTTCCAGTCGGGGATCAGCGCGTTCAGGCCCACCGGGTCCAGCACCGCGCCCGACAGGATGTGCGCCCCGACCTCGGAGCCCTTTTCCAGCACGACCACGTTCAGGTCCGGGTCGATCTGCTTCAGGCGGATCGCCGCCGACAGGCCCGCGGGCCCCGCGCCGACGATCACCACGTCGAATTCCATCGATTCGCGTTCGATCGTGCTCATGGCTGGGCCCCCTCTGGCGTGGCTGGATCGCGGGTTTGCATCGACATAAGGGGGTTTGCCCCCTTGCACAACATGACGTGACGTGCATTGCCACGCGGGCGGGGCGCTTGCGTCGGCGGGTCGGCCGGGGCACGATGCGGCCTGCATCTGACGACGCCCCCGCCCCCCGGCCGGGGGCGTTTGCACACGAGGAAGCGATGGAAAAGATACCGATGACCCGCGCGGGGTTCGACCAGCTCGACCTCGAGCTGCGCGACCTGAAGGCGGTCGAGCGTCCCGCCGTGATCCGCGCCATCGCCGAGGCGCGCGAGCATGGCGACCTGTCCGAGAACGCCGAATACCATGCCGCACGGGAAAAGCAGTCCTTCATCGAGGGCCGGATCAAGGAACTCGAGATGATCATCTCGCGCGCCGAGGTGATCGACCCCGCCAAGCTGTCGGGCAGCGTCAAGTTCGGGGCCAAGGTCACCGTCGTGGACGAGGACACCGACGAGGAAAAGACCTTCCAACTCGTGGGCGAACAGGAGGCGGACCTGGAACGCGGCCTGCTGAACGTCCGCTCGCCCCTGGCCCGCGCGCTGATCGGCAAGGACGAGGGCGACAGCGTCGAGGTGACGACGCCGGGCGGGCTGAAATCCTACGAGATCCTGTCGATCCGCTATGAATGACGTGACCGAACGGCTGCGCCGGCTGACCGAGGGCCGCGACCCGGCGGCGCTGGTGGGACTTGCGGCATCCGCCGCCTGGGTGGCCCTGGTGCTGCTGTTCTGGCTCCTGGGGCCCGAAGGCTCGCCCGCCTCGGGCCTGGGCCGTCTTCTGGCCCTGGCGGGCGTCATCCTGCCGCTGGCGCTGATCTGGATGGCCGTGGGACTGGCCCGCGCCATCGAGGAGCTGCGGACCGAGGCCGCGCTGCTGCGCGCCCGCATGGACATGCTGCGCGGGTCCGAGGGCGAGCCCGAGCGCCCGAACGCCCGTCCGGCCGCCGAGCCGCGCCCGAGGGCCGAGCCGCGGCCCGCAGCCCAGGCCCGGCCCGCCGCAGCCGCGCGTGCGCCTGCAACCCGCCCGGCCGCCCCGCGCCAGAGCGACCTGCCGCTCGAGCCCCCGCCGCCGCCGGTGCAGGCCGAGCCCGCCACGCTGATCATCGCGCTGAACTTCCCCGACGGGCCGGACGACCACGAGACCATCTCGGCGCTGCGGACCGCGCTGGCCGACCCCGAGGCCGCAAAGGTCATCCGCGCCGCCCAGGACATCGTCACGCTGCTGGCGCAGCAGGGGGTCTATACCGACGACCTGCGGGCCTCGGTGGCCTCCGCCACGCCCTGGCGGCGCTTGATCGCGGGCCAGCGCGGCCCGGCCCTGGCGGACCTGGCCGCCGCCGATGCCGATGGGGCCGAGGCCATCGCGCGGGCGATGCGCGGCGACGAGGTCTTCCGCGACGCGGCGCAGCACTTCATGCGCCAGTTCGACCGGACGCTTGCGCGATCGGCCGAGGAGCTGGGCGACGAGGGGATCCTTGCCCTGGCCTCGACCCGCTCGGGCCGGGCCTTCGCCCTTCTGGCGCAGGTCATGGGGATGTTCGGCTGAGCCACTTGCCTTGGGCCGCGCGCCCGCTAAAGCTGCGGCCCGCAACAGTCCCGGAACCCTTGGCATGACGCAGCTTTCCCGGCCCGCGCCGACGACCGGGCGCGCGGAATCGCCCTCGGTCGCGCGGTCCTTCCGCACGGGCTTCCTGCAGGCGCTGCCCTTCCTGCTGGTGCTGGTGCCCTTTGCGCTGCTCTTCGGGGTGGTGGCGACGGCCGCCGGGCTGGACCTTGCGCAGACCATGGGCTTCTCGGTCCTGGTGCTGGCGGGCGCGTCGCAGTTCAGCGCGGTGCAGCTGCTCAGCGATCACGCGCCGGTGCTGGTGGTGCTGGCCTCGTCCCTGGCGATCAACCTCAGGATGGCGATGTATTCGGCCTCGCTGACGCCCTGGCTGGGGCGTGCGCCGGCCTGGCAGCGGGCGCTGATCGCCTATGTGCTGATCGACCAGACCTACGGCATGGCGATCCAGCGGTTCGAGCGCCAGCCCCGCCTGACCGTCCCCGAGCGCGTGGCCTATCTTGCGGGGGCGACGCCGGTGCTGTGCCTGCCCTGGATGCTGTTCACCTATGTGGGCGCCACGGCCGGGCAGATGATCCCGGCCGCCTGGCCGCTGGATTTCGCGGTGCCGATCACCTTTCTGGCCATGACCGCGCCGATGATGCGGACACTGCCCCATGTCGTGGCGGCGCTGGTGGCGGTCCTGTCTGCGCTGGTCCTGTCGGACCTTCCCTCGGGGACGGGCGTGCTGATCGCGGCGCCCCTTGGCATGGCCGCGGGCGCCGGGGCCGAGGCCTGGCAGTCCCGCCGCCGCATTCGAAGGAACGGATGATGGCGGGTTATTCCGACGCGACGATCTGGCTGGTGATCCTGGCGCTGGGGATCGGCACCTATCTGATCCGCTGGTCCTTCCTGGGGGCCGTGGGCGACCGGGCGGTTCCCGACTGGGCGCAGCGGGTGCTGCGCTATACCGCGGTCTCGGTGCTGCCCGCGCTGATCGCGCCCCTGGTGATGTGGCCTGCCGCGACGGACGGCCAGCCCGATCCCGTGCGGCTTTCCTCGGCCGCGGCGACCCTGGTGGTGGGGCTCTGGTCCGGCAGCACGCTGTCCGCGATCCTGGCAGGCGGGGTGGTGCTGGGACTGGGCACCTGGCTGGCCTGACGCGGGGCGCCGCAAGCGCTCCGTCGTCCGGCCTCGGATATTCCGGGAAAGCCGAAGGCGGCGGCAGGGCCCCCGTCCGTCCTCAGCCCGGCGCGCGCACGAGGTGGCCGTCGCGGTAGCCCTCGACCGAGCCGTCCTTCTGGCGCAGCAGCACGTCATGGTTGTTGGCCGGGTCGCCGTCCTGGTGGCGCTTGGACTGGACCCCCGGCAGGGTCAGGAACCATTGCCGCAGCTTCAGCGGGCTGTAGCCGTCCGGCGCGCCCTCGAAGCCCGGCACGCTCTGCAGTGCCTGGCCGCTGTTGACCGCGCAATAGCTTTTCGGGGACGCCCCCTGGGCCTCGACCGCGCGGATGGCGGCGTCCGCCACCTCGCGGCTGACGTAGACGGTGTCCTCGGCGACCCAGTAGGTCGAGCGCGCGTGGTAGTCGATGTAGAAGCGCTTGAAGTTGTCGGTGATCCCGTAAAGCACGTCGTTGCGCTCGGGGATCTGCGGATGTTCCCAGCTGCCCGCGGGGTCGTAGATCACCCGCTGGCTGCCGTTGATCATCAGCGCCGAATGGCCGCCTTCGCCGCGCGGGATGCCGATCACGGTGAACAGCGTGATCGAGGGCGGCTCGTTCGACACGAAGCGCGCCCGGCGCAGGGCCTCGTCGTCGGCCCAGCGCGGCTCGGCGCAGGCCGCAAGCGCGGCAGTCAGCGAAAGCGCCAGAAAGGCGCGCCTTTGCATCGGCATGATGTCACGTTCCCTCGCGCCGCCCCCTTCGTCGGAGGGTCGGCCGGTATCAATCAGGCGTTGGCCAGGGCCAGGAAGATCAGGACCACCACGACCCCGACCGCGAACCAGGTCATCAGGCGGACGAAGCCGTCGAAGGTGCGCTGGTGGTCGGTCACGTCCATCGCGCCATGCTCGTGATGAGCAACGGCATGATCCTGGTGATGGGCGGAGTGCTGCGTGTGCGTCGTGGCCATCTGTCGTCTTGTCCCCTGGTCGCGGCGTTCGGTCCTGTTCCGGGCATCGCTAGCGGAAAGCGCAGGCGCTGTCACGCCCTCCACAACACGCCGCCCTGCGCGTCGGTGCCCACCGGCCACGCCTGCCCGCGCGCCTGCAGGGCGTTCAGGTGCGCCACCGCCTCGACCAGGGCGAGACCGTATTCCCCGTCCCCGATCCGCCGCCCGAACAGCAGGTCGAAGCAGCCCACGGCGGTGCGGGGCGACTGCGCCAGCGCCCTGGCCAGCCGGCGCAGGGCCGATTCGTGGTTCTCGGCCAGCTGCGCCAGACGCTGCGGCAGGCCGGTGAAGGGCAGCTTGTGCCCCGGCAGGACAAGGTGGCGTTCCTCGGCCCGCGCGGCCATCCGGGCGCAGCTGTCCAGCCAGTCGCCGACGGGGTCCGCCCCCGGCTCGGTCGGATAGACGCCGAGGTTGGGCGAGATGCCGGGCAGGAGCTGGTCGCCCCCGATCACCAGATTGTCGCTGTCCGACCACAAGGTCAGGTGCTCGGCCGCGTGACCCTCGCCCGTCACGACCGTCCAGCCCCGGCCGCCCAGGCGCAGCGCCTGGCCGTCACGGAGGCGGCGATAGCCGAGGGGCAGGGGATGGACCACGTCGGCGGTGTTCCAGGGCCGTTCGGCCGCGCGCTGCGCGAGGCGGTCCTCGTCCATTCCCGCGCGGCGCCAGAAGTCGATCTGCTGCGGCGTGGCGCGTTCCTGCACGTCCAGCGCCAGCATCCGCGCGAACAGCCAGGCCGTGCGGCTGGTCCAAAGCTCGGCCCCGTGCTGTTCGACGAACCAGCCCGCAAGGCCGATGTGGTCGGGATGCTGGTGCGTCGCCAGCACCCGCGCGACGGGCGCCCCCGCCAGCGGTCCCGAAAGCAGGCGCCGCCAGATCGCGCGCGTGCGGTTCGTGTCGAAGCCCGTGTCCACGACCGTCCAGCCGTCGGCGTCGGCCAGGGCATAGGCGTTGACATGGTCCAGCCGCATCGGCAGCGGCAGGCGCATCCAGAGGACACCTTCCGCCACCTCGACCGCCTCGCCCTGGGGCGGAGGCTCGGGCCAGGGGTGGCGGATGCCCTCGGGACGCGGTGCAGCCGTCATGCGGCCCCGGCGAAGGCCGCGTCGGGCAGGGCGTCGAGGTCGGCCCAGCCCGCCCGCGCTTCGGCAAGGTCGCCGGCGTTGCGGGGCAGGACGCGGGTCACGAAGATGCTGGCCAGCCGCTTGCGCGCCTCGTCGCCCTTGCGGGCGGCGATCAGGTGGTAATGCGCGCCCAGCACGCGGGCGAAGGCGTTCAGGTAGGGCATGGCGCCCGCCAGCCGGTCGGTCTGGCCCGACTCGATCATCGTGACGGTGGCCTCGCGCAGCGTCTCGGCCGCGTCCCAGACCGCGCGGGCCAGGTCCGGCATCTCGCCCTGGGCGGCCTTGGCGCCGTCCATGATCTCGTCCAGCAGGCGGAAGGCCATCTCGCCCCCGTCGGACATCTTGCGCAGCACGAGGTCGATGGCCTGGATGCCGTTCGTGCCCTCGTAGATCGGGGTGATGCGGACATCGCGCAGATACTGGGCCGCGCCGGTTTCCTCGATATAGCCCATGCCGCCGTGGACCTGCACGCCCATGTCGGCCACGCGGCAGCCGACGTCGGTGCCGTAGGACTTGGCGATGGGCGTAAGGAACGCCGCCCGGGCCGTGCATTCCGGGTCGCTTGTGGCGGTCGCCAGGTCAAGCGCCTGCGCGCAGGCCAGCCCGATGGCGCGGGCGGCAAAGACTTCGGCCCGGCCGCAGGCCAGCATCCGGCGCACGTCGGGGTGCCGGGCGATGGAGCCCATCTGCGCCCGCTCGCCCGCATAGGCGGCGGCCTGCTGCAGCGCGGCTTCGGCCACGGCCACGCCCTGCATCCCCACGCCCAGCCGCGCCGCGTTCATCATGGTGAACATCGCGGCCATGCCCTTGTGTTCCCCGCCGACCAGCCAGCCCCTGGCCCCCTCGAAGCTCATCACGCAGGTGGGCGAGCCGTGGATGCCCATCTTGTGTTCCAGCGACACGACCTTGAGGCTGTTGGCGACACCCGGCCTGCCGTTCTCGTCGGGCAGGTATTTCGGCACCATGAACAGGCTGATCCCGCGCGTCCCCCTGGCCCCGTCGGGCAGGCGCGCCAGCACCAGGTGGCAGGTGTTCTCGTTCACGTCGCTGTCGCCCCAGGTGATGAAGATCTTCTGCCCGGTGATGCGATAGGTGCCCTCGCCGTCCGGCTCGGCCCGCGTGGACAGCGCGCCCACGTCCGACCCGGCCTGCGGCTCGGTCAGGTTCATGGTGCCGTTCCATTCGCCCGAGATCAGCTTGGGCAGGTAAAGCTGCTTCATCGCCTCGTCGGCGTGGTGCTGCAGCGCCTCGATCTGGCCCTGCGTCAGCAGCGGGTTCAGCTGCAGCGCAAGGCAGGCGCCCGCCATCATCTCGCTGACGGCGACGTTCAGGGTCTGGGGCAGGCCCGCGCCGCCATGCTCGGGATCGGCCGACAGCCCGATCCAGCCGCCCTCGGCGATGGCCGCGAAGCCCTCGGCATAGCCGGGCGACGAGCGGACCGCGCCGTTTTCCAGCCGGGCAGGCGTCAGGTCGCCGTTGCGGTTCAGGGGCGCCAGCACCTCGGTCGCCATGCGGCCGGCTTCGGACAGGATCGCGGCCACGGTGTCGGGCGTCGCCTCGGCGAACCGTGCGGTTGCGGCGACGGGCGCCAGCGGCACGACCGATTGCAGGATAAAGGCGATGTCCTCGACCGGCGCGCGATAGGCCATGTGCTGTTCCCCTGTGACAGCGCGGGCGTTGCATTCCGCCGCCCGGCGCGTATTTCCCATGCTGGCCTCGCAGGTTAACTCTCGCCCGGCCCGCCGCAACCCCGCAGAGGCGCAATGACCAGCCATTCCACCCTGACCTTGCGTCCCGATCCCGACGGCATCGCCCGGGCCGCCCGCCTGCTGGCCCAGGGACAGGCCGTCGCCCTGCCCACCGAGACGGTCTACGGCCTTGCCGCCGACGCCCGGAACGGCGAGGCGGTGGCGCGCATCTACGAGGCCAAGGGCCGTCCCGCCTTCAATCCGCTGATCGTGCATCTGGCCGACGCCGAAGCCGCCGCGCGGATCGGCGTGTTCGACGAGGACGCGCTGCGGCTGGCGCGGGCCTTCTGGCCAGGGCCCCTGACGCTGGTGGTGCCGCTGCGGGACGACGCCGGGATCGCGGGGATCGTGACGGCGGGCCTGGACAGCGTGGGGCTGCGGGTGCCCGCGCATCCCGTGGCCCATGCGCTGCTGCGGGCCTTCGACGGGTCGCTGGCCGCGCCTTCGGCGAATCGCTCGGGGCGGATCAGCCCGACGACGGCCGCGCATGTGCTGGACCCGGACGGAGGCCTTTCGGGGCGGATCGCGGCGGTGGTCGACGGCGGCGCCTGCCCGGTCGGGGTGGAATCGACCATCGTCGGCTGGCGCGAGGGCGAGCCCCTGCTGCTGCGTCCGGGCGGGGTTCCCGCCGAGGCCATCGAGGCCGTGCTGGGCCGCCCGCTTGGGCGCGGCGCCGACCTCGCCGCCCCCGACGCGCCGGGGCAGTTGTCCAGCCACTATGCCCCCGCCGCCTCTGTCCGGCTGGACGCGGCCGAGGCGCAGCCGGGCGAGACGCTGATCGGCTTCGGCCCCGTCGCGGGCGATCTGAGCCTGTCGGCCTCGGGCGACCTGACGGAGGCCGCCGCGCGCCTGTTCGACACCCTGCGGGCCGCCGATCGGCTGGGGCGGCCCATCGCGGTCGCGCCGGTTCCACGCCACGGGCTGGGGCTGGCGATCAACGACCGCCTTGCCCGCGCCGCCGCGCCGCGCTGAGCGGTTGCCCCCTTGGCCCCGCGCCCTTAGCCTCGCCCCATGACCGCCGACCCGACCTGGAAGGGGATGCCCCTCGACGCCGAGACCGCCCTGGCGCTGCTGGAATGGCAGCGCGAGATGGGCGTGGACGAGCCGATCGGGGACGCGCCGGTGGACCGCTATGCCGAGCCGCTGCGCCCGCCCGGCGCTGCGCCCGGGCCGGCCCCTGCCGCGCCCCCGCC
>NZ_NSJZ01000079.1 GCF_002287065.1 Paracoccus salipaludis
TGTTTGATCCCACGGTTTGATGGTGCGATCCTTTCTCAGGAATGGAAGGAAGCATTATGGGCCAGGTTCGTCACGGAAGCGCCACGACCACGCACGCCGTCAGAGCTGCAATACAACGATCGCAAGCTTCGCTCGCGACGTTGAGCCGGGATCTTGGGATCAACCCGAAGACCGTTGCTAAATGGCGCAAGCGCCAGACGGTCGAGGACCTCAAGACCGGGCCGAGAGAGCCGCGCTCGACGATCTTGACCGAGGCCGAAGAGGCGACCATCGTCGCTTTCCGGCGGCACACGCTGCTGCCGCTGGACGACTGCCTCTATGCCCTGCAGCCATCCATCCCGCACCTGACACGCTCAGCGCTCCATCGGTGTCTGCAGCGCCACGGCATTTCTCGGCTGCCTGACGTGGAGGGCGACAAGCCGAAGCGCCAGAAGTTCAAGCGCTACCCCATCGGCTTCTTTCACATCGACATCGCCGAGGTGCAGACTGCTGAGGGCAAGCTGTTTCTGTTCGTCGGCATTGACCGCACGAGCAAATTTGCCGTGACCCAGCTCGTCGACAAGGCAGACAGGAAGACGGCCTGGGAGTTCCTGCAGCACATGCTCGAAGCAGTGCCCTATCAGGTCCACACCATTCTCACCGACAACGGCATTCAGTTCGCCGAGCAGCCTCGGAACCGCAACACCGTTTATTCTCGGCCCATGCGTTTCGACATGATCTGTGAGGCCAACGGGATCGAACATCGCCTCACAAAGCCCAACCACCCGTGGACCAACGGCCAGGTCGAGCGAATGAACCGCACGATCAAGGACGCGACCGTCAAACGCTTCCATTACGACGATCACGACCAGCTCCGCACCCACCTGTCAGACTTCATGGCAGCCTACAACTTCGCCCGCCGGCTCAAGACCCTCGGCGGGCTCACACCGTATGAATACATCTGCAAGATCTGGACATCCGAGCCAGACAGATTCATCCTAAATCCGATCCACCAGATGCCGGGACTGAACA
>NZ_NSJZ01000080.1 GCF_002287065.1 Paracoccus salipaludis
TGCCAGCCTGCGCCGCGCCGGTATGAAGGAACCCGGCCGCGCCGTGACGGGGTTGAGGCTCCCAAGGGCCGGGCACTCACCGTCTAATCCCAGATGCTTCGCGGCTGAACAAACCCGCAGGGCGCATCCCGGCCCTATTTCAGCAGCCGCGCGTCGGCCTGCATCTGCTTTCCCAGGCGCCCCAAGTCTTCCGGGGCGAGAATGAAATTGAACTCGTCACCGGCCGCCGTCTTCACGCGCCACACCACCTGCTTAGGGTCGGGCGTGATGAAGGTGCGGGCCTCGGTGATGTAGTCCGCGCGGAACTCGTCAGCTTCCATCTTTCGGCGCCCCTGTCTGCTCGGGTTGCATGTTCAACGGGCTCAGGAACTCGGTCGCCGCCGGATCGCGGCGGGGGTTCATCCCCTCGAAGCCGCGCAGCTCGTTGGCGTTGTAAACCCCGATTTCTCGGCCGATGCGGTAGGCTTGGAACCGTTGCAGCATGTCGCCGCGCAACAGCTCGTCCATGTCGAAGGCAACCGCGTGGTCGCGGCGCCCCTCGGTCGAGAACAGGGCGCGGGTGATGCACTTTTCCCAGCGGACCAGCCACGGGCGGATCGTGTGCCCGGCGAACCAGCGGCCCAGCTCGGTGACGTTATTGTAGCTGCCGTTGCTGAGGTCGCCCAGGATCGGCGGGGGCACCCGGAACATGCGCGCGATTTGCTCGACTGAGAACCTGCGGCTCTCGAGCATCTGGGCGTCTTCCGGGCTCACGCTGAGGGCGTGCCAGGTCATGCCTTCCTCGAGCACCCCGATGCGGCCAGCGTTGGCGGTGCCGCCGTAGAGGCTATTCAGGCTGTCGCTGAGGGTCTTCGCCGCCTCGGGTCCGATGGTCTCGGGATGCGCCACGAACCCGCTCATCTTGGCGCCGTTGCGGTAGATTGCCCCTGAGAACCGTTCCACCGCCATTGCCGTGTTGAAGGTCTCACGGGCCCGCGCCAGGCGGCTC
>NZ_NSJZ01000081.1 GCF_002287065.1 Paracoccus salipaludis
GCCCGTTCGACTCAGCCGCGGCGGCCGAGCTCGGCCATCATGGCGCGACGCAGGATCGCGTTCATGCGGGTCTGATAGCCCTGTCCCCCGGCTTTCAGCCAAGCCAGCACATCGGTATCCAGTCGCGCCGTGATCTGCTGTTTGATCGGGCGATAGAACCGGCCTCGGACTGCGCCGGCCCATTGCTCGTCGGTCAGCTCGGGAATGTCGCTGGTATCGATCTGATCGGCTGGCAGCGCGTCCAGCTTGGCAAGTTCCTTGCGCCGCTCCTCAGTCAGCTCGGGCAGCGTGTCGGGGGTGTATTCAACCATTGGCATATCGCTTCCTTTCCTGCGGGGTGGCACGGCGGGCAGAAATGATGCGGATCGTCTCGGCAGGCTCGGGGCCTTCCTCGGTGACAGTGTGGGCCACGAGCAGAACGGTGGCACCCCCGACCTGCCCGGTGGTCTGCCAGCGATACTCGCCGCTTTCGACTCGGTCCTGCACCGTTAGATGCAGCGGGTCGAAGAACACGCGCACGGCGTCCTCGAACCGGATGCCATGCTTGCGATGGTTCGACTCCGCTTTCGCCGGATCCCAGACAAACCGCATTCTCATGGCGCAATGTAACTACAGAACAGTAGTTGTTCAATCCGATGGTGCGGCTTCTTCGTTGCCCTTCATCGCCTCCATGATCTGATCCACATGCGCCCTCTGAGCTTGCGCGCGGCGCACCATCAGGCTGCGGGCCTTGTCGTTGTGCTGGGCGATCTGGTGCAGCTGGTGAGCCAATTGGTCGTGCAGCAGGCGGGGGATCTTCTGACCGCGCTGCATTGCCGTGTTCATCGCCCGCACCGCCTGGTTCACGTTCCGCCCGATCGCTGAAACCTCCTTGGTCAGCGCCTCGATCTCGCCCGCCTCCGGCGGT
>NZ_NSJZ01000082.1 GCF_002287065.1 Paracoccus salipaludis
TCGCGGCTGGCGATATGCCCGATCTCATGCGCCAGAACCCCGGCGAGTTCTCGGCCGTCGAGCAGGCCGAGCAGCCCGTCGGTGACGCAGATGGCGCTGTCCTCGGGGCTGCCCAGGGCGAAGGCGTTCGGCAGCCGGCTCGGCACTTGATAAAGCGCCGGCGCGCGCTGCAGCTCGGCCCTGCGGGTGAGTTCGGCCAGGGCCGCGACGAGACCGGGGGCATCACGACCGGTGAGCCGCTGCGCCTGGTAAGCCGCGAGGAGCAGCCGGTGTGGCAGCGCGGGCGCAAACAGGAGCCCCCCCGACCATCGCGAGCGCCATGAGGAGACCGGTCTCGGGTCCGACGATCGCTGTCACCGCGATCCAGGCAATCGCGGCCATGAGCCCGAGCAGCAGCGCCGATTGCACGAAATTGAGCAGGTGTGGCTGGCGGAGGCCGCGGTCATCGCGTCTCGTGGCCTCCGAGTTCGCGCCGGTCCTGATCGCGCACCAGCCAGTGGACAGCGCCGAGCGCAAGCACCGCGCCCGCGAGTGCGGCAATCTTGGATGATTCCGTCTCGCCGAGGTCCAGGATGATGAATTTGCGCGCGATGGCAAGGAGCGCGATCAGCACGATCGTGCGGACCTGGAGGATCCCGAAGCTGCGTTCGGTCGCAACAAGAAGGGAGCGCTTGAACTCGAGCGCAATTACAACGGTGAAGATCATTCCGAACACCACCTGGAAGGTGGCGTAATCGAGCGTGTCGAACGCTCCCAAGACCAACCGGTTCACGACCTCGCGCATCAGCGCCCAAACCGACGCCACGACGATAACCGCAATGATGGCGCTGAGGACGAAAATGACGACCTGTTCGAACTTCTCGTAGAGCGTCATCGCCGACCATTGTTCACGGGTTAGCCCTGAT
>NZ_NSJZ01000083.1 GCF_002287065.1 Paracoccus salipaludis
CAGGTGCCACCCCCCGACGAAACCCTGATCCGCATCGCCATGCTGGAGGCGGAACTGAAGGGCAAGGATCAGCGGATTGCAGACTTGGAGCGGGACCGCGACGAGTGGAGGGCGCAGGCCCAGGAGCTGGCCCGCCGCGATGCTCCCCAAGAGCAGAGCGCCCCTGCGCCTCCGCCCCGCCGCTGGTGGCCCTGGCACCGCCGCTGACCTCCCCCCGGATCAACCTGCGGTCGCCGTCCCCCGATAACGGGTGTTATGGGAAGTTGGTCGGAGGGGGCGGGGGATCAGCCGGGGATTGCGGAGGCGGAGGGGGCGTAAAGCAGTGTGCGGCCACTCATGGAGCGCCAGCCTTTCGCACATGAGTTCCGCACAGGGCATGTCCCTGATCCGCCACAGCGCGCCAAACCGTGCGAAACTCAGGAATGACGCACAAGCGAGCGTTTCAAGGTCTCAGACGCCCATTCTCAGGTCCAGCTTGATGGCGTCCGCAGGCATCCTGGTCAGCTCGGCGATCCTCTCTCGCGCGAAGGTCAGCACGTCCGCCACAGTGGAGAGGGCCGACCCGCCGGCCTCCTCTTGGCTAGCCTCCTCTTGGAGGGCCACGGGCATTTCCTCGACGACCTGCGGGGTGGCGCTGGCCTCCAGTTCATCTAGGCTGAACCGCGCGATCGCGGGATAGTCGTCAGCCAGGCCGGCGCCGACCTGGGAGGGCACACTTGGGTCGCCGGCGTCGAGCTTGACCCACATGCCGAAGCCATCGCGCATCGTGTTGCCGTTTTCGCTCCGAGCGGCGTAGGACGCGTCGAAGCGCTTGCGCACCTCATCGGCTGGGAACAGGTACACGTCCACGTTCCGGGGGTCCGCCGGGTCGTCC
>NZ_NSJZ01000084.1 GCF_002287065.1 Paracoccus salipaludis
TAGGCTCCAGACCCATTGATTTCAGGCGTTTGGCATGATTCAGGCTCCGCCAGGAGACCTGATCGATGAGCAATCTTTACTGGCTGAGCGATGCCCAGATGGAACGCCTGAAGCCGTTCTTTCCCAAGAGTCATGGCAAGCCCCGCGTCGATGATCGCCGCGTTCTCAGCGGCATAATCTTCATCAACCGCAATGGGTTGCGGTGGTGTGATGCGCCGAAGGAATACGGGCCTGCCAAGACCCTCTACAACCGTTGGAAGCGCTGGAGTGACAACGGGGTCTTCGCCCGGATCATGGTCGGCCTGGCCGCTGAGAGCGCCGAGCACAAGACGATCATGATCGATGCGACCTATCTCAAGGCACACCGCACGGCGTCGAGCCTGTGCGTGAAAAAGGGGGGCGCGCACGCCAGATCGGGCGGACAAAAGGCGGCATGAACACCAAACTGCACGCCGTTGCCGATGCCACGGGGCGGCCGATCGGGTTCTTCATGTCGGCCGGCCAGGTCAGCGACTACACAGGCGCCGCGGCTCTTCTGGGCAGTCTGCCGAAGGCGGGTTGGCTGCTGGCTGACAGGGGCTACGACGCTGATTGGTTCAGAGAAGCGTTGAAAGACAAGGGGATAAAGGTCTGCATCCCCGGTCGAAAGTCCCGCAGGAAGGCCGTCAAATACGACAAGCGGCGCTACAAACGGCGCAACCGCATCGAGATCATGTTCGGCCGTCTGAAGGATTGGCGGCGCGTCGCCACCCGATACGACCGCTGCCCGGAAACCTTCTTCTCCGCGATCATGCTCGCCGCAACCGTCTTGTTCTGGCTGTGAAATTCAATGAGTCTGGACCCTAG
>NZ_NSJZ01000085.1 GCF_002287065.1 Paracoccus salipaludis
GGGTGTCACCGTATCGGCGCAGCACATCGCGCAGCATGTCCTCGTCGTCGGGGCTGTCGATGTCCACCACGGTTACACCGCTGCGTTCCCCTGCCATGAAGGCGAAGGCGTTCACATCGGGGAACTTGAGCACCAGTTGCCCTGAGCCTTTCAGCCCGGTGCGGGCATAGCCTTTGGTCGCGGGTTTCTTCTGCCCGTCGCTGATGTTCAGGGGAAAGGTAGGGATGCCGTGCCCGGCATACTTAGGTTGCCACTCAGCGAAAACACCCATTCGGGTTGTCCCTCGGTTTGGCCGGGGCCTCTTTCACGCTTGCGGCTCTCACGTAGGTTTTCTATCATGAGTCCATCCACACCGCAGCGCCGTGCCTCGGCAAGTTGCATTTAACACCCTCGGCCGCCACAGCCGGGGGTGTTCTCATTCTAGGGTATTTGCTCAGATTGTCGCAAGGGAAAGCGTCCTAGCTTGTGCTAGGGGCGAAACCTTCCCCTGATCCGCGCCCATAGGGTTTTCTGTTGCAGCTCGGTCAGGGCGCGCACCTGGTCGGCCAGCGCGGCCAGCTTCCGGTCGGTCGCTTCCTGCCGCTCGAGGATCTCGGGCGGGATGATCGCCGGGGTCGGGTTGCCGGGCGGGGTGTCGTCAGGGGTGCCCGCCAGTGTCTTGCGCGCGGCCGCTGCCAGCACCTCGGCCGCATAGTCTGCCTGCGTCTGCTTGGCCTTCTTCGCCGCCTTGTTCAGCAGGCTGCGGAACTCGGGGGTGAAGGCGTCACCCT
>NZ_NSJZ01000086.1 GCF_002287065.1 Paracoccus salipaludis
GAACATCCGTGAGAAATACCAGCTGATGACCAGGTCGCCGGACAGTTCGTCGCGGTAGTCCACCTCGGCAATGTCGAGCAGCCCCCCGATGGTCAGGCGCTTCTTCTCGGTGTCATCGTGGATCAGCACGGCCGCCTGCAACTCCGCGAACAGCGGAGCGAGACTGGCGCGATCGTGGTTGCGCAACCCCTCGACCCCGCGCACCTCGGACAGCCGGACGCGATGCTCCACGTCCTCGCCCATCCTGCCGCCTGCCTTGGCGATGAGCAGGTGCATCAGCTTGAGTGCCGCCAGACCCGGCGGATTCTGCATGTAGGTGCCGCGCGCCACCTCGGCGGGCAGCACGGTCCTGGACTGGTCGTAGGCCCGATCAGCGGCCACTTGGACGGTCTTTCCCATGCGGCCCCATTTGTGGCCTGTGCGGCCCCATTTGTGGCCGATAGACGTACAACCTATTGTATTCAAATGCGTTTTCACGCCTGAACTATAAGAACATTAGAACAAGAAGGGCGCACAGCGCCTTCCAGCCCCCAAACCTTAGAGACAGAAGGCACCGAACCAGCCCACCACCTGTGGTGCGGTGGGATCTGCAATGAGCAGAGCCGGTGGTAAGGACAGCGCCCAACCTTGCGCCACAGACCCGGAGCGGCCTGCTGACGGGCCTCTGCGGTGCCCGGGCGTCCAAGTGCTGAGAAACTGATCGAGCGCCGCCAGCAGGCCGCTCCGCGCGTCTGTGGCCCTGCGAGGCGAGGCCGGCAGCAAG
>NZ_NSJZ01000087.1 GCF_002287065.1 Paracoccus salipaludis
GACGCGCAGGATTGTTGTCGGGCAGTTTCTCGTCGGGCGGCACGCAGCAGGTCGCGCTCGACGTTCCAGAGCACGGTCGCTGCGATCCGGTTCACCCGGCTGAGGTCAAGCGTTCGGACTTGCTCGGTCGTTCGCGCCAGCAACTCGGACGCGATCTCGTCGCGGCTGCCGACGCCCCGCTGCAGGCAGCGGCCGCGGATCGCATCCAGTCCCGGCCAGAGTGCCAGCAGGAGCACGCTCAGGGCCAGGTCAGCAATGCGGTCGGCTCCCTGAGACGCACGCACTAGGGCGGCAAGAATGGCGTTGCGCGCACCGTGATCGAGGTGCCCATGGTGCAGGGCGCTGAGCAATGCCGCGGTATCGACGTAGGGCTGCAGGACCGGCTCGGCCGTGCGCATCGCACGGTAGTCGCGTTGGGACTGCAGGGTCGTGGAGGAACGGGCGAGATCGTCACGGATCCCGGACCAGGAATGACACACTGGACGCCAGCCTTCCGGCCGGGCGTCCAGCGCCTCTCTCGGGCCTCAGGGCGTCGTGCGCCTCTGATGATCGGGGGAGTGGGTGGGCGGCGCGTTAGCGCGCGGGCGCGGTCGCCTGGTTCAGCGTGCCGCAGCGGCGGCAGGTGGCCGTCGCCGGAAGGCTCACCAGGTATTCGTGGCCGCGGGCGAAGCTCAGATGCATCACGCCGTCACGGCGCACGCCCAGCAGCTTGCCGCAGCAGCTGCACCGCCAGTCGTTCGCAGTGCCCGCAATGCGGGTGGCG
>NZ_NSJZ01000088.1 GCF_002287065.1 Paracoccus salipaludis
TCCAATGGTGCGGCTTCTTCGCCGCCCTTCATAGCCTCGATGATCTGATCCACATGCGCCCGCTGCTGCTGCGCGCGGCGAACCATGAGGCTGCGGGTCTTGTCGTTGTCCCGGGCGATCTGGTGCAGCTGGTGGGCTAACTGGTCCAGTTGCAGGCGGGGGATCTTCTGCCCGCGCTGCACGGCCGCGTTCATGGCCCGCACCACCTGGTTCACGTTCCGCCCGATCGCGGACACCTCCTTGGTCAGTTCCGCGATCTCGCCCGCCTCCGGCGGCTCGATGTGGTAGACGCCCGCTGCGTAGAGCAGCACCCGCCGCGCCGTGTCGGCCCGGCTCAGGTTCAGCTCCCCCGCCAGGGCGTCCAGCCGCTCCATGTCCTCGGTGCTGACCCGCACCGTCAGCACCTTGCTGCGCGATTGCGGCAGGCGCTCGTCCCAGCGGTTCTTGAGGTTGTAGATCGTCCGGCGGCTGACCCCGTATTTCTTCGCCAGCTCCGTCACCGGCACCTTCGCGTCGAGCTCACCCCGGAGAGCTTGCTTCTGGGCGTTCGTCAGGCGGCTGAACTTGCGTCTCGGCATGTGTGAAGTATCCAACTTGGAGGCTGTGAAGTATCCAAGTTATATTTCCTGCTATTAACACACATCCGAAAACAGCCTTCACAGATCAGGGGAAACCCAAGCCGTCTCGAAGCCCGCTGAGTGGGTCTGTAGAGCAACGATCAGGAG
>NZ_NSJZ01000009.1 GCF_002287065.1 Paracoccus salipaludis
TGTAGAGGGTCTTGGCAGGCCCGTATTCCTTCGGCGCATCACACCACCGCAACCCATTGCGGTTGATGAAGATTATGCCGCTGAGAACGCGGCGATCATCGACGCGGGGCTTGCCATGACTCTTGGGAAAGAACGGCTTCAGGCGTTCCATCTGGGCATCGCTCAGCCAGTAAAGATTGCTCATCGATCAGGTCTCCTGGCGGAGCCTGAATCATGCCAAACGCCTGAAATCAATGGGTCTGGAGCCTAAGAGCAGGTCAGTGCATCGGCCACCCGTCCTGGTCAGGTCTTGGCTCCACTGCCGCACAAACGCGACGCGAAACCCGCTTCTGACTGGATCTCAGCTTTGCGACTGGATCAGTCCAGAGCGGGGAGACAGCCGGCGTCGCCCCTCTCCAAGCATCCGCAGCGGCGGCTAAAGGCAGTCATGGACAAGCCATCACGGCACATGAGGGCTTGCCGTTCGGCTCGGATCCTGCAGTCCGCAATCCCGGTGCTACCCACAAGATGGAAGGGGGGAGTTCCTTCCGGCGTCAGAGGGTCGTGCAGGAACTGCGAGTGCAGGAGCGCGTTCGCGTCCACGGGCGATCCGAGCAGGGCATGACGTTCGCCAACGAATTGCAGCCTCGGACCGGATCGCCCCCGCGCCCCCTGTCTTCTGCGAAGTCGGTCAGAGACGGGTGGAGTCGGCATGTCCCACGTCGTCTGAAACTTTGCCCGCCGCAGGCGTTCCGATTGCCGGCGCGGCAGGCATCATGACCAGTCCGCGCAACGCCGGGAAACCGGAAGGACCGGCTCTTGCCACGACAGGTCGTGGGCTGACCCTAGAGCCAACCTTTCTTCTTGAACCACCAGTAAGGAAGGCTCGCAGAAACAACCATCATCACCAGGGCCAGGGGATAGCCGATCCGCCAGTCGAGCTCGGGCATATGCTCGAAGTTCATGCCGTAGATCGTGCCGACCAGAGTCGGTGGCAAGAACAGGACGGCCGCGATCGAGAACACCTTGATGATCGTGTTCTGCTCGATGTTGATGAGGCCCAGGGTGGCATCCTGAAGATAGGAGATCTCGGCCTCGACCCGTGCCTCATGCTCGGACAACGAGCGGAGGTCGCGCTCGACCGCCTTCAGGCGCTGCAAGGTGCCGTTCCTGATCCATGGAGCCGCGGCGCGCGCAAACAGGACGAGGCGGTTCATGCCCAGAAGGCTTTCGCGCAGGATCGCCAGCATGCGGTTCCGCCGGCCGAGGCGAAGCAGCAGGGTGCGCATTTCGGCGCTGTGCTCTTCCGAGTTCTGCGTGGTGGCTTCGGGGTAGAAGATCAGGTCGGAAATCGCGCCCACATCGCTCTCGGCGGCTTCCAGAAGATCGGCGATCCGCTCGATGATGCTTTCAAGCAGCGCGACGAACACGACACCGGAGGACGCGTATTGCTCGGGCTGCCTGGCTTGCCGGGCCTCGAAGGCACGGAAGGGCATGAGATCGGAATAGCGTACCGTGATCAGCCGTTGCTCGGTCAGGACAAAGGTGGTCTGTGTGCGCATCGGCCGGTTCGTGGTGGCCTTGTCGATCAGCGTGACGGTCATGATCAACGCGCCCGCCTCTTCATAAAGGCGCGACGATTCCTCGATCTCGGCCATCTCCTGCCGGGTCGGCACCTGAAGACCAAGCATGGCCTCGACCGCTTCCTCCTCGTCCTGCGTCGGATTGTGCAGATCGATCCAGACCAGGTCTTCGGGCAAGGGCGGGTAATCGGTGTCTGTCAGGGACACGGGGCCCGCAGAGATCGTGTGCAGCGTCAGCATCAGACGCCGGATGCCTGAAGTGCCGCCGCAGGGTCGATGACGAGGGCAGCCCCGGATGGCGAAAGGTTGGAGGCAGTCATGAGGCACCTTCAGTGATGATATCCTGTTGCGGACGGGACGCCCGAGCACCCGCGCGCCTCTCGAACAGCAGTTCTTACGTTAGCAGGTGCCTGAGGCGGGACGAATCTGTTGTTTCATGGGGCGCGTCGAGAGACGACGGCGGCGTCCCGCCCCTCAGGAGGATCGCAGGCTCCGAAGCGGGCCGTTGTCATTCTTGTCCGAAGGGCACCGCTTGCCGCGCTTCCGCCGATCGGCAGGACGCCTTCGTGGGCTCCGTCGAACATTCCGAATATCCTTGCGGACATGCCGTCGTGCCGGCGTCTTCCGGGCAACTGCCGACTTTCGCCTGCGCAGCAAGCACCGACCATGGCGACAGCCTCGACGCCGGGACCTCATCGGTGGAAGATCAGGAACCTTCCATTCACTCGTCCGGGCACCCGGCCCCCGGACAGCAGCGCGCCGATGGCGAGGCCCCCGCGGGTGGCGAGGGCCCGAGCAACATCATTCGACGATGGTGACCTTGGCCATGTAGTCCGGCCCTTCCACCGCGCCGTTGGCGTTCTGGTCGCCCTTCTTGATCGCGTTCAGCACGTCCCAGCCTTCGACCAGTTGGCCCACGACCGTATATTGCCCGTCCAGGAAGGGTGCGGGCGCCAGGTCGATGAAGAACTGGCTGTTGGCGCTGTTGGGGTCCTGGCTGCGCGCCATGCCCACGGTGCCGGCCTGGAAGCTCTGGTCGTTGAACTCGGCCGAAAGGTCGGCCAGATCCGATCCGCCCATGCCGGCGCGGGTCGTGTCGCCGCCCTGCTTGCCGAACTGGACGTCGCCGGTCTGGGCCATGAAGCCGTCGATCACGCGGTGGAACACCACGCCGTCATAGGCCCCCTGCTTCGCGAGCGTCACCAGCCGCTCGACGTGTTTCGGCGCCTTTTCGGGCAGCAGGTCCAGGACGATGGTGCCCTTGGTCGCGCCCGAAGCATCGGCGACCTCGATCACCATGTTGGGGCCCGGACCGTCGGCCGCCTGCGGGGCCTGGGCGGACGCCATGCCGGCCGACAGGATCAAGGCCGAGGAGATCAGCAGCTTACGCATCGGCCGCCACCTTCATCGAGACGATGCGGTCGGGATTCGCCGGCGGCTCGCCGCGGGCGATCTTGTCGACGTGCTCCATGCCTTCGATCACCTGACCATAGACGGTGTATTGCCCGTTCAGGAAATCATTGTCCTTGAAGTTGATGAAGAACTGGCTGTTGGCGCTGTTGGGGTTCTGCGACCGGGCCGCGCCGATGGTGCCGCGCGCATGCGGCAGGCGCGAGAACTCGGCCGGCAGGTCCGGCAGGTCCGATCCGCCCGTGCCCGCGCGCCGCGCGTCCCAGCCCTTTTCCATGTTGGCGTGCTGGACGTCGCCGGTCTGGGCCATGAAGCCCTCGATCACGCGGTGGAAGGCCACGTTGTCGTATTTCCCGGCGCGCGCCAGTTCCTTGATGCGGGCTGTGTGCTTGGGGGCGACATCGGGCAGAAGCTCGATCACCACGCGGCCGTCCTTCAGCTCCATGATGATCGTGTTTTCCGGGTCCTTGATCTCGGCCATCGGAGTTCCTTTCGTTCGTGCGGCATCGGTCTAGGGCTGCCGCGGCACCGACGCAACGCATCAGGGCCGCCATGGGTCCGGCCGGCCCGACCGGAGTTGACGCAGAGTTGACGCGCGCCCGCGCTTGACGGACAAACACCCGCAAATCCGCAAGGCAGGAAGGATGCCCGATGGCGCGCTTCAATACCATTGACGACATGGATCTGGATGGAAAGGTCGTCCTGACCCGTGTGGACCTGAACGTGCCCGTGGAAAACGGCCGCGTGACCGACGCCACGCGGATCGAGAAGATCGTCCCCACCGTCAAGGCGATCCAGAAGAAGGGCGGCATCCCGGTGCTTCTAGCCCATTTCGCGCGCCCCAAGGGCAAACGCGTCGATGAGATGAGCCTGCGCCAGATCGTTCCCGCGCTGGAACAGGCGCTGGGCCAGCCTGTCGCCTTCGCCGCCGAGGCGATCGGGGGAGAAGCCAAGCGGGCGGTCGCCGCGCTCAAGCCGGGGGACGTGCTGCTGCTGGAAAACACCCGCTTCTACCCGGGCGAGGAGGCGAACGAGCAGACCTTCACCGCCTCGCTGGCCGCACTGGGACAGGCCTATGTGAACGACGCCTTCTCGGCCTCGCACCGGGCCCATGCCTCGACCGAAGGGCTGGCGCGCCTGATCCCGGCGGGCGCCGGCAAGCTGATGGAGGCCGAGCTGAACGCCCTGGACGCGGCGCTTGGCAACCCCGAACGCCCCGTGGTCGCCGTCGTGGGCGGGGCCAAGGTGTCCACCAAGCTGGACCTGTTGTCGAACCTCATCACCAAGGTCGAGCACCTGGTGATCGGCGGCGGCATGGCCAACACCTTCCTGGTGGCCCAGGGCATCGAGGTCGGGAAAAGCCTGGCCGAGCGCGACATGGCCGATACCGCGCGCGACATCCTGTCCAAGGCGCAGGGCGCGGGCTGCACCATCCACCTGCCCGTGGACGTGGTCGTCGCGCGCGAGTTCAAGGCGGGCGCCCCCAGCGAGGTCGTCTCGGCCAATGCCTGTCCCCCCGACGCGATGATCCTGGACGCCGGACCCGAAACGGTTGCGCAGATCCGCGAGGTGTTCGCCCAGTGCCGGACGCTGGTCTGGAACGGCCCGCTGGGCGCCTTCGAGATCGAACCCTTCGATGCGGCCACCAACGCGGCGGCGGCAGCGGCGGCGGAACTGACCCGCGCGGGCAAGCTGATCTCGGTGGCCGGCGGCGGCGATACGGTGGCCGCGCTGAACAAGGCCGGCGTGGCTGCGGACTTCACCTTCATCTCGACTGCGGGCGGGGCCTTCCTGGAATGGATGGAGGGCAAGGACCTGCCGGGCGTCGCGGCCCTGATCGCCGCCAAGCGCTGAAAAGAAGAAGGGCGGCCCATGCGGCCGCCCTTTCCGTGTGAGCAGGCTCAGTTGCTCGTGCCTGCCGGGGCCGAGCCTGCGCCTGCGGGCGCCGAGGCGGTGCCCGGCTCGGCGTCGGTCCCTGCTGAAGCGTCGTTCCCGCTTCCGCCGGCGGTGCCTGCGGCGGCATCCGTGCCGGGCGCCACGACCTCGACGTCGCCCCCCTCGGGCTCGTCGCTTCCCATCGAGGAAAACAGCAGGAACGCGACCAGCGCCAGGCCGATCGCGGTGCCGATCGCCCAGAGCGCCGGCCGGTGCCTGCGGGCCGACCTTTCCGGGATGTTGTCATTGTGGGACATGTGCCACCTTCCTGTTCCGATGCACGGGATGCCGTTCTTCTCTCGCAAACGTGGATGCCCTGCCCCGCGTTCCGTCGCAGGTCGCCTTTGCCGGCGGCCGCGTGCGGCCGTTAGCGCAATCGCCCCTTTCCCTTGTCCCGCCGTCTGATATGGCATCGCCGACCATGACCACAGCAGGGGCTGTCCGATGCAGATGACCGATACCGTCAAGAAGATCCTCGCCAACTACGAAGGTGAAAATCCCGGCGTGAAGGCCAACCTGGCCCGCATGCTGATGACCGGCAAGCTGGCCGGCACCGGCAAGATGATCATCCTGCCCGTGGACCAGGGTTTCGAGCACGGACCCGCCCGCAGCTTTGCCAAGAACGTGGCCGGCTATGATCCCCACTACCATTACCAGCTGGCGATCGACGCGGGGCTGAACGCCTATGCCGCGCCGCTGGGCATGATCGAGGCGGGCGCCGACACCTTCGCGGGCCAGATCCCGACCATCCTGAAGTGCAACTCGGCCAACTCGCTGATGTCGGACACTGCCGGCAAGAACCAGGCCGTGACCGCGACCGTGCAGGACGCGCTGCGCCTGGGCTGCTCGGCCATCGGTTTCACGATCTACCCCGGTTCGGACATGGCGCTGGACATGTTCGAGGAGATCTCGGAAATGCGCGCCGAGGCAGCATCGGTCGGCATTCCCACGGTGATCTGGTCCTATCCGCGCGGCGAGGCGATCACCAAGGACGGTGAGACCGCCATCGACATCGCGGCCTATGCGGCCCAGATCGCGGCGCTGCTGGGCGCGCATATCATCAAGATCAAGCTCTCGACCGACTTCCTTGAGAACAAGGAAGCCCGGAAGGTCTACCAGGAGCAGGGCATCGACATCTCCACGCAGGCCGCCCGCGTGCGCCACTGCATGGACGCGGCCTTCGGCGGCCGCCGCATCGTGGTCTTCTCGGGCGGCGCGGCCAAGGGTTCGGACGCGGTCTACGAAGACGCCATCGCCATCCGCGACGGCGGCGGCAACGGCTCGATCATCGGCCGCAACAGCTTCCAGCGTTCGCGCGCCGACGCGCTGGAGATGCTGGGCAAGCTGGTGGACATCTACCTCGGCAAGGCCTGAGGCATTCCGATCCGATCGGGCGGGCGGCGAGGATCTCGCCGCCCGTTTTCGTTTGCACCGTTGTCAGGGGGGCGCTGCCCCCGCCGCCTGACGGCGGCTCCCCCGGGATTTTTGAGCGAAGAAGAAGTTTCCTGCGGGGTTTTCCTTTGGCGCAGGACTGAATAGCTTGTCGGGCCAAGCGAAAGGGCGGTCTCATGTCGTTTTTCTCGAAGCTGCGCGAGCGGTTGACGAAGTCCTCGTCGAAGATCGGCGCGGGACTGGACAGCATCGTGTCCGAGGGAGCGGCCGAGGCGCCAGCGGCGGCGCCCGTGGCACCGCCGCCGGCTGCCCCGGTTCCGCAAGCGCCCGTCCCGACCCCGGCACCCGCAGAGGCCGCGCCCCAGCCTGCGGCGGAAAGCCGTCCCGGCCTGATGGGCCGCCTGTTCGGCCGCACCGAGGCCGCGCCGCCCGAGCCCCGGCGCGAGCTGGACGACGCGATGCTGGAAGAGCTTGAGGACATGCTCATCTCGGCCGACATGGGCACAGACACGGCCCTGCGTGTGACCGCGAACATCGCCGAGGGCCGCATGGGCCGCCGGATCAGCGCGACCGAGCTGAAGCAGGCGCTGGCGGACGAGGTCACGCGGATCATGACCCCTGTCGCGCGTCCGCTGCCGCTGTATCCCAAGCGCCCGCAGGTCGTGCTGGTCGTGGGCGTCAACGGCTCGGGCAAGACGACCACCATCGGCAAACTGGCCAGCCAGTTCAAGGCGGCGGGCAAGAAGGTGGTGATCGCCGCGGGCGACACCTTCCGCGCGGCGGCGGTCGAGCAGTTGCAGGTGTGGGGCCAGCGGGCGGGCGTGCCGGTGATGGTCGCCGCGCAGGGTTCGGACCCTGCGAGCCTCGCCTATGACGCCATGACGCGGGCCGAGGCCGAGGGCGCGGACCTGCTGCTGATCGACACGGCGGGGCGCCTGCAGAACCGCGCCGACCTGATGGAGGAACTGGCCAAGATCGTCCGCGTGATCCGCAAGAAGGACCCCTCGGCCCCTCACAACACCCTGCTGGTGCTGGACGCGACCACCGGCCAGAACGCGCTGAACCAGGTGGAAACCTTCCGCAAGCTGGCCGACGTCAGCGGGCTGGTGATGACCAAGCTGGACGGCACGGCGCGGGGCGGCGTGCTGGTGGCGCTTGCCGACAGGTTCGGGCTGCCCATCCATGCCATCGGCGTGGGCGAGCAGATCGACGACCTGGATGCCTTTGACCCGGGCGAGTTCGCGCGGGCACTCGTGGGGCTGTAGGACCCGACGGCGCGTGCCGCCCTTCTGATCGCGACCCCGCGCGATCCGGCCCGCCGCGTGACGGTGGCAGGCCGGAGGCTCATGGAAGGGAAATGGTCAGCCGCTGAACTCGGCCGGCGACCCGTCCTCTTCCTCGAACAGCTGGCGGGCGTTCACGGCATCTGCCGACAGCCAGACCTTGCCGCCATCAAGCGAGGCGACGGCGGCAAGTTGCACGTAATGGTGATGCGGCTCATCCTGCCCGTGCTGCGCGTCCTTGCGCGCCATCTTGATGCGATCGCCCTGCACGTGATCGACCTTGCCGATGTGCACGCCGTCTGCGCCGACGATTTCCATGTGTTCGGTGATCTCGCTCGCACTCACCATCTTGGGGCCTCCTGCTGCCAAGGCATCTGTCGCCTCGGCCCCCAACGCAGGAACGCGGCATGGGGATCCCTTATTCCCCTGCCGCCTCATCCCTGGGGGCGAAGGGCACAGTCAGTTCTGCCGTCCCGTCGCGCTTGTCGTAGATGCAGACCATGCGCTCGGCGCCTTCCGCCACGCGGGTCGAGACGATTGCCGCGCCGAAACGGTCAGATCCGAACGGATTGACCTCGATGGTTGCCGTTTCGCCCCGGGGAACCAGCGCTTGGCACTTCGCCAGCACGTCCCCACGGAAGGCCTGCCATGCATCCTCGGACGAGGCGACTGCGGGGCTGGCCAGAACGGCAAGGGCGATGAGGCTGCGCATGGAACTTCCCCGTTTGGCGGGCCGAACACGCACGCCGGGTCAGGCCTTTCGCTTGCAACCCTGCTCAGGCGACATGCGGTGGCAGCCCCAGATGCGCGGCGAGCTCGGCCGTGGCGCCCGTCTCGACCGCGCGGCGGTTGGCGACCAGCGTTGCCTGGCTTTCATGGATCACCGCATCGGGCAGGATCTTCAGGTGGTTCGCGCGCAGCGTCTCGCCGGTCGAGGTGATGTCGGCGATGGCCTCGGCGGTCAGGTTGGCCACCGTGCCCTCGGTCGCGCCCTGGCTGTCCACCAGCTGATAGTCCGCGACCTCGTGTTCCGACAGGAAGGCGCGCACCAGCCGGTGGTACTTGGTCGCGATCCGCAGCCGGAAGCCATGCGCCGCGCGGAAGTCGCGGGCGATCGAGGCGAAGTCGTCCAGCGTCTCGCAGTCGCGCCAGCAGGCCGGCACGGCCAGCACCAGGTCGGCATGGCCGAAGCCCATGGGCGCAAGCTCGACGACATCCGACCGCCAGCCGGCGAGCTTTTCGCGAATCAGGTCGGACCCGGTGACGCCCAGGTGGATGCGGCCGGCGGCAAGCTCGCGCGGGATCTCGCCCGCCGACAGCAGCACCAGCGACAGGCCTTCGACGCCTTCGGCCCGGGCGGCATATTCGCGGTCAGACCCGCTGCGCGACAGGCGGATGCCGCGTCCTGCGAACCAGTCGAAGCTCTGCTCCATCAGGCGGCCCTTGGAGGGCAGGCCCAGCTTCAGCATGGCGCGCACTCCAGTTCCGCGACAAGGCCGGGGCGGATGATGCCGCCGACGGCGGGGATCGCCTCGCCCTGCCCCAGCACGCGGGTCAGCGCGTCGTAACGGCCGCCCGAAGCGACCGGGGGCCAGTCGGGCCGGCCCTCGGCGGTAAAGCTGAAGGTCATGCCATCATAATATTCCATCGTGTGCCGCCCGTGGCTTGCGTCGAAGCGGATCGCCGCCGGATCGATGCCGCGCGCCGCGATGGCGTTCAGGCGGGCCGACAGGCGCTCGACGGCCTCGGCAATGGCGGGGATATGGTCCGCAAGGATGCGCAGCTCGTCCAGCGCCGTGGGCGCCGGTCCGGCCACCGAGAACAGCCGGTGCAGGCGGGTGCGCCAGGCAGGGTCCAGCGGTGGCCCTTCGGCGCCGGCCTCGAGCCGCGAGATGCGCGCCTCCATCTCGGCCTCGGACCGCAGGCCGGTCCAGGGGGCACCGTTGATGGCGAAATGGCGGGGCGGCTCGACGGCCGAGAAGCGGTCGAGCAGACGCTCGAACCGCCCGGGCCGCCAGATGTGATGAGCCAGCAGTGCGCGGCGCGGGGCCGACAGCGGCAGACCGGCGACAGCATCCAGCAGCAGGTCCATGTCGCCCATCGTGGCCGACAGGCGGCAGGGCGCCAGGATGCCGTGGAACAGGGCGAAGACCTCGGCATCTGCATCGGGAGCGCGCGAGAAAAGCTCGAACCCGGCCTGAAGATACTCATTGTCGCGCGGATGGGCGGGACGGGTGTCGCCGTGGTCCTGCTTGCGGAACACCTCGCCCAGGTAGCAATAGCGCGCGGGCTCGGCGCCCTGGGCCATGTGCATCTCGACCACCGGCACGGTGAAGTCCGGACGCAGGGCGACCTCGCCCCGGATGGGGTCGGTGGTCAGGTAGGCGCGGGCGCGGATGTCCTCGCCATACAGGTCCAGCAGCGTGTCGGCCGGCAGCAGGATGTCGGGCGCGACCTCGACCGCACCGGCCGCGCGGAAGGCGTCGAGGATGCGGCGGCCCACAGCCGACTTGGCGGTGCGGGGGATCATCGCGCCAGCATCTCGCGCACGGTGGCGATCACCGCCCCGCGCGGGACCTCGACCTGAGCGGGCTGGGATTTCCACTCCTCGACAGAGGCTTGCGCGGCGATCTTCGCGCCGAGGATGAGATCCTTGACCTGCACCACGCCGCGCGCGGCCTCGTCCGCGCCCTGGATGATGGCGATGGGCGCGGCCCGCTTGTCGGCATACTTGAGCTGGTTGCCGAAGTTCTTGGGATTGCCAAGGTAGACCTCAGCCCGGATGCCAGCGGCCCGCAGTTCCGCCGCCATGGCCTGATAGTCGGCCATGCGGTCGCGGTCCATGACGGTGACGACAACCGGCCCCTGCGCCTCGGTCCCGGCCAGCCCCTTCTCGCGCAGCGCGGCCAGCAGCCGGTCCACGCCGATGGAGACACCCGTCGCGGGCACCTTCTGCCCGGTGAAGCGTTCCACCAGGTCGTCATAGCGCCCGCCGCCCGCGACCGAGCCGAACTGGCGCTTGCGGCCCTTGTCGTCGAGGATCTCGAAGGTCAGTTCCGCCTCGAACACCGGGCCGGTGTAATAACCGAGACCCCGCACGACCGAGGGGTCGATCACCACGCGGTCCGCGCCCATGCCCATCGCATCCAGCATCGCCGCGATCTGGGCCAGCTCGTCCACGCCCTCGGCACCCACAGCCGAGCCGCCCACGGCGGCGCGCAGGTTCTGCAGCGTCGTGGCGTTGTCGTCGCCCTTCGAGGTCAGGAAGCGCAGCACGGGTTCGGCCTGCGAGGCGTCCAGTCCCACACCCTCGATCTCGGCGCCGGATGCGTCGGTGCGCCCGGTGGTCAGCAGCTCGCGCACGCCGGCCTCGCCGACCTTGTCGAACTTGTCGATCTGGCGCAGCACATCGGCGGCCTGCTCGGGCTGGACACGCGCGGCTTCCAGCACGCCGTTCAGGACCTTGCGGTTGTTCACCCGCACCAGATAGTCGCCGCGGGCGATCCCCGCCGTTTCCAGCGCATCGGCCAGCATGGCGATGATCTCGGCATCCGCCGCGACGCTGGCCGCGCCCACGGTGTCCGCGTCGCACTGGTAGAACTGGCGATAGCGCCCCGGCCCCGGCTTCTCGTTCCGCCACACCGGCCCCATCGCATAGCGGCGATAGGGCGAGGGAAGGTCGTTGCGATACTGCGCCGCGACCCGCGCCAAGGGGGCCGTCAGGTCATAGCGCAGCGCCAGCCAGTCGCCGGAACCGCCGCCGGGCACCGCTTCCTCCTGCCAGGCAAAAACCCCCGCGTTCGGGCGGTCCACGTCGGGCAGGAACTTGCCAAGCGCCTCGACCGTCTCGACCCCGCTGGTTTCCAGCGCCTCGAAGCCGTGCAGGTGATAGACGGCGGCGATGCGGTCCAGCATCGCCTTGCGTTCCGTCACCTCTGGCCCGAAATAGTCGCGGAAGCCCTTGGGCGTTTCGGCGCGCGGGCGGCGCGGTTTCTGATCCTTGGCCATGCGGGTATCCTTCAGGTCGCGGGCTTCGATTAGCGGAAGGGGGCGGCATGGACAAGTTGCAGGCGCTGGAAGAACGGATCGCCCACCTTCAGCGCACGGTCGAGGACCTGTCGGACGTGGTCACGCGGCAGGCGGCCGAGGTCCGCGCCCTGTCGCGCCGCGTCGGCCTGCTGATGGAACGCGAGGCCGAGCGCGAGGCCGCCGAGGGCACGATCCCGCTGGCCGACCAGCGGCCGCCGCACTGGTGAGCGCGCCCGCTTGCTGAGGCGCGCACGGCCGGGCGTTTACCGTTCCGCCGGGCCGAGGCGGCTGGTGCCGCCGGGCATGGGTTCCGAAAAGATGCCGCCCGCCTTCGGCTCGGGCCGCTGTGCCGCCAGCGGCGGCCGCTGGACGAAGGGCGGCGGCTCGGCCGGACCCTCGGTGCGGTCGGGATCGAAGCCGGGCTCGTCATAGTCGTCCACCCGCGCGGCCTCGGCCCTGGCGGGCTCGGACAGGGTTTCCTCGGCCGGCTCGCCGTCCGGCCAGTCCGAGGGCGGCTCGGACCCGGGCGCGGGGGCGGGCTGCGCCGCCGCCGCCAAGGGCCGCAGCGCGGGCCCTGCCTCGTGCGAGGCGGCAAGCGGGCGCGCCGCAGCCCACTCGTGCTGCGGATAGGCAGGGGCCAGCGCGCGGCGGAAGACCAGCACGTTGTGATAAACGGTGGTGCGGCTGGTCAGACCGCTGCGCTCCTCGCAGGGCAGCGTCTCGGCCCGGACATATTCCCAGCCGGCCTGCGCCATGCGGTTCATTTCCATGGTCAGCGCATGGGCGAAGCGCTCGGCCCCGCTGCGGGCGCCCCGGACCTTCTCGCCCCGGTTCGGCGCGGGCAGGACGGTGTATTCATAGGCTTGCATCGCGGGCTCCTTGCGCTGGATCGCTTCGGGTGCAGCCGAACGCCCCGCCCCCGGCCCGCGTTTCGGGCCCGGACGCGGGGACGCCTCAGAGCCCGAGCTTCTTCGCCACCATCTCATTGACTGCCGCCGGGTTGGCCTTGCCGCCCGTCGCCTTCAGCACCTGCCCCGTGAACCAGCCGGCAAGCTTGGGGTTCGCCTTGGCCTTTTCCACCTGCGCGGGGTTCGCGGCGATGATCTGATCGACCGCCGCCTCGATCGCGCCAAGGTCGGTGACCTGCTTCATGCCGCGCGCCTGCGCGATCTCGGAAGGCTCGCCGCCCTCGGTCCAGACGATCTCGAACAGGTCCTTGGCCATCTTGCCCGAAATCTCGCCGCTGGCGATCAGGTCCAGAACGCCGCCAAGCTGCGCCGAGGACACCGGGCTTTCGCCGATGGACAGCCCTTCCTTGTTCAGCCGCCCGAACAGCTCGTTGATGACCCAGTTCGCGGCCTGCTTGCCGTCGCGGCCCCGTGCCACCACCTCGAAGAAGTCGGCATTCTCGACCTCGGCCGTCAGCACGCCTGCGTCGTATTCCGACAGGCCCAGTTCCGTGACAAAGCGCGCCTTCTTCTCGTCCGGCAGTTCCGGCATCGTGGCGGCGATGTCGTCCACCCACCCTTGCTCGATCTCCAGCGGCAGCAGGTCGGGGTCGGGGAAATAGCGGTAGTCGTGCGCTTCCTCCTTCGAGCGCATCGACCGCGTTTCGCCCTTGTCCGGATCATACAGGCGCGTTTCCTGAACAACCGTTCCGCCATCCTCGATGAGGGCGATCTGGCGGCGGGCCTCATAGTCGATGGCGGCCTGGATGAAGCGCAGCGAGTTCATGTTCTTGATCTCGCAGCGCGTGCCCAGGACGGAATGGTCGCCGGTGGCCTGGAAGCGTTCGTAATCGCCCGGCTTGCAGACCGACACGTTCACGTCGGCGCGCAGGTTGCCGTTCTGCATGTTGCCGTCGCAGGTGCCCAAGTAGCGCATGATCTGGCGCAGCTTGGCGACATAGGCGGCCGCTTCCTCGGGGCCGCGGATGTCGGGGCGGCTGACGATCTCCATCAGGGCGACGCCGGTGCGGTTGAGGTCCACGAAGCTCAGCGCCGGGTCCATGTCGTGGATCGACTTGCCCGCGTCCTGTTCCAGGTGGATGCGCTCGATCCGCACGCGGCGGGCAACGCCGGGCGCCATATCCACGATGATCTCGCCCTCGCCCACGATGGGGTGGTAAAGCTGGCTGATCTGATAGCCCTGCGGCAGGTCCGGGTAGAAGTAGTTCTTCCGGTCGAAGGCCGAAACCAGGTTGATCTGCGCCTTCAATCCCAGCCCGGTGCGGACCGCCTGCGCCACGCAGAACTCGTTGATGACCGGCAGCATCCCCGGCATTGCCGCGTCCACGAAGCTGACGTTCGAGTTCGGCTCTGCCCCGAAGGCCGTCGACGCGCCGGAAAACAGCTTGGCGTTGGACGCGACTTGCGCGTGGACCTCAAGCCCGATGACCAGTTCCCAGTCTCCCTTGGCCCCGGCGATGACCTTGGGTTCGGGGGCGGTATAGGAAAGGTGGTCCAGCATCTTCGTCTCCGGCAGCGTTGGGTTGGTTTCTATTGCCGTGGCCCTCGCGCGACAAGGGCTGGTTGCGAACCGGCCGGTCGCCGGAATGTCCATTGAGCTTGTCCCGCAGCCCGACTAGTCCGGCGCCGGACAGACAAAGAGGACAAAGATGCGCAAGGGACTCATGGCTTTGACGGTGCTGGCACTGGCCGGATGCGGCGCGGCCGAGGCCGGGCGGCGGGCCACGACCGCCCCCACCATCGCCCCCGTCGAGCGGCCTTCGGCCACCGATCGGCTCGCCTCGGCCGTGGGCCTGCGCAAGGAACAGCCCGCCATGCGCTGGGGCGAGGACAATCCCGAATGGACCGAAGCGGCGCTTTCCGCGCTGCAGTCCGAAGGCGTGACGCTGCTGTCCACCGTGCCGTCGGACGTGATGCAGTTCTGCCCGGGCTATGCCAGGCAGACGCGCGAGAACCGCGCGGCCTTCTGGGCGGGGCTCGTGTCGGCCGTCGCCCATCATGAGGGCGCGGCGCAGGGCTCGCGCTGGGGGCTGCTGCGGCTGTCCCGGCCGCAGTCGCAAGAGGGCGCTTGCGGCGCAGGCGAGGACGGCGCGGGCAACCTGCGCTGCGCGGTGCGGATCATGGCGCAAGAGGTCGGACGCGACGGCGCCATCGCGGGCGGAACCGAGGCGCAGGGCGGCCGTGGCTGGCGCGGGGTGGCCCGCAGCTGGATGCCGCTGCGGTCCAAGGAGAAGCGCGCCGAGATCGCCGGATGGACCCGGCGCCAGAGCTATTGCCGGTAAGGCGGACGCCCGCGATCAGCGTCCGTTCAGGATCGGCAGGTTGTAGGTCCGGCCGCCCTTGACGTAGGTGATCTTGCCGTTGCCGATCGAGTTGATCGCACCGCCGTCGATCCGGTCGCCCAGCCGGACCGTCACGACCTTGCCGTTGCGCAGGCGGATCAGACCCCGGCTGGCCCGCCCTGCCCCGATCACGCCGATGACCTGGGTCTTGGTCGTCTCGATCCCGCGCAGGGTGGCGTTCTTGGCGACATCGCCCCCCGAACGGCCTTCCGCAGGCTTCTGGGCGATCTCGGGCTCATCATCGATCTCGGGCGGGCGATAGCTGCCGCGCGCGGCAATGGCGGCGCGTTCCTCTGCCTCGGCCTGGGCGCGCGCGCGGGCCTCGGCGGCGGCACGGGCCTGCATCTCGGCCTGCGCATCCGAGGCGGCGCGCTGGCGGGCGCGTTCCTCGGCCTGCTGCTGCAGCTGCTCGTCCCGCATGCGCTGGGCCGAGTCGTCCTGGACCGGCGCGGCGCTGGCGGTCGCGGTCGGGGCCGCCTGCGTAACCGGCGCGGGATCGGGAACCGGCGTCGGAACGGGTGCACGCAGCGCCGTGGCAGCCGCGGCGGCAACCGCCTCGGCTTGGGCATCAGCCTCGGGCGCGGGGGCTGTCGCGGCGGGACGCGTCGGCTTGCGGACGGGCGCGAGTGACGCTGCCGAGGCCAGCGTCACCGGCGACGGCCTGGCGGTGGCGACAGCCTCGGCCACCGCGCTTTCTACGGCCGACGAAGGCTTCGAAGCCGCTCCGCCACGGGCGGGACGCGAGGCCGGGCGACCGTTGGTGTTGGCGGCCGCCTTCACGGGCGCGGCTTTCGCGGGGGCGGCCTTGGCCTCGTCGGCCTTGGCGGCCCGAGAGGCGGGGCGGTCGCCCGAGGATTTCGCCGCCGGCTTGCTGGCCACGGCCTCGGCTACCGCCGCATCGACGGCAGAAGGCGCCGCGCCGGGACGGCGAGACGGCCGCGCCTCGGCAAGCCGGGGACCATGAAACGCCGGAGCAGGGGAAAGCCGCTGAAGCGACGGATGAAGGGCATAAAGGTCGGCCAGCAGCGCATCCGCGACGACACGCTCGGCCGGGGTCATCTCGGCTGCCGTCACGGATTCGTCGGCCGAGCCTTCCTCGGGCCGCGGGACAGGCCGGCCTGACGAGACCGGCTCGCGGGTCGCGGCGGGCCGGGCCGAAGCACGGGGGGCCGCCTCGGGCCGCGAGGGTGCGGGACGCGGGGCAGCCGTGGCCGAGGGACGCGCAGGCGCGGCGGCGCGGGGAGCGGCGGCTGCCCGGGAGGATTGTGCCGAGGCGGGGCGCGAGGCCGGCCGTTCGGACCGGGTCAGCGCCCGGCGTCCCGGCACCACGGCCGGAAGGGGATCGGCCTCAGACACGGCGGGCGCCGCGGGCACATCCGCCGCCGCCGCAGGCAGAGAGCGGCGCACTGCCGTGACCGGTCGCTCGGGTATTGCCGCTGCAGGTGCCGCAGGCTGGGCCGAGGGCGCAGCGGTCTGCGGCGTGGACGATGGCGCGGCGGCAGAGGACGCGGCAGCCTCGATCTCGGCAGGCGAACGGGCCGAGGCCGCCGGGGCCAAAGCCTGCGCCTCGCCTGCGGACGAAGCACCATCGCCGACCGATGCGGGCGCGGGAATGGAGGGCGCATCCGCAACGGGCGCCGAACCGGCGGCCGTGGTGGCGGAAGGCACGGGCGCAGCCGCCGCCTGGGCCGGGGCGCTCTCGGCGACGCTATTGCTGACGTTGTCGGCGGACACAGCGGCATCGGCAGCGGACAAGGCATCTTCTGCCTGTCCGGCAACGACAGGCGCTTGCGGCGTCGCCGCGGCAGGCGCCACCGGTGTGTCCACGGCAGCGGGGGCAGTCTCGACGGGGCGGGTCTGCGCCGCAGCAGGCGCCTGCGGCAGAGCCGCCGGCGAGGTTGCCGGAACCGTTTCCGGCTGTAACTCGGCCGCAGCGCCTTCGTCCGCGCTCGACAGGGTCGCATCCTCTGCCTCGACAGGCACGGGATCCGGCTGCACGGCGGCAGGCTCCGGAATCATGACCTGACTGTCTTCGGCCGTTGCCCGATCCTCTGTGTCCGGGGATGTGGCAGGCACCGGGGCCATTGTCCCCTCGGCCTCTGGCTGCGGCACAGTACCGCCTGCCGGAAGGGCCGGAGTCGCGGCGACAGGCCGCTCGCCCGGGGTGGCGAAGGCCCAGATCAGCATCAGCCCGACCAGCAACGCGCAGAGCATCACCAGCAGTGCGCCGACACCACCGCGCGCGCCCGGATGCTGGGCGACCGGCATGGGCGCTGGCGGATCCACGCGCAGCGCGCGGGCCGCGGCTGCGCGCTCGATCACGACCCTGCCGCGATCAGGCAGGGACGGCTTTTCAGAGGAAACGTCCGCCCCGCCCGCGTCCTGAGTGCGCTGCGGCGACACTGCCGCCTGACGCGCCGCCGCCCCCGCAGCCAGTCTGCCGCGTGCCGCCCGCCCGGCGGCCATGTCCGATTGCCGCAAGGGGGTCGGCGATGCGGGATCGGAAGACCCGGCCTCGGGAACCTGAGCGGCAGCAGGCGGCTGCAAGGGAGCGGGCGCAGAGGGTGCCTCTGCCCCCTGCGGCGCCGCGATGGCCGAATCCGTGCCGGAGGCGGCGCGGCTGTCCTCGTCTGCCGCCGAAACCGGGGCCTCGGCCCCGCTTTCTTCCGATCCTGCGCTTGCTTCCGCACGCGTGCCGGGCGCATCCGCATCGGTCGAAGGCATCGGTTCGGGCGCAACATCCGCCTTTGCCTCACTAGGGCCTTCCTGTGCCTCGCCCGCAAACGAGGCGTGACCGCCCCCCACCTCGCCCGCCACCTCGTCCGACGTGTGAGCCCCGGACACGGCTGAATGATCCGCCTGCCCCTCCGGGACCACGGCGCTCACCCGATCAGCGGCGCCCTCTATGGCGTCCTCGAGTTCCGCATCCGCTAGGGCGCCGGCGGCTGGCGTCTCGTCTGTCGGCTGCACGGGCGCCTGGTCCGCCGGAAGGTCGCCCGGCAGGTCGGCCTCGCCCAGGACCTCCTCGGTCCCGGCGGTCTCGCCGAAGCGCGGGGTGGCCGGAAACAGCCCGTCGGCGGGGTCGGCCAGGAAGCCTGCGGCGGCAAAGCCGTGGCGGCGGGCGAAATCCTCGGCCTCGCGCAGGGTCTGGCGCGCGACCGCGGCCACACGCACGTCGCCCGCGTCGCTGGGCCGCCAGTCCCAGGCGAGATCCGCCACGGGATAGGGCGTCAGTCCGTCCAGCGCCTCGCCCAGCTCGGCGGGCCTGTGATCATCGCCGGGGATCGGCAGCGAGGTGTAAAGGATCTGGTCGTCGGGAATGATCAGCGCGACCTTGGCGTCGCGTCCATTCGCCACCAGCTTGCGAAGCTTGGCCATCTCGGCCCGGAAATCGGGCGCGTCGAAGGCGGCAACCGCTCGTTCCTTCCACCGCACGGAGGCAGCCGCGGGCGGATCGGTCCTTTCCATGAGGTGAACGGCATCGTTGCTGAATGACAGGGCGAATTCGGGCGCGGAACGCTTGCTCATGGGCCGGGGCTTATCCGTTCTGGCCGGTCGTCGTTGATGCGCGATCCGGTCCGTTGCTGCTCAACCCCATGGATAACCGAACTGCGCCCCTCTGCAAAGCGAAACACCTCATCGTGAGGGAGCCTTGCGCGCATTTGCTGCGTTGCCAAGGCTGGGCCAGACTGGCCCTCGGCGCGGTTGCGCGCGCAAAGGCACGGCAAGGAGTTATCATGAGCTCGCTCCCCTCCATTTCCCTGCGGTCCGCCGCACGCTTGCCGCTGTCGGCCGCCCTGGCGCTTGCGATGCTGGCGCTGCCGGCCGTGGCGCATCCCCGGACGGCCGGTTGCGGCATGGGCGCGGGGGCACAGGCGCCCACGATCAACGTGCAGGGCGAGGGCCGCGCCAGCGTCGCCCCCGACCTTGCCACCGTGTCACTGGGGGTGACCACGCAGGCGCCAACGGCCGCGCAGGCGATGTCGGACAACGCCACCCGCCAGACCGCGATCATCGAGGCGCTGCGCGCCCAGGGCCTTGCACCCGCCGATCTGCAGACGCAGGGACTTAGCCTGTCGCCGCTGCAGGATTACTCGCGCGAGGGGCAGCCGCCGGTCATCACGGGCTATCAGGCGCAGAACATCGTGACGGCCCGCGTGCGCGACCTCACCCGGCTGGGGCCGATGCTGGACGCCATGGTCGCGGCAGGGGCAACCGACGTGCAGGGCATCAGCTTCTCGCGCGAGGATGCCGCCGAGACCGAGGACCGTGCCCGGACCGAGGCCGTGGCCGAGGCGCGGCGCCGTGCCGAGGTGATCGCACGGGCGGCGGGGATGGAACTCGGCCCGCTTGTCTCGCTGACCGACACCAGCATGACCCAGGGCCCGCGGCCGATGGCCATGATGGCGCGCGCCGCCGACACCGAGGCCTCGACCCCCGTCGAGGCGGGCGAGCTGACCCTGAGCGCGCAGGTGACGGGCGTCTGGTCCCTGCTGCCGACGGGTGGGGCAAGCATGGATTGCGGATCACACGGCGGCCATCACGGCGGACCCGGCCACCACCACGAAATGCCGATGCATGGGCATGAAGCCATGCCGGGTCACCATCCCGGCATGATTCCACATCCCGGCGCCGGCATGGAGGGTCATCACGGCACGATGCCGCCGGGCCACATGGGGGGTGGTGCGCCTTCCCCTGCTTCGCAAGGCATGGGTGCGCCCGTGCCGGGCGGTCCGGCCGGACAGGCGCCGGGGCCGCAGCCCGCCGCGAACGAGCCCGCAGCAGGTCAGGGGACGGGTGCCGGACCGGCTTCGACCGGGTCCGCGCCGCCGGTTCCGCCTGTGGAGGGCAGCACCCCCGGGCCGGACAGCCGACCGGAAGGCGGCGCCGAGACCACCCCTGGGACGAAACCGCCGAACTGACTGAGACCTGTCCGCGCATGACGGAAAGGATGGGCCGCAGGCTCTCCTTTCCGCCGCCTGCGGAATCGATGCCGGAAAAGCGCAGAGGGCACCTGCCCTCGCGCACCGGGTGCCCCGCATCTGCGCCATCTCGCTTATCCTGCTTTCCGAACACCGAACTTGTGGCAGAATGAGGCCTGCCGGGCATTGCCCTCGGCCTGATCAGCGTCTATCGGGCCCGGCAGGCAAGGCGGCCGGGAGAAACTCGGACGGCTGCGGCCATCCACAACGGAACGCCGGCTGTCACGGCCCGGTGGAACAAAGGGAACAGCATGGAATTCATCACAGGTGACTGGCTTGTGGCGCTGTTCCAGGTCATAGCGATCGACCTGGTGCTGGCGGGCGACAATGCCATCGTGATCGGCCTGGCCGCCGCAGGCCTGCCCAAGGACCAACGCAACAAGGCGATCCTTGTCGGGATCATCGCCGCCACGATCATGCGGATCGGCTTTGCGCTGATCACCACGCAGCTTCTGGCGATCACCGGCCTTCTGCTGGCCGGCGGCCTGCTGCTGCTGTGGGTCTGCTACAAGATGTGGCGCGAACTCAGCGCGGGCCAGCACCAGCACGAGATCGAGGCGCACGAGGCGCTGGAAAACGCCGACCTCAACAAGGACGGCCAGGTTGCGGGCCCGCCGCGCAAGACCTTCGCGCAGGCTGCGACGCAGATCGTCATCGCGGACGTCTCGATGTCGCTGGACAACGTGCTGGCCGTGGCCGGCGCCGCGCGGCACCATTTCGAGGTGCTGATCATCGGTCTGGTGCTGTCCATCGCGCTGATGGGTCTCGCCTCGACCTTCATCGCCAAGCTGATCAACCGCTATCGCTGGATCGCCTGGATCGGCCTGCTGATCATCCTCTTCGTTTCGCTGAAGATGATCTACGAGGGCTGGCACGAGATCTCGGTGCAGATGGCCCTCTGAGGCCCTCCCCTGACCCTGGAAGTCCCGACCCCGGCCCTTTCGGCCGGGGTTTTTCTTGGGACGTCATGCTCAGGCAAGGATGCGCGGGTCGGGGCCGAGGTCGAGGCCGGGAAAGATCGTGCGCTCGATCAGCCCGGCTTTGGTGCCGAACAGCCCGCGCATCGCCCAGCCCGCATAGGCCCGCACGTCCCGCGTGGGCAGCAGGTCGCGGTCCTGGTAAAGCCGCCCCTCGCCAAGGCCCGGCCAGTCGCCGTGGACGCGCCCGCCCCGCACGGCGCCGCCTGCCATCAGCAGCGCGCCGCCGGTGCCGTGGTCGGTTCCGCCCGAGCCGTTCTCGCGTGCCGTGCGGCCGAACTCGGTCATCGCCAGGACGGTCGTGCGCGCCCAGTTTGCGCCGAGGCCATCGCGCAGCGTCAGGATGGCGGTCGCCAGATCCCCCAGCGGACGCTTGAGTACCTGCGCCTGCCGGGCGTGGCTGTCCCAGCCCGACAGCGAGAAGGACGCGATTCGCGTCCCGCCGTTCAGCCGGTCCGCCGCGAAGGCGGCCAGCCGCGCCGCGTCGCCGCCCGGCCCCTTGCCCGTCTTTCCCGTCAGCGTGGCGCCGATCTCCTCGGCGGCAAGGGCGGCATCGCGGAACAGGGGATCGTCGTGATAAACCTCGGCCAGCAGCAGCCTGGCCTGGGGGGACAATGCCAGCGCCGCCTCGGGCGCCCAGCTGAGGGCGCGCGCCTGCCCGGACAGGATCAGCATCTCCTCGGTCCCGACGCTGTAGGCGGTCTCGGCAGTGGCGCCCGGCACGGCCTGAAGCAGCCGGTTCAGCCAGCCGCCCTTCTGCTGGTCGATGGGCAGGTCGTTGCCCGTCCCCGCCTCAAGCAGGTCCTGCCCGTCGAAATGGCTGCGCTTGTCGCGGTAGGGTGTGGCGACGGCATGGGCAAAGGCAAGCTCGCCCGCCTGCCACAGGGGCATCAGGGCGTCCAGCGCCGGGTGCAGGGCGAAGAAATCGTCCAGAACCAGCGCGCCGCCCTCGGGGCCCGCCGACAGGGCGGGCCGCAGTTGCCGCAGCGCCGGGTCGCCATAGGGCTGCACCACGTCCAGCCCATCCATCGCGCCGCGCAGGACGATCACGACCAGCCGGCTCTCGCCCGGCGCCGAGGCGAAGGTCATCGTTGACAGCAACGGGTGGGCCGCAGCCGAACAGGCGGCAAGGGCTGCGGTCTTCAGCAAGGCGCGGCGCGTCGGCATGGGCGGCCCCTTTCAGCGGCGGTTGAACTCGGTCGAGGCCAGCACGATCGCCACCCCCTCGCGCGTGTTCTCGGCGCGGGGAACGGCGCGCACCAGCGCTTCGGATGCAGTCGTGCCCAAGGCGGTGGACAGGAACGCGCGGGGATCGGGAAAGGCTTCGACCAGCCGCTGCGGCATGGACAGCGCCCAGCCGATGCGGGCCGACAGAAGCTGCGGGGTGATCCAGTCGCCGGCGGGCTCGGGCCAGCCGTCGGGGCCGCGCGCCTTGCCGAAGGGCTGGCCCATGCGCTGCATCGGCACCAGCAGGTACTGCCGGACCTGCGGGCGGTCCAGCGCAAGGATCTCCCCGGCCCCCATTCCCAGGGCGCGCAGGGCCGCCGCGACGAAGTCGAAGGGCTGGCGCGCCTTCTGCCGGAAGGTCGCGGCAAGGTCCGGATGCGTCACGAGTGCCGCGCTGACCGCGCGCAGATCGCCGCCACTGTCCGTCCACACCGCGGCAAGATCGGCGACCAGCGCCTCGGGCGGATCATCGGCCGCGAAATGCGTGGCGAGTTTGCGCGCAAGGTGCCGCGCGGTCGCCGGATGCACGGCCAGGTCGTCCAGGGCGCGGGCGATCTCGGGCAGGCCGTCGCCATAGCTGACACCCAGCACCGTCTCGGTCCCCGGCTCGACCACCTGCGGGCGAAAGCGGCGGTGATCCCTGGGGTTGTAGGTCAGCCCCGTCAGCACCTTGGCAAGTTCCCGCACGTCCCCCTGGGTGTAGTCGGCCCCCACCCCCAGCGTATGCAGTTCCAGGACCTCGCGGCCGAGATTCTCGTTCAGCCCGACGTGCAGTTCCGGCCGCCGCCGCGCAAAACGCGAGTTCGGGCCGACGCTCGCGTTCTGGTTCAGGTAGATCAGCATTATGGGATGGGTCGCGGCGGCGAACAGCATGGCACCGAAGCGTCCGTCCAGATGCGGGCGGATGGCCTCGTCCACGAAGGCGGCGGCCATCAGGTGCTGGGTCGGGTTCTGCGCGACGACGGTGAAATGGTCCGCCCAGAACTGCACCAGGCGTTCCCCGAAGCCCGCGGGCGCACCGGCCGCGCGGGCCAAGCGGTTGCGGAAGGCATCGAGCCGCTGGCCTTCCAGCACCTGCACCTCGGCGCGGTACTCCTCTGCGCTCAGCGCGCCCTCGTCACGGGCCTTGCGCACCTCGCCGAAGGCCAGATGCGCGGCGGTGGCGGCCGTCGCGGTCCAGCCGTCCGGCTGCGTGGCCTGAGCCACCGAGTCCAGAAGGAAGCCGGTGTCCGCCGGAGGCACCCGGGGCGACAGGCCATAGCCCAGCCGGATGGCCGCACGCTCTGGATCGATCGTCATCATCCGTCCATGCCGCGCGGCGCAAACGCGCGCCGCCGCCCCTTATCCCATGGGCGGCGGCCAGAGGCATCTCACGCTTTGCTGACGGCGGGAGGCCGCTCAGGCGTCCTTGGGCAGCACCCGCAGGCGCAACTCGCGCAGCTGCTCGTTCGTGGGTTCCGAGGGCGCGCCCATCATCAGGTCCTCGGCCCGCTGGTTCATCGGGAACATGATGACCTCGCGGATGTTCTGCTCGTCCGCCAGCAGCATCACGATGCGGTCGATGCCCGCCGCGCAGCCGCCGTGGGGGGGCGCGCCATAGCGGAAGGCCTTGACCATGCCGCCGAAGCGCTTTTCCACCTCGTCGCGGCCATAGCCCGCGATCTCGAAGGCCTTGAACATGATCTCGGGCGTGTGGTTGCGGATGCCGCCCGAGATCAGTTCGTAGCCGTTGCAGGCGAGGTCATACTGGTAGGCATGGACCTTCAGCGGGTCGCCCTCCAGCGCCTCCATCCCGCCCTGCGGCATCGAGAAGGGATTGTGGCTGAAGTCGATCTTTCCGTCGTCGGTCTTCTCGTACATCGGGAAATCGACGATCCAGGCGAACTTGAACTGGTTCTCGTCGATGAGGCCAAGCTCTCGCCCGATCTCGGTCCGCGCCCGGCCGGCGACCGCCTCGAAGTCCGAGGGCTTGCCGCCGAGGAAGAAGACGGCGTCGCCTTCCTTGAGGTTCAGCGCGGTGCGGATGGCTTCGGTCTTCTCGGGGCCGAGCGCCTTGGCGATGGGACCGGCCGCCTCGGTCGCGCCCGCGTCGTCCTTGCGCCAGAAGATGTAGCCCATCCCCGGCAAGCCCTGCGCTTGCGCAAAGGCGTTCATCCGGTCGGCGAACTTGCGGCTGCCCCCGGTCGGCGCGGGGATGGCGCGGACCTCGGTGCCGTCCTGTTCCAGCAGCTTGGCGAAGATGCCGAAGCCCGAGCCGCGGAAGTGTTCGCTGACGTCCACCATCTCGATGGGGTTGCGAAGGTCGGGCTTGTCGGTGCCGTATTTCTTCAGCGACTCGACATAGGGGATCAGCGGCCAGTCCGAGTCCACGCGGCGGCCGCCCCCAAAGGTCTCGAACAGGCCCTGGATCACCGGCTGGACGGCGGCGAAGACGTCCTTCTGCTCGACGAAGCTCATCTCGACGTCGAGCTGGTAGAAGTCGGTGGGCGAGCGGTCGGCGCGCGGGTCCTCGTCGCGGAAGCAGGGGGCGATCTGGAAATAGCGGTCGAAGCCCGCGACCATGATCAGCTGCTTGAACTGCTGGGGCGCCTGCGGCAGCGCGTAGAACTTGCCCGGATGCAGGCGCGAGGGCACGAGGAAGTCGCGCGCCCCTTCCGGCGAGGACGCGGTGATGATCGGCGTCTGGAACTCGGTGAAGCCTGCGTCCCACATGGCGTCGCGCAGCCACTTGATGACGCGCGAGCGCAGCATGATGTTGTTGTGCAGGGACTCGCGGCGCAGGTCGAGGAAGCGATAGGCCAGCCGCGTTTCTTCCGGGTAATCCTGGTCGCCGAAAACCGGCAGCGGCAGGTCGTCGGACGCGCCCAGCACCTCGACGTCGGTCGCATAGACCTCGATCTCGCCGGTCGAAAGCTTGGGGTTCACAAGGCTGGCGTCGCGCAGCTTCACCCGGCCGTCGATGCGGATCACCGTCTCGGCGCGCAGCTTTTCCAGCGTGGGGAAGGCGGCCGAGTCGCTGTCGGCGATCACCTGCGTGATGCCGTAATGGTCGCGCAGGTCGATGAACAGCACGCCCCCGTGGTCGCGCACCCGATGCACCCAGCCCGACAGGCGCACGGTGGTCCCGGCGTCGGCGGCGGTCAACTGGCCGCAGGTGTGGCTGCGATAGGCGTTCATGGCGCGTCCTCTTGTGGTCCGGTGCCGCATGAACGCCGCGACGGCAGTCAAGTCAAGCCGGTCGGAACGGCACAAGGCCATCGTCCGCACAGAAATGCGAAACCTCGGCCCGGATGGACGGCGCGCCCACGGGGCAGGCGCGCCGGCTCAGGCGTTCAGCGCTGCGACCTGGTGGCCAGCCAGCGGTTCCACTGGGCCCGGCTGCCCGCGAAGGCGTTCAGGTCCACGTTGCCGCGGAAGCCCGGCGCGGTGCCGGTGCCGGTGTACTGCCAGAAGCTCCACTGCTGGCCGGGGTAGGTGCCGCGCGGATGGTCGGCAACCGACCGCAGCCAGAACTCGGCGCCCACGTTCCGCACGCCAGTGTCGCGGTAGAAATCGACCGTGGTGTAGATGATCGGGCGCTGGCCGTAATACTGGTGCAGCATCGACATCATGATGCCCACCTCGCGGCGCACCTCGGCGGCCGAGGGCTTGAAGGGGCAGCTGCGCGACTGGTGGTTCCATTCCAGGTCGATCACCGGCGGCAATGCGCCGCGTTCGCGCGGGACGTTGGCCATGAACCAGGCCGCCTGCTCGGCCCCCGACCGGCAGAAGTAGTAGAAGTGGTAGGCTCCGCGCGGGATGCCGGCCGCCCGCGTCTCGGCCCAGTAGCGCCGGAAGGCGGGGTCCGAGTGATCGCCTCCCTCGGTCGCCTTGATGAAGGCGAAGTTGATGCCCGACGCCCGGGCCTGATGCCAGTTCACGTCGCCCTGATAGCGCGACACGTCCACCCCGTGGACGGGCAGGTTGTAGGGATGCCCGCTGGTCCAGACATGCGGCGCCGTGTCGCCCAGCAGCGGCACCGCCCCGCCGGTGAAGCTGCCCTGCACCGACTGCCCCGAGCCGATGCTGATGTCGGTCACGACGCGCCGCGTCGGCCCGCCGCCGCAGGCTGCCAGCGCCGTGACCGCCGCCAGCGCAACCGCCTTGATCCAGAGTTTCATGTCCTGCCTCGTTCCGTTTCTTGAGCGTGTTTTCGGCGGACTATTCCACTGGATTCCGGGCAAAGTCACCTGCACGCCGCAGGCAGCCCGGGGGTGGGGCTTCACGAAATCGTCAGGACGCGCCCGGCAGGCCCGGTCAGTTGAAATCGGGCAGCAGCTTGCCGGGGTTCATGATGTTGTTGGGGTCCAGCGCCCGCTTGATCGCGGACATGACCGCGCAGGCCTCGCCATGCTGGTCCAGCATCAGGTCGCGCTTGCCGACGCCGATGCCGTGTTCCCCGCTGATCGTGCCGCCGACGGCGATCGCGCGGTCCGCCATGCGGCGGGCGATGCGCTTGGCGGTGGCGATTTCCCCGGCGTTGCCGGGCTCGACCAGCATCAGCGTGTGGAAGTTGCCGTCGCCCACATGGCCCACGATGTCGCCCAGGAGGCCGGCCGCCTCCATGTCGGCCGCCGCCGCCGCGACCGCCCCGGGCAGCTCGGACATGGGCACGCAGATGTCGGTCACGACCCCCGTCGCGCCCGGACGCAGCTTCAGCGTGGCCCAGTAGCTGTTGTGCCGCGCGGCCCACAGGCGGTTGCGCTCCTCGAGGGTCGAGGCCCACTGGAACCCCTTGCCGCCATGCTCGGCCGCGATCTCGCCGAAGGCTTCCGCATTGGCGCGCACCGCGTCGGGCGAGCCGTTGAACTCGATCATCAGGTGCGGTTCCTCGGGGTAGGCCGAGCCCATGTCCAGGTTGATCGCGCGCATGGCCATCGGGTCCATGAACTCGATCCGCGCCATGGGGATGCCCAGCTGCATGGTCTGGGCCACGCAGGTCACGGCCTCGGTCAGCGAGGGGAAGGCGCAGACGGCGGCGGCCACGTCCTCGGGCTGGCCGTGCAGGCGCAGGGTCAGTTCGGTGATGATGCCAAGGGTGCCCTCGGACCCCACTATCAGCGCGGTCAGGTCATAGCCCGCGCTGGACTTGGCCGCGCGTGTTCCCGTGCGGATCACGCGGCCGTCGGCAAGCACGACCTCAAGCGCCAGGATGTTCTGCCGCATGGTGCCATAGCGCACCGCCGTGGTGCCGCTGGCGCGCGTCGCGGCCATGCCGCCGATCGAGGCGTTCGCCCCCGGATCGACCGGGAACATCAGCCCCGTCGCCCGCAGTTCCGTGTTAAGCGCCTCACGCGTGACGCCGGGCTGGACCACGGCCAGCATGTCCTCGGCCCGCACCTCCAGCACGCGGTCCATGCGCATCAGGTCGATCACCAGCCCGCCGTGGATCGCCAGCGCGTGCCCCTCCAGCGAGGTGCCCGCACCCCAGCCGATCACCGGCACGCCGTTGTCGTTGCACACCTTCAGCACGCGCGAGACTTCCGCGGTGTTCAGCGGGAAGGCCACGGCATCGGGCGGCGGGGCGCGGTGAAAGGTTTCCGAAGCGCCATGCAGTTCGCGGTCGGATTCCCCGGTCGAAAGCCGGTCCCCCAGAATGGCGCGCAGCTCGGACAGGACGGCTTCGGAAATGGGCATGGTGGAACTCCTTGAAGGCGCGGGGAACATGCCAGCGCACCCCGCCGTCCTCAAGGCTCTTCTTCCCCGTTGATACGTCCCGTGAAGCCGGCGCAGTCGGCGGGGCAGCGCCCCCGGCGCCCGCGGCCCTACAGCGGCGCTGTCGCCGCCTCGAGCCAGGGCCGCACGTCGCGGGGCACCAGAGGCCCGATCTCGTCCCGCACCCGCGCGTGATAGGCATCCAGCCAGGCGATCTCGGCGCGGCTGAGCATCCCGATCTCGATCAGGCGCTTGTCGATGGGGACCAGCGTCAGCGTCTCGAAGCCCAGCATCTCGCGGCCATCGGGGCTTTGCGCAGGCTCCACCACCACCAGGTTCTCGATGCGGATGCCCCACTCGCCCTCGCGGTAATAGCCGGGCTCGTTGGAAAAGATCATGCCCGGCTCCAGCGGCAGTTCGGACCGGCGCGAGATCCGCAGCGGCCCCTCGTGGACGCAAAGAGCGGCGCCGACGCCGTGGCCGGTGCCGTGGTCGAAATCCATTCCCGCCGACCACAGCGGCGCGCGGGCCACCGCCTCGATGTCGCGGCCCGCGACGCCCTTGGGAAAGCGCAGCCGGCTGAGGCCGATCATGCCTTGCAGGACACGGGTATAGGCGTCCCGCGCCGCCTCGGGCGGTGCGCCGATGGCGATGGTTCGGGTGATGTCGGTGGTGCCGTCCGCGAACTGCGCGCCCGAGTCGAGCAGCAGAAGCTCCCCCTCGCCCACGGTCCGGTTCGTGGCCTCGGTCACGCGGTAATGCACGATGGCGCCGTTCGGCCCCGAGCCGCAGATGGTGTCGAAGCTGATGTCGATGGCCCCCGCCTCGCGCCGGAAGCCTTCCAGCGCGCGCACCACGTCGATCTCGGTGAAGCTGCCCGGCTGCCGGGCGTCGATCCAGGAAAGCGCGCGGATCATCGCCACCGCGTCGCGTCGATGGGCGGCGCGCATCCCCTCCAGCTCGGCCGTGGTCTTGCGCGCCTTGGGCAGCGCGACAGGATCGCGTTCGCGGGTGATTTCGCTGCCCGCCTGTTCCAGCGCGCGGAACACCGCCTCGGGCGCGGTGTCGGCATCCAGCCGCACCGGGCCTTCCAGCGCGGCCAGCGCCGCCATGAAGCGATCGGGCGGCGAGATCGTGACCTCGTTGCCCAGATGCGCGCGGACCTGCGTGTCGAACTTGGCGGGATCGGCGTAAAGCCCGACCCGGCCCTGCGCATCCACCGTCGCGAAAGCCTGCACGACCGGGTTGCGAGGGATGTCGGCGCCCCGGATGTTCAGCATCCACGCAATCGAGTCCGGCATGGTCAGCACCGCAGCGCCCTGCCCGGCCCCGGTCAGTGCCTGGGCGATCTGCCCGCGCCGCTCGGCCGGGGTCGCCCCCGCCACGACCGCGTCATGGATGCGCGCGGCACCGGCAGGAGGCTCGGGCCGGTCGGACCAGATCGCGTCGACGGGGTTCGGGATGGCGCGCAGGGTGATGCCGCTGCCCGCAAGGCCCTTGTCCAGCGCCTCGATCTCGGCGCGGGTGTGCAGCCACGGGTCATAGCCCAGCACGCCGCCGTCCGGCAGCGCCTGCTTCAGCCAGGCGCTGGCCGTCGTCTCGGGCCAAGGGACCGGAGCGAAGAGCGCCGGGTCCACCTCGGCCCGGACCTGCACGCGGTAGCGGCCGTCGATGAAGACGCCGGCCTGCGAACCCGTGACGATGGCAAAGCCCGCGCTGCCCGAAAAGCCGGTCAGCCAGCGCAGCCGCGCATCCGCATCCGCCACGTATTCGCCCTGCCAGGCATCGGCGCGGGGCACGATCACGGCGTCCAGCCCCTCGGCCGCCATCAGCGCCCGCAGCGCTGCAAGGCGCGGTGCGCTTGCCGCCGGGTCCGAGGGGGCCGAAAACTCCTGCCAGGTCATGCCCGGTTCCTTTCCTTCAGTTCTGCCCCAGGAGGGGCCCGGCATCATCCGCCCAGCCGCGGCCCGAGCGGCCCGTCGCCAGCCCTGCCCGGAACAGCGTGTTCATGTAGGCTGCATCAAAGGGCTTGTAGGGCGGCAGCGCGAGGTTCGGCGGAACCGCCGTGACGTTGAAGTCGAAGCCGTCGCGCCGCGCCTGCGCCTCCATGTCCGCGATGTTGCCGACGGACTGGTGCTTGATCAGCGTGGTCAGGCTGCGTTCGGCGATGGAGACGACGCCCGGCCGCGTGGGCTGGTATTCGGCCGCCAGCTTGGAATTGCGGATCACCCACATCCGCCTTGGCCCCCTGGGCGGCGGCAGGCGCAGGCCCGGCGGATAGGCGAAGACGCCGCGCGTGACGCCGCCATCCACGTGAAGTTCCTGGTAGTGGCGCCCGTCCGCCACCACGTCGATGGTCACGGGCGGAAAGGCGCCGGGGATCGAGGCCGAGGCCAGCAGGATCTCCCGGATCAGTTGCACCCGGTCCGGCTGGTCCGAGGCCGCGATCCGCCCCACGTCCCAGATCACCTGCCGCTGCGCATCGAGGTTCGTGGTCCCGATCAGCAGCATCCGGCCCTTCCGCCGCTCGGCCGCGATGGCGGCGACCATCCGCGGCGTCACGATCCGGTCGATCTGTTGGCGCAAGGGGGCGCTGTCGCCGATCGAGGGCGCACCCGCCAGCGCCGCAAGCGGGCGCAGGATCAGGACGTCGCTGGCAGTGGTCTGGGTGTAGAAGCGTTCCAGCGCGTCGTCGTAATCCGGTCCCAGGAAGGCCAGCGCCCCGATCAGCGCGCCGGTCGAGACGCCGGTCACATAGTCGAACTCGGGCCGGTCGCCGCGCTGGGTCCAGCCCTTCAGCACGCCCGCGCCGAAGGCCCCCGCATCGGCGCCGCCCGACAGGGCCAGCAGGTCGATCGGCTCGCTGGACTGCAACCGCTCCAGCGCCGCGCGGCCGAGATCATCGGCCGACGCACCGCTGGGGCCCAGCTCGTCCCCGAAGGCTCGTATCCGGACATAGCCCGGTGGCTCGGCCTGCAACTGTGCCACGGCAGGCACCGCCGGAGCCAGCCGGATCGGCACCACCCCGCAACCGGGCAGCGCCAGCACAAGCGCCAGCGTCACCGCCGCGGCAGCGCCGAAGCGGCGCCCATGCGCCCGTGCGGGGCCGCAGCAGTCCCTCATCAACGCCGGGCCGCGCCGCCCATCGCCCGCGCCCTCTTGCGCGGGTCGCTTTCGAACAGTCCCGCCAGTTGTTCCGTCATCGCGCCCGCAAGCTGGTCCACGTCGGTGATCGTCACCGCGCGCTGGTAATAGCGCGTCACGTCATGGCCGATGCCGATGGCGATCAGTTCGACCTGGGCGCGCCGCTCGATCATGGCGATCACGTCGCGCAGGTGCTTTTCCAGATAGCTGGCCGGGTTCACCGACAGGGTGGAGTCGTCCACCGGCGCGCCGTCCGAGATCACCATCAGGATGCGCCGCGCCTCGGACCGCCGCACCAGCCGACGGTGCGCCCATTCCAGCGCCTCGCCGTCGATGTTTTCCTTCAGCAGCCCTTCCTTCATCATCAGGCCGAGGTTCGGGCGCACCCGCCGCCAAGGCGCGTCGGCGCCCTTGTAGATGATGTGGCGCAGGTCGTTCAGGCGGCCCGGCGCGGCGGGGCGGCCGTCGGCCAGCCATTTCTCGCGGCTCTGCCCGCCCTTCCAGGCGCGCGTCGTGAATCCGAGGATTTCCACCTTCACGGAACAGCGTTCCAGCGTCCGCGCCAGCACGTCGGCGCAGATCGCGGCGATGCTGATGGGCCGCCCGCGCATGGACCCCGAGTTGTCGATCAGGATCGTGACAACGGTATCCCGGAACTCGGTGTCCTTTTCCCACTTGAAGGACAGCGGGGTCGTCGGGTTCGCCACCACGCGCGCAAGACGGCCCGCGTCAAGCGTCCCTTCCTCCTTGTCGAACTCCCAGCTGCGGTTCTGCTGGGCCTGAAGGCGGCGCTGCAGCTTGTTGGCCAGGCGGCTCACCGCCCCGCGCAGGGGTTCGAGCTGCTTGTCGAGATAAGCGCGCAGGCGTTCCAGCTCGGCCGGATCGGCCAGCTCCTCGGCCCGGATCTCCTCGTCGAAGGCTTGCGTATAGACCTTGTAGTCGGCGCTGGCCTCGCTGACGGGCGGAGGCAGTTCAGGCGGCATCTCGCTGTCCGCCATCTCGGCGTCCTCGACGAGTTCCTCGTCGGTCTGGTCGTCAAGCGAAACCTGCGCCTGCCGCTCGTCCTGGGTCCGCTCCTGGCTCTGCTCGGGGCTGGCCTCGGCGTCCTCGCCTTCCTCCTGCTCGCGCGACTGGTTGTCGCCGGCTTCCTCGTCCTGCTCGGCGTTCTCGTCGGCGTCGTCCTGCTGCGGCTCGTCGGGGTCGTCCCCCAACTGGTCGGCATAGCCGAGATCGGCGATCACCTTGCGCGACAGCCGCGCAAAGGCCGCCTGATCGGCCAGCACCGCGTTCACGTCGGCCATCGCGCCGCCGGCCTGCTGTTCCACGAAGGGACGCCACAGGTCGGCCACGTGCTGCGCGGCGGCGGGCAGCTGGCGGTTCGTCGCCGCCTGCCGCACCAGGTAGCCGGCCGCGACCGACAGCGGCGCGTCGGCAGGGGCCTTGATCTGGGCGTAGCCCTTGCGGTCGGCCTCGGCCCCCAGCTTCGCGTCGATGTTCGACAGCGCGCCCGGCATGTCGCGGGCGCCCAGAGCCTCGCAGCGGGCGGTTTCCATCGCCTCGTAAAGCTCGCGCGCCATCGGTCCGGCCGGCGCATAACGGGCGTGGGTCGCGTCGTCGTGGTGGCGCAGTTTCATCGCCAGCGCATCGGCGGTGCCGCGCGCCTGCACGATCTCGTCCCGCGTCATGCGGCGGCTGACCTGCGGCAGGCGCATCGTGTCGCCCGCAACGCCCGAGGGGTCGGCGCTGTAGGTGACGTTCAGTTCGCGCTCGTCGGCCAGCGCGCGGGTCGCCTCGGCCAGCGCCTTCTTGAACGGATCGGCGGGGTTGTCGGTTTTCTTCATGCGCCTGTTTTCGGACAGGATGCAGGACATGTCCATGAGTCGCGTAAGCGCCGGGCGAACCCTTCGCCGCGCCCGGACGTTCGCCCCGCGAGTTTCCGCAAAGCAAGGCTTTCCATGCGCCCGACCACCCTCGCCCTGAGCCTGATCCTGCCCGCCCTGCCCGCCATGGCGCAGGACTGCACCGCCGCCGTGAACGACGCCTATCGCAAGGGCTTTGCCGAGGGAGTCGAGGCCGTGAACGCGCAGCTTGGCGCCGTCACCGCCAAGATGCAGCAGGACGTGCAGGCGCAGGTGAACGCCCAGCTTGCCGAGATGGACGCCCGCCGCACCCGCGAACTGGAAGATGCGCTGGCCGCCGCGCAGGCCCGGTCCCTGGCCGAGCAGGGGCCGATCCGCGCCGAAGGGATGCCGCAGATGCCGCCCCTTGCCCCCGCTCCGGGCGGAGGCGTGGCCCCCGTGCTGCCGCGCGACATGGCCTCGGCCACCACGATCACGCGGCGCCCTGGCGGGACGCCTGCGGACCCCGCCGACCTGCCGCCCGGAACGACCATCACCATCACCGACCCGCAGAACCTGCCGCCCGAGCTGTTCCGGGCGCTGATGGACTATGCGGCGCGCTGAACGCCTTCTTCCCGCCCGTCATAGGCGGCCCGCGCCGCATCGATGCAGTCGGCATGGGTGATGGTCCAGTCGGCCAGGGCCGCGATGGGGCCGAACAGGTCCTCGCCCATGGCCGTCAGCGCGTATTCCACCTGTGGCGGCGTGGTGGGCGTCACCGTGCGGCGGACAAGCCCGTCGCGTTCCAGGTTCCGCAGCGTGCGCGTCAGCATCTTCTGCGAGATGCTGCCCAGTTCCCGCCGCAGCGCCGAAAACCGGTGGGGACCGCGACCCAGGGCGCGGACCACCAGCAGCGTCCACTTGTCGCCGATGCGCGACAGCATCTCGCTGATGCGCTGGCAGGTTCCGGTGTCATGGGTGTCGCATGGTTTCATGAAGGTGCCTTCTTGCGGGGCCTTTCGGCGCTCTCTACCTGATCCGAAGTATCTTTTGGATACCTAGTTAATCATGGAGACCAGAATGGCCAAGCCCCGCATCGCCGTCATCATCAGCTCGACCCGTCAGGCGCGCTTCGCCGACAAGCCCGCTGCCTGGCTGATGGACAAGGTCAAGGACCACCCGGAACTGGACTTCGAACTGGTGGACCTGCGCGACTTCGACCTGCCCTTCTTCGACGAGGTGGCGTCGAACGCCTGGGTCCCCTCGAAGGACGAGCGCGCGGTCCGCTGGCAGAAGAAGGTCGCCGAGTTCGACGGCTACCTGTTCGTCGTCGCGGAATACAACCACTCGATCACCGGGGCGCTGAAGAATGCGTTGGACCAGGATTACGTCGGCTGGAACCGCAAGCCCATGGGCGCGCTGGCCTATGGCAGCATGGGCGGCGCCCGCGCGCTGGAGCACCTGCGCCTGATCGCGGTCGAGCTGCAGATGGTCCCCCTGCGCAACGCCGTCCACATCGGCGGGTCCGAGTTCTTCAAGGTCTGGACCGGCGGCCAGAACGCCCCCATGAGCGAGATCGAGGGGGTCCTGCAAGGCTCGCTGAAGTCGACGCTGGAGGAGCTGGTCTGGTGGACCAAGGCCACCAAGGCTGCGCGCGAGGCTTGAGACGCGCGCCGGGCGGGGCGCGCTGACGGCGCGCCCCCTTACCCCGCCTTCGCCACCGCGCTTTCCGGCAGTTCCTCGTCGAACAGGCGCTGGTAGAACTCGGCCACGGTCTGGCGCTCCAGTTCGTCGCACTTGTTCAGGAAGGTCAGGCGGAAGGCGTAGCCCACGTTGTCGAAGATGCGGCTGTTCTGCGCCCAGCTGATGACCGTGCGCGGCGACATGACGGTGGACAGGTCGCCCTGCATGAAGGCCGTGCGGGTCAGGTCGGCCAGCGTCACCATCTGCGCCACGCACTTGCGACCCTTTTCGGTGTTCATCTGCGGCACCTTGGCCAGCACGATGGCGACCTCGGCGTCGTGGGACAGGTAGTTCAGCGTCGCCACCAGGTTCCAGCGGTCCATCTGGCCCTGGTTGATCTGCTGGGTGCCGTGATAAAGGCCGGTCGTATCCCCCAGGCCCACGGTGTTCGCGGTGGCGAACAGGCGGAAATAGGGGTTGGGCGTGATGACCTCGTTCTGGTCCAGAAGGGTCAGCTTGCCCTCGGCCTCCAGCACGCGCTGGATCACGAACATCACGTCGGCGCGGCCCGCGTCGTATTCGTCGAAGACGATGGCGGTCGGGTTGCGCAGCGCCCAGGGCAGGATGCCCTCGTGGAAGACGGTGACCTGCTTGCCCTCGACCAGCTTGATCGCGTCCTTGCCGATCAGGTCGATCCGCGACACGTGGCTGTCGAGGTTCACGCGCACGGTCGGCCAGTTCAGGCGGGCCGCGACCTGCTCGATATGGGTGGACTTCCCGGTGCCGTGATAGCCCTGGATCATCACCCGGCGGTTATAGGCGAAGCCCGCCAGGATCGCGAGCGTGGTGTCGGGGTCGAACTTGTAGGTGGGGTCCAGTTCCGGCACGCGGTCGGTGCGTTCGGCGAAGCCCTTGACCTTCATGTCGCTGTCCACGCCGAAGACGTCGCGGACGTCGATTTCTTCGGTCGGTTTCGCGTTCTGATCCAGAGTAGCCATCGCCGCAGTCCCCCATCGGTCCATCCGGCCGGTGATGGAACATCCTTGGGCCGCGCGCAAGGCGTGTTGCCGTGCGGAAGGCGGGCCGGGCCCTGCGGCTTCAGGGGATCGAACCGAAATGCCGCCCCTGGCGTTCGCCCCCAGGCTGACTGGCAAGGGAACGGCAATGAGCGGGCTGATCGCACTTCTGGACGACGTGGCGGGGATCGCCAAGGTTGCGGCGGCATCGGTGGACGATGTGGCGGGGATGTCCGCCAAGGCCGGGATGAAGGCGGCGGGCGCCGTGATCGACGACGCGGCGGTCACGCCGAAATACGTCCACGGCTTCGACGCCACCCGCGAGATCCCGATCGTCTGGCGCATCGCCAAGGGCTCGATCTTCAACAAGGTCGTGATCCTGCTGCCGATCGCGCTGATCCTGTCGCAGTTCGCGCCCTGGGCGATCACGCCCCTGCTGATGATCGGCGGGGCCTATCTCTGCTTCGAGGGCGCCGAAAAGGTCTGGCACGCCCTCAATCCCCATCCCGAGCATGACAGCTACGAGGGCGAGGAGGTCGGCGACGCCCGCCAGCTGGAAGAATCCAAGGTGAAGGGGGCGATCAAGACGGACTTCATCCTGTCGGCCGAGATCATGACCATCGCCCTTGCCACCATCCCGCCGGAACAGGGGCTCGTCATGCGGGCGATCGTGCTGTTCGCCGTCGCGGTGGCGATCACCGCCGCCGTCTATGGCGCGGTCGGGCTGATCGTGAAGGCCGACGACTACGGCGTCTCTCTGGCCCGCACGCGCGAAGGGTTCCTGCGGTCCGCCGGCCGCACCATCGTCAAGGCGATGCCCGGCTTCATGAAGGTCCTGACGATCGTGGGCACTGCCGCGATGCTGTGGGTCGGCGGCAACATCGTGCTGCACGGCCTGGCCGAACTGGGCTTCGGCCTGATGTATGACACCATCCATCACTGGTCCGAGTTCGCGGCGCACGCCGTCCCGGCGATGCAGGGCTTCGTCGGCTGGGTGGTGACGGCCTTCTTCGACGGACTGTTCGGACTGGCGCTGGGGCTGGCGCTGATCCCGCTGTCCAAGAACGTCCTTGCCCCCCTGTGGCGCGGCGGCCAGCGGATGCTGGGGCGCGAGGCATGAGCATTCCTGGCCGAGCATTCAATGGGCGCGGCGGTCCGCAGCGCCCGGATATGAAAAAGGGGCGCCCGGCGTGGCGCCCCTTGCGATTGCGGCCTTGGGCGGCTCAGCCCTGACGGCGAAGGAAGTCGTTCATCTTCTCTTCCGCATCGGCCTTGGCCCAGCCGTAGCGTTCCTGCAGCTTGCCCGACAGCCTGTCGCGGTCGCCGTTGATCTGGGTGACTTCGTCGTCGGTCAGCTCACCCCATTCCTGCTTGACCGAGCCCTTCAGCTGGTCCCACTTGCCCTGGATGATGTCCCAGTTCATTGTCTGGCCTCCGTTGCTTCAATCTGCATGAACAACGCCCCGGCAAGTCGCGGGTTCCGCTTGGTTTCCCGCTTGAAGGTCAAGCCACCCGATCCGGCGGCGCATCGCCCTTGAAGAAGGCGGCGAGGTTCGCCAGGGCGCGCATCGCCATGTCGGTGCGCACCTCCTCGGTTGCCGTGCCCAAATGGGGCAGCAGGACCACGTTCTCGCGCAGGCGCAGGGCTTCGGGCACCTCCGGCTCGCGCTCATAGACGTCAAGGCCCGCGCCACCCAAGGGCCCCGCCTCAAGCGCCGCAATCAGGGCGGCCTCGTCCACCACGTCGCCGCGGGCGATGTTGACCAGGATCGCGCCGGGCTTCATGGCGGCCAGTTCCGCCGCGCCGATCAGGTGGCGGGTCGAAGCGCCCCCCGGGACCGCCATGACCACGACATCGGCCTGCGCCAGCAAGTCCGGCAGCGCCACCTGCCGCGCGGGCAGGTCCAGGCCGGTGACGGTCGAGCGGTTGTGGAAGATCACCGGCATCCCGAAGCCGAAGTGGCAGCGCCGGGCGATGGCCTGCCCGATGCGGCCCATGCCGACGATGCCCACGGTGCGGCCGGTGACGTGCATCCCCAGCATCTGCGTCGGGTGCCAGCCGGTCCATCGGCCCGCGCGGACCAGACGCTCGCCCTCGCCTGCGCGACGGGCCGTCATCAGGATCAGCGTCAGCGCGATGTCGGCAGTGGCGTCGGTCACCACATCGGGCGTGTTCGTCACGACGATTCCCGCCGCGCGGGCAGCCTGAAGGTCGATGTGGTTGAACCCCGCGCCGAAGTTCGCCAGCACCCGCGCGCGCCGGTCGGACGTGCCCAGCACCGTCGCGTTGAAGGGATCGCCGAGGGTCGGGATGATCGCGTCGTTCTCGCGCAGGGCGGCAATCGCCTCTGCCTCGGTCAGGGGCGTGGTCGAATCGCGGAAACTGGCGTCGAACGCCGCCGATATCGTCTCTTCGGCGGCCCTGGTCATCCGGCGCGTCACGAGCAGGCGCATCAGTACATCCTTCCCCCGTTCGGGACCGGGCTGTCGGGGCCGATCAGGACCACCTGGCCCTCGGCGTCGGGCAGGCCGAGAACCAGCACCTCGGACATGACCTTGCCGATCTGGCGGGGCGGGAAGTTCACGACGGCCAGCACCTGCTGCCCGACCAGCCCGGCCGGTTCGTAGTGGCGCGTGATCTGGGCCGAGCTGCGCTTTTCCCCGATATCCGGGCCGAAATCGATCCACAGCTTGATCGCGGGGACGCGGGCCTCGGGGTAAGGCTCGGCGCGGATGATGGTTCCGGCGCGGATGTCCACGCGGGCAAAGTCGTCATAGGTGATCTGTGCGGCGGGTCCGGTCATTGCCCGAGCTCCCGTCCGCGCGCCGCCGCCGCCGCCACGGTGCGGCGCATCAGAGGGCCAAGGCCGCTGTCGGGGTCCATCAGGTGCGCCAGCCCGGCGGCAGTCGTGCCGGCGGGAGAGGTCACAGCCTCGCGCAGCTTCGCCGGGTCCTCGTCCTCGTGCATCGCCAGCGCCCCTGCCCCCGCGACCGTCGCGCGGGCGAGATCAAGCGCAAGATCGGCCGGCAGCCCCTCGGCCTCGCCTGCCGCCGCAAGCGCCTCGATCAGGTGGAAGACATAGGCGGGACCGGAACCGGAAACGGCCGTCACGGCGTCCATCTGCGATTCGTCCGACAGGCGCACGACGCGTCCCACGGCGGCCATCAGCGATTCGGCCATGTCCAGCGCGGCAGCGCCGGCCTGTTCGTTTCCGACGATCGCGGTGATGCCCTGCCCGATCGCGGCGGGCGTGTTCGGCATCGCGCGCACCACCGGGGCGCCCGGGAAAGAGCGGCCATAAGCGGCCAGAGTCACCCCTGCCGCGACCGAAAGCACCAGCCTGTCCGCGCCGCCTGACCGGGCCAGGTTCGGCAGAACGTCCCCCATCATCTGCGGCTTGACCGCCAGCACGATCACGGCGGGGTCGGCGGGCCCGGCCCCCTCGGTCGAGATACCACGCTCGGCCACCCAGGCGGGCACCCTTGGGTCGATGACATGGACCGCCTTGGGGGCAAGTCCGCGCGCAAGCCAGCCCTGCAGAAGCGCGCCGCCCATGCGCCCGCAGCCCACCAGCACGAGCCCCCTGTCATTCAGATGCGCCAGATCCATGTGCCCCCTCGCCTGCGTTTGCCGGCTGCAAGGGGTAACGATCGGCGCGGCGCTGTCCAGAGGCGGCGCTCAGGCCGCGCGTCCCAGCGTGCCGGACAGGGCGAGAGCCAGGGCCGCCTCGGGCTCTCCGCCCCGGCAGGCGGACTGGAACGAGGGATGGAACCGTTCGCAGCTTTCGACGGCGCTGCGGATCATGCGCTCGATCTGCCCGGCCTCGGCCAGGGCCTGTCCCGACAGCACCAGACCGTAACGCCAGACCATCACGCGCTGCTGCGCCCAGAAGGTGAAGCTGCCGTCCCAGACCTCGTCGTTGACGAGGTTCAGGACCTGGCACAGCCCCGGCATCCGCGCCTCGGGCGGATCGAGGTCGAAGCAGCAGATCAGCCGCAGCATCTCGTCCCGCGCGGACCAGGCGAGCGTCAGCGCATGGTCGCGCCATTGTCCCCTGACCGTCACGGCGATCTGGTCGTCCGCCATCCGCTCGGAATCCCAGCCGCGGCGCAGGGCCACGGCTTCGGCGATGTCGATGGGATGAGTCTCGTCGGCTTGGATTCGGTGATCCAGCTGCCCCATGTGTCCTGCCCCTGCCCTTGACGGCCAGGTTGATCCCGGCCTGTCGATCCTGTCCCCAGAACGGCTGGCGGCAGGCCTTATGCAGATCAAGGTGTCAGGCTAAATTATCATTCTGTAAAGAGTTTTCTTGAGCCCCTTCCTTCAGCGGAGATGGTGCCGCCAGCGGGTCGTCCTCCCGGGGGCGGGGCAGCGTCGGCCCGCCGCAAGCGATCCTGTCCGACTCCGGCCGCCCGCGCCGAGGGGCAGGCGCGGAGGAAGGCCTGCCGCACGGCCCCTGAGGGTTCCGGCGCATTGAACCGCTTGCCGCGTTGCGCGCTTTCTTTGTGAAGGGCCACGGTTGCGGCTTCCCGTCCGGCCCATGATGTCTGATATTCTGGATCATATGTGCGACAGCAAGGCGGCAGCGGTTTGGATGGATGACAAGTGCATGCGTGACGTGACCGGACCCGCCGACTGGCGCTGCGTTGTGGATGATCGCCTGACCGAGATCGCAGCGGGCTTCGGGCTGGCTTCTCCGGCCCTGGGGCGGGCGATGGCCGACGCGGTGCTGGCCCCCGGCAAGCGGTTCCGCGCGATGGTCCTGCTGATCGCGGGCGAGGCGACGGGCGGCGTGCGCCCTGCCCTGATCGATGCGGCCTGCGCGATCGAGCTGGTGCATACGGCCTCGCTGGTCTTCGACGACCTGCCCTGCATGGACGACGCGAAGGCCCGGCGGGGCCGGCCCACGACGCATCTGGTTCACGGCGAATGCCGCGCGATCCTGGCCGGGATCGCCCTTGTGACCGAGGCGATGCGGCTGCTGGCGACGGCGCGCGGGGCGGATGCCGACACCCGCGCCCGGCTTGTCGCGTCGATGTCCGCCGCCATAGGTCCGGCGGGACTTTGCGCAGGGCAGGACCTGGACATCCACGCGCCCAAGGACGCGGCGGGGGTGCAGCGCGAGCAGGATCTCAAGACCGGCGCCCTGTTCGCGGCGGGGTTCGAGATGTTCGGCATGCTGCAGCGCCTCGGCAGGGCGGACATCGACAGGCTGGCCGCGCTGGGGCGGACGCTGGGCCGGGCCTTCCAGTCCTACGACGACCTGCTGGACGTGCAGGCCGAGGCGAGCGCGCTGGGCAAGGACACCCGCCGCGACACGCAGGCCCCGGGCTTGGCGCGCGGCGTCCTCGCCGTCCGCAGCCTGCCGCAGGCGCAGGCGCATTACGACGCCCTGCGGACCGAGGTGGACGACCTGCTGGGCGGCTGCGGCTTCGACAGCCTGCCCTTGGCCGCGCATATCGCCCGCGTGTTGCCGGGCCGCGCCAGCCGCGCCGCCTAGACCCGGGGGCGCGTCCACAACCCGTCGCGGGGCGCCTGGCGGGGGATGACGCGCGACACGCCTGTATCCCCCAGCGCCAGCACCGCCAGGCCCGCCTTGGCCGCGCCCGAGGTGCCGATGCGCTGCCGATAGGCCTCGGGGCCGCCGCGCCGGATGCGGGTGCCGATGGCGCGATAGATCCGCGCTGCCGCCGCGATGGACCAGGCGCAGCGGGCGGGCAGCGCGGGAAGGCCCGCAAAGGCCGAGGCGTAATAGGGCTCGGCCGCGTCCAGCAGGCGCAGGATGACGGCGTAAAGCTCGGGGGAAGGGATGTCGCCCTCGACGCTGGCGCCCGCCTCCTCCAGCCAGTCGCCGGGCAGGTAGAGGCGCCCGATCCGGGCATCGCCGATCACGTCGCGGGCGATGTTGGTCAGCTGGAAGGCCAGCCCGAGATCGCAGGCGCGGTCCAGCACCGCCTGGTCCCGCACGCCCATGACGCGGGCCATCATCACGCCCACGACGCCTGCGACGTGATAGCTGTAATCCAGCGTGTCGTTCAGCGTCCGATAGTCGCGCCCCCGGACGTCCATCGCGAAACCGTCGATCAGGTCCAAGGGCCAGCGGTCGGGAAAGTCATGCCGCCGCGCCACCGCCCGCAGCGCGGCAAATGGCGCGCTGACCGGGCCGCTGCCGTGCAGGGCCTCCATCGTGTCGGCCTTGAGGCGCGCGAGGCGTTCCGCCGGGTCGCCGCCCGCCTGCGGGGTGCTGCCGAGTTCCTGCCCGTCCACCACGTCGTCGGCGTGGCGGCACCAGGCGTAAAGCATCACCGTGTCCTCGCGAATGCCCGCCGGCATCAGCTTCGCCGCCGCGGCGAAGCTTTGCGAGCCTGCCGCGATGGCGGCCTGCGATTCGGCGACCGGCGCCGTCATGCCGCGCCCGCGTCGGCCAGCATCACGCCCGCCGTGGCCTTCGCGGAACCCACGACTCCGGGGATGCCCGCGCCGGGATGGGTGCCCGCGCCGACGATGTAGAAGTTGCGGATGCTGCGGTCGCGGTTGTGGGGCCGGAACCAGGCGGACTGCGCGAGGATCGGTTCGACCGAGAAGGCGCTGCCATGATGGGCGTTCAGTTCGGATGCGAAATCGGCGGGCGAGAAGATCCGCTTCACCCGCAGGTTCGCACGCAGGTTCGGGATCAGCCGCTCCTCGAGGCTGGCGAGGATGCGGTCGGCATAGGCCTCGCCGTCACGCGCCCAGTTGATCGCCGCGCGGCCGAGGTGCGGCACGGGGGCAAGGACGTAATGCGTGGACATCCCCGGCGGCGCGAGGCTGTCGTCGGTGACGCTGGGGGAATGGAGATAAAGCGAGAAATCCTCGGCCAGCTTCGGGCCGCGGAAGATCTCGTTCACCAGCTCGCGGTAGCGGGGGCCGAACAGGATCGTGTGATGCGCCAGACCCTCGGGCTTCTGCGACAGGCCGAAATGGACCACGAACAGCGACATGGACCAGCGCTGGCGCTTCAGCAGCGCGGCCTTGGTCCGCCCGCGCCGGGTGCCGCCCAGAAGGTCGCGGTAGCTGTGCATCACGTCGGCATTGCTGGCGACCATGCCGGCACTCAGGCGCGTACCGTCCGCAAGCGTCACTCCGGTTGCCCTCGCCCCTTCCGTCTCGATCCGCGCGACCTTGGCGTTCAGGCGCAGCGTGCCGCCCAGGCGTTCGAACAGCGCCACCATGCCCGAGACCAGCGCATTGGTGCCGCCCCTGGCGAACCAGACGCCCCCGCGCCGTTCCAGCGCGTGGATCAGGGCATAGATCGAACTGGTGGAAAACGGGTTGCCGCCCACCAGCAGCGTATGGAAGGAAAAGGCCTGTTGCAGGTGCGGGTCCTTGATGAAGCGCGCGACGACGCTGTGGACCGAGCGGTAGGCCTCCAGCCGCACCAGCGCGGGCGCGGCCTGCAGCATCTGGCCCAGCTTCAGGAAGGGCACGGTGCCGAGGCGCAGGTAGCCTTCCTGATAGACCTGTTCGGAATAGTCGTGGAAGCGGCGGTAGCCGTCCAGGTCGGCGGGGTTGAAGCCGGCGATCTCGCGTTCCAGCGCATCGGCCTCGTTCACGTAGTCGAAGCGTTTCCCGTCGGGCCAGAGCAGCCGGTAGAAGGGGCTGACCGGCAGCAGGGTCACGTCGCGCTCCATCTCCTGCCCCGTCAGCGCCCAGAGTTCGCGCAGCGAGTCGGGATCGGTGATGACCGTGGGGCCGGCGTCGAAGACATGCCCCTGTTCGCGCCAGACATACGCGCGGCCGCCGGGCTTGTCGCGGGCCTCCAGCAGCGTCGTGGCGATGCCCGCCGATTGCAGGCGGATGGCGAGCGCGAGCCCGCCGAAGCCCGCGCCGATGACGATGGCCGATCCGGGAGTGGTGCCTGACGTCACGAGGTTTCCTTCAGCAGCGGCGCTTCGCGCAGGCAGGGCAGCGCGTCGCGGATGGGAATGGGGGGCTTGCCGGTGACGATCCGCAGCCGGTCCAGCCGGGTCAGTCTGCCGGCGTAGAAGCGTTCGATCAGCGGCTCGGGCAGGCGGTAGAAGCGGGACAGGACACGGTGGCGGTCCTCGGGCGGGCAGCCGTGAAACAGCATCCGGTTCAGCAGGCGCAGGAAGCGGTCGTCGCCCGCGCGTGCAAGGGCATGGGCGCGGACGGCGTCGAAGACCTCGGCCGTCGTCGGCCCGGCCGCCGCCACCACGTCGGCCACCTGCGCGGCAACCGGCAGCGAATAGCCGGTAACGGGATGGAACAGGCCCGCGCGCATCCCGACGGGAACCGCCCCGCCCTGCGCCTGTTCCCACATCCCGCAGGCATCATGGGCCAGCGCGATCGGAAGGACGCCGCGCTCGCGCCGGACCTCGCGGCCGGTCCAGCCCTTGTCGCGGGCGTAATCGGCGATGGCGCGGGCAAGCGCGTCCTCGTCCAGGGCCGGGCCGTCGCTGTAGCGGGTGTCCTCGATCAGCAGGCGCGTGGGGGAAAAGGGCAGCAGATAGACGAAGCGATAGCCGTCCCGCTGCGGCACGGTCGCGTCCATGATCACCGGGCGGGTGACGCCGTGGGGTGCGTCCATCTCGAATTCCAGCCCCACGAACTTCTGGTAGCCGGTGACGAGATGGCGCGAAGGGGCGGCCCCCCGGCCGTCGATGACGCAGGGCGCCTCGATCCGCTCGGACCCAAGGGTTGCGCTGGTGGCATCAAGCGCGGTGATCCCGGCCCCCCAGCGCAGGGTGAGGCCGGGGGTGTCCGCCAGAAGCCGCGCCAGCCCCGCGCCGTCCAGCGAGGCATAGCCCGCGCGCAGGGTTCGGGCGTGGTCGGGAAAGCGGACCTCCTGCCCCTGCCAGCGGCAGCGGATCGCGGGGGCAAGGCGGCGGTGCCAGGCCAGCCGCAGGTCGGGGTCGTGGAAGGACCAGGTATGCGAGCCCGACGGACCGGGCGCGCGGTCCAGCATCAGCATACGGGCACCCGGCCGCGCCTCGGCCACCGCAAGGGCGATCAGGGCATTGGCGAGGCCCGCCCCGGCGAGGATCACGTCCGGCGTCATGCCGCCGCCCTGCGGACAAGCCGCGTCTCGATCAGGTCGGCGGCGCGGGAAACGCCGCCCGCCACGGCGATCTCGGCGGCGGGGGCCGCCAGCGCCGCGCGATACGACGGGTCGGACAGGACCGCCCCCAGCGCCTCGCGGATCGTGGCGCGGGTCGCGCGGCGGGGGGACAGCACGCGGGCCGCGCCGTGAAAGGCCAGCCGCGCGGCGGTTGCGGGTTGCTCGAAGGCCAGCGGGATCGCCACCATGGGGACCTGCGCCGCCGCGCAGTCCAAGACGGTGTTCAGCCCCGCATGGGTCACGCAGGCCGCGGCCCGCGCCAGCACCGCGCGCTGGGGGAAGAAGTCGCGCACGACCGCACCGCCGGGCAGCGCCTGCGCCTGCGCGTCGGTCAGCCCGCCGCAATGGGCCAGCGCAAGGCAGACGCCCAGATCCTCGGCGGCGCGGGCGATGGCGGCCAGCAGCGCCAGCCGACCGCCCTGCAGCGTGCCGAGCGACGCGAAGACCAGCGGGCGGCCGTCGGTGTGAATGTCGAACTCTCCGGTCCCGCCGTCCCGCAGCGGCCCAACCGCCCGTGCCCCCGATCCGGATGCATGGGGGAAGTCCAGCGAGGGCACCATCTGCCGCAGGTCCAGATCGGGCGAGATCCAGTCGTCCAGCCGCCGCCGCATCGGCAGCCCGTGATCGCGGCAGCCCCGGGCCAAGGCGCGCGATTGCAGCACCATCAGCGCGTCCGCCACGCGCCAGCCGCCCCGGTTGCGCCGCCTGCCCTCGTCTCCGTCCGCCCAAGGCCAGTCGACGAAGGGCGGCGGGATCGCCTCGTCGCGGTCCAGCGGCAGGGCCGAGGCGAGCGTCGCGCGGGGAAGGCCCGCCGCTTCGGCCGCAAGGCTCGCGCCGGGCTCGGCCTGATCGGCCACGACGAGGTCCGGGCTCAGGCGGGCAAGGGCATCCGGCCCTTGGCGGACAAAGGCGCGCGTGGTGGCGGCGGTGGCCGCCAGCGTCCGCAGAAGGCCCGCGTTGTGCAGGTCCGGCTCACGCGTGCCGAGGCTTTCGAAGGCGATCCCCTCGCGGGCAGCCAGCGGTCCCAGCCCCTCGCCGCCCACCATCCGGCAGTCATGCCCCCGCGCCGCCAGTGCCCGCGCCAGCGCCGCGTGGACGGCGGCGTGGCTGGACAGCGCAGGCAGGCAGAAGGCGATGCGGGCCATGCGGCGTCAGTCTTCGCCGCGGTCGGGCCGCCAGGCGTCCTGGTGGCGCGACTGGCGCTGCGCCAGCACCCCCGATGCCTTGAGCCGCGCCTTGAGGTCATCCACCGGCGGCGCATAGACAAAGCCGAAGGACACGCAGTCGTCGCGCCCCTCGACCGCGTGATGCAGCCGGTGCGCCTGATAAAGCCTGCGGAAATAGCCGCGCCGGGGAACATAGCGGAAGGGCCAGCGCTGGTGCACCAGCCCGTCATGGACGACGAAATAGATCACGCCGTAGACGCTCATGCCCACGCCGACCCACCACAGCCAGGGCCACCAGCGGCTGCCGATCATGAACAGGATGATCGAAAGGCCCGCGAAGACCACGGCATAAAGGTCGTTCTTCTCGAAGGGGCCGTGGCGGTCCTCGTGGTGCGACTTGTGCCAGCCCCAGCCCAGGGGGCCGTGCATGATCCAGCGGTGAACGGAATAGGCCACGGCCTCCATCACCGCGACGGTCAGGACGACGATCAGCAGGGGACCGAGAAGGCTCATGCGCGGGTCCTGCGGGTCGAGGGCAGCCGCCACCACGGCACGGACGGGTGCAGGTGGTGTTCGTGGTGATAACCGCCGAAGTGGAAGCAGGTCAGCAGCGACAGCGGGTCGCTGACGCGGGTGGACCGCGCGTTGTGGCGGTCGGGGAAGTCGTCATGGCCGGGCCGGTGCGGCAGCCAGGTCCCGAAGACGAACAACTGCATGGACGCGAGGATCGAGGGCACCGCCCAGAAGGCGACATAGGGCCAGCGCGGCCCGAGGATCAGCGCGTAAAGGATGACGGCGCTGCCCAGCACCCAGAACTCGCGCCAGCCGAAATAGGTGCGCACGAAGCCCGCGTACCAGCGGACCGGCCCTCCGCGGCCGAAATCGGGGTCGTCGTCGGTGCCCGCGTGGCGGTGGTGGGCCATGTGCTTGACGATGAGCTTGCGCCAGGAAAACCCGGCGTAAAGCGCCAGCGCCAGCGCGCCGACAGCGGCGTTCAGGCGGGGACGGCCGGGCGCAACCGCGCCATGCATGGCGTCGTGCGCCACGATGAACAGGCCCACGGAAAGCCATGTCAGCCCGATCAGGCACAGCACCGCCAGAAGGGGATGGGCAGGCGCGTCAAGGCGCCACACGGCGAAGACATGCAGCGCGGCCCAGGCGCCGATCACGCCTGCGGCCAGGGCAAGGCTGACAAGGCTTGTCGCTCGGGAACGTCGAAGCACCGCGGTCACGCCTGAAACCTCCCCTCGCCGTTTCTGTATCACCTGTCACAATCTATCGCAGGGCGGAGCGCCTTTCCAGCCGTCCCGCAGGCCAAGTCAGCCAGCAAGCGGCGCCCGGCGCAAGGCCGCAAGATCGGCCGAGCCGGTGCAGAACATCGCGATGCGAAGCTGCTCGACAACCTCGGAGAGATGCGCGGCCAGCGCCCCGGCGCCTTCGCGCGCGGCCGGCAGGGCGCCCGCGGCCTGCCCTGCAAGGTCCGCGCCCAGCCGGATCGAGCGCGCCACGTCCAGCCCGTGCCGCAGCCCGCCCGAGGCGATCAACGTCCCGCCCGGGGGCATCAGCGGCGCCAGCGCGGCCACGGCCTCGGCCGTCGGGATGCCCCAGTCGAAGAAGGGCGCGGCGATGCGCCGCAGGCGGTCGTCGCCGCGTTCGGCCTCGACCCGTGCCCAGCTCGTGCCGCCGACGCCGGCCACGTCCAGAATCACCACACCCGCATCCAGCAGCCGCCGCCCCACGGCGGCGGACAGTCCCGCGCCGACCTCCTTGACGCCCAGGGGAACGGGCAGCGCGCGGGCCAGCGCCTCGATCCGCGCCAGAAGGCCGGAAAAGTCGCGGTCGCCGCCGGGCTGGATCGCCTCCTGCAGGGGGTTGAGGTGCAGCATCAGCGCGTCGGCTTCCAGCATCTCGACGGCGCGGCGCGCCTCGTCCACGCCCATGCCGCGCGCAAGCTGGACCGCGCCGAGGTTGCCCAGGATCGGGACGTTCGGCGCCCGCGCCCGCAGTTCGGCCCCCAGCCCGCCCGCGCCCCGCCCCTCGATGGCGATGCGCTGCGACCCCACGGCCAGCGCCAGCCCCAGCGCGCCGCAGGCCTCGGCGATGGACAGGTTGATGCGCGCGGCCTCGGCCGTGCCGCCGGTCATCGCCGACACCATCAGCGGCGCGGACAGGTTGCGCCCCAGAAAGGACGTCCGCAGGTCGATGGCGTCGAAGGACAGTTCCGGCAGCGCGTCATGGACGAAGCGTACCGCGTCGAAGCCGGTGCCGCGCGTGTCCTGAACGCCGCGCCCCTCGGTCACGATCGCCAGATGCTCGGACTTGCGGTCAGCGATGTCGTCCATGCGATCCCCGGATGCCGTCAGTCCGCACGATAGGCGCGCACGAAGCCCTGCACCACATGGTCCACGAAAGCCTCGCCGTCGAGCGGATAAGCCTTCGCCCCGCCAAGCTCGCCCTGGTGCAGCGCCCCCAGCAGCAGGGGAGAGGCCAGCGCGAGGGCTGCCATGCGGGTGTCCACCTCGCGCATCTGTCCACGTGCCACGTGGGTTTCCAGCCGTTCGGCCAAGGCGATCACGAAGGGCTCGAACATCCTGTCGATGAAGACGGGGCCCAGCAGGTCGTCGCGCATCCCCTCGACCATGCCCATGGCCAGCATCCCGGCGACGCCGTGGCGCGTCATGACCGTCCAGGACAGGGTGGCCGCGTCGCGCACCGAGGTTTCGAAATCCGGCCCGGCGACGCGGGTGGCCTGGAACTGCCCCTGCCCGCGCTGGCCCGAATCCTCGAAAACCGCCATGACGATGTCGTCGCGCCGCCCGAAATAGTGGTTCAGCGTCGAGACGCTGCACCCGGCGGCCGTCGCCAGTTCCCGCAGCGTCGGCCGCATGGCGCCGCGCTGCGTCAGCCGCGCCCTGAGCCGGCCCAAAAGCTCGGCCCGGCGCTCGTCGAAGCGCGCGTTGCGGGCGCCCTTGGACCTCACCTGTGCATTCCTTTCCCGGCCCTCGGGCCGATTCCTCTGCGGATCAGCGCAGGATGATCCTGGCGGTCCCGAGGACGAAGCCGTCGTGGATCACGACCGCCACGCCGATCTCGGCCATCAGCCCGGCCCCGATGATGAACCAACGGGGCATGTGATGCGCCACGATGAAGCCCAAGGCAACAAAGGCGGTGTCGCTGAAGGCGTTCACGATGCTGTCGCCGCGGTAAACGCCGGGCCCGCCGGGATCGTTGAACAGCGCGATGATCCAGGGGGTGTTCTCGACGACCTCCCACACGCCGCTGCAGGCGATGACCATCAGCAGCCGCTTGTGCAGGGGCCAGAGCGGGCAGACCCGACGCGCCGCGAAGTAGAGCCCCGCCCCCGAAATGACATGAAGCGCCGAATAGTAATCCGTCAGGTGCTGCGAGTTGTGGTCGACGAACGTGCTGCCGCTCCACCATTGCAGGGGCACCCCCGCGGGCAGGAGGCTGCGGCCCAGCAGCAGAAGCCACAGCGCCACCGCACCGTTCACCAGCAGGATGCCCAGGCAAAGCGTCAGCGCGGGACTGAGCGGCGGGCGGGCCAGCGGCTGCCGCCGCGTCGGCCGGGGGCGTCGGTTCATGTCGTCGAAATGCAAAGGGGAACACCCTCCTCGCTGGTTGGACGGGTCCGCACCCGGGCCGCTCACTCGGACCTCAGCAGCGTGGCGGGCTTGACCCTCAACGCCCGCAGCGCGAAGGCCAGTTCCGCCGCAAGCGCCGCAAGGACACCCGCGACCACCAGAAGGACGGCGCTGGACCAGATCACGGCATGGTCCACCTCAAGCACGAAGCGCGCCACGGCCCAGCCTGCCACGGCCCCGGCGGCGATGGCGGCAAGGCCCGCCAGCGCGCCGAGGATCGCCGCGCGCAGGGCGAAGCTGGCCAGGATCACCGCGCGGCTTGCGCCCAGCGCCTTGAGGATCGCGGCCTCGTAGCGGCGGCTTCGCGCGCCCGCCAGGGCGGTGCCGATCAGCACGGCAAAGCCCGTGACCAGCGTGGCCGCCGCCCCCCATCGCACCGCGACCGCGATGCCGCCCAGCAGGTCCGAGACACGCTCGATCGCCTCGCCCACGGGGATGCCCGTGACGTTGGGCCAGCGGTCGGTGACGGCGCGCAGGATGGCGTCCTCGGCTTCGGGCTCGGCATAGACGGTGGCGATCCAGGTATGCGGCGCGCCTCGCAGCGCGGCGGGGTTCATGGACATGACAAAGCCGATCCCCGCGTTGCGGAAGTCCACCTGCCGGAAGGACGCGATGGTTCCGGTGATGTCGCGGCCCATGATGTTGACGGTCAGCGTGTCGCCCAGGGACAGCCCGATCTCGGCGGCTTCCTCGGCCGCGAAGCTGATCAGCGGCGGGCCGTCGTAATCGGCGGGCCACCATTCTCCCGCCGTGATTGTCGTGCGCGCGGGCGGGTTGTCGGAATAGGTCACGCCCCGGTCGCCCCGGACGACCCAGTGATCGCCCGCGACGTCCTGCGCCGGGCGGCCGTTGATCTGCGTGACGACGCCCCGCATCATGGGGGCAGCCTCGACGCGGCTGACAGCGGGGTTGTCGGCCATCATGGCCTTGAAGCCGTCGATCTGGTCGGGCTGCAGGTCCACGAAGAAGAACGAGGGCGCGACCTCGGGCATCTCGCGCGCGATCGAGCCGCGCAGCGTGCCGTCGATCTGCCCCACGGCGGCCAGCACCGCCAGGCCCAGCCCCAGCGACAGGACCACCGCCGAGGCCTCGGCCCGCCGCGTCCTGACCGCGCCCAGCGCCAGCCGCAGCGCCGGGCGGGTACGGGCCAGCGGCATCAGCGCGCGGGCCAGCGGGGCCGCAAGCTGTGCCGACAGCGCCAGCAGGCCAAGTGCCCCCGCGATGCCGCCCAGCGTCCACAGCGTCAGCCTCCAGTTGCCCGAGAACAGGCAGGCGGCGGCGACCAGCGCCAGGGCCGCCGCGCCGATCATCGCCAGATAGGGCGCGCGCGGCCAGCGGCGCCCGCCTGCGACGGCCGACCTGAACAGGACCGCCGCCCGCGTTTCCGCCGCCAGCGCCAGCGGCCACAAGGCAAAGACCAGCGCGGCCAGGATGCCGTAAAGCGCGGCCTCGGCCAGCGGACCGGGGTAAAGCCCGAAGGCGGCGGGCATGGGCAGGCGCGACTGGATCAGCGGGGCGAGCGCCAGCGGAAGCCCGCCGCCCAGCACGAGGCCGATGGCGACACCCGCCAGGGTCAGGACGCCGATCTGCAGCAGGTAGACCAGGAAGACCGTGCCGCGGCTGGCCCCCAGCGTCTTGAGCGTGGCGATCACCGGCAGCTTTTCGTCAAGGTAGGCGCGCACCGCCGCCGCCACGCCGACGCCCCCCACGGCCAGCCCGGACAGCCCGATCAGGATCAGGAACGATCCCAGCCGGTCCACGAAGGTCGAAAGCCCCGGCGCCCCTTCCCGCGAGTCGCGCCACCGCGGCGCGGCACCTTCCAGCGCCGCAGTCACCTGGGCCTGAGCGGAGTCTAGGTCGGTGCCGGGCGGCAGCAGCAGCCGGTATTGCGAGGAAAACAGCGTTCCCGGTCCCAGCAGGCCGCTTTGCGCCAGATCGGCGGTGCGCACGATGGTGACCGGCCCAAGCGCGAGGCCCTCTCCCGTGTCGTCCGGGAAGCTGTCCAGCATCGCGGTCAGGGTGAAGTCCTGTTCTCCCAACCGGAAGCGGTCGCCGACCGACAGGCCCAGCCGCGTGGCGAGCGCCTGTTTCATCACCGCGCCGGGGATGCCGCCCCCGGGTGCCAGCGCCTGCTCCAGCGGGATCGGCGGCGACAGCATAACGCGGCCCACCAGCGGATAGGCATCGTCCACGGCCTTGACCTGCGTCAGCGCGCGCTCTCCCCCCTCGACCGTGGCCATGGATCGGAACTCGGCGGTTTCCGAAACGGCAGTGGCGATCCGGTCCAGCACCGCCCGCTCGTCCCCGGTGGCGAAGCGATAGGTCAGCTGCACCTCGGCGTCGCCGCCCAGCAGCGCCGCGCCGTCGCGCGCCAGCCCCGCCTGGATCGCCGCGCGCACCGTTCCGACCGCCGCCAGCGCCGCCACGGCCAGCGCAAGGCAGGTCAGGAAGACGCCGAAGCCGCGCAGGCCGCCCCGCATCTCGCGCGCGGCGATGCGCCATGCCAGCGACAGGCCGCTCACGCCGCCTGCTCCAGCCGGCCGTCGCGCAGGCGGATGGTGCGGTCGCAGCGGACCGCCAGTTCCGGCGCATGGGTCACCAGCACCAGCGTCGTGCCGCTGTCGCGCACCATGCCGAACAGAAGGTCGGCGATCTGGCGGCCCGTCGCCTCGTCGAGGTTGCCCGTCGGCTCGTCCGCCAGCAGGATCGCCGGGCGCGGCGCCAGCGCGCGGGCCAGGGCCACGCGCTGCTGCTCGCCTCCCGAAAGCTGCGAAGGGTAATGGTGGCCCCGGTCGCGCAGGCCCACGGCCTCAAGCCCGGCTGCCGCCTGTTCCAGCGCATCCGCGCGCCGCGCCAGTTCCAGCGGGATCGCCACGTTCTCTAGCGCGGTCATGGTCGGGATCAGGTGAAAGCTCTGGAACACGACGCTGAGGTTGTCGCGGCGGAACCGCGCCAGCGCGTCCTCGCCCATCGCCGACAGGTCCTGGCCCAGCGCCCGGACCCGTCCGCCGGTCGCACGTTCCAGGCCCCCCATCAGCATCAGCAGCGACGACTTGCCCGATCCCGAAGGGCCGACCAGCCCCACCGTCTCGCCCTTGTCCACCGCCAGGGTGATGCCGCGCAGGATCTCGACAGGGCCTGCGTTCGACCGCAGTGTCAGGCGCACGTCGTCCAGCGACAGAACCGGTTCGGGCATCGGGCGTTTCCTTTCAGGGGCTGCGGCGAATGGACGACAACGCCCCCAGGCCCTTGGCGGCGTCAACAGATCACAAGGAAATGCAGAGGACCGCAATGTTCGCCAGAAGTCTCGCCGCGCTGCTGCTGACCGCCCTGCCCGCCTTTGCCCAGCCCGTGACAGTTGCGGCGCTGGGCGACAGCCTCACGCAGGGCTACGGCCTGCCCCCGACCAGGGGGTTTGTGCCGCAGTTGCAGGCGTGGCTGCGCGCGCACGGCGCGGACGTGACGCTGATCAACGCGGGCGTGTCGGGCGACACCTCGGCCGGCGGCCTCAGCCGCGTGAACTGGACGCTGACGCCCGAGGTGGACGGGCTGATCGTGGCGCTGGGCGGCAATGACCTGCTGCGCGGCATCGACCCGGCGGTGACACGCGCCAACCTTTCGGGTATCCTGGACGCCGCCCGCCGGGCCGAGGTCCCGGCGCTGCTGGTCGGGCTGAACGCGCCGCCGAACTACGGGGGCGCGTATCGCAATGCCTTCAACGCCATGTTCCCCGAGCTTGGCGCCGCCTATGACGTTCCCGTGATCCCTTCGATGCTGGGGGCCATTGTGGCGGCGGGCGATCCCCTGTCGCTCATGCAGCACGACGGCATCCACCCGAATGCCGATGGCGTCCGGCTGGTCGTCAATGCCATGGGCCCCCAAGTGCTGAAGTTCGTGGAAAGCCTCGGCGCCTGCGAGGGGCCTTGCCGTCCGCCCTCGGGATCATGATCCTGCCCGCATGACGCGGTTTGCCCTTACAGCCCTGCGATGAGCGACTGGCCCAGGATCGCCCCTGCGGGCGTGGACGGCATGGTCGTGAGTTTCGCCCCACGCCTGTCCGAGCCCGCCAACCGCGCGGCCCTTGCCCTGCGCGCGGCCATCGAGGAGGCGCGCTGGCCCGAGGTGCGGGAAACGGCCGTCTCGCTGGTCTCGACCTACCTGCGGCTGGACCCGCTGGCCGACCCTGCCGGGCTTGAGGAACGCCTGCGGCGGGTGGTCGGCGCGCGGGACTGGACGGCCGAGCCGCTGCCGGGTGAGCACCGGCTGATCCGCATCCCGACCTGCTATGAGGCCGACCATGCGCCCCAGCTGGACGAGGCCGCCGAGATCGCGGGCCTGACCCGCGCCCAGGCTGTCGAGGCGCTGGCGACCGCGCCCCTGCGCGTGCTGACCATCGGCTTTGCCCCCGGCCAGCCCTATATCGGCGAGCTTCCGGTCGGATGGGACATCCCGCGCCTGCGCCAGCTGACCCCGCGCGTGAACGCCGGCGCGCTGACGGTCGCGATCCGGCAACTGGTCCTGTTCGCGGTCGCGGCGCAGACGGGTTGGCGGCAGGTGGGCCAGACGGCGGCGCGATTGTTCGACCCGGCCGCCGCGCAACCCTTCCTGCTGCGGCCGGGGGATTCGGTGGCCTTTCCGCCGATCGGGGCCGACCGCCTGGCCGACCTGATGCGCGACCCGGGCGGCGGCATCAGCATCGAGCCCGCGGCATGAGCCTGATCGTCCTCGCCTCCTCGCCCGGCGTCACCCTGCAGGATGAAGGCCGCCGGGGCTGGCTGGCGCAGGGTCTTTCGCGCGGGGGCGCGGCCGACCCCGTGGCACTGGCCGAGGGCGCCGCGCTGCTGGGCCAGTCCCCGGGCCTTGCCGTGGTCGAGCTTGCCAACGCGCCCGCCCGCTTCCGCGCGACCGGGCCGCTGAGGATCGCCCTGACCGGGGCCGCCTTCCGCGCCACCCTGCGCGAGCGCGGCGAGGAACGGCCCTTGTCGTGGAACACGAGCCACGCCCTGCCTGCCGGTGCGGAACTGTCCCTGAGCCCCGGCGAGGGCGGCTTTGCCTATCTGACCCCGGCGGGCGGGATCGAGACGCCCCTTGTTCTCGGTGCCCGCTCGGCGCATCTCGCAGCCGGGATCGGCAGGGCGCTGGAGGTTGGCGAGGAACTGGCGCCCGGTCCTGATCCGGGCGGACCGGCCGACATGGTGCTGGACCCCCTGCCCCGCTTCGGCGGCGGCGCGGTGAGGGTCGTCGAAAGCCTCCAGACCTCGGCCTTTCCGACCGAGCAGGTCGAGCGGTTCCGCCGCACGACCTTCCGCCGCGACGCGCGCGGGAACCGGATGGGGGTCCGGCTGAACCCCGGAGACGGCACAGGCTTCGAGGCTCCGGGCGGGCTCTCGATCCTGTCCGAGATCGTCCAGCCGGGCGACATCCAGATCACCGGCGACGGCACGCCCTATGTCCTTCTGTGCGAATGCCAGACGACCGGAGGCTATCCCCGCATCGCCACCGTCCTGCCCTGCGACCTGTCGCGCGTGGCGCAGGCGCCCCCCGGTGCGGCCCTGACCTTCCGCTTCGTCTCGCGGGACGAGGGCCGGGCGGCCATGGCGGACCACGCCCGCGCGCTGGCATCGCTGCGCGGACGCCTGCGGCCAAGGCTGCGCGATCCGGCGGCGATGGCGGACCTGCTCAGCTACAATCTCATCGGCGGCGTGGTCAGCGCCCGTCATCAGGAGGATGCATCATGACCCTGTCGGTGGACCTGAACGCGGACCTTGGCGAAAGCTTCGGCCCATGGCCCATGGGCAGCGACGAGGCGCTGCTGGAGGTGATCTCGTCGGCCAACATCGCCTGCGGGGTCCATGCGGGCGACTGGGACGTGATGGCGCAGACGATGGCGCGGGCGGTGCGCAGCGGCGTGGGCATCGGCGCGCATCCGGGCTTTCCCGACCTGCAGGGCTTCGGACGGCGCGAGATGCAGATGCCCCTGCCCAGCGCCGCGAACCTCGTCCGCTGGCAGCTTGGCGCGGCGCAGGCCATGGCGCGGGCGGCGGGCGGCGAGGTCCGCCACCTCAAGCTGCACGGGGCGCTGGCCAACATGGCCGCCCGCGACGAGACGCTGGCCGCCGCCTGCTTCGAAGGCGCGCTGTCGGTCGCGCCCGACCTCATCCTGGTGGTGCTGGCGGGGACGGCGCAGCAGGCCGCGGCAGGCAGGCTGGGCGCACGGGTCGCCTGCGAGATCTTCGCGGACCGCGCCTACAACCCCGATGCGACGCTGGTGGACCGCCGCCTGCCCGGCGCGGTGATCCACGATCCCGCGCTTGCGGCGCACCGCGTGCTGCGCATGGTCAGGGCAGGCGCGATCCTGCCCGAGGACGGCACGCCGATCCCCGCCCGGATCGACACGATCTGCCTGCATGGCGACACGCCCGGCGCGGTGGAGATCGCGCGGGCCGTTCGCGCGGCACTGACCGGGGCTGGGGTGGCCGTCGCGCGCTTCGACGGGGTGCCGCTGGTCTGAAGTTGCGCCTTCGGGCGCGGCCGGACCGGGGGTTTCACCCCCGGACCCCCGTGGGATATTTCTCCGAAGAAGAAGGACGCCGGGAAGGCTCAGCTTTTCCGCATCCGGCGGGCGCGGATCAGGGTGTGCTGGCTGACGATCTCGTAGCCCAGCTGTTCCAGCGTTTCGCGGCGCAGGCGGGCGATGTCGTCGTTTGCGATCTCGATGACCTCGCCGGTGTCGATGTCCACGACATGATCGTGTTCGGCGGCGGGCGTGATCTCGTAGCGCGAGGGCTCGCTTTCCAGGGTCAGCTTGCGGATGAGCCCCGCCTCTTCCAGGGCCGAGAGCGTCCGGTAGACCGTGGCCAGCGAGACGGAGTCGTCCAGAGCCCGCGCCCGCGCCAGCAGCTCGTCGGCATTCGGATGGTCAGCCGAATCCATCAGGATCGCCAGCAGCGCCAGCCGCTGCGGCGTCACGCGCAGCCCTGCATCCCGCAGCGCCTGGGCAAAATCGGTCGTATGGGCGCTCATTCTGCCTTTCCTGCTGCCAATGGCCGGAATGTAGCCCGGACCCCCGGTCGGGGCAAGAAAATGAGAATGGTTCGCAAGGAACTTGACAGATGAGAATGCGTTGCATTTACGTTGAGGAGAGTCTGCAGAGGAGTGAACATGACTTTCCACGTGGCTGGTCTTCTCGCCGCAACCCTGGCGCTGGCTGCCGGTTCGGCGCAGGCGCAGGACCGGATGAAGGTGGCGACGACCTTCACCGTGATCGCCGACATGGCGCGCGAGGTGGCGGGCGACGCGGCCGAGGTCGTGTCCATCACCCGGCCCGGCGCCGAGGTGCATGGCTACCAGCCGACGCCGCGCGACATCGTGGGCGCGCAGGACGCCGACCTGATCCTGTGGAACGGGCTGAACCTGGAACGCTGGTTCGAGCAGTTCCTGGGGAACCTGAAGGACGTGCCCTCGGCCACGGTCAGCGAGGGGATAAAGCCGCTGCCGATCTCGGGCGGCGACTACGAGGGCAAGCCCAACCCCCATGCCTGGATGGGGCTGGAAAACGCGCGCATCTACGTGGACAACATCGCTGCCGCCATGGCCGGGGCCGACCCGGCGAACGCCGCGACCTACAGGGCCAACGCCGAAGCCTACAAGGCCGAACTGGCCGCTGCGCTGGAGCCCCTGCGCGCCGAGATCGCCCAAATTCCCGAGGCCCAGCGCTGGCTTGTCACCTGCGAGGGCGCCTTCAGCTATCTCGCCCGCGATCTTGGCTTGCGCGAGCTTTACCTGTGGCCGATCAACGCCGACCAGATGGGAACGCCCCGGCAGGTCCGGACCGTCATCGACACGGTGCGCGACAACGACATCCCTGCCGTCTTCTGCGAAAGCACCGTCAGCCAGGCCCCGGCCCAGCAGGTTGCCCGCGAAACGGGCGCGCATTACGGCGGCGTGCTTTACGTGGACAGCCTGTCGGAACCGGATGGGCCCGTGCCGAGCTATCTGGACCTGATGCGCGTCACCACCCGCACGATCGCGGACGGCCTGGCCGCAGGGATTGCGGAACAGGACTGACCCATGCTTGCCCCACCCCCCGCCACCGGTCAGGGAATCGCCGCACGCGACGTGACGGTGACCTATCGCAACGGCCACACGGCGCTGCGCCATGCCAGCTTCGAGATCCCGCAGGGGACGGTCACGGCGCTGGTGGGGGTGAACGGGGCGGGCAAGTCCACGCTGTTCAAGGCGATCATGGGCTTCGTCCCCGTCGCCTCGGGCGAGATCCGGCTGCTGGGGCTGACGGTGCGCGAGGCGCTGCGGCGCAACCTCGTCGCCTATGTGCCGCAGTCCGAGGAGGTGGACTGGTCCTTTCCCGTGCTGGTCGAGGACGTGGTGATGATGGGCCGCTACGGGCACATGGGCTTTCTGCGCCGCCCCTCGGGTGCCGACCGCGCCGCCGTGGATGCGGCACTGGCGCGCGTCGGCATGTCCGACCTGCGCCACCGCCAGATCGGAGAGCTTTCGGGCGGGCAGCGCAAGCGCGTCTTCCTGGCCCGCGCACTGGCGCAGGACGGCCGCGTGATCCTGCTGGACGAGCCCTTCACCGGCGTGGACGTGGGCACCGAGGACCAGATCATCGCCCTTCTGCGCGAGCTGCGGGACGAGGGGCGCGTGATGCTGGTGTCCACCCACAACCTCGGGTCCGTGCCCGAGTTCTGCGACCGCGTGGTGCTGGTCAAGGGCACGGTGCTGGCCCACGGCCCGACCGAGACGACCTTCACGCGCGAAAACCTGGAACGCGCCTTCGGCGGCGTCCTGCGGCATTTCACTCTGGGCGGGGACGTGCTGCACGACGACGACGACCCGCGCCACGTCACCATCCTGACCGACGACGAACGCCCGCTGGTGCGCTATGGCAACCGCACCCGCACGCGCGAGCCCGAGGGCGGCGCATGATCCTGCTGGAGCCCTTCGGCTACAACTACATGACCACGGCCATGTGGGTCTCGGCGCTGGTGGGGGGCGTCTGCGCCTTCCTGTCGGCCTACCTGATGCTCAAGGGCTGGTCGCTGATCGGGGACGCGCTGTCGCATTCGGTCGTGCCGGGGGTCGCGGGCGCCTACATGCTGGGTCTGCCCTTCGCGCTGGGGGCCTTCCTGTCGGGCGGGCTCGCGGCGGCGGCGATGCTGTTCCTGTCGGACCGATCCGGGCTGAAGCCCGACGTGGTGATCGGGCTGATCTTCACCGGCTTCTTCGGGCTGGGGCTGTTCATGGTCTCGCTGAACCCGGTCGCGATCTCTGTCCAGACGATCACCATGGGCAACATCCTGGCGATCACGCCCGCCGACACTGTGCAACTGGCCATCATCGGCTTCGTCTCGCTGGCCGTGCTGCTGGCGAAGTGGAAGGACCTGATGGTCGTCTTCTTCGACGAAACCCACGCGCGGTCCATCGGGCTGAGGCCGGGGCTGCTGAAGGGGGTCTTCTTCGTCCTGCTGTCGGCCTGCGTGGTGGCGGCGATGCAGACGGTCGGGGCCTTCCTGGTCATTGCCATGGTGGTGACGCCGGGCGCCACGGCCTATCTGCTTTGCGACCGCTTTCCCCGGCTGATCGCGCTGTCGGTCGCCATCGGGACCGTGACGAGCTTCGTCGGGGCCTATGTCAGCTATTTCCTTGATGGCGCGACGGGGGGGGTCATCGTCTGCCTGCAGACGCTGGTGTTTCTGGCGGCCTTCGTCTGGGCGCCCAGGCACGGGCTGCTGGCTTCGCGCGCGAAGGCCGCAGCGGCCCTGAGGGACGAGGCCGCCCCGTGATCGAGACGCTGTTTTCGCCCTTCCAGTTCGAATTCTTGCGCAGCGCCTTCCTGATCGCGCTGATCGTGTCGGTGCCGACGGCGCTGCTGTCCTGCTTTCTGGTGCTGAAGGGCTGGGCGCTGATGGGCGACGCGGTCAGCCACGCGGTCCTGCCGGGGATCGTGCTGGCCTATATCCTGGGGCTGCCGCTGATCCTCGGGGCCTTCGGCGCGGGAATGCTGACCGCCGTGGCCACGGGCTTTTTGACCGAGAACAGCCGCGTCAAGCAGGACACGGTGATGGGCGTGGTGTTCTCGGGCATGTTCGGACTGGGGATCGTGCTTTACACGGCGATCACCTCGGACGTGCACCTGGACCACATCCTGTTCGGAAACATGCTGGGCGTGCAGCAGGGCGACCTGTGGACGGCAGGCCTGATCTCGGCCGTCGTGACGGTGGCGCTGGTCCTGAAATGGAAGGACCTGATGCTGCACGCCTTCGATCCCGCGCAGGCCAGGGCCTCGGGGCTGCGGGTCGGGCTGCTGCATTACGGGTTGCTCACGATCCTGTCGCTGACCATCGTGGCCACCCTGACCGCAACCGGGCTGATCCTGGCCGTCGGCCTGCTGATCGCCCCGGGCGCCATCGCCTTCCTGCTGGCGCGCAGCTTCGGGCGGATGCTGGCCGTGGCGGTGACGGTCTGCATGGCGGCGATGCTGGCGGGGGTCTATGCCAGCTTCTTCCTGGACAGCGCGCCCGCCCCGACGGTCATCCTGATCCTGACGGCGATCTTCGGCGCGGCCTTCCTGCGCAGGCAGCGCCAGATCCGCCGCGCCGCCGCCACGGTCTGAGCCCGGCGCATCTTTCGCCGGACATTGCCCCACCGCAACGTCCGGCGCCCGCGAACAGGCGAAAAGCGGAAGGCCAAGACCCGGCCGGAGCCCGTGATGTCCTTTCGCCCTGCCCTTCTGTGCCTTCTCCGCCTGACGATTCTCGTGGGGGCGGTGCTGGGATCCGCCCCGGCGGTCCAGGCCGCGACGCTGGAGGAGGCGCTGGCCCGGACCCCCGCGTCCGAGCTGTTCCAGGGCGCCGATGCCTACGGCGCGCCGCAGGGCAGCCCGGCCATCGTGCCGGTGATGCGCGGGACCGAAACGCTGGGCTATGCCTATCTCGCCTCGGACTTCACCGCCTCGACCGGCTATTCGGGCAAGCCCATCCATATCCTTGTCGGCATCGACCCTCAGGGCATCGTCCAGGGCCTCAGCCTGATCGAGCATCACGAGCCCATCGTCCTGATCGGCATCCCCGAGGAGCGGGTGCTGCAGGCGATCAACGGCCTGATCGGCGCCGACCTGGGCCGCGTCGCGGCCGGAGAGGCGCGCCCGCCGCAGGTGGACATCGTGGCGGGCGCGACCGTCACCGTTCTGGTGATGGGCGACAGCGTCGTGCGCTCGGCCGTGCAACTGATCCGCTCGGGGCGGCTGGGCGGGGTGGACCCTGCCACGGTCGCGCCCGAGGTGCAGCGCCAGCTGGACCCCGCCGCGACCGCCCCCGCCGAGTGGGAAACGCTGGTCGGCGACGGCTCGGTCCGCTCGCTGGTGATGACCGTGGGCGAGGTCAGCGGGGCCTTCGAGGCCGCGGGCCAGCCCCAGGCCGCTGCCCACCCGGAGACGAAGACCCCCGAGGACAGCTTCATCCAGCTTTACATGGCGCCCGTGTCGGTGCCCGCCATCGGCATCGGCCTGCTGGGTCCGCAGGGCTATGAGCGCCTGGCCCAGCGGCTGAAGCCCGGCCAGGCGGCGATCCTCGTCGCGGGCGACGGGGCCTATTCCTTCAAGGGCTCGGGCTATGTGCGCGGCGGCATCTTCGACCGCATCGAGCTGTTGCAGGACGGACAGGGCATCCGCTTCCACGACCGCGACCACACCCGCCTGCCTGCGCTGGCCGCCAAGGGCGCCCCGCGCCTGCGCGAGATCGCGCTGTTCGTCGTCCCCGAGGGCGCCAGTCTCGACGTGACCAAGCCCTTCGAGCTGCAACTGCTGGTCCAGCGGACCACCGAGGGACGCGACAAGGCGACGCTGCCCTTCAACCTCGGCTACCAGTTGCCCGAGCAGTACATGCTGCCCGCGCCCCAGCCTGAGCCGGTGGCGCAGCCTGCCCCCGAGCCCGCCACCCAGACCACCGTGGGCGAGCCCCTGTCCGAGGACGACGGCCCCGCGCTGTGGAAGACGATCTGGGACATGAACCGCGTCAACGTCGCGGTGACGGCCGCGGCGCTGGGCGTGCTGACGCTGATCTTCTTCTTCCAGGACCTGCTGGTGCGCCGCCCCGTGCTGTTCACCTGGGTCCGCCGGGCCTACCTGACCTTCACCCTCGTCTGGCTGGGCTGGATGGTTCACGCGCAGCTTTCGGTCGTGAACGTCCTGACCTTCTTCAACTCGCTGCTGTCGGGCAGCTTCTCGTGGGAATACTTCCTGACCGCGCCCCTGGTCTTCATCCTGTGGTGCGCGGTGGCGGCGGGCCTGCTGTTCTGGGGACGGGGGCCGTTCTGCGGCTGGCTCTGCCCCTTCGGCGCGCTGCAGGAGCTGTCCAACACCGTCGCCCGCAAGCTGCGCATCCCGCAGGTCACGGTGCCCTGGGGCCTGCACGAGCGGCTGTGGCCGCTGAAATACATGATCTTCCTCGGCCTCTTCGGCCTGTCGCTGTATTCGCTGGCGCGCGCCGAGGTTTATGCCGAGGTCGAGCCCTTCAAGACCGCGATCATCCTGAACTTCATGCGCGAATGGTGGTTCGTGCTGTTTGCGCTGATTTGCCTGCTGCCCACGCTGGTGATCGAGCGCTTCTATTGCCGCTATGTCTGCCCGCTGGGCGCGGCGCTGGCGATCCCGGGACGGATGCGGATGTTCCAGTGGCTCAAGCGCTGGCCGGAATGCGGCTCGCCCTGCCACCGCTGCGCCAACGAATGCCCGGTCCAAGCGATCCACCCCGAGGGCAACATCAACGTCAACGAATGCATCTACTGCATGCACTGCCAGGTGCTTTACCACGACGACACCCGCTGCCCGCACATGATGACCGTCAAGGCGCGGCGCGAGAAACTCGCCCGCAGCTCCGGTCCGAAGATGCCCGACCTGGGCGGCAGGAAGGCGGCCAAGCCCGCGACCGGCGCCATCGCCGGAACGCCCGTCGCCCGGACCACCACCCCTGACCCCGCCAGCAAGGAGCCCCCGGCCTTCCGGGCGCAGAGGCGCCTTGCGGAACAGGCGGCGGAACCCACCACTCCAAACCCTCAAGGAGCTTGAGATGACCGAAGAAACCAGAACGGGGCTGAACCGCCGCCAGCTGCTGGGCAGCACGATGGCGCTGGCCGCCGGCGCGGGCACCGTGGCCCCGCGCGCCCTGCTGGGCGCGGGCGCGGGGCTGGCCATGGGCGGCGCCGCCACCCGGGCCGCCGCGCAGGGCGACGCCGGGGGCCAGTCCTCGCACGTGGGGCCGGGCGAACTTGACGAATACTACGTCTTCGTCTCGGGCGGCCATTCGGGCGAGGTCCGCGTCGTGGGCCTGCCGTCCATGCGCGAACTGATGCGCATCCCGATCTTCAACCGCGAAAGCGCCACCGGCTGGGGCCAGACCAACGAGTCGCTGAAGGTCCTGCGCGACGGCATGACCCCCGAAAGCCGCGAGTTCATGGCGAACAGGGGCGGGATCTACATGAATGGCGACGCCCACCACCCGCACCCGTCCTTCACCGACGGGACCTATGACGGGCGCTACTTCTTCATCAACGACAAGGCCAACACCCGCGTCGCCCGCGTCCGGCTGGACGTGATGAAATGCGACAAGATCATCCAGTTGCCGAACCAGCACACGGTCCACGGGCTGCGCGTGCAGAAATACCCGCGCACCGGCTATGTCTTCGCCAATGGCGAGGACGGGGTGCCGCTGCCCAACGACGGCTCGGTGCTGGACGATCCGGCGCAGTACCAGTCGATCTTCTCGGCGATCGACGGCGACACGATGGGGGTCGCCTGGCAGATCATCGTCGAGGGCAACCTCGACAACGTGGACGCCGACTACCAGGGCAAGTACGCCTTCGCGACCTGCTACAACTCGGAAAAGGGCGTCACCCTGCCCGAGATGATGGAAAAGGAGCAGGACTGGCTGACCGTCTTCAACCTCAAGGCCATCGAGGAGGCGGTGGCCGCGGGCGAAGGCCAGGTGCTGAACGGCGTGCGCGTGCTGGACGGCCGGGGCGAGAACAACAAGCTGACGCGCTACATCCCCGTCTCGAACGGTCCGCACGGCATCAACACCGCGCCGGACGGCATCCACATCGTCGCCAACGGAAAGCTGTCGCCGACGGTCACGGTGTTCGACGTGCGCCGCTTCGACGACCTGTTCGCGGGCAAGATCGGCGGGCGCGACTGCGTGGTGGCGGAACCGGAACTGGGCCTCGGCCCGCTGCACACCGCCTATGACGGGCGGGGCAACGCCTACACGACGCTGTTCATCGACAGCCAGGTCTGCAAGTGGAACATCGAGGACGCCATCCGCGCCCATAACGGCGAGCAGGTGGACCCGATCCGGCAGAAGCTGGATGTCCACTATCAGCCGGGCCACAACCACACGTCCATGGGCCAGACCAAGGAAGCGGATGGCAAGTGGCTCATTTCGCTCAACAAGTTCTCGAAGGACCGCTTCCTGAACGTGGGTCCGCTGAAGCCCGAATGCGACCAACTGATCGACATTTCGGGCGACGAGATGCGGATCGTCCACGACAACCCGACCTTCGCGGAACCCCATGACGCAACCATCGTCCATGCCTCGAAGATCAACCCCGTCCATGTCTGGGACCGGGCGGACCCCTTCTTCGCGGATGCGGTGAAGCAGGCCGAGGCCGACGGCATCGACCTGACCATGGACAGCGAGGTGATCCGCGACGCGGCAGACCCCAACAAGGTCCGCGTCTACATGACCTCCTCGGCGCCGGCCTTCGGACTGGACAGCTTCACCGTGAAGCAGGGCGACGAGGTGACGGTCTATGTCACCAACATCGACGAGATCGAGGACCTGACCCACGGCTTCTCGATCATCAACTACGGCATCAACATGGAGGTGGCGCCCCAGGCCACGGCCTCGGTGACGTTCAAGGCCGACCGGCCCGGCGTCTACTGGTACTACTGCTCGTGGTTCTGCCATGCGATGCACATGGAGATGAAGGGCCGCATGCTGGTGGAGCCCGCCTCGGCATGACCCGCCTTCCCCGCCTTGCCCTGATGCTGACGGCCGCGACCCTCTGGGCCGCGCCGCTGGCAGCCGCCACCTGGCGGCCCGGCTCGGACGCCGAACTGGCGGACGCGCTGGCCGGGGCGGCGGCAGGCGACGAGATCGTCCTGCGGGAGGGCCGGTGGTCCGGCCCCCTCGTCCTCGGCAAGCCCCTGACCCTCAGGGGCGAGGCCGGCGCGGTGGTTGACGGCGGCCGCAGGGGCCACGTCATCGAGGTCGATGCCCCCGACAGCGTCGTCACGGGGCTGGAGATTACCGGCTCGGGCGCCGACCTGAACCGGATGGATTCCGGCGTGTTCCTGACAAAGAAGGCCGCGCGGGCGCGGGTCGAGGGCAACCGCCTGACCGACAACCTGCATGGCGTGCGCGTGCAGGGCGCCAGGGACTCGCTGGTCGCGCGCAACACCATCGTGGGGCGGCTGGGCCGGCAGGCCGAGCTTGGCAACGGCGTCACCGTCTGGAACGCCCCCAGCGCCGTGATCGAGGAAAACGACATCACGCGCGGCCGCGACGGCATCTTCGTCACGGTGTCCAAGAAGAACGTCTTCCGCGCCAACCGGATGCGGAACACGCGCTTCGCCATCCACTACATGAACACCGCCGACAGCGAGGTGATCGACAACGATTCCCGTGACAACAGCATGGGTTACGCGATCATGTTCTCAAACCGGCTGCGCGTGACCGGCAACCGCAGCGAGAACGACCGCGACTACGGCTTCCTGTTCAACTCGGCCAACCGCTCGGTCCTGACCGGCAACGTGGTAATCGGCCATCCCGCCTCGCCCGACCGCTGGCGGGACATGGGGCAGTCCAGCGAGGAAGGCGTGCCCGCCGCCGAGCCGGGCAGCGACCATGTCGCGCCGCAGAAATGCGTCTTCATCTACAACGCGAACAAGAACACATTCACAGGCAACCATTTCGAGGGCTGCGGCACCGGCATCCATTTCACCGCCGGGGCCGAGGGCAACCGGGTGTCGCGCAACGATTTCGTCGGAAACCGGGTGCAGGTGAAATACGTGGGCACGCGGACCCTCGAATGGTCCGAGGACGGCGTGGGCAACTACTGGTCCGACAATGCCGCCTTCGACCTGAACGGGGACGGGCTGGCGGATTCGGTCTATCGGCCGAACGACATGGTGGACAAGGTCATGTGGACCGCCCCGCAGGCGCGGATGCTGATGACCAGCCCTGCCGTGCAGATCCTGCGCTTCGCCCAGAGCCGCTTCCCCGCCGTGCTGCCGGGCGGCGTCATCGACAGCGCGCCCCTGATGTTCCCCCATTCCGAAAGGCCGCTGCCATGAACAATGCAACGGTGATCCTGGACGGCGTGCGCAAGTCCTATGGGGGGCGCCAGGTGGTCCACGACCTCAGCTATCACCTGTCGCCCGGCGAAGTGGTGGCGCTGGTCGGTCATAACGGCGCGGGAAAGACGACGCAGATCAAGATGATGCTTGGACTTGTCCGGCCCGACGCAGGGTTGCTTCAGGTGCTGGGCGCCGATCCCGCGCAGGGGCGCCATGCCCGGCAAGCCCTGGGATACCTGCCCGAAAGCGTCCAGTTCCACCCCAGCTTCACCGCGCGCGAGACGCTGGCCTTCTATGCCCGCCTCAAGGGCCTGCCCGCGCAGGGCCATGAGGCGCTGTTTGACCGCGTCGGTCTGGCGGATGCCGCCGACCGCCCGGTGCGCGGCTATTCCAAGGGGATGCGGCAGCGGCTGGGCCTCGCGCAGGCGATCCTGGGCCAGCCGCGCCTTCTGCTGCTGGACGAGCCGACCTCGGGCCTGGACCCGGCGCTGCGGCGCGAGCTTTACGGGATCGTGGCCGATCTCGCGCGCGAGGGCGCGACGGTGCTTCTGTCCTCGCACGCGCTGACCGAACTGGAAGGCCAGGCAGGCCGCGTCCTTGTCATGAACCGCGGCCGCCTGATCGCCGACGGCACAATGGAGGAGCTGCGCCGGCTGGCCGGGCTGCCCTCGGTCCTGCGCTTCCGCGCCGACGGAACGCCCCAGGGCGCGGCGCGCATCGGCGACCATTGGCAGGTCAAGCTGTCCGAGGCCGAGAAGCCCGCCGCCCTGCGCGCGGCGCTTGAGGCAGGCGCCCGCGACATCACGCTGGAAGATCCCAGCCTTGACGACATCTACGCGCATTTCCTGCGCCGGGAGGCCGCATGACCACCGGAACGACAACCCTCGCCATGCCCGCCGCGACCCGCAGCGCCATGCCGACCTCGCCCGTCCTGACCATCGCCCGCCGGGAACTGGCCGAGGGCCTTCGCAACCGCTGGGTCGTCTCGACCACCCTGCTGATGGCGGCGCTCGCCTCGGCCATCGCGGCGCTTGGCTCGGCCCCGACCGGTTCGACCTCGACCGGGGCGCTGGACGTCGTGGTGGTGGGTCTGGCGAGCCTGACGATCTTCCTCGTCCCCCTGATCGCGCTGCTGATCTCGCACAACGCCATCACGCGCGAGGCCGAGGGCGGGACGCTGCTGCTGCTGCTCAGCCATCCGCTGGCGCGCTGGCAGGTGATCGCGGGCAAGTTCCTCGGCCAGCTTGGCATCATGGGGTTCGCCACCATTATCGGCTTCACCTTCGCCGCCGGCTTCGTCGTCTGGCAGCACGGGACCGAGGGCTGGCAGGCCTTCGGAGCCATGACGGGCGCCTCGATCCTGCTGGGTGCGGTGTTCCTGTCGCTGGGGCTGCTGGCCTCGGCCTCGGTGCAGGAAAGCTCGACCGCCGCGGGGATCTCGATCGGACTGTGGCTGCTGTTCGTGGCGATCTACGATATGGCGCTGCTGGCGGCGCTGGTCGCGCAGGGCGGCCATGCGATCCCCGGCTGGCTGATGGACCTCGCGCTGGTGCTGAACCCGACCGACGCCTACCGGCTGCTGACGCTGGGCGAGGGCTCGTCCGCGATGCTGTCGGGCATGGGCGGGGTCTTCGACAACTCGGCCCTGACCCCGGGCCTTCTGGTCGGCGCGCTGGCCCTGTGGTGCGCCCTGCCGCTTGGCCTTGCGATGGCCGTCTTTTCGCGAAGGAACCTCTGATGAAACGCCTTGCCCTTGCCGCGCTTCTGGCCCTGTCGCTGGCTGGCTGCCGCGAGGAGACCGTGGCCTCGGCCCCGCCGGTGGCGCTGACGGCGGACGCGGTCGGCCGTTATTGCGGCATGAACCTGTCCGAGCACGAGGGTCCCAAGGGGCAGGTGATCCTGGCCGAGGGGCACGATCCCTTCTGGTTCTCCTCGGCACGCGACACGCTGGCCTTCACCATGATGCCGGACGAACCCAAGGATTACGCCGCCGTCTATGTCTCGGACATGGGCCGCGCGGCAAGCTGGGCCGATCCGGGCGCCGACAACTGGGTCGAGGCGCGGCAGGCCTTCTATGTCGAGGGCTCGGAGGCGCGGGGCGGCATGGGCGGGTCCGAGATCGTGCCGTTCTCAACCCGCGAGGCCGCGGAAACCTTCACCGCCCGGCACGGCGGCGCGGTCGCGGCCTATGCCGAACTGACGCCCGAGCAGGTACTGGGCGGGGGCGACGAGGCCGCCCATGAGCCCGAGGAGCAGGCCCATGCCGCGCATTGACCGCCGCCGCTTCATCACCATCGCCGCTGCCATGGGTGTGGCCGTGGCGGGCGGCCCTGCCCTCGCCGCACCCCGCCCCGTCACATGGCGCGGCCAGGCGATGGGGGCCGAGGCCACGCTGATCCTGAACCACCCCGATCCCGCGCGGGCCGCCGACATCCTGCGCCGGGTGGAATCCGAGCTGCGGCGGCTGGAGGGCATCTTCACGCTTTACCGCGCGGATTCCGAACTGTCCCATCTGAACCGGACAGGCGCGCTTGCGGCCCCTTCGCCCGAGATGGTCGCGGCGCTGCGGCTTGCGCAGGCGGCGCATGAGGCGACCGGGGGCCGCTTCGACCCCACCGTGCAGCCGTTATGGCGCGCCTATGCGGCGGGTGCCGATGCCGAGGCCCTTGCGCGGGCGCGCGGCCTGATCGGCTTCAAGCGCGTGACGGTGGGCGAGGACCTTGTCGTCCTGCCTTGGGGAATGCAGCTGACCTTGAACGGCATCGCGCAGGGCCATATCTCGGACCGCATCGCCGCGCTGCTGCGGGCGGAAGGCGCGGTGAACACGCTGGTGAACATGGGCGAGATCAGCGCCATCGGTGGGCGCAGCGCCGGCGTCCCCTGGCGCGTCGGCCTGTCGGGTGGCGGAGAGGTCGAGCTTGCGGACCGCGCCCTCGCCGTGACCGAGCCTTCGGGCTTCACCTTCGACGCAGAGGGCCGGCTGCCGCACCTGATCGACCCGTCCTCGGGCGCGCCGCGCGCAGAATGGCGGCGGGTCGCCGTGACCGCGCCGCAAGCCGGGCTGGCCGACGCGCTGTCCACGGGACTCGCACTGGCCCCGGCGCCCGCAATCCGCGATGTCGTGGCCGCCCTGCCCGGCATCCAGGTCCGCGCGCTGGACGCGCAGGGCCGCGAAAACCTGTTCGGCTGAGGCCGGCCGTGCCGGGTGAAATCCGCATGGCCCGCTGGACGCCCGCCTGGTTCGCGGCGGGCCTGGGGATGCTGTTCCTGGCCCTGATCCTGATGGCCATGGGCCACGGTGTGCCCCGTGCCGCCTGGGAGGCGGGCGAAAGCCGGGCCATCCTGCACCTTCTGGCCGTGGGTTGGATCGGGACGCTGATGATCGGCGCCTCGCTGCAGTTCGTGCCGGTGCTGACCGCCGTGCCGGTGACGCTGGCATGGCTGTCGCCCGTGGCGCTTGGGTTCTGGAGCGGCGGAGCCCTGTCGCTGGCGCTGGGCTTCTGGCACGCCTGGCCGGGCGCGTTCACGCTGGCGGCCGTGCTGCTGGCCATGGCGGCGGCGATGGCGCTGGCGATGCTGGCGCCCTGCGTGGCCAGGGCGCTCGCCCGCGTGCCGATGGCCCTCCTGCTGGCGCTGTCGCTGGCTGGCATGGCCGCCACCGTGGCGCTTGGCGTGGCCTTCGCCCTGGGACGCGCAGGCCTCGTCCCGCTGGCGCCCGGTCCCTCGCTGCGGCTGCTGCACGGCTTCCTCGGGCTGGGACTGTGGTTCACGCTGGGTGCGATGGCCGTCTCCTTCCAGTTCCTCGCCATGTTCGGCCTTGCCCCCCAGCCGCCGCGCCGAAGCCTGGGCGCGCTGACGGCGCTTGCGGCTGCCGCGACGCTGGCCGCGCTTGCCTTGCCTGCGGCTGGTCCCCGGCCCATGCTGGTGGCTTCTCTCGCGGCGGTGGCGCTGTATCTCGGAACGGGCGCGCGCATGAACAGGCAGCGCAAGCTGAAGAAGCCCGACATCTCGCTGCGCGGCGGGCTGTGGGCCGCGGCCACCCTCGGACCTGCGGCGATGGTGCTGGTCGCGGCTGCGCTTGCCGGATCGCAGGCGCTGACGCTGGCCGGCGGCGCGCTGCTGCTGCTGGGCTGGCTGTCGGGGCTGACGCTGGCCTTCATCCCGAAGATCATCGGTTTCCTGACCTGGATCGAGGTCTTCGGCCCCCGGATGGGCCGCGCCCCCGTCCCGCCCACGGCCGCCCTGACCGACGCCCGCCGCATCGCCTCGGGCCTTGCCCTCTGGGCACTGGGCGCGGCCGTCCTTGCCGCCGCGCTGGCCTTTGGCCTTGCACGGCCCGCCCAAGGTGCCGCGCTTCTTCTGCTGGCTGGCGCAGGCATCATCGCGCATGAGACCTGGGCTGTCCGGCGGCTGGCCCACCTGCCGCCCGACCCCTTGTCCGCGCCACCCCGCATCCTTCAGATCACCCTGTGAACCCGACCGGAGGACCAGATGAGCATGATCGTCACCCTGGACGTGCGCCCGATGCTCGCCAAGGGGCAAGAGCCCTTCGCGGCCATCATGCAGGCCGCCGACGCGCTCGGCCCCGACCAGACGCTGCGCCTGATCGCGCCCTTCCGGCCCGTGCCGCTGATCGGCGTCCTGCGCCAGCGCGGCTTTTCCTTTGCCGAGCACCCTCTGGGCGGCGACGTGTGGCAGGTCGATTTCAGTCCGCCCCCCGGTGCGCTGTCGGCGGGAAGCTCGCTCGAGGCCGCGGACTGGCCTGCCCCCCTGCAGCTTCTGGACCTGACGGGACTTGAGCCGCCCGAGCCGATGACGCGCATCCTTGCCGCCCTGGAAACCGCCCGGCCGGGCGAGGTGGTCTTTGCGCTTCTGGACCGCGAGCCGCTGTTCCTGCTGCCGCAACTCAGGGCGCGCGGGCACGCCTGGGTCGGCAACCACGCCGCCGACGCCAGCGGCTATCGGCTTCTGGTGCGCAGGGGGGCGGATGCCTGACATCCTGCGCCGCGCGGTGGCCGAAGCACTGGAATCCGTCACCGACCCCGAAACGGGCCTCAGCCTGCCGGCGATGGGGCTGATCTACGACACGCGGATCAACGGAGCCGAGGTCGAGGTCACGATGACCACCACGACGCGCGGCTGCCCCATGACCGGGCTGCTGTCCATCGGCGTCGAGCACGCGGTGCTGTCGGTTCCCGGCGTCCGGGTCGCGCAGGTCAAGCTGACGTGGGACCCGCCCTGGGACGCATCGCGGATCCGTGCCTGAGCCCGCGACCCGGTGGCATGGTTACTTTCCCTTTCCGCTCAGGCTACAAGGGGCGCGTCAGTTCCCAGCGACGAGGCTGCGGCCACTCCATGCCCGACGTCCAGACCAGTGACCTCGGCCCTTTCGAGGGGCTCAGCCCCGAGGAAGTCCGCACGATCCTGTCGGGCACCACCACCGTCCGCCTGGCGCAGGGCGATCCGTTGTTCCAGCAGGGCGACCCGGCCGACCGCTTCTTCCTGCTCAGGCAGGGCTGGCTGAAGGTCACGCAGGTGACGGCCGACGGGCAGAAGCTGATCGTCCGCATCGTCCACCCTGGCGAATTTTTCGGCTTCGCCCCCGCCCTGCAGCGCGACGAATATCCCGGCAGTTGCGAAGCCATCGTGGACAGCGTGGCGCTGGTCTGGCCGCGCAACCGCTGGAAGGCGGTTCTGGGCGCGGCGCCCTCGGTCACGCTGTCGATCGTGCAGGCGATCGGGCGCAAGCTGGACGAGGCCCATGTCCGTCTGCGCGAGATGACGACCGAGGAGGCCGCCCGCCGCGTGGCCAACCTGCTGCTGCGGCTGCGGTCCGAAGCGGGCGAGAACGCCATCGACGCCGAGGGCGGGATCGAGCTGCCCTATCCCCTGACCCGCCAGGACATTGCCGACATGAGCGGCAACACCCTGCACACCGTGTCCCGCATCATGGCCGCCTGGGAATCCCAGGGGGTGCTGGGACGCGGCCGGCGCAAGGTCGTGATCGCGGACCTGGATGCGCTGAAGCAGCTTGCGGGTTCCGACGGCTAGTTTGCGGCAGCGCAATCAACGGCCTGCGCCGAAGTCTTATGGTCCTTCGCAACGGGTGATTCCCCCGTGTGAAGGAGACAAGACGAATGAAACGCTCCATTCCCGTCGCGCTGGCGCTGGCCCTGTTCGCCGCTCCGGTCATGGCCGCCGACCACCGCGTCGAGATGCTGAACAAGGGCGAGGAGGGTCCGATGGTCTTCCAGCCCGCCTTCGTTCAGGCCGAGGTCGGCGACACCATCACCTTCGTGCCCACGGACAAGAGCCACGACGTTTCCTCGATCAAGGGCATGCTGCCCGAGGGCGTCGAGGAGTTCAAATCCAAGGTGAACGAGGAGTATGTCCTGACCGTGTCCGCGCCGGGCCTTTATGGCGTCCGCTGCACCCCCCACACGCCCATGGGGATGGTCGCGGTGATCCAGGCCGGTGGCGACGCCTCGAACTATGACGCGCTGGCCGAGGGCAAGCTGCCCAAGCGCGCGCGCGAGCGGCTGGACGCGCAACTGGCCAAGGTCACCCGCTGAGTCCTTGCGGCAGATCGCAGGAGCGGTCCTTCGGGGCCGCTTTCGCGTGTCCGCGCGGCAGACTGACCGACATGGCTGGAAAACGCACGCGCCCTGCGGGCGGCATCCTGCGTGGGCTGGCACGGACCGGACCGGTGCTGTTTTCCTACGGCTTCCGGCCCTTCTTCCTGGGCGCGGGGGTCTGGGCCACCGCGGCAATGGCACTCTGGGTCCGGGCGCTGGCGGGCGGGCCGCAGCCGGGCGGTGCCTATGGCGCGGCCAACTGGCACATGCACGAGATGCTGTTCGGCTTCGCCTCGGCGGCCTTGGCGGGGTTCCTGATGACGGCGGTGCCGAACTGGACGGGGCGGATGCCGGTGTCCGGTCCGCCGCTGGCCGCGCTGGCGGCACTGTGGCTGGCCGGGCGGCTGATGCTGGCCTGTCCGCTGGACGCGCTGTGGCTTGCGGTTGCGATCGATGCCCTTTTCCTGCCGCTGATGGCCGGGGTGTTTCTGATCGAGATCGTCGCGGGCCGGAAATGGCGCGACCTCAAGATCGTCGGGCTCATGGCGCTGATCGCCCTTGCCAACATCGGATTTCATGCGGCGGTTCTGGGCGGAAGCGACCCGAGGCTTGCCGCGCGGGCGGCCGTGGCGGGCTTCGTGGTTCTGATCCTGATCGTGGGCGGGCGGGTCACCCCCAGCTTCACCCACAACTGGCTGGCGAAGAACGGACGCAGGGCGCGGCCCGCCCCGACGGACCAGCTTGATGCGCTGACGGTGGCGCTGTCCTCGGGGGCGCTGGCGCTGTGGGTGGCCTTGCCCCAGAGCACAGCGGTTGCCATGGCAGCCGCCCCAGCGGCGGCGCTGAACCTGCTGCGGCTGGCGCGCTGGAAGGGCTGGCACGTTTCCGAGCCGATGGTCCTGACGCTGCACGGGGGCTATCTGATGATCGCCCTCGGCTTCGCCGCCATCAGTGCCGCCGCTTTAGGCTGGATGAATCCCGCCGCCGCGCTGCACGTCCTTGCCATCGGCGCGATCGGGGGCGAGATGCTGGCCGTGATGACCCGCGCCACCCGCAGCCATACGGGCGCGGACACCGACGCCGACCCGCTCGCGACCCTCGGCTTCGTCGCCATCATGCTGGCGGCCGTGGCCCGAGCAGCGGCGGATTTCGTGGCGTACGATGCCCTTATCAAGGCGGCCGGGCTGTGCTGGATCGTGGCCTTCGGGCTGTTCACCCTCGGCCACGCGCGCCTGCTGGTTGCCACGCGCCGCCTGCGCTAGTGCGGCATCCGGCGGTATTCGAAGGGCGGCGGGGCCACGCCGGTTTCGGCCGCGATCAGCGCGTCCAGCGCCGCGCGATGGGGCGAGCGGCGGCAGACGGGATCGGTCGCCCGCGCGTCCCCCGCAAGTGCCATCGCCTGGCAGCGGCAGCCGCCATGATCGATGTCGCGCCGGTCGCAGGCCCGGCACAGTTCGGGCATCCAGTCGGTGCCGCGAAAGGCGTTGAAGGCCGGGCCGTCGTTCCAGATCTCGGCCAGCGGGGTCGTCAGGACGTTCTGGAACTGAAGCCCCGGGATGATCTCGGCCGCGTGGCAGGGCAGCACCTTGCCGTCGGGGGCGATGTTCAGCCCGGTCGAGCCCCAGCCGTTCATGCAGGCCTTGGGGAAATCCGCAAAGTAGTCCGGTGGCACGAAGTCGATGGAAAGCCTGCCCGCATAGTCCACCCGCGCCTGCGCCACGATGCGCTTGGCGTCCTCGACCTGCTCGCGCGTGGGCTGCAGGGCGGCGCGGTTCCGCAGCGCCCAGCCCTGGAACTGGACGCAGGCGATCTCGATCCGTCGCGCGCCAAGCCGGTGCGCCAGTGCGATGGTCTGGGCCAGGTCGCCAAGGTTGTGGCGGTGCATCACCGCGTTGATCGTCAGGGGAAAGCCGATGCGGGCGATCTCGGCCGCGACCATCATCTTGCGGTCGAAGCCGCCCTTGTAGCCGCCGACATGATCCGCGATCCCGGCGTTCACCCCCTGCAGCGACAGTTGCACATGGTCCAGCCCGGCGGCGTCCAACTCCTCCAGCCGCCTGCCCGTCAGCCCGATCCCCGAGGTGATGAGGTTCGTGTAAAGCCCCGCCTCGCGCGCCGCCGTCACGATCTGCACAAGGTCGGGCCGCGAGGCAGGCTCTCCACCCGAAAGATGCAGTTGAAGGACGCCGAGGCCCGCCGCCTGCCGGAAGACCCCGGCCCATTGCTCGGCGGTCAGTTCACGCTCGCGCCCGGTCAGTTCCAGCGGGTTCGAGCAATAAGGGCAGGCCAGGGGGCAGCGGTGCGTCAGTTCCGCCAGCATGGCCAGCGGAGCCTCGGGCGGGGGCCGGACCTGGCGTGCAGAAACAGGAGCGGGATGCACTGCGGTCATGCGACCTCCACCAGCCGCCGCGCGGCCATGTCGTCCAGGAACTCGATCACGTCGGACTGGATCATCTCGACCGGCGCGGCATAGCGTTCCGCAAGGGCTTCGCTGATCGCGGCGATGTCGCGGCGTCCGTCCACCTCGGCCAGCACCGCCTGTCCCACGGGGTCCAGCATCAGCGCGGTTTCCGGCCCCAGCAGGACCGGCACGCCCCGCACGCGATCCTGGTGCAACCGCACCCCTCGCGGCAGGAAGGGGCGGTCCGCGGGTGTCATCCCCTACCCTCCAGCAGCCCCTCGCCGGGGCGCCAGCCGCCCGGCGGGATGCGGCCCGGCGCGATATAGGCCGAGTGCAGCGCGTCGAGTTGCGCCCACAGCACGTCGGTCTTGAAGGTCAGCGCGGCGGCGGCCATGTCCTGCTGCTCGTCCGTCCGGGCGTTCTCAAGCACCCAGGCAAGCCCGAAGGCAACGTCCTTGGGGGCCTCGGTCAGCCGGTGCTGGAAATAGCTGATCGTCTGGGGATTGGCGAAATCGTAATGCGCCAGCAGCCCCGCGATGCGCTGTTCGTGGATCGCGGGCGCGAACAGTTCCGTCAGCGAGGAGGCCACCGCCGCCAGCAGCGGCTGTTCGCGCACATAGCGGACATAGGCGTCCACCGCGAAGCGCGTGGCGGGCAGGACGCCGCGGGTCGAGGCCACATAGTCGGGGTCGAGCCCGACGCCCTCGGCCAGCCGCAGCCAACGCCAGATGCCGCCGGGCTGGTCGGCGGTGCCGTCGTGATCCTCGATCCGCGACCGCCAGGCGCGGCGCAGCCGGGGGTCCTCGACCCGGCTCATGAAGGCTGCGTCCTTCATGGGGATGCGGGACTGGTAGTAGTAGCGGTTGATGACCCAAGCGCGCACCTGGTCGATGGTGCAACCACCCCCGTGCAGCAGCGCGTGAAAGGGATGCTTGTCGTGGTAACGCTCGGCGCCGATGCGGCGCAGGCGGGCTTCGAAGGCGGAACGGTCCGGTGTGGCGTCGTTCAAAGGATGATCTCCATCCCGTCGCGGGCGAGTTCCCAGCCCGCCGCCTCAAGCTGGGCGCGCTCGGGCGATCCGGGTTGCAGCACGGGGTTTGTGTTGTTGATGTGGACGAAGATGCGGCGGGTGCCGGTCAGGCCCGACAGCCGCGCGATGCTGCCCTCAGGGCCCGACATGGCCAGGTGGCCCATGCGCGCCCCGGTCTTGGCGCCCGTCCCGCTGCGCGCCATGTCGTCGTCGGCCCAGACCGTGCCGTCGAACAGCAGCAGGTCGGCGCCCTCGAGACGCGCCAGCAGGTCATCCGTCACCTTGGCGCAGCCGGGGATATAGAAGACGCGGCGGCCGACGGCTTCGAGCATCAGGCCGACGGTCTGCTCGCCCATCAGGGCGGTGTCGGGCTCGCCTTCCTCGAGATACAGCGCGACCTTGCCCGGAACGGCGAAGGCCGTGACGCGAAGGCCCGGCAGCGGCTCGAACGGCTCGTCCAGCGCGATCGGGGCCTTGCCGACGTGATCGGGGTTCAGCACGCGGAAGATGGGCTGGTCCAGGATCTCCAGCGTCGTGGGCGTGGCGTGGATCGTGAAGGGCGTGCCTTCGCGCAGGCTCAGCAGCCCCGCGACATGGTCCACGTCGCCGTTGGTCAGCACCACGGAATTCACCGGACTGCCGCGCAGCGCGGGCGGATGCAGGCCGCAGGCCTCGAGCTGCGCGCGGATGTCGGGCGAGGCGTTCAGGACCACGGCCTGCCCGCCCGAAGTGACGGCGACCGAGGACTGCGTCATCCCCGCGATGCGGCCCGCGCGCGCGTCATTGCAGTTCGCGCAGCCGCAATTCCATTGGGGCAGCCCCCCACCGGCGGCTGCCCCAAGTATCGTGAGCTTCATCCCGCAGTCGAGTCAGAGGACGTCGCGGGCGTCGCGGTCATCCTCGGCGGGACCGTACATGTTGATTTCCATTCCGCATTTCACTTCGCGTGCCTTGGGCTTCGACCAGGTCATGCGTTTCTCCTCCATTGGCATGAGGCTGCAGGGTCGAGGCGAGGCCGCCGGTTGTCAATCACCGCAAAAAATCCTCAGCCTTTTGTCGCAGGGTCGTTCGGGGCAACCCGCCAATGAAAAAGGCCGGCCCCGAAGGACCGGCCTTTCCGTCATGCTGAGGGAAACTCAGGCGCCCTTGAGGGTCTTGGCGACCTCGGCGGCAAAGTCTTCCTCTTTCTTCTCGATGCCCTCGCCGACGGCGACACGGGCGTAGGCGGTCACTTCGACGCCCGCATCCTTCGCGGCCTGGGCCACGGTGACGTCGGGGTTGATGACGAACTTCTGGCCCAGCAGGGTCACTTCCTCGAAGAACTTGGACATGCGGCCCTGGATCATCTTCTCGATGACGGCTTCCGGCTTGCCCGATTCACGCGCCTGCTCGGTCAGGACCGACTTCTCGCGCTCGACCAGCGCCGGGTCCAGGTCGGCCTCGGACAGCGAGGCGGGCGAGGTCGCGGCGATGTGCATGGCGATCTGCTTGCCGATCTCCTGCGCCTTGGCGGCATCGCCCTTCAGCGCGACCAGGACGCCGATCTTGCCCATGTTGGGGGCAGCGGCGTTGTGGACGTAGGAGATGACGTTCTCGCCCGTCACGGTGACCTGGCGGCGCAGGGTCATGTTCTCGCCGATCTTGGCGATGGCGTCGGTCAGGACCTCGCTGACGGGCTTGCCGTTCAGCGGAGCCGCGGCCAGCGCCTCGGTCGAGTCGACGCTCAGCGCGACCTGGGCGATGTCGCGGACCATGCCCTGGAACTCGGCGTTCTTGCCGACGAAGTCGGTTTCCGAGTTCACCTCGACGGCGACACCCTTGCCGTCCTGCACGGCGACGGCGACCAGGCCCTCGGCGGCGATGCGGCCGGATTTCTTGGCGGCCTTCGCCAAGCCCTTAGTGCGCAGCCAGTCAACAGCGGCTTCCATGTCGCCCGAGGTTTCCTCGAGCGCCTTCTTGGCGTCCATCATGCCCGCGCCGGTCGATTCGCGCAGCTCTTTCACCATCGCGGCCGAGATAGCCATGTGGGTGTCTCCCTTGTCTTGGAACAGGACAGGCGGGGCATATCCCCGCCTGATGAAGGTCTGGTGATGGCGGACGTCAGGCGTCGGCGGTCTGCTCGGCCGCGGGCTCTTCCGCGTCGATGCCGTCGAACTCCTCGGCCGGGGCGTCGGTCAGCGCGCCCAGGTCCACGCCGGCGGCGCCCATCTGGGCGGTCATGCCGTCCAGCGCGGCGCGGGCGACCAGGTCGCAATACAGCGCAATGGCGCGGGCCGCGTCGTCGTTGCCCGGGATCACGTAGTCGATGCCCTTGGGCGAGCAGTTGGTGTCGACGATGGCGACGACCGGGATGCCCAGCTTGTTGGCTTCCTGGACGGCCAGGTCTTCCTTGTTCACGTCGATCACGAACAGCAGGTCCGGCAGGCCGCCCATGTCGCGGATGCCGCCGAGGCTGGCCTGCAGCTTGGCCTGCTCGCGCTCCATCCCGAGACGCTCTTTCTTGGTCAGGCCCTCGGCGCCCGCCGCCATGGCCTCGTCGATCTGCTTGAGGCGCTGGATCGACTGCGAGACGGTCTTCCAGTTGGTCAGCGTGCCGCCCAGCCAGCGGTGGTTCATGTAGAACTGCGCGGATTTCTCGGCGGCATCGGCCACGGCGCGCTGCGCCTGGCGCTTGGTGCCGACGAACAGCACGCGGCCGCCCTTGGCGACGGTATCGCGGATCACCTGAAGCGCGCGGTCCAGCAGCGGGACGGTCTGCGTCAGGTCGATGATGTGGATGCCGTTGCGGTCGCCGTAGATGTATTCGGCCATCCGCGGGTTCCAGCGCTGGGTCTGGTGACCGTAGTGAACGCCAGCTTCCAGCAGCTGACGCATGGAGTATTCGGGAAGCGCCATGTCCATTCCTTTCCGGTTTGCGCCTGAGCAAGGGATCTCAGGGGCAGTGCCCCCAACCGGTGGACCGGAACGGATGTCTCCCGTCCTCGGCCCGCCCTCGCCTGTGAAGTGCGCGCCACATAGGGTCAAACGGCGGGAATTGCAAGCACCCGCCGATCGCCCTGTCGTTCATCGGGGCTTGCGAGAAGGAAAGCCTTGCACTAAACGGACCTCACTGCACCCGTAGCTCAGCTGGATAGAGTGCTGCCCTCCGAAGGCAGAGGTCACAGGTTCGAATCCTGTCGGGTGCGCCACAAATACAGGGGTTTTAGACACCCCCGCCGGCCGCGCCGGGCCAATCCGCACAGAAACCCCGCTGCCGTTTCCCTTTTCGCCAAGGGAGTCCTTGCTCCTTTTCAAGGGATGAGGTGCAGTCGCACTAGGCTCCAGACCCATTGATCTTCAGGGCCAAAACAGGACGGTGGCTGCGAGGGCGATTGCGGAGAAGAAGGTTTCTGGGCATCGGTCGTATCGAGTGGCGATGCGGCGCCAGTCTTTCAGGCGGCCGAACATGATCTCGATCCTGTTGCGGCGTTTGTAGCGGCGCGTGTCATATTTTACGGGCCGTCCACGAGACTTTCGCCCCGGGATGCAGGGGACAATCCCTTTGTCTCTCAGGGCATTTCTGAACCAGTCGGCATCATGGCCCCGGTCGGCCAGCAACCATTCCGCTGAGGGTAAACCTCCCAGCAAGGCCGCGGCGCCAGTGTAGTCGCTGACCTGGCCTGCGCTCATGAAGAACCGGATCGGCCGCCCATGGGCATCGGTGACGGCATGCAGCTTGGTGTTCATGCCACCCTTGGTCCGACCGATCAGTCGGCCGCGCCCCCTTTTTTCGACCATAGGCTGGTCGCCGTGCGGTGCGCCTTGAGGTAGGTGGCATCAATCATGATCGTCTTCGGTTCGGAGGCCTCCGCGGCCAACCCCTCCATGATACGAGCAAAGACGCCCATATCGCCCCACCGCTTCCAATGGTTGTAAAGCGTCTTCGCGGGACCATACTCTCGGGGAGCGTCCCGCCATCGTAACCCGTTGCGGTTGATGAAGATTATGCCACTAGAGCCACACGCCGATCATCAACACGCGGCTTGCCATGGCTCTTCGGAAAGAAGGGCCGGAGCCGCGCCACCTGCTCATCGGTCAGCCAGAAACGGTTGCTCATCTGCCAGTCTCCTTGCGGAGCCTGAATCACGCAGCAGCAGGCAGATCAATGGGTCCTGACCCTACGGGCACCCTCCTGGGACAGCCGCTCACAACGATCAATCTTCCCCTGTCCTAACTCGAAGAAACAGATTTGCTTGGGCCACTGCTCGGTGACGTTCTCGACGCGGTCAACACGACTCTCAACACCGCAATCGTGAATGTCGCCTATGACCCCGGGGGTGACCTTGTCCTTGAGGACGATGATGTTTTCCCCTGCTTTGCATCGGGCACCCTGATCCTGACGGAAGGCGGCGAACTTGCCATCGAGACCCTTGCGGTCGGCGACAAGGTGGTGACGCGCGACAACGGGGCGAAGCTGATCCGCTGGATGGGTTCCCGCAAGGTGGCCGCCGCAGGATTGGCAAGAAATCCCAAGCTGCGTCCGATCCGTATTCGTGCCGGTGCTCTAGGTGCGAACACGCCGTCGTCTGACCTGATTGTCTCGCCCCAGCATCGCATCCTTGTGCGCTCGAAGATTGCCCGGAAGATGTTCGGCGCGGACGAGGTCCTGGTCGCAGCCAAGCAGTTGGTGGTGCTCGACGGCATCGACGTCGCCGAGGACATGGAAAGCGTGGAGTATTTCCACATCCTGTTCGACCGGCACGAGGTCGTATTCTCGAACGGCGCCGAAACCGAGTCTCTTTATACCGGCCCTGAAGCTCTCAAGGCCGTCGGCAAGGCGGCGCAGCACGAGATCTTCACGGTGTTCCCTGAACTCCGGGATCGTGACTACGCCGCGGCGGGCGCGCGCGTGCTTGCGTCAGGCCGGACTGCCCGACGGCTGGCCATGCGTCATGCCCAGCACGGCAGGCCGCTGGTTCAATAAGGACCAAAATGAAACAAGTCCGAGCGGCCCAGAAAGGGGCCGTTCTGCTACCAGTGTCCCGGATCAGCGCCCATGAGACAGACCGGTGCATTTCATGAGAGGAGGATGACTGGTTCATCGTAGCCGCCAAGGAGCGAAGATGAAGCAGACATCCGGGGCAACGAAGAAGGCGCCCGCAGGGGCCGTCCTGAAGGACATCCGGCGCGCGGCGCGCCGCCAGTTCTCCGCCGGGGAAAAGATCCGCATCGTGCTGGAGGGCCTGCGCGGCGAGGACAGCATCGCCGAGCTGTGCCGGCGCGAAGGCATCAGCAGCTCGATGTACTACGGCTGGTCCAAGGAGTTCCTGGAAGCCGGCAAGCGCCGCCTGGCGGGCGACAGCGCCCGGGCGGCCACGTCGGACGAGGTGAAGGAGCTGCGCCGCGAGGCCAGCGCGCTCAAGAAGGTCGTGGCGGATCTCACCCTGGAGAACCGCCTGCTCAAAAAAAGCATGAGCGGGGCTGGGGACGAGGTACCCCGCAGCCGACAAGGCCGAGATCATCCGCCTCGTGGAGCAGTCCCGCCTGCCGGTCCGGCGCACCCTGGAGAAGCTCGGGATCCCGGGAGCGACCTTCTACAGGTGGTACGACCTCTACCAGAGGGGCGGACCCGAGGCGCTGGAGGACCGCCCCTCCCGGCCAAGCCAGATCTGGAATCGCATCCCGGACGAGGTCCGGGCCAGGGTCATCGCACTGGCTCTGGAGCAGCCGGAGCTCTCGCCCCGCGAGTTGGCCGTGCGCTTCACCGGCGAGCAGCGGTACTTCGTCTCCGAGGCGTCGGTGTACCGCCTCCTGAAGGCCCAGGACCTGATCACCAGCCCGGCCTACACCGTCGTGAATCCCCTCGTCCGAGCAGATCATAGTGCCTGCGCAGCGACCGGGTCAGAACAACGGCCAGTTTGGGGAAGCCGGGCCGGGAAGGCGCGTGCCATCGGCCACAGCCTCCAGCACGTCGGCGGTGTAGAGGTCGATGACAAGGGTGCGCCCGCACTGCCTTGCCGCACGGTAGAGAGTCACCGTCCGGTCGATGATCTGCCCCGACCAGGTCACGAAGAGGCGGCCCGGTGTTCGACCGCCCAACTCCACGAACTGGTCTTCCAGCTCCGCCTCTGAGATCGTGGGCTTGTCGATCCCAAGATTGGCGCCCTCGATGATCAGCATGTCCAGGTTAGCAGGCGGAGAGTGCATCAGCCGCTCGACGAGCACCTACTTCCGCCCGTGCAATTGGAAGTCGCCGCTATAGAGGATGCGCCGCCCCTCGACCTCGACCAGGAGCATGTAGGCGTCAAAGCCCGAATGATCGGTCAGGATGGGGGGACGCGGAATGCACCCCGCACGAAGGATCTGCCGCTGGCCCAGGTCGAAAGGTATCGGCCAAGGTCATGGCGACCCAGACGTGCCGTGATGGCGATCAGCTTCGCCGATGCCTCGCCGGTGATGACCCCCCATCCTGCAGACAGTTCGCTGATCAAACCCCAGTGGTTCTGGTGGGGGTGGCAGATCAGCACCGTCGCGCTGCCTAACCGGTCAAGAGATTGCGGCAGCAGCCCCCGTGCGGATGGCGGTGCGTCCAGCGGCCGGCCGGCATCGAGGATCAGGCGCTCTCCCGAGGAGGCACGGATCTCGATGCAGGTTCCGCCGATCTCGGCTGTCCCACGGTGAACCGTAACCGAGACCGTCACGGGCTTTGGAGGGCAAACGACTGGTCGTGCGCGATGACCTGCACCGTGCCTGCGACCTCACGCAGCTTGATGTCGTGACCATTTCCGACGAGGCTGCCGCGCTTGTCGTCACGGGCATCTATGACATAGCGGACGTTGCGATCAAGGGTCAGCCTCACCTCAGGATCTCTACCCACTGCCACGATCCCGCCACTCAGCGGACCGCTATCGTCGTTGCCGGCAATAGTTGCCAGTTCGCGCAGACGCACCAGCGCCCGACAACTTTCGCGGGTTGCCGCGATGAAGTCCTGGCGTTCGTGCCCTGATGCAGCCATTCGGCATAGTTGCGGTGCTGCTCGACGGTCAGCGGCACGCCCCTTGCCTTGACCCTGCCGTCTCGCGCCCGCTTGGCCTCCCACAGGGCGATCCGCCAGCCGTCCCCCTCCGGCTCGAGTGCTGCGAGATCCATGCGTAGCGCGACTGGCCTCGGCCGTTGAGGGGAGGAGTACGACAAGGCTAACTCGAGATCGAAGACGTTCGAGTTTGCGCCAGCCAGTTCGTCCACGAATACCTTCCCGTTCCCTTTCTTTTCGAACGAACAATGAATCCGTTCTGACAGCATCGCTCTGGTCAGCTCGGCTGCCACGACGGGAACGCGGATGTTTGGATCGCCGGCCGGCTTTTCCAAGCCCAGATACTAGTAATGCGCCTTCTCGAAGAACTGCCTTTCGGAGCATTTCACATAGGCGATCTGCTGACCTGCGCAGTAGAAGGTCAGGTAGCCGTCCCGGATGCCGACACGAAGCGACGTGACCCGTCCCTCCGGAGCCCTCTCGGAAGGTTTCCCGGAAGGGTGCCATCGCAGGAGCAGTTCGCGAAACCATGGGTTATCTTCAAGCGCCTTGGGCGTCAGCTGCTCAAGGCAAATGCTCCTGCGGAATCTGGTCATTGAGCGAATATATCCTTGAAACTTCTGGAACACGCTACGCGGGTCATGGCGGCCTTGTCGAGATGTCCGAAGCAGCAGGTCTGCACGCAAGGGAAAGTAGCGGGATGCAGGCAAAGAACATGTGGGGCTTTCGCCGGGTCTCTCGAATGAAGGACTTGAGGGTAAAGCATCGGGCTGGTTATCTGGCTGGCCTGCAACTACGCATTGACGACTTTCATTCTGTGAGCGCCATGTTGCTTCGAAAGAGCAGCCTGTCCAAGCGGAATGGCTGGTGGTGTGAGCAAGAGCGCAATCAAGGCAGGTACCTCTTCATGCCCGATCACTCCGCACCACGTGTTTATCTTGCCGGGCCGGAGGTATTCCTGCCAGATGCCCTCAAGGTCTTGAAAGAGAAGGCAGACCTTGCACGCGTGGCCGGGTTCGACCCCGTGACGCCGCTCGACAACGAGAGCCTTGCGGCAGGCAGTCCCTTCGACAAGGGCCTGGCGATCTACCGGGCGAACCTGCGCCTGATGGACGGCTGCGATCTCATCATCGCTAATCTCACGCCCTTCCGGGGCGTCGGGGCCGATCCCGGCACCGCCTTCGAGCTGGGCTACATGGCAGCACGCGGCGCGAAGATCGCGGCCTATACGAACAGGGCCACGCCGCACTTTGAGCGCATCCGTGACCAGCACTACCAGGGTCAGATTACGCAGGATCCGGCTGGCGAGTACCGCGGCCCCGACGGACTGGTGCTCGAGAACTTCGACATGTTCGACAACCTCATGCTGGCCGGCGCGATTGCCGAGGGAAGCGGGATCCTCGTCACCCATGAGGTCGAGGACACCCGCCTTCTCTATCGGGACCTGACAGCGTTTCGGCGATGCCTTGCGAGCTTCCAAGACACGGAAGAACAGTCTGCACTCTTCGGCACGGCGGAGTGACGGCGCGAACACGTCCAAGCCTGTGTGCAGACGAGAGGCTGGAGAGGTCAGAATGAGGCATTTCAGGTACCTGATTGACAAGGCTTCGCTAAAAATGGAACAAAACAAGAACATTGATGTTGTTCCTTTAACCTGCTGGAGCCTCCCTTCCCATGTCCCCTCCCCCTTCAGCCCTCGCCGACTTGCGCGCGCAGATTGCCCGGCTCGAGGGTGCGGGCGGGCGGGCATCAGGAGTTCTTCCTTTCGGCCTTCCTCATCTCGACCAACGCCTACCGGGAGGCGGCTTGGCGCTGGGCTGCCTGCATGAGGTGGCGGGGGGTGGCAACGGTGCGGTAGACGGCGCGGCCGCGGCCTGCTTTGCCGCCGGGATCGCGGCCAGGCTCCCCGGCCAGGTGCTCTGGTGCGTGGTCCAGGCCGACCTCTTCGCGCCTGGGTTGGCGCAGGCGGGCCTGCCGCCCTGCCGGGTCATCCATGTCGAGGCGGGGGACGAACGGGACGTGCTTGCCTGCATGGAGGAAGGGCTGCGGCACGGCGGCTTGGCGGCGGTCGTGGCTGAGGCGCCACGCCTGCCGATGACCGCCTCCAGGCGGCTGCACCTGGCGGCCCGCGAAGGCGGCACGCTGGGCGTCGCCCTGCGGCGCTGGCGGCGTCAGGCGGAAGCGTCGGACTTCGGCCAGCCCACGGCGGCCATGACCCGCTGGCGGGTCTCCGTTCTGCCCTCCGCACCCTTGCCGGTGCCGGGCGTGGGACGCCCGCGCTGGCTTGTCGAGCTGATCCGGGCGCGGGCGGGCGAGAGCTTCGAGATGGAACTGGAGGCATGCGATGGGGCGGGTCGTCTCGGTCTACCTGCCGAACTGGCCGACGGACCGGCTGCGGCGCACGGCCGGGGACGCAGCGCCGCCGGATGAGGCGCCCATGGTCGTGGCCGGCCGGGTGGGCAACCGCCGGGTGGTAACGGCGGCCGACGCCGCCGCGCAGGGTCTGGGCCTGCATGCCGGCATGCCGATCGCCTCTGCGCAGGCCCTGGTGCCCGGCCTCGTCGTCGTGCCCGCCGACCCCGCGGCCGATGCTGCCAGCCTCGAGCGCCTGGCGGTCTGGGTCATGCAGCGCGTCTCGCCTATCGTAGCCGCCGATCCGCCCGACGGAATTGTCCTCGACGCCACCGGCGCCGACCACCTGCAGGGCGGCGAGGAGGCAATGCTGGAGGCGTTGGTGGGACGCCTGGTGATGTCGGGTGTCACCGCCCGTGCGGCGGTCGCGGAGACCTGGGGCGCGGCCCACGCCTTGGCGCGCCACGGCGCCGCCCCGACCCTCATCGCGGCCCCCGGCGCCGCCGAGGGCGTCCTGGCGCCCCTGCCCCTCCAGGCGCTGCGGCTGCCGCCGGCCACGGTCGCCGGGTTGCGCACCCTGGGCTTCACCCGCATCGGCGACCTGCTGGGGCAGCCACGGGCGCCACTCACCCGCCGCTTCGGCCTGGACCTCTGCCGCCGGCTCGACCAGGCCCTGGGTGCGACCGCCGAACCCATCGAACCTGTCCGCCCGGAAGGCCTCGTCGAGGTCCGCCGCGTCTTCGCCGAACCCATCGCCGCCCCCGAGACCATCGCCAGGTATATCGGCAAGCTCGTCCTAACCTTGTGCGCGCAGATGGAAGAACGCGGCCTCGGCGCCCGCCGGCTCGACCTCTTCTGCCACCGGATTAACAACGACCTGCAGACTGTCCGGGTCGGCCTCGCCCGGCCGGTCCGCGACGCGAAGCCTCTGACCCGGCTCCTCTGCGCGCGCATCGAGACCATTGATCCGGGCTGTGGCATCGAGATCATGGTGCTGGCGGCCACCCTGGCCGAGCCGCTGGAGGCCCGGCAGGCGGCGAGCCTGCTGGAGGAGCCTGCGCCCGACCTGGCCGGTCTGATCGACACCCTGGCGAACCGCGTCGGCGCCGGGGCCGTCTACCGCATCGCGTCAGTCCCCAGCGATGTGCCCGAACGGTCCATGCGCCGCATCCCGGCCCTGGCCGAGGACGCGGGCGACGGCTGGCCGGGCCACTGGCCCCGCCCGGCGCGCCTCCTGCCCCGTCCCCAGCCGATCGAGACCATGGCGCTGCTGCCCGACCATCCTCCGGCCTGGTTCTCCTGGAAGGGCGTGCGGCGGCGCGTGCGGCGAGCCGACGGGCCGGAGCGGATCTTCGGGGAATGGTGGACACGCGATGCCGAGAGGGCCGCCGTGCGCGACTATTTCCGGGTCGAGGACGAGGCGGGCGAGCGCTACTGGATCTACCGCGCGGGCGACGGCGAGGACGCGGCCACCGGGTCGCACCGCTGGTTCCTGCACGGGGTTTTCGGATGAGCCGTTATGCCGAACTGCAGGTGACCTCGCAGTTCTCCTTCCTGCGCGGGGCCTCCTCGGCCGAGGAGCTGTTCGCCACGGCCGCCGCCATGGGCATCGAGGCCCTGGCCGTGGTGGACCGCAACTCCCTCGCCGGGATCGTGCGGGCGCACGAGGCGGCGAAGGCCACCGGCGTGCGGCTCATCGTCGGCTGCCGGCTCGACCTGGCCTGCGGGATGTCCGCGCTGGTCTACCCCATGGACCGCGCCGCCTATGCCCGGCTCTGCCGGCTGCTCACGCTCGGCAAGGGTCGGGCCGGCAAGGGCCGCTGCCGGCTCGACTGGCCGGACCTGGAAGCCCATGCCGAGGGGCTGATCGCCGTCCTGGTGCCGGACCTGGCAGACGAGGTCTGCGGGATGCGCCTGCGCCGCCTGCGCGAGGCCTTCGGGAACAGGGCCTACCTGGCCCTGACCCTGCGCCGGAGGCCCAACGACCAGCTGCGGCTGCACGAGCTGGCGGCGCTGGCCGCCCGCATGAAGGTGGCGACACTGGTGACCAACGACGTCCTCTTTCACGAACCCGGCCGCCGCATCCTTCAGGACGTGGTCACCGCCATCCGCCACAACACCACCGTCGAGGCCCTCGGCCTTCGCCGCGAGCGCCATGCCGACCGATACCTGAAGCCGCCGGCCGAGATGCACCGGCTCTTCGCGCGCTATCCCGAGGCTCTCGCCCGCACGCTCGAAATCGCCGGCCGCTGCCGCTTCTCGCTGGACGAGCTGGCCTACCAGTATCCCGAGGAACGGGACGACCCGCGGCTCAACCCGCAGGAGACGCTGGAGCGGCTGACCTGGGAGGGTGCGGCCTGGCGCTACCCGGAGGGCGTCCCCGACGAGGTGGCGGCCACCCTGGGGCACGAGCTGCGCCTGATCGGCAAGCTTGCCTATGCGCCTTACTTCCTGACTGTCCACAGCATCGTCCGCTTCGCCCGCTCCCGCGGTATCCTCTGCCAGGGACGCGGATCGGCGGCGAACTCGGCGGTGTGCTATGTCCTGGGCATCACGTCCATCGACCCCGGCCGCAACGACCTCCTTTTCGAGCGCTTCATCTCCGAGGAGCGGCACGAGCCGCCGGACATCGACGTCGACTTCGAGCACGAGCGCCGCGAGGAAGTGATCCAGTGGGTCTACGCCCACTACGGCCGCGACCGCGCCGCCCTCTGCGCCACCGTGATCCGCTACCGCGCCAAGGGCGCGCTGAGGGACGTCGGCAAGGCCCTGAGCCTGCCTGAGGACCTGATCCGCGCCTTGTCCTCGCAACTATGGGCCTGGTCGGCGGAGGGCGTCACCGACGCCCAAATCCGCGAGCTGAACCTCGATCCGAGTGACCGCCGCATCCGCCTGACCATGGAACTGGCGGCCCAGTTGCACGGCGTGCCGCGGCACCTGAGCCAGCATCCCGGCGGCTTCGTGCTGACCCACGACCGCCTGGACGACCTGATCCCCATCGAGCCTGCCGCGATGGCCGACCGCCAGATCATCGAGTGGGACAAGGACGACATCGACGCGCTCCGCTTCATGAAGGTCGACGTGCTCGCCCTGGGGATGCTCAGCTGCATGCGCCGCGGGCTGGATCTCTTGGCCGATCACAAGGGCATCCGTCACGACCTGGCGACGATCCCGCAGGAGGACCCACGCACCTACGCCATGATCCGGCGCGCCGACACGCTCGGCACCTTCCAGATCGAGAGCCGGGCGCAGATGGCGATGCTGCCGCGCCTGCGCCCCCGCACCTTCTACGACCTCGTCGTCCAGGTCGCCATCGTCCGCCCCGGCCCGATCCAGGGCGACATGGTCCACCCCTACCTGCGCAGGCGTGCGGGGCTGGAGCCGGTCGAGTATCCCACGCCCGAGCTGGAGAAGGTTCTCGGCAAGACCCTCGGCGTGCCCTTGTTCCAGGAGCAGGCCATGCGCGTCGCCATCGTCTGCGCGGGCTTCACCCCAGGCGAGGCGGATCTGCTCCGCAAGTCCATGGCGACCTTCAAGTTCACCGGCGGGGTCTCGGCTTTCCGCGACAAGCTCGTCGGCGGGATGATCGAACGCAACTACGATCCCGACTTCGCCGAGCGCACCTTCCGCCAGCTCGAGGGCTTCGGTTCCTACGGCTTTCCGGAAAGCCACGCGGCAAGCTTCGCGCTGATCGCCTATGCCTCGGCCTGGCTGAAGTGCTGGCACCCCGACGTCTTCTGCGCGGCGCTCCTGAACAGCCAGCCCATGGGGTTCTACGCACCCGCGCAGATCGTGCGCGATGCCCGCGACCACGGCGTCGAGGTGCGGCCCCTCTGCGTCAACGCTTCCCACTGGGACTGCACGCTGGAGCCGACCGGCGACGAGTCCCGCTTCGCCGTCCGCCTCGGCCTGCGCATGGTGAAGGGCCTCGCCAATGCCCACGCCGCCGCCCTCATTGCTGCCCGCGCCGACCAACCCTTCGCCTCCGTCGAGGACCTCTGGCGCCGCGCGGGCGTGCCGGTGGCCGCCCTGACCCGCATCGCCGAGGCCGACGGCTTCAAGCCCGGCCTCGGGCTCGCCCGCCGCGAGGCGCTTTGGGTCATCAAGGGACTGGGGGAAACCGAGCTGCCCCTCTTTGCCGCCGCGGCGGCGCGCGAGGCGGAGGAGCCGGCGGTGGCCCTGCGTCCGATGCCGCGAGGGCGCGAGGTGGTCGAGGACTACAGCCGCACCGGCCTCTCCCTGCGCGACCATCCGGTGGCATTCCTGCGCGGGGACCTGCACAAGCGCGGGATCATCCCTTGTTCCGAAGCCATGAACGCCCGCAACGGCCGCTGGATAGAGACCGCGGGCATCGTGCTGGTCCGCCAGCGGCCCGGATCCGCCAAGGGGGTGATGTTCATCACCCTGGAGGACGAGACCGGCATCGCCAACCTGGTGGTCTGGACGAAGGTATTCGAGGCCCACCGGCGCATTGTCCTATCCGCCTCCATGATCGCCGTGAATGCGCGGGTCCAGCGCGAGGGCGAGGTCGTGCATCTGGTGGTGCACAGGATCACCGACCTGTCGCAGGAACTCGGGAGCGTGGGTCAGCGCGGCGAAAGCTTCCCGCTGCCCCACAGCCGCGGCGACGAGGTCCACCATGGCCCGCCCGGACCCGATCCTCGAAGCCGCCAAACCCCCGGACCACGCCCCCGCGACATGTATGTCCGTGACCTCCACCTCGACACGATCCGGGTATCCGACTGATCCCAGGCGGTGTGGCTTGGCCTTGCCAGCCGCATGAAGCCGCTGCCGTCCAGATCGGCTTGCCTGAAGCGCCAAAAGCCAAGGGCGACGCGAAGCAACAAGAATTTGCGGAAGACCAGGCTCCGGGACCCAGGCCGAAGGCGGCGTTCCGCGAAGCCGTACTCGACAGCAGCCAGCTTACTGAGCTCGTGGAAGGCATGGGCGACGTGCTGGCCGTGGCGGGTAACCTCACGCTTCGGTTCCGGGTAGCTGTGGAGTTCGCTGACGGTGAGTTCGCGCCCCCGGATGTCGCGGCAAAGCTCGCTGCGGCGCTTGATAAGGTTGGTATCGGGGTCGGCTGATGGAGATCTAGCGATGTTCCTGGTGACAGTGTAAGAGGCTGCGCGCGGGCCGATCTGCGTAACTTGCGTGTGGCCGAGGGTGAACCTGGCGAAGTTCGACTTCTGTCCCGTCGCTACACTCGCCCCTGGGATCGAAGTATTTGAAGCCTTCTGCGGGAATACTTATGAATTTCAACTACTTGTTAGGGTGTTCACCAAATCGGCGCAGTCATGAGGTCCGGAGAATATCGGCCCTGAGAGACCGCTTCCGGGCCACCTGGCGCCGGGACCAGTGCTCAGCCCCACCCGCATAACCCCCGAAAATAACGGGAAAATCCGGCCAGAGCCGGATCGGGAGAATGCTTTCACGAAGGCAAGTGGCGGAGGGTATGGGCCTGATATCGAACCTTCTCACGTTCACAACACTCTGATTTTATTACATGCTATCGCGCTTCAGCGCGTCAACCGGTGCAGATGCGCCTGACATCCAACTGGCTGACGGACGTCGGTAGGACTTGCCAAGCAAGGCATGACGGATGCTGCGCTATGGACGTGTCAGCTGATGTCGCGAGAATTTCTTCCGGAACAGGACCAGCCCGTCCGGCGCCGCGCCGCGCACCTGGAACACTTGAGTTCCCGCCTTCTGCCCTTGCAGGACAGCGGCGATACACACGGCTCGGCGTGCGAGACGGGGCCACTGATCGGTACCCTGACGAGACCGGCCAACTCGAACCCGTCAAAGTAGACCGAGCACTGCGCCACCCGATGCGGTCAGCACCACCACCAGCCACGGCGGCGCCTTCCAGACGGCGAGCAGGACAAAGCCGGTCAGCGCGAGGCCGAAGTCGCGCGGGTCGAAGATCGCGCTTGTCCAGACCGGATCGTAGAGCGCGGCGCCAAGGATGCCGACGACCGCCGCATTCGCCCCGCGCATCGCCGATTGCGCGAGTGGTCGGGTCCGGAAGGCGTCCCAGAATGGCAGCGCGCCGATGAGCAGCAGGAAGCCGGGCAGGAAGATGGCGAGAAGCGCGATCGCGGCGGCGCCAACGCCGTTCGGCTCCGGTCCCATGACAGCGCCCAGGTAGGCGGCGAAGGTGAAGAGCGGCCCCGGGACCGCCTGCGCCGCGCCATAGCCAGCCAGAAACGCGTCCTCGCTGACCCAGCCGGGCCGGACCACCTCGGCCTCCAGCAGAGGCAGAACCACATGGCCACCGCCGAAAACCAGCGCGCCCGCCCGATAGAAGGCGTCGAAGAGTGCGAGGTCTTGCGACGACGCTGCCCCGCATAAGACCGGCAGCAGAAGCAGAAGCAGGAAGAACAGCGCGAGTGAAATGACGCCGACCCGCTTCGGGACAACGAAGGTTAAATGCCCCGCGACCGGCGCAGCGGCGCCGCGGCAGAGCCACAGACCCGCGAGCCCGCCCATGACGATGGCCGCGATCTGTCCCACAGATCCGGCGGCGAAGACCACGACCAGCACCGCCGCAACGGCGATGCTGGCCCGCTGCCGATCGGGCGCGAGCGTCCGGGCCATCCCCCAGACGGCTTGCGCGACGACGGCAACGGCCACGATCTTGAGGCCATGTACGATGCCCACCCCGACCGGCCCCCCGAAGGCCGATGCGCCGAAGGCGAACAGCACCAGGAGCAGGGCAGACGGCAGGGTGAAGGCCGCCCACGCCGCGAGTGCTCCGATCGGACCGCCGCGCAGCAGACCCATCGCGAAGCCGACCTGGCTGCTGGCCGGACCGGGCAGGAACTGGCAGAGCGCGACCAGGTCAGCATAACCTGCCTCTTCGATCCACTTGCGGCGGGTGATAAACTCGTCATGGAAATGGCCGAGATGGGCGACGGGCCCGCCAAAGGAGGTGAGACCGAGCTTCAGGAAGACGCGGAAGACCTCGCCCGCCGAGCCGGGCGGCGCATTCTCTGCCATGATCGCCTCAGGCTTCGGTTTCAACAAGCAGCTTCTTCATTCCGACGCACGCGTCTTCAATTGTCGAATGCGGTAGACTTTATTTTCAAAAAGCCGCTGTGCAATCATCCACATGCCAGACGCGGTCAGATATTGGCAGTATCTCCAGTGGGGGAACCTCTCCCTCGGCAACCGGTTGAAATTCGCTGCGCGCAGAACACAAAAGGAGAGCCCGATGTCCTATGCCCGCTTCGGCCTGATGATCCTGACCTCGACGGTGGTCATGTACGGGCTGATGTATCTCAACACCTACGAGCTTGCCCATGTCGCCTGGAGCCAGACGCGCGCCTGGATGGCGCTGATGATGGGCGGCGTCATGGCGGTGATCATGATGGGCTTCATGTGGGGCATGTATGACAAGAAGGGGCGTAATTGGGCCATCCTGGCCGCGGCGGCGGTTGTGGCGGCCGGCGCGCTGTGGTTCGTGCGCAGCCAGGCGACCGTGGGGGACGTGTCCTACATGAAGGCGATGATCCCGCATCACTCGATCGCCGTGCTGACGAGTTCGCGCGCCCATATCCGCGACCCGCGCGTGCGCGCGCTGGCCGACAACATCATCGAGGCGCAGATGCAGGAGATCGCCGAGATGCGGGCGCTGATCGCCGATCTCGATGCAAACCCGATCCCTGATGCCGCCCCGGACCTGCCGCCCCTGCGCCCGGATGATGTCGCTGTGGGCGAGGCGGTCGAGAAGGCGCTGCAGCCCCCCGCGCAGTGAGAGCCTTCCGTAGCTTTCAGCAGCGGTGTCTGCTTCGAGGCCGTGCTCCGGTGCAGCGAGCGGGTGGAGCCGGAAACGCCCGGCTCCACCTTTCCGGATCCGATCAGTTCGGGCTTGCGTAGACGGTGCCGTTGGGACCATCGCCCACCGGCACCGTTCCAATGACGTTCTGCTGCCGCACGTCGATGACCGAAACGCTGTCGTCCGCCGTGTTGGTCACGAACACCAGCGCCCCGTCCGCCGAGACTGACACGCCATGCGCGCCAGGTCCGGTTTTCAGGGTCTTGGCGACTTGTCCTGTCGCGGTATCGATCACGGAAACCGTATCGTTCGGCGCACCCTCCGGCCCCTGGTTGGCCACATAGACGTGCCTGCCGTCCGGGGTCACCATGATTTGGATCGGACCCGGTCCGACCTCGATCTTGCCCAGAACCTCACGCGTGGCGGTGCCGATCACGGCCACGCGGTTTTCGTCGCGCAGCGAGACATACACCTTGCCGCCGTCGGGGGTGAACCCGACCTGGACCGGCGCCGTGCCCACCGGAAGGCGTGCCGTTTCCGTCAGGCTTGCCGTGTCGATGACGGACACGGAGCCGTCCTCGACATTGGCGACGTAAAGCTCGGCACCGTCCGGGCTGAGCCGAAGCCCATGCGGAGAGGCGCCGGTCCCGACGCGGCCGATGACCTCGGTCCGCGCCAGATCGACGACCGCGACCTCGTCGCCGCCCGACAGCGAGACAAAGGCCCGCCCTTGGCCGTCGGCCACGACATGCGCCGGGTGCGATCCGACCCCGACCGTGGCAGCGGGCCGCGACCTGTCCGCCGGATCGAGGATCACCAGAAGACCCTCCGCCCCGCCGTCATCGGCATGGCCATGACCGCCTGCCGCGTGATCGTCTGCGGCAGGCGAGCCGACCGCCAGCAGAAAACGACCGTCCGGCGTCAGATCGACATTGTGGGGCGATACGGGCAGCGGCACCGTGGTCACCGCCCCGGAGTTCAGGTCGATGGCGCTGAGACCGTTGCCGCCCTCGTCCGCCGACCAGACGGTCCCCCCCGTCTTGCCGAAGTCCACGGGCTTCGGGCTGGCCTTCCTGTCCAGCCATGCCTGCATTTCGGCGATCTCGCCTTCCTGCGCTTCGACGATCCGGGCGGCCCATCCCCTTGTTTCGGGATCGTCCCCATATTGCTGCACGATCTTCGCCATGGCGATGGCGCCCTGATGGTGCGGGATCATGCCCCGCACGAAGGCCGTGTCGGGATCGTCGGCCATGACGCCTTCCATCATCGGCCCGTGCATCGCGTCCATGGCGTCCACATAGGCGCGGGTGAAATCGGGAAGGGTCTCGCCGGCATGGGCCGCATCCGGCGCAGCCATCATCCCCTGCATCATGCCGCTCTGCATCATCTGCTGCATGGCGTTCATGCATTCGGAGGGCATGCCCTGCATCATGGTCCGGCATTGCTCGGGCATGCCCGGCATGACCATCGGTCCTGCCGAGGCTGCGGGAGCCTGATCCGCCTGCGCAGGTGGCTGCGGATCGTGGTGGGCATCATGCCCGGCCTGGGCCAGCGCCGCGGCAGGCAGCGCCGTCACGAGGCTGACGGAAAAAGCGATTGCAGTTCGTTTCATCTAGATTCAACTCGTATTCGGACGGGAAGCGGCGTTCTGTGTCGCGCACGGCTTCCTTGTGGATGTTGATGGGCGAATGCGGCGCTCTTCATCTCGGCAAAGCGGCCGGTGGGCACAAGTCCCGACCGGTCGCAAGCGCCGTCAGAGGGCTGCAAACAGGCGCGGAGGCCTCAATATCCGGTCGAGTGCGCGTCCGAAACGATGCGGCCAGACGGACGAGGGGACGTCATCCTCCCATGACGGCTCGACCGAAGACATCGCAGGGAGAACAGCCACAAAGGTGCAAAGCTGAATGCAACAATCATGCGGAAGGGGTGATCCGGGATCGTCGGAACAACCCGTCCCGGCGGCATCTGGCGAGTCCTTGTCCCCAGCCGCATGAAGCTGCGCGCAGGCCTGGTCCGCTATGGCAACGGTCTGGCCGGCATGGGTCATGTGCGCGGCCAAGACGGGCTGAAACGCCGCCTGCAAAGCAAAGACCGCAAATGCCAGCATCAGAAGCATGGCTGCCGCCCGCCGCAGCGGAACCATCGACGATCCGACCAGTGCCGCACGACCGTTCAAGCAACCCTTCCGCCATGTGGCGCCGGCCTGGCCCTTGGGTTCCCGGTCGGTCAGAGCACAGCAACAAGGGTCGGCGGCAGGGCTGCGCCGGCAGACGGTGGACCTGTTCCAGACTCTCACCAGCTTCATGAGCGCCATTATTCCACCGCTTTGTGTCAGGCGCGAGGGTTGAAAGACCAGATGAACCGCAATCGCCCGCGACATGATGTCTTCCGGTGAAGAGTCGCCGCTGCTTGGTGACAATTTCCAGGGGTTGTGGCGGCTCACGACAGTTTGTCATGACGTTGCCGGGTGCGATCTCGACCCGCGGGCAAGGGCTTGGCACCTTTACCCGATGCAGCTGTTTCGAACCATGGCGGTGATCGCTCTCGTGCTCCTGATGCTTCCATGGGGCGCCTCTGCCAGCATCAAGGCGCCACCTGTCGCCGGAACTCAGGAGTTGGCGGCCCGCCAGGCCCTCGCTGGCCCCTCCCGGGCCGGGCCACACGTCAAGGTTGCGTTGATCCCTGCGCCAGCAGAGGCGGAGTGCCCTACGGCGCTGCCGGGCACGCCCTGTCACCCCGAATACCTGTTGCCTGCCGCGAGCGAACCCTGCGACCGCGATCCTGCACGGGAAGGCCGCTGCATTGATCGCAGCCATGCCGGAGCGGGGCAGAGTCCATCGCCCATCTACCGCCCTCCATGGTCTTGCTGAGCCGCGCCGCCGCGCCGCTTGCGCGCACTTCCCCAGCTTCCAGAAGGATCGCCCAACATGATGAATCGACGCAGCTTCGCCCTGGCGGGGACCGCAGGGCTCCTGTCCGCCTGCGCCCGCCCCCTGATGGCGCCGGTCGCCCCGCCTGCGCCGCCGAAGCCGGCCGCGCCGGCCGTTCCCTTTCTGCCGATGCCGGACTTCTACGGCGCCGTTACGGACGAACCCTATCCCATCCCGGCCGTGCCGCCGGGCGTGGTGCCGCCGCATCTGTGGCGGCAGGAGGTCGCCAATCCCTTCCCGAATGAGGCCCCCGGCACGATCATCGTCGATCCCGACGCGGGCCTGCTGCATCTCGTCGAAAGCAAGACCCGCGCGATGCGCTATGGCGCGGGGACCGGCCGTGATGCCTTTGCGTGGTCCGGCGACGCGCGCCTGCAGTTCCGCCGCAAATGGCCGCGCTGGAAAGTGCCCGACGAGATGATCGCGCGCCGGCCGGAACTGGAACCCTATTCGGTCGCCAATGGCGGCATGGCGCCGGGACCGGGCAATCCGCTGGGCGCGCGGGCGCTGTATCTGTTCCAGAACGGCGAGGATACGCTTTACCGCATCCACGGCGCCTGCGAGCCGGAATACCTGGGCAAGGCTGTGTCCTCGGGCTGCGTCCGGCTTCTGGACCAGGACGCCATCGACCTGTATCGGCGCGCACGGCACGGGGCGACAGTGCGCGTGCTGCCCTCCACTCTGCCTGCAACACTTTCGGCGTGATCGGCAGGTGCTTGCAGCACCCATACCGGTTTCTTCCGCCCGCCGAAGCTCCAAGCTGCGGCGGGCGGTGACGCTGGCACGCGCCAGTTGATTTCAAGCCGCCATTTTCCGGCAGCTTTCCGCGCAACGCCGGCAGGCGTCTACGCAGTCCTGCATGTCGCCGACCTGCTCGCAGCTTGCGGCGCATTGTTCGCAGATCTCGGCGCAGACGGCGCAGAGACGCTTGTGGATGTCGCTGCCGGTCAGCATCACGTTGGCCGAGGCCTGGCAGATTTCGGCGCAGGCGATCATCAGCCGGAAGTGCTCCGGCTCAAGATGCTTGCCGCCCACTTCGAGGCAATGGTTCATCGCCATGCCAAGGCAGGTCTTGTGGCAGTCCAGACAGGCCTCGATGCAGGCCTTCATGTCGGCGGATTGATGGGGCATGGAGTTCGCCTTTCCTGTTTGCTGCGCCGGGTTTCATCCGCGAGGGGCGGCGCGATTTCCCTCGCGAAGACAGATGCGGGCGGCTGCGTGATGCCGGGTCACACCCGCACCGTTCTCAGCCGCAGGGCGTTCAGCACGACCGAGATCGAGGATGCGCTCATGGCGAAGGCGGCGAACATCGGGCTGATGAGGATGCCGAAGAACGGAAACAGCAGCCCGGCCGCGATCGGAACCCCGGCCGCGTTGTAGATCAGCGCGAAGAACAGGTTCTGGCGGATGTTCTTCATCGTCGCCTGCGCCAGCCGCCGCGCCCGGACGATGCCGTCGAGGTTGCCCCTGACCAGCGTGATCCCGGCGCTTTCGATCGCCACGTCGGCCCCGGTGCCCATGGCGATGCCGACATCGGCCTGCGCCAGCGCGGGCGCGTCGTTCACCCCGTCGCCCGCCATCGCCACCTTGCGTCCGGCGGCCTGCAGTTCGGCGATGATCCGCGCCTTGTCCTGGGGCAGCACATCGGCGCGGATCTCGTCGATGCCGAGGCGCGCCGCGACGGCCTTGGCCGTGCGCTCGTTGTCGCCGGTCGCCATGATGATGCGGAAACCCAGTTCATGCAGTGCTTTCAGGGCTGCGGGCGTCGTCTCCTTCACCGGGTCCGCGACCGCGACCATGCCGGCGACAGCGCCATCCACCACGACGAACATCACCGTCTCGCCTTCGTCCCGCCGCGCATCGGCCCGCGCGGTCAGGGCGCCGACATCCAGCCCCATGTCGGTCAGCAGCCGGATGTTGCCAAGTGCCACTGGCTTCCCGTCCACGATGCCGCGCACCCCCTGGCCGGTGACGGCCTCGAACTCTCCGGCCTCGACCATCTCCACGCCACGCTCCTCGGCGCCGCGCACGATCGCCTCGGCCAGCGGATGCTCGGACCCGCGTTCGAGCGAGGCGGCAAGGCGCAGGATCGCACCCTCGTCATGTCCCGGTTCGGGCAGCACGGCGACAAGGCGCGGCCGGCCCTCGGTCAGCGTGCCGGTCTTGTCCACGATCAGGGTATCGACCGTCTCGAAGCGTTCCAGCGCCTCGGCGTTCTTGATCAGCACCCCGGCCTGCGCGCCGCGCCCGGTCGCCGTCATGATCGACATCGGCGTGGCCAGACCCAAGGCGCAGGGGCAGGCGATGATCAGCACCGCCACGGCGGCGACCAGGCCATAGGACAGCGAGGGTGCGGGCCCCCAGATTGCCCAGGCGATGAAGGCCAAGACCGCGATCCCGATTACCGCCGGCACGAACAGGCCCGCCACCTTGTCGGCGTATTTCTGGATCGGGGCGCGCGAGCGTTGCGCGTTCGAGACCATCTGGACGATCTGGCTCAGCATGGTGTCGGCGCCCACGCGGGTGGCCTCGATCACCAGCGATCCGGTGCCGTTGATCGTGGCCCCGGTGACCGCATCGCCCGACACCTTCTCGACCGGCAGCGGCTCGCCGGTAATCATGCTTTCGTCGACGGACGAGCGGCCGTCCACGACGGTGCCGTCCACGGGAACCTTGTCGCCCGGGCGGACCCGCAACCGGTCGCCCACCTGCACCGCATCGAGCGGCACCTCGGCCTCGGTGCCGTCGGGGCGGATGAGGCGCGCGGTCTCGGGCGCCAGATCGAGCAGGGCGCGGATGGCCCGGCCGGTGCCTTCGCGCGCGCGCAACTCCATGATCTGCCCCAGCAGGACCAGCGTCACGATCACGGCCGCCGCCTCGAAATAGACGCCGACATGTCCCTCGGCGTCCCGAAAGCCCGCCGGAAAGATCTGCGGCGCCAGCACCGCGGCCACGCTGAACAGCCAGGCTGCCATGACCCCCATGGCGATCAGGCTGAACATGTTCAGATTGCCGCTGCGGAACGATCGCCAGCCGCGCACCAGGAACGGCCAGCCGCACCACAGCACCACGGGCGTTCCCAGGACCAGTTCGATCCACAGCGTCGCCCGCTCGCCGAAGATGCCCCGCACGCCGCCAAGGCCGACCAGCGGCCCCATGGTCAGGATCAGCAGCGGCACGGTCAGCGCGGCGCCGACCCAGAAGCGGCGGGTGAAATCGACAAGCTCGGGATTGGGACCGTCATCCACCATGGCGGCGGATTCGAGTTCCAGTCCCATGCCGCAGATCGGGCAGGAGCCGGCCTCGGTCTGCCGCACCTCGGGGTGCATGGGACAGGTATAGACCGCTCCCCTCCAGCCGGGCGGCACGTGATCATAGGTCTTTCCCGGCTCGGAACGGGCGGCCGTGTCATGGCCGCGCGCGTGGTGTGCGGATGCGCCATGGCCATGATGTTCGTGCCCGTGACACGCGGGACCGGCGGCCGCCCCGGAGGCTTCCGCCTCGGGCACCAGATGCATCCCGCATTTCGGGCAACGTCCGGGGCCGGGCTGCCGGACCTCCGGGTGCATGGGGCAGACGTGGACGCCCTCGGCTGACGCGAGAGGGCGCGGGGAAACATCATGGGACATGGGCTGCTCCTTGACATGGGCCGGGCCAGGCGGGGATCGGTGGGCCCCGCACTGGCGCGGGCGCGCTCAGGCCGCTGTCGGCGCCGCAGGATAGCCTGCGGCCGCAAGCGCGGCGGCGATCTGCTGGCGAGGCAGATCGGTCCAGACCTCGACCTCCCGGCTGGCCTGGTCGATGGTGATGCGGGCCTTCGCATCGACTGACTCGATGGCGCGGGTGACGCCGCGGGCGCAGCCGCCGCAGCTCATGTTGGGAATGTGAAAGCGCATGGGACCTTCCTCGGCTTGTCTCATGCCACCTCATGTGGAGGGTTCCAGCGCGGGAAGGTCAAGACCGGGTGAGGAAATCCGCGCTCGGGTTGACCTCGGCGTCGGCGGCGGCACTCATGCACGCATGATCCCGGAGCCTCCCATCCTCCTGCGCCGGTCCGTCGCCTGGTCGCTTGTCCTTGCCCTGATGGCCCTTGTGGCCTTGGTGATCGTCGTAGCCTGGGCTCATGGCAAGGCCCCCGACCTGCGGCGCGGGGCCGCGCTCTATGCGCAGCACTGCGCCTCCTGCCACGGCGCGCGGCTCGAAGGGCAGCCGGACTGGCAGACGGCTGGCGCGGACGGGGTGCTGCCCGCCCCGCCGCATGACGAGACCGGCCATACCTGGCACCATGACGACGCCATGCTGACCGACTACATCCGCCGCGGCGGGCAGGCGGTGCTGGATGACATGGGCGTGGCGATGACCTCGGGCATGCCGGGCTTCGGTGAGGTGCTGTCGGAGGGCGACATCGCCGCCATCCTCGCCTTCATCAAGTCGCAGTGGCCCCCGCGCATCCGCGCGATCCAGGCCGAGCGGAGCGGCGGCTAGCGTCCGCTCGCGTCGGGGGGCCCTCCCGTCAGCGCGTCGAGGATCGCGCAATCCGGTCTCGCGTCGCCCGCGCAGCTGTCGACAAGCTGCTGCAGGGCCTCACGCAACTGGCCGAGTTCCGCCAGACGCTCGTCCACCTGCGCGAGATGACGCAAAGCGATCTCGCGCACATCCGCACTGCTGCGGCTGGTGTCCGCGCTCAGGGTCAGAAGCTCGCGGCAGTCCTGGAGCGGGAAATCCAACCGCCGCGCGCGACCGAGAAACGTCAGACGCTGCACATCCTCCGCGCCAAAATGCCGGTAGCCGTTCGCGCCCCGCTGCGGGGACACGAGGCCGATCTCCTCATAATAGCGAATGGTCTTCGCGCTCAGGCCCGAAGCGCGGGCGGCTTCGGTGATGTTGATCCCTGTCCCGCCCATCATGAGATGCCGTTCGCCCGTTGCAGTTCCCGCACATAGGCGATGATGGCGGCAAGCTCGCCATCCGTCAAAGGCTGCTCGACAGGCGGCATGTCGCCGAAGGACCAGTGATGTGCCCGCACGCCGTTCCGCGCCGCCAGCACGAAGGCCATGTCGCCGTGGTGCGACGGCTCGTAGATGCGGTGCACGAGCGGCGGCGCGATTCCCTCCTGTCCGGCGGCATCCGTGCCGTGGCAGGAGGCGCAGGCTGCGGTGTAAAAGATCTCGCCCTGTTGCGCCTGTGCGGAAAGCTCCGCCGGCACGACGACCTGCGCCATGGGTGCCCCAGGGGCTGGGGCGGTCGCGCCGGATCGGGTGGCGAGGCTGGTGGCGCCGCTGCTGCGGGTCTCGCTCCAATACCAGCCTGCGGCGGCAATGGCGGCAACAGCCAGCACGCCGATCAATCCCTTGTTCATGATCTCATCCTTTGTCTTCCTGCGCCCGCTCTGCGGCGGCACGGCCGACCAAGTCGGCCTTCAGCCATACCGACAGGGCGCCTTGTAAACCTGTCTTGCCACCGGAAAGCGGCTGCCTTCGGTGGCGGCTGTCTCAGGCCGTGACGGCGAACTCGGTCATCATGCCGGTGAAGAGATGCGGCATGTGGTGGCAGTGCAGCATCCAGCGCGCGGCTTCGCCAGCGTCGAGCGCCACCGTCACCATTGCCATCGGCGGCACATAGACCGTGTCCCGGAGCGCGCCGGCAATCACCCGTCCGTTGACGTTCACCACCTGGAACACATGGCCATGCAGGTGCATCGGATGCCCCATCATCGACATGTTGTGGAAGGTCAGGTGCACGCGCTCGCCGGTCCGGGCGGTGATCGGCATGTGGTTGCCCCAGGTCCGGCCGTCGATGGTCCACAGGTAGGGCTGCATCGATCCGCCGAGCATGATCATGTGCGCGCGATCCGCGGGCCGTGCCGCCAGCGACGTATCCGCATCGGCAAGGGCGGCGCGCAGCAGCCCCTCCTGCGCCAGGTCCATGTCGAAAGCGCCGCTGGCGCTGTCGCTCAGCGTCTCGATCCGGGGCACCGAAGCGCCGGGGGTGGCAAGGACGATCCCGGTCCGCTCGCGTGCGCCTTCGCGCAGGGCGAGGATCGGGAACGCCCCTGCATCGGGAATGTCGATCTCCAGGCCGAGCCTCTGGCCCATGGCCAGCCCGAAGCGCGTGCCGTTGACAGGCGCCACCGGATGCCCGTCGACCGCCACCAGCCGCGCGGCGATCCCGCCGGTGTCGATCCAGAAGGACGTGGCGGCCGCCGCGTTGATGACCCGCAGCAGGACGCGCCCCCCGCGCTCGACCGCGACCACCTCTGGGTCCGCCAGCGTGCGGTCGTTGGCCAGATAGGCGTCGAACTCGATGTCGTTGAGGTCCATGGCCATGCCGCCCATGCCGGCATGCCCCGATGCCCCCATCGCCATCCCCGGCATCATCATGCCGGAATGGTCCATGCCGGCCATGGCCCCATGCCCGGCCGCGGGCGCGCCCATGGCGGCCATGTCGTGGTGCCCGCCGCCTTCCACCAGCTCGGCCATCACCTCGGCGGGCGAACGGAACGAGAAGTCGTGCAGGAACATCACGACCTCCTGCCGATCGGCCGCCAGATCCTCGGGTCGGCGCACGATCAGGGGCGCGGCCAGCAGGCTCATCTCCTGCAGCGGCACATGGCTGTGCATCCAGAAGGTGCCGGGCAGCGGCGCATAGTCGAAGCTGCGGGTTTCGCCCGGTTTCATCAGCGGCAGCGGCAGGTTCGGCACGCCATCCTGTGCATTGGGCGGGATCTGCCCGTGCCAGTGGATGATCGTGTCCTCGTCCAGGGCGTTGGTCAGGTCCACCCGGAAACGCTGTCCCGGATCCAGGATCAGCCCTTGCCGGCCGGCGCCGTTCGTCAGCCCCATGACGGTGGCGGCGCGGCCATCGACCTCGATCACGCGGGTCGTGGCGGTCAGGGACAGCGGTTGTTCGCCGGCCGCAGCAAGGCGGGGCCATGCGGTTGTTGCGGCCATGGCGGCGGATGCGGCCAGAAAGCCGCGGCGTGTCAGTGTCATGTCAATAAATCCATCAGCCCCGCAGGGCAACGCTCGGACAGGAACCGCTGTGCGGCTCCGCTCGGGAGGCGTTCAGATGGATCTGGGAGGGCGGTCGTCCGGGTCGGTCAGCCGGCCCGGCAGGACCACCGCCGACGGAAACCAGAGCGCAGATACGGCGAAATCCGCCGGCAGTGCATCCAGAGGCTGCGGCCAGTCTGCGAGAGACCCGACGCAGGCGATGACGCAGGCGCCCGACATGGGCTGGCCGTCCAAGCCACAATGACTGGCAGGTCCGTTCTGCTCGTGCAGTCCCGCCACTTCCTGATGGCAGGATACGGGTGCCGCCGCCGCGCTGTGCACCATCGCGGCGCGCGGCAGCACGCCGGCTAGAATGATGGCGGCCATTAACAGGACGGAGAAAAGGAGACGGGGCATTCCGTTACGGGCGATACTTGGACTCTGTGGGCGGTAGTTGAACCTGCTGCAATTTACGTCCCCAAGGCTTTCGCTGCAACACACCTCTCGTTGCAGTCCCGTTCACCCGCGAAATCGTCCACTGGACGGTTTCCGCGGAAAGCCTGTTCACCCTCGAACTCCGCGCCGCGCCTGCGCACGAAGCCCTCGGATCGGGGTGGGTTCATCGGATCCTCCTTCCGCCGCTCAGCCGACCTTGCAGCCCCAGAAGGAGGTGTGATCGGCGGCGAAGTAGCCGTCCGCGACCCGGAAGTTCCCCTGCAGCTCGACGGTATCGCCCGCAGTCAGCGGCACTAAGGTCTGCAGCCAGATCGCAGTGGCGAGCGAGACGTGGGTGGCGGAGATTTCACCGAGGGAGCCGCGGATTTCGGTCGTGCCGTTCAGCACGAGCCGCCCGCGCATGCGCGGCGTGGCGCCGGCGTTGATCTTGTAGAGCAGCGTTGCGCGGAAGAGGTAGGTGCCGCCGACTGGCGCCACGAGATGGTTGTTCGCGGCGTCGAACGCCCCCTGATCGTTGTAGAACCTTGGATGTGGCTTTCGGCAAGCCTCCCGCCTGACCGAGCCTTAGCGCGGTCACCCCTCCCCCAGCATCTCGAAAAACCCGCCATCCTCGCTGGGGCGGGGGTCTTCCTTGAGATCGAAGATCACCCCTCCAACCACGGCGCGCCATTCCGAGGTGATCCCTACGCTCTGCGCGGACTGCCGCACGGTGATGATGACCGGCGCCTTCGACACCAGCCTCGCCTGCATGACGGCTTCAGAGCCGCGCAGATAGCGGACATGCGCCCAGGGGGTAAATCGATCCTCCCAACCCTCGATGACGCCGCCCATGTCGGTCTCGATCAGGACATGGGCCTGGAAGGTCACGCGCTGATTGAGCCGCCCCGCCTCCATGTTCACAGCCGGATCCTGCGATACGGCGCCAGCAGCGCCTCGACGGCGAAGGGCAAGGCGTTGCCTGTGCCCGTCACCTGTCGATGCTCGTACCACTGCGTGACGAGCAGCAGCATGGCCTGGCGGATGGCGGCCGGCACATCGGCGGGGGCGCCATAGCCGGCGGTGAAGGTAATTACCGCAGGGCGCCCGAGACCTGATCTCAGACGCAGCAGCGGGCGCTGATCCTGCAGGATGAGCTCGTGGGTCAGCTCGCCCCCTTCTTCATCACTGAACATCGCACTGTCGACCACGCTGTCCGGAAACGGCAGCCGGACCGACCGGGGGACGGCCGCCAACTCCGCGCGCCAGGTCTGGGTGACGAGGCAGCGGCCGAGGATCCCGGCCGGGCCGTCGAGCCAGGCGGTGGCCGCATCGATGTAGTGCTGGATCAGCAGGTCCTCGTCGTCGTGACTGACACGCGCCTGCGCCTTGACCTCGGCCAGCGTGATCAGCGGTGCGGCCGGCGGGGTAACGAGGACCAGCCGCATCAGTCTGGGGCCTTTCCATAGACTGCCCGGTCGATACCCTGTCCGGTGAAGTCGCCCTCATCAGGGCGCACCCGGTTGGGGTCGTTCCAGTCAATGGCGTTCTGCGCGGCCGTGGTTCCGGCGCGCGGATTGGCATCGGCGCTCTCGTGGCTCACATCGACGGCGTCGGTGATTGCGGGTTCGATGATCGCGCCCGAGGCGTCCTCCAGCGCTGCCGCCGGCGCAGGATCAGCGACACCGTGGGTGCAGTTCTCGGTCGCAGCCGCATCGGCTTTCATTGCGGCATCAGTCTTCTTCACAGCCATGATGGCCTCCATTCGGACAAGGGTGGGCGGCCCGGCGCAAACGCCGGGCCGCTGGCTCAGGCTGCGGCCATCCTGAGGACCCGCAGCATCTCGGGATTGAGCAGTCCGCCGCCCACGCGCTTGGTGGTGTAGAAGTGGACGTAGGGCTTGTTGGTGAAGGGATCGCGCAGCACCCGCACACCGGTGCGGTCGACGATCAGGTAGCCGCGGCGGAAGTCGCCGAAGGCCAGTGGCATGGCTCCGGGTGCGACGTCCGGCATGGCCGCCATCTCGGTCACGGGATAGGCCAGCACGCTCTGCGGCTGGCCTTCAGTGAAGGAGGGCTGCCAGAGGTAGTTGCCCTGGCCGTCCTTGAGCTTGCGGATGCCGGCAAGGGTGTTGCGGTTGGCGACCAGACGGGCGTTCTGTGCCGCCTGACTGGGGAGCGAATAGACCAGGTCGATCAGCTCGTCGGCGGTGATCACCGTAGCACTCGCGGCGGTGATGGTCGGGATCGCACCCCAAGGGTGCGCTGCCGCCTTCGAGCCGCCCTCGGCATAGGTCAGGACCCCGGACGGCTTGTTGACGCCGTCACCGGCCACGAAGGCGATGCCCTCCTGGTAGGCGAACTCGGCCTCGATCTCGCTGGCGATCCACTGCTCGAGGTTAATCGCGGCATCGTCGAGCATCTGCTGGGTGGCGCCCGGGTTGGCGTAGATCTCGCCCGGGGTGTAGTCGAGATGCCCGAAGGTCGGCGTGCTGGTCTGCGGCCGCGGCGCGGTCTCGCCGACCCAGCCCGAGCCGAAGCCCTGGGCCGAGAAGAGCTTGCGGAAGCCCGCGCCCGAGATCGTCTGGACGGAGGCGATCTGGCGCATGGGCGAGACCTCGACCAGCTTGTCGGTGATAGTGCGGTCCCATTCGATCGGCGCCAGGTAGCCGCCTTCGGCGTCAGCGCCCTTGTTCAGCGCCGCCGAGACGTCGCCCTTGCGGAAGTGGGCGCGGAAGGCCTCGCTGTAGGCGGCATCGACCGGGCCGGCCGCCATCCCGCTGCCACCGATCCGCAGGGCTGCGATCTGCGCGGCCTGCGCATCCATGGCTGCCTGCAGCTCGCCGACGGCCGCATTGATGCGGTCCACCTTCTCGGCCCGGACCACGTCTTCCTGGCCTTTGCGGAGCGCGGCCAGCTGATCACTGTGCTCGGCCTTGAAGGCCTCGAAACTCTTCTGCAGCTCGGCGAAGATCAGCTTCGGATCGCCGCTGGCGTCGGCGCGCAGGGCGACGATCCCGCGCGTGAACGCAGGGTGGGACATCATGGTCATGGGATTGCCTCTCAGGTGAGCGTCTGGATGAGGGACCGCGCGAGGGCGGTCCAGTCGTCGTCAGCGCGCGGCATGACGTGTGTGGCAGCGCCCGGCGTGCCGCAGAGTTCGGCCAGGAGCGCGCGGCGTTCCGACCGGGGAATGTTCTGGCGGGCGAGCAGCGTGTCGATCCGGCGCAAGGCGCTCTGGGCTTCGGGCTGCGCGCCTGCATCCCGGGTCACATCGGCGGCCAGGAGCCCGTCGGCCAGCCCGGCTTCCACGGCCTCGGCGCCCCCGAACCATCGCTCGGCGTCCATCCAGGCGGCCGCTTCTGCCGGATCGACCCCGGCCTTGGCGGCGTAGACCTCGGCCATGGCGGCGTCGAACGGTGCCATCAGCCGGGCCGCCTCTGCCAGATCGTGGCGGTTGCCGACCGACACCGCCCAGGCATTGTGGACCATCAGGAAGCCCGCACGGGCGATGCGCAGCTCGTCCCCGGCCATGGCGATGACCGAGGCGGCGGAGGCCGCGAGCCCGAGGATGCGGACGGTGATCTGGCGCGGATCGACGCGCAGCAGGTTGTAGATCGCCACCCCCTCGAAGAAGTCGCCGCCGGGGCTGTTGATGTCTAGGGTGACGGTATCGGCGTCGATCGCGCGCAGGGCTGCCGCGACGCGTCGGGCGGTGACGCCCTCGCCGGTCAGGCCATCGGCGCCGATGACATCGAGGACGGTGATGGTGCTGGTGCCGTAGGCTGTCTCCGGACCGGAGCTGGCGCGGAGGCCGGGCGTCCACTTCTCCAGCAGGGCCGGATCGGGATCGTATGCCTGTAGCTTCGGCGGGCGCGACAGGCTGATCTCGGGCGTGCTGCGCAGCGTCATGGGCCTCTCTCCTCGGTTGGTGGCGGCGTGTTGTCAGCGCCCTGGTCCGGCGTCGCTGGCGCCGTCATGTTGGGCGGCGGATAATAGACATCGCCGCCGTCACGCGGGTTCTCGTCCTCGAGCGTGCGGATCTCGTTCGGGCTCCACACCCCCCATTGCAGACCTTTGACGTAAGCCTCCCAGCGGGCCTTGATGTCGCCCTTGACCAGCGCCGCCCGGTTGAAGCGGGCATAGAGATCGTCGCGGCCCGGGGTGATCAGGTCCCGGGCGATGGTCTCCTCCCAGGTCGTCAGGTGATCCTCGAGCGTGTAGGCGACAAAGCCGATCGACTGCTGCTCGATGCCGGTGCCCCAGCTCGTCGACTTCTCGGTGTCGCCGATCATGTGCGGCGGAACCCCGAAGAACATGGCGATGTCGGCGCGGGTGAACTTCCGGCTCTCGATCCATTGCGCATCCTCGGCCGTCATCGCCATGCGCGCGTAGTCCATGCCCTCCTCGAGGATCAGATGCCGGCCCTCCTGCTCACCGCCGGCGCGGAACTCGTCGAGCCCGGCCTTGAGATTGGCCACCGCCTCCGGCCCAAGTCGCCCGGGATGGCGCAGGACGCCCGAGACCCGGGCACCGTTACGGAAGGTCGAGGCGCCGTGCTCCTCCATGGCGAGCGACAGGCCGATGGTCTCGCGGGCATGGGCGATGACCGAGACGCCGGTGATGCCGTCGAGCGTCATGCCGACGAGGTGGAAAATCTCCCCCTGGCCGAGCCGGACCCGCGTCCCGTCGCGGCGGGTGTAGACATATTCCAGCGACAGATCGTCCCGCTGGCGACAGGACACCCGGTCGGGCTGCAGCGGGATCAGCTCGCGGACCTCTCCCCGGGTGCGGACGATCATCGCATAGGCATTGCCGCGCAGGAGCAGATGGGTCTGCATCATGCGGCGGAACTGCGAGGGTGTCTGCCAGCGATTGGGTCGGCGCCGCAGCAGGTGCCAGAGCGGATCGTCAGAGGCATCCTCCCGGGTGCGGTCGTCGATGCGACGGCGCAACTGCAGCGGCAGCGTGGCGACCGCGCCCGCGATGATGCGCACACAGGCGTGGACGGCGGCCACCGTGAGCGCGGTCTCGGGCGAGACGCTCACCCCGGCAGCCGTGGCAGCCCCGCCGCGGAGGACCTGCTCCAGCTCGGCGGAGGTATGGACCACCGTGCCGCCCATCGAGCTGAGGGACGCCTGCGGGTGCAGGTCCGGCTGCGGCAGATGCACGGCACCAGCCGGCGCCGCGCTGTCACGCGCGCCGAAGAGACGGGACCAGAGGGACATGCGTCAAAAAAACCTGTCAAAGCAGCATCGGCCCGCGGGCCTGGTAGACCGAGCGACCGGCCGCCTCGTCGCGCATCATGGCCCGGCCAAGCGCGTTGCAGAGTGCCACGATCCCGTCGATGCGCTCGCTTGAGCGCTCCTTGTCCGGCTTGATGTTGCCGGCCGGGTCATGGCGGACGGCGACGTTCGAGGCATTCCAGCGCAGCACCGGATGGCCGCCGTGCCAGAGCAACCGCGAGACCGCGAGCCGCTCAAGTTCCGCTGTGGGTGCCGCCATGCTCAGGAACCCCTGGCCGAACTGGACAAGGGGGATCCCCTCGTCCTGCAGATGCTGGACGATCTCGCCGGCGAAGGTACGGTCGTAGGCAAGTTCGCGCAGATCGAACCGGCCGGCGAGGCTGACGATCTCCGCCTCGATGAAGGCGAAGTCGGTGGCGTTGCCGGGGGTGGCCACCAGGAACCCCTGGTCGCGCCAGACATCATAGGGCACCCGGTCGCGCCGGGCGCGGCGCCCGATGTCCTCCTCCGGTACCCAGAAGCGCGACAGTACGATCCACTTGTCAGCCAGGCTCCCGAGCGCCGAATCCCGCGTCGGCGGAAACAGCAGCAGGAAGGCCGAGAGGTCGTTGACCCGGGCGAGGTCGAGACCGCCATAGCATTCACGTCCCGCAAGCAGGCCTTCGAGCCGCTCCAGGTCCGCTGCAATCGTGGCGCCGCTGGTCTCCGGCGCAAGCCCGCCTTCCGCCCAGACCTCCGTGTCGAGCCAGCGGGTGACCTGTTCGGTCCATTCATTCAGGCGCAGCCGGCGGATCGCGTTCTGTTGCGCCGGCATCTCGCGCGCCTCGTCGATCTGGCGCTTCAGATCATCCGGCTTCACCGTCACGCCAAGGCTCGGGTTGGCCTTCCCCCATACCTTCGGGTCAGTCCAGTCGTCGCCGGCGTCGATGGTGGCGATGAAGGCAAACCACGGATCCGCCGTCTCGTGGGGCAGCGTCCCCTCCAGCACCTTGACCGAGAACTCGTGATGCTGGCGACAGACCGAGTGGCGGTCATGCCCGGCGGTGGTGATCTCGAAGATCAGCGGCTGGCGGCGCGCGCCCGTCGCCGTGTTGAGCTTCTGGATGATCTCGGGACCCGGATGCTCGTGCACCTCGTCCACGGCGGCGAAGTGCACGTTCAGCCCGTCCATCTTGCTGGCATCGGCCGACAGTGGCCGGAACCACGAGGCGGTCGGCAGTACCGCGAGGTTGTTGACCGTGCGGGTCACGCGGGCCGACAGCGCCGGGCTGGCCGCGACCATGCGTTCCGCCTCGCCGAAGACGATCCGCGCCTGGTCACGGGTGGTGGCCGCGGCATAGACATGCGCCCCGGCCTCGCCATCGGCGATCAGCGCGTAGAGCGCGATCCCGGCCAGCAGCGCCGACTTGCCATTCTTGCGCGCCACCTCGACATAAGCCGTTCGGAACCGTCGCAGGCCGTCCGCGCGCTTCCAGCCGAAGATCGAGCCCACCACGAACTGCTGCCAGGGCTGCAGATCGAAGGGCTGGCCCGCCCATTCGCCCGTCGAATGCCGCAGGTGGCTGAAGAACTCGACCGCGTGCAGCGCGGCCGCAGCGTCCCAGACCAGGCCGCGGGATGCGCCGGTCTTCAGATCGTCCAGGTGGCGCTGGCAGGCCAGGCGCGTCAGGTGACCGGCCACAACCTTGCCGGCTACTACCTGCTTCGCCCATGCCGTCACCGGGCAGGCCGGAGCATTCCGAGTAGAGCCAGATTTACGCGCGGGTGCCACGGTTCAGAAAGTCCTCGAACGGATCGCTGGACTCGGCGGGCGCCGCCGTGCGGATCCGGCTGCGGCTCGACGGCGTCAACCCGAACTCGCTCTCGATCTGCCCCATCTGCGCCAGGCATTTGTTCGCCACCGCCAGAAACGGATTCTGGATGATGTTGCCGCCCACGGTCTTCACCACAGGGCCGCGGCGCTTTACCTCCGCCTCGGCGTCGAGCCAGCGCCGCCAGATCACCACGTAGCGGGCCAGCGCCCCGGCATCGAGTTCGGTCATCACCCCGTGCCGGGCCAG
>NZ_NSJZ01000089.1 GCF_002287065.1 Paracoccus salipaludis
CCGGTATCGGCGTGCGGGTGCCGCGGGCGCGCTTCCGGCTCCGTCGCCACTTCACTGCCGAGCCTTCCTCGCGATAGAGCCGATAAAGCTTCTTGGGGTTCATCAGCATGCCCCTGCGCTCCAGCAGCAGACCGATCCGCCGATAGCCGAACCTGCGGCGCACGGCTGCGATCTCCTGCATGGCCTTGCGGATCTCGAGGTTGTCAGGCGGACGTTCGCGCCAGACCGGCTTGCGGCACGACACCGACCAGGAGGCAGGCCCGGCGTTGCGAGATGTCATGATCCGTATTGCCTTGAGCACCGCCTCCCGCCGCGCTTTCGGTGTCGTCAGGCCTCAGCCATGGTCCTCGGACCAGTGCCGTCCCATCGCTTCGATCCCGGCAGATCTTTCAGCACGATGTTGTCGAGCATCGCGTCCGCCAGCAGTCACTTCAGTTTGCCATTTTCGTCCTCGAGCACCTTCAGCTTCTGAGCGTCGGACACGCCCATACCCCCATACCTGGCCTTCAGCTTGTGAGACACGTGGCCGGGCTCAGCCCATGGCGCCGACAGACCTCCGCAGCTGCCAGGCCGTCAACGCAGTGCGTTGACCCTGCTCCTTGATCATCCCGATGATCTGCGCCTCGGTGAAGCGGCTTTTCCTCTTGTCGTCTGCTCCTGCGTGGCGAAGCAAACTCTACATCAGACCGAGGGACGTCCCGGGGAGCAGGTCAGAG
>NZ_NSJZ01000090.1 GCF_002287065.1 Paracoccus salipaludis
AAGCAAGCCGAGGCGCGGGAACAAGGGTTGGGTGGAAAGGCGCCAGGAGCGGCGCGCAGCCGAGCAGGCTCAGGCGCGGCATGCAGCCGAATGAGGGTCGAGGCGATCAGAGCAGCGGCGATCCCTGCTTCCCCGCATGTCCGGGCCGGGCTGCGATGGCGGAGGTCTCCGCCCGACCCGGCCATGCTCCGGCGGGTCCAACTGCGACATTTCTAAATTGCCCCGACAGCGACACATTAACTTGGTGACAACACTAGCTGGTATACCGGCTTTCCCCAAGTGCAGTATTCGACCCTAGTTGAAACTTTTACAAGTCGGCATCGAGGTCCTCCTGGTGCGCTTTGAAGGGCTTGGTTTCAGCAATCCCGCAGGCGTCAGACTCAGACCCAGAACGGATTAAGGCCACTCAAGCCCTCAGTCCTGGTCTTGACACGGATGTGCCGACAATGGGGCGCGTCCGGGCTGGCCAGGCCTAGGTGTTTGATCCCACGGTTTGATGGTGCGATCCTTTCTCAGGAATGGAAGGAAGCATTATGGGCCAGGTTCGTCACGGAAGCGCCACGACCACGCACGCCGTCAGAGCTGCAATACAACGATCGCAAGCTTCGCTCGCGACGTTGAGCCGGGATCTTGGGATCAACCCGAAGACCGTTGCTAAATGGCGCAAGCGCCAGACGGTCGAGGACCTCAAGACCGGGCCGAGAGAGCCGCGCTC
>NZ_NSJZ01000091.1 GCF_002287065.1 Paracoccus salipaludis
TCATGAACGGAGAAGGCAGTACGGGCAAGGTCGGTGTCGCGCCTGGGAACGGTGAGGTTGCCAGCCTTGAAGGTGCGGCCGACGCGATCCGACCAGTCCTCGCGCTCGACCTGGCTGAGATTGTGCCACCACGCTAACGCCGGTTCCGCTTGGGGTTCTTCGGCGATGAGGGGCGGGGCGTCTTCGGTGTCCTGCTGGCGACGACGTGCAGCGCTGTGGCGAGCGTTCTCGCTGGCAGTCTCGGCAGCGTCGTGCGGGTCTTTCCAGCGCCAGCGGAAGGTAACGGCATGAACCGACCTGCCCTGTTTCTCGGGGGTCATGCTTACCTCGACCGTGCCATAGTCGTTCACCGCTGTTAGGGCTGGGTCCAGAACCCAGCGTCGGAACTGCCCCCAAACCTCATAGGACTTCTTGTCAGCCACCCCCATGAGCGAGCGCAGTTCGTCCACGGTGAAGGTCCAGAATGGCCGTCCGAGCCGCTTCTTGTCGGCAAGCAGCACATAAAGCTGGCGGCCGTGGCCGGTCAGGCTGTGAGCGGCGCGGGCCTCGATCTTGGCAAAGTTCTGCGGGCTGCGGAGCGCATGGACGCCGGCTGGTGGGATCAACGCCCGCACCATCGAGCCACCTTGGGTGATCTTCCATTCGGCCAGCAAGACCGCGCCCCAGGGATCGCCACGCCACTCGCC
>NZ_NSJZ01000092.1 GCF_002287065.1 Paracoccus salipaludis
GCATGGACGCCGGCTGGTGGGATCAACGCCCGCACCATCGAGCCACCTTGGGTGATCTTCCATTCGGCCAGCAAGACCGCGCCCCAGGGATCGCCACGCCACTCGCCGCTGAGCTGCACCCCGGTTAGGCGGGTCAGGCACTCGCGCAGCCAGATGTTGTCGTTGCGCCCGTCCTCGCCGCGCAGCAGCCGCGACGGCACTTCCAGCCAGACGCTGTTGTCCACTTCGGCGGGGACGCGGGCAGCATCGAGCGCCGAGGCCAGCTCCCATATTGCCGAGACCATAGCCGGGGTCAGCGGCTTGTCGGATCGGAGCGCAACGGCGCTGCTGGGCACGGTGATTTCTCTCATAAATGGAGGGTATATTTGAGTCTACTCCATTACAAGTTCTCACTTTTACCCTCCGGCGCCTCCATTCATACCCTCCGGCGCCTCCATTCATACCCTCCGGCGCCTCCATTCATACCCTCCGGCGCCTCCATTTTTACCCTCCGGCGCCTCCATTTTTAGACTTCTAGTGTCAGTGTCGGGTGTCGCTGGAGCGTAGCGACACGCGACACGCGACACCCGACACTGCGGCGAAACTGGCGGCTTGCGCCGCGCGCCTCCGAGACTTGCCAGGCCTTGGATCGGCGCTGCGCCTCAGGGGCGGTGCAGACGGCAAGGGCAATTCCCCACCTGCCAC
>NZ_NSJZ01000093.1 GCF_002287065.1 Paracoccus salipaludis
ACCCTGACGGTGCCGTAGTCATTGATCGCCTCAACGGCCGGATCGAGGACACGCTGCCGGAAGGTGTTGAAGCGGGTATAGGACTTCTGGGTATCAGCACCCATGAGTGCCCGGAGTTCGTCCAACGTGAACGTCCAGTAGGGCCTGCCAAGGCGCTTCTTGTCGGCAAGGATCGCGTAGAGCTGGCGGCCGTGCCCCGTCAGGCGATGCGCGGCGTAGGCCTCGATCTTGGTGAAGTTCGAGGGGCTGCGCAGAGCGTGAACGCCAGCGGGCGGGATCAGCAGGCGGGCCACGCTGCCCCCCTGCATGATGTGCCATTCGGCCAGGACCACCGCCCCCCACGGATCGCCCCGGTATTCGCCGGACAGCTTCACGCCGGTCAGGCGGTCGAGGCATTCCCGGAGCCAGACGTTATCGGCCCGGCTGCCCTCGCCTCGAAGGCGAAGGGTGGGAACTTCGAGCCAGACCGCATTGGGGACGGCAGCGGGCACGCGCTGCTCATCGAGTGCGGCCGCGATCTCCCACACAGCCGAAACCATGGCTGGAGTCAGGGGGCGGTCTGATCGGAGCGCAACAGCGCTGGATGGCACGGTGATCTCTCTCATGAGACAACAGTACTTAACACAACAAGTTGTCGTCAACGTGTTGTCTGACCCCTCCGGGA
>NZ_NSJZ01000094.1 GCF_002287065.1 Paracoccus salipaludis
GCCAAGTAGGAATCTAGGTCATCGAAGTCTTGCATTAGCGTACCCTAAGTTTTGCGTTTGCAATATATACGATTCAATAAGATTAAGAAATTGGCAACAGATTTGTGAGACCAAACCCTGCCTTGCACTGAATATCGGAACCAGCTGCCTGGTCTGTGCAGTGGCACAAACGATATACAGCTTGGTTACGTCATGTTTGGTTATAGTTGGGGCATACGGTATCAAACGGTTTGACAAACGCTCTTCCTTTTCTGTAATAGGTTCTAGGGTAATTGAATCAGTTCGACGTAACCGACAGGGAAGGGAAAAAGTCATGGGAGACCGTTTGAAACTCACCAACGACATGGCTTCGTGGCGCCTTATGGTCGGCGCCGCCATCGAGGGCGCGAAGCGGATCGGCTACGACCTCAAGCGGCAACCCGGCCGCGGCCTGAGCAACACCTACGACGCCATCAAGGACGGCAAGACCTCGACCGTCTCGGTGCGCACCACGCGCGACCGCTGGTTCGCCTACCAGCCCGTCGAAGGCGGCACTCGGTGGAAGACACTCGATGAGGTGGAGCTGGTGCTGGTGTCGGCCGTGGACGACCCGGCGGACCCCCGGAACGTGGACGTGTACCTGTTCCCAGCCGATGAGGTGCGCAAGCGCTTCGACGCGTCCT
>NZ_NSJZ01000095.1 GCF_002287065.1 Paracoccus salipaludis
CGCTCCCGCTCGTCTATCAATAGAGAAAGCTGCAGGCGCAGGATTGCTGCTTCATCTGTCTCACTGTTGCGTGGTGCACCATGGTGTGCGTCATGCTCTGCGTCGGACGGGGCCACGAAGGGATAAGCACGTGCGAGCTCAGCAGGATCTATGGCAAACATCCCCTCAGCGTTGCGGGAGGCAGAAAGACGACCTGCCTTGATAGCACGTGTAAGAGTTGACTTGCTCTTGCCTGTCAGTTCAGCCGCCTGTCGCAAGCTTAGCATCACCGTTTTACTGCCTTGTTGCGTGGTGCACCATCTTCTCCACTATGAAGCGCATCAGGATGCGTCACGTCAAAAGCCATCCGGCGTAGAATGCGTTCTGGGCGGGTATGCTCCTTTCCAGCGGCCTTGAACGTCCGACCAATCCGCTCTGCCCACTCATCGCGAGCGCTTTGGACCAGACCTTCCCACCAGAGCCGGGCCGCACCAGAGCCGGGCCGCTTCATCCCTGTCCTCAATCATCGGTGGCGCGCCGGCTGTCTCCTGCTGACGGCGGCGTGCAACGCTGTGGCGCTCGTTTTCGCTGGCGGTGTCAGCGGCAGCATGCGGGTCCTTCCAACGCCAGCGGAAGGTAACGGCATGGACTGAACGTCCCTGTTTCTCTGGGCTCATG
>NZ_NSJZ01000096.1 GCF_002287065.1 Paracoccus salipaludis
CAGGTGCCACCCCCCGACGAAACCCTGATCCGCATCGCCATGCTGGAGGCGGAACTGAAGGGCAAGGATCAGCGGATTGCAGACTTGGAGCGGGACCGCGACGAGTGGAGGGCGCAGGCCCAGGAGCTGGCCCGCCGCGATGCTCCCCAAGAGCAGAGCGCCCCTGCGCCTCCGCCCCGCCGCTGGTGGCCCTGGCACCGCCGCTGACCTCCCCCCGGATCAACCTGCGGTCGCCGTCCCCCGATAACGAGTTTTATGTCATGCAACCCGCAAGCAACCCACGCGCGGCGCGGTTGTGCCAGGATAACGGCGCAAGCTATGCTCGAGGCGCACCTAGAAACCCAAGAGGAACCACGCATGTCAACCCAATCCGAAGACTATCAGAACCTCGAAAAGCTCGAGCGGCAACTGGTCGAAGAACGCCGCTTTGAGGTCGCTAGATTGGCACGAAACGACATGAGTCTAATGGATGCCGGTCAACGGGTCATTGAGTTGAACGCCATGCTCGAGGCGGTCAGGGCCGCGAAGAAAGAGGAATACGAAATCCAAGGCATTTCTGGGATGATGGGTTAGTCCCGGCAAATGGATGGGGCCGGTGCAACATCCCGCTGCGACCGGCCCCTGCCCAGACGCGGGCGATGCGCTTACACGCGC
>NZ_NSJZ01000097.1 GCF_002287065.1 Paracoccus salipaludis
TCTCGAAGCCCGCTGAGTGGGTCTGTAGAGCAACGATCAGGAGGGCAGGGGCAACGATGCCGCCTTGGCGATGACGCCAGAGGATCGAACAGCGGTGGGCCCACAGAGCCCCGCAGAAGCCTCCTAGAGCCCTGTCTCGGGTTCTCAGGTGGATTTCCCTGTCCAGAGGCTGAGAGGCCTCTGTGGGGCGCTAAAGCGCCTCTCAGTGCCTTTCTTGTTTTCTCAGCCTGCTGACTTGGCCGCTGGGGCAGCGTGGCAGGTGAGAGAGCTGCCCTCGCCACTTGGGCCGCCCCGCGGGCGCAGCGCCGGTCCAAGGGCTGGCAAGCCGCGGGGTGGGCGGCCTTGGCCGCCGGTTTCGGCTGAGTGTCGGGTGTCGCGTGTCGCGTGTCGCTACGCTCCCCGCGACACCCGACACTGACACTGTAGGCCTTCACGACAACATCCCGGAGGGCTGGCGACAACATCCCGGAGGGTTCACGACAACATCCCGGAGGGTTCACGACAACATCCCGGAGGGTTCACGACAACATCCCGGAGGGGTCAGACAACACGTTGACGACAACTTGTTGTGTTAAGTACTGTTGTCTCATGAGAGAGATCACCGTGCCATCCAGCGCTGTTGCGCTCCGATCAGACCGCCCCCTG
>NZ_NSJZ01000098.1 GCF_002287065.1 Paracoccus salipaludis
TCTGTGAAGGACTGTATTTTGGCATGTGTAAATGGCAGGAAATGTAATTTGGATACTTCACAGCCTTTAAAGTTGGATACTTCACACATGCCGAGACGCAAGTTCAGCCGCCTGACGAACGCCCAGAAGCAGGCGCTGCGGGGCGAGCTGGACGCGAAGGTGCCGGTAACGGAGCTGGCGAAGAAATACGGGGTCAGCCGCCGGACGATCTACAACCTTAAGAACCGCTGGGACGAGCGCCTGCCGCAGTCGCGCAGCAAGGTGCTGACGGTACGGGTCAGCGCAGAAGACATGGAGCGGCTGGACGCCTTGGCGCGGGAGCTGGATCTAAGCCGGGCCGACACGGCGCGGCGGGTGCTGCTCTACGCGGCAGGCGTCTACCACATCGAGCCACCGGAGGCGGGCGAGATCGAAGCGCTGACCAAGGAGGTTTCGGCAATCGGACGGAACGTGAACCAGGCGGTCCGGGCGATGAACGCGGCCGTACAGCGCGGGCAGAAGATTCCCCGCCTACAACTGGACCAGCTGGGTCATCAACTACACGAGATCACCCGGCACAACGAGAAGACCCGCAGCCTGATGATCAGGCGCGCGCAGCAGCAGCGGACGCACATCGACCAAGTTCTTGCTGTGATCAAAGGCTG